>NZ_QBKU01000004.1 GCF_003054325.1 Sulfitobacter mediterraneus
CAAGATCACTGAGTAAGCAAAGCCTGCCGCGTGCGGCGCCTTGTGGCGGTGTCTTTTCCCCTTGAGGAAAAGATCACGAGAGCAAGGTACCGGCATACAGGTGCTACTAAAAACAGAAGGCCGCTCCTCACCGGGGCGGCCTTTTGCGTTGGGCCGTGCTGTGCCGGGGTGAACCCCGATCTGCGGCACACCCCCTCGGACCGTTCAAAAGGTCCGGTGCGGGGTCTTTAGAGACATCGGGTCAACTGCACCGCACTGCCCGGTGTTTTCAAAAACACCGGAGCGCATTCTTTAAAGAAAGCGGGATATGGGGGCGGAGGCCATTGTTTGAGGTATCACTCCGGGCGGGTACCGCATCTGCTTTGGTTGAACGCAGACGGTGTGCGCTGTCACTTCCCAAGAGAAGTGACCTTGCGCACCGGTTTTGAAAACAGAGACGTTTTCAAAACCCCCTTGCCATGCCCCGCGACTCCCCCTATAGCAGCCCCACTGCCTCGGGGTGCGTTCATACGCGCCCCGTTTCAGTTGACATATGACGCGATGAAGGTCTGCGATGAGCGTATATCTTCCTCTCCGTTAAAATCCCCAAGTAAGGGATATGCATATGGCCGCTCAAAGCCAAAACATCCGCATCCGCCTGAAGGCGTTTGATTACCGGGTGCTTGATGCCTCCACCCAGGAAATCGTCAACACCGCAAAGCGCACAGGCGCTTCTGTTCGTGGCCCCATTCCGCTGCCGAACAAGATCGAAAAATTCACTGTTCTGCGTGGCCCACACGTGGACAAGAAATCCCGTGACCAGTTCGAGATCCGCACGCACAAGCGTATGCTGGATATCGTTGATCCGACCCCCCAGACCGTGGACGCGCTGATGAAGCTCGACCTCGCCGCTGGTGTGGACGTCGAGATCAAGCTGCAGTCATAAGCGTAGGAGGGTAATATCATGTTGCGCTCAGGCGTTATTGCAAAAAAGATGGGCATGACCCGTCTGTTCATGGAAGACGGCAAGCAGATCCCTGTGACCGTTCTTCAGCTCGATAACCTGCAGGTTGTTGCACAGCGTACCATCGAGAAGGACGGCTATGTTGCTGTTCAGCTGGGTGCCGGTACAGCCAAAGCCAAGCGGACGTCCCAGGCGATGCGCGGCCACTTTGCAGCAGCAAAGGTTGAACCAAAGCGCAAAGTTGCAGAATTCCGCGTTGACGCGGATGCGATGCTGCCGGTTGGCGAAGAGATCATCGCGGATCACTATTTCGCAGGTCAGTATGTTGACGTTGCAGGCACATCCATCGGTAAAGGTTTTGCCGGTGCGATGAAGCGCCACAACTTTGGCGGTCTGCGTGCGACACACGGTGTTTCGATCTCTCACCGTTCGCACGGCTCAACTGGTCAGTGTCAGGATCCCGGTAAGGTTTTCAAAGGCAAGAAAATGGCCGGTCACATGGGCGCTGCCCGCGTGACAACCCAGAACCTTGAAGTTGTGAAAACCGACACAGCCCGCGGCCTGATCATGGTCAAAGGTGCGGTTCCTGGCTCCAAAGGTGGTTGGGTGACAATCAAGGACGCGGTGAAAAAGCCGTTCCCTGAGAATGCGATTGTACCAGCCGCGCTGGCATCCGCTGCCAAAGAAGCTGCGAAAGCCGCTGAAGAAGCAGCCGCCGCCGCAGAGGCCGAAGCAGAAGCAGCAGCAGCCGAGGCCGCCGCAGCAGAGCAGGCCGCGATGGAAGCCGCAGAAGCACCAGCCGGTGACGATGCAGACAAGAAAGAAGGTGACGCATGAAACTCGATGTCATCAAACTCGACGGCGGCAAAGCCGGTTCGGTAGACCTGGACGAGGCCCTGTTCGGTCTTGAGCCACGCGCCGACATCCTGCACCGTGTTGTGCGCTGGCAGCGTAACAATGCGCAGGCTGGCACGCACAAGGTAAAGACCCGGTCCGAGACCTCCTATTCGACCAAGAAGATCTATCGCCAGAAAGGCACCGGCGGCGCACGCCACGGTGACCGCAACGCGCCGATCTTCCGTAAAGGTGGTATCTACAAGGGTCCAACCCCGCGCAGCCACGGCCACGAGCTGACCAAGAAGTTCCGCAAGCTGGGCCTGCGCCATGCGCTGTCCGCCAAAGCCAAAGCGGGCGAGCTGGTCATCATCGACGAAGCCGCATCCGCAGGCAAAACTGCCGCACTGGCCAAGCAGATCTCCAGCCTCGGTTGGAAGCGTGCATTGGTCATCGACGGTGCATCCGTGAACGAAAACTTCGCTCAGGCTGCCCGCAACATTGAAGGTCTGGATATCCTGCCGACAATGGGTGCAAACGTATATGATATCCTGAAGCGTGACACTCTGGTGATCACAAAAGCGGGTATCGAAGCACTGGAGGCCCGTTTGAAATGAGCGCCAAGCACAACCACTATGACGTGATCCGCAAGCCGATCATCACCGAGAAAGCAACCATGGCTTCCGAAGCCAACGCCGTTGTTTTCGAAGTGGCGATGGAAAGCAACAAGCCGATGATCAAAGAAGCTGTTGAAGCGCTCTTTGGTGTCAAGGTGAAGGCCGTGAACACGACCATCACCAAAGGCAAGGTCAAACGTTTCCGCGGCCAGATTGGTAAGCGTAAAGACGTGAAAAAGGCCTATGTGACGCTGGAAGAAGGCAACACGATCGACGTGAGCACCGGTCTGTAAAGACCACAGGGCGGGGTTTACCCCGCCACGCTAAAGATAGAAAAGCCCCTCGCGGAAACGCGGGGGGCTTTTTTGATTGGGTGGATTGGAAATCGAGGGGCAAAGGCAAACCTCCGCTGCGCGGCACATCTGCGGTGGGGGGGCTTAGAATAAGGCTTGCTCTGCGGAGAGATAAAGCGCATGGGGAGGGGCGACGTTACAATATCTATCGGCATCACTGCTCCTTTTGGGCCCAGTCATAGGATCTATCATCGCTGACTTAGCCAAGCTGCCGCTATCCTGCGGGCAGAATTACTTAAGGAATAATGACATGGCCACTGGTACAGTCAAATGGTTCAACACAACTAAAGGCTTCGGCTTTATTGCTCCTGATGGCGGCAGCAAAGACGTGTTTGTACACATCTCCGCCGTTGAGCAAGCAGGCCTGACAGGTCTGTCCGATGATCAGAAAGTGACTTTCGACATCGAAGCGGGTCGCGACGGACGTGAGTCCGCGACAAACATCCAGCTGGCGTAAGCTGGCGTCCCCTTTTGGGGGGGTAGAGATTTGGAAGGGCGTGGCTTTGGGGCTGCGTCCTTTTCGTTTTTCGGCGATTAAGTGATAGCAATTTCCAGCGCAAAAGGGATCATTGGGGGTGCTCGATCTTGAGTGTAGCTATCTAGATCGCGCAGAGGCAGCGGCCTCTGGGTTTGAAACAAGAAGGGGTAAGGAAGCCCTGCATCAAACATAGCCCCAATGACGCACTGAGGCGGACTGCTAATTGTGGGTGACTGCCCTTGACCCCACTCCCCACACGCCCTAAACGACCCCATCGGCACAGCCCCAGATTCGTCTGGGGCTTTGTTGTTGTTTGCATTGCGGGGCGATAGCCCATCAAGCAGACATCCACCGGGGACCTTCGGGGCCCTATAACCATTGTCACCTTTCGGGGTGGCACTACAGCTAAACGGAAGACAGACAACATGGCACTCAAGTCGTACAAACCGACGACGCCGGGCCAGCGTGGGCTGGTACTGATCGACCGTTCGGAGCTTTGGAAAGGTCGCCCTGTTAAGGCCCTCACGGAAGGTCTTACAAAACACGGCGGACGGAACAACACCGGACGGATCACAATGCGTCGCAAAGGTGGGGGTGCAAAGCGCCTTTACCGTATCGTTGATTTCAAGCGCAACAAGCTGGACATGTCCGCTGTTGTGGCTCGGATCGAATATGACCCGAACCGGACCGCGTTTATCGCCCTGATTCAATACGAAGATGGTGAGCAGGCCTATATCCTCGCACCGCAGCGTTTGGCTGTGGGTGACAAGGTCATCGCCTCCGCCAAGGCCGACATCAAGCCAGGCAATGCAATGCCTTTCTCTGGCATGCCTATCGGTACAATCATCCACAACATCGAGATGAAGCCCGGTAAGGGTGGTCAGATCGCCCGTGCCGCCGGTACATACGCCCAGTTCGTGGGCCGTGACGGTGGCTACGCTCAGATCCGTCTGAGCTCCGGCGAATTGCGTCTCGTGCGTCAGGAATGCATGGCCACCGTTGGTGCCGTGTCCAACCCTGACAACTCCAACCAGAACTACGGTAAAGCGGGCCGCATGCGTCACAAGGGCATCCGTCCTTCTGTACGTGGTGTCGTGATGAACCCGATCGATCACCCGCACGGTGGTGGTGAAGGCCGTACATCCGGTGGTCGTCACCCAGTGACGCCTTGGGGTAAGCCGACAAAGGGTGCAAAGACCCGCAACAAGAACAAAGCGTCCAGCCGTCTTATCGTACGGTCCCGGCACGCCAAGAAGAAGGGGCGTTAATCAATGTCTCGTTCAGTATGGAAAGGTCCTTTTGTTGACTCTTATGTCCTCAAAAAGGCCGAAGCATCCCGCGAAAGCGGTCGCAATGAAGTGATCAAGATCTGGTCGCGTCGTTCGACAATTCTGCCCCAGTTTGTTGGCCTGACATTCGGTGTCTACAATGGTCACAAGCACATCCCTGTAAACGTCAGCGAAGACATGATTGGTCAGAAGTTTGGTGAGTTCTCGCCAACACGGACCTATTACGGTCATGCCGCCGACAAAAAAGCGAAGCGGAAATAAGCCATGAGCAAGGATAAAAATCCCCGCCGCGTGGCAGACAACGAAGCACGCGCAAAACTGCGCATGCTGAAGACGTCGCCGCAGAAACTGAACCTGGTTGCTGGCCTGATCCGCGGCAAAAAGGTGGACAAGGCCCTCACGGACCTGACGTTCTCCAAAAAGCGTGTCGCACAAGACGTGAAGAAATGCCTTCAGTCCGCGATCGCCAACGCCGAGAACAACCACAACCTTGACGTGGACGAGCTGATCGTGGCCGAGGCCTATGTCGGTAAGAACATGACACTCAAGCGTGGCCGTCCACGTGCGCGTGGCCGTTTCGGCAAGATCATGAAGCCGTTCGCGGAAGTCACAATCGTCGTGCGTCAAGTTGAGGAGCAAGCATAATGGGTAACAAAGTAAACCCGATCGGCATGCGCCTGCAGGTGAACCGCACATGGGACAGCCGCTGGTACGCCGACACCAAGGACTATGGTGATCTTCTGCTGGAAGATCTGGCCATCCGTGCCTTCATCAAAGAAGAGTGCAAGCAGGCCGGTGTGGCCCGTGTGATCATCGAACGTCCGCACAAAAAGTGCCGCGTCACGATCCACACAGCCCGCCCTGGCGTCATCATCGGCAAGAAAGGTGCAGACATCGAAGGTCTGCGTCAGAAGATCGCCAAGATGACCTCTTCGGAACTGCACCTGAACATCGTTGAGGTCCGCAAGCCCGAACTGGACGCCGCACTGGTTGGTGAGAGCATCGCACAGCAGCTGGAGCGCCGGGTGTCTTTCCGCCGCGCCATGAAGCGTGCGGTACAGAACGCCATGCGTATGGGTGCCCTGGGTATCCGTGTGAACGTTGCCGGCCGTCTGGGCGGTGCAGAAATCGCGCGTACCGAATGGTACCGTGAGGGCCGCGTGCCTCTGCACACACTGCGTGCTGACATTGATTACGCACATGTTGAAGCGACAACCGCTTACGGCATCATCGGGATCAAGACCTGGATCTTCAAAGGCGAGATCATGGAGCATGACCCGGCAGCACGTGACCGCAAGGCACAAGAAATCCAAGACGGCCCAGCACCTCGCGGTGCCGGCGGTCGTCGCTAAGGAGGGCTGAAAGATGCTTCAACCAAAGCGTACGAAGTTCCGTAAGCAGTTCAAAGGCTCGATCAAGGGTTTGGCAAAGGGCGGGTCTGACCTGAACTTTGGCACCTATGGCCTTAAGGCTCTGCAGCCTGAGCGTGTGACTGCACGCCAGATCGAAGCTGCACGTCGTGCCATGACGCGTCACATGAAACGTCAAGGCCGTGTCTGGATCCGCATCTTCCCAGATGTGCCCGTAACCTCCAAGCCCGTCGAAGTGCGTATGGGTAAAGGTAAAGGTTCCGTGGATTTCTGGGCGGCCAAGGTAAAGCCGGGCCGTATCATGTTCGAGATCGATGGTGTGAATGATGACATCGCGCGTGAAGCGCTGCGTCTGGCGGCGATGAAGCTGCCAATCAAAACACGCGTCGTGGTCCGCGAAGACTGGTAAGCAGGTCGCACCGGCACCGCCGGTGCTGGCCAGCCGGAGGCAGGGTATTTCGCAGAAATGCCCGTTCCGGCCCCGGTTGCTGATCTTCGGTGCACAGCAAATGCGCACCCTACGGTTTAAGAAGAAGCCCCCCGCTGAGTGATCAGCGGGGGGCTTTTGTTTGAAGCCGCGCTATCGCTTCACCGTGCATGTGGGGACAGCAGAACCTGCCAACCCAACGCCCATTGAAAAGCATGGGTTCTCAAGCGCGGCGGAGTCATTTAATCTATCTTAACTTGAGTCCACTTGAGCGAGACTCTACTTTTGAGGTAGATGGGATAATGGAGCCATTGCTACTATCTGCAGTCGTTGCTGGCAGTCTTGCCGGGGTGATTGTTCGTGTTGTCAGCGCACGCGCGAACCTTTCTTCGGTTGCAACACTGGGTTTGGTTATCGCTATTTTCGTGGTCGGTTCATTTGCCTCTCAATGGCATGTTTGGCAAATCATGAGCCCAAATGATCCGGCTTGGAGCGGCCCGGCATTGTTGCTGTCTTGGATCTTTGCGCTTGGAGCAAGCAGCCTGGGATTGATTGCTTTTGCGATAGTATTTGCCTTGGCAAAATCATTGGCGAAATCGAAAGACGACGGTTAGTCAATAATCGCGTGGGAGCGGTGGCTTCATCTCGATATGCCAAGAATATCCCCATGCCGGGCTGTCTGGCTATCCCTCCCAATCCACACTAGCATCAGTATCAGCCATTCCAAGCAAAGGTCGCTGCCATGAAACATGTTCCAAAGCCCACCACTGATGCAGATCTGATCAAGGAATTTCTTGATAAGGGCGGGTCCGTCAAAAAGGGCAAGACAAAGCCGATGCCTGCTGATCTGGGGCTCAGCAACAATCAGTGGGGCAACAAGCTGACCAAAGAAGAAAAGGCGGCAGTGAAAGCGCAGGAAGAAGAGGCCAAGAAGGCCGCTAAGAAATAGCGATTGGCCCGGAACACATCGCAGGCACCGGGCCATTGCTTGCCTGCTGTCTGGTTCAGCCCCAGCTGTAGTTAAAGCTGACCGAGATGCGGTCATCTTCGGCCATGTTCATCGGCACCTCATGGCGCAGCCAGCTTTCCCAGAGCAAAACATCGCCAACCGCCGGTTTGGCATAAAAGAACGCCCGCAAATCATCCGGCGCGTCCTTGGTTCGGCCCGGTGCGGCCATCATCATCGGCAGGCGCGGATCTTCGTATTTGATCGAAGCAGATCCATCCGGAAGTGCCACATAGGTGGTGCCGGAGATCACTGAATGCGGATGGATATGCGAGGTATGGATGCCACCCTCGGGCAGGATGTTGATCCAGATGTCTTCTAGCTTCAGCTCTTTGCCGTCCAGATCAAAGGCCAGCTCCTTGGCAAAGGCCGCAACATGTGCGTCCAGCACTTTGATCAGCGCCTCGAACACCGGAAACCGCCAGCCCAGATCGGTGAGCGACGCATAGGAGGTGTAACCGGGGTATCCGTTGTCCTCGCACCATTGCTGCCCCGCTTCGTCGTCCTCGGCGATAGACCAGCAGGATGCCTCAAGCTCGGCTTGATCAACGGGTGTGCCATGCTCGGTCAGCGCGGCGTGATAAAGGCGGGTCACAAACAGTGATTTGATATCTGACATGGCCCGTTCTTAACGCAGCTGAGAACCGGAGGCGAGAGGGGAAGCCGCTACCAGGCGTTCTGAACCGCACGGGACAGAAAGAAGCCGTGCCCATCCTGATTGCGGCAATCGAGCCCTTTGGTTGAGGAATGGCAAGTGATGCCGCTGAAATTGCCGGTCACCCCATATTCTGCCACAGACTGCCCGCCATAGCCCCGCTCACCCGCAGCAAGGCAGGTCATGCTGACATAGCCGTGGTGCAGCATCTCGACCTTGATCCCGCGGCTTAGCGGGCACCCTGCCATCTGCGGAACGGAGGACGGGCCGCTGCGTTTAAAAATACTGCAAATGATGTCAGAGCCGTCAAAGCCTTCGCCCACGGAACATTCGATATTCCCCGAGGGGGTATTGAAGGTCCAAACGTCGGCGAGGGCAGGGAATGATGAGAGGGCAAGTAGGGCAAAGGACAAACGAAACATGATCTCTCCTATTCATCGTGATAATGGGCCAAGCATAGAAGAAAAATTGCGGTTTCGGCTAGTGGTGACCCTAGGGGCTTGCATTATGAACGGGCAGGGCGTATTGGCACCCTTCATCATGAACTCCACCAGAATCATGGTCACCCTCTCGGGGCCTGCTGGTGATGTTGAAAGGACAAGGCCGTGAAAGCCAACGAACTGCATGACAAGACGCCGGACCAGCTCCGTGACGAACTTGTGAACCTCAAGAAAGAAGCCTTTAACCTGCGTTTTCAGCAGGCGACCGGCCAACTTGAAAACCCTGCGCGTCTGCGCAGCGTCAAGCGCGACGTGGCACGTGTCCACACTGTGTTGAACCAAAAAGCCGCTGCCGCGGCATCCGCTGAATAAGGAGCCTGAATAATGCCAAAGCGTATCCTGACAGGCACCGTAACATCGGACGCCAATGCACAGACAGTCACCGTATCCGTAGAGCGTCGCTTTACGCACCCGGTTCTGAAGAAGACCATCCGTAAGTCCAAGAAATACCGGGCCCACGATGAGAACAACGCATACAAAGTGGGCGACAGCGTTCGCATCATTGAATGTGCACCAAAGTCCAAGACCAAACGTTGGGAAGTTCTGACCGCCGAGGCGTAACCAGATCTAACCAACTTAATCGAAACCCTAGGGATCAGGCACGCATCGCCCCCTACAGGTCGGGAGAAACCAAATGATCCAGATGCAGACCAACCTGGATGTTGCTGACAACAGCGGCGCGCGCCGTGTTCAGTGCATCAAGGTCCTGGGTGGTTCCAAGCGTAAGTACGCATCCGTAGGCGACATCATTGTTGTCTCGGTTAAGGAAGCCATCCCACGCGGTCGTGTGAAAAAAGGCGACGTCCGCAAGGCCGTCGTTGTTCGCACAGCCAAAGAAGTTCGTCGCGATGATGGCACCGCCATCCGCTTTGACCGCAACGCAGCAGTCATTCTGAACAACAACAATGAGCCCGTAGGTACACGTATCTTTGGGCCAGTTGTTCGTGAATTGCGCGGCAAAAACTTCATGAAGATTATCTCGCTCGCGCCGGAGGTGCTGTAATGGCTGCTAAACTTCGCAAAGGTGACAAGGTCATCGTGCTTGCCGGTAAGGACAAGGGCAAAACAGGGACGATTTCCTCTGTTGACCCAAAGTCCGGCAAAGCCATCGTAGACGGCGTTAAGATCGCCATCCGCGCCACACGCCAATCCCAAGAAAGCCAGGGCGGCCGCATCCCAAAAGCGATGCCGATCGACCTGTCGAACCTCGCCATCGTGGATGCCAACGGCAAAGCGACACGCGTAGGCTTCAAAATGGAAGGCGACAAGAAAGTGCGCTTTGCAAAAACCACGGGGGACGTGATTGATGCTTGATACTGCAAACTACACACCCCGCCTTCTGAACGTCTATCGCGACGAGATCCGCGCCAAGATGAAAGAAGAGTTCGGTTACAAGAACGACATGATGATCCCACGTCTTGATAAGATCGTGCTGAACATCGGTTGTGGTGCTGCTGCTGTTCGTGACAGCAAGAAAGCCAAATCCGCTCAGGAAGACCTGACCGCGATTGCCGGCCAAAAAGCGATGACCACAATTGCCAAGAAATCCATCGCGGGTTTCCGTGTACGTGAAGAAATGCCACTGGGCGCGAAAGTGACCCTGCGCGGCGAACGCATGTACGAATTCCTTGACCGTCTGATCACGATTGCAATGCCTCGTATCCGCGACTTCCGCGGTATCTCTGGCAAGTCTTTCGATGGCCGTGGCAACTATGCCATGGGTATGAAAGAGCACATCGTATTCCCAGAAATCGACTTTGATAAAGTTGATGAAAACTGGGGTATGGACATCGTCATCGCCACCACGGCGAAAACCGACGCAGAAGCGAAAGCATTGTTGACAGCGTTCAACATGCCTTTCAGCCAATAAGCGCGGGAAGGATTAGATATGGCTAAGAAATCCATGATCGCACGCGAGAAAAAGCGTGAAGCACTGGTCAAGAAATACGCAGCAAAGCGTGCCGCTCTCAAAGAGATCGTGAGCGACGAAAGCAAGCCAATGGAAGAGCGTTTCCGCGCCTCCCTGAAGCTGGCGAAACTGCCTCGCAACTCCAGCGCTGTGCGTTTGCACAACCGCTGCCAGCTGACAGGCCGTCCACACGCTTATTATCGTAAACTGAAAATCTCGCGTATCGCGCTGCGTGATCTCGGCTCAGCAGGCCAGATCCCCGGCATGGTCAAGTCGAGCTGGTAAGGAGCGCATCAGATGAACGATCCTATCGCAGATATGCTGACACGCATCCGTAACTCTTCCATGCGCGGCAAATCCACAGTGTCCACACCAGCGTCCAAGCTGCGTGCCTGGGTTCTGGATGTGCTGGCAGATGAGGGCTACATCCGTGGCTATGAAAAAACCACGGGCGCAGATGGCCACCCAGCCATCGAAATCAGCCTCAAGTACTACGAGGGCGAACCTGTTATTCGTGAGCTGAAGCGGGTTTCAAAGCCTGGTCGCCGCGTCTACATGGGCGTCAATGACATTCCGGTTGTCCGACAGGGCCTGGGTGTGTCGATTGTCTCCACCCCAAAGGGTGTGATGTCGGATCAAAGTGCACGCAGCCAGAACGTTGGCGGCGAAGTGCTCTGCACCGTATTCTAAGGAGTAGATCATGTCTCGTATTGGTAAAAAACCGGTCGAACTGCCCAGCGGCGTAAGCGCCTCTGTCAGCGGCCAGACCATCGAAGTGAAGGGCCCTAAGGGTACTCGGAGCTTTAAAGCCACAGATGATGTGACATTGTCCGTTGAAGACAACGTTGTTTCCATCACGCCACGCGGTAAATCCAAGCGCGCGCGCCAGCAGTGGGGCATGTCCCGCACAATGGTCGCAAACCTGGTCACCGGTGTGACCGAAGGCTTTAAGAAAGAGCTTGAGATCCAGGGTGTTGGTTATCGTGCAGCGATCACCGGCAACACACTGAAACTGAACCTCGGCCTGAGCCACGACGTGGATTATGTTGCACCTGAAGGTGTGACCGTAACCGCGCCCAAGCAGACCGAAATCGTTGTGGAAGGCATTGACGAACAGCTTGTTGGTCAAGTCGCCGCGAACATCCGCGCATGGCGTAAGCCCGAGCCCTACAAGGGCAAAGGCATCCGCTATAAGGGCGAGTTCGTCTTCCGCAAAGAAGGCAAGAAGAAGTAAGGATAGCTCAGATGGCAAACAGCAAAAGAACTCTGTTTCTGAAACGCCGCCTGCGCGTTCGGAACAAACTTCGCCGGGTCAACGCGGGGCGCATGCGTCTCTCCGTTCACCGCTCCAACAAAAACATCTCGGTCCAGCTGATCGACGACGTGAACGGCAAAACACTGGCCGCCGCATCGACGCTCGAAAAAGATCTGGGTGTTATTGGCAAAAACAACATCGAAGCAGCAACCAAGGTTGGTGCCGCGATTGCGGAACGTGCCAAGAAGGCCGGCGTAGAAGAAGCATACTTTGACCGGGGCGGTTTCCTGTTCCACGGCAAAGTAAAGGCCCTTGCAGACGCAGCCCGCGAAGGCGGTCTGAAGATCTAAGTCGCCCAAGGGGCTTGTCCCCTGGCGCATCACAGAAAACGAAGAGGGCGTGCGATGCGCCCTCTCGATGATCCGGGGGCCGCGATGGTCCACCAGGGTTGATCCAAATGGCGCAAGCCACCCAATCAGAGGATGTTCTCATGGCAGAACGTGAAAACCGTCGCGGCCCACGCCGCGATCGTGACGAAGCACCGGAATTTGCCGACCGCCTGGTCGCCATCAACCGCGTGTCCAAAACCGTAAAAGGTGGTAAGCGCTTTGGCTTCGCTGCTTTGGTCGTTGTCGGTGACCAAAAAGGTCGCGTCGGCTTTGGCAAAGGTAAAGCGAAAGAGGTGCCTGAGGCGATCCGCAAGGCAACCGAGCAGGCCAAACGCCAGATGATCCGCGTTCAGCTGCGCGAAGGTCGCACGCTGCACCACGACATGGAAGGCCGTCACGGCGCCGGTAAAGTGGTTATGCGCACAGCGCCAGAAGGTACCGGTATCATCGCCGGTGGTCCAATGCGTGCCGTATTCGAAATGCTGGGTGTGAAGGACGTTGTGTCCAAATCCATCGGCTCGCAGAACCCGTACAACATGATCCGCGCCACCATGGACGGCCTGAAGAAAGAATCTTCACCGCGTTCCGTGGCACAGCGCCGCGGCAAGAAAGTTGCCGACATTCTGCCCAAGACCGACGCCCCTGCGCCGGCAGCTGAGGAGGCCTAAATCATGGCGAAGACTATTGTTGTAAAACAGATCGGTTCCCCGATCCGTCGCCCCGAAAAACAGCGTCAGACGCTGATTGGCCTGGGCCTGAACAAAATGCACAAAACCCGCGAGCTGGAAGACACCCCAGCCGTGCGCGGCATGATCAACAAGATCCCGCACATGGTCGAGATTGTGGAAGAAAAAGGCTAAGCGATTTCTTTAAAGAAATCGGGCCGAAGTCTTCAAAGACTTCGCGTGCCTAAGGATTGAGCGCCTCGCAGGAAACTGCGGGGCGTTTTTCTAATTTGTCAGACTTTGGAATTCTATTGCGGTTCTGGTGCCAGTTTCGCTCCAGATTTCTCGAACTCGCTTCTCTATCTCTGCCATAGAAGGCAGTAAGCCGTTGATCTTTACAAATTCCGCCGCCGATACTTTGATTTTTTGCCGAATTCGTGATTGCCTTTCTTGATCGTCAAGTTCTGTAAGTCTTTGGACAATTGTTGCCTTCCTAAAGTATACAATAGAATCTTCGTCCAGTTCTGTAGTTAAGATCTCGGAATCAGGGAGACGAACTAGCACCGTAGGGTTAGCAGTGTCAGGGACGGATTTCTCTGCTTTATCTACATCTACTCCTATCAACATGGTTACAGTGCCAGCTGCGATAACTCGATCAGTACCCCCTAGAAAACTGCTCTTGTCATCCTCCACCACGATCTGAGTGACAATTCGGTCGGTTCCCAAAATCCGCACCATTTCATGGCTAACTTTGTTGTGAGCCTTGGGTATCGTGAGCGAACCTTCGGGACCGAGAACTAGAAATCCGGCAGCGCCGATCACAACAATGATCATCATCTGGATGAGGTTTTTTGCTAAAGTATCCATTCAGCGCCCTCCCCTCAAATGGGAACACATCTGGCAATTGCCAGAAGCGCACATAAAAGTAGAACTACACCGAAAACGCGAAACAAAAAGGCTGGCCTCCAATTTTTTCACCAAATAGGGAAAACAGTAATCTGTTAATATCGACGACAAATTTGAAGAAAGGTCAATGGTGGAACCTGACGACAGCAGTGTTGCTTTCGAAGTTATCACTCAACTCTTGATCCCACTCCCAACCCAATCTATACGCCCCCAGTGGCCCGCATTCTGTGCGCCATGAACGAATCGTAACGCCGTGTTTGACCGCTCCCGTCGCTGGGGGTCAGTTCCGGCAAAAGGAGAAGCGACATGAAACTGAATGAACTGTCCGATAACGAAGGCGCAACCAAAAAACGCAAGCGCGTTGGTCGTGGTCCTGGCTCCGGCACCGGTAAAATGGGTGGCCGTGGTATCAAAGGTCAGAAATCCCGCTCGGGTGTGGCGATCAATGGCTACGAAGGCGGCCAGATGCCCCTCTACCAACGTCTGCCAAAGCGTGGCTTTAACAAGCCGAACCGCAAGTCTTTCGCCGTTGTGAACCTGGGCCTGATCCAGAAATTCATCGACGCCAAGAAGTTGGACGCGAAAAAGCCGATTGATGGTGCAGCACTGGTGGCATCCGGCCTCGTGCGCCGCGAATTGGACGGCATCCGCGTTCTGGCCAAAGGTGAAATCACCTCCAAGGTTGATCTGCAGGTCACTGGCGCCTCCAAAGGTGCGGTTGAAGCGGTCGAAAAAGCAGGCGGTTCCATCACAGTTGCAGCCAAAGCGGCAGCAGCGGCTGAGTAACGCAGCCTAAAGACTTGTGAGCGGGGCCTGTCCCGCTTACATAGTTTTCTAGTTTTCCTGAACGCCGCCCGCCGGAAAACGGCCCGGGCGGCGTTTTCATAACAATAAAAGAGACCCAACATGGTATCTGCCGTCGAAAATATGGCCGCCAACACCAGCTGGTCCGCATTGGGCAAGGCCACTGATCTGCGCAACCGGATCCTGTTCACCCTTGGTTTGCTGATCGTTTACCGCCTTGGCACATTTATTCCGGTTCCCGGTATTGATGGTCAGGCCCTGCGCGACTTTATGGAAAGCGCCGGTCAGGGTATCGGCGGTATGGTTTCGATGTTCACCGGCGGCGCGCTTGGCCGTATGGGGATCTTTGCTCTGGGCATCATGCCCTATATTTCGGCCTCGATTATCGTTCAGTTGATGACCTCGATGGTGCCCGCGCTTGAGCAGCTCAAGAAAGAGGGCGAGCAGGGCCGCAAGAAAATCAACCAATACACCCGTTATGGCACCGTGGCGCTGGCAACAGTGCAGTCCTACGGTCTGGCGGTTTCACTAGAGGCCGGCGATATCGCTGCAGATCCAGGCATGTATTTCCGCATTGCCTGTATGATCACGCTGGTTGGCGGCACGATGTTCCTGATGTGGCTGGGTGAACAAATTACCGCACGCGGCATCGGCAACGGCATCTCCCTGATCATCTTTGTCGGCATCATCGCCGAGGTTCCTGCGGCCATCGCACAGTTCTTTGCCTCCGGCCGGTCCGGCGCGATCAGCCCTGCAGTGATTGTCGGGGTGTTGGTGATGGTGATTGCCACCATCATGTTTGTGGTCTTCATGGAGCGCGCCCTGCGCAAGATCCATATCCAGTATCCGCGCCGTCAGGTTGGGATGAAAATGTATGACGGTGGCTCTTCGCATCTGCCGGTCAAGGTGAATCCAGCGGGCGTGATCCCGGCAATCTTTGCCTCTTCCCTGCTGTTGCTGCCGGTAACAATCAGCACGTTCTCCGGCAACAGCACTGGTCCGATCATGTCGGTTCTGCTGGCCAACTTCGGCCCCGGCCAGCCGCTCTATCTGCTGTTCTTTATCGCGATGATCGTATTCTTTGCGTATTTCTACACCTTCAACGTCAGCTTCAAACCCGACGATGTTGCGGATAACCTGAAGAACCAGAACGGTTTTGTGCCGGGCATCCGCCCAGGCAAGAAGACGGCGGAATACCTTGAGTATGTGGTGAACCGCGTTCTGGCACTGGGCGCGGCCTATCTCGCGGCGGTCTGTGTGATGCCAGAGATTCTGCGCGGCCAGTTCGCAATCCCGTTCTACTTTGGCGGCACCTCGGTTCTGATCGTTGTATCCGTCACCATGGACACCATCCAACAGGTCCAAAGCCATCTGCTGGCCCACCAATATGAGGGGCTGCTGGAGAAATCCCAGCTGCGCGGCAAATCCGGTGGCAAAGGCAAAGGTCAACGCAAGAAACGGAGCCCAATTCGCCGATGAACATTATTCTTCTAGGGCCTCCGGGCGCAGGCAAAGGCACACAGGCGCGTCGCTTGGTCGATGGCCGCAACATGGTTCAGCTGTCCACCGGTGATATGCTGCGCGAAGCCAAGGACAGCGGCACCGAGATGGGCAATATGGTTGCTGGCGTCATGGCTCGCGGCGAGCTGGTCACCGACGAAATCGTGATCGGCCTGATCCGCGAAAAGCTGACAGGCGACAACAAGGGCGGCTTTATCTTTGACGGCTTCCCCCGCACACTTGAGCAGGCCGATGCGCTGGCCAAGCTGATGGCAGACGAGGGCCAGACCCTCGATGCCGTGATTGAAATGCGTGTGGATGACGAAGCTTTGGTGGACCGTATCACAGCGCGATCCACTTGCGGCGGCTGCGGTGAGGTCTACAACGACAACACCAAACCGATCCCGGCTGATGAGAAATGCACCAACTGCGGTGCCAGCGATTTCAAACGCCGCGCCGATGACAACGCAGAAAGCCTTAAGACTCGGCTGATGGCCTACTACAAACAGACCTCGCCTCTCATCGGGTACTACTATGCCAAGGACACTTTGAGCGTGGTCAATGGTCTTGGCGCCATCGACGAGGTCCAAAGCGAAATCGCGGCGGTTCTGGACACCTGAGCCCCCGCCTTTTTGGCCCTAAATATTCCGGGGGTTTGGGGGCTGGCCCCCATTCCCGCCGATGCAGCGATCACCGTCTTGACCTGTCTGCAAAAACCCCATAGTCAGCGCTATCTCGAAAGAGAATCAAATTGCGGGGCGGGTAGCGCCCAAACCGCAAGATCACCTGATCAGCTGTAGCCCGATGGCACCACGCCTCGGGCTTCACGTTGTGAAAAAAGGGTCTGGTATGACGGACCCGCAACGAAAAGGAAGATAACACGTGGCACGTATTGCCGGCGTAAACATCCCGACTGCAAAGCGGGTTCCAATCGCCCTCACATATATCACAGGTATCGGTAACACCTCCGCAAAAGCGATTTGCGAAGCTGTCGGTATCGACGAAACCCGTCGCATCAACGAACTGTCTGACGCCGAAGTGCTGAAGATCCGTGAGCACATCGACGAAAACTACACCGTCGAAGGTGACCTGCGTCGTGACACGCAGATGAACATCAAGCGTCTGATGGACCTTGGTTGCTACCGTGGCCTGCGCCACCGTCGTAACCTGCCGGTTCGCGGTCAGCGTACTCACACCAACGCTCGTACTCGCAAAGGCCCCGCAAAGGCCATTGCTGGTAAGAAGAAATAAGGGAGGATCTGACAGATGGCACGCGACGCAAAACGCACCAAGCGTAAGGTCTCCAAGAACATCGCCGCAGGTGTGGCGCATGTGAACAGTTCCTTCAACAACACCAAGATCCTGATCTCGGATGTTCAAGGCAACGCAATCAGCTGGTCCTCTGCCGGCACCATGGGTTTCAAAGGGTCGCGTAAATCGACACCTTATGCCGCCCAGATGGCTGCTGAGGATGCAGGCCGCAAAGCACAGGAACACGGCGTGAAAACGCTGGAAGTCGAAGTGCAGGGTCCGGGTTCTGGCCGTGAAAGCGCATTGCGCGCTCTGGCGGCTGCAGGCTTTAACATCACGTCGATCCGTGACGTGACACCCATGGCCCACAACGGCTGCCGTCCACCTAAGCGCCGCCGCGTTTAAGAGGGCACAATATTATCTGGGGCTGCGTGAGCCACGCGGCCCCAAAAGCATTTTTGAAACCTCGAGCGTTTGGGCCTTTTGGACATGAGGCACAAACAAGGATGGAGGGACGCATGATCCACAAAAATTGGGCTGAATTGATCAAACCACAACAGCTGGACGTCAAGCCGGGCAATGACCCTGCACGTCAGGCGACCGTGATGGCAGAACCGCTTGAGCGCGGCTTTGGTCTGACAATGGGCAACGCCCTGCGCCGGGTGCTGATGAGCAGCCTTCAGGGCGCCGCGATCACATCCGTACAGATCGACAACGTACTGCATGAGTTTTCTTCGGTGGCCGGTGTGCGTGAAGACGTGACCGACATCATCTTGAACCTCAAGGGCGTGTCGCTGCGCATGGAAGTTGAAGGGCCCAAGCGCCTGTCGATTTCGGCCAAAGGTCCGGGTGTTGTCACCGCCGGTGACATCAGCGAATCCGCTGGTATCGAAATTCTGAACCGGGATCATGTGATCTGCCACCTCGATGATGGTGCCGACGTTTACATGGAACTGATCGTCAACACCGGCAAAGGCTATGTCTCTGCCGAAAAGAACAAGCCGGAAGATGCGCCCATTGGCCTGATCCCGATTGATGCGATCTATTCACCGGTCAAAAAAGTGTCTTATGACGTGCAGCCGACCCGTGAAGGTCAGGTGCTGGATTATGACAAACTGACTATGAAAGTGGAAACAGACGGGTCCATCACACCAGATGACGCCGTGGCCTTTGCTGCGCGTATTCTGCAGGACCAGCTGGGCATCTTCGTGAACTTTGACGAACCTGAATCCGCGTCCCGTCAGGACGATGATGATGGTCTGGAATTCAACCCGCTGCTGCTGAAGAAAGTGGACGAGCTGGAGCTTTCCGTACGTTCGGCAAACTGCCTCAAGAACGACAACATCGTTTACATCGGCGATCTGATCCAGAAAACCGAAGCCGAAATGCTGCGCACGCCGAACTTCGGCCGCAAGTCCTTGAACGAGATCAAGGAAGTGCTGTCTGGTATGGGGCTGCACCTCGGCATGGACGTCGAAGATTGGCCACCGGACAACATCGAAGACCTTGCCAAGAAGTTCGAGGATTCGTTCTAAAAAACGTGATGTGGGGTGAACCCCACCTTACCCAAAACGACCGGGCATCCTGCCCCAAGGAGAGCCGCTGACACGCATCAGCAGCCAGACAAAGCAAAACAGCCCGTAGAGGGCACCAAATTGGAGACTAGAAAATGCGTCACGCACGTGGATATCGCCGCCTGAACCGTACACATGAGCACCGCAAGGCGCTCTGGGCAAACATGGCCGGCTCGCTCATCGAACATGAGCAAATCAAAACAACTTTGCCAAAAGCAAAAGAACTGCGCCCGATCATCGAGAAGCTGATCACACTGGCGAAGCGCGGCGATCTGCACGCCCGCCGTCAGGCCGCGTCCAAGCTCAAGCAGGACCAGTATGTCGCGAAATTGTTCGACATCCTTGGGCCACGCTACAAAGACCGTCAGGGTGGTTATGTGCGCGTTCTCAAAGCGGGCTTCCGTTATGGTGACATGGCGCCCATGGCGATCATCGAATTTGTTGATCGTGACCGCGACGCAAAAGGCGCTGGCGACAAAGCCCGCCTGGCAGCAGAAGAAGCCGCAGAATAAGTTAAGGCCGCAGATTGCGACCCGGAAAGCCCCGCCATTGGCGGGGTTTTTTGTTTGAACGGGGGTGCAGTGAGTATTTAGGGCCAAAAAGGGCAGGGGAGTTGCGCATTTGATTACGGCTGCGCATATCTGGGGTATGAAGATATTTGTTCTAATTTTCGCGCTGTTCGCAGCCCCCTTGGCCGCACAGCAGCAGGTGCCGCAAAGCGCGGCGCAGATGCAACTCAGCTTTGTGCCTTTGGTCAAGGAGGCAACGCCGGCAGTTGTGAATATCTACGCCAAGATAATGACGCAGGCGCAGCGCACCCCGCTACAGCGCGATCCGTTTTTTGAGCGGTTCTTTCGTGATCCGTTCTCGGAAAAGCCGCGTGTACAAAACTCGCTTGGCTCAGGGGTGATCCTGTCTGCGGATGGGATCGTGGTGTCGAACTATCATGTGGTTGGCATGGCGACCGAGATCCGCGTGGTTCTGAATGACCGGCGGGAATACAACGCGCGGGTTCTGCTTGGTGATCGGGATGCGGATCTGGCGATACTCAAGATTGATGCCGAAGAAGATCTGCCGTTTCTGACATTGCGCGGCAGTGAATCCGTTGAAGTGGGCGAGTTGGCATTGGCCATCGGGAACCCCTTTGGGGTGGGACAGACTGTGAGCAGTGGTATTGTCTCTGGCCTGGCGCGCAGCGGCGCGGGGGGCGGCAATTCTGGTCTTGGCTATTTCATTCAGACCGACGCGCCGATCAATCCGGGCAATTCAGGCGGCGCATTGATTGACATGGCTGGCAGGCTGATTGGCATCAACACATCCATTCTCACGCGGTCCGGTGGCAGCAATGGTATCGGATTTGCCATTCCGGCGGATTTGGTTGCGGCCTTTGTCGCGCGGGCGCGGGATGGCGCGACAGAATTTGACCGACCCTGGGCGGGGATCAGTGGGCAGCCGGTCGATAGCGACATGGCGGCGACACTGGGATTGGACCGGTCGGGCGGTATCATCGTGTCGGGCCTGCATGCGGCCAGTCCGTTTCTGGAGGCGGGATTGGACGTTGGCGATGTTATTCTGGAAGTTGGCGGTGCTGCGGTGAACACACCAGCCGAAATGGTCTACAGGATGAGTGTGGCGGGCCTTGGCCGAGAAACGCCGGTGCAATACCTGCGCGGCGGCAAACGGTTTGAGGTTCAGGTCTCGTTGATCGCTGCCCCGGACGATCCGCCGCGCGATCAGATCGTGATGACCGAGCGTAGCCTGCTGCCCGGTCTGGTGCTGGCGCGGATCAATCCAGCGGTGATCTCGGAAATGAATCTGCCGCTGGAAACCTCTGGCGTGGTGGTGATGGAAGCGGGCCGTTTTGCACAGCAGGTTGGCCTGCGGCGCGGGGACGTGATTGTAGATATCAACGAGACTGAGATCATCGCCCCTGAAGAGGCTGCCGAATTGCTGAGCGGTAAAGTGCGTTGGATTGAAATGACTTTGCAGCGCGGTGATCGACGCACGCGCTTGCGGTTCAGGGTGTAAACCCATGGCTGATCTCTTTGATGATGGCAGTGCTGCCATGCCGGATAATGCGCATCGCCCGTTGGCGGACCGGTTGCGCCCGCGTGCCTTGGCGGAGGTGATCGGCCAGCAAAAGGTGTTGGGGCCGGACGCGCCGCTCACGGTGATGCTGGCCTCTGGCGCGTTGTCCTCGCTGGTGTTCTGGGGGCCGCCCGGTGTGGGCAAGACCACCATTGCGCGGCTTCTGGCGGATGAAACGGACCTGCATTTTGTTCAGATCAGCGCGATTTTCAGCGGTGTGCCGGAGCTGCGCAAGGTGTTTGAAGCGGCCAAGATCCGGCGGCAAAACGGGCAGGGCACCTTGCTTTTTGTCGATGAGATCCACCGCTTTAACAAGGCGCAGCAGGACGGGTTTCTGCCGCATATGGAGGATGGCACGATCTTGTTGGTCGGGGCCACGACTGAGAACCCCAGTTTTGAGTTGAACGCCGCTGTGCTGAGCCGCGCGCAGGTGCTTGTGCTGGAGCGTTTGCCCCTAGCCGATCTGGAGCTGTTGGCGCAACGGGCGGAAAAGGAGCTGGATAAAACGCTGCCGCTGAATGGCCCTGGGCGAGAGGCCCTGCTTGAGATGGCGGATGGTGACGGGCGGGCCTTGCTGAACCTAATTGAACAGGTCAGCGCCTGGAAGGTGGAGGGCAAGCTTGATCCACCTGCATTGTCACAGCGGTTGATGCGGCGGGCGGCGCAATACGACAAGAGCGGCGATGCCCATTACAATCTGATCAGCGCGCTGCACAAATCGGTGCGCGGGTCGGACCCGGATGCGGCGCTGTACTGGTTTGCGCGGATGTTGGAAGGCGGCGAAGATCCACGGTTTCTGGCGCGGCGCATCACGCGGATGGCGGTCGAGGATATCGGACTTGCCGATCCGCAGGCGCAAGCGGTTTGTTTGCAATCGTGGCAGACCTATGAGCGGCTGGGCAGCCCCGAGGGCGAATTGGCCTTGGCCCAAGCGGTGGCCTATCTGGCCTTGGCGCCGAAATCGAATGCGACCTATGTGGCCTACAAGGGCGCCCGCCGCGCCGCCAAGGAGACCGGATCAGAGCCGCCGCCAAAACATATCCTCAATGCACCGTCCAAATTGATGAAAGAGCAGGGGTATGGCGATGGCTATGCCTATGATCATGACGCCGAAGACGGGTTCTCGGGGCAGAACTATTTCCCTGAAACCATGAAACGGCCTGTGCTTTATGCGCCTGTCGAGCGCGGATTTGAGCGTGAGCTGAAAAAGCGGTTGGAGTATTTCGCGAAACTGCGCCTCAAACGGGGTGATCGGGAATAACGGCGCGTCGCGGCCTGCAAAACTTGACAATCCGGGCCCAAAGCGTGACAGACCCCAGATGTTTTCAACCCTGTCCCTTGTTGCGCTTGGCGGTGCTGTTGGTGCCGCGCTGCGGTATCTGTCCGGTGTGGCGATGATGCGCTTGACTGGCCCGCAAGAATTCCCGCTGGCGATTCTGACGGTGAATGTCATCGGGTCGTTTTTGATGGGCGTGTTTGTGGTGGTGGCCGCGCATCGCGGTTTGACCCATCTGAGCCCCTTGGTGATGACCGGGCTTTTGGGCGGGTTCACCACGTTTTCGGCGTTCTCGCTTGAGACGGTGACGTTGATGGAACGGGGACAGATCGGTGCGGCAGGGCTTTATGTAGCGTTGTCGGTGTGCCTGTCTGTGGCGGGTTTGATGTTGGGCCTTTGGATGGCCAGAGGAGTTTTGGTATGAGCCGTGTTCAGACCCTGATTGTAGAAGAAGGTGATGGCGATCAACGTCTGGACCGCTGGTTCAAACGTATGTTCCCGTTGATCTCGCAGGGGCGCATAGAAAAGATGTGCCGCAAGGGCGAGATCCGGGTGAATGGCGGGCGGGTCAAAGGATCGACTCGGTTGGAAGTGGGGCACGAGGTGCGCATCCCGCCATTGCCGGATGTCGAAGCGCCGCCGCCACCAAAACGCACGCGCGTCACCGATGCGGATGCCAAGTTTATCCGTTCATGCGTGATTTACCGCGATGATCAAGTGATCGCGCTGAACAAGCCGCCGGGCCTGCCTGTGCAGGGCGGTTCGGGGCAATCTGATCGGCATGTCGATGCGCTCGCCGAGGCGTTGATGTTTGATCTGGATGAAAAGCCGCGGCTTGTTCACCGGCTGGACAAGGATACATCGGGTGTCCTGATCATGGCGCGGACCCGCAGTGTGGCGGCGGCGTTGACAGCGTCTTTTCGGCACCGCGAGACCCGCAAGATTTACTGGGCCGCTGTTGCCGGTGTGCCGCACCCCAAGAACGGGCAGATCAAGTTTGGCCTGATGAAAGCGGGCGGTCACGGCGCGCGCGGCGAAGGCGAAAAGATGGTCGCGGTGCATCCGCGTGATGTCGATTCAACCGAAGGGGCCAAACGGGCGACCACGGATTATGCGGTTCTGGCGCAGGCTGGCACGCGGACCTGTTGGGCGGCCCTCATTCCCGTTACTGGCCGGACACATCAATTGCGGGCGCATATGGCGGAGATTGGTCATCCGATTGTCGGCGATGGCAAATACGGCGGATCGGGTCAGGACAACATGGGCGACGGCTGGGGCGCGCAGTTGGGGGGTGATATCTCCAAAAAGCTGCACCTGCATGCGCGATCTTTGACCATTGAGCATCCCGTGACCAAGGCCAGCCTCAATCTGGTGGCGCCATTGCCGGATCACATGCAGCGGACGTGGGAGACCTTTCAATGGTCGCCAAGCGACGTGCCTGCCGACCCGTTCGAGGAGGACTGGGGATGAGCTCCACATTGAAATTGGTGCTTTTTGATGTCGATGGAACGCTCGTTGACAGTCAGGGCGATATTGTCGCGGCCATGACCCGCGCCTTTGCGGCGGTCGATGCGCCACTGCCGGAGCGGGCGAAGTTGCTCAGCATCGTCGGGTTGTCGTTGGATGTCGCGATGCCAACACTGGCACCTGATCAGACAGAGGCCGCGCTCCAGAAAATGATTGAAAGCTACAAGGCGGCTTTTATGGAGCTGCGGGCGCAATTCGGTGTGGCGCAATCCTCGCCGCTGTATCCGGGCGCGATGGATGCTTTGCGCAGCTTGCAGGCGGTGCCGGAGTTTTTGTTGGGGATTGCCACGGGGAAATCCCGGCGGGGTTTGGATAAGTTGATTGAGGGTCACGCGCTGGACGGGTTGTTCATGACCCAGCAGGTTGCGGATTTTCATCCCTCCAAGCCGCACCCTTCGATGATTTTGCAGGCCATGCAGGACGCGGGTGTGGAACCGGCAGACACTGTGATGGTGGGCGATACCAGTTTTGACATGGAAATGGCCCGCGCCGCAGGGGTGCGGGGCATTGGCGTCAACTGGGGCTATCATCCACCCGAACGGCTTGGCGATGCCCATGTGGTGATCGACGATTATGCTGAACTGGCACCAGTGCTTGAGCGTATCTGGAATATGCCGGGATGAGCGACTGGAAGGCCAAGCGGTTTTGGAAAGAGGCGCAGGTTACGGATCATGCAGAGGGCGGATTTGCGGTTCTGCTTGATGGGCGATCCATCAAGACACCGGCCAAGCGCAGCCTGATCCTGCCGACCCGCGCCATGGCGCAGGCGGTCGCATTGGAATGGGATGCTCAAGAGGGCGAGATCAAGCCCGAGACAATGCCGGTGACAAAGACCGCCAACGCCGCCTTGGACAAGGTTTTGATCCAACATGGCGAAGTGGCGGATATGCTGGCGGCCTATGGCGATAGCGATCTGCTGTGCTACCGCGCGGATACCCCAGAAGAACTGGTTGCGCGGCAAGAGGCGCAATGGGATCCGATTCTTGACTGGGCTGCTGAAACGCTTGGCGCTCGGCTGGAGCCACGCACAGGGGTGATACACAAACCCCAAGACGAGCACGCACTGGCGGCGCTCAGTGCGCGAACCCATGCTCTTGATGCCTTTAAGCTGGCGGCATTTCACGATCTGGTGAGCTTGTCAGGCTCGCTTGTCCTTGGCTTTGCCGCGATCGAAAAACTGCACGATATCGAAACTTTGTGGGACATATCGCGGCTTGATGAGATCTGGCAGATCGAACAATGGGGCGTCGATGATGAAGCTGAGGCGCTAACATCGTTGAAAAAGTCCAGTTTTCAACATGCCGAGCGTATGTTCACCCTTTGTTGCGATGTCTAACTGGGGTTGACTTAGAGAAGCAGGGTTCACCCATAGATTCGCACCAGTTTGCGCCTGCTTTTTGCACAACCCACCCTTGACCTTGCAGCCCGATTTCGAGCAGACTGCGATGCACTGAGCAGGCTTGCCCTGCGACGTATCGCCTCCGGCCCGATCAACGGGTCGGTATAACCGCCCAAAACGTGGCGGACTATCAGGAAGAGGTTAACATGAAAAAATCTGTAATTTTCGGCGCACTGACCGTTGCGGGTCTTGCTGCCGGTGCAGCAGCGGCCGGTACACTGGACGATGTGAAAGCACGCGGTAAACTGAACTGCGGCGTGACCACGGGTCTGGTGGGCTTTGCTGCCCCCGATGCGAACGGCGAATGGAAAGGCTTTGACGTTGCGGTATGCCGCGCGGTTGCAGCTGGCGTTCTGGGTGACGCAACAGCTGTAGAATTCGTTCCAACAACCGGTAAAACACGCTTTACCGCGTTGGCGTCCGGCGAAATCGACATGCTGGCACGTAACACCACTTGGACGTTCTCCCGCGATGTCGATCTGAAGTTCGATTTTGTTGGCGTGAACTACTATGACGGTCAGGGCTTTATGGTTCCAAAAGACCTTGGTGTTTCCTCCGCGAAAGATCTTGATGGCGCAACAGTCTGCATTCAGACCGGTACAACAACCGAACTGAACCTGGCCGACTTCTTCCGCGCTAACAACATCAGCTATGAGCCGGTGCCAATCGAAACAAACGCCGAAGCACAACAGCAGTACCTTGCTGGCGCTTGCGACGTTTACACAACGGACGCGTCCGGTCTGGCCGCGACACGTGCGACATTCGAAGATCCTGCCGGCCACACACTGCTGCCAGAGATCATCTCCAAAGAGCCACTCGGCCCGCTTGTTCGCCACGGCGACAGCGAATGGGGTGACGTTGTCCGCTGGACACTGAACGCACTGATCACAGCTGAAGAGCTGGGTGTGTCTTCCGCCAACGTTGGCGAAATGGCGGCTTCTACCAACAACCCTGAGATCGCCCGTTTGCTGGGTACCGAAGGTACACTTGGTGAAATGCTCGGCTTGGACGCAGATTGGGCCAAGCGCGCAATCGAAACACAGGGCAACTACGGTGAAATCTTTGCCAAGAACATCGGCGAAGAGACACCAATCGGTTTGGCCCGTGGTCTGAACTCTCAGTGGACAGACGGCGGTCTGCTGTACTCGCCTCCTTTCCGCTAAGAACCAATACCAAAGGGCGCAGGATCATCCTGCGCCCTTTGTCTATCACGACCACGCTGTACAATTCATAGCAGCGACCAATAATGACCCGGAACCACGTCACGCTCAAAGTGGCAAATAACAAGGTCCGGGACACGGGGAACAGCTTCATGACAACATTTACCGACCCTCCTACGGAGTCGTTCCGGCTATCTATGCTGCTGAACGATACCCGCTATCGGTCCGGAACGATGCAAGCCATTGCCGCGATCCTGCTGGCACTTGCCTTGTTCTACCTTTACTCAAATCTCTCGGCCAACCTGAAAGCGGCGGGGCTTAACATCTCCTTTGACTTCTTGGGAAGCCCTGCAGGTTATGACATCAACCAGACGCTGGTCGACTATAACAGTCAATCTAGCAACCTTCAGGCCGCAATTGTCGGCATTCTGAACACCCTTCTGGTTGCCTCTCTGGCCTGTATCACCGCAACCGTCTTTGGTGTTCTGGCCGGTGTCCTGCGCCTGTCGAACAACTGGCTCGTGCGCAAGCTCATGGCATTCTATGTCGAGATCTTCCGCAATATTCCGGTGCTGATCTGGGTTATCATTATCTTTACGATCATGACGGCCGTTCTGCCTGGTCCGCGAGAATTCCGCGGCGACAATGCGACGTCGTCGATGTTCCTGGATTTGTTTGCCTTTACCAATCGGGGTGTTTACACGCCTGGTCCGCAATTCACCAATGGGTTTGGCGGCGCAATAGATTGGCTTTTGGTAATCGCGGTTCTTTTGGCCTCGCTCTTTGCCACTCGCGCTGTCGCGGCCAGTGCTGATCGGAAACAAGCTGAAACAGGCGTGCGGCCCAAAACGCTTTGGGTCAATCTGGCAATCTGGTTTGTGCCGGTGATCGTTTTGCTGACGATCCTTGGGCTGACTTGGGAAGTACCAGAGCTGAAAGGCTTTAACTTCAAAGGTGGGATCAAAATCGGTGGTCCGCTGATTGCGCTGTGGTTTGCCTTGTCGATCTATACCGGCGCCTTTATCGCAGAAAACGTGCGAGCGGGTATTCAGGCGGTGTCCAAAGGTCAGACAGAAGCAGCCTCTGCGCTGGGTCTGCGCTCCAACCGGGTGATGAGCCTTGTTGTTTTGCCTCAAGCCCTGCGGGTGATCATTCCGCCGCTGATTTCACAATATCTGAATATTACCAAAAACTCGTCTCTGGCAATCGCTGTTGGCTATGCAGACATTACAGCGACGCTGGGCGGTATCACATTGAACCAAACAGGCCGCGCGATTGAATGCATCCTGCTGCTGATGTTGTTCTATCTTGTGATCTCGTTGGTGATCTCTGCGGTGATGAACGTGTACAACAACGCCATGAAACTGAAGGAGCGCTGAGATGTCAGATACACATGCACAGTCCGTCGCCTTCGTGCGCGACACTGCGATCCCGCCATCCCCGGCTCCTGCCAATGCGGCAGGCCCGGTAAAATGGATGCGCGATAACCTGTTCGCCACTTGGGCAAATGCCCTTCTGACCGTTGCCGCGATCTATGTGATCTTTCTGGTCCTGTCGGCAACTCTGCCTTGGATCTTTGGCGGGCTTTGGACAACTTCGTCCTTGGCTGAATGCCGTGAGGTGCTTCAGGGCAGATCAGCGGCCTGTTTCTCGGTTCTGACGGACCGCTGGAACCAGTTGCTGTTCGGGTTCAAATATCCGGTTGATCTTTACTGGCGTCCAACAGTGGCCTTTGTGCTGCTGTTTGTGGCCGCTGCACCGGTGTTGTTCTTTGATCTGCCGCGCAAGCTGCTGATCGTGACGGCGCTTTACCCCTTTATCGCTTACTACCTGATCTGGGGCGGCACGATCTGGGCGCCACTGTTTGCACTGGCCGGTTTTGGTGTTGGTTACTACGTCTACAGCCATCTGGTGCATCGCAGTTTTGCGATCGGGTTCTTTGGTGGTATCGCTGCCGCGATCATCGCCTGGGTGGTCGGCAGCTATCTGACGGGTGCTTTGGCCTCGGAAACGCCGTTTCTGGAAGCTGTGCCAAGCCGTGACATGGGGGGCTTTATGCTCAACATGATGCTTGGTGTGACTTGTGTGTCGCTGTCTTTGCCGATTGGCATTGCACTGGCACTGGGTCGTCAATCCTCCATGCCGCTGATCAAGTGGATCTGTGTGGTCTTCATCGAATTTATTCGTGGCGTGCCGCTGATTACCTTGCTGTTTGTGGCAAACGTTATGCTGGCGTACTTCTTCCCACCCGGTTCCGGTGTGGATCTGTTCCTGCGTGTGGTGATCATGATCACCATGTTCTCTTCGGCCTATATCGCCGAAGTGATCCGGGGTGGCCTCGCGGCCCTTCCCAAAGGACAGTATGAAGCGGCCGACAGTCTGGGCCTTGATTATCCGCAAGCGATGCGGCTGATCATCCTGCCACAGGCGCTCAAGATCTCCATTCCGGGCATCGTGAACATTGCGGTGGGTCTGTTCAAAGACACCACACTTGTTTCGGTGATCTCCATGTTCGACCTCGTCGGCATGATCCGGGGTCCGATCCTTGCGTCCACAGATTGGAACGGGGTGTACTGGGAGCTTTTGGGCTTTGCCGCACTTCTGTTCTTCGTCGTTTGCTACGGCATCTCACAATATTCGCAGTGGCTGGAACGCCGTCTTGCGACAGACCATCGTTAAAGGGAGGGTTTAGGCATGGCCGAAACCGCACAGATGAAAGTATCCGACGAAGTCGCGATCTCCATCCAACAAATGAACAAATGGTACGGCAGCTTCCATGTGCTGCGTGACATTGACCTGACCGTATATGAGGGGGAGCGCATCGTGATTTGCGGGCCTTCCGGGTCCGGTAAATCAACGCTGATCCGTTGCATCAACGCATTGGAAGAGCACCAGAAAGGGTCGATCACCGTGGATGGCACCTTGCTGTCTTCGGACCTGAAAAACATCGACAAGATCCGGTCAGAGGTCGGCATGTGCTTTCAGCACTTCAACCTCTTCCCGCATCTGAGCATTCTGGAAAACCTGACTTTGGCTCCGATCTGGGTGCGTAAAACGCCCAAGAAAGAAGCCGAAGAAGTGGCGATGCATTACCTCGAAAAGGTGAAAATCCCGGATCAGGCGAACAAGTACCCCGGTCAGTTGTCCGGCGGTCAGCAGCAGCGTGTGGCGATTGCCCGCTCGCTCTGCATGAAGCCGCGGATCATGTTGTTCGATGAACCAACATCGGCGCTTGATCCTGAGATGATCAAAGAGGTTCTCGACACCATGATCGAGCTTGCCGAAGAAGGCATGACCATGCTTTGCGTAACGCACGAGATGGGTTTTGCCCGTCAGGTGGCGAACCGCGTGATCTTTATGGATGAAGGTCAGATCGTCGAACAGAACGAGCCAGAAGAGTTCTTTAACAACCCGCAGTCCCCACGGACACAGTTGTTCTTGAGCCAGATTTTGGGTCACTAAGCTGTGGCGGGTTAAACCCCGCCCTACAGATCAAAGCGCGCGCGGCACCACAAAGTGTCGCGCGTTTGCTTGTCCCCAGTCGGCATCTGCCCAAAGGTCGATATCAAAATCCGCAACCAGCGTTGCACCCGTTGGATATCGCTGAAAGTCGGGATCATCTGGCATCTGCGCCACGATTTCAGCAGCGACAATGGAAATGCCCGGATTGTGGCCGATCACCAGAACGCAGTCACCTTCGGCTTTGCGCAGTTCTTTGAGGATCTCGTGGTGGGTTGCCAGATAGAGTGTGCGGGCAAACGTGGTTTCAATCTCTGTCGGCAGATCCAACCGGACCAAGGTCTCACGCGTGCGGATCGCAGAGGAGCACAGCACCTGATCGGGGATCAGCCCCTCACGGCGCAGCCAGTCCCCCAAGGTTGCAGCACCCTTGCGGCCACGCGGGTTCAGGGGGCGGTCATGATCGCTGCTGGCGCCGCCGGACCAATCGGATTTGGCGTGGCGCATCAAAATCAGGCGTTTCATCTTAGTCCCCTTTGAATTGTTGCATGTGATAGGCTGATTGCGCGGGCAGGCGGCCAAAGCGTTGCGAGACCGGGCAACTGCGCCGCACGCCGCATCCATTTTGCAGGCTGTCTGCGCCCTCTGGCGTGCCCAGAAAGGCCCGACAGCGTGCCGTGTCGTATCCGGACGGCACCAGCGCCCCGATGGGGCAGGCGGTGCGGCAGGGCTGCGCTGCGCAACTGTCACAGGGATTTGCCGGGGGCGGCGGCAGGTCGATGTGTTCGCGCAGGGCCAATGCACCGCGAAAGGATACAAAAAGCCCCCCCTGATCATGAACCAGAAATTGCACCGGAGAGCTGTGAATGCGGCCCGTGCGTAGCGCCCAGCTATAGAATGGTAGGAAGGGGGCGCCGCCAAAGGGAAACAGCGGTGTTGCGCCCAGTTCTGCGGCCCAGTCGCCAATCACCCGTTCCGACCAACGATCCACCGGATCAGGAGAGCCGTCTTGCCATTCAGGGCTTTGGGTGAGGGCGGGCCAGAACGCAGGTTCATCCGGGCCAAGCAGGATCAAGGTGGCGCAGCCCTCCGGGGCGGCATCGTCAGCCGTGGGGTGAAAACCGCCAAGGATCGTGAGTTGCCGCGCAGTCGCGGCCTGCTGCAGCCGCGCCAGTGTCATCCCTTGCGGATGATGCTGCCTGCACCGTGTTCGGTAAACAGCTCAAGCAGGCAGGCATTGGGCGCACGGCCATCAATGATCACGGCGGCGCGAACACCCCCGTCAATCGCGGCCAGCGCGGTTTCTGTTTTGGGGATCATGCCGCCTGCGATGGTGCCATCGGCCACCATGTCCCGGATCTGATCTGGCGTTAGCTCAGTCAGAACCTCACCATCGCCATTCTTGACGCCAGCCACATCCGTCAAAAGCAACAGACGATCCGCCTTCAGCGCCGAGGCAATGGCCCCCGCTGCCGTGTCACCATTGATGTTAAATGTCTCGCCGTTCGCGCCCATACCAAGCGGTGCAATCACGGGAATGATGCCTTTGTCCGCCAGATCACGCAGCACCCGCGGATCGACCTTGCTTGGCTTGCCAACAAGGCCCAAAGCGGGGTTCTCAGGCTCGCACAGAATCAGACCGCTGTCCTTGCCCGACAGGCCGACCGCACGGCCGCCCTGTTCTGTGATCGCCTGCACAATCCGTGCATTGACCAGACCGGACAGTACCATTTCCACCACTTCCATGGTGGCGGCATCGGTCACGCGCTTGCCATCTACAAATTCCGACTGGATATCAAGCCGCTTGAGCATGGCGTTGATCATCGGCCCGCCGCCATGCACCACCACAGGGTTCACGCCAATCTGCCGCATCAGGGTCACGTCGCGGGCAAATTCTTGCATCGCCTCATCGCTGCCCATGGCATGCCCGCCCAGTTTGATCACCACAGTGGCATCGGCATAGCGTTGCAGATAGGGGAGCGCCTGACTGAGCGTCTGGGCGGTGGAAATCCAATCGCGGTTCATGTCTTGTTTTCTCATCTTCGGCCTTTGGTCCAGACAGCATAGGTGCCTGATTCAGATCATTCCAGCGTGGCGATGATGGCACGCAACGTGGGAATGCCCCAGCCCTTTTCGGAAGAGGTGACGACAATTTCAGGATAGGCCGCGGGGTGTTTGGTTAGGGCGCCGCGCACCTGTTCCAAAATCTTTTCGCGTTCCTTTTCCTTGACCTTGTCGGCCTTGGTCAGCACCACCTGAAAGGTCACGGCAGAGCTGTCGAGCAGGCTCATGATCTCGTCATCGACCTTTTTCACGCCATGGCGTGCATCAATCAGCACAAACGCCCGGCGCAGGGTCTGACGCCCTGACAGATATTGCTTGAGCAGACGTTGCCACTTTTCGACAAAGGGCAGGGGCGCATTGGCATAGCCATAGCCCGGCAAATCCACGAGGTAGTGGCTTTCACCAGCGGTGAAAAAGTTGATCTCTTGGGTGCGTCCGGGTGTATTGGACGCCCGTGCCAAGGCTTTGGTGCCAGTTAACGCGTTGATCAGGCTGGATTTACCAACGTTGGACCGCCCGGCAAAGCAAACCTCCATCCGGTCAGGATCCGGCAGGCCGGACATCGCCACCACGCCTTTGACAAAGTCGGTTTCACCCGCAAACAAAAGCCGGCCACGTTCGGCGGTCTGTGCGTCCGGTTCTTCGGCCAAAGTGAAGGTCATCTGCATGTCAGAGCACCGCCAATGTATCGCCAAGCGCCACACGCCCGGCCTGTGTTACTTCGGCATAAATGCCAAAATCCTGATGGTCCCAATGGCCGTTCAGAAGGGCCAATGTGTCGACATCGCGCACGCCCGTCTCAGGGTTTGCTGTGGTGGCAAGGCAGCGCAGGATCGGCTCGCGCACTGTCAAGCGTGCCTCGCCCAGGGCCAGTTCCTTGCCGATCCAGTTCAGCTCTTCCCAAGGCTCGGCACCATCAAACCAGATATTGCCACGCCAGCGCAGCGGCGACAGGTCTCGCCCAGCCTTGTCGGAAACGGCGGCATGAGAGGCCGTGTTGCACAGGCTGATCGAGGCAAAATCGGTGTCGGTAAATCCGCGGTTATCCAATCGCAAAATGCGGTCGGGCAGGGCACGGTCTTGTGGGACCAGCGGCGCAACCCAGTCGAGCAGTTTGTCGCCTTCGGTGTCTGGTGCGAATGTCAGGTCAGGTCGCTCTGGATGGGTCAGTGTCAACTGGCCTGTGCCATCGTTCAGCACCGCATTGATCGCCATCAGTTTGGGCGCTTTGGAGCCGCGACTGAAGTTGGCGCAGGGCGCCCATTCGGTGCCATCGGCCCGGGACGCGTCATGGGCAACGGCCCAGGTGCGGTCAAAAGGCATGGATTGCCCCGCGCTCAGCGTCACCGCATCAAGGGCTTCGCGCCCATGACTTTTGAGCGGATGACGATAAAGCGCGGAAACCTGCATTACTTGTCCGCATCCGCCTTTGGTTTACGCTTGAAGCTGCCCGTGATGTTGCCAAGCAGGTCAGGCTTGTAACCCTGACTGCGCATGATCAGGTATTGCTGCGTAAAGGTGATGGTGTTGTTGGCAATCCAGTAGACGACCAGACCGCTGGCAAAACTGCCCAGCATGAACATGAACACCCAAGGCATCCATGCAAAGATCATCTGCTGTGTCGGGTCCGTGGGCGCCGGGTTCAGCTTTTGCTGAAGCCACATGGAGATGCCCAAAAGCAGCGGCAAGATACCGATAAAGACCAGCGCCATGATGCTGCCTGCCTCTGGACCACTCCAGGGCAAGAGGCCAAAGAGGTTGAACAGCGAGGTTGGATCAGGGGCGGAGAGATCCTGGAAGGGGCCAAAGAACGGTGCGTGGCGCAGTTCGATGGTCACAAAGATCACTTTGTAGAGCGAGAAAAAGATCGGGATCTGCAAGAGGATCGGCAAACAACCCGCGGCGGGGTTCACCTTTTCCTTTTTGTAAAGCTCCATCATGCCCTGCTGCATCTTCTGGCGGTCTTCGCCAGCTTCCGCCTTGAGCTTCTCCATCTGCGGCTGAAGCTCTTTCATCTTGGCCATCGAGACGTAAGATTTATAGGCCAGCGGGAACAGGATCGCCTTGATGATCAGGGTCAGGCCGATGATCGACCAGCCCATATTGCCGATCAGTTTGTTCAATTCGTGCAGCAACCAGAAAATTGGCTTGGTGAGGAAAAAGAAGATACCCCAGTCGATGCTGTCGATGAACTTGGCCACGCCTGCGGATTCATATTCCCGCAGGATGCCCCATTCTTTGGCCCCTGCAAAAAACTGTGTGCTGACTTCGCTGGAAGCGCCGGCGGCGATGGTTTGCGTGGGCAGACGCGTGACAGCGCGGTAAACCTCGGACCGTGCGTCATAAGTCAGCGCCTGATCAAAGGTCTGGCCATTGGACGGGATCATGATGGCCTGCCAGAAGTGGTCGGTAAAGCCGATCCAGCCTTCTTGCACGTCTTCTTGTACGATGGCTTGGCGGCCCCATTTCTGGTTCAGGTCCGCCTCGGCGATGTCGTCCCAGTCTGTTTCGCTGAGCTCACCGTCGGCGACGGCAACCGCACCTTCGTGCAGGATAAAGAAGTTTTCCAGATCGTCGGGCAGGGTGTGTTGCACGATCATGCCGTATGGCGCGATGCTGACCGGCGCGCCGCCATTGTTGGTGACGCTTTGGGTCAGGGTGAACATATAGTTTTCATCCACTGCGATGGTGCGGCCAAATACCTGACCTGCGCCATTGTCCCATGTCAGGGTGACGGGAGTGCCAACAGAAAGCATGTCACCGCTGGCCAATGTCCATGACGTTTCCGGGCCGGGTACAGCAGAGGGGTCGATGCCTGCGCCGGCAGCCCAGCCTTGCAGCGCGTAATATGCATCTGCGGACCCTTGCGGGGACAGCATGGTGACGATCGGTGCGTCGTCGTCCAGAGTGGTGCGGTAGTCCTTGAGTTTCAGATCATCGATCCGGCCACCCAAAAGCGAAATCGAACCGATGATGCGCGGTGTTTCGATCTGGACGCGCGGCGCTTCGGCCAATGCCGGGGCCGCTGCGCCAGTGTCGGTTGCGATCGGCGTGGCAGCCGTATCGGCAGGGGCGGCCGGAACTGTGGCGTCTGCCTCAGTGGTTTGCACCGTACCGTCGATGGGCGTATCCGGCTCGGGCGGCGGGAAAAACACGAACCAAACAAGGATCACGATGAAACTGAGTGCCGTTGCAAGGATTAGATTCTTGTTCTGTTCGTCCATTGGGACAGCCACCTAATGTCTCTTAATATCAGCGTGGGTTGAACAGAGTGCAGACCTAAAGGTCAAGCAGATTCGGGTCTGCCGGGCGGGTCCAAGGGCCGCAACAGCGTGGTTTTGTGGCTTTGAGCGCGAATGCGGGCCAATCGGGGGCTTGCGGGCGTGCTACTTTCCTTTGCCGTCCATGATGCGCGGCACATCTTCAAGCTTGGCTGTATGGCGGGTGATCCAGTCCAAAGTTTGTTCAAACGGCATGGGCCGCGCGATGCCGAAACCCTGCACGTGATCACACCCCAACTGCGCCAAGAGCACGTGTTCGCCAACGGTTTCGACACCTTCCGCCAACGTCTCGATTCCCAGTCTTTCGGCCATGGTCAGGATGGCGCTGATCATGCGTTGTTGTTCCGGGTCGCGGTCCGCCTTCATGACAAAGGAACGATCGATTTTGATCCGGCTGACCGAAAACCTCCGGATCGACGCGATGGAGGCATGGCCGGTTCCGAAATCATCCAGATCAATACGGCACCCCAATTGCCCCAGGGCGTTGATATTGCGGGTGATCACGTCATCGGGGGAATTTGCGACAACGGTTTCCAGAACTTCGACTGCCAAACGGTCCGGGGTCAGATCGAAGCGGTCCAGCTCCCATTTGATTTTCTCTGTCAGGCGCGGATTGTTCAGCTCCGATCCGGCGAAGTTTACGCCAACTTGCGGCACATCAAGGGATGCGCCATCCCATGCTTTGAGCGCGGCAAAGGCGTGGTACATCATCACTTCGGCCAGTCGTTCAAGCAATCCGGCCTCCTCAATCGCTGGCAAAAACTCTGCCGGCGAAATCAATCCGCGAATGGGATGTGACCAACGTGCCAGTGCTTCAAAACCGGTGATTTGCCCGGTGTCTGTTGAGATTTGCGGCTGGAACCAAGGCTGGATCTGTCCTGCCTCCAGTGCGGCGGCAACTTCCTCTCGCAGCTCGGCGCGGGTGCGGGTTTCCTTTTTCATTTGATCTGAATAGGCGCGGATTGCTGAAGGGGCGTGCCGACCCGCGTCGCGCAGTGCGATCAGCGCCGCGTCGAGCCATGCCGCGCCGGTGTGTCCCGGTGCCCGTTTGATGTGGCAAAAGCCAACGGATGCAGAGACATAGATGCTGAACCCTTCGACGGAAATCGGATCTTCGATAGCAGATTGAATGCGGCCCGCCAATTGGATGCATAGCTCCAGATCCAACTGGCGGACCGAGGACGTGCAGATCGCAAATTGCGCCTCATCATATTGACCGATTGCATCATCTGCCCGCAAGGCAGAGGTCATACGTTCACCTACCCGGCGGACAACCAGATCTGCGGCGGATTGGCCATAACGTTCGACAACCTGATCGTATTCGTCGAGGATCACACAGAGGATTGCCGCGTTTTGCCCCTTGGCCTCAACGGCCAGATAGGTTTGCTCGACAAGATCTTCGAACGCGCTGCGTTGCAGCAGACCGCTGATCGCGTCACGGGGGTGAAGGAACCCCTTTTGCATTCGTCCGCTGGCCAGATAGATCAGGGGCAGAAGCGCCGAAATCATAATCAGGGCCCGTTCACCACCGAACCAGAACACAATGAGAGAAATTGCCGGAAGAAAGGCAAGCAGCGGCGGCCAAGCGAGCGCCCTCGCCCAAAACTGGTGCATGCGGGTCAACAGGGAGATCTGTTTTCTTGCCATGACCAGTGCTTAAGCCATCGCCGGTCAGGCACGGGTTAACGACCCACAGCTTTTTGATTTTGATTTAGTTAGAATTTTTCAGGTCTTGAGGGAAAGCCCGGTGAAATCGAACAGTTTGGGGTCCAGCAAATGCGACGGTCTGGCATTCATCAACGCCCGAAACATCACTTGCCGGCGGCCGGGGCTGTTGCGTTCCCAACCATCAAGAATGGCCTTAACCTGTTGACGTTGCAGGCCATCTTGCGATCCGCAAAGGTCACAAGGGATGATCGGATAGTTCATCGCAGCTGCAAATTTCTCGCAATCAACCTCTGCCACATGGGCGAGGGGGCGAAACACAAACAGATCGCCCTCTTCGTTCACCAGTTTTGGAGGCATCGTGGCCAGTCGCCCGCCGTGAAACAGGTTCATGAAAAATGTCTCTAGAATGTCGTCGCGATGGTGGCCCAGCACAACGGCAGAGCAGCCTTCCTCGCGGGCGATGCGGTAGAGATTGCCGCGCCGCAGGCGCGAACACAGGGCACAGAATGTCCGTCCTTCGGGCACTTTGTCCATCACGATCGAATAAGTGTCTTGATACTCAATCCGATGCGGTACACCCATTTTCTCAAGGAATGCGGGGAGCACAGTGGCGGGAAAGCCGGGCTGCCCCTGATCCAGATTGCAGGCCAGAATATCGACAGGCAGAAGGCCGCGCCATTGCAACTCGTGCAGGACAGCAAGCAGGGTATAGCTGTCTTTGCCCCCGGACAAACACACCAACCACTTTGGCTTGGTCGCACCCGCGTCGTGGGCCTCGGGCGGGACCATGCCGTATTGCTCAATCGCCTCGCGGGTGTAACGAACGATGCGCTTGCGGAGCTTTTTGAACTCCGTGGTCTGCGGGGCGCCTTGAAACAGGGCGTGAATTTCATCTGGTTGATCAAGCATGGGCTTTCTGTAGCTGCTGGCGGGGCGCTGCACAATCCGCCGAATAAGATGGATTGGGGCCATTGGCAGCTTTGCGCGACGCTCATGGCGCTTCAATGAGGATGTGAGGTTGATCATGGGCAGGAAGCGCACCGAATAGATGTGCAGGCGGCGGGCAATCTGATCATCTGGATCGGGAGTTGCTGACGTGAGTGTGTCTTGACCCTTGGCGCGGGGCGGCACACCTTGGGGTAAAGGCAAGAACCGCCAAAGAATGGGGCCTGTCATGGGAAAATGCAGATGGCATCTGGCGTGGGCGCTGGCTGCGGCGCTGACGCTGGGCTCAGGCGGTGCGCATGCTTGTGCCTTCCACGGCTATACACCAAATCCAACCTTGGTTGATGTCCTGCTGGCGACCGAACAGGTGGCGCTGGGCCACCCGGTGGCGGGCGGAGCAGGGCAGTACAAGGTGGTGCAGACACTGGCAGGACCGTCCCTGACAGAGGTTGAGGTGCCACCCGGCTGGCGATTGACAACCCCGCAGGCTGATCTGGTGCTGCTGGCGCGGGATGGAGCCTATGGCCATTGGCTGCCGCTGGCGGTGATGGAGGACGGTTTTGCCCATGTGCTCACTCAGGTGATGGCGCAGCAATCCAACTGGATCTACGGAGATGACGGGCCACGCCTGCGGTTTTTTGCCCGGTTAATCAACGACCCCAACCCTCAAGTGCGGAAGCTGGCCTTGGAAGAGCTGGACCGCGTGCCATACGCCGCATTGCGCGCCGCGCCGCTAGCCAAGGTGCAGCGGCTGCCGCAGGATCTGGCATCGGGCGATGAAGAGCTTCTGCCGATCCGTGTGTTGCTTGCGGGCCTGTCCAAAGACCGCGCGTATGCTGGGTATCTCACAGCCGAACTGGACAAGGCGGTGGGGCAGGATCTGCCTTACCTTGGTGCCTATGCGGTGGCGTTGATTGAGCTAAACGGCAAGCCTGGGGTTCAGCGAATTTTTGAGGAATATCTAGAGCGGGGCGATCTGCCCGAAAGCACGCAAGCTCGTCTGGTGCAGGCGCTGGCGCTGCAATACCGCAACGGCCCGCGTGGCACCCGCCGGATGATCGGGGACAAGATGGCAACCCATGCGCGCCGCTCGCCGCAGCTTGCCCGGCTCGCCAGAGAGCATTTCGCCCTAGGCAGCCGTTGGCGACCTCCAGCTGCCGACAGCACGGATGAATTTGTGCTGGAACGGTGAAATGTAGGGGTGATCTCTTGCGAGAAATCTCCGTTGCTTCACCCAAAATCAGGCGATTGCGCTTTAATCGGGGACGTTGTCGATGCCGCTGCGGCCCCAGGGATGGCATCGGGCTATGCGCCGTGCAGCCAGCCAGCCACCTTTTAGGCCGCCATGTTTTTGCAAGGCTTCGAGGGCATAGGCGCTGCAAGTCGGGTGGTATCGGCAGTTGTGGCCGACCCAAGGGCTGAATACAGCGCGGTAAGCCAGCACGGGCCAAGACAAAACGCGGGCGAGGAGGGTCATCGTCGCTTGCCGTGCAGGATGCCAAGCGCTTTTTCAAAGTCAGCGAGCAACTGCGCAAATGGCAGATCGGCGGTGGCGTTTTTGCGGCCAATCAACACGTAGTCATGGCCGGGTTTGCCCTGCTGCGGCAGGGTCAGGCGGGCCACCTCGCGCAGCCGCCGTTTGGCGCGGTTGCGGGCCACGGCATTGCCGACCTTCTTGGAGCAGGTGAAACCCACGCGCACCATCTCTGGCGCATCTGGTATTTCGCCATCGCGCCGCTTGCGCATTTGCACAACAAAGCCGGGCGTTGCCGTGTGGGCCGCGCGGCTGGCGCGTTGGAAATCCGGGCGTTTGGTGAGGACCGTCAGACATGACGAAACCGCCGGCGGCGTATCCCGCAGCATGGCGTCAGTGCCATCTTTGGGTGCCTCCGGCGGTGTCATGTTACGTCAATCCGTCTGGCGCGATTATGCGCTCAGCGATTTCCGGCCCTGGGCGCGGCGTGCGTTGATGATCTTACGGCCAGCTTTGGTAGCCATACGTGACCGGAAACCGTGGCGGCGCTTGCGCACAAGGTTCGAAGGTTGATAGGTGCGTTTCATCGCTCCGTCTCCACTTAATACTTACTGGATCATCGGAATCGTTCCGGCCAGCGTCAATTCAAGCCCGTCCTCTAAAGCTGCTGGCGCGGCAAGTCAAACCCTCTGGAGCGGAAATCTGCGAGTCTTGCAACAATTTCCAAAAAACACGCCGCATATGTTTCAAAGCGGGGGTTTGGACGGGTGCCAGATGCCAAAAACCACACCGATGATCAAGCGCCCGTGATAGACCTGTCGTCATGCGCCGCAACAGTCCATTTAGATAGGAACGATACCCAGTTCCCTATTCCGTGGTCCGAGACATGAGCCTGATGACTGATTCTAATGATGAAAAATCCGCCGTGGCCCGTTATGCGCCGCTCATCGCCATTGCAGTGGTTGCGGCGATCGGCGCATTCACCCTGCGCGATTACCTTAGCTTTGACACGCTGCGTGACAACCGCGAGGCGTTGATTGCCTTTCGCGACAGTAACTATCTGCTGACCGCTTTGATATTTGTGCTGTTTTACGTGCTGATCGTTGCCTTTTCCCTCCCCGGCGCGACCATTGCCACGCTCACGGGCGGCTTTCTGTTTGGCACAGTGCTGGGCACGGTCTTCAACGTCACCGGGGCGACGATTGGCGCCATCGTGATCTTTCAGGCCGCCCGCATGGGCCTTGGAGAACGGCTCAAATCGCGCATGGACGCCTCAGATGGCATGGTGCGCAAGATCAAGCAGGGGATTGATAACAACCAGTGGTCGATGCTGTTCTTCATCCGGCTGGTGCCTGCGGTGCCGTTCTTTGTGGCCAACCTGTTGCCGGCGTTTCTTGGCGTACCGCTATACCGGTTCGCGGTTTCGACGTTTCTAGGAATCATTCCGGGGGCGGTTGTCTATACTTCGGTTGGTGCGGGGTTGGGCGCGGTGTTTGCCGCAGGTGAAACGCCAAATCTTGGGATTATCTTTGAGCCACATATTCTGCTGCCGATCCTTGGCCTTTGTGCGCTTTCAGTTTTGCCCATCATCATCAAGGCCGTGACCGGCAAGAAGGAGCTGCTGAAATGAAGCGGATCAAAACAGATGTGTTGGTCATCGGCGCGGGCTCTGGCGGGTTGTCTGTGGCGGCAGGTGCCGTGCAAATGGGGGCGGATGTCACTCTTTTGGAGGGGCACAAGATGGGCGGTGATTGCCTGAATTATGGCTGTGTGCCCTCCAAGGCTCTGATTGCGACGGGCAAGGCGGCCCATGGGCAAACCCACGCGGCGCAATACGGTGTCGCAAATGCGCCCGGCACGGTGGATTACGCGGCCGCCAAGGATCACGTGGCCGATGTCATCGCACAGATCGCTCCGGTCGATAGCGTTGAGCGGTTTGAGGGGCTTGGCGTGCGGGTGATTGAGGAATATGGCCGGTTCATTTCTGAAACCGAGGTGCAGGCGGGCGATGCCGTGATCTCTGCGCGGCGGATCGTAATCGCCACAGGATCTTCGCCCTTTGTGCCGCCGATCAGCGGTCTGGACCAGGTGCCTTACGAAACCAATGAAACGCTGTTCGAGTTGCGTGAAAAGCCCGCGCATCTGCTGATTGTGGGTGGCGGCCCGATTGGCATGGAGATGGCGCAGGCGCATATTCGCATGGGCTGCAAGGTCACTGTCATCGAAGGGGCAACCGCGCTGGGCAAGGATGATCCGGAACTGGCCGAAATCGTACTGCAATCGCTGCGCGATGAAGGTGTGGTGATCGAGGAAGGCGCGAAAGTTTCCGAAGTGCGCGGCAAGGCGGGCGCAATTGAGGTACTGGCCGAAGATGGCCGGTCTTTCAAAGGCTCGCACCTTTTGATGGCGGTGGGGCGCAAAGCCAACACCGATAAGCTGGATCTGGAAAAAGCGGGTATTGAACCCATACGCAACGGGATCAAAGTGGATGACGCCCTGCGCACCACCAACCGCAAAGTCTATGCCATTGGTGATGTCGCGGGCGGCCTGCAATTCACCCATTTGGCGGGCTATCATGCCGGGGTGATCATTCGGTCGATGTTGTTTGGCCTGCCCAGCAAGGCCAAGACGGCCCATATCCCTTGGGCCACCTATACTGACCCTGAGCTGTCTCAGGTGGGCCTAACCGAGGCGCAAGCGAAAGAGCAACACGGCGATAAGTCGGAAGTCGTGCGGTTTCACTATCACCACAACGACCGCGCCATTGCTGAACGCAAGACAAAGGGCCTGATCAAAGTGATGGTGGTCAAGGGCCGCCCGGTCGGTGCGTCGATTGCCGGCTATCAGGCGGGCGAGTTGATCAACCTCTGGGCCTTGGCGCTGGCCAACAATATGAAAATGAGCCAGATTGCCGCTATGGTTGCTCCCTATCCAACCATTGGCGAGATCAACAAACGTGCCGCGGGCGCCTATTTCAGCCCGCGCCTGTTTGAAAGCCCAATGGTCAAGCGGGTGGTGCGGCTGGTGCAACGGTTTCTTCCCTAGGGCTGCCTTGTGGGGTGTTTTGTGCGAACGGTTAGAGGGTGAAGACCACGATGATCAACTCCCTGTCTGGGCGACTGCTGATCCTGACCACAATCTTTGTGATGGTGGCCGAAGTGATGATCTTTGTGCCGTCCATTGCGCGGTTCCGCGAAGACTACATGCTCAACCGGCTTGAACGGGCGCAGATCGCCTCGCTGGCGTTGCTGGCGGATGATATGCTTGATCCGGCGCTTGAGGATGAGCTGCTCAAGAATGCCGAGGTGTTTAACGTGGTGCTGCGCCGCGATGAGGTGCGGCAGCTGATGTTGTCCTCCGATATGCCGCAAACCATTGCCGCGACTGTCGATCTGCGTGATGCAACCGCGATGGTGCTGATCCGCGACGCAATGCGCCGCCTCTTCCGCCCCCAAAACGAGGTGGTCCGGGTGATGGGCGAGCCGGTGCGCGAGGCCGGGTTGTTGATCGAGATCACCATGGAAACCGCGCCGATGCGTATGGCGATGATCGATTATGGCCTGCGCATTCTGGTTTTGTCGGCAGTGATTTCGGTGATCACGGCCTTACTTCTTTTTCTGGCGATGCGGGCCTTGCTGCTCAAACCCATCAAAGGTGTGGTTGGGCATATGCAACGCTATGCACGCGCGCCCGAAGACGCACGGGGGATTATCGAGCCTTCGGCCAGCGTGACTGAGTTGCGCGAGGCGGAGGTGGCGTTGCAAATGATGCAGACCGATCTGACCCAAGCGCTCAAGCAAAAGGAACGTCTGGCGCAGCTTGGCTCTGCTGTGAGCAAGATCAGCCACGATCTGCGCAACATCCTTGCCGCGGCGCAGTTGTTTACGGACCGTATCGAGACCTCCGAAGATCCGACCGTGCGGCGGCTTGCCCCCAAGCTGGTTGGCTCCATTACCCGTGCGGTGCATTTGTGCGAATCGACGCTGGCCTTCGGCAAGGCCGAAGAGCCGGGGCCGACCCTGACCATGATGGCCATGGCCGAATTGATAGAGGACGCCATTGATGCCGAACGATTGGCGAGCCGCGATCAGAACCTGAGCTTTGCTGTGAATGTGCCTGCGGGCATGCACCTGCGGGCCGATCCCGAACAGATGTATCGCGTTTTGTCCAATCTGGTTCGCAACGCCCGCCAAGCCTTGATGGCAACAGGGCAGGAGGGCGAAATCGGTGTGACCGCCCACGAAGATGACGCCGCCTGGCACATTGATGTTTCTGACACGGGGCCGGGGCTGCCGCCCAAAGCACAGGAGCATCTCTTTACCCCTTTCCAAGGCGGGGCTCGCAAAGGTGGTTCCGGTTTGGGCCTTGCGATTGCGGCTGAGCTGGTGAAGGGCCACGGCGGATCATTGCAGCTGTTGCGCACCGGTGCGGATGGCACTTGTTTCCGGGTGACGCTGCCAAAAGGCGATGGCGCGATATGATCTGGATGCGGGCAAGCCGCGCCCGGCCATAGAAATATGACGTTTCATTCGCCCGCCCCACGGCGATTGAGACGCAAAGTGACGTAATCGCAAAAAGTCGCGAAAACAGACTTGCAAACCCTGAGCGGGCCGACTAAACCGCGCCCTAGTGGACCGATAGCTCAGCTGGATAGAGTACTTGACTACGAATCAAGGGGTCGGGGGTTCGAATCCTCCTCGGTCCGCCACTTCCAAAAATTTCGTTATTTATCAAGTGCTTATGGCGCTTTTCTGAGCAAAATCATGTATCTGAACAGCAGATAACCCGGATAGCTGGACACAGGCGCATAACCTCAAGGCGCGAGTCGGGCTAGAGATCTGCTTTGAGCAAGAATTCTTCTTAGTTCGACAATACGCTAAAGCGACCTGCAATCGAGCGAAACGGCACTTAAGTCTGGAGGACCCGCAAGAGCGGATATGGCTGCCCTTGGCCGCAACCCGGTCTCTGGGGGCAAGGTCGGCGGTGCGCAGAAAGTGAGCTTTGCAAAGTCTAACGCGCGGTCCGTTGCTGCCTATGGCTTCAAACTGGTTCAAAAATTACTCTCTAAATCTGAAGCAGGTATATTTCGTTTTTCGCCGCCTCAACCTTAAGAGCTTTTGTATGCCACATCCTACACATTATAGTAGAGCAAAACCCAAATTTTGAGCGCAGTGGAAAATGAAAAAGCCTTCTGGAATAGATGATCGCCCTGAGCAGCTTCGCCCACCTGTTTTAAAAGAGGTCGGTGTTACTGAAAGCGAAAGGTACTTGGCAATCCTCGCGGAAAAGTCCTTCCTGAACCTTTGGTCCTATCCAAGTCCTTACAGAGACCAAAAAACTGGCGGAAAGGGACGAGGTGATGGCAAAGAACTATGCGATCTGCTCGTGGTTTGCGGCGATCATATCATCGTTTTCTCGGAAAAGAGCATTGAGTGGCCAACTGGTGAAATACCCATTGCCTGGGCGCGATGGGTTAAGCGGGCGGTGTTGGCTGCAGCCAAGCAAGCCAAGGGCGCAGAGAGATGGATAGAAGAGCATCCCAACCGCATCTTCCTGGATCGGGACTGCAAAAACCCCTTCCCAATTAACCTGCCCCCTCAAGAGAAGCGCAAGTTCCACCATGTAATTGTCGCACGCGGTGCATCAGTTCAGTGCAAGAAACACTTCGCAGGCCACTCCGGCAGCCTAAACATTCAGCCAACTCTGAAAGGAAACATGCACTGTCCAAGGGACCCAGGCGAAGCGACCCCATTTGCCATTGGGGATGTGAACCCTGATGGCTCCTTCGTTCATGTTCTCGATGACGTGTCTCTTGATATCGTAATGAATGAGTTGGATACCGTTCGAGACTTCACGGATTACCTTGGAAAGAAGGAAGAGTTTGTTCGATCCGGGCAACTTCTATCCGCTCAAGGTGAAGAAAACCTGCTTGCTTACTATGCCATCAGGATTAATGAGGACGGCGACCACGATTTTGTCGTTGATGACGCTCTGCTCCAATAACGATTGATCGTGACCACTACAGAAACTGGGTTTCTGATCCCCAGTACCTCGCAAAAAAGGAAGCCGACAAAATCTCCTATGTCTGGGACAAGTTCATTACCTTGTTCACAGAGCATATGCTTAATGGTACGTCCATCACTCTTGACGATCATGAATTTGAGCTGAGTAGGAACGAGCTCGGCGTTAGGTTCATGGCTCTGGAAATGCGTTTCAGCAGACGAAGTCATGGCGAAGCCATCATGGGGGCCTTGGAGCAGGGAAGAACCAAAGACGCCTTCTTCCGCATGATGCTGTCCCCCGCCGGCGCGAGGGACAACGAAACCGCTTTTTTTATTATGACATTCAAGTATCAGGCCTGGATGGAGGACAAAGGCGGTTATGAACAATATCGAAGAAAGCGTACGGAACGGGCAATGATTTACGCCCATGGCCTTCTGGAAAAGTACCCACATTTGAAGAGGATCGTTGGGATATCCCGTGAACCACCAAAACAAGGCCGCGGTGTATCTGAAGATTTGATTTATGCTGAACAGGGGGACTGGAACGACGAGGAGCGCCAGCAGATAAGAGAAAACTGCAGGGAACTCGGAGTTCTACAACAGCCACTGAAGATGCGGCGTGTGGAAGATGAAGAGTATCCTGAACTGACACAGATAATTATTGAACGCCAGGCCCCCCCTAGAATGGTGACGTCCAATCGAAAGCAGAGGCGGAAGCAGGCGGCAAAGAAACGGAAAGCTGGGCCAAGGAAGTGACTTCGGGATTAACGTCTGCATGCCCAATTGCTTTTCAGCGACTGGTACGACTTACTCAGTCCCCTTTGATACCAGCTTACCGAAGATCCTCTGTTCCATAGAAAGGAAATGTCAGCTTTGGGCTGCAAACCGCCGAATGTGTCGGCGGCACGCCGCAGCTCGCTTGAGGTGGGAATGTGCTCCAACTAGGCATCTACCAAACCTTGTATGGTTCGTGTGCGCAGTGAGCGTTGAAGGTTGGTTGTACAGCAACGCCGTTCACCACCTCCTTCCGATGAGTCGAGTGTTCGAAAAACCTGAACAATAGATCTAAGTCATTGATATGCATTGGCGCTAAAGTTTTGTTCAGGTTCTGATTTTCCTTTATATTTCAACGCAATGTGTCATTCTCCTCGGTCCGCCACTACCCCTTAAATACCGAATATCACGCGGTCCTGACCTAAGTGTCATAACGCTGATGCGGGCGTGGCAAAGCGAGTGCGAATCTTGAGGGGCCTCCGGGTTTCACACGGTCCGTCGCGTTGATTGAGCTGAGCCAAAAAACGCGCGATCTGCCATTCTATTGCCGAAGATCCGGGCCTTTGCCCGCTTCGCGCATCTTGAGCCTGTGACCAACTTCAACGATCGCCTCAAGCGCTGGGACAAGTTCGCTGCCCAGATCTGTTAGGGCGTATTCCACCGAAGGAGGTGAGGTTGGCTGCACATTGCGCGACAGTACACCGCGCTGCTCAAGCTCGCTCAAACGGGTCGACAGCACCTTGGCCGAGATCGGCGGAATGTCCATGCGCAATTCATTGAAGCGGCGCGGGCCGGCACGCAGTGACCAAATCACATTGGCCGCCCAGGCACCGGAGATCACGGCCATGCAATGGGTCAGCATACAAGGCTGCGGCGGGTCGGGGCTGTGGTTTTTGCGAACTTTGAGCGCCATTTCAGGTGACTAGGTTTCCATGGGGTAACTGGATAATGAGGTAACCAGTGGAAACCAAGTTGTCAACGGTTATCCAATCTACCATCTCTAATCCACCACACCAACCGATTGGAGTTATGACAATGAAACTTTACTACAAACCCGGTGCTTGCTCGATGGCGTCACATATTATCCTGAACGAGCTTGGCGTTGCGTTCGACCTGGACAAGACCGACACAGAGGCGGGCACGACCGAAGCGGGCGATGATTTCCGCCAGATCAGCCCAAATGGCTATGTTCCGGCGCTGGTCACAAACGGCGGCGATATCGTGACAGAAAACCCTGCCGTGTTGCAGTATCTGGCCGATCAGGCGCCGGATGCCGGCCTTGCCCCCGCGCATGGCACTTTGGCCCGCATTCGCCTGCAGGAACTGCTCAACTTCGTCTCATCCGAACTGCACAAGTCTTTCAGCCCGTTTTTCTCAGGTGTTGAGATGGATGATACACGGCGCGAAAAGGCTGAGGCAGGTGTTCAGCGCCGCGCGGCCTATATCGAAAGCAGACTTGCAGACGGGCGCGACTTCCTCTTGGGTGATACGTTCACCGTTGCGGATGCCTATGCTTTTGTGGTGCTCAACTGGGCTGGTTTTGTTGGGGTCAACCTCGATGGTTATCCCAAAACTCAAGCCTATGTGGCCCGTATCGCCGCGCGTCCGGCCTCGATCAAGGCGATGATCGCCGAAGGTTTGATGGAGCAAGCGGCATGACCAACTTTACTGCAGTCACGGGGGTGATCGAGACCTATTTCGATGGTCTTTACCACGCCGACGCTGGCAAGCTGGCCACCGTTTTTCACCCAAGGGCGATCTATGCAACGGCGGATGAGACGCCTTTGCTTTATCGTACGATGGACGAATATCTTCCGGTGGTGGCGGGGCGAAAATCCCCCGCCTCGCGGGGGGAACCACGGCGTGATGTGATTGAATCGATTGAGTTCGCGGGCGAGAACACCGCCTTTGCCCGCGTGCGCTGTTCCATCGGCTCAAAGGATTTTGTCGATTTCCTGACCCTTGTGCGGGCCGATGGGGCATGGTGGATCATGGCCAAAATATTCCAGATCACGGAACGTGAAAGCTGAAAGGACTTGAAATGCCCTATGTAAACATCAAGGTGACGCGCGAGGGCGTCACTCCCGATCAAAAGGCTGAGCTGATCAGCGGCGTAACCGATTTGCTGGTGCGGGTTCTCGATAAAAGCCCGGCAACAACTTTTGTTGTCATCGACGAAGTTGCGCTTGAAGATTGGGGGATTGGCGGCCTGCCAGTTGAACAATACCGCAACGCATTGGCCCGTTGATTCAAATGGCTATGCGCACATCTCTTTGTGAATTGTTCGAGATCGAGCATCCCGTTTTGCTGGCACCGATGGCAGGTGTCAGCGGCGGGGCGCTCGCCGCGGCAGTCAGTCGGGCAGGCGGTTTGGGTCTGATCGGTGGCGGCTATGGCGATGCGGCTTGGCTCGAACAGGAATTCGATGCAGCAGGCGATGCGCGGGTAGGGGTGGGTTTTATCACCTGGTCGCTCGCACGCCAGCCTCATCTGCTGGATCTGGCTTTGGCCCGCAAACCTGCCGCGCTCATGTTGTCGTTTGGCGATTTTGGGCCGTTCCTACCGCAAATCAGGCAGGCGCAGGTCAAGCTGATCGTGCAGGTGCAGACCCTGGATCAAGCGCGTGAAGCGGTCGAGGCTGGCGTTGATGCCATGGTGGCGCAAGGCACCGAAGCTGGGGGGCATGGCGGGGCAAGAGCGACGATGCCCTTCGTTCCGGCCGTGATTGATATTGCGCAAGGCACACCCGTCATCGCCGCAGGCGGCATTGCGGATGGGCGCGGTTTGGCGGCAGCGCTTGCGCTGGGCGCTGCGGGCGTTTTGTGCGGCACTGGGTTCTTTGCCAGTGACGAATCTCTCGCCAGTGGCGCCGCCAAAGAGGCCGCTCTTGGTGGCAGTGGTGACAACACCGAACGCAGCTCTGTTTATGATGTTGCACGCGGGCTGGACTGGCCTGCAACTTGGAACATCCGTACGTTGCGTAATGGCTTCACCCATCGTTGGAGCGCGGACATCAGCGGCCTGCGACAGAACCTTAAAGCCGAGCAAGCCCGCTTCAACGCGGCCACGGCAGCGGGGGATACCGATATCGCCCCGGTGATCGTCGGCGAGGCGGCGGATCTGGTACACCGCCGCGAACCTGCGCATGTGATCCTACAAAGAATGATGTCGCAAGCCGAAGAGCGTTTGCGGCACCTCAGCCAAATGGTCGATCCCATCAAAAGGAATGAGAGAATGTCAAAACTAAAAGGCAGCTGTTTGTGTGGTAAGGTCTCCTTTGAGGTCGCGTCCAGCTTTGACAAAATGTTCTTGTGCAGTTGTGATCAGTGCAGACAGATCACCGGATCGGCCTTCGCATCCAACTTGTTCACCGCCGCAGATCAATTCAAATGGCGGTCCGGAGGCGATGACATCGCCAACTACCAGATGCCGGGCCGGGACATTTCCAAATCGTTCTGCCGCACCTGCGGCTCCGGCGTTCCGTGGTCCAGCGGCGACGGAACCAAAATGATTGTTCCTGCGGGGTCTTTGCAGGGGGAACCGGAGGTTGCGCAGATGTACCGGACATTTATCAGCGAGCAACCGTTGTGGTCATCCACCCTCGACCAGGTCGAAGCGCATGAAGGGTTTCCAAGCTAGGGTCCGGGTCCAAGATCCGCTGTGCGATACGAAGAGCATAGGAGAAGGCCAAGGCTGTGATAGGCCTTGGGCATGACAGATTCCCTTTCAGATGCAAAAGCACTGGATACCAAGCAAACAATGGCCGCGCTTGGGGTGCTTTTTGCGTCGGTCTGTTTTGGTATCGTCCCCTATTTCAGCAGAAATCTGACCGACCAAGGGCTGGCCGCACATTCGGTGGCCTTTTACCGATATGTCATCACCGCAGTGATTTTGTTGCCCGCGTTTCTGAGCCAGTTGAAGGCATGGCGCGAACTTGTCTGGGGCCTCTGTGCAGGCGCAGGTATGGGGCTGGGTTGGATCGGATATGTAAGGGCGGTTGAAACGATCCCTGCTTCGACAGTTGGTGTTCTCTATATGACTTACCCTGTGTTCACGGTCGTCATTGCATGGGCAATGTTTGCCGATCCACCATCCCGCAGGGCCTTGCTTGCCTCCGGCCTGATCTTTCTGGCCGCCGTTATCGCCGGAAATCCAGCTGCGGTTCCTTCTCAAGACTTGCCGGCATTGATCTTTTCGCTGGCGGCGCCTTTGGGGTTCGGTTTTGGCATATGCGTCCTTGTGCATCGCCTTTCGCGCATCCCACCGCTCGCGAGGATCGCGTCTGTTTCACTGGGATCGGTATTGGCGCTGTCGCCTCTTGTTGCGACGTCGACAGCGGCGGAAATTTTGCCCGCTGACGCAAGTACATGGATCATGATTTTGGGAATTGCGGTTGTCTCCGCGCTTGTCCCACAGCTGATTTATACTGTCAGCTCTCCCATCATTGGCGCGTCGCGCACCGCTGTGATTGGCAGCGTTGAATTGCCGACCATGTTCCTTGTCGGCATGTTCGCATTTGGCGAGACCCTGACGATTGCGCAGCTCAGTGCCTGTGCGTTGGTCATCATCGCAATCGTTCTGACACGAAGCCGCGCCACGCGGAACGTAACGACCAACATCGCCAGAAATCCCTGACCCCTGTGCAAGGTCAGGCGCGCATGCGGGCATACTCCGGGTCATAGGGCGAGGGCGTGATCACTTCTGCCGTCACCAATTCACCGCAGAGGTCCAACTGCATTGCGGTGCCGACCGCCGCCAGTTCTGGCAGGACAAAGGCATAGGCGAGGTTCATGCCTACACGATGCCCCCATTCGCCCGAAGTGACCGTGCCCACTACCGCATCACCTTGCATCAAGGATGCACCACCATGCGCAGGCGCGGTTGTGCTGTCTACCTTGAGCGTCACGAGGCGGCGTGCCGGCCCGTTCTTCATTCGCTGCCGCAAGGCATCCTGTCCGATGAACGCCCCCTTGTCCGGGCGAACAAAGCGGTCCAGCCCTGTCTCAAACGGATCAAATTCGGTCAGCAGATCGGCCTTCCAATGCAGAAAGCCTTTTTCGAGCCGCATGGAATCCACCGCGCGCGCGCCGAAGAGTTTCATGCCATGTGCTTTGCCCGCCTCGCGCAGGGCAAGATAGACCGCATAAAGAGAGGCGTTCGCCACGTGGATTTCATACGCCAGTTCACCAGAAAAGCTGACACCTAGCACGGTCGCGGGCGAGAAATCGATGAAACATTCGCGCACTGACAGCCAAGGAAAGGCCTCTTTGGACCAGTCGCCTCGGGCGCAGTCCGATAGCACATCGCGTGCTTTGGGTCCGGCCAGAACGAGGATCGTCTGATCGTTGGTCATGCTGTGGATCTGGACGTCTTCGTCCGGCTGCAGATGCTGGGTCAGCCAATCCATGTCGTGATATTCGGAAGCCGCTGCCGATCCATACCAACAGCGGGCCGGGCCGCGATCCGAGGCCGGGATATTCGCAATCGTTGCCTCACCTTTGATCATGCCGTGATGGTTCAGCAGATACCCAAGGCCCACGCGGCCATCCTTTTTGGTGACGGCCCCGCAAAACATCCGGTCAAGAAAACTGTGCCGGTCCGCGCCGGTAATCTCGAAGCGGTTGAAGCCGTTCACCTCGCATAGACCAGCGTTTTCCTGCACGTTGCGGACCTCTGCACCGACAATGTCGAAGGTCTCGTCGAAGTTAAAGCTCAAGCTCGGGTGGAAATCCGGTGACGGCTTGATGTAATCCACCCGCTCCCATCCATTCACGACGGTAAATTCTGCACCTTCGGCGGCCATGATCGGCGTGAGCGGTGTTGTCTTGGCGTTGCGTCCGGCGGGGCGATGTTCGTGAGGGAAATGAAAGCGGAATTCGTTCTGGTAGTCTTCGATTGCCTTGAGCGCGGTCAGTTCGACATTTGTATGCCCGGTGAACCGCCGTGGATCGATGCACCACGTGTCATACTGCGCCTCGCCATGCACGATCTGCTGCGCAAGCAGCCAGCCGTGGCCGCCGCCTTCGCCCACACCCGCCCGCAGGCCGATGATGCAAAATGCGTTTCGTTTGCCGGGGATCGGGCCAACAAGCGGCGCTCCGTCAATCGTATAGGTGATCGGGCCGTTGACCACACGTTTGATGCCAACTTCGGTCAGGGCAGGCATCCTCTCAAACGCCCCCTCCAGTACGTCCATCACCCGGTCCAGATCATCGGGGCACAGATCATTGGCAAAGCTCGGGCTGATGCCATCCATGCCCCATGTTTTGCAGTCCTGTTCGTAGAACCCCACCAAAAGGCCATTCTTTTCCTGCCGCGAATAATAATCGCTGATCGGGCAACGCAACAGCGGCATGCGGTGACCGGCCTCGGCGATGGCTGGAATGTCTTCGGTAACGAAATACTGGTGTTCCATGGATGCAACGGGGTGATGCACCCCCATCATGCCGCCCACTTCGTTCACGCGATAACCGCAGGCGTTCACAACGATATCGGCGTCGATGCTGCCTTTGTCGGTCTCTACCGTCCATGTGTCATCGGCATGCTGGGTCAGCGCGGTAACGTTGGTGTGGCGGTACACTTCCGCACCAGCCTTGCGGGCATGAAACGCAAGTGCCTGACACAGTTGCGCCGGATCAATATCACCGTCTTCGCCATCCCAAAGGCCGCCCAGCAGGTTGTTTGTTGAGATCAGAGGGTGTCGACGGGCGCATTCCTCTGCATCGATGACTTCAAAGGTCACTCCCATGCCCCGCGCCATCGACGCAAAGTGGCGATAGCCCTGCATCTGTTCTTCGGTGTTGGCCAGCCGGATGCCGCCGTCACCATGGTGATAGCCGACAGGATATTCTGGATCGTCACGCAACTTCTTATAAAGGTTGATGGAGTGGGTCTTGAGCCCCACCATCGTCTGGTTCATCCCAAAATTCGTCACCTGCGCCGCAGAATGCCATGTGGTGCCTGAGGTCAGCTCATCCCGTTCGATCAGAACAACGTCGCTCCAACCTTCTTCGGTCAGGTGATACAATGTTGAGCAGCCGGCGATCCCGCCACCGATGACTACAACCTTTGTGCGTGATTTCATTTACGTTCCCCTCAGAAATGGTTCGCTTACCAAAGCAAGACTTGCGCTTTGGGTTCAAGGAATGGGTATCTATTCGCAAAAGTTGGGAAATAAATTCCCATTTTTTGAAACTTATACTGCCGATATTGGGGCAAGTCACACAAGATATTGTCTGGAGAGGGGCGGGCCTCGGCGAAGTCCGAGACTCCGCCGCCGCATTTGAAACGCGGGATTAACGCACGCGTGAATATCCCGTTAGGACAAGGCTCCGCGCTAGTCGATGAGGGCAAACTGATCTTTGAGCCACGGCGTTATGCGATGGGTCTCTGCAATCGCCTGCCGGCTCAATTCGCTACGCACCTTATAGCTGACAAGGTCGATCACGGATTGCGCACAATCGGGGCTGGTGATCAAGGACAGGGTGCGCCCAAAGCTTTTGCCGGGAAAGGGGTGCATGCGCAGCTTGGGTTGAAACCGTCTTGCGCGGGAAAACAACAGCGGCGTTGTGATGGTCCAGCCCGCACCCGCCGCAACCATGGCCATCAGCGTCTGGTTGTTGCCGCATTTGAATTTGTTTGGCAACTGCACGCCCAATCGGCGCAGTTGCGCTTCGATCTGGGCAGCAATAATCAAATCGCTTGAAAATTGCAGGAATGGCAGCTTGGCCTTTCCTGCGACGATATCGGGCAGTGAGGATTCCGCTGACACAGGCAGCACGGCAACAAAAGGGTCGCGCAGTAGCGGCCACTCTATCAAGTCATTGGTGGATTTTGCCGGTGTTGTCACGATCCCCAGATCCAACTCCCTGTGGCGCAGCATCTTGATGATCTCGTGGCTGGCGCCGGTGTGGTAGAGGAAATTGCAGTCCGGCATTTTCTGGGACAGGTAAACCGCAAGTTCAGGTGATACGTCGCTGTCCAGATCTTCGATGGTGCCGATCCGCAGGTAAGATGCATCTGCAACATTGCCGGCGGATGCTTCGGCGGTTGCCTTTCGGATGGCCTGCATGGCCTGCGCGATATTGCGCAGAAAATTACGCCCTGTTGGTGTCAGGATCATCGGTCTACGGCTGTGGTCAAACAGATCCACACCCAGATGGTTTTCGAGATTGCGCAAATGGTGAGAAACTGTGCTGATCGACAATCCGGATTCCTCAGCGGTGTCCTGCAACGAATGCGTGCGCGCATAGGTCTGAAAAAGCTCCAATCCCTTCAGGTTGAGTTCTTTGTTGGAAGCATGTGTTGCCATAAGAGAATGGGTCCGGTCATCAAAAGGCTTTCCATTTCATCACTTAAATCGGCAAACAATGCCAACCAAATCGGGAATCTGGGGCCCGTTGCAGGGCGCAATTTACCTTCCCGCAGCACCTCGCGGGGACTACCCATCAGGCCAGAAACTAAGTTCAACAGGCTGATCTCTCAAGATATTGGACACTGATGGGCATGAGATCCGGGCGGTTGCGTTTGATACGTAAATCCGTTCTAAATAACCTCTGATTGTTCACAGGCTCTAAACATCGCATGCAGACCTTTCCGCTGACGGCGTGGCAGCACTCCAGCCTGTTGCTTGAACAACATCCAAAGGCCAATCGCAATTTCCTGACCCACACGACCCATTCTATTGCCATGCGTGTGCGCCCTGGGTTGAGCGAACGGCGATTGCGCCGGGCTTTTGCACAGCTTTGTGCCCGCCATGACGTCACCCGTCTGGTGATCGACCGAAATGGATCAGAGGCCAAATGTTGCATTCTGGAATCGCGCGCCTCGCAGATGGGTGTTCATGACTATGCCGGCGCCGCCGAAAAAGACATCGAAGCGATCACCCATAAGCATGCACGCAGCTTTCTGCCGCTGATCGGGCATGAACTGGTGCAGCTTGATCTGCTGATGTTTGGCGACCTTGGCGATGTTGTGGTTTTCCGGGTGCATGCCTGCCTGACAGACGGTTTTGGCATGACCTTGATGCGCGATGATCTGATGAAGTTCTATTTTCAGATACCCATCGTGACCTCAGCTGTTGGCTATGGCGCCTATTATCAAGGGTGGGGCAGGGACCGTGCCATGAGCGGCGTATTGGCAGAGCGGTTTTGGGAGGACAAGCTATTGCCTGCACCGCCACCTCCGCAGATCGGGCGGGTCAAACGCGGTATGCCGATCTTGCAGGGAGGGCTGACGTGGCAAACCGGGGCAGACTATTATTGTGATCTCACTGCGGGGCAAGTTGCCCAGCTGAGTACGCAGGCGCAGGCTGCGGGCACAACGGCATTCATGTTGGCCAATACGGCCTTTATCCAGACCGTGGCGCAGGCCGGGGAGGTCGATGACGTGCTTTACTCGCTGACCCTCGGACGCCACGACAACCGCTTGTTCCAATACGCGGGTCATCATGCGCTGCACCCGTTGATGCGGTTTCGACATTGTGAGGGTCAATCTGTCGTCGATGCGGCGCAAAATCATGCGCAGCAATGGCGTGAGACATTGGATCATCTGCCGGCAATTGCCGCCCGGCGCGAAGGGACATGGGATCGCAGGTTGCTCGACGCAGGCAGTTATCCCCGGCAGATCACAACTGGCAGCCGGATGCCCCTAAACGGCAATCGGAAATCCTCAGGCGCCGCGGCGCTGCCTTCGGAAGACGGGACCGTTCGCATTTGGTCGATGGAGCTGAGCGAAATCGCGATGCCGCATTATCCGGGTGATTTTGACGAGCTGGTTCTGCGGGCCGAATTTGAGCCGGAGCGTAGTGCGTTGCAATTCAGATACGACGCGGACGCCTATAGCGAGGATGAGATCGCAGCGCTTGCCCAGGACACATTTGCCCGCTTGGGGTTAAAGGTGGGCTCAACCCAAAGTTTCGCCTGACAGGCCAGCGGCGATGCCGCTTTGTTCGGAGCCTTCCTTGACCTGCCGCTATGGTAGCGCCGGATAGACGTTGCGGAACAGTTTTTGCCGTTCTGCATAGGCCGCTGCCAACGCTGGGTCTGGCGCAATGCTTTCTTGCAAGTCCGGAGTGCCGAACACATCCGTCATACCACTTGCCGCCATGGCGAGGCGCGCCGCGCCGAGGGCCGCGCCTTGTGATCCACTTGCTGGTACTTTGAGGGTCAGCCCGGTTGCCGCCGCGATCATGTTGAGCCATGCTCTGGATTGGCTGCCACCGCCGGCCACCCATGCGCTTGTGAGTGGGGCACCGCTTTGATCAATGGCGCGGCGGCAGTCGTTCAAGGCAAAGGCCACGCCTTCCATCACGGCTTGGGTCATTTCGGTCAGCCCGTGCTGGCGTTTGAGGCCAAGAAAGCTGGCGGATGCATCGGGGGCGTTGTGCGGGGTGCGTTCCCCCGACAGATAGGGCAGGAACGTTACGGGCGAGGCGGCGCTGGGCAGATTATCGATGCCGGTTGTCAGGTCTTTGGCGGACCGTCCCGCAAGATCGGCGAGCCAATTGAGGCTGTCGGTCGCCGATAGGATAACCCCCATTTGATGCCATGTGTCCGGCAGCGCATGGCAAAAGCTGTGGACGGCGGATTCGGTGTTGGTGGCATAGTGATCTGTGGTGGTGAACAAGACACCCGAGGTGCCAAGTGAGACAAAGGCATCACCCGGTTTGGTGATGCCGAGCCCGCAGGCTGTCGCGGCATTATCTCCCGCGCCGCCCGCCACCACAACGGAGCCAACGCCCCACGCTTTGGCCAGCTCCGGCCGCAGGTTTCCGGCGCTTTCAGACCCTTCGACAAGCTGCGGCATATGACTGCGATCAAGGCCCGTGCCAGCAAGCAGTGCATCGGACCAATCTCGTTTGCCGACGTCAAGCCAAAGGGTGCCAGCGGCGTCGGACATTTCCGACATATGCCGTCCGGTCAGCCACAAACCGACGTAGTCTTTGGGCAAAAGTACCTTGCGGGTCTTGGCGAAAACTTCGGGCTCGTTCTGGCGCACCCATTCAAGTTTTGGCGCGGTGAAACCAGCCATGACGATATTGCCGCCAATCCCGCGAAAATCAGCGCGGGCTTCCAGCGCCTCGCATTGCGCAGCTGAGCGGCCATCGTTCCACAAGATTGCCGGACGCAGCGGATTGTCGGCTTCGTCCAGCAAGGTCGCGCCATGCATTTGGCCGGAAACAGCGATGCCTTTGAGGGCGGCAAATGCCTGTGGAGCCTCTGCACGAACGGCGGCGATGGCGGCTTTGCAGGCGGTGATCCAAGAGTTGGGATCTTGTTCTGACCAATTGGAGTGCGGGCGCTCGACCGTCAGAGGCGCATGGCCTTCGGCAATCGGGCTTTGTGCGTCATCAATCAAAAGTGCTTTGACACCAGAAGTGCCGAGGTCCAGCCCCAAAAACATAACTAATCTCTTTCTTTTAAGGGTGTCTTGGCCGGTACGGACTGTCCGGCCAAGATGGTATCGGTTGCCGCTTAGAGCGGGTTGTCAGAATAGTAGTCGAGGTCAGGCCAACGGCGGTCAGTTCAATCGCGGTGGGAATGCCGCGGAGCACCACGATGGCACCACCGTCTGGCATCTGCGACGTCATAGACTCACCTGAAACCTTGCCAAAACCGGAGGTGTCGCCCGCAACGTAAAGATCTTCGATGGCTGGATTGAACTGGCGGCGGTCCACTACGGAGACCCACGCGCCGTAGTCAGCAACAGCCTGTACAGGCGCGGTCGGGGGATCGGATTCATTGTTGATCCTCGCGGTTTTGCGGCTTCAGACGAAGCGGTTGACGATGTTTTCCAAAATTTCCTGACGGCCCGAACGTGGCTGCGGGTCGATGCCATCGGCCTCGACCTGTGCGGCGATGGATGCCAGGTCACTGTCCAACAGTGCGCTGTGCCCGGCTTTGTCCCATCCGGCATAGCGGTCGTTGCGCATTGCCTCCAGCGCGCCATCTTCGAGCATTGCTGCGGCTGCTTTGAAACCGCGTGCGCAGACATCCATCGCACCGGCGTGCGCGGCAATAAGATCAACAGTATCAAGGGATTGGCGGCGCAATTTGGCGTCAAAATTGGTGCCGCCTTTGGTGAATCCACCTGTCTTAAGCACCTCGTAATAGGCCAGTGCGACCTCGGGCACGTTGTTGGGAAACTGGTCCGTGTCCCAACCGGATTGGTAATCGTTGCGGTTCATGTCAATCGACCCAAGGATGCCCAAGGACGACGCGAGGGCCAGCTCGTGTTCGAACGAATGACCGGCAAGGATCGCGTGGCCCTGTTCGATATTCATTTGAACCTCGCCTTCCAGTCCAAATTCCTTGAGGAAGCCATAGACAGTGGCAACGTCGAAATCATATTGGTGCTTGGTTGGTTCCTGAGGTTTCGGCTCAACCAGGATCGCACCTTTGAACCCGATCTTGTGTTTGTACTCGACAGCCATCTGCAAGAACCGGCCCGCCTGTTGTCGTTCACGTTTGAGGTCGGTGTTCAAAAGGGTTTCGTAACCCTCGCGCCCGCCCCAAAGTACATAGTTCTCGCCGCCCATTTTATGGGTCGCATCCATGCACAGCTTCACCGTGGCCGCAGGCCATGCGAAAATCTCGGGATCGGGGTTGGTGGCAGCACCGGCCATAAACCGGCGGTGGCTAAACAGGTTGGCAGTGCCCCACAGCAGCTTGGTTTTGCTGCTTTCCATCTTGCCCACCAGATAGTCGATCATCTGCTCGAAATTCCGGCGGCTCTCGGCAAAGGTTGCGCCTTCAGGGCGGATGTCGGTGTCATGCCAGCAAAAGAACGGCACGTTCAGCAGATCGAACATTTCAAAGGCAACATCTGCCTTCATCCGGGCGAGATCCATAGTGTCGCCAAACCAGGGGCGCTCAAATGTCTGGCCGCCAAAGGGATCGCCGCCGGGCCACGCAAAGGAATGCCAATAGGCCACGGCAAAGCGCAGATGATCTTCCATCCGTTTGCCCATGATCATTTCGTCCGGATTGTAGTGACGAAAGGCAAGACCATCGGCATCTGGATCAAACCGCAGGGGGCTTAGGTCTTCGAAAAAGTTGGTCATTCTTGGCGGGCCTTTCTGTCAAAGCTACTCATTTGGGAGGTTATCGCGCAGGTAGATCGCCGGGATCAGTTCTGGCGCCGGTGGCGGCGGCAGATCGTCCACAATGGCTTGCAACAGGGCTAGGGCGCGGTTGAGTTCAATTTCGGGGCGTTGGTCGATCGCCACGTCGATGGTGCCGTCTTCCAATGCGTCGCGGGTGCAGGTCGAAAGTTCATGAACCACACAGACGGACAGGCCATCGCGGCCATTCATCCGAATGGCATCCACCAACCCTTCGTTACCCGAGCCGACATTGTAAATCGCAGTGTTGCCAGCGTCATTGCGCAGGCGTTCGGACAACAATTCGCGCATTTGGCGGGGTTGGTCCATGGTTTCGATCACGGGTGTGATTTCGATGTTTGGAAAATCGCGTTTCAGCACAGCCCTGAACCCTTTGATCCGGTCGGAGTGGTCTCGGGCATCAAGCGATCCGGCAGCGACAATCAAGCGGCCAATGTTGCCAGCATGAGCCATACCGACCAGTCGCGCGGCGGTGCGTCCGGCTTTTTCGTTGTCGATGCCGATGTAATGGTCGCGGCAGTCTTGTGGTCCGTCAGAGACCAGTGAAACCACCTTCACACCGGATGCGCGCAACGCTTCCAAAGGCTTCAGCGCAGCCTCTTGGCCCAGCCCGACAAAGGCCACGCCATCATAATTTGTTTCTGACAGCCCTGATAAGGCGGCCTCCAGCGCGTGAATGTCAAAAGCTTCAAATTCAATCACATCGATAGAGACACGGGCGGATTTGAGGTGCAGCGCTGCTTTTTGCAACTGTTCGTGCATTCGGCCAAAGAAGGCGTGAGACCGGCGCGGCAGGACAAAAGCCAGATGATAACCGCGTTTTTTGGACAGGTTGGCAGCGGCTATATTTCGCACATAACCAAGTTGATTGACGGCCTCTTCGACCTTGCGAACAGATTTCTCTGCCACGTTACCACGCCGGTTCAATACGCGATCAGCAGTCGCAGAGCTGACACCAGCCAGCCGCGCGACGTCATGGAGCGTCGGGCTTTTCATTGTTCCTCCCCTGACCACCGAAAGCTTGGTGATCGTGGTGTTCAGGCTGTTTCAAAAAATGATGATCGTCAATCATTTTGTCTTGAAAGATGTGGAAAGCCAAGAGAAGGCGTAGAATTCATGTTTAATAATAGTACATTAATTGGATGTGTTGGCGCACATATCGGTCATCAAGTTTTGTGATTCGTCCATCATTATGCTCCATTGCGCACCCCGAATCCCCGTGTGCCCGAGGCGTATCCAATGTCAAAAGCAGGGCGCACGACCTCTGATCCCGATGCAGAGGTCCGAACGAAGGTTGCGCCGCACCACGAGAGAATCCCTTGCCCGCGTTGCACAAATTGTCATTCACCGACCAACCAAGGGAGGTAGCGAGCAGACGTGTCGCTGGTTGATCGTCAAAGTGCCGTTCTTGTTTTAGGGCCGCTCTAAATATGGATTTCGTGCCTCGATGAGCACAACATCTGGTAGATTTTTCGCTCTCGTCGCTTTTGTTCAAGTGGGGTTTTGTCAAAACCTGTCACACCCGCTTGGGTGTCTTTTCAAGATCAGGATTGGTCGCAATTTGAAACGACTGGACGTGCCGAGCCGGATTATTTGCACCCTGTAAGGTGCTGCTTTTCCCAGCCTTGGGAGAGGCGGAGAATTGGGAAGCTGGTGCAAATCCGGCGCTGCCCCCGCAACGGTAACGAAGGGAAGGTCGCAACCAAACGCCACTGAGAGAGGACCTCGGGAAGGCGTTGCGACTGTGCCATTGGCACCTTCAAAGCCCGGAAACCAGCCTTGCAGAACGTCAATCCGCGGGCGGCGGTGCAGGCGCTGGTTTGGGTGCACGTCCTCCCCGTGGCGCCCACCCCTGCGCTTTGCCGTCAATCGCTCCAGCAACGCCGCAGATCGCGGCCGGGAAGCACAAGATGAATAACGATATCAATGTATTGCTTGCGGGACGCCAGATCGGTCACGCGTTGGAGCAACCTTTCTATACTGATCCGGCGGTGTTTCAGACGGATATGGAAACCATATTCTACCGTGATTGGTTGTTTGCTGTAGCGGCCTGTGAGCTGGAGAAATCGGGCAGCTATGTCACTCACACAGTTGGTGCATACCGGGTGGTCATCGTGCGCGGTGCAGATGGCCAGATCCGTGCGTTCCACAATTCCTGCCGCCACCGCGGGTCTGTGATCTGCACGGCTGCCAAGGGCAATGCGCCAAAACTGGTGTGCCCTTATCATCAGTGGACCTATGAGTTGGACGGCTCGCTCCTTTGGGCGCGGGATATGGGGCCGGACTTTGACCCCTCCAAACATCGCCTGAAATCTGTGCATTGCCGTGAACTGGCCGGGTTGGTTTATATCTGCCTTGCTGATGATGCGCCCGATTTTGACAGCTTTGCCGAACTGGCCGCGCCCTATCTTGAGCCGCATGATCTGGGCAATGCCAAGGTGGCGTTCGAAAGCTCGATCATTGAGAACGGCAATTGGAAGCTGGTCTGGGAAAACAACCGGGAATGCTATCATTGTGGCGGCAACCATCCGTCTTTGTGCCGGACATTCCCGGATGATCCATCGGTCACAGGGATCGAAAGCGGCGAGACGCCGCCCCTTTTGGCGGCACATTTTGAACGCTGCGAGGCGGCGGGCATCCGGTCTGATTTCCAGTTGGACGCAGAGGGCCAATACCGGCTTGCGCGGATGCCGCTCAAGGAAGGCGCGAAAAGTTATACGCTGGATGGCAAGACCGCGGTGCGCCGCTGGTTGGGCCGCGTGCCATTTGATGATGCTGGCACCTTGCTCAAGTTTCACTATCCCTCAACGTGGAACCATTTTTTGCCGGATCATTCCATCGTGTTCCGTGTGACACCGGTGAGCCCCACGGAAACCGAAGTCACCACCAAATGGCTGGTGCACAAAGATGCGGTTGAGGGCGTGGATTATGACCTCAAACGTTTGACTGAGGTTTGGATGGCCACCAATGACGAAGACCGCCGCGTGGTTGAGGACAATCAAAAGGGCATCAATTCGCCCGCCTATACGCCCGGCCCGTATTCGCCCACGCAGGAATCCGGCGTGGCGCAGTTTGTCGATTGGTATTGCGCGACACTGTCCGCGCGGCTGGCCCCTAAATCACTTGCGGCGGAGTAGGCGCAATGAATGATATGAGCAACAAACCCATGCGCGGCACTTGGAAAGACGATGAAATGCTGGAATGCGTTTCGGTCATTCCGGAAATGCCGAATGTGGCCAGCTTTACCTTTCGTGCACCTTCTGGTGCGCTGTTTGACTATCAGCCGGGCCAGTTCCTGACCCTTGAAATCCCTGTGCCGGGCGGCACGGTGCATCGGACCTATACGATCTCGTCCTCACCATCGCGGCCACGTTCGATCACGATCACCGCCAAAGCGCAAAGTGACAGCATCGGCACCCGTTGGATGCTCGATAACCTCAAGCCCGGCGTGCGGCTCAAGGCGTTTGGTCCGGTGGGTCTTTTCACCAATGCGGCCAGTGACGCGGACAAATACCTGTTTATTTCGGCAGGCTCCGGCATCACGCCGATGATGTCGATGACAACCTGTCTGTGGGATGAAGGCACCGATCTGGATGCCGTTTTCATCAATTGCGCCCGCGTGCCTTCGGAAATTATCTTTCGGGAGCGCCTTGAACAGATGGCCAGCCGCGCACCGGGGCTTGAGGTGAAATTTGTGGTTGAGGCACCCGATCCCTATGCGCCATGGACCGGATATCAGGGAATGTTCAACCAGCTGATGCTGGGTCTGATGGCGCCCGATTATCTGGAACGCGAAGTCTATTGCTGTGGGCCGGAGCCGTTCATGCAAGCGGTACGTGACGCGCTGACGGGGCTTGGCTTTGATATGGACCGTTATCATCAGGAAAGCTTTGGCGCGCCTGTTGAAGAGGAGGCGGATCAGCCGGATCTGGATGATGTGGTCCCAGATGAAGAAAGCACAGCTGAGGTCTACTTCGCGCAGTCAGACGTACGGCACAAATGCACCGAAACCGATACCGTTCTGGCCGTGGCGCGGGCGGCAGGGCTGAATATTCCGTCGGGCTGTACCTTCGGGGTCTGCGGCACCTGCAAGGTCAAAAAGACCGGCGGCGATGTGCATATGGTCCACAACGGTGGCATCTCGGAAGATGACATCGAGGCAGGATATGTTCTGGCCTGTTGTTCACACCCAATGGGCAAGGTGTCGATCGAGATTTAAGGATTGCCCCTCCGGCGCTGGCGACGGAGGGGCATCCATGATCAGACAAAGGCAAACGGGTCATCAATGACGCCCACCAGAGGCATCAAAAACGCGCCGTCAGTTGGCCCTGTTGCGGCGATGTGGAAGGCGTCAATGGCGTTTTTGGCAGCCAGAAGGCTGTCTTCGCTGCCGTCAAACAATTGCATGGCTGTGCTGGCATTTCCCACCTCTGACATGCCTTTGATCACCGCGAAATAGGCACCGATATCAGCTTTGTCTTCGAGATAGGCCTGATCGACATAGGATTGCGGCACAGGATTGGCAGGGAACTTGGCCCCCTGAATGATCGCAAGGATAAAGTTTGGCGGGGTCACATCGGCGCTGTTTTCCAACACGTCGACCCAAAAGTTAAAGCCCGCATCGTCGGCCTGACGGCCCAGCACGTTTTGATAGACAGCCGTCACAAAGGCGCTGACATCGGTCAGGTTGCCCGCGTCATCCATCACACCTGCGTAGGTTTCCTGCGTTTCTTGCTGGGTGAAAAAGCTCGCGGCCATATCAGCAATGCTCAGCCCTTCGGCAAACTTGCTGGCCCAGAAGAACAGGCCAAGCGCATCGGGCGCGCGGTTGAAATAGGCGACATACAGCTCGACAATTTCTGAAAACGCATCGGCGCTTAGGCTGGCCGGTCCGTCAAAGATATCCAGATGCATGGGCTGCCCGCCAAAAACGTCCATTTCTGATCCAAAATCCAGAAACTCCACATCAACAAGGGTATCGATATCCGTGCCGGAGGACAGACGATTGGTGATCGTCGTGGCCTCAGGTGACAGCGTCAGGGTGTAGCTGTTTTGATCGCCGGAATAGAGAACCGTGTCATCCCCTGCGCCGCCGTCAATCGTGTCGTGGCCTGCGCCGGGATCAATCGTGACACTTCCAATGCCTGCGTTGATCGGGTCAGGTCCGGGTGAGCCGACGATAAAGTCGTCTTCGGTTACCTGAGTGCCGGCGGGGGCATCGAATGCGATGTGCTGGCCCGGTGTGAAGGCGCCTTTTCGTGGAATAGCAGACTCCAAGATTGAGTTTGCCCATGCTTCTGCAACCGCAACGGAGGTGAATTGTGGCAAGGCCGCGCCGTCAAGCAGAACAAGCACCTCTTGCAGTTCCCCGCCTGTGAATGTCTGGGCGAGGAAGAGTGTGGAAAAGTTGTTGTCGCCCCATTTGACATCAAAGACCAGACCCAGGTCGTCTGCATAGAGTCGCCCTGCACCCTCTAGATAGGTGGCCGAGAATACGTTCATGTCAATGTTGGTGTGAGAGTAATTCCCAATGGAATCGTATTCGACAGAATAGGAAAATCCGGTTTCAGTGTCGGCGGAAACCAATACCAGATCTGTGATGGCTACACCAACAAGACTGCCAGTATAGGCATTGCTACGGATCAATTGCGCGGGAATTGTATAAGTGGTCATCGGCTACGTGTCCTTGCAAATCGGAGAATCGGCGCATCAACGCCTGCGTTGTTTTTGCCTCCTTAATGTTCAACGTATGCGTGTCAAGCGTGGCTCGGCGCGAATTCGCTGATCACGCGGGGCGTGGTTCATATGGTTGACCCAAGGGAAATCCGTCGTTTTTGGGCAAGTTTTGGGCCGTTTGTATGCGGAACCGGAACAGATCCGCGCCACCATCAGAAATGGAACAGCAGACCAACTGGGAAACTTCACCACAGAGAAAGGATGCGCGATGGGCGGGGCACTGACTACCAAACAGCAGGAGAGCTATCACCGAAACGGGTTCTTAGCCGGCGTCAGTGTGTTCGATACGGCACATGTCGCCGAAGCCAGGCATCAAATTGAAACCTTGGAGCGTGACCATGCAAATGGCGGGGGCGGGCATGACTTGAACCAGTTCTTCCGCGTGAACGGTCATTTGGTGATCCCGCTTTTGGCGGATTTGGCCCGGACGCCTGCGATACTGGACGCGGTCGAAGGGGTGCTTGGCCCCAACCTGTTGGTCTGGTCGGTCGAGCTTTTTATCAAAGAGGCAGGATCGGACAAAACCGTGTCTTGGCATCAGGATCTGACCTATTGGGGTATGGGCGAAACCGACGGCGAGGTCACGGCGTGGATCGCGCTGAGCGATGTGTCGATTGAGGCTGGTTGTATGCGGTTCATTCCCGGCAGCCATCACGGGCGGATTGTGAATCATGAGGATACCTTTGGCGCAGACAATCTGCTGTCCCGCGGCCAACAGATTGCCGATGTGAACGAGGCCGATGCCGTCCATGGGCCGCTGCGCCCCGGTGAGATGTCTTTGCATCACGGGCGCTGTTTCCATGCATCTGGTGCAAATAGATCAAGTGACCGCCGGATCGGACTTGCGATCAGATATGTTACCCCCGAGGTGCGCGATGATGCGCCGGGTAGGGATTACGCGATGCTGGTGCGCGGTGTGGATGCGGCGCGCGGGTGGATCAACGTTGCAGGACCGCGCGGGCTTTTCGCCGCGCCGGACCTTGCATTTTATGATCGTGTCATGGCGGATCAATCTGCCACACTGGCGGCAGGGGCGACGGGAGATGTGTCCATGTACGGTGCAACAGGAAAAGAGGGAGCGAGCCAATGACCGATTCAAATCCAAAGGTGTCTTTCACTCAGATGAAGGACGGCACCAAAGACGAATACCTGCTGTTGCACGAATTGGAGAAGCCCTATCTGGGCCTGACCGCCGATCGCATTCTGGATGAGCTGCGCCGACAAGGCGAGGCAACCTTGGAAGGCTATCAAATCACCCGGCTGGAACATGGCCTGCAATCGGCCAGCCGGGCAGAGGCCGAAGGCGCGGATATCGACTGGATTGTTGGGGCGCTTTTACATGATATCGGTGATGGGCTGGCCCCGCAGAACCATGACCGCTTTTCCGCCGAGGTGATCCGCCCCTTTGTCCGGTGGGAGGTGGCCTGGACGGTGGAGCATCACGGGATTTTCCAGATGGTCTATTACGCGCACCACTATGGCTGGGACAAAGATGCGCGGGACCGGTTTAGGGATCACCCTTGCTTTGCCACCTGCGCGGCGTTTTGTGAGCGTTGGGATCAGGCCTCCTTTGATCCGGAATATCCGTCACGATCTCTGGACCATTTTGAGCCGATGGTGCGCGAAGTGTTCGCCCGAAAAGCCTATGATCCTGCCGTGATCCGTGAGGACGAGGTGATCGGACTTTAGGCTCTGCGTCTTAGGTCAAATTGACTATCGGCGGCATGACGTCACAATTGGGCAAGGTCATTTTGGCCGATTTCTGCAAAATGCCGCTTTTGGTATTTTGCCCGTTCGTTTGGCGTGTTTACTGTACCTGCGTTCGGGGCCGAACGATGTGGGGAAAGGCAAACATAGATGTCGGATTTATGGGGCGGGTTGTCCCAGGCTTTCTATATGCTTTTCTCGCTCGATGCGGACCTGGTTGAGATCACCTTGCGGTCGCTTCAGGTGACGTTGACGGCCCTGGTGATTGCTTCGTTGATTGCATTGCCGCTGGGCGCCTTGCTGGCGGTGCGCCGGTTTCGGATACGGCGACTGACCATTGCGGTACTCAACGCACTGATGGGCTTGCCGCCGGTGGTGGTTGGCCTGATCGTCTATATCATGCTCAGCCGATCTGGCCCGTTTGGGGTCTTTGGCCTGTTGTTCACGCCAACGGCGATGATCATTGCGCAGGTCATCATCATTGTGCCGCTGATTGCGTCCATCGCGCATCAGGCCCTGCGCGAGTTGTGGTCAGACTATCACGACCTGCTGATTTCTATGAACACAACTCATGCGCAGCGGATGAAAACTCTGCTTTGGGATGGACGCCGGGCGCTGCTGACGGCGGCATTGGCAGGGTTTGGCCGCGCCATTGGTGAGGTCGGTGCGATCATGGTGGTGGGCGGCAACATCGACCACCATACGCGGGTTTTGACCACCGCAATTGCGTTGGAAACCGGCAAGGGTGATTTTGCGCTGGCACTGGCATTGGGCTTTGTTCTCATCGCGATGGCGATTGCCGTTAATCTGGTGATCCACTGGTTGACCCAGACCGAGAAGGAGGGCCGCTGGTGAGTGCGATGTTCCCTCTGATTGTAGAAGGTGCGATGACCCGGCGTGGCGGCAAAGTGCTGGTTGGTCCCGTCGATCTGCGGCTTGAGGCCGAAGGCATCACCATGGTGATCGGGCCAAACGGGGCAGGCAAAACGTCATTGTTGCGGTTGCTGCACGGGATCGCGCGGATCTCCGCAGGCCAAGTGACTTGGGCTTGTGATGAGGGCGAGGCCCGGCGCAGGCAGGCGTTTGTGTTCCAGACCCCGGTGATGCTGCGCCGCTCGGTGCGGGACAATCTGGCCTATCCCTTGCGCCTGACCGGTGTGGATCGCAAGACCGCGCGGACACAGGCCGAGGTCTGGGCGGAGAAAGTCGGCCTTGGCGATGCTCTGACGCGTCCCGCCACCGCATTGTCGGGTGGCGAGCGGCAAAAGCTGGCGCTGGGCCGTGCGTTGATCCGTGCGCCTGATGTGTTGTTTCTGGATGAGCCTTGTGCGTCCCTTGATGGGCGTGCGATGCGCGACGTCGAGGCCATCTTGCGATCCGCAGCGGAGGCAGGCACGCGGTTGGTAATGTCCACCCACGACATGGGACAGGCGCGGCGGTTGGCCAGCGAAGTTGTCTTCCTTCTGGGCGGCAAGATCCACGACCGTGGCCCCGCAGATACGTTTTTTGACAGCCCAAATACCGCGCAGGCCCGCGCGTTTCTAAGAGGAGATATTGTAGAATGAAGACCCTGATGATGGCGGCGATGACCACATTGGCAATGACAGGCGCGGCATGGGCCGACGAGATCAAGTTGGCGGTCACGACCTCCTTTCACAATTCCGGGCTGTCTGATGTTCTGGTGCCAGCGATCAAACGCGATCTGGATCTTGAGGTGCAATTGCTGGTGGTCGGTACAGGCCAGGCTCTCAAACTTGGGGCCGCGGGGGATGTGGATGCCATTCTGGTGCATTCGCGCAAAGCCGAAGAGAAATTCCTGGCCGCTGGCAACGGCACCCATCGCCGCGAAATCATGTATAACGATTTTGTCTTTATCGGCCCCCAATCAGATGTGGCGGGCGCAGGCAACGCGGCATCCGCAGCAGAGGCGCTGTCCCGTATCGCAAATGCCAAGGCCCCTTTTGTGAGCCGCGGCGATGACAGCGGCACCCATAAAAAGGAATTGAGCCTCTGGAACGTGGCGGACCTTGATCCGGCAGGTTTTGACAACTGGTACAAAGCTGTCGGCGCAGGCATGGGGGCGGCGCTGAACACGGCGGCGGGCATGAATGCCTATATCATGTCGGACAGGGCCAGCTGGCTCAATTTTGGCAACAAGGGTGATCTGGCGTTGGTTTACGCTGGCGATCCGGTGCTGTTTAACCAATACGCCTATCTGCCGGTGAACCCGGACAAACATGCCCATGTGAAACATGATCTGGCGCTAAGGCTCGAAGGATGGCTGGTGTCAGACACCGCAAAGGCCTTGATCAACGATTACAAAATCAATGGCGAGACATTGTTCGTTTTCAATGCGGTGCAGTGACGATCCGGAGCCAGAACTGACACTCTCAAAAGACAAAAAGCGCAACCGGGTGTTGCGCTTTTCTACTCCTCCAGATCCCCGTGCACCGCGAATTGCTCAAGCCCTGCACCTTGGGGTTCGATCACGCGGTAGGCTTCGCGCACGCCTGATCGGGTCAGCTCCCGCGCGACAGTCAGCAGGGTGTTGGCATCGTGCTCATCACACAGCTCCAACATTTGGCGAATTTCCTCTGCGGCCACGGGGCGGGCGGCAGCGGCATCCGGGGCGCCATAATATGTAACAAAATGCTGGGCGAGCAGATCAGTGAGCGTTTCAATCTCCGCCGCCTCAACCTGCGTCACCGCGACAAACGTCACCCGGCCCGAGGTTTCCAAACCGAACCATCCGTTTGCAAAGGCTTGCCGCGCTTTGCCGGACAGATCGGCCTCTGACCAGTCTGAAAATTCAAAACCACCCGAGATACACCATTCGCCCGTTCGGGCAGCGTTGGCATAAACACGGGTATCGCTTTCGTCAAAATGAATGGCGCGGGCCAGTTGCATCACAGATCCTCCAACAAGGTGGTGAGCGGAATAAGGGTGGTGTCATCGCCTTGGCGCAGCAACATGCCAAAGCGTTCATCGACGCCGAGAAAGCTCCCGGTCTGGCCGTTTTGCGTGGCCTCTTCGCCCATGCCATGCACCAAGCCGCGCCATTCCCCATGCACCGGCTTGACGCCTTCCTCGCTCCAGCGGGCGATCCAGTTCAATGTGTGACGGGCCCAACTTTCCAGCAGCCTTGGCGCCTCCACGTCGGCGCAGCCTTCGGCATAAAGGGCGGTGTCATCGGGGCTGTGGCCGGTTTCATCGTCTTTGGGCCAAAGCGGCAGGGAAAGCCCGACAACCAGCCAATCGGGCATTTCATCCGGGTTTTTTGTGCTGGCTGCGACGCGCATATGCCCGCATTTTGCGCCGTTGATCCGCAGACCGCCGCCCCATTCCAGATGCACGGCAACCTCCGGCGGGGCCAGCGCACCAAGCGCGTTTTGAAAGCCAACGCCGCAGACCGGCAACATCGCCATGGCGTCCTGCAAAGCCACTTCAGGGGCAAAGACGATGGCCGCGCTCAGGCTATCTGGCGACAGGTTGTGCACCACAAGGCCAGCGTCACATCCCACCGCCGCTTGCAGACAGGCGGTGTGAAACGGATCTTCACCGCCGGTGACAGCAAGACCAGACATCAAAGGAGGGAAAATCACCTCGGTCATGCGATGCCTTTGGCAATAAGCGCCTGCGCCACATCGGCAAAACCTTTGGCCTGCGCACTGTCCGGCGCGGAGACAACGATCGGCGCACCGCCATCTGCGGCCAGCCGGATATCGAGATGCAAAGGGATTTCTGCCAACAGTGGCACATTCAACTTGGCCGCTTCAGCCGCGACACCGCCATGACCAAAGACATGTTCCTCGTGCCCGCAGTTGGAACAAATATGCGTGGACATGTTTTCGATCATCCCCACAATCGGCACGTTCAACTGCTGAAACATGTCGATGCCTTTGCGGGCGTCGATCAGGGCAACATCCTGCGGTGTCGAGACAATGATCGCGCCGTCTACTTGCGCCTTTTGGGCCAGCGTCATCTGTACATCGCCGGTGCCGGGTGGCAGATCCACCAGCAGCACGTCCAAGGCGCCCCATTGCACCTGCATCATCATTTGCTGCAAGGCGCCCATCAACATCGGCCCGCGCCAGACCACCGCTTGATCATCATTGGTCATCAGACCAATCGACATCATTGTGACCCCGTGATTGCGCATCGGCAGAATGGTCTTGCCATCAGGGCTGGCGGGCCGTCCAGATACGCCCAACATGCGCGGCTGGCTGGGCCCGTAAACATCCGCATCAAGCAGACCAACACGGCGGCCCTGCGCGGCCAAGGCGCAGGCCAGATTGGCCGAAACAGTGGATTTGCCCACGCCGCCCTTGCCGCTGGCCACGGCGATGATGTTGTTCACCCCGGGAATTTTTTCCGGGCCTTTGGGTTCGGATTTATGGCCAAGTTTCAGGTCGGGCGGTGCAGGTTGGGCGCTGTGGCCGGTCAGAACAACGGACAGGTTTTCAACGCCTTTTACGGCCTTGACCAATGCCTCGGCCTGATCGCGGATCGGCCCGTAGGCCTCAGCGCGGGCCGGATCAATCTCAAGCACAAAGCGGACATTGCCGCCGTCAATGTTCAACGCCCGCACCACACCGGCCGCGACGATATCGCCTTTGCCGGTGGGGTCTTCGATGGTTTTCAGGGTCTCAAGGACCGCCTCACGTGTCACGCTCAAGGGTTAGTCCTGCCCTTTGATGGTGCCGGTCACGACATGTTCCATGTCCAGCCCGTCGATGGTGACAACGGCCCGCGCGGTGAACTCTTTGCCGCCGGTTTCCGCGCTGCGCATCGCCTCTTCGATGGCCTGCTGCGAGGTCACGCCAACCTGCTTGAGAAACTTGCGCATCGACATGTTGAAATCATCGCTCATTTTTTGATCTTTCCTGTTGGTGTTGACGAAAGAAGTCAGGAGTTCCTAACATCCTATATGTTTTTGCGCCTGCGTCATTTCCTTCTGGCCCTGATTGCCGTTGCCATCTGCGCCGGGCAAGCCATTGCAGATGAAAGGGAATTTCGCCTCTATGCGCCGCCCGCCCTGATCGAAAGCGGGGTGCTGAAATACATGTTGCCGCGTTTTTCCCTCAAAACTCAGGTGCGTATTGATCTGGTTGATGATCCCGCACAGGCCGATGCCAGCTTTGGCACGGAGGGCATTCCGGTCTTTCAAGGGCTGGGCCAGCGCTGGCATTTTGCGGTGCCGGATGGCGGTCATCCCGGTGCGCTGCGGTTTGGCGAGTGGATCGGTTCTGAGGTTGGTCGCCGGACCGTGGTAGGCTTTGAGGTGGACGGTACAGCCCTGTTCAGCCTGCCGTCGCAAGACCAAGCCGCTGCCGAAGCCGCGACCTATGACGGGGATGCGGTGGCGGGCCGGATCAAGGCGCGTGGACTGTGTGGGCGTTGTCACGTGGTGGTTGCGGCGGACCGGATGAATGCCATCGGATCGACGCCGTCTTTCTTTGCGCTGCGCAGCTTGGGCAACTGGGAGGACCGATTTGCCGCCTTCTTTGCCCTCAACCCGCACCCGGCTTTTACGCAGGTCGAGGACGTCACTGACCCCTTCCCGGTGGATCGCCCGTCGCCCATCGTTCCGGTTGCACTGACCTTGGACGATCTGGAGGCGATCATCGCCTATGTGGCCGCGTTGGAGCCAGCCGATCTTGGGGCGCCGCTTGATCATCAGTGATCCTTGCGTTTGCTAAGGTAGTCCGCCGTGGTTCTGGGGCGCGGACGTTCAGCGCCTGCAAAGGGGCTGTTTTCCGCATGGTATTGCGCGTTCACACGGCAGTTGTCGCACATCTGGATCATCCGCGCTGCATCACTGGTTTTGAACATCGCATGTTTGCCAGCCAACTTTTCCGTGATCTTTTCGATGGTGGATTTCACTCCAAACAATTCCCCACATTCCACACATGCAAAGGGTTCTTCTTCGTTCAGGATCACCTGTTCCAAGGCGCTGTTTTCAAGGTTCATGCGGGGCTCATAAGTGATCGCATCTTCGGGGCAGACATTGGCGCAAAGCCCGCATTGCAAACAGGCGTCCTCCTGAAACCGCAGCTGCGGCAGGTCGGGATTGTCGCCCAATGCGCCTGAGGGGCACAAAGAAATGCAAGACAGGCAAAGCGTGCAAGCATCCGTATCAACCAATACCGCGCCGTAGGGGGCATCGCCCGGCAAGGCGATCTGTGTCGCCTCCGGGTTCAGCGCCTTTGCGGCGGTGCGAGCGATTTGCCTGCGCGTGCCCATGGGGCGCTGCGGGGTCACATCGTTGGCGGTGATTTGTGCAGCGAACAATTGATCCGACAACATGTCAGGGTCACTGGTGTCCATCAGGGTAATCCGGTCGCCGCCCATGGCGCGGGCAAGGGCAGCTTCGCCGGTTATAACATCGCGGTCTGATTTTGGTGTGAGCAGGACAGTCACCTCCGCAAACCCAGCGGCCAATGCGGCCAACATCTCGGCATGGCCAATGGTGGCGAGGGCGTCGACCTCCAGCGGGATCACATTGGCCGGCAGGCCGTTGCCGTACCGCGCGGCGAGGCGGATCATCTCGGCGCCGGTTTCATTCACGGCCAGCAGGCGCGGATCTTGCCCGCCCGCATCCAGATAGGCTTTGGCCAGTGTCTGAATGCGGCGGAACGTCAGATCTGCAGGCGGCGCGTCATAGGTTATCGCGCCGGAGGGGCAAAGCGATGCGCAAGCGCCGCAGCCCGCGCAGACCAACGGATCAATCGTCACATGGTCGCCGTCCGGCGTGATCGCCCCGGTTGGGCAGACATCCAGACAGCGCGTGCAACCGGTCTGCTCCGCCCGCGAATGGGCGCACAGCAAGGGTTCGGCTTTGATATAAAGCGGTTGCTCAAAGGTGCCGGTCAGATGGGAAGCGTCAAGCACCGATGCGGCCACGTCCAACGGGTTGCCGGGGTCAGGGCGCAAGTAACCTTCGCGTTTTTCATGGGCCGGGAACAGCGGTGTCTCGCCGCGCAGGTCCAGCAGGATATCGCATTGTGACCGCCCGCCGTTTTGCGGATCAGAGAACGCAATATCACCGCGACCGGCAGGATCGGGAATTTGCAGTGCATCGATGGTGACGTCAAATTGGCCCAACGATCCCTTGGCGGTTTTCAAGCGGCCCACAACAACATCAAAATCGCGGCTTTCCAGGCCTTCTGGCGGGGCCGGCAGCAGGACGGTGACGCTCAGATACTGGGAAAGCTGCGTGGCAACTTGCAGCGCGGTTTCATCCCGCGCAAGGATCAGGCAAAGCCCTTCAGAAACGACATCCAGCGTCTTGGCCGTTGCGGCGGGCAATGTTGCCTCTGCCACCAGCGCGGCCATTTTGGGTAGTTTCGGGGCCTTGTCCTTGCTCCAACCTGCCCGGTCGCGCAGGTCCAGGGTGGCGGGGGCAGGGGCGTCCAGACTGTCTGCGAGCTCTTCGAAAAGGGCCGATTCTTGGGCACAGCAAAAAATCGCATCCCCGGTCGAGATCGCCTCTGCAGCGGCATTTGACTGGGTTGTACAAAGGGCGGAATGCACCTTTGAGCAAGGCAGGCCGGTGGCCGATTTGAGACCCTCCGTGTCTATGGTTTGGGTGCCAGCACAATCGCATAAAATCAATGATTTAGACATGTATTTCCCGCCCCAATTCCAGTCTGTTTCAAGGTCCGTTTTGCGCCCCGAAGCCATTCTAAGTAGGCATGATTCTTTTGGCCCGTAAACCGGCTTTTTGGCGGTGCTTTGGCTGGATCAGGGGCGAATCAGTTGGATTGATTCGGCTCTTCATTGGGTGAGCTGATTTCCGATTGTTTTAGTCGAGATAGACAATAAGTCCGCAGGGCTTATGGCCGACTTTCACAATTGCCCAAATTGTCCGCAATCTGATCAAAGCTTGCGCCAATCCCAATTCCCGCTTTGTCCAAGAGCGACGTTAGGGCAGGCTGAACCGGCAATATCGAATTCTCCGGGGCCAAGTGATCCACAATCCGAAACAGTATGAGACGATGCCGATGGGCGTTGTGCTGCGCCGCACACCGGGTGTGACCCGCTGGGCGAAATGGTCGTGGCGGGCTGTTGGCGTGTTGCCGGGCGCGGCAGAGGCCAATTGGGCCGCCCTGCGCAAGGATGGCGAAGTCACTGAATTTCACGCGGCAACCCTGATGCTTGAACTGCATGGCGCCGAAACGGACGCCTATCTGCATGGGCTAAGCGCACAGGTGCCTTGCCTTTATGTGGTGATGCGGGAAACCGATGATCCGGCGCGGCCCTTTGATTTGGTTCTGATCACCGCCTCGCCTTACGAGGCGCAGGATTATGCGGACAACGGCGAGGACGTGGTGGAAAAGATCGCGATGCCGCCGGTTGTGATCGGCTGGGTCGAAGCCTTTGCACAGCAGTTCCACATCGAAGAGATTTTCAAAAAACGTCGCCGCGACAAGAAAGACATCGGTCTGGTCGAAGACGGCATTGGAGATGCGCGAATTGCCCAGATGGCGGATGTTTATCGCGCACCGAGCAAGGCCAAGAAGGAGCGTCTTCAATGAGCCGCAGTGATTTCTGGTCGCGCCGCAAGGCCGCGGTTGAGGCTGAAGCCGAAGGCGATGCGCAGGCATTGTTGGAGGTTGAGGCCGAGGTGCAAGAAGCCGCTTTGGCGGAGAAGACCGATGCAGAGATCCTTGAAGAGTTGGGTCTGCCAGATCCGGACACATTGAACGAAGGTGATGATTTCAAGGTGTTTCTGGCTCAGACCGTTCCAGCCCGCATTCGTGATCGTGCTTTGCGCCGCCTTTGGATCAGCAATCCGGTTTTGGCCAATATCGATGGCTTGGTCGATTATGGTGAGGATTTCACCGATGCGTCCTTTTTGCTGGGCAATTTGCAGACCGCCTATCAGGTCGGCAAGGGCATGACCGCCCATGTTGAGGAGCTGGCCCGCCAAGCCGAGGCAGAGCAAACCGCCGCAGACGAGCCGGCCCCGCTTGAGGACGAGCTTCCAGCCGAGGCTGATGAACCCGTGCCGGATGCCGTGCCAGAGGATGATCTGATCGCCGCAGCTGAGCCGCAGCCAAGTGCAACCGAAGAAACACAAGAACCTGAACTGGCCGCCGCGCCCCGGCGGATGCGGTTTGTGTTCGACACGCCCCAGCAGGTGTCTGCGTGACCAAGGAGACCGATATGACCGCCACAGCAGAACAGATCACCATCGCGCCAGAAGACCGGCAGCGGGCCGATTTGTACAATTTCCTGGGTCTGCTTTTGGCCGGACCACCCAGCGAAATGTTGCTGGAACAATGTGCGGATCTCGGCGGCGATGAGGGCCCCCTTGGCACCGCGATCAATGCGCTGGCCAAGATTGCCAATCTGTCCAAACCCGCGCAGGTGGAACGCGAATTCAACAAGCTGTTCATCGGTTTGGGACGGGGTGAGCTGTTGCCCTATGCCAGCTATTATTTGACCGGTTTTCTTAATGAAAAGCCACTGGCCAGCCTGCGCCGCGATATGGCGGCACGCGGAATGCGCCGCGCACCCAATGTTTATGAGCCTGAAGACAACATCGCGTCTTTGATGGAGCTGATGGGCGCAATGGTTGTGGGCCGCTTTGGGTCGCCTGCGCCGCTGGACGATCAAAAGGTGTTCTTTAACCGGCACATCACCCCTTGGGCAGGGCATTTTTATTCGGATTTGGAAGCTGCGAAAAACTCGGTTTTCTATGCTGCGGTCGGCGCTGTTGGCCGCGTGTTCATGGAAATCGAGAGCGAAGGCTTTCGGATGAGCGCGGGTTAGCCCCCGCATTTTCGGCGGGCAACCGCCACCCACCAGAGAGGAGGACTCTCATGACCAAGAAAAACGAGGAGGCCACAAGCCGACGCGATTTTCTCAAGCTGGCGGCGACCGGCGCACCTGCTGCGGCAGTTGCTGTTGTTGCCACCGGGGGCGCGGCCGAGGCCGCAGAACCCGACCTGTCATTGGAAAAGATGCAGGATACCGCGCACACCCGCGCCTACTACGACAGCGCCCGTTTTTAACAAGGAACGGACGATGTGAACTGCCACAGGCGACTGGTTGCGATTGGCCCGACTGCCTGCGGATTTCGTTAACCCAGCTCAGTCCGAAACGGACAGCAAGGGAGGTTTAAATGCTTAGGAAAAAGACCAACGGGGTAGCGAGACGCCCCCAGCGGACAAGTATCCTGTCTGACGTCGCGGAGAAATCCGTCGACCGCCGTGCATTCCTGCGCGGCAGCGGTCTGGCCATTGGTGGTCTTGCCGCAATCAGCGCCACCGGCGGTACGGTGACGCAAGCCAGCGCGGCATCCGCCGCGAGCGCGGCTGTTGAAACGATCAAATCGGTCTGCACCCATTGTTCGGTCGGCTGTACGGTCGTCGCAGAGGTGCAAAACGGTGTTTGGGTTGGGCAAGAGCCCGGCTGGGATAGCCCGTTCAACCTTGGTGCGCATTGCGCCAAAGGGGCTTCGGTGCGCGAACATGCGCACGGCGAACGCCGTCTGAAGTATCCGATGAAAAAAGAGGGCGGTGAGTGGAAGCGCATCAGCTGGGAACAGGCGATCACCGAGATCGGCGACGGCATGATGGACATCCGCGAAGAAAGCGGCCCTGACAGTGTTTATTGGCTGGGTTCGGCCAAGCACAACAACGAACAGGCCTATCTGTTCCGCAAGTTTGCTGCCTATTGGGGCACCAACAACGTGGATCACCAGGCCCGGATTTGTCACTCGACCACAGTTGCCGGTGTTGCCAACACCTGGGGCTATGGCGCGATGACCAACTCCTACAATGACATCCACAATTCCAAAGCGATTTTCATCATCGGTGGCAACCCGGCGGAGGCGCATCCCGTCTCGCTGTTGCACGTGTTGAAAGCCAAAGAACAGAACAACGCACCGCTGATCGTTTGCGATCCGCGCTTTACCCGCACGGCGGCCCATGCCGACGAATATGTGCGGTTCCGTCCCGGTACGGACGTGGCGTTGGTTTGGGGTCTGCTTTACCACATCTTCGAAAACGGCTGGGAGGACAAAGAGTTCATCCGCACCCGTGTTTGGGGCATGGACCAAATCCGCGAAGAAGTGGCCAAATGGAACCCCGAAGAAGTCGAACGTGTCACTGGCACGCCGGGTTCTCAGCTGCGCCGTGTGGCGCGGACATTGGTCAACAACCGCCCCGGCACCGTGATCTGGTGTATGGGTGGCACGCAGCATACCAATGGCAACAACAACACCCGTGCATATTGCATCCTTCAGCTGGCGCTGGGGAACATGGGCACAAGCGGTGGCGGCACCAACATCTTCCGCGGTCACGACAACGTGCAGGGTGCAACCGACCTTGGTGTTCTGTCCCACACTTTGCCGGGCTATTATGGCCTGTCCAAAGGCGCTTGGGGTCACTGGGCCCGCGTTTGGGAGGAAGATCCCGAATGGCTGGCGGGTCAGTTCGACACGCTTAAAGGTGCCGATGGCAAGGACAAGAGCCTGCAAAATCTCAAGGGCATTCCGGTCTCGCGCTGGATTGACGGCGTTCTTGAGGACGAAGGCAACATGGACCAGCCCAACAAGGTGCGGGCCATGGTTCTGTGGGGTCACGCCCCGAACAGCCAGACGCGCGGTCCTGAGATGAAAACAGCGATGGAAAAGCTGGATATGCTGGTCGTGGTTGACCCCTATCCAACGGTTTCTGCTGTTTTGCATGATCGCACGGATGGCGTTTACCTGCTGCCAGCCTGTACCCAATTTGAAACGCGTGGCTCTGTCACCGCCTCAAACCGGTCCTTCCAGTGGCGCGACAAGGTTGTGGATCCGTTGTTCGAATCCAAGACAGACCATGAGATCATGGGCATGTTCGCCAAAAAGTTCGGCTGGTCCGATCGTTTCTTCCGCAATATCGAAATGGAAGACGATGTGACGCCCAATGTCGAAAGCATCACACGTGAGTTCAACCGCGGTCTTTGGACCATCGGTTATACCGGGCAAAGCCCGGAACGGCTCAAGATGCACATGGCCAACCAGCATACCTTTGATCGCACCACGTTGCAGGCCATCGGTGGTCCGGCAGATGGTGATTACTATGGTCTGCCATGGCCATGTTGGGGCACCGCCGAGATGAACCATCCCGGCACGCCGAACCTGTATGACATGTCCAAACCAGTGTCTGAGGGTGGCCTGACATTCCGTGCCCGTTTTGGTGTGGAACGCGATGGCGATAACCTTTTGGCCGAAGGGGTCTACAGCAAGAACTCGGAAATTCAGGACGGTTATCCCGAATTCACGATGCAAATGCTGATGGATCTGGGTTGGGACAGTGACCTGACGGATGATGAACGTGCTGCCATTGACGCGGTGGCGGGTCCCAAGACCAACTGGAAAACCGACCTTTCGGGCGGGATCCAGCGGGTTGCGATCATGCATGAATGTGCGCCCTTCGGGAATGCCAAGGCGCGTGCAGTTGTGTGGACCTTCCCCGATCCGGTGCCGTTGCACCGCGAGCCGCTTTATACGCCGCGGCGCGATCTGGTGGCGGATTATCCGACCTATGAGGATCGTCAGGATTATCGCCTGCCGACGCTCTATGCCTCGATCCAGAAGAACGACTTTTCCAAGGAATATCCGATTGTCCTCACCTCCGGCCGGTTGGTCGAATATGAGGGCGGCGGTGAGGAAAGCCGTTCCAACCCCTGGCTGGCCGAACTTCAGCAAGACATGTTTGTCGAGATCAACCCGCGCGATGCAAATAACATCGGGCTGCGGGACGGCGCACAGGTCTGGGTCGAAGGGCCGGAGGGCGGCAAGGTCAAGGTGATGGCGATGGTCACAGAGCGGGTTGGCGAAGGCGTTGCCTTTATGCCGTTCCACTTTGGCGGACATTTCCAGGGCCAGGATCTGCGGGACAAATACCCCGACGGTGCAGACCCCTATGTCTTGGGCGAAAGTTCAAACACAGCCCAGACCTATGGCTATGATTCCGTAACCCAGATGCAAGAGACCAAGACCACTCTTTGCAAAATCAGCGCAGCATAAGGAGATCGAGAAATGGCAAGATCCAAGTTCCTCTGTGACGCCGAACGCTGCATTGAATGCAACGCCTGTGTCACCGCTTGTAAGAACGAGCATGAGGTGCCCTGGGGGATCAACCGCCGCCGTGTGGTAACCCTCAATGACGGTAAGCCGGGTGAACGTTCGCTTTCGGTGGCCTGCATGCACTGTTCGGACGCACCATGTATGGCCGTCTGTCCGGTGGATTGCTTCTACCAGAACGAAGAAGGCGTCGTGTTGCACTCCAAAGATCTGTGCATCGGTTGCGGCTATTGCTTCTATGCGTGCCCGTTTGGCGCGCCGCAGTATCCGCAGGCGGGCAACTTTGGCAGCCGTGGCAAGATGGACAAATGTACCTTCTGCGCGGGCGGTCCCGAAGAAACCCACTCCACCGCCGAGTTTGCCAAGTACGGGCGCAACCGGATCGCAGAAGGCAAATTGCCGATCTGCGCCGAGATGTGTTCGACCAAGGCGCTTTTGGCCGGAGACGGTGACGTTGTGTCGGCAATCTACCGCGAGCGCGTCGTCGCACGCGGCTTTGGCTCCGGCGCATGGGGCTGGGGCACAGCCTACGACCAAAAGGGTGGTTAAGCCGCTCCTTTGGTTTTGAACCAATAGGGTGGCCCGCGGTCTTCTTATCCGGCGGGCCACCCGACCTTGATTTTAACCCTTTCAGATTTGGGAGGTGGGCCCATGCTTCGCGTGGCACTCGCACTCGTCCTTTCCCTGATGCTTGGCCTGACGGCCCAAGCACAGACAACCCCTGACCGCAGCGCCACCGGCGGCGCGCAGACCCTTGCCGATATTCTGGCCCGCCAGCGCGGCGAGCCGGTGGATGACACCGCGATGCGCAACGATACCGGCAATTCGGAAGATGTCGCTGGCGCGGCGCAGCTTGGCCCGTTGGGCGGCACGTCCGACCCGGAAGTCTGGCGCGCGATCCGCTATGGCTCCGCCGAGACCCGCGTGTCTGCGGGCGGCGAGGTGGCCAGCGTGCTGGTACAGGATGGCGGCATGAAATGGCTGAGCTGGCGCGACGGGCCTTTGCGGACCTATGGCGGTTGGCTTTTGCTCGGCACGTTGGGGGCGTTGGTGCTGTTCTATCTGCTGCGGGGTCGTATCCGCATTGACGAAGAGATGACAGGCCGCACTGTGACCCGGTTCAAGGCGGTTGAACGCTTTGGTCACTGGCTGCTGGCAGGGTCGTTTGTCCTGCTTGGGTTGACGGGGCTGGTGTCCTTGTTCGGGCGGGTCTTTATCGCGCCCTATCTGGGCCGCGAGGTGAATGCGACCTTGCTGAATGCGTCCAAGTGGATCCACAACAACGTGGCTTGGGCGTTCATCATCGGGCTGGTGATGATTTTTGTGATGTGGGTAGTACACAATATCCCGAACCGGAGCGACATCACTTGGCTACGCCAGTTTGGCGGCATCATCGGCAAGGACCACCCGCCTGCGAAAAAATTCAACGCCGGGCAAAAGATGATTTTCTGGTCGGTGATCGTTTTTGGCACCTCGATTGCTATTTCAGGTGTGTCACTGCTGTTTCCATATGAGTTGCCGCTTTTTGCCAAAACCTTTGCGATCCTGAATGATCTCGGCTTGCCCGGGTTGGTCGGTATGGAGCCGTTGCCGGTGCTACTGTCGCCGCAGGAAGAGATGCAGTTTGCCCAAGGTTGGCACGCGATCATGGCCTTTGTCCTGATGGCGATCATTCTGGCGCATATCTACATCGGCTCTGTCGGGATGGAAGGTGCCTATGACGCCATGGGCACTGGCGAGGTGGACGAAGCCTGGGCGCATCAACACCACTCGATCTGGCTGGATGAGATGAAAGAGGCGGGCAATGATGCTCCGCAAAAGGCCCATCCGGCAGAATAGGCGATGCGGCTTTTTGCAACGATGTCTTTGATTGTGACGCTTTGCGCCAGTTCAGCTTTGGCGCAAAGCTTTACCACGCTCAAAGGGCATGGCGGGCCGATTATGGGGCTTGCCGTATCGGGCGTGGGGCAGGTGGCCACTGCCAGTTTCGACAATTCTGTTGGTCTTTGGGACGGGCGCACCCCGCGATGGCTGGAAGGGCATGAGGCGGCGGTGAATGCGGTTGCGTTCCTGCCAGATGGCCGTGTGGTCTCGGCCGGGGATGACTTCACTGTGCGGCTTTGGGAGGATGCGCAGAGCCGGATCATCGGACAGCACAAAGGCAAAGTGACCGCGCTGGCAATTGCGCCGGATACAGGGATGATCGCCTCTGCTAGTTGGGATGGGACCATCGGCCTTTGGCCGCTGGCAGAGGGCAGTGGCCGTGTCATCAAATTGCGCGACAGTGGTGTGAACGATATCGTGTTCGGGAATGGTGGCGACAGCCTGTTTTCGGCCACCACCAAGGGCGAAGTGCTGTTGTTTGACCTGACAAAAGACGCACCGCCGCGGCCATTGGTGAAACACGGATTTGGTGTGAATGAACTGGCGCTGGGGCCGCAGGGCCGCTGGCTGGCTTACGGCGCGGTGGACGGTGGCACGCGCATTCTGGATGCAGTTACCGGGGCTGCTTTGGCTGACTTTACGCTTGATCGAAAACCGATCCTATCCATGGTGCATCATGCCGCAACTGGCCTTTTGGCTGTGGGCGATGGGCAGGGTTATATCATGCTGGTGGACACCAAGACCTGGCGCATCCGGCAGGATTTTCGGGCCACACGCCAAGGCCCGATCTGGGCGCTGGCGTTTTCGCCGGACGGGGCTGCTGTCTGGGCGGGCGGTCTTGATGACGTGGCCTATGGCTGGCCGATTGCGCTGATGGATCAGTTTGATCCTGCGATGGGGCAGGAACGATCCTTTCTCAAAGATGCGGGTGAGATGACCAACGGCGAGCGGCAGTTCATGCGCAAATGTTCGATCTGCCACGCGCTTGAGGCGGGGGCCTCGCGCAAGGCCGGGCCAACGTTACACGGGGTCTTTGGCCGATCTGCCGGGCGTTTGCCGGGGTATCCCTATTCGCCAACGCTGGCCGGATCGGATATCATCTGGTCAGACGCGACAATTGACCAATTGTTCGATCTGGGGCCTGATCACTATATTCCGGGATCGAAAATGCCGATGCAGGTCATCGCCGCGCCGCAGGACCGGCGGGATTTGATAGAGTTTCTCAAGACCTATTCCAAAAAAGAGGAGACAAAGCCATGAAAGCGATGTTCACCAGTTTCGCCGCCATCATTGTGATCGCGGTTGTTGCCAGCTTCGGATTGGAAAGGGCCGGGTTCTCCTCTGAAGAGGTCAACGCAGGCGCATCGGTCAGATTGGGCAAAGACAGCCAATGAAATCTGCCGACACCGACGAATACGGCGAAAGCCTTGCCCATGCTTCGATCCTCGTGATCGACGACGAACCGGGCATGCGCAATTTCCTCATGAAGATCCTCAAGCCGCGTTGCAAGCGGGTGGAACAAGCGGCCTCGACCGCCGAAGCTACCGCGCTTTTGGATCGTAGTTTTTTCGATCTGGTGATCCTCGACAACATCATGCCAGGCAAAACCGGGCTGGATTGGGTCCGCGAGCAGCGCAATGTTGGCTTGTTTTCCGATACGATTTTGATCACCGCCTATGCAGATTTGGAAACCGCGATCAAAGCCGTGCGGACGGGCGTCGCGGACTTTGTGCTGAAGCCATTTCGCGCCAACCAGATCCTGAATGCTGCGGCTCGGGCGCTGGACCGGCAGAACCTGCGCCGAGAGAATTTTCTGCTCAAACATGAGCTTGCTGGCGAAGGCAGCCATGCGCGGGGGCGGCTTTTGGGCAATTCTGCCGCGATCAGCGAAGTGCGCGATATTCTGGAACGGCTTGCGCCTTTGCCGACCTCAGTCTTGTTCACGGGCGCCACCGGCACAGGCAAAGAAGTGGCTGCGCGGACCCTGCATTCCCTGTCGGACAGGGCCGACAAACCCTTTGTTGCGGTGAATTGCGCGGTGATCTCTCCTGACCGGATTTCGCAGGAATTGTTTGGTCTGGTGGACAATCAGGACCGCCGCAGTGATGGGCTGTTCCTGCACGCCGAGGGCGGGACGCTTTTCCTTGATGAAGTGGTGCAGATGCCTGAACAGGTGCAGGCCGCCTTGTTGCGGGTTCTGGAGGAACAGCGCATTCGCCCCGTCGGGGCAGAGCGCGAGATCCCGCTGAACTTGCGGTTCCTGTTCGCCACCAACGCCGATCTGGATCAGGCCGTCGCCGAAGGGCGGTTCCGGGCCGATCTCTATCACCGTATCAACGTGATGAAGGTTGAGATGCCGCCGTTGCGCGACCGCGCGGGGGATATTTCGGAGCTTGCGGCGCTGTTCTTGCGGCAATTTTCCAAGACGTTGGGCCTGCCGGCGATTGAGCTGGACGAAGAAACGCTGCTGAAATTTGCCCGCTATGATTGGCCGGGCAACGTACGGGAGTTGCGCAACCTGATCGAACGCTCGGTGATCCTCGGCACCTTTCCTGACAAGTTTGCCGGGGGCGGGCAGATCACCGGCACCCGCGCGATTGAATCGCTTGATCTGGTGATGCAGCGCCACATCATGCACATTCTGGATGAATGTGAAGGCAACCGTGCAGAGGCAGCACGGCGACTGGGCGTTTCACGCAAGACCGTTGATCGCAAATGCGCGGCTTGGGGCGTGTGACGGTTAAAGGCCGTCGGGGGCTTCGGGCAGCCAGATCGAAAAGGCCGCACCGCGCTTGCGCCGGTTGCGCACGCGGATCAATCCGCCCGCGCGCTGGATCAATGTCTGGCTGATTGACAGGCCCAGCCCGGTGCCTTCTGCCAATTTGGTTGTGAAAAACGGATCAAAGAGCGTGTTGAGGTTCTCGTCCGGAATGCCCGGACCAGTGTCTGCAATTTGCAGGCAAGTCCCTGCCTTGCCTTCAAATTCTTCGGGAAACAGCGAGACCGTCAGCCTGCCATCTTGTTCCATCGCTTGCACGGCATTCACCAGCAGATTCACAATCACCTGTTGCAACTCCCCCTCGTCGATCCGAACTGACGGTGCTGCGATAAGATCTGTTTCAACAGTGATCTGGGTGTTGGACAGCGTGTGCCCGATCAGAACAAGACTGTCTTCGGTGACGCGGCCGATATCCACGGTTTCCTCAGAACTGCTGAACTCACTGGGGCGGGCAAACTGCAACAGCTTGCCAACGATGGCCCCGATCCGCTGCACCTGCCGGTCTATCAAAGACAGCTCGGTCGCCACCTCTTCGGCGCGTGTGTCGAGGGTTTGGCGGATCACATCGACATTGCCCTGGATCACCGCAACGGGGTTGTTGATCTCATGGGCGACACCTGCGGTGATCTCGCCAATCGAGGCCAGCTTTTCCGACATCACCAACTGTTTGAAGGTTTCCTCCAGCTTGTAGTTGGCTTCTTTCAACTCGGCGGTGCGATCCTCGACCCGTTCATTCAGCTCATCCGCCCAGGACCGCAACGCTTGGTCTCGTTCTTGAACCTGATTGAGCAGGGTATCGAGATGGCTGGCGACAAGGCCAATCTCATCGTTTGACCCCACATCACCGTTGCGCGCATTCAGATCGCCCTTTTCGACCCGCGTCATGGTCTGGATCATGCGTTCGAGCGGCGAAAAGATCCCCTTGGCCATGCGCAGGAAAAACGGGATCGACACCGCAAGAAGCAGCAGAAATGCGATAAACAGCACCAGATAGGCCTGCTGTTTCGCGGCGACAAAAGGCGCCTCAAGGAAACCCACATAAAGCATGCCAACCCGTTCGCCAAAGCTGTCGGAGATCGGCAGATAGCCGGAAATATACCAATCATTCACCACAAAGGCGCGGTCGAGCCATGTCTTGCCATCATCCAGCACTTTACCCCGAACCACGGCAGAGACCCGCGTGCCCAGGGCGCGGACATCTTCAAAAAGGCGCACGTTGGTTGAAACCCGGACGTCCTCCAGAAACAGGGTCGCGGTGCCTTGCCGGTCGCCCCCGGTGGCGGCATTGAGGTAGACCAATGCGTTGATTGTATCAATGAAACCCAGGTTCCGGTTCAACAGGATGCCGCCGACCAGAATACCGCGATTGCCGTCTTGGCCCACGGGGCTGGCGGTGTGAACAACCATGCCGCGGTCCTCAACCGTGCGGGTGGTGGGCACGGCGGCTTGGGTTTCAATCAGCGGCACGCGCGCACGGGTGGCCAGATCGCCGGGCAGGGCGCGTAGATCCGCAGCTGAGAATATATCGATCGCGGTGGCAGGACGGCCCCGTTTGGCCGATGCGATCACAGGCCACTGGTGCGCCGGTCCGGCGATTTGATCCGGTGGAAGGTAGTAAAGAAAATCCAGCTGGTGTGCGCGCTGCTTGGCCCCCAGAAACGCGGCCAGTTGGGTTGGGTTCTGATCCAGCTCTGCCAGAAACTCAGCGGATTCGGTGATCCCGGTCATATTGGTGCCGGTGCCGTCCAAGATCCGGCCCAGATATTGCTCAGCGATGCGCAGGTCGCTGGCTACATTGGCAATCAGGATGTTGTCATATTCCGACGTCCAGCGGTTCATGCCCAGAAGCAGCATCAGCGGCATCAGCACGACCATCGGCAGCAAAGCCAGTGTCAAAAGGCGTAGCCGGACGGACTTCAAAGGAGCTTATGAATTAAGGAATGTGCCACAGCCGGACATTAAGGTTTTGAATGGGGCTTTGCAATTCTGTCAAAAGACGGCGGTTTAACTCAGCGGATCATCGATCAACGGATCAGGTTTGGCCAGCGAGGCCAGATCATCGGCATCGGCGATATGCACGTTGGTCCCGGTCACCGTTACGCCATAGGGCTTCAGCGCTTTGATGGCACGAGACAGGTTTTCAGGCGTCATCCCCATTTGTGAGGCAATTTTGCGCTTCTCGATGTTCAGCTCAAAAGCACAATTTCCGTTGGCGCGGCTGTGCTGTTTGAGCAGGTAATTTGCCAACCGCTCAATCGAGGTGCGCAGTTTGAGGTCTTTGCTGTTCTTGACGACACCGCGGTAACATTGTGCAAGCTCCGTCACCAAGGCCCGCGAAAATCCGTTGTCGATATCGTAGATCTGCCGCACGTCGGTGGAGGGCAGCAAGACGATGCGGCTTTTCTCCAATGTGCGGGCCGACATCAGGTAAGGCGCATCTTTGATCGTTGCGGCCAGGATGAAGGTCGAAACCGGCCGAACAATGGCCATCGTGGATTCGCGGTCGTTCCAGCTGGCAAACAATTCGACCGCGCCAGAGATGATCACATGCAAAAAATCGCTTGGCTCGCCTTCGGAAATCAGTTCGATCTGGGGCGGGAAATTCTGGACGTAAGAACCGCGCATGAGCGATTCAAAGTTCTCGTCGGCCATCTCGGCAAAGATCGGCAAAGCCCGAATATCCGTGGTTTCCGACTCATTCATAGTCAATGTTCACCCAAGCGAAGTTCGGACAGTTATCATCCGTCTACTTGATATATGTCAAACCCATTCCGGAAATTCTTTGATCAGCGAATTTGCGTGATACACCGCCGCGACTGACAAATTTCTGAGAATGCCTTGTTTCGGCCCAATTTGTTAAAGACTTGATCCAGATCAAAACCGGCTCCCTTGAAAGGGCACAGGTTCCTCCAAAAGCAGCTCAGGACGGCCAATACGGGCCTGTCTGGGGATCGGAAGGAGAGACCAATGGAGCTTCAAAACAAGGCCACAAGTCTTTGGGGCAATTTCTTTAACGTAAAGATGGTGCAGATCAGAACGTTCCACATGACGTGGTTTGCGTTCTTCTCGTGCTTCTTTGCATGGTTTGGTATCGCGCCGCTGATGTCGGTTGTGCGCGATGAATTGCAGCTGACCAAGGATCAGATCGGTTGGGCCATTATTGGTTCGGTGTCCGCGACGATCTTTGCGCGGCTGTTCATCGGCTGGCTCTGCGATCGGATCGGGCCAAGGAAATCCTACACATGGTTGCTGCTCCTTGGGTCGCTTCCGGTGATGGGGATTGGTCTGGCTCAGACCTTTGAAACATTCCTTTTGTTCCGGGTTCTGATCGGCTGTATCGGTGCATCCTTTGTGATCACCCAATACCACACATCTGTTATGTTCGCGCCCAACGTAGTCGGGCAGGCCAACGCCACTTCGGCGGGCTGGGGCAACCTTGGCGGCGGTGTGACACAGTTTGTGATGCCGCTGTTGTTCTCGGTGTTCGTGATCGGCTTTGGCTTCTCAGAGGCCGTTGGCTGGCGTGCGTCGATGATGGTTGTTGGTGCGATCATCTTTGTCACCGGTATCGCCTATTACTTCCTCACGCAGGATGCGCCTGACGGCAACTTTGATGATCTGCGTGCCCAAGGCCGCATGGGTGAGAAAAAGAAAGTCACCGGCAACTATATGGCCGCACTGGCCGATCCGCGCGTCTGGGTTTTGTTTGTCATCTACGGTGCCTGCTTTGGTATCGAACTGACGGTCAACAACGTCGCCGCGCTTTACTTCATGGATTACTTTGACCTGACACTTGTGACCGCCGGTCTGGTGGCCGCGTCCTTTGGTCTGATGAACATGTTTGCACGGACCCTTGGCGGGATCTTCGGCGACAACTTCGGATCGCTTTGGGGCCTGCGTGGCCGCGCGTTCTGGCTGTTTGTCTGTATCTTCTGTGAAGGTCTGGCGCTGATGATGTTCAGCCAGATGAGCGTTCTGTTTCTGGCGCTGCCAGCGCTGATCGTCTTCTCGCTGTTCACTCAGATGGCCGAAGGGGCGACCTATTCGGTGGTGCCATTCATCAACAAAAAGGCATTGGGCGCTGTGGCCGGTGTTGTGGGCGCGGGCGGCAACGCCGGCGCGGTTCTGGCGGGCTTCCTGTTCAAGAACACAATCGACTGGTCCGAGGCGTTCTTTATTCTTGGTATCATCGTGACCTGCGCATCCTTCATGGCCTTCTTTGTCCGGTTCTCGACCCGGCAGGAAGATGAAGAGCGGGCCAACTTTGCCGCCGCCAATATCGACACACTGCGTGCCCGTGCCGCCAAGGCCAATGCCGCGCTCGAAGAAGGCGTTGCCGCCATTGCCCGCAAAGAGGGCCAGGCACCGGCCGCCGATTAATCACTGAATACGGCGGGCCAACATCGGCCCGCCATCACGCTCATCTTGGAGGTATCAAGTGGGACAAGATCTAAGAAACTGGAACATCGAGGACGAAGGCTATTGGTCCTCCACCGGCAAGGCGATTGCCACGCGCAACCTGTGGATTTCGATCCCCAGCTTGCTCTGCGGCTTTGCGGTCTGGCTGTACTGGGGCATCATCACCGTTCAGATGATCAACCTTGGCTTTGGCTTTGAAAAGTCCGAGCTGTTTACACTGGCCGCGATTGCCGGTCTGACAGGGGCGACCCTGCGTATCCCATCCACGTTCTTTATCCGTATCGCGGGTGGACGGAATACCATCTTTTTCACCACCGCCCTTTTGATGATCCCGGCGGTCGGTGCGGGGTTTGCGCTGCAAAACCCTGATACGCCGCTCTGGCACTTCCAGATCCTGGCGTTCTTGTCGGGTATCGGTGGCGGTAACTTCTCGTCTTCGATGTCGAATATCAGCTTTTTCTACCCCAAAAAGGTGCAGGGCTATGCGCTGGGTATGAACGCGGGTCTGGGTAACTTTGGTGTGACCACCATGCAAATCCTCATCCCGCTGGTGATGACGTTTGGTCTGTTTGGCGGCGAAAGCCGGACTTTGGTGAACACCTCCGGCACGCTCATCGGGAAAATCCCTGCGGGTACCGAAACATTCATCCACAATGCTGGTTTTGTTTGGTTGCTGTTCCTTGTGCCGCTGGCCTTCCTTGGCTGGTTCGGTATGAACAACATCCGCGACGAACACGTCTCGCCTGACATTCCGAACCCTGTTGGCGCGTTTGCCACCATCTCGGGCATGTTGTTCATCGGCTTTGTCACTGCGGCCTTTGGTCTGTGGCTTTTGCTGCCTGCCACTGTTGGCGGCTCTGGCTTCATGGTGTCCAAATGGATCGTGCTGCCTATCGTGATTGCGCTGACCGTTCTGGGTTTGAAAATGATCCCCGGTGCGGTGGGTCAAAACTTGTCGCGTCAGTACCGGATCTTTGGCAACAAGCACACATGGGCGATGACTGTCATCTATACCATGACCTTCGGCAGCTTTATCGGCTACTCCGCCGCGCTGGCACTGACCATCAAGGTTGTGTTCGGTTTCAGCCACCTCGAAGTAGACGGCTTGCTGACCCACGACACCGTGAACCCCAACGGCCCATCGGCCTTGATGTTCGCTTGGATGGGCCCATTCATCGGCGCCTTGATCCGGCCAATTGGCGGCATGATGGCCGACAAACTGGGCGGTGCGCGGGTAACACAGTGGATTTCGATCGTGATGGTCGCCTCTGCACTCGGCGTCGCCTACTTCATCCAGCAGGCCTATGCGTCGGCAACTCCTGAACAGTATTTCTACCCCTTCCTGGGCCTGTTCCTGATCTTGTTCGCCGCCACAGGCATCGGCAACGGGTCCACCTTCCGCACCATCGCTGTGGTGTTCGACAAAGAGCAGGCCGGTCCTGCGCTGGGTTGGACCGCTGCTGTGGCCGCCTACGGCGCATTCATCATCCCCAAAGTGTTTGGTGAACAGCTCAAGGCCGGATCGCCAGAATACGCTCTGTATGGCTTCGCTGTCTTCTATGCGGTCTGCATCGCGATCAACTGGTGGTTCTACCTGCGCCCCGGCGCCTACGTGAAGAACCCATAAACCCAAGCGATTGACGGTTTGCGCCGGCCTTCCGGCGCAGACCCATCCCCCCTTAACGATACCTCAGGAGAGGAGCTAGCAAGATGAGCCACCTGCTCGACAGATTGAACTTTCTCCAGTCGAAAGAACTGGAAAAATTCTCGAACGGCCACGGGCAAGTGACCCGCGAGAACCGCGATTGGGAAGAGACCTATCGCAACCGCTGGCGCCACGACAAAATCGTGCGCTCGACCCATGGTGTGAACTGCACCGGCTCTTGTAGCTGGAAGATCTACGTCAAATCCGGGATCGTCACATGGGAAACCCAGCAGACGGATTATCCGCGCACCCGTGCGGGCCTGCCCAACCACGAACCGCGTGGCTGTGCGCGTGGCGCATCCTACAGCTGGTATCTGTATTCCGCGAACCGGGTGAAGAACCCGCTGATCCGCGGCAAGCTTTTGAAAGTCTGGCGCGAAATGCGCAAGACCATGACCCCGATCGAGGCCTGGACCAAGCTTCAGAATGACCCGATCCTGCGGGCCAATTATGTCAAATCCCGTGGCAAGGGCGGTTTTGTCCGCGCAACATGGGATGAAAGCACCGAAATCATCGCGACTGCCAACGCCTATACGGCGAAAACCTATGGCCCTGACCGCGTCTTCGGCTTCTCGCCCATTCCGGCGATGTCGATGGTCAGCTATGCCGCCGGTTCACGGTATCTGAGCCTGATGGGGGGCGTCTGCATGTCCTTCTATGACTGGTATTGCGATTTGCCACCTGCCTCTCCGATGACATGGGGCGAACAGACCGACGTGCCGGAAAGTGCCGATTGGTACAATGCTGGCTTCTTGCTGCTTTGGGGCTCCAACGTGCCGCAGACACGGACGCCGGATGCGCACTTCTACACCGAGGCACGCTATCGCGGCACCAAATCCGCCGTCATCTGTCCCGACTATTCTGAGGCGGCCAAGTTTGGCGATGTCTGGCTCGCCCCGAAACAGGGTACCGACAGCGCGTTGGCCATGGCCATGGCCCACGTGATCCTGCGCGAATATCACCTCGACCGTCAGGCCGAGTACTTCGAAGATTACACCCGCAAATACTCTGACTTCCCAATGCTGGTGAAGCTGGAAGAGAAAGACGGGCGTTTCGTGCCGGGCCGCTTCCTGCGGGCTGATGATCTGGACGGCAAACTGGGCGAAGACAACAACCCCGAATGGAAGACTGTCGCGCTGGATCGCAAGGCCGGTCTGGTCGCGCCAAACGGTTCGGTCGGCTATCGCTGGGGCGAAGACGGCGAATGGAACCTTGAGGAACGTGCAAGCGGCAAAGACACCGACTTGATGACCTCGCTGGTGCTCGAAGAGGACCACGACAAAGTTGTTGGCGTTGATTTCCCCTACTTTGGCGGTCAAGCCACTGAAAACTTTGCACAGTGCGACTTCCCCGATGTCATGACCCACAACATCCCTGTGAAAACCGTGAAAACGGCAGACGGCGATGTACAGGTTGCGACCGTGTTTGACCTTTTCTGCGCCAACTACGGCCTTGATCGCGGTCTGGGCGGCGATTGGGTCACCAAAGACTTTGCTGACGACAAACCCTACACCCCTGCATGGGCCGAACGGATCACCGGTGTTTCTGCCGACAAGATCGTTGCGGTTGCCCGTGAGTTTGCCACCAATGCCGAAAAGACCAATGGTAAATCCATGGTCATCCTCGGTGCCGGTCTGAACCACTGGTATCACATGGATATGAACTATCGCGGCATTATCAACATGTTGGTGATGTGTGGTTGTATCGGTCAGTCGGGCGGTGGCTGGAGCCACTATGTGGGCCAGGAAAAACTGCGCCCGCAAACCGGCTGGCAGCCACTGGCCTTTGCGCTGGATTGGAACCGTCCACCGCGTCACATGAACTCAACCTCGGCATGGTATGCCCATACCGATCAGTGGCGTTATGAGACACTGACGGCGGATGAGATCCTGTCGCCAACCGCGCCTGAGGGCGATTGGAACGTCAATCTGATTGACTACAACATCCGTGCTGAGCGTATGGGCTGGTTGCCATCGGCACCGCAGCTCAAGACCAACCCGCTCGAAGTGACCAAAGCGGCCAAGGCGGCTGGCAAAGAGATCAAGGACTACATCGCAGAGCAGCTGAAGTCCGGCGATCTGGAAATGTCTTGCGAAGATCCTGATGCGCCCGAAAACTGGCCACGTAACCTGTTTATCTGGCGCTCCAACCTGCTGGGGTCTTCGGGTAAAGGCCACGAGTATTTCCTCAAGCACCTGCTTGGCACCGACCATGGTGTGCTGGGGCATGACCTTGGTGTTGAGGGCGGCCAAATGCCAGCCGAAGCCAAGTGGCATGAAGAAGCGCCCGAGGGCAAACTGGACCTCTTGGTCTGCATCGACTTCCGGATGAGCACCACAGCGGTTTATTCCGACATCGTTCTGCCCACAGCAAGCTGGTACGAAAAGAACGACCTGAACACATCGGATATGCACCCGTTCATCCACCCGCTTCAGGCGGCGGTTGATCCGGCTTACGAAAGCAAATCGGACTGGGAAATCTTCAAGGCGATTGCCAAGAAGTTCCAGGAGGTTGCACCGGAGGTCCTGGGCAAGGAAACCGATGTGGTTGCCCTGCCAATCCTGCACGACACACCGGCAGAGATTGCACAGGATCAGGTCCGCGACTGGAAGAAAGACGAATGCGAACTGATCCCCGGCAAGACCGCACCAAACTATGTGCCGGTTGAGCGGGATTATACCGCGATCTATGACCGGTTTGTGGCTGTTGGTCCGCTGCTTGATAAGCTGGGCAATGGCGGCAAAGGCATCAACTGGAACACCGAAGTTGAGGTGCAGCATCTGCGGGAACTCAACGGCGAGTGGGAAGATGGCCCTGCCAAGGGTTGTCCGAAACTGGTGACAGACATTGATGCCACCGAGGTCATCTTGATGCTGGCCCCGGAAACCAATGGCGAAGTGGCTGTGAAAGCCTGGGAACAGTTGGGCAAAGCCACCGGCATTGACCACAGACATCTGGCGCTGCCGAAGGAAGACGAGAAAATCCGCTTCCGTGATATTGCCGCACAGCCGCGCAAAATCATCAGCTCGCCCACATGGTCCGGCATCGAAAGTGAACATGTCTGCTACAACGCAGGCTATACCAACGTGCATGAGCTGATCCCATGGCGCACCCTGACGGGCCGTCAGCAGCTGTATCAAGATCACCTGTGGATGCGTGCCTTTGGCGAAGGGTTCACAACCTACCGCCCACCGGTCGATCTGAAGACCATCAACAGCGATGTGATGGATGATGGTGACAGCCTTGTGCTCAACTTCATCACCCCCCACCAGAAATGGGGCATCCACTCCACCTATTCGGACAACCTGTTGATGCTTACGCTCAACCGGGGTGGTCCGGTGGTCTGGCTGTCCGAGGTCGATGCGGCCAAAGCGGGGATTGCGGATAACGATTGGGTCGAGGTTTACAACACCAACGGGGCGCTTACGGCCCGTGCGGTTGTCAGCCAGCGCATGAAAGACGGTACGCTCTTTATGTACCACGCGCAGGAAAAGATCGTGAACACGCCCGGCTCTGAAAAGACCGGCAACCGTGGCGGCATCCACAATTCGGTGACCCGCACCACGCTCAAACCAACCCATATGATCGGCGGTTATGCCCATCAATCCTACGGCTTTAACTATTACGGCACCGTTGGATCGAACCGGGATGAATTCGTCATCGTCAGAAAAATGCGGAAGGTCGACTGGCTCGATACACCCGCCAAAGTGGAGGCAGCAGAATGAGAGTTCGCGCACAAATCGGCATGGTGCTGAACCTGGACAAATGTATCGGGTGCCACACATGCTCCGTTACCTGCAAAAACGTCTGGACCAGCCGCGATGGTGTTGAATACGCATGGTTCAACAACGTCGAAACCAAACCGGGTACCGGCTATCCAACCGACTGGGAAAACCAGGCGCGTTGGAAAGGTGGCTGGGAACGGACCAAATCCGGTAAATTGCAGCCCAAGCAGGGCAGCAAATGGCGGATCTTGGCCAACATCTTTGGCAATCCGGATCTGCCGGAAATCGACGACTATTATGAACCGTTCGATTTCGACTATGACCACTTGAAATCGGCGCCTGAAATGACGGCGTTCCCAACCGCGCGCCCACGGTCCAAGATCACCGGCGAACGGATGGAGAAGATCGAAAAAGGTCCAAACTGGGAAGAAATCCTTGGCGGTGAATTTGCCAAGCGCAGCGAAGACTACAACTTCGAAGGCATCCAGAAGGAGATCTACGGGGAATATGAAAATACATTCATGATGTATTTGCCCCGTCTGTGTGAACACTGTCTGAACCCGGCCTGCGCGGCATCCTGCCCGTCCGGTGCGATCTACAAACGTGAAGAAGACGGCATCGTTCTGATTGACCAAGAGAAATGCCGCGGCTGGCGCATGTGCGTGTCCGGCTGTCCTTACAAAAAGATCTACTACAACTGGCAGTCCGGCAAATCCGAGAAATGCACCCTGTGCTATCCCCGGATCGAAAGCGGCAACCCGACCGTATGTTCGGAAACCTGCGTTGGGCGCATTCGTTATCTGGGTGTCATGCTTTATGATGCGGACAAGATCGAACAGGCGGCGAATGTGCCTGCCGAGACCGACCTTTATGATGCACAGTTGGACGTGTTCCTTGACCCGAGCGATCCCGAAGTGATCGCAGCGGCCCGCCGCGATGGTGTGCCGGAAGACTGGATCAAAGGTGCGAAAGAAAGCCCGATCTGGAAAATGGCGATGGAATGGAAAGTAGCGTTCCCGCTGCACCCAGAATATCGCACGCTGCCAATGGTTTGGTACATCCCGCCGCTCTCACCGATCCAGAACGCGGCCGAAGCGGGCAAAATTGGCATGGACGGCGCAATGCCGGACGTCCAATCCCTGCGCATTCCGGTGAAATACCTCGCCAACATGCTGACCGCAGGGGACGAAGCCCCGGTTGTCACCGCGCTGGAACGGATGATGGCCATGCGGTCTTACATGCGGTCCAAAACTGTGGATGGCGTGATCGACGAAGGCATCGCCAAACGTGTGGGCCTTGAGCCGCGGATGATCGAAGACATGTATAAAATCATGGCCTTGGCCGATTATGAGGATCGTTTTGTGATCCCAACAACCCACCGTGAACAGGTCGAAGAGGCCTATGATCTCAAGGGTGGTTGCGGGTTCACTGATGGCAACGGCTGTTCCACCGGTATCTCCAAAGGATCGCTTTTTGGCGGCTCCAAGAAACCGCTGAAAATGCCACAGGAGGTGCAGTAAAATGGACCGTACACTCAAATCCTTTTCCCTACTTCTGAGCTACCCGACGCGCGAGCTGCAGCATGCGATGTCCGAGATCGGAGGCGTCCTTGCCTCGGATACGCGTTTGACAGCAGCAGCACGTCGGGCGTTGCGCCCGCTGGTTGAGGGGCTAGCCGGGCGCGACATCTATGACCTCGAAGAGCAGTTTGTTCTGCTCTTCGACCGCTCGCGGACTTTGTCGTTGAACCTGTTTGAACATGTTCACGGCGAAAGCCGCGACCGGGGCGGCGCGATGGTTTCGCTGATCGAAACCTACCGCGATGCAGGGTTTGATCCGGCCACATCAGAACTGCCGGACCATCTGCCGGTTCTGCTAGAGTTTCTGTCGACCCGTCCATCCAGCGAAGTGCGCGAAACGCTGAGCGATGCGGCGCATATCTTTGAGGCCCTGCAAGCCCGTCTTGAGCGGCGCGAAAGCCCCTATGCGGCGGTTTTTGCAGCGCTCATTCAGATCGCGGGTGCCAAGGCCAACAAAGAGGTGGTCGAGGCGATGCTGGCCCAGCCTGATGATGATCCAACCGATCTCAAGGCGCTGGACGAGGTTTGGGAAGAATCCGAAGTGACCTTTGGTCCTGATCCAAACGCCGGCTGCCCGCAGGTGCGCGATATGCTTGCACAGATGGACACACCGATAAACCCAGCGCCGCAAGCCGCGGCCAAGTAAGGGGATCACAGATATGTTTACCAACTTTGACTTAGACTACTTCATCTTTGGGATCATGCCCTACATCGCGCTGACCGTGCTGGTTGTGGGGTGTATCGCACGGTACGAGCGTGATCCGTTCACCTGGAAATCTTCCTCTAGCCAGCTTTTGCGGCGCAAACAGCTGATCCTGGGATCAGTGTTGTTTCACGTCGGCATTCTGACAGTGTTCTTTGGCCACCTTGCGGGTCTGTTTACACCGGTCTGGATTCTCGACACGCTTGGCATTCCCTATGCGCTCAAGCAGTGGATGGCTGTTATCATTGGCGGCATTGCAGGTGTGATCGCGCTGATCGGTGCGACCATTCTGTTGCACCGCCGATTGACCGATCCGCGCATTCGCCGCCACTCCAGCTTTGCTGATATTGGCATACTGGCGCTGATCTGGCTGCAATTGTTGATCGGTATCGGCACCATCTTCCTGACGCTGCAACACATGGATGGCGCGGAAATGGTGCGCTTTATGACCTGGTCGCAAAGTGTGGTTCTGCTGAACCTCAACGCCTGGGCGATGGTTGTGGATGTGCATTGGCTCTACAAGGCGCATATCTTCCTTGGCCTGCTGATCACCTTGCTGTTCCCGTTCACACGGCTGGTTCACATGGTGTCCGCCCCGATCCGTTACCTGTGGCGTCCCGGTTATCAGGTGGTGCGCTCGCGCCGTCAGACCCCGCTGCCAGCACGCAATGAAGGGGCCAAGTGATGACCAAAGCGCTTTTCCCTGATGTGATCGTCAACGGTGTTACAATCGCTTCTGCCGCAATCGCGGCAGAGGCACAGAACCACAACGCGCCAAAGAACAAGCCGGGTCTGGCATGGCGGCAGGCGGCGCGGGCGTTGATCGTCCGCGAGGTGCTGCTGCAAGAGGCTGGAAAGCTGGGCGTGGTTGAGACCCCGCGCAGCATGGGCGACGGACTTGTGGAAACCCAAGAAGAGGCACTGATCCGCGGTGTTATTGATGCCGCGATCAAGGTCGCACCGCCCACCGAGGACGAAGTGCGCGCGGTCTGGAGCAAAGACCCGGACCGTTACCGCGCCCCGCCGCTTTGGGAAGTGTCGCATATTCTGGTCGCTGCGGACCCGTCAGATGACGAGGCCCGCGGCAAGGCCCTGACCAAAGCGGCGGCGCTGACCGAGCAGGTCTTGGCCGATCCCAAATGCTTTGGCCGCCTCGCCAAGAACGACAGCGATTGTTCCTCTGCCCAGAACGGCGGCCTTTTGGGGCAGTTGTCACCCGGAGATACCGTACCGGAGTTTGAGGCCGCACTGCGCGATCTGAGCGAAGGTGAGATCACCGCAGACCCCGTGGCCTCGCGGTTTGGTTTTCACATCGTGCGAATGGACGCTGTGGCCGAAGGTGCCGTGCTGCCCTTCGATGCGGTTGCGCCCAAGTTACGCGCAGCGATGGAAAAGAACGCCTGGGTTCACGAAGTGCAGGCCCTGACCCAACGTCTGACCGATGCGGCGGAAATTGTGGGGATCGACCTAAAGGCATTTTGACGGTTGGAAGGGAGATGAATATGCGCCTCAATCCTTCCCAGAGGGGAGACTGGTTAAGCCCGGCTGAAATGGCCCGGCTTGGCAGTCCGCTCGACCTGATTAATGAAGATCACTATCGGCTGCGGCATATTTGTGCCGTGCTGGACCGGTTGTCTGGAAAACCCTCGCGGGAACCTGTGGATCTGGAACAAACCCGCGGATTTCTGCGCAGGGAACTGTCGGCGCATATTGCCGACGAAGAGGAAGACCTATTTCCGATGCTGCGCAAAAGATGCGAGCCGGAAGACCAGGTGGACAAGACTTTGGACAGGCTTAGCAAAGATCATGCCAGCCATTTGGAAGGCGCCAAATCCTGTCTGGTCATTCTGGATGGCCTGCACGCGCAAAGGTCTGATCTGACGAGGGACGAGCGGGCGGTGCTGCGCGGATTTGCAGACAAGAAACGCCGCCATCTGATTTTAGAGAACGCGATCTTGCTGCCACTGGCACGGGCGCGATTGATGACAACGGACCTGCGCCAGATGCTTGAGCATATGCTGGACCGGCGCGGCTTGCCCGGAGGTGGGTATCATGCGGGCTGACCGATGGTCGCTCGATTGGCCGTTTGGGCGCTGCTGAAAGGGCGCGACATGACAAAACACGAGATACTTGAACTGCCCGGCTGCGGCTGTGAAGACGCGCCGCAGACCAAATCATTGCTGCCTGTGTCAGAGGCCTTGCAGCAGATCCGGCAGGCCACGGACCGCATTTTCGAGCTTGAAGAATTGCCAGTTGATGAGACGCTTGGCCGGGTTCTGGGACGGGATGTGCAGGCGCAGATCATGATGCCGCCTTTCGACAATTCGGCCATGGATGGTTACGCCCTGCGCCGGGACGATTGCCCGCAGGAGGGGCCTTTCCGTTTGCCCGTGGTCCAGCGGATCGCGGCGGGGCAGGCGGCACAAGCCCCCCTAGAGCCGGGCACATGTACGCGCATTTTCACGGGCGCACCGATCCCGGCGGGTGCCGATACGGTGGTGATGCAGGAACAAGTGCAGCTGGACGGCGGGATGGCCGTTTTTGACCGCGCACCCAGCGAGGGCCAGAACATTCGCCGCGCCGGAGAGGACGTGGCACTTGGCGATGTGATCGTGCCCGCAGGGCAGGTGATCACCACCCGCGAGCTGGCCGCGATCACTGGCGCGGGGCTGGCCAAGGTGCAGGTGGTTCGCAAGCTGCGTATCGCTGTGATCTGCACGGGGTCAGAGTTGGCCCGCGCCGGAGAGACCCTCGACCCGGGTCAGATCTATGACGTGAACGGGCCAATGTTGAAATCTGCCGTTGCGGCCATTGGTGCGGAACTGGTGCATCAAAGTGAATGCCCTGACACCAAACAAGCGCTGGCGGCCGCCATGGTGGACGCTTCGGAAATTGCCGATCTTGTGATCACCACGGGCGGCGTGTCGGTGGGCGAAGAGGATCATGTGCATGCCGCAATCGTTCAGGCAGGCGGACAACTGAAATTTGCTGGCGTCGCGATCAAGCCGGGCAAGCCGTTGTCTTTCGGGCGCATCGGGCAGGCCTTGTTCCTTGGTCTGCCGGGCAACCCCGTGGCGGCCTTTGTCATTTGGACCTTGTTTGCGAAACCGTTGTGCCATCGTTTGTCTGGCGCGACGGACGGCCTGCGCACGGCCCGATTGGTGCGGGCCGATACGCCGTTGCAGCACAAAATTGGTCGTTGCGAATACCGCCCGGCCACGATTGTTGGCCGGGATGATCAGGGCCGTGAGGTTGTACACTTGGGCCCTCAGGTGCATTCTGCACAACTGGCGCCGCTTGTCGGCTGTGACGGTCTGGTGCGCCTGCCCGGCGACGTGAAAGAGCTGCCTTTGGGCAGCATGTTGGAATTCTTACCATTTGAAGGCTGATGATGATGAACCTTGCCTATACTATCACCGAACACAAAGGCGACCTCGACTTGCTGTTGGCCAGCTTGGCCGACGAACTGGCTGCGAAAGGGATGAAAACCGCCGGGATCGTTCAGATCAATTCTGAGCGCGAAACGTGTCACCCCTGCGATATGGATGTGCAGGTTCTGCCTGATGGTCCGGTGATCCGCATTTCGCAATCGCTGGGGGCTGAGGCCAAGGGATGCCGGTTGGACCCCGCCGCGCTGGAGACCGCTGTAGGCGAAGTGTCGGCGCGATTGGGCGCGGATGTTGATGTGTTGATTATCAACAAGTTCGGCAAGCACGAGGCCTCGGGCCGCGGTATGCGCAGCGTCATTGCAACCGCGCTGGCGCAGGATATTCCGGTCATTGCGGGCGTCAATGCCCTGAACCGAGAGGCGTTTTTGGAGTTCTCCGAAGGTTTGGCGGTGCAGGTTGCGCCAGAGGTGGGCGCATTGGGCGCTTGGCTATCCGGTACCCGCGAAAAGGCCGCTGAAGTCGCCTGAGCGCGGAATATCGGTCACCTTTTCGACGGCCCCGGATTTGTTCCAGATCAAATGCCGGGCCCAATCTCTATGTTAATGTCCCTTTGAGGGCGCATGGAGGAACCGTGATGGCATTGCAGTTTTCAGAGATGACAATCGAGAAATTCGAGGACCGGATGCGCTTGCGCCGCCGGATGCTTCAGTCCACGGGTGCGGCTCTTGGCGAAGGGTCCGCTTGGCCGACCACACAAAAGGATATTCGCGCCAGCGTCCAGAATTGCTGCGCCTGCGACAGCGAGGCCGATTGCCAGGCTTGGCTGGCCCGTCATCCCGTTGCGGATGAGCCGCCAAACTTTTGTAAAAACCATGATGCGATCCTGCGTCAGAAGAAGGTGCTGTGATCCCACCTGTTGTCTCTTTGCGACATGGGGGATGGCAGGCCAACCGAATTTAACTTGATTTTTGAAGTCCTTGACGGGTGAAACGGGTGCAGATTCTTGCGCCAGTTTGCCCGCAATTTGACGTTGTGCAGGCCTGTGCGGCACCCGTCGAAAGCTTCCAGAGGAACAACTGTTTGTGCGCGAATGAGCGGGTAAGTTATTGAATTAAAATCGTTTATCGTCACAAAACTGTAACAAAAAATTTGACCTTCGGGACAAAAAACAATTCGAAAAGAGTTGTCCTTTGCCCGGACTGTCCCTACCAATATGCCATGTTGGTGGCGACCATGTGGGGCTGATGCGCCAACATCCAATGCAAAATCAATTTGCGTCCACGGGAGAGTGACATGAAATCGACTGTATTATTTGCGACCGGCGCTGCGCTGGCGCTGACGACATTTTCGGCGCAGGCAGACACGCTGCGCCTGCTGACATGGGGCGGATATGCGCCCGAAGACGTGGTTGCCAAGTTCGAGGCGGAAACCGGCCACACGGTTGAGGTGACCAAATCCAACAACGAAGAAATGGTTGCCAAGCTGCGTGCAACCAATGGCGGCGGCTTTGATCTGGCCCAGCCGAGCCAAGACCGGATTGCCGGTGCACAGGCAGAATTTGGCATCTACAAGCCACTGGATATGTCCAAGATCGACACCAGCCAGTTCATCCCGTCCATGCTGACCGCGACCAAGGGCAACACCATGGTCGATGGCGAGGTTTATGGCGTGCCGCACGTTTGGGGCACCTCCGGTCTGGTGGTGAACACTGCGATGGCGGGTCAGGTGCAAGACTACATGGACCTGTGTGATCCATCCGTTGCAGGCAAGGTGTCTTACCGTTTGAAGCGTCCAACGCTGATCGGTTTTGCCTTCTCCATGGGCATGGACCCCTTTGCCGCTTATGCGGATGCCGATGCGTATCAAGCGATCCTCGACAAGGTTGAGGCCCAGTTGATCGACTGTAAATCCAACGTCAAAACCTATTGGGGCGGCGGTGACGAGATCAAGAACCTGCTGCGTTCCGGCGAAGTGACCGCGTCAATGGCGTGGGACACAGGCGGATGGCAGTTGAATGATGATAACGCCGACATCACTTTTGTTGCGCCCAAGGCCGGTGCGCTAGGTTGGATCGACACCTTCGCAATGCCCGCACGTGGCCGCGCAGATGATGCCGCCTATGCCTGGATCAACTTTGTGATGCAGCCCGAGATTGCCGCGATGATCACCACAGCGGCGGGCAACTTTACCGCGTCTCAAGGTGGTGATGCCGGTGTGGCAGATGCGCTGAAGGCCAAGTATCAGGCCAGCTTCCCGCAAGAGGCAATCGACAACATCAAATGGTATCCTGCGGTGCCTGCGGGTCTTGAGGCGCTGGAAGGTGCCACATTGGACCGGATCAACGCGGCCAAGTAAGCCAAACTGGCAAAACAATGGTTGGAGCGCGATTTTCGCGCTCCACTTCAATGTGTGAAAGACCCAATTGATGCCTGATAACGCTGATCTTGAATGCCGTGCGATCTCAAAGAGTTTTGATGATTTTCAGGCCGTGAAAGAGGTGAGCTTTGACGTGCCGCCCGGCACGTTCTTTTCCATTCTTGGCCCGTCCGGTTGTGGCAAGACAACGCTGTTGCGGATGATCGCGGGGTTTCAGGCGCCCAGCGGCGGCGATCTGTTGATCAAGGGCAAGAGCATGCTGAACGTGCCGCCAAACAAGCGGCCCGTGTCCATGGTGTTTCAACATCTGGCGCTGTTCCCGATGATGAGCATCGGCGCGAATGTCGGCTTTGGCCTGCGCCAACGCGGCGTGAACAAGGTGGATATCAAGAAACAGGTTGAACGTGTTTTGGAACGCGTCGGCCTTGGCGGCGTGGCGGACAGGCCGGTGGATTCCCTGTCTGGCGGCCAGAAACAGCGTGTGGCGATTGCCCGCTGTATGGTGCTGGAACCCGATGTGCTGCTCTTGGACGAACCATTGGGCGCGTTGGATCTGAAACTGCGCGAGCATATGAAGATTGAGCTGAAAAAGCTGCAATCAGAGTTCAACACAACCTTTGTCTATATCACCCATGACCAATCCGAGGCTCTGGTGATGAGCGACCAGATCGCGGTGATGAACCACGGTGTATTTGAACAGGTCGGCACCGCACGAGAACTCTATTATCACCCCACGACAGCCTTTGTCGCCGGGTTTGTCGGTGAGGCAAACAAGTATCAGGCCAAGGTGCAGGTGGCAGGTGCGGGCAGCTTGCAACTGCTGACCCGTGATGGGGTCGCGTTGCAGGGCGTTGATGCGGGTGAAGGTTTGAAAGAGGGCGACATGACACAGGTGTTTGTCCGCCCCGAAGCGGTGCGTTTGTCGCGCCGCCAAGAGGACATTGGCAATCTGGGCAACACCGGCAACGGCACGGTAGAAAGCGTGTTATTCAACGGTGCCAACAGCCAGCTGATCCTGCGTGACAGCGCCACGGGCAGCGAGATGAGCGTGGCCTTGCCGCAGACCAGCGAGTTCCGTGATCTGTCCAAGGGCGATCCGATCTTTTTCGGGTGGGAGCCTGACCAGACACGTTGTTACAGACAGGCCGCCGGGTGATGGCCTCGGATAAATCCCGCCTTGGGCTGATCCTGCTGATGGCCCCGCTCGCGATCTGGCTGATGACGCTGATTGTATTGCCGCATGTGGGCATGTTTCTGGTGTCTTTGCAGGAAAAGGTCGGTATCCGGCAGTATGAGACCAGCCTTGCCAATTATGCGGTGTTCTTTAACGAGCCACTCTATTGGAACACCTTTGCCCGCACCGCCTATATGTCGATCACCGCAACTGTTTTGACCCTGCTGATCGGTTTTCCGGTGGCCTACTACATTGCCAAACTGACACGGGGCCGGACCAAAACAACGCTGTTTCTGATGTGTTTGATCCCCTTTTGGGTGAGCGAGCTGGTGCGCACGTTCGGCTGGATGATCCTGCTGCGCGAGACCGGAGTTTTGTCGTCATTCCTGCAATATATCGGCGTGTTGGCTGGCCCGGTTGAGTTTCTATATAACGATGCCGCGATCATGACGGGGCTGGTCTATACGTCGATGCTGTTCATGGTGGTGCCTTTGGTGACCACGCTGGACAGCCTCGATGACAGCCTGATCGAGGCCGGCTATGACCTTGGCGGCAGCAGCTTTAGCATCCTGCGCGAGATCGTGATCCCCCATGCCATGCCCGGTATCGTGTCAGGCTGTATCGTGGTTTTCATGTTGTCCCTGGGTAATTATCTGACGCCGATCCTGTTGGGCGGGAAAGACAGCCTTTGGTTCACGGGGCTGATTTATGATCAGTTTATCACCCGCTTTAACTGGGAGCTGGGATCAGCCTTTGGCTTCCTTTTGTTGGGGCTGTCCTCGCTGATTGTGTTCTTGGCATTGAAACTGTCCGGCCAATCGCTGGGCAAGACGATGGGGCGCTGAGATGATCACGGGTATTCCACAATCGTCGGGTTTCAAATGGACTTACCGGGCCTATGTGACGCTGTTCTTTGTCTATCTTGCGCTGCCACTGATCACGGTCTGTGTCTTTGCTTTTAACGACAGCGTCTTTCCCTCGTTGCCATGGGACGGGTTCACATGGGACTGGTTCTTTGGCACCGAAGCGCCGCGTCTGGGTGTGTTTCATGAGCGACCCATTTTGCGGTCCATTGGCACGTCGGCCTTTGTTGCAGTTTGGGTGTCGGGGCTGGCGGTTCTTGTGGGGACCTGCAATGCCTTCTTGTTTGTGCGGCATGATTTTGCGGGCAAGGATTTTCTCTATATCCTGATGCTGCTGCCACTGATCATTCCGGGGATCATTCTCGGGATTTCGATCCTCGTGTTCTCAAGCAGTATCGCCAACACTCTGGAAGAGGCAACGGGCCTGTGGTTTGACGGGCTGCGCCCCGGTTTGATCCTAGTCATCCTCGGGCAGTTTTCCTTTATCACCACCTTTGCAACACTGGTGATCTCTGCCCGGTTGCAGAAATTTGACACATCGCTGGAGGAGGCCGCGCTGAACCTTGGCGCGACCAAATGGGGCGCGATCCGTCAGGTGACGCTGCCGTTCCTGCTGCCTGCGATGATTGCGGCGGCGGTTGTGGCGGTGCTGATGAGCTTTGAAAATTTCAACACAACGCTGATGCTTGTTGGATCGGATGCGCCGCTGACGGTGACGATGTTTGACCGGCTTAAACAGGGGTCAACGCCCGTGCTGAATGCGGTATCGCTGCTGTTGATCGTGGTTTCCGCGATCCTTGGATTGGCGTCCTTATTGTCGCGGCGGTAGGGCTTGCTCTTGCTTTTGGCGGCACAGGGCCACACAACATCGGCAAAGCAAGGAGAGTATGAATATGGAAAACTGGGCAAATGCAGTGGCGGTTGTTACCGGTGGCGCGTCAGGTCTCGGCGCGGCCAGCGCAAAGGGTCTGGCGGATGCTGGCCTGAAGGTCGCGATCTTTGATCTGAACGAAGAGCAGGGGCAGGCCAAAGCTGCCGAGCTGGGCGGGATCTTTCAAAAGGTTGATGTGTCGGATGCGGCCAGCGTCAAGGCGGGCTTTGCCGCTGTGACGGAACAATTGGGCGCGCCGCGTGTGTTGGTCAATTGCGCAGGGATCGGCCCGGCGGCCAAGACCGTGTCGCGCGGCGAGGCCCATGATGCGGGGCTGTTTTCCAAGGTGATCGGCATCAACCTGATCGGATCGTTCCAATGTGCTTCCGAGGCGGCAGCGGGCATGGTCGGGGCCGAACCGATGGCCCCTGACGGCCAGCGCGGTGTGATCATCAACACGGCCTCCGTTGCGGCCTATGAAGGGCAGGTGGGGCAGGTGGCCTATGCCGCCTCCAAGGGCGGTATTGTGGGTATGACCCTGCCAATGGCGCGTGATCTGGCGGACAAGGGCGTGCGGGTTTGCACCATTGCACCGGGCCTGTTCCTGACGCCGCTTCTGGAAGGGTTGCCGCAAGATGTGCAGGATTCACTCGGCGCACAGGTGCCGTTCCCGTCCCGCCTTGGCCAGCCTGCGGAATACGCCAAACTGGTGTGTCACATTCTGGACAACCCGATGCTGAACGGTGAAGTGATCCGCCTTGATGGCGCGATCCGCATGGCACCCCGGTAAACAGCAGGCAAAGGGTGGGCCGGGCTGCTGCCGGGCCTACCGATCAGTCTGCCTTGGCGATCTCGCGGTCGGCCTCTGGCACGTTGAGCGTGGACCATGTGTCGTCCTGAGGCGGTGCGGGGGGCGTGTCGCAAGTACGTTTGTGGATGTTCACCTTGGCGATGAAGTTGGCCGAAATTGGCGCAGTCACAAACAGAAACGCCATGATCAGCAATTCATGCAGTGACCCTTCGGCAAAGACATAGCTGTGGATCATTGAGGCCAACAGCAATGCGCCAATGCCGATGGTTCCAACCTTGGTCGGCGCATGCAGGCGGGTCATGGAATCGTTGAACTTGAGCAGGCCAATGGTCCCGATCAGGGCAAAGGCCGCGCCGATCAACAGGCAAATGCCAACGGCGTATATTCCGATCACTTCAAGTGTCATTCGATGATATCCCCCCGCAGGACGAACCGCGCATAAGCAACGGTTGAGACAAAGCCGAGCATGGCGATGATCAAGGCCACCTCAAAGTAGATCCGGCTGCCTTGGGAAATACCCAGCAGGATGATCAAGCCGATGGCGTTCACCACCATCGTATCCAGCGCCAGTATGCGATCGCCTGTGCTTGGTCCAATGACAAGGCGCACCATCGACAGGACCTGCGACAAGGCCACCAGCACAAAAGCGATGACCAAGGCGGCATCCATGAATTGCATCGCGGTTTCCATCAGAAAATCTCCTTCAGGCGGCGCTCATAGCGGTCTTTGATCTCGTCCCGGACACTGTCAGGATCGTCGGTGTGCAGCACATGGACCAGCAGGCTGTGCCCTTCGTCGGACAGATCAGCGGAGACGGTGCCGGGGGTCAGGGTGATCGTGCCGGCCAGAACCGAGATCGCCTCGGGCTGGCGCAGCTCAAGCGGGATAATGATCCAGGCAGGCCGCAGTTTTGAGTTGGGTTTCGTCAGGACGATCCATGCCACCTGCACATTGGCCACCAGAATGTCCCACAGAACAATGATCAGGTAGGTCGCCATATTGCCAAGGTGAAACCGTACCGGACGGTCCGGCCACCACACAGCAGTCAGACGCGGGATCAGAACACCAAGGATCAGGCCAAAGACGGCCATACCGGCAGAAAACTCATTTTGCAGTAGGATCCAGATCAACGCCAGAAGCAGCGTCAACAACGGATGTGGAAACAGCCAGCGATAGGCGCGCATCAGCATGTTAATGGCCCTCCTTCGGTGTGCTCAACTTGCCCGGTGTGCCCAATACCTTGCTAATGTAGGGCGCTGGATCAAACAGCTGTTTGGCGGTGGCATCGGCATAGCGATAGGCCGGTCCGGCAAAAACCGTGTGCAAGATTAGTAGCGACAGCAGCCCGCCCACTGCGGCATAGGACAGCACGCTTGGGCGCGGGCTGGGCAGTTGACCTTCGTGCTCGGGCAGGGTTTCGGCGCTGGCTTTCCAGAACAGGACGCTGCCCGCGCGGGCAAAACCGACCACGCTGATCAGGCTCGCGGACAGGATGATCGCCCAGGTCCAGACCGCCAATGGCGTGTCAAAGGCGGCATCGAGGATCATCAGCTTGCCAACAAAACCTGACAGAGGCGGCAGGCCCGTCATCGCAATTGCCGCGACAAAGAACAGTGCAGCGGTCAACGCGGCACCCGAGACAGGCGGCGCTGCTGTGAGGTTCAGATGGGCGCGGCCCGCGCGCACCAGATCGCAGATCAGGAACAACGCCGCTGCCGCCAATGTCGAATGCACGATGTAATACAGCGCAGCGGCAATGCCCGCCTGACTGAACAACGAGATGGAGATCATCACCATCCCCATCGACCCGATCACCGCAAAGGCCACCAACCGGTCCAGCTTGCGGGCCGCCAGCACGCCGATCATCCCCAGCGCCAGCGAGACCAGCGCAGCGGGCAACAGCCACAGCCCATGCAGGCCCGCCGTGACATCCAGATCAGGGGCAAAGACCATGGTATAGACCCGGATAATCGCATAGGCGCCAACCTTCGTCATGATCGCAAACAGGGCGGCAACGGGGGCGGGTGCCTCGGCATAGCTTGAAGGGAGCCAGAAGTGCAGCGGCACGACCGCCGCCTTGATCGCGAACACCAGCAGCAACATCACCGAGGCAATGCGGATACCAACGGATTCTGCGGGATCAACCAGCGCAACACGTTGGGCCAGATCGGCCATATTGAGGGTTCCGGTTTCGGCATAAATCGCGCCAAGGGCAAAGAGGAACAGGGTCGAGCCAAGCAGGTTGAACAGCACATATTGCACCCCAGCCCGCAGGCGCAGGTTGCCGCCCCCATGGATCATCAGCCCGTAGGAAGCGATCAGCAACACTTCGAAAAACACAAACAGGTTAAAGACGTCGCCGGTCAGAAAGGCACCCATGATCCCCATCAGCTGAAACTGGAAGAGCGCGTGAAAATGCCACCCGCGTTTGTCCCAGCCTGATCCGATAGCATAGAGGATCACAAACAGTGCCAGTACTGCCGTGAGCAAGATCATCAGTGTCGAAAGCCGGTCGCCGACCAGCACAATGCCAAAGGGCGCGGCCCAATCGCTGAGCTGGTAGAGGATGATCGTCCCGTCTGAGGCCTGCCACGCCAGCCCGGCGGCAATCGCGATCAGCGACAGCACCCCCGCCACAGAAAACACCCGCTGGATGCCAATGTGATAGCGTGCCGCCAGCACGATGAACGGGGCCAGCAGCGCGGGCAGGACAACGGGGGCAATGATCCAATGGGTCATGTCGCGTCCTCCGCTTTGAGGTCCGCTTCGGGCGGGGCTTGATCGTCTACGTGATCGTCATCGGCGCCCAGATACGCCCCCAGCGCAATCATCACCACAACGGCGGTCATCCCAAAGGAGATCACAATCGCGGTGAGGACAAGCGCCTGCGGCAACGGATCGGTATAGCTGGCGGCATCGCCCAGGATTGGCGGTGCGCCAACGGTCAACCGGCCCGAGGCAAACAAAAAGACGTTCACGGCATAGGTCAGCAGGGACATACCGATGATCACAGGAAAGCTGCGCAAACGCAGCACCAGATAGATACCCGCAGCGGTCAGAATGCCGATGGCGGAGGCAACAAGAAGTTCCATGTTATGCTCCTTCTTTCGCGGGGTTGGTGACGTCTGCGGGATCGCGCGAAGGGTCAATATCCATCGGGTGTTCGCTGTCTTGGGCATCGGCGCGCCGTGCCAGTCTTGAGAAGCTTTCCAGCGACAACATGACCGCGCCCACAACGGCTAGGAATACGCCCAGATCGAACAGGGCCGCTGTGGCCAATTCAAATTTCTCAAAGGGCGGAATGCGCACATAGGTGAAATCGGACGTCAGGAACGGCTTGCCGACAAACCACGATCCGATCCCGGTCAGGCCCGCCGTCAGAACGCCCGCGCCAATCACTCCGTGATAGGGATAGCGCAGCCGCGCCGAGGTCCAGGAAAAACCGCTGGCCATATATTGCATCACCACCGCGATGGAGACCACGAGCCCGGCAATAAACCCGCCGCCCGGCTCATTGTGGCCGCGCCAGAAGATGTAGAAGCCCACCATCAGGACCACGGGCATCATCACGCGGGTCAGGACCACCATCATCGTAGGATGCATATCGCCCGCGCGGGGTTGATCCGGTGTGCGGTTCAACAGCCGCGCCCGGACGGGGCCATCCAGCAACGTTTCGGTCAGTGCATAAATCAGCAAGGCGGCAATCCCCAGCACGATAATCTCGCCAAAGGTGTCAAAGCCCCGAAAATCCACCAAGATCACGTTCACCACATTGGTGCCGCCGCCGCCCTTGTAGGAATTGGCGAGGTGATATTCGGAGATCGGCGAGGTGACAGCCTCTCGCAGTAGGAAATGATAAGACATCGCCAGTGTCGCCAGGCCGCCCGCGATGGCCACAAGGGCGTCGCGGGTGCGGCGCAGGACCGTGCTTTCAACCGGGGTGCGGTTGGGCAGGAAATTCAACGCCAGCAACAGCAGGATGATGGAGACAACCTCAACCGTGATCTGGGTCATGGCCAGATCCGGTGCGCTGAAGAACACAAAGCCGACCGAAACCATCAGGCCGACAATGCCGATCAGGATCAGTGCCAGCAGACGATTGCGATGCAGGAACACCAAGCCACCCGTCGCCGCGACCAGCATCACCCAACCGGCAATCTCAACCGCGCCAGCAGGTTGCACGGTACGGGTGGCCGCGCCCAATGTGCCGGTCGACCATGCATGATAGCCCGCGGCGATGACGGTCACGACCATAAGGGCCGCATACCGCGAAAACGCGCCGTTGTGCAGCGGGTGAATGATGCCGCGTGCAAGCGAAACCGCGCTTGCGATGGTTGCGTCAAAGATCGTTTTGGCTTCGGGCCGGGGCGCGGCATCCCACAGGCGCAAGGCCGGGCGGTAAAGCATCAGAAGAATGAGACCACCCAGCACCGCGACAACCGACATATAGAGCGGCGGCGTCAGCCCGTGCCAGATCTTCAGATGCGCCTTGGGCAGGGCAGCAGCATCACCCAGAACGGCAGAGGTCACAAGTTTGACCAGCGGCTCCGCCAGAAACGGTGCTACTCCGATGGCCACGACCAACACCACTAAGATGGCAGGCGGCAGCCACAGGCCAGGGCCGGGATCATGGGGCGCACTGGGATAATCGTCGCGCTTTGGACCAAGGAAAGTATGGCCGATCAGGCGGAAACAATAGGCCGCAGAGAACAGCGATCCAACCGTTGCCAGCGCTGGCACCAGCCATGGTGTGTTGAACAACGCGGTATGCGTCGCCTCTTCCAGCATCATTTCTTTGGACAGGAACCCGTTCAGCAGGGGAATGCCCGCCATCGACAGGGCCGCCAGCGTGGCAATAACAAAGGTCACAGGCATCAAATGGCGCAGCCCGCCCAGCCTGCGAATGTCGCGGGTATGGGTCTCGTGATCAATGATCCCGGCGGACATAAACAGCGCGGCTTTGAACGTGGCGTGGTTGAGAATATGGAACACCGCCGCCATGGCGCCAAAGGCAGTGCCGGTGCCCAAAAGCATGGTGATCAGGCCCAGATGGCTGACCGTGGAAAAGGCCAGCAGCGCCTTCAGATCATGTTTAAAGAGCGCGATCACCGCACCCAGAACCATGGTGATCAGGCCTGCCGTGGTGACGATCAAGAACCACTCTGGCGTGCCCGCGAGCACAGGCCACATCCGGGCCATCAGGAAAATCCCGGCTTTGACCATGGTGGCAGAGTGCAGATAGGCAGAGACCGGCGTGGGCGCGGCCATGGCGTGCGGCAGCCAGAAATGGAACGGAAACTGTGCGGACTTGGTGAAACAGCCAAGCAGGATCAACAACAACGCTGGCAGATACAGCGGCGAGCTTTGGATCAATTCGCGGTTCTGCAAGATCACGCTGAGGTCATAGCTGCCGACAATCTGACCAAGGATCAGCATGCCACCGATCATTGCCAACCCGCCCATTCCAGTTACAGTCAGCGCCATGCGGGCGCCCTGACGCCCTCCGGGCAGATGTTTCCAATAGCCGATCAAAAGGAACGAGGAAAGCGAGGTGAGTTCCCAGAACACCAGCAAAAGCAATATGTTATCGCTTAGAACAATGCCCGCCATCGCGCCTTGGAACAGCAGCAGATAAGTGAAAAACTCACCCATGTTGTCTTCACGCGCCAGATAATACCGCGCATAGGCGATGATCAGCAGACCAATCCCCAGGATCAGGCTGGCAAAGAAAAAGCCGAGCCCGTCCAGCATCAGGTTCACGTTGAGACCCAGCATCGGCAGCCAATTGACGCCGGTGGTCACGACCTCTCCGGCCAGAACGGCAGGCAGGTTGGTCAGCAGACCGATGAGGGCTGCCAAAGTGACGGTAAAGGTGACGCCAGCGCAGGCCTGACGGCCGGCGGAATTCATCAAACCGGGTAACAAGGCCCCCAGAAATGGGAGGGCAACGACAAGGAAGAGGGACACGCGAACTCCTGATCTTGGGGCCTGAAAGATTGCCTTTATCTGGTTCAGTTTAAGGGTTTTCTCAAGGGAAACCGAACAGAATTGTCACAAAACCATCATTTGACCCGTTTGGCGGGTGATCTGCCGCGATCTGTCGCAGGTTTTTTGCCACGCAGGGGTGGGGTGAACCCTTGCCAAAAATGCCGCGCTCTGGCCTTTTGCCGGGAACTTCGGAAGGATCAAACATGCGTGCAATGCAAATCACCGCTTACAACACCCCGCTCAGCTTGCAGGACGTGCCCATGCCCGCGCCAGAGGCAGGTGAGGTGTTGGTCAAGGTTGAGACCTGCGGTTTGAATTTTGCCGATCTGTTGTCGATCAAAGGCACTTATCAGGAAAAGCCCGCGCTGCCCTATGCGCCGGGCATGGAACTGGCCGGTGAGATCACCGCATTGGGCGCGGGGGTGGACCATCTGGCGGTGGGGCAACGGATTGCGGCCTACACCGGGCAGGGGGGGCTGGGGGAATATGTGGCGATCCCCGCCGAGATTTGCGTGCCGATCCCCGATGAGATGAACGCGGTTGATGCGGCGGCTTTCCTCATTGCCTATGGCACCAGCCACGTGGGTCTGGACTACAAGGCGCACCTGAAGCCGGGGGAACGTCTGTTGGTTCTGGGGGCATCGGGCGGCGTTGGTTTGACCGCGGTAGAACTGGGCAAACTGATGGGCGCAGAGGTGATCGCTTGCGCACGCGGCGCAGACAAGCTTGAGATCTGCCGCAAGGCCGGTGCCGACCACCTTATCAACTCAGAAACCGATGACATCCGCGAGATCGTCAAATCGCTGGGCGGTGCGGATGTGGTTTATGACCCTATCGGCGGTGATCAGTTCAAAGCGGCCATGCGGGCCTGCAACCCCGAGGCGCGCATTCTGCCGCTTGGCTTTGCCTCAGGTGAAGTGCCGCAGATCCCGGCAAATATCCTGTTGGTGAAAAATCTCACCGTGCTTGGGCTTTATTGGGGCGGCTATGCGCGGATCAATCCTTCTGTGCTGACGGACAGTTTCAAAACGTTGTTTGATTGGTATGTGGCAGGCAAGGTCAAGCCGCACGTCAGCCATGTGTTGCCGCTTGATCAAGCCAATGAGGCGCTGGAATTGCTGCGCGGTCGCAAGGCGACAGGCAAAGTGGTGGTGCAGGTCGCGTAACGCTTAAAACCGGCCACGCACGCGGCCTTTGACCTGACGCGCCTTTTGCCGTTCGCGCAGGAAAACAAATAGGCCAGATCCGATGATCAAGGCGATGCCGACCCAGACCTCCCATTCTGGCAAGTCGCCAAAGATCACCAGACCCCAGAACACGGCCAAGGGCAGGCCGACATATTCAAACGGGGCGACGGTGGCGGCATCGGCCAGCCTGTAGGCCTGGCTCAGCGCATAGCCGATGATCGCGGCGTTCAGGCCCAGACCGCCAAAAACCAGCCAGTCTTCTTGCGGCGGCCAGACCCAAGCCCGCAGCAGGAACTGTACCGAAGGATTGGCGGTTTCTGCGGCAAAGCGGCCATCCCCTGCCACGATGAAAAAACCGACAGAGACCACGATGAACACTGCTTGAATGTAAACCGACAGCACAGAGGCCTTTGCCTTGACGCCCAGCTTGCGGGTCAAAAGTTGGTTCAGGGCATAAGTCAGCGCGGCGATGATCGGCATCAATAGAACCAACCGTGAGGCCTGCAATGTCTCGGTGCCTGCCCATGGTCGCTGCATGATCACCACGCCGATGAAGCCGACAAACACCGCGGCCATTCGGATCGGGCCAACCTTTTCACCCAACATCGGAATGGAGAGCAGGGTGATGAACAGCGGCGCCGCAAAAAACAGTGCGGTTGCATCGGCCAGTGGCAGGGCGGCCAGCGCAACAAAGAAGGTCATATTGGCCACAACCACCAGCAACCCGCGCAAAATGTGCAAGGCAGGTTGATCGGTTTTCAGCAGATGCCAGCCGCCCTCGATCTTGACGAAAATCAAACTGAACAGGATGCCAATGGCGGATCGGGAAAAGACAATCTGATGCAGGGGATAACCGCCTGACAGCTGTTTGATCAGCATATCATTGACCGAAATCGCCGCGACCCCGCCCAATACAAATGCAATGGCCAGCCCGGCCCGGTTTTGAAATCCCTCAGTCATAGGTTTGACCTATCAGCCCCGTTGCCCCTGTCCAGAGAAATGCGTAGCGTGAGACCAACACCAAAAGGAGCCGCCTCATGCATATGTCCGACACCCGCCAGATCGCCGTCCCTCCGGCCGAGGTTTATGCCGCATTGCTCGACCCCGAAGTGTTGAAGCAATGCGTGCCGGGCGCACAAGAGGTAACCGGTACCGTTGAAGACGGGTTTCAGGCCACCGTTGTGCAAAAGGTCGGCCCGGTGAAGGCGACCTTTAAGGGGGAGGTGACCATTTCGGACATGGTGCCGGGCGAGGCGATGAAAATCGACGGATCGGGCAAAGGCGGCGCGGCAGGGTTTGCCAAGGGCGGCGCGGATGTGCGGCTCGCGGCGAAGGATGGCGGCACCGAGCTGAGCTATGATGTGGACGCCAAGGTGGGCGGCAAGCTGGCGCAGCTTGGCAGCCGGATCATCGACGGTTTTGCCAAAAAGATGGCCGATCAGTTTTTTGACAATCTGCAGACCGCATTGGAAGGCCCGGCAGAAGAGCCCGAGGCGCCAGACGCCGAAGAGGGCGGCAAAAAAGGCTGGTTCGGGCTGAAGAAAAACTAAACGGGTCTGTTCACTTTAATTTATCCGGTCTAGGTTCCCCGCCACAACAAGCGGAGAAGAGCATGCCGGACATTGTCCAGATTAACGAGTTGCGCAAATCCTACAAAGGCGGGTTTCAGGCGCTGAAAGGCATCAACCTTGCCATTCGCAGGGGTGAAATTCTGGCGCTGCTCGGGCCAAATGGCGCGGGTAAAACCACCCTGATTTCAACGATTTGCGGGATCACTACGGCGACGTCGGGAACTGTCACCGTGGACGGGCACGACATTGTTGCCAACTACCGCGCCGCGCGGTCGATCATTGGTCTGGTGCCCCAGGAGATCAACCTGGAACCCTTTGAACGGGTGATCAACACCGTGCGATTCTCGCGTGGCCTTTTTGGCAAACCAAGTGATGATGCGGCCATCGAAAAGGTGCTGCGCCAACTGTCGCTCTGGGACAAGAAAGACAATCAGGTGCGTGAGTTGTCCGGCGGTATGAAGCGCCGTGTTCTGATTGCCAAAGCTTTGGCGCATGATCCGCGGGTGTTGTTTCTGGACGAACCCACTGCTGGTGTTGATGTCGAACTGCGCAAGGACATGTGGGATATCGTGGCCAAGCTTAAGGCCGACGGTGTGACTATCATCCTGACCACCCACTACATCGAAGAGGCCGAAGCGATTGCCGACCGTGTGGGCGTGATCGCCAATGGTGAGCTGATGCTGGTCGAGGATAAGGATACGCTGATGGCGCGGATGGGGCAGAAACAGCTTGATGTGCTGCTAACCGATCCGATCACGGAAATTCCAGCGGCCCTGCAATCAGATGCGCTTGAGCTGTCGGAGGATGGCACAACCTTGATCTACACCTACGACACACGTTCCGAACGCACAGGCATCACCAAGCTGCTGGCAGATGTGGCGGCGGCGGGCCTTGTCCTGCGCGATGTGCAAACCCGGCAATCAAGCCTTGAGGATATCTTTGTCGGTCTGGTCAAGGAGGATGCGGCATGAACTGGACTGCAATCAAATCTATCTACGTCTTTGAAATGTATCGATTTTTCCGCACGATTGCGCAAAGCTTTCTTGCGCCGGTGATCTCGACCTCGCTGTATTTTGTTGTCTTTGGCGGCGCTATCGGCAGCCGCATTCAAGAGGTGGACGGGATCACCTATGCGGCCTTTATCGTGCCGGGACTGATCATGTTGACGGTGATCACACAGTCTATCTCGAACGCCTCTTTTGGGATCTATTTCCCCAAGTTTCTCGGCACGTTCTCTGAAATCCTGTCGGCCCCCATCAGCTTTATCGAGATTGTTCTGGGCTATGTCGGGGCGGCGGCAACCAAGGCGTTGATCATTGGCGCGATCATTTTGGTAACGGCGTTTTTCTTTGTCGATTTCTCCATCCAGAATCCACTCGCGATGATTGCCTTTCTGGTGCTGACCAGCGTGAGCTTTTCGCTGTTTGGCTTTATCCTTGGGGTATGGGCGGGAAATTTTGAACAGTTGCAAATTGTGCCGTTGCTGGTGATCACACCGCTGATTTTTCTGGGCGGGTCGTTTTATTCGATCTCGATGTTGCCGCAGATCTGGCAATCGGTCTCGATGTTCAATCCGGTAGTTTATCTGATCTCGGGGTTCCGCTGGTCCTTTTACGGCAGTGCTGACGTTCCGATCCTGACGTCGCTGGTGGCAATCGGGTTTTTCACAGGCGTTTGTCTGACTGTGATTTGGTGGATATTCCGCACCGGCTGGCGCATCCGTCAATAAACCTTTTGCCAGCCGCCTTGTTTGCGGCGGCTGGCCGCTCTACATGGGTTGTCATGAAACGATGGCTGCCCTTCCTTAAATCCGATCCGACTGTTGCCGTGATCCGCCTCTCTGGCGTGATCGGCACACAGGGGCGCGGGGCGTTGAATGACGCAACCCTTGCCCCTGTCATTGAAAAAGCATTTGCCAAGGGCAAGCCTGACGCGGTTGCGCTTGAGTTGAATTCACCAGGCGGCAGTCCGGTGCAATCGTCACTGATCGGCGCACGCATCCGGCGGCTGGCGGCGGAAAAAGAGATACCTGTGATCGCCTTTGTCGAGGATGTCGCAGCCTCTGGCGGGTATTGGCTCGCTGCGGCAGCAGATGAGATTTATGCCGATCCCAGTTCGGTTGTCGGCTCGATCGGGGTGATCTCTGCCTCCTTTGGTGTGCATGAGTTTATCAAGGAACACGGGGTCGAACGGCGCGTCTATACTGCCGGTAAATCCAAATCCATGCTGGACCCGTTCCGCCCCGAAAACCCCGAGGATGTCGCGCGGCTGAAGACCTTGCTTGAGGATATTCACGCCAATTTCATCGACCACATAAAAGATCGGCGCGGCGACAAGCTGCCTGCGGACCTTGATCTGTTTACCGGTGAGATTTGGCTGGCCCGGCGGGCGCAGGAACTGGGCCTGATAGATGGTATTGGCCATCTGCTGCCGGTTTTGAAGGACCGCTTTGGCGATAAGGTCAAACTGCGCCGCTATGGCGTTCGACGCGGATTGATGTCACGGTTTGGCATGCAGATGGTGCAGGACGCCGTTCACGGCATAGAGGAACGCGCCGCATTTGCGCGGTTTGGACTGTAACGCATGGTTTTCAAAATCGTCCTTCTCTTCCTCGTCTTTATGGGCGTGCTGGCATGGTTCGGCAAAATGCACTGGATCGGCGGCAAGCGGTTTTCGCAGACCAAATGCCGGTCTTGCGGGCGCTATCGCATCGGCAAAGGCCCCTGTAGCTGCGGAGGAAAAAGCTGATGGTGATGCCATGGCTGCTGTCGGGTTTGGGGTTGTTGATCCTGCTGCTTGCGGGTGACGCGCTGGTCAAAGGGGCGGTGAACCTGTCGCTGCGGCTGGGTGTCCCAGCCTTGATTGTCAGTCTGACGATTGTGGCTTTTGGCACCTCCGCGCCTGAGCTGTTGATTTCGATCAAAGCCATTCTGGACGATGCCCCCGGTATTGCGCTGGGCAATGTGGTGGGGTCGAACACCGCCAATATTCTATTGGTTTTGGGTATTCCGGCGCTTTTGGCGACGATGCACACATCCGAATGCCGCACCCGCAAGACCTACAATTTCATGATCGCAGCTTCGATCCTGTTTATCGCACTGGCGTTTCGCGGTGTGTTTGACTGGTTGGCCGGTTTGGTGCTGCTCGGCGGGTTGGCCTATGTGCTGGCCGATGCGTTCCGTGATGCCAAAGCGCACCGCAATGCCTGCAAAGGTGAACCGGACGAGGATGAAGAACCCGAAGGCGCAGATCCGGATATGCCGGGATGGCAGATCGTGGTTTTTCTGGTGCTCGGGCTGATCGGGTTACCGGTTGGTGCGGGGCTCTTGGTGGACAACGCCACCGTGATTGCACAGGCCTACGGCGTGAGCGACACGGTCATTGGCCTCACGCTTGTTGCAATCGGGACATCCTTGCCGGAACTGGCGACAACAGTGATGGCTGCGCTGCGCCGTCAGGCCGATGTGGCATTGGGTAATGTCATCGGGTCGAACATGTTCAATCTTCTGGCCATTATCGGGATTGCCTCGCTGGTCGGGCCAATCTCGGTTGATCCTGAGTTCTTGCGGTTTGATCTGTGGGTGATGCTGGGCGCATCGTTGCTGCTGATCCCGTTTGTATATTTGAAAATGGACATCACCCGTCTGTGGGGAATTGCCCTAAGCGCCCTATATGCCCTCTATCTGATTGTTGTTTTGATCTGAGGAGGCCGCCATGAAAGGCGCATTGGTAACAGGGGCAGGGCATCGTTTGGGCCGCGCTATGGCGCTTGAGCTTGCAGCGCAGGGCTTTGACGTGGCGGTGCACTATGCCAGCTCTGCGGATGGGGCCGATGAAACCGTTCGGCTGATTGAGGCCGCAGGTGGCCGCGCCGTGGCGCTGCAGGCGGATTTGTTGGACGAGGACCAGATGCAGTCGCTTTTCCCTCGGGCGGTTGAGGCGCTGGGTGGGCCAATCACCTGTCTGGTCAACAACGCGTCGATCTTTGAATATGACACCGTGCAATCCGCGACGCTTGAAAGCTGGGACCGGCATTTGGGCAGCAATCTGCGGGCACCATTTGTGCTGACACAGGCCATGGCCGCGCAGAAGCTTGCGCCGGAGCTTGATGAGAATGGTGAGCCGCAGGCCACCGGCCTGATCGTCAATATGGTGGATCAACGGGTGCGCAAGCTGACGCCTGAGTTCATGACCTATACGCTGGCCAAGATGGGCCTCTGGGCGATGACCCAAACCACCGCGCAGGCGCTTGCCCCCGCGATCCGGGTGAATGCGATCGGGCCGGGGCCTACCTTGCAAGGCAGCCGCCAAAGCGACGCGCATTTCGCGGCGCAGCGGCGCAATACGGTTTTGCAGCGCGGTGCGGATGCCAAGGGAATCACCTCGGCGCTCAGCTACTTTTTGAACGAGCCTGCGGTCACCGGTCAGCTGCTTTGTGTGGATGGCGGGCAGCATCTGGGCTGGAAAACACCGGATGTTCTTGGGGTCGAGTAACCAACGCGGCGGGAAAGTTCTGCACCGGACACGCAAAGATTGCAGTTTTGTTGCGAAAATCAAGCGATTTCAATAATTTGGACGAATGATCAAAAAAATATCCTTTAATTGCAGTGCCTTAACATAGTGCCTAATTCTTAGGCAAATCGACGAACCCTGCCGAAAACAAAGAGAAAACTGCGTTGATCAGAAGTTATCATCAGACTTATCCACAAGTTCCGTGGGTATGTTCACACTTGTTAACTGCGGCTTCCTGTTGCAGCAAAGGCTAAGAATCAGGCGGAGCCAATGAACAGCGAATCGGACATTCCAAAAACTGGAAATGAGGTTATTCAGGGGTACCTCAAGACCATTGATGCATCGCCCGGTGTTTACCGGATGCTCGATAGCGAAAGCCGTGTTCTTTATGTTGGTAAGGCTCGCAATTTGCGGGCGCGGGTCAGCAGCTATGCCCGCCCCACTGGCCATTCAGGGCGCATTTCGCGAATGATCGCCAACACTGCGTCGATGATGTTTCTGACCACCAAGACAGAGACAGAAGCGCTGCTGCTTGAGCAGAACCTGATCAAACAGCTCAAGCCGAAGTTCAACGTGCTGCTGCGCGACGACAAAAGCTTTCCCAATATTCTGGTGACGGCAGATCACGATTATCCGCAGATTAAGAAACATCGCGGCGCAAAAAAGGAAAAAGGCAGCTATTATGGCCCCTTCGCCAGCGCCGGTGCGGTCAACAGGACGTTGAACCAATTGCAGCGGGTGTTCTTGCTGCGCGATTGTTCCAACGCCATGTTCGAAAGCCGGACACGCCCCTGTCTGCAACATCAGATCAAACGGTGTTCGGCCCCTTGCGTGGGCAAGGTCAGTCCCGAGGAATACCGCCAGACAGTGCGGGATGCGGAAAAGTTCCTGTCGGGCAAAACCACCGATATTCAGGCCCGTCTGGCCAGTGAGATGTCCGCCGCCTCCGAAGAGATGGAGTTTGAACGGGCGGCTGCCTTGCGGGACCGGATCAAAGCTCTGACGCAGGTGCAGACCGCACAGGGCATCAACCCAAAAGGCGTGTCTGAGGCCGATATCATCGCGCTGCATATGGACAGTGGTCAGGCCTGTGTGCAGGTGTTTTTCATCCGCGCCAATCAAAACTGGGGAAACCGCGACTATTATCCACGCGTTGGTGCCGATGTGGATGCGGCCGAGGTGCTTGAGGCCTTTATTGGCCAGTTCTACGACACCCGCGAGCCGCCGCGCCAATTGATCCTCAGCAACGAGATTGAAAGCCCCGATCTGATGGCGGACGCTTTGACTGGTAAGCTGGGCCGTAAAGTTGAACTGATCGTGCCGAAACGCGGTGAAAAGGCCGATCTGGTCGATGGCGCCCTGCGCAACGCAAGGGAATCTCTGGCCCGCAAGATGGCGGAAACCGCTACGCAGACGAAACTGCTTCAGGGGTTGATGGATGCCTTTGATCTGCCCGAACCACCGCAGCGGATCGAGGTCTACGACAACTCGCATATTCAAGGGACCAATGCGGTTGGCGGGATGATCGTGTCCGGGCCGGACGGGTTTATGAAAAACCAATACCGCAAGTTCAACATTCGAGGTGACGATCTGACCCCCGGCGATGACTTTGGCATGATGAAAGAGGTGCTAACCCGCCGGTTCAAACGGCTGATCAAAGAAGATCCCGATCGCAGTCAGGGCATGTGGCCGGATCTGCTTTTGATTGATGGTGGGGCAGGGCAGGTCAGCGCAGTTGCCTCGATCATGCGCGAATACGGGGTTGAGGACATTCCGATGGTCGGCGTGGCCAAAGGTGTGGACCGCGATGCCGGCAAGGAAGAATTCCACCGTGTCGGCAAACGCCCGATGGCCCTACGCCACAATGATCCGGTGCTGTACTTTGTGCAGCGCATGCGCGATGAGGCCCACCGTTTTGCCATTGGCACGCACCGCGCCAAACGGGCCAAGGCCGTGGGCGCAACCCCGTTGGATGATGTGCCCGGTGTGGGTGCGGCCCGCAAGCGGGCGCTGCTTGCGCATTTCGGCTCGGCCAAGGCGGTTGGCCGCGCGGCACTCAGCGATCTGAAGGCTGTTGATGGTGTTTCAGATGCCTTGGCCGAAACGATTTACGCTTTTTTCCATGAGCGCGGGTAGTGGCCTGGTGCCCTTGGCTGCCTTTGGGGCAATCTTGATGCTTTTACGTCCTGAAAGGTCACTGTAGGGTGCCGACATGAAGTGGAATCTGCCCAATATCCTGACTGTCCTGCGTTTGGTCGCTGCGCCCGGCGTGGCGGTGATGTTTTTGTATTTCACCCGGCCTTATGCGGATTGGTTTGCGCTGATCCTGTTCCTGTCTGCGGCGATCACCGATTGGTTTGACGGCTATCTGGCACGGGCGTGGAAACAGGAAACCAAGCTGGGTGCGATGCTGGACCCGATTGCCGACAAGGCGATGGTGGTGATTGCGCTCATGGTGATCATCGCATTTTCAAGCTGGTCGCCTTGGCTGATCCTGCCGTCCACCGTGATCTTGTTCCGCGAGGTGTTCGTCTCGGGGCTGCGCGAGTTCCTTGGCGATGTGGCGGGGACGCTGAAGGTCACGCAACTGGCCAAATGGAAAACCACCTTTCAGATGACCGCGATCACGGTCCTTTTCGCTCAGGGCGTTTTTGAACATTACCTCGGCATGTCGGTCTTTGGCATGGACGAGGCGATGATTGATGCGGTTCTGAACGGCGAGGAAGAGGACGTGCTTGGCTTGCGTTGGAAGCTGGAAGGCATGGAATGGGCTGGATGGCTTGGCCTGTGGTTGTTGTGGATCGCGGCCGCACTGACGGCGGTCACCGGTTTTGATTACCTGCGCAAGGCGCTGCCACATCTTCGGGAGGGACAATGATAGACGTTCTGTATTTTGCATGGGTCCGTGAACGCATTGGCCTGCCGCGCGAGAAGATCGAAACCGAGGCCAAGACAGTTGCGGATCTGGTTGCCGAATTGCGGGCCCGCGAAGATCGCTATGATCTGGCGTTTTCCGATCTGACCGCGCTGCGCGTTGCAGTCGATCAGACCCTTACAGATTTTGACGCGTCGCTGGACGGCGCACGCGAAGTGGCATTCTTCCCGCCAATGACGGGTGGCTAGCGGATGCGTATCTCGGTTCAGGACGCGCCATTTGATCTGGGCAAAGAAAGCACTGACTTTGCCCAAGGCCATACTGATATGGGCGCGATTGTGACCTTTACAGGCCTTGTGCGGGATCTGCCGGATGATCCGCTTGAGGTCATGGAAATCGAACATTATCCCGGAATGACGGAAAGCGCCCTGCGCGAGATGGCACAAACCGCTGTTGCACGGTTTTCGCTGGGCGATGTTCTGGTGATCCACCGCTATGGGCCGCTGTACCCCGGTGAGATGATCATGATGGTCGCCACCGCCGCACGGCACCGCAAGGATGCCTTTGAGGCGGCGGAATTCTTGATGGATTACCTCAAATCGCGCGCCCCGTTCTGGAAGCGGGAAGTCACGGCACAAGGGGCAGATTGGGTTGCGTCAAAGGACGAAGACGAGGATGCGCTGGGCCGTTGGTAACGCGCAAGCGTCTGAAAAATATATAGTAAATCTCTGTTGATGTGGATCAAGGTGATGCCGCCTTTATTGCGGCATACTGTTGATAACGCAGCAAAAGGGAGATGAAATATGTTTAGCAATATCGTAGTCGGTTTTGACGGGTCCGAGCCGTCGCAGAATGCGCTTAAAGTGGCTTGCGACCTCGCGCAGAAGTACGGTTCGGCAGTTCATCTGTCACATACACCTGTGCATGAAACGGTCGCTTTCGCTTTGGGGGCCGTGGCCGGATATCATGTGGCGACGACGATGCCCAAACCCGAAGAAATCAAAGAGGCCTCGGACAAGGTCTTCGCTCAGGCACAGTCCATTGCTGATGCGGCAGGTGGTGCAAAACTGGTGCCTCATGTCGGCGGCGGCGATCCGGCACATGATATGCTGGATTGTGCCAATGCGGTTGGCGCTGATCTGATTGTGACGGGGCGGCGCGGCTTGGGCAATCTGACTGCATTGATGATGGGCAGCACATCGGCCCATGTGGCCCACCACGCAAAATGTGCCTGTTTGACGGTTGCTTGAGCCAGCTAACCGTTAATCTTGCAGCGGTTGCAGTGAGGACAACCAAAAGTTGTTGATTTTTCTGCCGTTGCACGGCACATGTTCGGCCATGACACTAAGAAACACTCAATATTCCTATCGGGATGCGCAGGATGTTCCGGCGTTTTCTGATGAGGGGCCGGTCTGTGTTATGGACGCAAACTGTGCCCTTTGCGCACGCAGTGCGATGTGGATTGCCCGCAATGATCACCGCGGTGAGTTTCGGATTGTCCCACTGCAATCGGATCTTGGGGCAGCATTGATGCAGCACTATGGCCTTGACCCCGACGACCCAAACTCTTGGCTCTTTTTGGAGGAGGGCCGCGCCTATTCCGGGCTGGATGCCTTGGCGCATGTGGGTCGGCGGCTCGGCGGTATCTGGCGCAGCTTAAGTGTTGTTCTGATTCTGCCCCGTCCAGTGCGGAACGTCCTTTACCGATTTGTAGCGCGCAACCGGTATCGTTGGTTCGGAACGGCGAACCTGTGTTTTGTTCCTGACCCGGAAGTTCGGAAAAGACTGATCAAGTGAAACTGCCCTGATCGGGGGCTGTGGTGCGTGACAGCCTTGCTGCGCTCAAGCGCCCTTTTGGCGATCAATATAGGCGCGCATTTCTTCGGCCTCGTGACGCGCATCGCGCAATCCATCCATCGCGGCCCGCAATTCGGCTTCGGTCTGGGACAGTTGGTTGGTCAGCTCTGCCTCACGTTGCTGCAGATACGTGATCGCCTGATCACGGGTCTCTTCCGCTTCGTGCAGTTCCTGGCTCATCCGGTCAAGTTGTTCAACGTCACCGGCGGCCACGCGGGTAAACCGGTGCAAAAGCCAATTGGCAAACCAGCCGAGACAAAAGGCAACAAAAAGAATAATCGCGGTGGCGAGGACAAATTCAGTTCTGCTCATCGGATGGGCCTTCTGCGTCGGATGCTTCCGGTGTATCGCCCGATTCCGCGATACTTTCCAGCGTTGTTTCTTCGGGAACGGCAACCGTATCGGGGCGGATCAATTTGAATTCAATGCGCCGGTTGGCCTCGCGGCCTGCTTCGGTTTTGTTGTCGGCAATGGGTGTGGCCTCGCCATAGCCTTGGGCATTGAAAGATCCGGTCAGAACGCGGCGGGCCCGCAATTCGTTTAGAACAGATTCTGCGCGGCTTTGGCTGAGGGCGAGGTTCATGCTTTCGCGGCCCTGGCTGTCTGTGTGGCCCTGAATTTCCAATGGCAGATCCCCGCAGCGTTTGAGGATTTCCGCAATGTCATCCATGGTGCCAAGGGCCGAGGCATCAATGGTTGCACTGCCCGGTTCAAAGTTGATCTTGCCCACCTTCAGCACTTCGCCGATCTCGGCCTCGCATTCGTCCGGCGTGGGCAGGCCCAGCACGGGATCAAGTTTTTCCTGATAGGCCACGTCGATTGTGTAATCGGCCCCTTCGCCCAGTTTGTCGGACAAAAGTGAGGCAATCTCGGTGCTGGCATCAGGGTTGCCGGTGTTGCCGGTCACCGAAAGGCTATCTGGGGTGACGGTCACCGCGCCGTTGTTCAATGCGGCCAAAGCTTCGAGCCCCGTCAGAACGCGCGGCGTCCAGTCGCCGGGCAGGTTCTCTGCGATACGGGCGGCGGTATAGACCTTGTCAGACCCGAACCGCGCTTTGGCATAGCTGTCGGCCAGTTCGCGCAGGGTTTGATCGCTGACGCGGCCCCGCAATTGCACTTGGCCTTCGGGGCTAAGCGTGGCTGTAAATTCGGGCGGACCGGCGTTGGGGTCTTCGACTTTGGGCAACTTCGCCTTGAGGGCAAACACTTCGGGCAGGCTGGTTTCCAACTCACCGACAACACGGTCAAATAGGGCTTGATCGGCGCCGGGCAGGGCCACCAAGGTGATGTCGGCATCGGCGAATGTGACGGAGCCACCTTCCAGACGTTGCACAGCTTCGATGGCTTGTGTGACGGCCTTGCCCCAGTTTGGACTGGGTACGCCAAGGCCAACGGTACAGCGGGCAGTGCCAGTGACACCGGCGCGGGTGCCTGTCGCGAGAATACGGATACGGGCCTCTTCAGTGTCGGCGGAACAGGCATCAAAACGGGCACCGTTTTCGTCAATGCCAAAGCGCAGGGCGAAAGGCGTGATCACCGGGCGCGGTGCGGCGATATCCATAACCAGCGTCAGGTTGGGCGGCGCGGCGCGGCGCAACTTGGCTTCAATCGCGGCTTTGGCCTCCGGGCTGTCGGAAATGGCGGTGATCGAAACATGCCCGGCCTCAACTGATGCTTTGGCGCGGGGCAATTGGGCAATGGCGTTGATGGCAAAAGCCAGCGCCTCTTCCCAGCCGGGTGGGGCGGGATAATCGGCTGCTTCTAGCAGATCGGTGACATCCGCGTCTCCGGCCACTTTGGTAAACCTTTTTACGGTCGCCGCGCGGTCCGTGCTGGCGGGAACCAGACCGATGATGGAAATGCCGCTGTCGTTGCGCAGCACTTCGGCAGAAAAGCGGGGCGCTGCAAGAGCAGCTTGGGCTTCTACCTCCATTTCGTCGATCACCCGCGCGGCATCAACAATCGACCCTGCGGTGGTCAACGCCCGAAAGCGGATCGCCTCTGTCGGGGCGATCCCCGAAAGTGTGACCTGAAGGCCATCGGCCTGCACTTCGGCCCAGGTCATGGCATTGTCATCCAGCGCATCGCGCACCCCGATTTCGGAGGATTCCTCAATCAGTTTGACGGAAAAGTTGGCGGCAACCAGCGAAACAACCGCCGCAGCGGTAAACGTCAGGCTGATGATCAAAAGAGCGGACAGGCGCATGCGTCAACTTCTGTACAGTTCAAGGTCAGCCTTTGATACGCCCGCAGGCGCGGGGGTGCAATCACGCCAGCAGGCTTGCGGCAAAAAACACAAGCGGGATCATGCCGGTATCGCGGTTGACGCGAAAAAGTTGCAGCATTTTTGCGGGATCATGGATGTCGAGCCCGCGCAATTGCCACGCCATATGCCATCCCATCGCCCAAGGTCCGGCAAGGGCAATAACCATCGCTAGAACCGAGGCATTGGGCAATGCGGCAAAGACCACGGCCAGCCCCATCAGGCCAACAGTGGCCATCAAGAACCGGCGCAACCATTGTGATGTGTTCTCGCCAAACAGGCGGGCGGTGGATTTGACCCCGATCAACGCGTCATCCTCGGTGTCTTGATGGGCGTAGATGGTATCGTAGAACAACGTCCAGGCGATGCCCGCGCCATAAAGCAAAAGAGCAGGCGATCCGAGGCTGCCGGTATGTGCTGTCCAGACCAGCAAAGCGCCCCAGTTGAAAGCGACACCCAGAAACACCTGTGGCCACCATGTAAACCGCTTTGCGAAGGGGTAAATCACCACGGGGATCAATGACAAAACCCCAAGCGAGATCGCCGCGTGATTGAAAGTGAACAGTATCAATGCGGCGAGAATGATCTGCGCAAACATCCAGACCAAAGCTTGCCGCGCAGTGACGCGCCCTGACGGGATCGGCCGGGACCGGGTGCGGGCGACCTGCGCATCAAATTTGCGATCGGTGATATCATTCCAAGTGCAGCCCGCACCGCGCATCAGCCAAGCGCCCATGCCGCAGCCGACAAAGATCCACAGATCCTCCCAGCGGAGAGATTGATCAAACAAGATCGCCAGCGCCAAACCCCACCAGCACGGCAGCAACAAAAGCCATGTTCCAATAGGCCGATCCGCGCGGCTGAGCTGTAGATAGGGGCGGGCCGCGGCGGGCGCGTATTTGTCCACCCAATTGTCTGCCGGGGCGTCTGCCACAGTTTGATCGTCCGGTGCATCTGGCGAAGGCGGGTGGTCTTGCATATATCTTGGCCCATGAGTGCAAAAATCAGACTTTATGTAGATCACCCACTGGGGCCGGGGCAATCGGTTCCTTTGGACAAAGCGCAGGCGCACTACCTTTTTGGGGTGATGCGACTGGCTGTTGGGGCGCAGGTGCTGCTGTTTAATGGCCGCGATGGCGAATGGCGGGCGGATGTAGTGGAGGCGGGCAAGCGGGGCGGTATTCTGGTTTGCGATGTGCAAACGCGGGACTTGCAGATGCCCCCCGATCTATGGCTGATGTTTGCCCCGATCAAAAAGGCCCGAACCGATTTCATCGTGGAAAAAGCCGCCGAGATGGGCGCGGCGCGAATTGTGCCGGTTATGACGGATTTTACCAATGCTGGACGGGTGCAACGCGATCGCTTGCAAGCCCATGCCGTTGAAGCGGCAGAGCAATGTGGCGGCACATTTGTGCCCGAGGTGGCCGAAGCGGTGAAGTTCGACCGTCTGCTGGACGGCTGGCGCCCGGAGCGCCGGATCATGTTTTGTGACGAGGCATTGGCACAAAACGGCGGTGCGGCGGGGCTGGCGGGCGCAGACACTGGACCCTGGGCCATTCTGATTGGACCCGAAGGCGGATTTTCAGAGCGTGAGCGTGGCAGGTTGCAGCGGCTGGAGGCGGCACATGCGGTGCGCCTTGGTCCGCGGATTTTGCGTGCGGACACGGCGGCGGTGGCGGCGATGACGCTTTGGCAACAGTCCATGGGCGATTGGGCGTGAGGGCGAAGTATTCTTTGCAAGCACTGGGGGTTTCACACCCCCAGACCCCCGTGGAGGTTTTTTTAGCCAAATGAAGATGGGCAGTTTGCGATGAGTTTTTTCAGACCAGAGGCACGGGCGCAGCTGTGGCGTTGGCGCGAAGTGATCGCGGCGACCGGTGTTGTCCTTATCGGTATCTGGATGGTGGCGGGGCCGGGGCTTTTGCTGGCGATCCCCGGTTATGCTTTGATCCTTGGCGGTGTTGCGCTGGCTTGGCTGGGTGTGCAGCGCGGGCGGTTTCGCGGGGCGGATGGCGGCGCGGGCGCGGTGCAGGTGGACGAGGGGCAGGTGAGCTATTTTGGCCCGTTGACCGGGGGCACAGTGGCCCTGCGCGAGATGGACAGCCTGACCTTGGACGGGGCGATGTTTCCGGCGCATTGGCGACTGACCCAGCGAGGGCAGCCTGCCTTGTTGATCCCGGTGAATGCGGCGGGGGCGGAGGCGCTTTTTGATGCATTTGCGACGCTGCCGGGGCTGCGCACCGAGCGGATGCTCAGCATGTTGAACGCAAATTCCCATCAAGCGGTTGTGATCTGGCGGCGCGGCCCACCGGGGCAAAACCCGCAGCAGCTGCATTGACACCCCTCGCAATTCCCCGCATCCCTTCGGAAGCACAGAGCCAATATCGGAGCCTTTAATATGTCCATTCCTCAATCCGGCGGTGGCCCGATCGAACATCGCGACCAGCTTGCGCAATATCTTGCGGACGGCTGTAAACCCAAGGAAGATTGGCGCATTGGCACCGAACACGAGAAGTTTGGCTATTGCAAAGACACGCTTTTGCCGCTGCCTTATGAGGGAGAACGGTCCATCCGCGTGATGCTGGAAGGGCTACGCGACCGGCACAATTGGGCTCCTGTCGAAGAGGGCGGTAAACTGATCGGCCTTGAGAAAGACGGCGCGAATATCTCGCTTGAGCCGGGAGGGCAGTTGGAATTGTCCGGTGCGCCGGTCGAGACCATTCATGAAACCTGCGACGAGGTGAACACGCATCTTAAGCAGGTCAAGGATGTGGCCGATGAGATCGGTGTTGGCTGGATCGGTCTGGGCGCGGCCCCGGTCTGGACCCACGAGCAGATGGATCTGATGCCCAAGGGCCGCTACAAGTTGATGAACGACTATATGACCAAGGTTGGCACCATGGGCCGGGTGATGATGCGCCGGACCTGTACGGTGCAGGTCAACCTTGATTTCGGGTCCGAGGCTGACATGGTCAAGAAGATGCGCGTGGCGCTGGCCCTGCAGCCGGTGGCGACCGCCCTGTTTGCCAATTCACCGTTCTTTGAGGGCAAACCCAATGGCCACAAATCCTGGCGCAGCCGGGTTTGGCGTGATCTGGATGGTGCCCGCACCGGGATGTTGCCCTTTGTGTTTGAGGATGGCTTTGGCTTTGAACGCTGGGTGGATTATGCACTCGATGTGCCGATGTATTTTGTCTATCGCGATGGCCAGTATATCGATGCGCTTGGCATGTCTTTCCGTGACTTTATGGAAGGCAAATTGCCTGCCTTGCCCGGCGAAACACCAACGCTCAGCGATTGGGCCGATCATCTGACCACAGCCTTTCCCGAGGCGCGGATGAAAAAGTTTATCGAAATGCGCGGGGCCGATGGTGGCCCTTGGCGGCGGCTGTGCGCCCTGCCGGCATTCTGGGTAGGTCTGATGTATGATCAGAACGCGCTGGATGCGGCATGGGATCTGGTCAAGGGTTGGACCGCCGAGCAGCGCGATGCCTTGCGCATTGCCGCGTCAGTGCACGGACTGCAAGCCGAAGTGGACGGTATCAAGATGCATGACATCGCCCATGAGGCTGTGATGTTGTCTGATATGGGGCTGCGCGCGCGCCGCCGTACGGGCGCGGGTGGTCTGGTGCCGGATGAGACACATTTCCTGAATGCGCTGAAAGAAAGCATCGAAAGCGGCAAGGTGCCAGCGGATGAGCTTTTGGAAGACTACCACGGCAAATGGGGCGGCGATCTGGACCGGATTTATGCCGAGTACAGTTACTAACCGCCCGCTCTAACCTACCCGCGTCGTGAGCACCTTGATCGCAATCGCGCCAAAGGCCAGTGCAAAGAACCCCTCAAACCCTCGTTTGGCGCGGGTGTAGGCGGCGGTCATCGGCGCGGATGAAAAGATCAGCGCATAGAGGTGGAACATCAGCAGGCTTTGCACGCCGACCGCTGCGATCACGGTGATCAGGGCGCTGGGCGCGGTGCCGGGCGGGATGCCGATGGCGTATAGCGCCCCGAAAAACAGGACCGCTTTGGGGTTTGTCAGATGCAGGGCCAGCCCCTTGGCATAGGCGCGGCGCGGGGTGGTTTTGGGCAGCGGCTTGGTGGTGATCTTGTTACCCATCCAAGCGGCGCGGGCGGATTTCACCGCCAGCCACATCAGGTAGGCCGCGCCGATATAGCGGACGACCTCAAACACCCAGACATTGGCGGACATCACTGCTCCAAGGCCAAAGGCCGCCGCGATGGACCACATGAAAGATCCGGTGGTCACGCCCGACGCCAGCGCCAGCCCGGACCGCCTCCCCGATGACATGGATGTGCCTGCAATGGCCAAGGTGGCGGGGCCGGGGCTGCCTGCGGCGATAAACGCGGCAAAGAGGATCACAGGGAGGTTTACATCAGTCATGTTGGCTCTTTCGGGTCTGGGCGGTAGCCGCGCAGGAATGAGATGACCTTTTCGGCAGGCATTTCGCAAGGGTAAAGCCGGGGACCGTCCTTGGGCGCGTAGAAATTCAGGCTGATATAGTCCGGCCCACCCAGTTCCTGTGCCACCAGTTTTTGCGATTTTCCTGCCGCGAAGAGGCTGCGGGTTACGAGATATCGGCGATTGTTGTAATGTCCGGTGCCTGCGCCGATGGGAATGGCGTCGAGATGTGCCGCGACATCATCGGGGGGTTTCACCCCTTTTGGCCAATCTTGGGTTCTTCGCCGGATCGGATGCGTTTGATATTGGCGCGGTGCCGCCAGTAGATCAGCAAGGTCAGAGCCACGCCCAGAACAACCATCTGCCCAAAGTTGAGCAGGACCATCAAAAACGTCGATGCCGCCGCCGCTGCCAATGCGCCCATTGAGGAAATTCGTGTGCTAAAGGCGCCGATCAGCCATGCAATGCAGCACCCAACCCCGACAGGCCAGGCGAGTGCCAATAGCAGGCCGAGCAATGTCGCCACACCTTTGCCGCCCTTAAAGCGGAGCCAGATCGGATAGCAATGCCCCAGCATCGCGGCAATCGCAGCTATCTGTGCGGCATCCTCGCCGACCATTGCGCGGGCCAATAGGACGGCCACTGCGCCTTTGCCGCCGTCAAACAGCAGGGTCAGCGCCGCGGCGGTCTTGTTGCCGGTGCGCAAGACATTGGTCGCGCCGATGTTGCCAGATCCGATATCACGTAGGTTTCCCAGGTTCATCACACGCGCGAGGATCATCCCAAACGGGATGGACCCGATCAGATACCCCAGCAGGGCCCAAACCGTCAGAATAAGGGGAGAGGAGATAATCTCTGGCATCAGTGGGCCTCAAATACGCAATTGCCTGCAACAAAGGTTTTCAGCACCTTACCCTGCATCCGCATCCCGTCAAATGGCGTGTTGAGCGACTTGGAGCGCAGCGAGCTGCGGTCCATCACAAAAGGCGCATCGGGGTTGAACAGCACCAGATCGGCCGGGGCACCGGCTTGCAATCGTCCGGCGGGCAGGCCAAGCCGCTTGGCCGGGTTCAGCGACATTGCGCGCCAGAGCGTTGGCAAATCCATTACCTCGGCGTGAACCAGACGCATGGCGGCGGGCAAAAAAGTCTCTAGCCCAACCGCGCCGGAGGCAGCCTCTTCGAACGGCAGCCGTTTGGATTCTTCGTCCTGCGGGGTGTGCATTGAACAGATGATGTCAATCAAACCACTGGCGACAGCATGGGCGACCGCAAGGCGGTCCTCTTCGTCGCGCAGGGGCGGTTTGAGTTTGAAAAACGTCCTGTAATCGGCCACGTCCAGCGCATTGAGCGTCAGGTGGTGAATGCCCACACCTGCCGTGATGTCCAGCCCGTTGGCTTTGGCCCGTTCCAATGCGGGCAGGGCGCGGGCCGTGGTGATCTGGTCGGCGTGATATTTTGCGCCGGTCATTTCGATCAAGGCGATGTCGCGGTCCAGCCCCATACGCTCTGCCATCGGCGAGACAGCAGGCAATCCGCGCACCGAGGCAAATTTGCCCGATGTGGCAGCGGCGCCTTTGCTCAGGATCGGCTCTTGCGGGTGGGCGATGACCAAGGCGCCAAGGCTGCGGGCATAGGTCAATGCACGGCCAAACACCTTGGTGTCAGTCACAACGTGATCGCAATCGGTAAAGGCAGCGGCGCCTGCATCCATCAAAAACCCGATCTCGGTCATTTCACGGCCCGCGCGGCCTTTGGTCAGGGCGGCCATTGGCACCACATTGACCGGCGCTGCCTCATTGGCGCGGCGGGTGACAAATTCGAGCACTTCAGGGCTGTCGATGGCGGGGTCTGTGTCGGGGCGCGTGATCATCGTTGTGACGCCGCCTGCTGCTGCGGCCTGCCCGGCGGAACGATAGCTTTCTTTGTGACGCTCACCCGGCTCGCAAACTTTGACCCCAAGATCGACAATGCCGGGGGCAAGGTATTGGCCGCCACAGTCGATGACGTCCGCCCCTTTCGGGGCCGTATCCTCGCCAATTTGCAGAATTTTACCCCCCGAAACCGTCAAACCCCCGGTGATGATCTGTCCGGCGTCTGGGTCAATCAGCTTGGCATTGGTGAAATGCAGGGTCATGGCGGGCCTTCGCGTATATGGAGTTGCGCCCTCTTGCCTGAAAAACCGGTTCAAACCAAGAGGGGATGTCGTGAGCGATGATCAAAGCGCGGTTTGCGCTGCCTTGATCTGCGCCACGACCTCGGCAGGGTGAGCCAGATCGCGGATCACGACAGACTGGCCGTTTCGCAATGTCACGACAACACGCGACAGCCATTGTTTGCGCAGGGTTGTAATATCGCTCAGGGCCACCTGCCCATGGCCTTCGGGGCCGTCATAAATCAAGGCGGCAGCCGTCAGCTGCCAAACCTCGCGGCGGCGCCTGCGCCATGCGGCCAAATCTTCAATGGCGAAGACACCGACAAGACCGGCTGTCGCAAGCAATGACCAACCGGACCCGAGGCGGAGCATCTCGTTATAGGGCGTTTCGGAAAAGGCCAGCGCAAGACCTGCGGGCAGTTGCAACCCGAGTGCCGTCAGCGCGGTGACAATCGCAATACGCCGCAGGATCGCTTTGGGCGCGGGCCGCCATTGCGCAATGGGGTCTACCCGATCCACAACATCATGCCGACCACGCCAAAGGCCACCAGTAGCGCGATCATCGCGATGCGGCCGGACATTTTGGGATCGGGTTTGGGTTCTTGCATGGGCAGGTCTTAGCGGAATGTGCCGCGCTGCGCCAGTGGTGCGATACCTGTCACAGCGCCCACCACAAAATCAAGGCGCCCAAAACGATCAATCCGGCCACGACCATCGCGCCCGCGCCGCGTCCGCCCGCCGGATTAGGCGGTGTGGTTTGTGCGTGACCACTGTAAGGCGCGGCGGCCTCGCTGGTCAGCGGACCTTCGGGTTGCGCAGGTTTTGTTTCGCCGTAAGTGCCAATTAAGGTCAGTTGCAATGCGGGGTTCAGCACGGCCGCTTTGCCGCGAAAGGCCGTGGAATAGACCAGCATCACCCACCCATCCAGCGCGGCCAGTTTGGCCGCATCGCGATCCAGCGTCTCGGATTGTACGTCCAGACCTTCGCGCAGATAGCCCAGCAGCCCAATTTGATCGAGATCTGCAATGCGGATGACTTCGACGCCCTTGGGATCCACCTCCGCGCCCAGCATTGTCGACAGCGATCCGGGGTTCTCAAGCGTTTGTGCTGCCCCATCAGGCAGCGAAACCGAGAACACTCTGACCTGCCCGTGTTCGTTGCGGGGGATGTCAATCGTCCTCATGGCGCTGCTCCTTTGATGTGTCCGGTGTCACGAACACAACGCCTAGGCGGCTCGTGCGTTCCGAATGTTTTGTGCCAGAAGGTCCATCGCGGCCATCCGTACGGCCACGCCCATCTCGACCTGATCCTGAATAACGCTGCGATTGATGTCATCGGCAAGGGTGCCGTCAATCTCAACGCCGCGGTTCATTGGGCCGGGGTGCATGACGATGGCATCGGGCTTGGCGTGGGCCAGTTTTTCGGCGTCCAGCCCGTAGCGGTGATAGTACTCCCGCTCGGACGGAATGAAACCGCCATCCATGCGTTCTTTCTGCAGGCGCAGCATCATCACCACGTCCACATCTTTCAGGCCCTCGGCCATGTCATCAAAGACTTCGACGCCAAATTCACCGATTTGCGATGGCATCAAGGTGGGCGGGCCAATCAGGCGGATGCGATTCTCCATCTTGCCCAGCAACATGATGTTCGACCGGGCCACGCGGCTGTGGGCGATATCGCCGCAGATCGCGATGGACAGACGGTGCAACCGGCCCTTGGCCCGGCGGATGGTCAAGGCATCCAGCAAAGCCTGCGTCGGGTGCTCGTGGCGCCCGTCACCGGCGTTCAACACAGCACAGTTTACCTTTTGCGCCAGCAGATCAACCGCGCCCGATTGCGGATGGCGCACCACCAGAAGGTCGGGATGCATCGCGTTCAGTGTCAGCGCCGTATCAATCAGCGTTTCGCCCTTTTTGATCGACGAGGCCTGCATCGCCATGTTCATCACATCCGCGCCGAGCCGTTTGCCCGCGATCTCAAAGCTGGCCTGCGTGCGGGTCGAGTTTTCAAAGAACATGTTGATCTGGGTCATGCCCGCCAGCACGTCGTTGTGCTTGTCCGCCTGCCGGTTCAGATCGGCATAAAAATCGGCGCGGTCCAGAATGGCGGTGATATCTGGCGGGGACAGCGGCTCAATGCCAAGCAGGTGACGGTGGGGGAAGGACATGGGCAGACCCTTTTGCAGCGTTGCGGCCTTATAGGCGGGCATTGCCCTGCGCGGCAAGGTGATTGAGGGGCGGCGGCCCTGTTCCTGCGCAAATTGCCGCATGTCGAACAGGGGTTTTGGTTCCCGTCGCCGCAGGCGTAAGTTGGGTGCATGGAATCAGTGAATTTTCATCATGATCTGGCCCTGCTGGACTGGCAGGTCGAACTGGGCGCGACAGAGGCGATCTGCGATGCGCCGGTCAACCGCTATGAGGTGCCCGCCGCGGTTGAAAAGCCAAAAAAAGCGGTTGCTGCTGGCGTCCAGCCGGGCATCGTCGCCCCCGTCGAGGTGGATGCCGTTGCAGAGGCTGAGCGGGCGGCGCAGGCCGCGCAATCCTTGCCGGAACTGCAAGAGGCGCTCGCCCGGTTTGAGCTGTGCGATCTCAAGAAAGGTGCGCGGAACCTTGTGTTTTCTGACGGTATCGCAGGAGCCCGCGTGATGATTGTGGGAGAGGCGCCGGGCCGGGACGAAGACCGTGCAGGTAAGCCCTTTGTGGGCCGCGCCGGTCAATTGCTGGACCGGATGTTTGGCGCGATTGACATGGGGCGGGCCAATGCGGATGCGCCGATTTATATCACCAATGTTCTGCCTTGGCGGCCGCCGCAAAACCGCGACCCCAAGCCCGAAGAGATCGCGATGATGCGCCCGTTTTTGCTGCGGCATATCGCGCTGGCCAAGCCCGAGGTGTTGGTGGCGGTGGGCAATCATGCCTGTCAGGCGCTATTGAACAAACGCGGAATAACCCGCTTGCGCGGTCAATGGGCCGAGGCGGCGGGCTTGCCCGTGATCCCGATGTTCCATCCCGCATATCTGCTGCGCAATACAGATGCCAAGCGGGAGGCATGGGCAGATTTGTTAAGCCTGAAGGGGCGATTGACCAAATGATTGATCTGCTGACATTGGCCGCGTTTGTGCCTGCCTCTCTGGCGCTGAACCTGACGCCGGGGGCGGATATGATGTTTTGTCTCGGGCAGGGGCTGCGCTCTGGGCCAAGGGCGGCAGTTGCGGCGAGCGCGGGCATTTCGGCGGGGTCGATGGTGCATGTTTTGCTGGCGGGGCTGGGCCTTGGCGCGGTGATCGCGGCGGTGCCTTGGGCGTTTGATGCGATCCGCTGGGCGGGCGTGGCCTATTTGCTGTTCCTGGCGGTGCAGTCCCTGCGCAGCCATGGTGGAGCGCAGCATAAGGCGGCAGCGCTGCGTCCTGCGCGGGCCTTTGCAACGGGATTTATCGTGAATCTGACCAATCCCAAGCTGATCTTCTTTGTGCTGGCGTTCTTGCCGCAGTTTGTGAAGCCCGAAGCGGGCAGCGTCTTGCTGCAGTTCCTGATTTTTGGTTCGATCATCGGGCTGTTTGGCTTTTTCATTAACGCCGCTGTCGGCGTCTTCGCAGGTGGTGTTGGTCGGCGTGTGGCCTCGGGCAGCCGCGCGTTAAGCTGGATCACCAGCGGAATTTTTGTCGCGCTTGCGGCGCGATTGGCCCTGATGGAGCGAACATGAGCAGAATTGACGAAACCATGGAGTTTGTCCCTGTCCGTATTGCGGTGCTAACCGTGTCGGACACGCGGGCGTTGGCAGACGACAAATCCGGCGATGTTCTGGCCGCGCGGATCGAGGCGGCAGGGCACACCTTGAAAGAACGCAACATCGTGCGCGACGAACGCAAATTGATCGCAGATCAGCTGCGGACATGGTGCGCGGACGGCGATATTGATGTGGTGATCAGCACCGGTGGTACGGGATTGACCGGCCGCGATGTGACCGTTGAGGCGCACCGGGATGTTTACGAAAAAGAGATCGAAGCCTTCGGGACGGTCTTTACCATTGTGTCGATGCAAAAGATCGGCACCTCCGCCGTGCAAAGCCGCGCCACGGGCGGCGTGTCCAATGGCACCTATCTCTTTGCGCTGCCTGGATCGCCGGGGGCCTGCAAGGATGCCTGGGACGAGATTTTGTGCAAACAGCTCGATTATCGGCACCGGCCGTGCAACTTTGTGGAAATTATGCCGCGTTTGGATGAACACAAACGACGGAAGTAACGCGGGCCCCCGTATCACCTTGTGACTTGGCTTTTGTGTACGGGCCACTAGGTTAAATGAGCGGCGCATGTCCGCAGGTGATGGGATAGCGATGCGGTTTCTGAGACAAAGCATGATCGGTCTGTTTCTGGCGGCGCTGACGTTTGGCCTGCTGGCCTATGCCGTGTCTTTGGTGGGCGGTGCCCTGCGCGAACGCCTTGCCGATGAGGCCAAGGCCCCGCCAGCGCGGGAACGGGTGTTTGCCGTGAACGTGCAAATGGCACAGGCACAGGATGTGACCCCGGTTTTGCAAAGCTTTGGCGAGGTGCAAAGCCGCCGATTGCTGGAACTTCGCGCGGCAGGCAGTGGCCGTGTGATCGGGTTGGCCGAAGGGTTTGAGGACGGCGGCACAGTTGTGGCCGGGCAAGAGCTGGTGCAGCTGGACCCGGCAGATGCGCAATCTGCGGTGGACCGCGCGTCCAATGATCTGTCCGATGCCGAAGCCGCCGTGCGCGACGCGGATCGCAATCTTGCCTTGGCCCGTGATGAGTTGGCCGCAGCCGAAGATCAGGCGAGCTTGCGCGAACGCGCGTTGATCCGGCAACAAGATCTGGCCGAGCGGGGCGTGGGCACCACAGCAGCAACCGAAACCGCTGAACTGGCGGTCTCAGCCGCGCAGCAGGCGGTGCTGTCACGGCGGCAGGCGCTGGCGCAGGGTCAAACCCGTGTGGATCAGGCCGCAACAGGATTGGCACGCTCGCGCATTGCGCTGGCCGAGGCGCGGCGGCGGCTTGAGGATACCACTTTGACCGCGCCCTTTGATGGCACGTTGTCTTCGACCAATGTCGTGGTGGGGCGCTTGGTCTCTGCCAATGAACGGCTGGCGGAGCTGATTGATCCCGATGATCTGGAAGTGTCTTTCCGGCTGTCGACCGCGCAATTTGCGCGATTGTTGGATGATCAAGGCGGGTTGATCCGTGCGGATGTGGATGTGATTCTGGATGTCGCCGGTGTGGATCTGACAGCAAAAGGCCGGATCAGCCGTGCTGCCGCTGCGGCGGGTGAAGGGTCTACTGGACGCCTGATCTTTGCGGCCCTGGGCAGTGCGCCGGGGTTCAAGCCGGGCGATTTTGTGACCGTTCAGGTGCGGGAGCCAGAGCTGCCTGGCGTTGTGCGCTTGCCCGCCTCGGCGGTGGATGCGGGCGGCGAGGTTCTGGTGCTGAACGCCGAAGACCGGCTTGAGGCGGTGCAAGTTACGGTGCTGCGCAATCAGGGCGATGATGTGCTGGTGCGCGGGCCGATCCTTGGCCGTGAGGTTGTTGAGGCACGCTCACCCCTGCTTGGCGCAGGGATCGCGGTGAAACCATTGCGGCGCGGCGCGGATGGCGCGGCCACTGCGCCGCCGGACGAACCTGAAATGCTTGAGTTGACCGAAGAACGCCGCGCCCGGCTTGTGGCATTTGTCGAGGGGAACAAACGGATGCCAAAAGAGGCCAAAGCACGGGTGTTGGCACAATTGTCAAAACCGCAGGTGCCCGCCCGCATGGTGGCTCGCATTGAAAGCCGCATGGGGGGCTAGCTATGGCACGGCCCATCGGATCTGCGGCAGGGGGCATCCTGTCCTATTTCACCCGCCATGCCACGGCGGCGAACCTGTTGCTGGTGGTGCTTTTGGTGGCCGGATTTGCCGCCGCGCCCAATATGCGCGCGCAGTTCTTTCCTGATGTGATCATCGACAATGTCTCTGTGACAACGCTGTGGAGCGGGGCCGGGGCCGAAGATGTGGACGAGGCCATCGTGCAGGTACTTGAGCCTGCTTTGCTGGGTGTTGAGGGTGTCGAAAGTTCCAACAGCACCTCGCGCGAAGGGCGCGGTGTGGTGACGCTGGATTTTGAGCCGGGCTGGGACATGGCCCGCGCGGCGGCGGATGTGCAGACGGCGGTCGATGCCATTACGACACTGCCCGATGATGCCGAAGACCCCAACGTGCGGCGCGGCGCTTGGCGGGACAGGGTCACAGATGTGGTGATCACCGGCCCGATTGCCCCCGCGCAACTGGGCCGTTTTGCCGATGAATTTGTAACGCGTCTCTTTGCGGCGGGCGTCACGCGCACCACCATCCAAGGGGTCGCCGCGCCAGAAACATTGGTCGAGGTGCCCTCGGCCAAGCTGATTGCGTTTGACGTGTCCATGGCAGATATCGCCAGCGCCATTGCCGCCGAGGTCGACGCCGATCCAGCGGGGGATGTGAGCGGCGCGAACGCGCGGGTGCGGACAGGCACCGCCAAACGCAGCGCGGCGGAGATTGCTGGCATTGTCCTGCGGTCTAATCCTGACGGGTCAAAATTGACCATTGGTGATGTCGCGCTCGTTCGCACCCAAGGCGTGGACCGCGAACGCAGCTTTTTTGTCGGGCCGGACCCGGCGATGTCGATCCGGGTTGACCGCTCTGACAGGGGCGATGCTATCGCCATTCAAGAACGGGTAGAACAGGTCGCCGCTGAATTGCAGGCGGGCTTGCCGGCCTCTGTCACGGTGGAGCTGATCCGCACCCGCGCCGAGGCAATCACCGGGCGTCTGGATTTGCTGATCGACAATGGCCTAATGGGGCTTGGGTTGGTCGTTGGGCTGCTGTTTTTGTTCCTCAATGCGCGCACCGCGTTCTGGGTTGCGGCAGGCATTCCCGTGGCGATGGGGGCGGCGATTGCGCTGATGTATGCGGCGGGTTTGACGCTGAACATGATCTCGCTTTTTGGGCTGATTATCACGCTGGGCATTGTCGTGGACGATGCGATTGTGGTGGGTGAACACGCCGATCACCGCTATCGCGCACTTGGCGAAGGGGCGATGCAAGCGGCGGAGAACGCCGCGCGGCGCATGGCAATGCCGGTGTTTGCGGCGACTTTGACCACCATCATCGCCTTCTTTGGGTTGGTCGCTGTGGGCGGGCGCTTTGGCGATTTGATCCGCGATATTCCTTTCACGGTGATTGCGGTTTTGGCGGCCTCGCTGGTCGAATGTTTCTTGATCCTGCCCAACCATATGGCCCACGCCATGCGGGCGGCAGCCAAGCAGCATTGGTATGATCTGCCCAGCCGTATCACCAATATTGGCTTTGTCTGGCTGCGTGAAAACCTGTTCCGCCCGTTTATGGCTGGGGTGATCCGAGGGCGGTATGTGGTGCTGGCCGGGGTGATCGCGATTTTGGCCTCGCAGGTGGCGCTGTTCATCAACGGTGATGTCCAGTGGCGGTTCTTTAATGCGCCCGAGCGTGGCTCTGTTACCGGCAATTTTGCCATGGCAGAGGGTGCAACTCGTGCCGATACGCTTGAGATGATGCGCGAGATGCAGCGCGCAACAGAGGCTCTTGGCGCAGAGTATGAAGAGCGCCACGGGGTGAATCCGCTGGATTATGTCATCGCGCAAACGGGCGGCAATTCGGGCTATGGGCTGGCGGTGGCCGATGGCAAAGACAACGATCTGCTGGGCGGCATTTCCATTGAATTGATCGATGCCGATTTGCGCCCTTATTCCAGCTTTGCTTTTGTCGGAGAGCTTCAGGACCGTGTGGTGCAGCATCCACTGGCCGAAACGGTCAGCTTTCGGGGGTGGCGGTCCGGCCCCGGAGGGGATGCGCTGGACGTGCAGTTTTACGGGGCGGATACAGATACGCTCAAGGCCGCATCAGAGGCGCTGCAATCGGCGCTGCGGCAATATCCGGAAGTCAGCGCGGTTCAGGACAATCTGGCCTATGACAAAGAGGAGTTGATCCTCGATCTGACGGCACAGGGACAGGCGCTTGGCTTTACCATCGACACGCTGGGCCGGGCCTTGCGCAACCGTTTGGGCGGGATCGAGGCCGCGACCTATCCCGATGGGCCACGTTCCGCTGCGATCCGCGTTGAACTGCCCAAAGGCGAGCTGACCGCCGATTTTCTGGACCGTACCCAGATGCGCACCCCTGCGGGTCAATACGTGCCGCTGGCCGATATCGTCAGCGTGGAACGGCGCACCGGGTTCAGTACAGTGCGGCGTGAGAACGGCATTCGGCTGATCTCGGTGACCGGCGACATTTCCGAAGACGACCCCGCCCGCGCCAGCGAAATTGGTGAGGCCTTGCAGAATGACATCTTGCCGCGCATTGCCTCCGAATTGCAGGTTGAATTCCGTCTGGCCGGGTTGAGCGAGCAGGAAGACGCGTTCCTGAGCGATGCATTGACCGGATTGATCCTGTGTCTGACCGGGATTTTCCTTGTTCTGGCGTGGATCTTTGGATCATGGACCCGGCCCTTGGTGGTGATGGCGATCATTCCGTTTGGATTGGTCGGCACAATCTATGGCCATGCTCTGTGGGAGGTGCCGTTGAGCATGTTCACAGTGGTTGGCCTGCTGGGAATGACAGGCATTATCATCAACGATTCCATCGTTTTGGTCACAACGATTGACGAATACGCCAAGACGCGCGGTTTGATCCCGTCGATCATTGATGGCGCGGCTGATCGGTTGCGGCCTGTGATGTTGACGACGATGACCACGGTTCTGGGCATGGCGCCGCTGCTGTATGAGCAAAGCCAGCAGGCGCAATTCCTTAAACCGACGGTGATCACTCTGGTTTATGGTTTGGGCTTCGGGATGCTGCTGGTGTTGCTGGTGGTGCCTGCACTGGTGGCCGCGCAGCATGACGTGGCCCGCCAGATCGCCGCGATGCGGCGCGGAACGGCAGCGCCGGTGCGCAGCCTACGCTGGGGTTTGTTGGTGCTGTGGTCGTTGATCGCTGCATGGGGGGCGGTGACGCTGGGCTGGGCTGCATGGCAGGGCGCTGTGCATCCGCAGGTGTTGGCGCTGTTGCCGATGCTCGCCAGCCTCAAAGCGATGAGCGGGGCCTTGGCGGCGTTTGTTGCCGGTGCGTTGGTGGTGGCCTTGGCGGGCTATGCCGGGGGGATCGCGGTTTATACCATCGGTGGACGCAAGCGGCAGGCCGCTTAACCTGGTGCGCAGCCTTTGATCTCAACCGAGTGTTTTTTTCCCAGCACGGTGATCACCATCTCCGAGCGGTTGACGGCCAATGCGCTGCCGCTGACCGAGGCCAGTTCCGCCTGAACCGTCAGCGTTCTGCCAGACCGGCTTGCGCGGGTTTCGCTCATCCACAGGTCGGGGTTCGGGGTTTCAAACACCACAACCTCTTTGCCGCCCGCGTGGGGCAAGGTCAGTGTGGCGGTGATTTGCAATCCATCTGACGTCGGCCGCAGGGCGCAGGTGGCGGATTTGACGCCCGCCTCCTTGGCCGAATAAGGCCGCGACGCCAAAGCGGCGGCAATCACCGGGGTTGGCTTGGTTGAGGTGCTGTCCAAGGTTGCGCTCAGGGTCAGTTGTTGCGGCACGCAGATGTCGCTGCATACGCCAATGTCCAGCGTGGCATGCAGATTGATCGGTTGGCCTGACCGGCGCGGCGCGATGGCTAAGGGCAAGACGAGTTCGCGGGCATAGCCAATGGTGCGCATCCCGCTTTGGCTGAAGACCTCTGGTGTGGGCCAGATCACCCGCACCGCTTTGAGATTGCCGGATTTCGACCAATTGAACTGTGGCGGGATACCCGCATCGCCGGGGGTGCGCCAATAGGTTTTCCACCCTGGTAGCAACGTCAATCGCAACGCGGCCACGCGGCTGCCGTCGGCCTGCTGCCATCCGGTCAGAATGTCGCCGGTGACCGGGATCTCGAAAGCGTCCTGCGCCATTGCGGGCAGGGGCGCAAAGAGGGCCATCGCGCCACAAAGCGCGAGCGAGCTGAATAGACGTTTGATCATACCCCTACATGGGACAATACGGCGTCACAGCCAAGTCACGTTTGCATCAGCCATGTTTCGCGCCTTTGTGCCGCGCCCCTTGCCCCGATGGCGGTGAGGGTGCATCCTGAACGGGAAATTTGGGGACAATGTTGATGGCCGATCAGGCGCTGGATCTCACAGGAAAGCTGCTTGTCGCGATGCCGGGCATGGGCGATCCGCGGTTTGACCACTCGGTGATTTACCTTGTGAGCCACTCGGATGAAGGGGCCATGGGGCTGATCGTGAACAAGCCCGCGCCGGGCGTGTCGCTTGCCGATGTGCTGGATCAGTTGGAAAGCGCACCACCCTCCGGCGGCCCTTTGCATGGGGTGCATTTTGGCGGTCCGGTTGAAACAGGGCGTGGATTTGTTTTGCATTCGGATGAGTATTGCTCTGCGATCCATACGCTGAAGATTGCGCCGGGCTTTGCCCTTACAGCGACGCTGGATATTCTGGAAGACATCGCGCAGGGCAACGGACCAGAAAGCAGCCTGCTGATGCTTGGGTATTCCGGCTGGGGTCCGGGGCAGCTTGAGGGCGAGATTGCGCAAAATGGCTGGCTGACCTGCGATGTGCCGCCGGGTCTGGTGTTTGGGATGACCGATGCCAAGAAATGGGCGGCGGCGCTGGAAAGCATCGGGATTGATCCTTTGGGACTTTCGGCCACCGCGGGCCACGCCTAGCCAAGTAGCCGGATCAGCGCGGCGCGGCGGCGCGTTGCAAACGATCATTGATCGCACGGCCCAGCCCCTGCATCGGTACAGGCGCCACCGCGATCGGGCGGCCGGTGCTGTTGAGCTGATGCAGATGCCCAAAGAGGTTGGCTGCCGCTTCGGTCAGATCACCAGAGGCCGACAGGTTCAGATCACAGACCACCGGTCCAAAGCCCAGCAAGATCTCATCGCCCCGCGCGGAGGTCGCGTTCAGGCGCACAGCCGCATCTGGCGCATAATGCGAGGCCAGCTGCCCCGGCGCGATGATCTCGGATCCTTGGGCGTTTTGCACAGGTTGACCCAGCGCGGCTTCAATCGCCTCTTGCGGCAGGCCACCTGCACGCAGGACAACAGGCGCCTCGCCGGTGAGGCCGACAATCGTGCTTTCCAATCCAACGGTACAGGGACCATCGTCCAGTACCGCCGTAATCCGCCCGGCAAGCCCGGCTTTGACATGATCGGCGGTTGTGGCGCTGATCCGGCCTGATGGATTGGCAGACGGGGCGGCTACCGGCCCGCCAAATTCGGCCAGCAGACGCCGCGCGGCGGGGTGCATCGGCACGCGCAGGGCAACGCTGTCCAAGCCAGCCGTCACCAAAGGCGACAACCCCTGATCATCGCGCAGCGGCAAAACCAAAGTCAGCGGGCCGGGCCAAAAGGCGCTCGCCAGTATTTCGGCGGCATCGGACCATTCTGCGTAGTCCTGCGCCATCGCTGCATCCGCCAGATGGACGATCAGTGGATTGAAGCTGGGCCGGCCTTTTGCCTCGTAAATCCCCGCTACCGCCTGCCCATTGGTGGCATCTGCACCAAGGCCGTAAACCGTCTCTGTCGGGAAGGCGACCAAACTCCCTTGGCGCAGCAACGCGGCTGCACTGGCGATGCCATCCTGCGTGGCGGAGAGGATTTTTGTGTCCATGTCCATCTCTGTCCGTGACGCCGCGTTCAGGTTGCGGGACTGCGGTTGCCGTTTCATGCTGATCTCAATACCAGCAGCCCTTAGCAGGGCAGGATCGTGTTTGCCAAGCGCCTGCACGCCCTAACAGGAGTATTGCCCATGCCATATCGTGCCGCTGTCGATGACTTTGACTTCCTTCTGGGGCAGGTGATTGATTTTTCCGCGCTCAGTGAGACGACGCGATTTGCCGATGCCACCCAAGATATGTCCAAGGCGATCCTGTCTGAGGCCGGCAAGATGTGTGACGCGGTGTTGGCCCCGTTGCAAAGGGCCGGCGATCTGCATCCCGCGCGGTTGGACAACGGCGTGGTTCGGACCTCGCCAGGCTATGCCGAGGGGTTCAAGGCGATTGCCGATGGGGGCTGGATCGGGATGTCAGCGGACCCGGACTATGGCGGGATGGGCCTGCCGATGAGCCTGACCTACGTAGTTAACGAGATGATGAGCGGCGCGTGCCTGTCACTGCAACTGGCCCCTTTGATGTCTCAGGGCCAGATTGAGGCGTTGGAGCATCATGCCTCGGATGCGATCAAGGCGCTGTATCTGCCCAAGCTGATCAGCGGCGAATGGACAGGGACGATGAACCTGACCGAACCGCAGGCCGGATCAGATGTGGGGGCATTGTCGTCCAAGGCGATTGACAACGGCGATGGCAGCTATGCGATCACCGGGCAAAAGATTTACATTTCATGGGGCGACAACGATTTTGCCGCCAATATCTGCCATCTAGTGTTGGCGCGTTTGCCGGATGCCCCGGCAGGCACCAAGGGGATCAGTCTGTTTCTGGTGCCGAAGTATTTGCCGGACGACAACGGCGATCCGGGCACGCGCAACACGCTCTCGGTGGTCAGTTTGGAGCACAAGATGGGCCTGCATGGATCGCCAACCGCGGTGATGCAATATGATGGTGCAACCGGTTGGCTGGTTGGACCGGAGCATGGCGGGATGGCCGCGATGTTTACCATGATGAACAATGCGCGGCTTGGCGTTGGCGGGCAGGGGATTGGCGTGGCCGAAGCGGCCTGCCAGCAGGCGATGGCCTATGCAATGGAACGCAAACAGGGGCGGGCGGGCGCGGGTGGCACGGGCACAATTGCAGAGCATGCAGATGTGCGTCGAATGCTGATGACCATGAAGGCCGACACCTATGCGGCGCGGGCGATTGCGCTGTCTTGCGCCCATGCGACTGATATGGGCAGCGCCACCGGCGCTGCGGACTGGACCGCGCGCGCGGCGTTTTTGACCCCGATTGCCAAGGCATTTGGGTCCGATGTCGGGATCGAGGTCGCGCAAACCGGAATGCAGGTGCATGGCGGCATGGGCGTCATCGAAGAGACCGGCGCGGCGCAATACAGCCGCGATGTGCGCGTGACGGCGATCTATGAAGGTACCAACGGCATCCAGGCGATGGATCTTGTGGGACGCAAAATGATGGACGGAGGCGAGGCGGCGAACCGGCTGCTCGATGAAATCGAAGCCGAGATTGAAGGCGCAAGGTTGCATTTCCCGAATATGGCCGATGCGGTTTGGCAATCCTGTGAGACCCTGCGCGAGGCGACCGACTGGATGGTGGCACAGAGCGATATGAATGCACGGTTTGCCGGGGCGGTGCCGTATCTGCGGGCCTTTGCGCGGGTTTTGGGCGGGCACCTGCATTTGCTGTCGGCCAAGGCAGACAAAGGCGGCCCACGGGAAAAGCTGGCGCGTTTCTATATTCAACGGCTATTGCCGGAACATCAGGGCCTTTTGGCGCATGCACAGGCAGGCGACAAAGACTTATTTGCCCTCACAACAGAAGAGTTGATTGCATAATGGCTGATTTTGCACCCGAAGGTATCCGCTATCCTTGGGACACGCCGCCCGCCCACGGCACCGAAGCGATCGAGGTTGCGCCGGGGGTATTGTGGCTGCGCATGCCATTGCCGATGAAGCTGGACCATGTGAACATCTACGCGCTGGATGAGGGTGACAGCTGGACCATCATCGACACCGGATTTTCATCGAAAAAGTCCAAGGCGATCTGGCAAGAAGCCATGGACGGCCCGCTGGGCGGTAAGCCGGTCTCGCGGGTTGTGGTGACCCACCATCACCCCGATCACGTGGGTCTTGCGGGATGGTTTCAGACCGAATTTGGTGCCGAATTGGTGACAACGCGCACTGCATGGCTGACGGCGCGGATGCTGACGTTGGATGAACAAGAGGTCGCCCCTGCCGAAACGCTGAGCTTTTACCGCCAGTCGGGCATGGACAACGAGATCTATGAAAAACGCCGGACGGACCGACCGTTCAACTTTGCCGATATCGTCGCGCCCTTGCCGCTTGGCTATACGCGGATCAAACAGGATGACACGATCACCATGGGCGGGCGCGTTTGGGACGTGCATATGGGTAACGGCCACGCCCCCGAACACGCCACATTCTGGAGCCGCGATGACAATCTGGTGATTGCGGGCGATCAGATCCTGCCATCGATCAGCCCCAATGTCGGCGTCTACCCGACCGAACCTATGGCGGACCCCATTGGCGAATGGCTTGAGGCTTGCGAGCGGTTGGCGCCGATGGCCCGGCCTGATCATCTGGTGCTGGGCGGGCACAAACTGCCGTTTACGGGATTGCCCAAACGGATGTCGCAGCTGATTGAGAATCACCATGGTGCGCTCGACCGTCTGCTGGCGTTTATCGAAACGCCCAAAGCGGCCTCTGAATGTTTCCCGCCGCTGTTCAAAAGATCGATAGGTGAGGCGGAATATGGCTTGGCCTTGGTTGAGTCCGTCGCGCATTTGAGCCACCTTTACCAAACCGGCCTTGCCACACGCGACAAACGTGAGGCGGACGGTGCATGGGTGTATCAACGCGAGGACTAGAAATTGCCAATGGATGATGAGATCAGGACCGCCGCCGAAGCCTTTGAGGCGGATGCCATGCCGCGTGTGCATGAGGTGCATTCCGATCCGTCCAGCCGCAATGCCTGCGATCAGGAAATCCCGCAAAGCGTCAAAGACAAGCCGGTGACGCAGAAATCGCCTGCGCAATGGGCCTATGAACGTGTGGTGCTCTATCTCAAAAATTTTGAGGAACAGCTCGACAATGAACACGAGGTCGCCATGGGCTTTACCGGCACCGAAGCCGGAGTGCTGCGGATCGAGGGGATGGGATATTTTGACCCCGATATCGTGACGTTCTATGGGGCAGATCAATCCGGCGGACGGACGCAGCTGATCCAACATGTGAGCCAGTTGAATGTTGTCCTGCGGGCGCTGCCCAAAATGGTGCAGAACGCGGCCCCGAACCGGATTGGTTTCCGGCTGGTCGAAGATTTGGAAAAATCCGGCGATGATCCGGCCTAGCGGGGTAAGCGCATAGATGTGACGATCTGATGCTTTGACCGCGTGACAGCGCCGTGCAATTAGGATAGCAAACCCGCAAACCAATTTACCGAGGACCGCAAAATGGCCGAACACGAACATGGCAGCATGAACTACGAAGCGCAGGAAAAGACCTTTGCTGGCTTCATGTCTTTTACAACCAAATCCGTGATTGTGATTTTGGTTCTACTGGTGCTGATGGCGATCTTTATCCGCTAAGGCGGTTGCCAAACTCAAAGGTGTTTCTGTGACACGTTATTTTGCCGGTCTGGCACTGGTCGCCTTGTTGGCGGGATGTGCCGCAGACACCAGCCCCGACAGCCCGATCGAAGCCGTGCAAGCAGCGGCCTATCAGGCGCCGGGGCCAAAGACCCTGACCGTCTTCACTATGGTCAACAACCGCACCGGCAGTGGCGGACACACCGCGTTGATGGTCAATGGATCACAGCGTGTGATCTTTGATCCGGCAGGATCGTTCCGTGATCCGCGTGTCACCGAACGGGGTGATGTGCTTTACGGTGTGACGCCCGGTTGGCTTCAGGCTTATAAATCGGCGCACGCCCGCAGCACCTATCACGTGGTCAGTCAGGAATTTGTCGTCACGCCGGAACAGGCGGAAAAAGCCTTGCGTCTGGTGCAGGCCAATGGCGCGGTGCCGGGGGCGTTCTGCGCCAATGCGACGACCGGGATCCTCAGCCAGATTGACGGGTTTGAGGGCGTGAAACAGACGTTTTATCCGGTCAAGCTGATGGAACAGATCGAAAGCTTTCCCGGAGTGCGCACGACGCGTCTTTATGAAAATGACGCAGGCGATGTGATCGATGCGGTGAGGGCTGGCCAGTTGGCGCAATAAGCGGCCTCACCCCAGCAGATACAACAGCCCATACAACGTGAATGCGCCTGACAGGATCGCCGCGATCACGTTCTTGCTGAGCAGCCCGACCAACAGCGTGACACAGGCCGCCGCAAGGCGGGCCGGCTCTGTCTCGCCGCCCGTGGCTTGCGGCCAGATCACCTGCGGCGCGACAAGGGCGGGCAAAATGGCAACAGCGGTATAACGCAAGTGCCGCAGCAACCAATCGGGCATGGCCCGTGATCCAACCAAACCTGTAAAGACAAAGCGCAGGAAAAAACTGCCGATACCAAGGGCGATGATCACGATCCAAAGGGTGGTTTTGTCGATCATTCTGCCCGCCCCCGTTTGCGTTCCTGCCAAAGCTCCGTTTGCGCTCCGGCCATCATCCCGACAATGCCAGCCACCATCAGGCCCAGCGAATAAGGGATGCCAGCGGCCAACAGGCTGACCACTACGGCCACCAATGCGGCAACCACATGGGCCAACGTGCGAAACATCGGCGCGATCATTGCCAGAAACGTGATCGGAATCGCAAAATCCAGCGCCCAGCCATCGGGAAACCATGCGCCGAGGTAGGCACCAACAAAGGTAAACCCGTACCAAAGCGGCACAATTGGTGTGACCACGCCAAAGAAGTAGGCCATCCGCATCGGGATAGACATCTCGGGGCGGCGTTCATATTCGGCGACCGAGACCACATAGGATTGATCGACGGTCAAATAGGCGGCCAGCGCCCGTTGCCACAGCGGGGCCGCGCCGATGTAGGGGGTCAGTGCCGCAGAATACATCGCCATGCGCAGGTTCACCGCCAGCGATGAGATGATCACCACAAGGGTCGGCGCCTGTTCCTGCATCAGTTGCAACGCGGTAAATTGCGCCGCGCCTGCGATCACCACAATCGAAAAGGTCAGGGTTTCGATCACGCTGAGGCCGGCCTCTGTTGCCACAAGGCCAAACAACGAGGCAAAGGGAATGATCACCAGAATGAACGGAGAGCTGTCAACGATCCCCTTCAAATAGGTTGATTTTGCGGTGGTGGTGGCCATGGGAAATCCCTAACTTACCGGCCATGACTAGCGCCATTGGTGGGGGGATACAATTGGCACAAGACCCAGATGTGACCGAATATCTGATTGCACCAGATCCAGCGGCGGCGCGGCTGACCCGGCCTGTGACGGGCAAGGATCACAATGGCAATGAAACGACCATTCGTGTGGTCGAGGAACGCCCGCTTACGATCTATCTCAACAGTCAGGAAATCGTAACGGCGATGACCATCGGGGATTATCCCGAATATCTGGCGCTGGGGTTTTTGCGCAACCAACACATGCTGCGCCCGGATGAAGAGATCACCCGCGTTGATTATGACGAGGAGCTTGAAACGGTGGTTGTTCGCACCGCCCGCGCCACGGATTACGAAGACAAAATGCGCCGCAAGACCCGCACCAGCGGCTGTGCCGTTGGCACGGTTTTTGGCGATATGATGGAGGGGCTGGACGAGGTCGTGCTGGCAGATTCGCAGGTGCGCAGCTCATGGCTCTATACTCTGTCGGCCAAGATCAATCGCACACCATCGCTGTACCTTGAGGCAGGCGCGATCCATGGGACAGTGCTGTGCCAAGAGGATAAGCCATTGGTTTATATGGAAGACGTTGGTCGCCACAATGCGGTGGACAAGATCGCAGGCTGGATGATGTCCGAAGGGGTCAAGGCAGATGACAAGGTCCTGTATACCACCGGGCGGTTGACCTCTGAGATGGTGATCAAAACCGCGATGATGGGCATTCCGGTGCTGGTATCACGTTCAGGCTTTACCGCTTGGGGCGTCGAGATCGCACAGCAGATCGGGCTGACTCTGATTGGCCGGATGAAAGGCAAGCGCTTTGTCTGTCTCAGCGGCGAGGCCCGACTGATCCGCGATGCGGACCCCGCGCAGGTGGCTGAAGAGCCGCGTAAATCAGGCCGCAAGGGGGGCAAGGGATGAAGCAGCCATTGGGCGTGATCCTCGCGGGCGGGCAGGCCACGCGCATGGGCGGCGGCGACAAAGGGTTGCTAGCGCTGGGCGGGCAAAGCCTGCTGTCGCGGGTGATCGACCGGCTGGAGCCGCAGGTGGGCGGGATGGCCCTGAACGCCAATGGCGAGGCCGCGCGGTTTTCGGGGTTTGATTTGCCGGTGTTGCCAGACAGCATTGCAGGGTTTGCCGGACCGCTCGCTGGCGTGCTGGCCGGGTTGGATTGGGCGGCGGATCAGGGGGCAGATGCCATCGTAACCGCCGCCGCTGATACGCCGTTTTTCCCTTGCGATCTGGTGCCGCAACTTTTGTTGCACAGTGAAGGCATGGCGCATCCCTTGGTCTTGGCCGCAACACCAGATGCCAAGCGCGGACAGGCGCGGCATCCTACGTTTGGCTTATGGCCTGTGGCGCTGCGCGATGATCTGCGGGCGGCGTTGCAAGGCGGTTTGCGCAAGGTTGTGATGTGGACAGACCAACATGGCGGACGCGAGGCGTTGTTCCCGGACGAAGCGGCTTTCTTTAATGTGAACACACCCGATGATCTGGCGCGGGCGGAGGAAATGTTGTGAGATTATTTGGCGTTGTCGGTTGGAAAAACGCAGGCAAAACCGGCCTGATGGAACGGCTGGTGACAGAGATCACCGGGCGCGGCATCACCGTGTCGACGGTAAAACATGCGCATCACAGTTTTGATGTGGACCACCCCGGCAAAGACAGCTTTCGCCACCGCACGGCAGGCGCGTCAGAAGTGTTGCTGGCCTCTGGCAACCGCTTTGCCTTGATGCATGAATTGCGCGGCGCCAAAGAGCCGTCCTTGACAGAGTTGCTGACCCGCCTCAGCCCGGTCGATCTGGTGTTGATCGAAGGATACAAACGCGACGACCATCCCAAGGTCGAGGCGCATAGGGCGGTGACGGGCAACCCTTTGATTGCCCCCGGCGATCCAACGGTCCGGGCGGTGGCGGCGGATGTGCCGCTAGATCTGGATCGGCCGGTGTTTGATCTGAATGACACCGCGTCCATTGCCGATTTCATTTTATCCGAGGTCGGGCTTTGACCTTGTTCGACGCGGTTGTGATGGTCGATTGGTCGGCCGGAAACGACCGTGGGCCGCGCCCGACGAAGGACGCGATTTGGATCGGAGTGCAGCAGGGCGCAGCGGCTGAGGAGCCTGTCTACCAGCGCAATCGGCAAGAGGCGGAGGGTTGGTTGGAGGCGTTTCTGACGGCTGAACGTGCAGAGGGACGGCGCGTTCTGGTCGGCTTTGATTTCCCGTTCGGTTATCCGGCTGGCTTTGCCGAGGCGCTGTGCGGGTCATCTGATCCGCTGGACTTGTGGGATTGGTTCGAGGCCCGGATTGAGGATGATCCAAAGGCCAACAACCGTTTTGATCTGGCCGCCGAAATCAACCTTGGCCTTGGGTCGGGGCAGGGGCCGTTTTGGTTCAACACGCTGTCGCGCGATATTGACGGGCTGCCGCGCAACAAGGATGGTTATGCCAATCCGTTCTCCGAAAAACGGCGGTGCGAGGATCTGGCCAAAGGTGCGTTTACCTGTTGGCAGATGGGCGGTGCAGGCGCGGTTGGCGGACAGGTGATGATGGGCCTGCCGGTATTGGCACGGCTGCGGCGCAAGTTTGAGGTCGCGGTCTGGCCTTTTCAGGCGCTGACTGCGCCCATCGCATTCGTTGAGATTTGGCCATCCCTTACTGCCGGACCCGCGCCTGAGGGTATGATCAAAGACGCATGGCAAGTGCAAGAAATCGCGCGGCAGGTGGCGCAATTGCCAGCTGACAGGCTTGCCGCAATGCTTGATGTGGATGCGCCAGAAGAAGGGTGGATTTTCGGTTTGGGACATGAGGATGAATTGCGGGCAGATGCGCCGCCCCCCTTGCGGAACGATTGTTTTGCATTGCCGCCCGGCGTGCATTGGACGCCGGTCAGCGAGGCGCATGACCTGTTGAGACAGCGGCTGTCAGCGGTGACACGGACCGAGACAGTGCCGCTTGTTGAGGCAACGGGCCGGATTGCCGCGCTGGCGGTGAACGCGGCGCGGGCCAATCCGCCGCTGCCCAACACCGCAGTGGATGGATATGGCTTTGCCGGAGGACGCGGCGCAGGCACGCATGAGTTGCCTTTGGTAGCGGGGCGTGCGGCGGCGGGCGATGCGCCGGGTGCGGTGCCTGAAGGGCAGGCGATCCGGGTGCTGACAGGTGCGGCGCTGCCAGATGGTGTCGATACCGTGATTTTGCAGGAAGATGTGGTGTTGACGGATGGGTCGGTCCGGTTTTCCGGCCGGGTAAAGGCCGGGGCAAACACCCGCAAGGCAGGCGAGGATGTGGTCGCGGGGCAAGAGATCGTCACGGCAGGGCGCAAGATCACGCCTGCTGATCTGGCGCTTTTGGCGGCAACGGGTGTGTCTGACGTCGCGGTGCGCAGACGGCTGAAGGTTGGTGTGATCTCCACAGGGGATGAACTGGTTGAGCCGGGTGAGGCTGCGCGGGACGGGCAGATCTATGACGCAAATCGGCCGATGTTGCTGGCGTTGGCAGAACAGTTTGGCCATGTGCCGGTGGATCTGGGCCGGGTGCCGGATAACCGTGAAACCTTGCGTGGGCGGCTGGACAATGCGGCGCAAGACGTGGATGTCATTCTGACCAGTGGGGGTGCTTCGGCAGGGGACGAAGACCACGTTTCGGCCCTGTTGGAAGAGGCAGGTTCCATGGCACTATGGCGTATGGCGATCAAACCGGGGCGGCCTTTGGCATTGGGTTTGTGGCAGGGCGTGCCGGTTTTTGGGCTGCCCGGCAATCCCGTGGCAGCATTGGTCTGCGCGTTGATCTTTGCGCGGCCCGCTATGGCGGTTCTGGCCGGGGCTGGCTGGTCTGATCCGCAGGGGTTTGAGGTGCCCGCCGCCTTTGCCAAATCCAAGAAAGCAGGTCGGCGGGAATACCTTCGCGCACGCTTGCGAAATGGCCAGGCAGAGGTGTTTGCCTCCGAAGGGTCAGGGCGGATCAGCGGGTTGAGTTGGGCCGAAGGTCTGGTGGAATTGCCGGAACCTGCTGCCGAAATCAAACCGGGCGATATGGTTCGCTATATACCGTTTGGCAGTTTTGGCCTTGCCGGGTGATGCGGTTTTGCATCGCGCCTTGATGGCCGCTTGCCCACCCCTTGGGGAACTGCGGCGAGGCTGTCATACTAGATCCATCAAAATGGAGCTTTGATGTCCTGATCGTTGCGGGCTGCACTGTGCGGCCCTTGTGCAGACAACCGTTGATTTGACCGCCTTGGCGGCAGGGTTCTTTGCGCAATAACCATATTCAATCAAGACAACGAACAGTGCCAAATCGGGCTGTTCGATCAAAGAAAGCATGCTCTGACAATGATCAGAAAATTCAAAACCGAAGACACCGAAGCCATTATCGACGTTTGGCTGCGGGCCAGCCACCTTGCCCATCCGTTTCTCAGCGATGCGTTTTTGCAAAGCGAGGCGGACAACACCAGAAACATTTATCTGGTTCATGCCGAAACATGGGTCACGGAAGAGGACGGAAACATCACCGGCTTCATCGCCTTGCTGGGGGATGAGGTTGGCGGGTTCTTTGTGGACCCAGACCATCACGGGCGCGGATTGGGCCGTTCGCTGATGGATCACGCGGTCGCGCTGCGTGGCGGTGCGGTGACGCTGGGAGTGTTCAAAGACAACCCGATTGGCCGGCGCTTTTACAAAGCCTACGGATTTACCGGGGATCAGGAGGCCGTGCATCCGCCCTCAGGTCAGGTGGAAATTCGTTTGACCTACCAAAAACCTGAATAACAGATTGGGCGGAGAGGATACTTTCCGCCCCATTTGACCTAGTCAAACGTACCGGCGCAGCGACCCAGCAACATAAACGCGCGGGCGGTGCGCGTGTCAGCCAGCGCAGATATTTCACCATCACTGGCGCGTTCTTCGAATTCTGCAAATGTCTTGTCAAAGCGGCGCAAAAAGTGGTGCGCGGCGTCGCGGAAGATCGGGTCTTGTTTCATCCGTGCATTGGTCAGCGCAAGCGATGAGCGGTCTCTGATACCGCCAAGCGGTGCAATGGGACGGCCACGTGCGCCTTGACCAAATTGCCGCCAGATCTCGGGGCGGGCGCGGTCGGGGCGCAGATCATCCATGTAGATGCCGTCTTGGGACATCAGCGTCAGCACGTCCTGGGCGGCCTGTACCAGTTGGGCGGCGGACCGGTCCTTGAGCGCGCGGCGCAGTGCGGCAAACCCAACTTCATCCTCGGCGGTTTCAGGGAAGTTCAGGGCGCGAATGAAATCGTCATTGGACAGCATCGGCGCGAGGTCTGCCGCCTGTGTGCCAAGGGCCAAGGTGGGCTGATCATCCGCTGGCACCGCCGCCACCTGCGGGGCTTTGCGGGCCTGTTCCTCGCGGCGCGATTGAAAGGTGGCCAGTGCGGTTTCGGTCTTGCGGGCGGTGGTTGCGATTTCATCCAGCTTGCGGGCCACGGAGGAGGAACCGGATTGCAGCCCATGCCCTTGCTGTTGGGCGATGTACGCCTGCCGAATGCCGTCAATTGCCGTCTGCAAACGTTGACTCTCTTCGCGCATGACCCGGCTGGCCCGCGCGGCGGTCGCCGCGACCCAGATCATGGCAACGGGCATAAACACCGCCAGCATCGTCATCAGAAAACGCAGCCCATCAGCACTGCCGCCACCCGCGCCTTGCGGGTCTTGCGGCAAGACAACAAAAAACACCACAGCACCAAGCAGCCACAGCACGCTGAGTGCAATCGCCACAACCTCAATGCCGGTTACGGTTTGCGGTTTGGGCTTGTCATAGATGCCAAGCGGTGTCGGGCGGGCCGGGGCCGCGTTGTCAGCTGCTGCTTCGATTTCGGGTTGTTCAGCCATGCCGGTCGTCCCGATCAGGCAAAGACGATTTTGAGAACCTCATAGGATTTCTCGCCCCCCGGTGTGCGTACTTCGACCGAATCCCCTTCTTCCTTGCCGATCAACGCGCGGGCAATGGGGGATTTGATGTTCAGCAGGCCATCTTCGATCTTGGCCTCATATTCGCCAACGATCTGATAGGTTTTTTCCTCATCGGTATCTTCGTCCACCAAAGTGACCCGCGCGCCAAACTTGATCGCGCCGGACAATTTGGCCGGGTCAATCACATCGGCCAGCGAAATCACACCTTCCAACTCTTTGATACGACCTTCGATGAAGGATTGTTTTTCCTTGGCCGAGTGATACTCGGCATTTTCGGACAGGTCCCCATGTTCTCGGGCCTCGGCAATCGCCTTGATAATCGCAGGGCGTTCTTCTGTCTTGAGCTGCTTGAGCTCTGTTTCCAATGCGGTGTGGCCCGCACGGGTCATGGGGATCTTATCCATGGGTGGTCTGTCCACGTAATGAGGGCCGCACCCGCAAAACCACGGGGGCGGCCGTTTTCAAAATTAGTTGACCATTACCTGACCCAAATTGACGTTGGATTGCAAGAGGGATGGACGGTGCAATTGGCAGGGATCAGCCGTCAATCGTATTGAACAACTTCGTATTCGATGTCGTCATCATCGTGGAAGTAAAACCGCCGGCCGGGTTCATAATCGGCGTGATTGCCGGTTTTGAAACCATGGGCGATCACGGCCGCTTCGGTGGCGTCGATGTCTTCCACCACCACAGCGATGTGATTGAGGCCGCCGACCTGCGTGTAGGTGTTGGTCTTGGCATCCATCGGCGCACGTGGGGTATAAAGCGCGAGGTACTGCGCATCGGTGCCCACGTGAATAGAAAGACCCCCGCCAAGGGAATCGCCCTGCCAGCGGATTTTCCATCCAAACAGCGCCTCCATCCAGGCAGCGGTCTTATGGGGGTCGGCCACGGTGAAATTGGTGTGTTCCAAAAGTGCAGGCATGTCTTTTCCTCTTTGGTTTTGCTTGACTGCCTCTTGGTATAATTTCTAAACCTAACTTTAGATCAAGCATTTTTTTCGGGAGGCGATATGGCGGTAAATGATGGGCTTTCGATTGGGGCACTGGCAGGGCGGACCGGGCTGGCAGTGTCGGCCATCCGCTATTACGAGGCGCAGGGCCTGATTAAACCTTGGCGCAACGCGGGCGGTCAGCGGCGCTTTGAACGGGCGGATCTGCGCAAGCTCAGTTTCATCATGATCGCTCAGCAGTTTGGTTTCACCCTGCCGCAGATCAAGGCAGAGCTGGATCAATTGCCGGGCAAGCGACCGCCCACCAAGGCGGATTGGGCGCGGATCAGCGAAAGTTTTCGCGATGCATTGGACCAGCGGATTGAGACCCTAACAAAACTGCGCGAGAATCTGGACGGCTGCATTGGTTGCGGCTGCCTCAGCCTTGATGTTTGCGCCATGTACAATCCGGTGGATCGCGCCGCCGAAAAAGGGCCCGGCCCGCGTTATTTGATGGGCGATAGCCCTGAAGCGTGACGCAGTGATGCCCATTTCCAGTGCCGTTGGCAGGTCGTTTTTGGCCTTTGTTTGGGGTCATTTCTGCATTGGCGACGAACAAATCGTGCAAACATGCTGCGAATGCAGCAATTAACGTATCGTCCCGATTGCAATGACGCTTGGCGTAGTTTAGCCAACTTCAAACCGATTTTGCCCTGAGGGAGGCCTTTGCAATGGCTGAAATTGAACGCGAAGCAATGGAATACGATGTTGTGATCGTTGGTGCGGGGCCTGCGGGCCTGTCAGCCGCGATCCGGCTCAAGCAGTTGGACCCGGATTGCAACGTTGTTGTGCTGGAAAAAGGCTCCGAAGTGGGCGCGCATATCCTGTCGGGTGCGGTCCTTGATCCCAGCGGTCTGGATGCGTTGATCCCCGACTGGAAAGAGAAAGGCGCGCCAATCACCGTTCCGGTGAAAGAGGACAACTTTTATGTGATGGGCGAGGCGGGCCAGATGCGCCTGCCAAATTTCATCATGCCGCCATTGATGAACAACCACGGCAACTACATTGTTTCCATGGGCAACGTCTGCCGCTGGATGGCCGAGCAAGCCGAAGAAATGGGCGTGGAAATTTTCCCCGGCATGTCTTGCTCCGAGCTGGTGTTTGGCGACAACGGTGAAGTGAAAGGCGTGGTGGCCGGTGTCTTTGGCCTTGAGGCAGATGGCACCATCGGGCCCAACACAGAGCCAGGGATGGAACTGCACGGCAAATATGTATTCCTGTCCGAAGGCGTACGCGGAAGCCTGTCCAAGGAAGTGATCGCCAAATACGGTCTCGACAATGACAGCGATCCGCAAAAATTCGGCCTTGGCATGAAAGAGATCTGGGAAATCGACCCGGACAAACACAACGAAGGCGAAGTGACCCATACTATGGGTTGGCCGCTGGGCACCAAGAACACAGGCGGTACTTTCATTTACCACCTTGATAACAATCAGGTTTATGTGGGGATGATCGTCGATCTCAACTACAAGAACCCGCATTTGTTCCCTTACATGGAATTCCAGCGTTTCAAGCATCATCCGATGGTTGCCGAACTGCTGAAGGGCGGCAAACGTGTGGCCTATGGCGCACGCGCCGTGACCAAGGGCGGCACACAATCTATGGCCAAGGCGGCCTTCCCCGGTGGCGCGCTTTTGGGGTGTTCCGTGGGGCTGGTGAACCTGCCGCGCATCAAGGGCAACCACAATGCCATGCACTCGGGCCGCCAAGCAGCTGAAGCTGCCTATGCCGCCATTCAGGCCGGCCGCGCCGGTGATACGCTGGATGAATACGATAGCGCCCTGCGTTCTGGCCCGGTTGGCAAAGATCTCAAGAAAGTGCGCAATGTGGCACCTCTCAACAGCCGCTTTGGTTTGTTGGGCGGTCTGGCTGTTGGCGGCTTTGACATGTGGTGCAACACCTTCGGTTTCTCCTTGCTGGGCACGCTCAAGCACGGCAAATCCGATGCTGAAGCGACGGAACCTGCGGACAAGCACAAGCCGATCGACTATCCCAAACCCGATGGCACGCTCAGCTTTGATCGTCTGACCAATGTGGCGTTCTCCTTTACCAATCACGAGGAAAGCCAGCCCGCGCACCTGAAGCTGAAAGATGCCTCTGTGCCGGTAGACGTGAACCTTGCCAAATTTGCCGGCCCGTCGGCCCGCTATTGCCCGGCAGGCGTTTACGAATTTGTCGAAGAGCCGGGCAGTGCGCCCAAGTTCCAGATCAATTTCCAGAACTGTGTGCATTGCAAAACCTGCGACATCAAAGACCCGAGCCAGAACATCACCTGGACAACGCCGCAAGGCGGCGATGGGCCGAACTATCCAAACATGTGATCAGCCGGTCAGCGCAAACAAACCAAAGGCGGGGGAAACCCCGCCTTTTTTATTGCAGGCTTCCGCCGACAGGCCCTCACAACCCCTTGAGCTGCCTTTGCCACCATTGCGCTTGGCCGCTGGTCTGATAGCCTTTGAAAAAACGCGATGAGGACGATCAGTGATGATGCGCAAAGCTTTGGGAATGGCCGCCGTTCTGGCGCTGGCGGGAATGGCAAATGCGCCGGTGCAGGCTCAATCCGTTGCTGGTCCCTATCTGGCAGGCCGTCATGCGGCGGTAAACAGCGATTATTCAGAGGCCGCGCGATATTACGCCCAAGCCTTGGCACGGGATTCGCAGAACGTCGAATTGATGGAAAGCGCGGCATTGTCCTATCTTTCGTTGGGAGAAGTTGAACGCGCCTTGCCGTTGGCCCGTGTTCTTGAAGCGAAAAAGCAACGCAGTCAGGTCGCGCGGATGTTGCTGACCGCCGGACACGCGCAGGCCGAAGACTACAAAGCGATCCTAAGCAGCGAAGACGACAGCAGCGGCATTGGCCCTTGGGTGGATGGTTTGGTCAAGGCTTGGGCGCTGATGGGCACAGGCGATGTACGCGCCGCAATGGCCGCCTTTGACACGCTCAGCAAAGAGGCCGGCATGCAAGGGTTTGTGATGTATCACAAGGCCTTGGCCCTTGCGAGTGTCGGTGATTTTGAAGGCGCGGAAAAGATCTTTGGTGATCAGGTTGCCGGGGCCGCAGGTCAAACCCGCCGCGGCGTGATGGCCCACGCGGAAATTTTGGCGCAGCTGGACCGCCATAGTGATGCCTTGCAAGTGATTGAGGCCAGCTTTGGCGGCAGTACGGACCCTGAGCTGGATGTATTGATTGCCGCGCTCAATGCGAAAGAGGCCGTGCCCTTCAGCCATGTGCGCGGTGCAAAATCCGGCATCGCCGAGGTGTTCTTTACCTTTGCCGCGGTCCTGAAAAGTGAGGCGGCGGGGGATTATTACGTGCTGCTGTACACACGGCTGGCTCGTTATTTGCGCCCCGATCATGTGGATGCGCTTTTGCTGACGGCCAACCTTTTGGAAGGGTTGGGGCAGCAGGATCTGGCGATCGAAGAATACAAAGATGTGCCCGCAGACAGCCCGACGTATCACGCGGCTGAATTGGGCCGCGCGGATGCGCTGCGCCGGTCCGGCAAGGCGGATCAAGCCATCGAAGTTTTGGAACAATTAGCCCGCAGCCATGGGGATTTGGCGGTTGTGCATTCCACATTGGGGGATGTTCTGCGCGGGCAGGACGATTTCAAAGGTGCCATTGCGGCCTATGACCGTGCCATTGAACGTGTCTCGGACACCGCCCGGCTTCGTTGGGTTCTGCTTTATTCTCGCGGCATTGCTTATGAACGCATCGGGGATGAGGCCGCGTCAGAGGCCGATTTCCGTGCCGCTTTGGCGATCAATCCCGAACAGCCGCAAGTGTTGAACTATCTCGGCTATTCGATGGTGGAGCAGCAGCGCAATCTGGACGAGGCGCTGGATATGATCGAACGGGCTGTCGCAGCAAGCCCGGACAGTGGCTATATCGTCGATTCGCTGGGCTGGGTGTTTTACCGGCTTGGCCGCTATGATGAGGCTGTCGGCCAGATGGAGCGCGCGGTTGAATTGATCCCGATTGATCCAGTCGTAAATGACCACTTGGGTGATGTCTATTGGGCCGTGGGCCGTTTCCGCGAGGCGGAGTTTCAGTGGAGCAGGGCCTTGTCGTTCATAGACGAAGACGACATCGACACAGAGGCGGATCCAGACCGCATTCGGCGCAAGCTTGAGGTTGGGCTTGACGTTGTTCTGGAGGAAGAAGGCGCGCCCCCGCTCAAGGTTGCCAATGACATCTGAGGCATTCGCGCCGGCCAAGATCAACCTTGCGCTGCATGTGACCGGCCAACGGGGTGACGGGTATCATCTGCTTGATTCCATTGTGATGTTTGCGGATGTCGGCGACAGGCTTTGGTTTTCACCGGCTAAAGACATGGCGATTTCCGTCACCGGGCCATTTGCCGATGGGGTGCCTGTGGACAGGCGCAATCTGGTTTGGCAGGCGTCAGAACTGGCAGGGTTTTGCGGCACAATCCGGTTGGAGAAAAATCTGCCCCATGGCGCCGGTATTGGAGGGGGATCTTCCGATGCGGCGGCGGTGCTGCGCCATTGCGGTTATGCCGGTGACGGCGCGGCGCTGGGGGCGGACGTGCCGGTTTGCAAAGCGGCCAAAGCGCAGCGGATGCAGGGGATCGGCGAGGTTCTGACGCCGCTATCTGGCTGGCCCGCGCTGCATGCTGTTTTGGTCAATCCGGGGGTGGAGATCGCGACGCCAGACGTATTCAAAGCGTTGACCCAAAAAGACAATCCTGAGATTTCAGCCGATCCCATGGATTTCTCAACGGCAGAGGAAGTAGTCGCTTTTTTGCAAGACCAGCGCAACGATCTTGAAGCCCCGGCACAATCCGTGGCGCCTGTGATCACTTCGGTCTTAACCGCGCTCAAGGGCTTGCCGGAGTGCCGCCTGGCGCGGATGTCGGGGTCTGGCGCGACCTGTTTTGCATTGATGGACACAGCGCAAGATGCCGCAAGCGCGGCACAAACCATCGCAGCTGCGCAGCCCGAGTGGTGGGTGCGCCCCTGCGTGCTTAGCTGATGCGGCTGACCACGTAATCGGCCAGATCGACCAACATTTCTTTGACATCGTGATCGGGCAGGGAGGCCAGCGCCGCTTTGGCCTTGTTGGACCAATCCAGCGCATCGGCCTGCGTCGCGCTCAAGGTGTCATGTTTGGCCAGCAGGGTAAGGGCGTGATCCAGATCACCGTCTTCCTGCTTGCCTTTTTCGATGGTCCGCTCCCAAAAGGCGCGTTCCTCGGCGTCGGCTTTGGCCACGGCTTTGATCACCGGCAGCGTCAGTTTGCGTTCGCGGAAATCATCCCCGATGTTCTTACCAGTCGCGTTCGGCTCACCCCGGTAATCCAGCAGGTCATCGACAATCTGAAAGGCGATGCCAAGCGCATCGCCATAGTCAAACAGGGCCTTTACAGTGGCATCATCGGCCCCGGCAATCACCCCGCCGACTTCCATCGCGGCAGAGAACAAAGCGGCGGTTTTGCCGCGCACCACTTGCAGGTAAATGTCTTCGCCCGTTGCAAGGTTTTGCGCGGCGGTCAATTGCAACACTTCGCCTTCGGCAATCGTGGCGGCAGCATTGGACAGGATGCGCATCACCGGCATGGAGCCAGGTTCAGTCATCAACTGGAAACTGCGGGCAAACAGATAGTCTCCAACCAATACCGATGATTGGTTGTCCCAGAGCAGGTTCGCCGTGGGCCGCCCGCGCCGCTGTGCGCTTTCGTCCACCACGTCATCGTGCAGCAGGGTCGCGGTGTGAATAAATTCAACCGTGGCGGCCAGATGCACATGATAGGGCCCGTCATAGCCACACATCCGCGCCGAGGCGAGGGTCATCATCGGGCGCAGACGTTTGCCACCAGCCTCAACCAAATGCGCGGTCACTTCGGGAATGCGCGGCGCATGTTCCGAGGCCATCCGTTCTCGGATCAAATCCCCAACCGCGGCCATATCATCGGCCAGATAGGCCGCAAGGCGGTCATGGGGTTTCAATGCGTTGCCGTTTTTCATGAATATGATCCCACCCAAGGCTCGACAATCCGGTCTGCCTGTCCCACATCTTTGGTATGAAGGAACTTTTGCGCAGCACAGACATGACGGTCATCGCCTTTGCCACGGCCCTTCTTCAGGGCGAGGATATAGACTGCTTTGAAATGGACGTAAACATGAGCGTGCTGGAAGGTGGCATCGGTATCTTTCCGCGCCGGTTGATGGTGCATCCCAATGTTCACGAGGATGCGGTGCAGGTGCTGCGGGACAACGACATCCCGCTGGGTTTGTGACGGGATTTTGCGACAACGAACTGACGTGTGATGCCTTTCTGGGCGGGTTGCTGCATCTGTATCAGCCGCGTCACGGATACCGTGCTGGCGTTGATCCGGTACTTTTGGCCGCTACTGTTCCGGCGCAGGCAGGGCAAAGCGTACTTGAGCTTGGCTGCGGTGTTGGCGCGGCGATTCTTTGCCTTGGGGCGCGGGTGCCTGCGCTGCGACTGACCGGAATCGAGCGAGAGCCGGCCTTTGCGGAACTGGCCCTGCGCAACGGCGGTGATGCGCTTGAGGTGGTCACGGCGGACCTGCGCAAGATGCCTTTGCACCTGCGGCAAAGGCAATTTGACTATGTGCTCGCCAATCCACCCTATTTTGATCGCGCGGCCTCTGTTGCCTCTGATGATCCGGCACGGGAAAGCGCCCATGGCGAGGACACGCCGCTTGCGCAATGGGTGAAAACCGCCGCCAAACGGCTGGCGCCCAAAGGGCAGGCGCATTTTGTCCACCGGATAGAGCGGCTGCCGGATCTGCTGCGGGCGATGCCGCATGATCTTGGGTCTGTTGAGGTTTTGCCGCTGGCGGCCCGCGCGGGGCGCGACCCTGACAGGGTGATCGTACGGGCCCGCAAAAACGGCCGTGCGGCGTTTCGTCTCCATGCGGCGAAGATCATGCACGAAGGGGCGCATCACGACCAAGATGGTAGGCGGTATACGCCTGAAATTGATGGTGTTTTAAGAAACGGCGCTGCACTGCGCTTTTGAATGCCCTTAAGCAGAAATTTACCGATGTAACAGATTTGCTGCAGGGCGGCGTGACATGTTTGCGGGAGTGTGGTCCACTCAAGATCTAAACATTCATCAAGGAGGAATACATGGCCCTTAACGCACATCTGGAGACCCTGAAGCGGAAACACCAGGCGATGAGCGATGCTGTCGAAAACGCCCAACGCGCCCCCGGAGTTGATGATCTGGAAGTTGCGACGATGAAAAAGGAAAAGCTGCGCCTGAAAGAGGAAATTGCGCGCTTATCGAGTTGACGATTTTGTAATTTATTGACGAAGGCTGGCGCGTGCTGCGATCGCGGCGCCGCCGGTGATCAGGGCCGCCGCCCAGAGCAAGGTAAAGCTGGGCGCGGCCACACCAGCGATCACAAGCACCAAGGTGGACAGCAGGGGCGCAGCGTAAGAGCTGGTGCCGAGCAGTTGAATATCCCCTTGTTTTACCCCGATATCCCAGACAAAAAACGCCAGACCTACGGGGCCAAGCCCCAAGCCTGCTATGGCGGCCCAGCCGAGCGTTGTTTGCGGCAATAGCGTTTCCTCAAAGATGAGATGCATGGGCAGGGACAGGGCCGCACTGGCCAGACAAAACACCGCTACAGATGCGGTGGGCGCCGTGCCAACCTTGCGCGACAAAACCGAATAACCGGACCAAGTGAGCGCACAAAGCACAGCCAGTGCATATCCGGGCGCATAGGCGGCAGAGAACCCCGCACCGCCGCCCGTGATGATCAACGCAGCCCCCGCAAAGCCAAAACAAGCGCCGATGATATGCCCTTTCTTCAAGGTCTCTCCGGGCAGGAGGCCTGAAAAGATCACGATCAGCAGGGGCCACAGATAGGCGATTAGCCCCGCCTCAGCCGCAGGGGCAAGGCGTAGGGCGGAAAAATACAGTGCGTGGTAGCCAAAAAGCCCTATCGTGCCAAAAACATAGACGCGCAGTGGAACGTCGCGCAGACGCGGAAGCGCGCCCGTGGCAGCGGCCCAGATTAGGCCCAGCGAGCCGCCGATGGCAAAGCACAGCGTATTGAGCAAAAATGGCGGCGTGGGGGCCGACCCTACAGTGAACAGCGCCAGCAACGCCCAAAGGAGAACAGCGACAAAGCCGATTGCAGTGGCTTGAGGGCGGGTCATTGGTTTGGCGGCTCCAGCGCGGTCATTGCATCCGCGATATGGGCGGTTTTTTCGATCTCTTGCAATATCCAGTTTTGAAAGGCCTGCACTTGCGGACGGGTTTCTGCGCCCAAAGGGCAGATAAAGCGAAACCGTCCGCCTGTGGGCAGAACAAAGGGGTAAGGGGCGACCAGCCGCCCGTCCGCCAGATCCTTGATCACCAAGGCACGCCGGCCCAGCGCCACGCCAACCCCGGCGAGGGCGGCGTCAATGGCATGGTCGGCTTGGGAAAACTGCGGACCGTAATTGGGCGTCATGGGAACGCCCATCGCGTCAAACCAAGTTTGCCAGTTCACCACCGGGCGCACAAAATCAATGGACTTGTCCACGATCAGCACCGCGTCAGACAGGCTTTGCGCTGTGGGGTGTCGCGCGGCAAGCTCTGGCGTCATCACCGGAACAACCCACTCTGCCGCCAACGGAAGGGAGTACAGCCCCTCATCCGGTCCTTGTCCAAACCGGATGGCCACGTCCACATCGTCACGCGCGAAATCCATCATCCTGAGCGAGGCGGAAAACCGCAGTTCGATCTCCGGATGTTCCTGGGCAAATTCATAAAGCCGCGGCGCCAGCCATTTGGCGGTAAAGGCCGGGCCTGCGGTCACAGTGAGGGTTTGGTGATCTTGGGTGCGCAGGGCGACCCGCCATCCCGCCGTCAGGGTCTCAAAGGCGGCTTGGGCATCTGGGGCAAGGGCTCGGCCTGCATCCGTGAGCTCAACCGCGCGATTGAGGCGGCGAAACACCGGGGCACCCAGATGGTCTTCAAGCGATTTGATTTGGAAGCTTAACGCGGCTGGGGTCACGTTCAATTCATCCGCCGCCCGGGCAAAGGACATATGGCGTGCGGCCGCATCAAAGGCACGAAGGGCGGTGAGGGGAGGCAGAGTATTGGACATATTCACATAAGTAATACTTAACTGAAGCGTTGAAAAGTCTCGTTTGTCAGTTGTGAATGAAAGGACCATCTTAGGATCAGTTCAAATGTACTCACGTTTTCCCTCTGAAAGGATCCAGATCATGATCGAAGCGACCACAAACCCCGCCGCCCGCAGCATCATGCAGAATGCCCATGCTGAACGCGCTGCTGCCGTTCAGGGCGTCTGGGCCTGGCTGATGGGCAAGACTTCCCGCTGAGCGACTGCAGCGTTCTTACGGGATAGAAAAAGGCCGGCTCTGGATGAGCCGGCCTTTTTGTTTTCAGACCCGCCGTGGCGGGGGTGTCTCACTTAGACAAAGAACTGTGCGCCATTGGCAGAGATTGTCGAGCCATTGATAAAGCCCGCGTCGTCAGCCACGAGGAATTTCACCGCACGGGCGATCTCTTCTGGCTCACCCAGACGTCCGGCGGGGATCTGTGCGATGATGCTTTCACGGACTTTTTCTGGCACGGCCATCACCATGTCAGTGCCGATGTAGCCGGGGCAGATTGCGTTGGCAGTGATGTTGGCGCGCGCGCCTTCCTGGGCCAGGGATTTTACGATGCCCAGATCGCCAGCTTTGGTTGCGGCATAGTTCACCTGAGCGAACTGGCCTTTTTGGCCGTTGATTGAAGAGATCACGACGATACGGCCAAACTTGCGCTCGCGCATGCCGGGCCAGATCGGGTGAACCGTGTTGAACACGCCGGTCAGGTTGGTGTCGATCACCTGATGCCACTGCTCGGGTGTCATTTTGTGGAATGGCGCGTCGCGGGTGATGCCTGCGTTGGCCACAACCACTTCGACCGGGCCGAGGTCCGCTTCGACCTGTTCGATGCCTGCCTTGGAGCTGTCGTAATCGGCAACGTTCCATTTGTAAGTCTTGATGCCGGTCTCTTCGGTGAAGGCGGCGGCGGCTTCATCGTTGCCAGCGTAGGTCGCGGCGACGGAATAACCGGCTGCTTTGAGTTCTTTCGAAATGGCGGCGCCGATGCCACGGCTGCCTCCGGTAACAAGTGCGACGCGGGACATAGTGATCCTTTCCCTTGAGTAACGTTATTTCTAATTCAAGCGCGGGTGCGCAATATTCTTGCGCACCCAAATCTGTTTAGGGGCGTTCAAGGCACATGGCAACACCCATACCGCCGCCGATGCAAAGTGTCGCAAGGCCTTTTTTGGCGTCGCGCCGCTTCATTTCGAACAGCAGGGTGTTGAGGATCCGCGCACCGGACGCGCCGATCGGGTGACCGATCGCAATCGCGCCGCCGTTCACGTTGACGATAGATGGATCCCAGCCCATGTCTTTGTTCACGGCGCAGGCCTGTGCGGCAAAGGCTTCGTTGGCTTCGACAAGATCCAGATCTTCGGCCTTCCAGCCCGCCTTTTCCAGCGCCTTGCGGGAGGCGTAGATCGGGCCAACGCCCATGATGGATGGGTCCAGACCGGCAGTGGCGTAGGATGCGATGCGGGCCAATGGCTCAATCCCGCGCTTTTCTGCGTCGTCCGCGCTCATCAGCAGGGCACCGGCGGCACCGTCGTTCAGGCCGGATGCGTTGGCCGCGGTGACCGAACCGTCACGGGTGAACGCAGGGCGCAGTTTTTGCATCGCTTCCATAGTGGCGCCGTGGCGGATGTATTCGTCCTGATCCACAACGATGTCGCCCTTGCGGGTCTTGACGGTGTAGGCGGCGATTTCATCGGCGAATTTGCCAGCCTTCTGGGCGGCTTCGGCCTTGTTTTGCGAGGCGACGGCAAATTCGTCCTGCTGTTCGCGGCTGATCTGCCACTTTTCAGCAACGTTTTCTGCGGTCTGACCCATGTGATAGCCGTTGAAAGCATCCCAAAGACCGTCACGGATCATGGTGTCGATGAATTGCAGATCGCCCATTTTCTGGCCTGCACGCAGGTTTTGCGCGTGGGGGGAGAGGGTCATGTTTTCCTGACCGCCCGCCGCAACGATGGAAGCATCGCCAAGCTGGATGTGCTGCGCGGCCAATGCCACGGCACGCAGGCCGGAGCCGCAAACCTGGTTGATGCTCCAGGCGGCGGCTTCTTGTGGCAGGCCAGCGTTGATGTGCGCCTGACGGGCGGGGTTCTGGCCTTGGGCAGCCGTGAGAACCTGACCCAGAATGGTTTCGGAAACCTCGGAAGCATCCACACCGGCGCGGGCTACGATTTCCTTGAGAACGGCCGCGCCCAGATCATGTGCGGGGGTTGTGGCGAAAGAGCCTCCGAAGCTGCCCACCGGGGTACGTGCCGCAGATGCGATGACGACGTTGGTCATAAAGTCTATTCCTCTACCATTGGCCGAGGATACCATGACGCCTGCCGAAAAGTGACAGGGCGCGCCCCCAACCTTCTGGAGGCCTCTTACCCTATTTGCTGCATCGCGGCAACTGAGCCGATCATACGGGCGCAGTGGGCCCTTTGCCGGTTCGCAGCCATTTCGGCTGGGTGATGGGAGCGCTAAAAAGGTAACCTTGTAAGCAGTCTACGCCCATTTCGGTTAACGTAGCGGCATCTTCTGCGTTCTCGACAAATTCGGCGATGGTCAGCATGTCAAAATGTCGCGCTATGGAAATCAGCGCCGCTGTGATGGCGCGGTTGTCCGGATTTTGAGAGATTCCCTGTATGAACTGGCCGTCCAGTTTCAGGATGTCGAAGTAGAAGTCTTTGAAATACCGGATCGCAGTAAAGCCCGCGCCGAAATCGTCCATAGCAAAGCAAACGCCATGCGGTTGCAGCTCATCCATAAAGTCAGAGACAAGTTCGGGCACCAGCATGGCCGAGCTTTCGGTAATTTCAAGGATCAGCCGTTCCCCCAGCGTTTCATCCTGCCGTAAGGCACGGCGCAGCACCTGGTTCCAGGTTTTGTAGCCGATAGACCTCGCTGACATATTGATTGAAAGCCGCAAACCCGGATTTTGGCGCAGCGCATTGAGCCCCATGCGCAGGGCCTGCACATCAATCTCGCGGCCCAGCTCCATATCCTCGACCACGGGCATAAAATCGCGGGCGGGGATCACCCGGCCGGTTTCGTCGATGATCCGCATCAACCCTTCATAAAAGGCGACCTTGCCGTGATTGCTGGCCCGCATAATCGGCTGGTAGGCCAGCAGCGTCTGTTTGTGCAGCAGCGCATCACGGACCATGGCAACGGTGTTTCTGTCCCTTTGGGCGAGGGCAAAATTCAACGGGCTTTCCGCCCCCGGTGTGATATCGCTGAAACGACGTTTGTGCCGGCTGCCCACGATGATGTACTTTCCTCTGACCCGTGCCGACAGTGCAGGGCAAATGATAACGCGGGCTTAACAGGCCAATTTGCGAAGAATTGAGCGAAAGGCAGGATCTATGGAACGTTGCGGCTGGGCTGGTCTGGAAGAGATCTACGTGAATTATCACGATACCGAATGGGGCGTGCCGGAGTATGACAGCCGCGCACTTTGGGAAAAGCTGATCCTGGATGGGTTTCAGGCGGGGCTAAGCTGGATCACGATTCTGAAAAAGCGCGAGAATTTTCGCACTGCGTTTGAAGGGTTTGATCCACATGTGATTGCCGGCTGGGGCGAGGCGAAGGTGACCCGTCTGTTGGCTGATCCCGGCATCATCCGCCACCGCGGCAAGATCGAAGCGACAATCAACAACGCCCGCGCTTGGATTGAGTTGGAGGAGAAGGGCGGATTCGATACCTTCATGTGGCGATACGTGGACGGCACCCCCTTGCAGACCCGTTTTGCCACGCAGGCCGATGTGCCGCCGCAGACCCCGCTTTCGGTGCAGGTGTCAAAAGACCTCAAGAAAGCGGGATTCAAGTTTTGTGGCCCGACGATTGTCTATGCCTGGATGGAGGCTTGCGGTCTGGTGAATGATCACATCGTGAGCTGCCACCGGCATGATGAATGCGCTGCAATGGCGCGGTAGGGGGAAAGGCGGGTGTGCGGACTTTGCCGCCGTTCAGTAACGCAAAACCAATGACGGCTATGGCGATTTCTATCCTAAATTGGCGCTCATAGGTGAGCGTACTACGTCTTCGATTTCTTGCCGTAGACTTTCCCTCTCCGTAGAGTAAGCAGATCATGAAACGGGAGCAAACATGCCATCGCCTGAAATCCTGATGACCTTCACTCTGGCCTGTGCATTGGTCATTGTTTCCCCAGGTCCGGACAATATATTGGCGATTGGGCGCGGGTTAAGTCAGGGGAAGATAGCGGCATTGATTACAAGTGCTGCGGCGGCCACCGGTCTTTTGGTGCACGTTGCGGCTGCGACGCTTGGTCTGGCCGTCGTTATCCAAACCTCTCAAACGGCATTCTTCGTTGTAAAGCTGATCGGTGCGGGCTACCTGATCTGGCTTGGAGCCAGAGCCATTCTGTCCCGCAACTTGATCTCATTCAATGCAACAGATCGATTGCCTCTGCGGTCGATCTTCTGGACGGGGTTTCTCACAAATGTTCTGAACCCTAAGCCAGCCATTTTCATCCTCGCGTTCATCCCGCAGTTCATCAGCGCTGAAGGCCCCACCATGGGGCAACAAATGTTTGTTTTAGGCGCTTGGTTTGCGCTTATGGCGTTTGTGATTTTCGCAGTGCTTGGCTGTTCTGCTCACGTTGTCGCCGGTTGGTTTGAACGCAACCCAAGATCAGTGTTTGTACTGAATATCGGAGCAGGTCTTGCATTGGTCGGTGCAGGTGTTTCCGTCATCTCTATGGATCGAAATTAGCGGCGTGTTCCTATCGGGTGCGAAACGCGCGGATCATGTCGATGAATGCTTCGACCCTTTGTTCATCTGTCGCCCATGAGGTCACCAAGCGCGTCACGGAATGAGCGTCGTCATAGGGTTCCCAGACATAGAATTCGAACGCTTGCCTGAGGTGATCAATCAAATCATTTGGTAAGATCGGGAAGATTTGGTTTGTCTCAGTTTCCGCAACAAAACTGTAACCTGCGTTGGCAATCCCACCTGACAATCGTGCCGCCATGTCGTTTGAGTGTTTGGCCAGATCGAAGAACAATCCGTCTTTGAACAGTTCCCGAAATTGCAATCCAAGGATACGCCCTTTTGCGAGAAGAGCGCCGCGCTGTTTGATGTGAAAGTCAAAGTCATCTCGCAGTTCTGAGTTTGAGATCACAATAGCCTCACCCAGCAACGCGCCGACCTTGGTGCCACCAATCCAAAAGATATCGACCAATGACGCAATGTCTTCGAGGGACAAGTCATTCTTTTCGGCAGTCAGCGCCGCACCTAAGCGAGCGCCATCCAGCAGCAACAGCAATCCTTTTGTGCGGCATAAGTCTGAAATCGCTTGAAGTTCCGCCTTGGAATAAAGAGTTCCCACTTCCGTTGCGTTCGAGATGTAGACCAACTTTGGCTTGGCCATGTGGGGATAATGCGCATTGGCATTCAGGGCTGATTGGATGTTTTCCGGCGTCAGTTTGCCGTTGTCGGGTGACACTGTGATGATCTTGTGGCCCGTTGCTTCGATTGCGCCGGTTTCCCGCACAACAATATGGCCTGATGCAGCCGCCACTACAGCTTCATGCGAACGCAAGCAGCTGGAGATTGAGAGTATGTTTGCCAACGTACCGCTTGCCACGAACCAAATATCCGGGTCCGCTTGGCCCATGTGATTGCGCAAAAGATCGCGCGTTTTCTGTGAGTACGCGTCGTCCCCGTAGGCAGTTTGCTGAACAAGATTAGTGTCCGCAAGTGCTGCCAAAATCCGGGCGTGCGCACCTTCGCTGTAGTCATCGAGAAAGCTGTATTTTTCCATGTCACTTGTCTGGTTTATTGAGGCTGGCCTTGCAAGCCGTCTTAATTCTGTGAAGTGGCATCTCGGATGTCTCCGAGGGATATGCTGAGCAACTGAACAAAGTTCGGTCGGGGTTGTTGGCCGTTACTGGCACCAATGTGTCTAAGCTTCAAAGCCGACGTTCGTTCCTTGCGCAGCATTGGTGGAAATGGGCTCAAAGCTAACCTTGACCTGTCAATTTATCGCGGTGCGGCCAGCCTTCTCGGCTTGACCTAATAAAAGGTGCTAACCTGAAAACCTCTTCCTTTCCTCCGCCAACCCCATTCCCGTGTTGACTCTGTCCCGATCCCCCGTATAAGCGCGGCTTCATTGGTGTTGGTGGCCCCCGCGAGGGGATGCCTGTCGGGGGAAACCCAAAGGACAACGCCCTTCACGCGTTTATCATCCCGAAAAGTGGGAACCGGTTTTCGGACAAGATGATGATGCACTATAAAAAAGAAGGAAAACAGCCGTGACCAAACGCACCGCTGCCAAGCACAAGCTCGACCGCCGCATGGGCGAAAACATCTGGGGCCGTCCAAAATCCCCAGTGAACCGCCGCGAATATGGCCCCGGCCAGCACGGTCAGCGCCGTAAAGGCAAACTTTCCGACTTCGGTATCCAGCTGCGCGCTAAGCAGAAGCTCAAGGGCTACTATGGCGACCTGACCGAAAAGCAATTCCGCCGCATCTACGGTGAAGCTGAGCGGGTAAAAGGCGACACAGGTGAAAACCTCATCGGTCTGCTGGAGCGCCGCCTGGACGCGGTTGTGTACCGCGCCAAGTTCGTTGCAACCGTATTTGCTGCACGCCAGTTCGTGAACCACGGCCACGTCCGTGTGAACGGCAAAAAAGTGAACATTCCTTCTTACCGCGTAAAAGAAGGTGACGTGATCGAAGTGCGTGATCGTTCCAAGCAGATGGTTGCCCTGCTCGAAGCCACTCAGCTGGCCGAGCGTGACGTTCCTGACTATCTTGAGGTTGATCATTCCAAGATGACCGCGACATTCGTGCGCACCCCTGCGTTGGGCGATGTGCCGTATCCGGTCATGATGGAACCAAACCTCGTCGTGGAATTCTACGCGAAGAACTAATCTTCGCCATTCATTCCAAGCCAATTCAGGGCCGCGACGGGAAACCGCCGCGGCCTTTCTCGTTTTGGCTGGCCGCAGCTTCTCATGGCCGTTACAACCCTCGCGATGGGGGAAGGAAGACAGCAGATGACCAAGATCAAACCGCAACCCGGCATCATGGAGATCGCGCTTTATCAAGGTGGGGCAAGCCAATTGCCCGGCCACAATGATGTGCTCAAACTCAGCTCCAATGAAAACCCGCTTGGCCCGCCGCCCTCGGCGATGGAAGCCGTGGCAGAGGCGGCGGCGCAGTTGCATCGCTATCCTCCCACAGATCACGCCGAATTGCGCGCGGCCATTGCGGACCTCTGGTCGCTTGACCCCGAACGGATCCTTTGCGGTGTTGGTTCTGACGAAGTGTTGCAGATCGTCATTCAGGCCTATGCCGGCGTGGGCGATGAGATCATCTTTACCGAACATGGCTTTTCCATGTATCCGATCCTGACCCATATGGCAGGCGCTACACCTGTCTGCGTGCCTGAGAAGGACCGTGTTGTGGATGTGGATACGGTATTGGCAGCCGTGACGGATAAGACCCGTCTGGTTCTGATCACCAACCCCGGCAACCCTACCGGCACAGTCTTGCCCGAAGGAGAGCTGGAGCGGCTGGCGGATGCCTTGCCTGCGGATGTGATTTTGGTGATCGACGGGGCCTATACCGAATACGCCGAAGGCTTTGATGGCGGGGCTGCCTTGGCGCAATCGCGGCCCAACGTCTTGATGACACGCACCTTTTCCAAGGTCTATGGATTGGGCGGGTTGCGCATCGGTTGGGGCTATGGCCCGCAAGAGATGATCGACGTGATGCGGCGCATTCGTCAGCCCTTCAATCTGTCCGGTGTGCAACTTGCCGCAGCGGAGGCCGCTGCGAAAGATCGCGACTGGCTCCGGACATGCGTGGATCTGAACGCAGAGCAACGGTCGCGGTTGACGGGCGCAGTGCGGCAACTGGGGTTGGCCTGCGATGACAGTTCGGCCAATTTTGTTCTGGTCCGTTGCGCGGACGCGGCGGAGGCGGATGCGGCGGATCAGGCCTTCAAGGCGGCGGGCATTCTGATCCGCCGCGTGCCCGGCTATGGCTTTCCCGAAGGCTTGCGGATCACCGTCGGTGACGCCCAACAAACGGATCGCGTCATCGCGGCTTTGGCGAATTGGAGAACGACAGGGTGAGTGCGCAAGTATATGAAAAGGTTGCCCTGATCGGGCTTGGGTTGATTGCCTCTTCGATGTTTTGGGGGATGAAACGCGGCGGGCTGGCAGGATCAGTATCCGGTTATGCGCGGTCCGCTGAGACCCGCGATATCGCCCGCGAGATTGGCCTGTGCGATACCGTGTGCGATAACCTGTCCGAAGTTGTTGAAGACGCCGATCTGGTTGTGCTTTGTGTGCCGGTCGGGGTTATGGGCGCCGTTGCTGCCGAAATCGCGCCATTGCTGAAACCCGGTGCCACGGTCACGGATGTTGGATCGGTCAAGGCGGACGTGATTGCGCAGGTTGGCCCTGAGTTGCCTGACAACGTGCATTTCATTCCTGCGCATCCTTTGGCGGGCACTGAACATTCCGGCCCACGGTCAGGGTTTGCGGAACTTTTTGACAACCGCTGGTGCCTGTTGGTGCCGGTTGAGGGGACTGACCCAGATGCCACGGCGGAGTTGCGCCGGTTTTGGGAGGGGTTGGGTTCAAACGTTGATGAAATGGATGCTGAACACCATGATCTGGTTCTGGCCGTCACCTCTCATGCGCCGCACCTGATTGCTTACACGATGGTCGGCGTCGCAGACGATTTGCGCCGGGTGACTGACAGCGAAGTAATAAAATATTCAGCAGCAGGGTTTAGGGATTTTACCCGGATCGCAGCGAGCGACCCGACGATGTGGCGGGATGTGTTTTTGACCAACAAAGACGCAACCCTCGAAATCCTCGGGCGCTTTACCGAAGAGCTTTTTGCGCTGCAACGGGCGATCCGCCAAGGTGATGGTGATCACCTGTTTGACTATTTCACCCGCACCCGTGCCATCAGGCGCGGGATTATTGAGGCGGGGCAGGATACGGATGCGCCGGACTTTGGGCGCGGTGCTAGGGGAAAATAATGCGTTTGCTTGTGCTGGCTTTGGTGATGATCGGACAGGCCTGTTGGGCCGCAGGGCCGGAAAACTCCAAAAGGCCGGTGCAACGCGGCGGTGATGTTTATCCTGCGGCAATGGCAGTGGGCAGCGCGGCTGCAGCTACTGCGAGTCATGAAAAACTGATGCTGGACAATGGATTGTCTTCGTCGATGAGGCCGTTGTTTCGCCCCGCACGGGTTGAGAAAAACGCCCGTCAGAAGAAGCGACTTCTTAAAAAGGGGGCCGTGTGCGGCGATCTGGCCATTCAGGGCGAAGAGATTGGCCGGGTCAAGGCAAAGCTTAAGGGCTGCGGGGTTGAACGGGCCGTGCGCGTGCGGTCGGTTTCCGGTGTGCGGTTGAGCCAGACGTCTGTCATGGATTGCCGGACCGCTGGTGCGTTGAAAAAATGGTTGGATCGTACGGCAAAGCCCGCGCTGTCCCGCAAGGGTGGCGGTTTGACCGGTCTTAAGGTGGCGGCGCATTACGCTTGCCGGACCCGCAACAATAAGAAAGATGCAAAGATATCGGAGCATGGCAAAGGCCGGGCGATTGATATCTCGGCGTTCCGGTTGCGCAATGGATCGGAAATCACCGTGCTGCACGGCTGGAACAATCGCGGCACAAAGAAAGCGCTGCGCAAAATGCATCGCGGCGCCTGTGGGCCGTTCAAAACAGTTCTAGGCCCGCAAGCGGATCGCTATCACCGTGATCATTTTCATTTCGACACCGCAATTTATCGCGGCGGCAACTACTGCCGCTGATCAGCGCAGCACAATGCGCGGCGCAGGCCCAAGGCGGATCGGCCCCAGATACATCTCGCCTGCCGCGAACCGCAGACTGAGATCGAGACGGGTTGGATCACCACCCATATTGGCCAAGGCGCCCAGCATCGCTTGGGCCTGCGGGCGGATGTTGGCGGGCAAGGCGCCACCCGCCACGGCCAGCTCCAACAACTCTGTCCAATTTTCGACCAATAGGTTCGCGGCCCCTTCAGGGATGCCCATATCGTCCACAATCAAATCGCCATTTGCGACCAACCGGATTGGCCCCCAGCTTGCTTTGGCGTCTTGCAATGTGATGCGGCGCGGTTGGGGGCGTTGGTCTTCGACGGCGCGGCGGTCCCATGGACGGTCAAACGTCACTGCTAGGTCTGCGGAAAAATGTTCGAAGCTTAGTGGCCAATCGGAGGGCACAGAAAGCAGCGTCCGCAATTGTTCGCCCGGACGCAGGTTGGTGATTTGCAGATCAAATTGATACTTCTCGATAACTGCGGGGTTTTGCGCAACTTGCATGGCCCAATCATCCCCGGCCAGAGCGTTGCCCTGCCGCGTGTTCCATTGCCATGCACCGCCGCGCGTTTGCATGTGGTCTAGCTGCAAAGACGCCCCTGGGTGAAGATGCAACCGAGCCGTGCCATTTTGCACCCGAAACAGATGCGTGATGGCGGCTATGTCCAGTTCAATCGGGGAGCTTGGCAAAGCCAAAGTGACATACCCCGGCCAATAGGCTGGCGCGGAGACCGTGGCGCTGTCCAACCGAAGCGCCACGCCCTTTTCGGGATCAGCGAGTGACAGATCCGTGATTTGGGTTTGAAACTTGGACGGAAATCCTTTGGTTGCGATTGGCTGCACCTGTGCCTGCCAGCCTTCACCGCGACGGGCCGCGAGCCAGCCGTCTGCACCGCGATCAATAAACGTAGCGGCCAACCACCACCAACCGCTCCAAATCACCGCCAAAAGGATCAGCAACCGGATCATTATGTGCATTGCTGAAACCCCCTTTAATTCTGCCGCTATATGCGGTTTACCCAAGGCAAATAGAAAGGACCAGCGTGATGGCAATGTGGGTATTCGGATATGGCAGTCTGCTTTGGAACCCCGGTTTCGAGGTCGCCGAAAGCGTGATCGGCACCTTGCCGGGCTATGCGCGGTCATTCTGTATGCGCTCCATCCACCACCGCGGCACAGACGAAAACCCCGGTTTGGTTCTTGCGCTGGATGAACACCCAGACACGGCCTGCGAGGGGATCGCGCTGCGGGTTGTGCCGGGGCAGGAGGCCGAAACACTGGCGTATTTGCGCGAACGTGAACTGATTTCATCGGCTTACGTGGAAAGAACACTGACCGTTCACCTCAATGACAATCGCGATGTTGAGGCTGTGGTCTACGTGATCGATGAGGCGCATGTGCAATATTGTGGTGGTTTGCCGCTTGAAGAACAGGCGCAGATTATCGCCAATGCGGTGGGCGGCCGTGGGCCAAACACCGAATACCTGTACAACACCGCTGATCATCTGGCCGAGGTTGGCCTGCATGATCCGGCGCTCGAATGGCTCAATGCGCGGGTCAAATCACTGGCAACATAATTCCTTGGCATAAGGGGTAGGTTTCGGTGTAAGCTGCCGCAAGAGCAGACAAAAAGGGTCAGGAGCACAGGCCGCATGTCGCAGCCAGAGCGCGAACAAAGACCGCAGTTTTCCCAACCCGTGCGTCAGATTACTCTGATGCTGGTTGTTTTGATCTTGACGGGGTTTGGTGCCACGCTGGCGCTGCCATCGGTGTTTCCGATTTTTGCTGCCAATCCCTATCTCAATGGGGTGATCATCTTTGTCTTTTTGATCGGTGTGCTGGCCTGCTTTTATCAGGTGGTGCAGCTGATGGGATCGGTCCGCTGGATCGAGAATTTCGCCTCTGACAGCCCCGATCCCGACACCGTAGCGCCGCAGCTTTTGGCGCCGTTGGCCTCGTTGTTGCGGACCCGCGGCGCCCGGATGCAGGTCAGCGCGACCTCAACCAGATCCATTCTTGATTCCGTCGCAACCCGAATTGACGAAGCGCGTGAGATCACGCGCTACATCGTTAACATGCTGATTTTCCTCGGGCTTTTGGGGACATTTTATGGCCTCGCGACTACGGTTCCAGCTGTCGTTGACACAATCCGCAGCCTGGCCCCCGCCGAAGGCGACGGCGGCGTGGATGTGTTCACCCGGCTGATGACCGGGCTTGAGGCACAGCTGGGCGGTATGGGTGTTGCCTTTGGATCGTCACTTCTGGGTCTTGCCGGGTCCTTGGTTGTCGGGCTTCTCGAATTGTTCGCGGGACACGGTCAAAACCGGTTTTATCAAGAACTTGAAGATTGGTTGAGTTCCATCACCCGCGTCGGTTTTTCATCCGGAGAAGAGGCGGGCGGTGAGCAGCATGTGATGGCCGGTGTCGTCGATCACATGGCCGAGCAGATGGAGCAATTGCAGCAATTGTTCGCCCGTTCTGACGGTAGCCGCGCACAAGTCGATGAAAAGATGGGCAAACTGGCCGATGCTGTTGACCGGATGACCACACGCATGGAAGGGACCGACCCGGCCAGCGCCGCGTTGGAACGGGTGGCAGCAGGGCAAGAACGCTTGATCGCAACTCTTGAGGCTCAAGGTTCGGGCGAGGGGATCGATGCCGAAAGCCGGATGCGGCTGCGGTCGATCGACGTTCAGATGTTGCGCATTTTGGAAGAGATTTCCGCAGGTCGGCAAGAAACCATGGCCGAGCTGCGCCATGATATTTCGCTGTTGGCCAAGGCCTTGTCGTCGCCGCGCCGCAATACGGAGCCGCGCAGGCAACGTCCCAATGACCAACCCGGCGGCGGGACGCGCTAGCCATGGCATTGTCCCGCAGGACAGGTGCGCGGTTTCAGGGGTCGATCTGGCCGGGATTTGTGGATGCGATGACCGGTCTTTTGCTGGTCCTGATGTTTGTTCTGACAATTTTCATGATCGTGCAATTCGTCCTGACGGAACGGATCACCGGACAAGAGACGGAATTGGATGCGCTGTCGGGCGAAGTGGCCGCATTGGCGCAGGCCTTGGGGCTGGAAGAGCGGTCAAATGCGCAATTGGAAGCGCGTCTTGGGGCTCTCAACGCATCACTGCGCGATGCGCAGGGCGAGTTGACCGAGCAATCGGCGTTGATCGCCGCGTTGACATCGGAACGGGATCAGCAGGCGGCAAACTTGCGCGAGGCGCAGAGCCAGATCACTGGTTTCGAGGCGCAGGTGGCCGCGCTTTTGACGGAGCGCGACGGCGCATTGGCACAGGTCGGCGCGTTGGAGGAACGCCAGTCAGAACTGTTGGACCAACAAGAGGTTTTGATCGACGAACAAGAGGCACTGAACCTGGCTTTGGCTGCCAGCCGCAGCGAAATTGATGCCCAGCAAGAGGCCGCTCGTCTCGCCGCCGCACGGCGTGAGGCACTCGATGCGTTGGTCGCAGATCTGAGGGCCCGAAATGCGGAGGCGCAAGATCAAGTGACCGCGCTGCAAGGGCAAATTGCGGAAACGACCCAAGCCTTGTCCGACGAAGAGGCCGCAAAATTGGCCGAAGCTGCGGCAGCGGAGGCATTGAGAGCCAAGTTGCAGGATGCAGATGCGGAGCTGACGGCGATGACGCTGGCGCTGGAGGCCAAACGCAAAGAAGCGGAAGAAACGCTGACATTGCTGGCGGCGGCACGGGCGTCGCAATCAGATCTGGATGATCAGTTGATCAAGGCGTTGATCAGTCTGCAAGCGGCGGAAACTGCGGCAAAGGTTGGCGTGGATGCGCAGGCAGAGGTTGGCCGGCTTCAGGGGGAGTTGACCGTTCTGCGGGCCGAACTGGATCGGGCACGGACCGCCGGGGCGGATACCGCGCAATCGCTCACAGCTGAGGGAGACGCGTTGCGAGCGGATCTTGCGACCGCGCAGGGGCAGATTGCACAGTTGGAACAAGACCTTGAAACCAGTCGCGCCAATCTGAGCGCCGACCGCGATGCGCTGCGGGACGAACTGGCGCAGGCCCGGCTGGATATCGCTGTGTTGGAACAGGCGCTGGACGACAATCAAACGGTTCTTGAGACCGACCGAGCGGCGCTTCGCGCGCAATTGGCCGAGGCTCTGGCGGCCAAAATTGCGGCGCAGACCTTGGCCCAAGACAACAGCACCGATGCGCAGAAACAGGCGGCTTTGGTCAGTGCGGCGCAGGCAGCCCTGGCAAAAGAAAAGCAGATCAGCAGCGAGGCGCAACGCCAGACGGAGCTGTTAAATCAACAGGTTGCGGCCTTGCGCACACAGCTTGGCGATCTGCGTGCCTTGCTGGATGACGCTGAATTGCGCGATTCTGCAAAGACCTTGCAACTGGAATCGCTGGGTTCAGACTTGAACACCGCCCTGGCCCGTGTGGCCGCAGAAGAAAGCCGCCGTGCTGCCCTAGAAGCGGCAGAGCGTGCGCGGCTTGAAGAGAAAGCCAAAGATCTTGAGCAGTACCGGTCCGAGTTTTTCGGGCGTCTGCGTGATGTGCTGGGCAATCAAGATGGGGTTCGGATCGAAGGGGACCGGTTTGTGTTCTCGTCCGAGGTTTTGTTCCCGCCCGGCGGCGCGATTTTATCCGACGACGGGCAAGCCGAGATCGCAAAAGTGGCGCGGATACTGCAATCGGTTGCGGATGATATTCCGCCTGAAATTGACTGGGTGATCCGCGTGGACGGGCACACTGACAACGTGCCGTTGTCGGGGCTGGGCGAATTTGCGGACAATTGGGAATTGAGCCAGGCGCGGGCGCTGTCGGTGGTCAAATACATGATCTCGGCCTTGGGCATTGCGCCGGATCGGTTGGCCGCCAATGGCTTTGGCCAGTATCAGCCTGTCGCTGCGGGTGACAGTGAGGACGCTCTGGCGCAGAACCGCCGGATCGAGCTGAAGTTTACGGAAAAGTAACGCATTAATCTGCGATGGTGGCGGTCCAACTGTGGCTGCTGATCTCTGCGCCGCCCCGGATGAGGGCCGCCCGGCCCGAATAGTCGCCGGATGGCCAAGGGGCGCGGCGGCGTTTCTGTCCGATAGCGCGGAAGGCTTGGGCTTTTGCTTTGTCAAAGTTATGCCGTTTTGACAGGCGCAGGCCCTTTGGACCAGTGATGGAGATGTCTAGAATATCGCCTTTACGAAAGCCGAAGCCGAAAGAGAACGCCACGATATTGGCCGATTTCGCAGAGAGCCCGGTGTTGGCTGCTCCCGCTTTGACTTCTGCATAATCAGGCACTTGATCGGCAAACCCAGACAAGAGCAACCCGCCCGCGCGATAGGGTGGCGGATCACGCCAGAGGGTTTGTGATGGCGTTTCTGAGCAAGAGGTTTTTCCACTTGGTACAAATGGATCAACCGGCTTGCCATCTTTGCGCACCGAGAGGTGCAGATGCGGAAAGGCCGCACGCCCTGACATCCCGACCTGTCCAAGAGGGGTGCCAGCGGTGATCTGGTTGCCCTTTTCCACGGTCAGCGATCCGCGTCTGAGATGGCAATATTGGGTTTCCCAACCGCCCTCATGGCGCAGCACCACACCGTTGCCGCATTCCCGGCCTTTCACCTTTTGGGCATTGGCCTGCGAATAGACCTCATCTGCCATGCCATCGCGCAGCCCGACCACCACACCAGTGGCCGCTGCCAAAACGGGCACGCCCTGTTGCATCATGGCGAGGTGCGGCAGGGCAAAATCGGTGCCTTTGTGGCCATCATAGCTGAGCCCGGCGCAGCGGTAATCTTGCGCGGTGTTGCTTGGGTCGTGGTCAACATATTGCTGGATATAGCAGGTCTGCCCAAGATCGCAGTCAATTGGCAGATCCAAAAGAAACCCCTCCGCCAGTACAGGACCGGCGAAGGGGATCAGCAGGGCCAACAGGCCCCGCAACATCATTCCGCAGTCAAAAGCGGTGGTTTGTCGCCAGAGATCCGCGGCTTTTCAAGGCCGAGAATGGTCAGGTCCAGCTCACCTTTTTTCACGCCGACCTTCACAACACCGCCCTTGGCGAGCGAACCAAACAGAAGTTCTTCTGCCAAAGGTTTTTTGATGTGTTCCTGGATCACGCGGCCCAGAGGACGGGCGCCCATTTTGTCATCATACCCTTTGTCGGCTAGCCATTCGGCGGCTTTCTTGCTGAGTTCGATGGTCACGTTGCGGTCCATCAACTGTGCTTCGAGTTGCAGTACAAATTTCTCGACCACGCGCAGGATCACTTCTTTGGGCAATGCGCCAAAACTGATCACGGCATCCAGACGGTTTCGGAATTCCGGCGTGAAGGTCCGTTCAATCGCGGCGGTATCTTCACCCGTGCGGCGATCCCGGCCAAAGCCAACGGCCTCTTTTGCCTGTTCGGCGGCACCTGCGTTAGAGGTCATGATCAGCACCACATTGCGGAAATCAACGGTGCGTCCGTTGTGATCCGTCAGGCGGCCATTATCCATCACCTGCAACAGGATATTGTAGACATCAGGGTGCGCTTTCTCCATCTCGTCGAGGAGCAGAACGCAATGCGGATGCTGGTCAACGCCGTCGGTCAACAACCCGCCTTGATCAAAGCCAACATAACCCGGAGGCGCACCAATCAGGCGCGAAACGGCGTGTTTTTCCATGTATTCCGACATGTCAAAGCGCAACAGTTCCACACCCAACGTATCGGCCAGCTGTTTGGCAACCTCGGTTTTGCCGACACCGGTTGGTCCGGCGAATAGATAGTTGCCGATAGGTTTTTCCGGTTCGCGCAGGCCCGCCCGCGCCAGTTTAATGGCGGAGGAAAGTGCTTCGATTGCCGTATCTTGACCAAAGACCACCCGCTTGAGCGAGGTTTCGAGGTCTTTGAGCACAATCACATCGTCTTTGGAGACGTTTTTGGGCGGGATGCGGGCGATCTTGGCCACAACGGCCTCAACCTCTTTGGTGCCGATGGTCTTGCGACGTTTGGAGGCAACAACCAGATGTTGCGCCGCGCCAGCCTCGTCGATCACGTCAATCGCGCTGTCGGGCAGCTTGCGGTCGTTGATGTAGCGATGCGCCAGTTCAACGGAGGTTTTGATCGCGTCCGAGGTGTATTTGACCGAATGGTGATCCTCGAAATACGGCTTCAGTCCGCGCAGGATTTTCACCGCATCTTCGACGGAGGGTTCATTCACATCAATCTTCTGGAACCGGCGCGACAAGGCGCGGTCCTTTTCAAAATGCTGACGGAACTCCTTGTAGGTGGTGGAGCCCATGGTGCGCAGCTTGCCGCCCTGCAACGCAGGTTTCAGCAAGTTGGAGGCATCCATAGCCCCGCCAGAGGTCGCGCCAGCACCAATTACGGTGTGAATCTCGTCGATGAACAGAACAGCGTCTTTATGCTCTTCCAACTCGGTCACAACCGCCTTGAGCCGTTCCTCAAAATCACCGCGGTAGCGGGTGCCAGCCAGCAATGCGCCCATATCGAGCGAATAGATGGTGGTGTTTTCCAGAACTTCCGGCGTTTCGCCGGCGACGATCTTGCGAGCCAGCCCTTCGGCTATGGCTGTTTTGCCAACGCCAGGATCACCCACCAGTAGCGGGTTGTTCTTGCGGCGGCGGCACAGCACCTGAATGCAGCGTTCGACCTCGTCAGAACGGCCAATCAGCGGATCAACATCGCCATCGCGGGATTTGGCGTTCAGATCCACGCAATATTTGGCCAGCGCCGATTCTTTTTTCTCACCCTCGGTGACGCCCTGCGGCTCTTCCTCGTGTTCGGGGGCGCCGGACAGGGGGCGTGCCTCGCCATAGGCGGGGTCTTTTGCAACGCCATGAGCGATGTAATTGACCGCGTCATATCGGGTCATTTCCTGTTCCTGCAGGAAATAGGCGGCATTGCTTTCGCGTTCGGCAAAGATCGCAACCAAAACATTGGCGCCGGTCACTTCGGTCCGGCCAGAAGATTGCACATGGATCGCGGCGCGTTGGATCACCCGTTGGAATGCGGCAGTAGGCACCGCCTCGGAGCCATCCACATCGGTGACAAGGTTGCTGAGATCCTCATCGACAAATTCGTTCAAGGTGTCGCGCAATTCATCCGTATCAACGGAGCAGGCTTTCATCACCTGCGCGGCATCGGGTTCATCAATCAATGCCAACAGCAGGTGTTCCAGCGTGGCAAATTCATGGCGGCGGGCATTGGCCAGCGCAAGGGCTGCGTGGATTGCCTGCTCAAGTGTAGTCGAGAATGAAGGCACGGGCGTGCTCCTTTTCGATCGGGGCCGGCGGAGTTCTGTGGGATAACAGACCCCCGGTCCGACCATGGCCTCATAGTATTAGAGTTTGGTTGATCGTGGCCGGTCTTCAAGCGTTTTCTTGAAAAAGACGCTCACTTTTGCCGTGATCGGTGCGTTTTGGCCATTTATGCTGGGTTTAAAAACTGTCTTTGCGTTTGCGAATTTCCGTAAAAACAGCAGCATCTGTGGCGTCCTGCATCCCTAGGGTTGCGCGAATGCCGGGATCGGCGGGGCGCAAAAAGGGATTGGTTTCAAGCTCGGTTGAAAGTTTCGAGGGAACAGTCGGCAACCCCTTGTCGCGGGCCGCCTGAATGTCGGTTGATCTAGATATAAGGGCTGCATTGGCGGGATCAACCGTGAGCGCGAATTTCGCGTTCGAGGCCGTGTATTCATGGCCCGAACAGATGGTTGTGTCGGCGGGCAGGGCCATCAGCTTTTGCATGCTGTCCCACATTTGCTCTGGTGTCCCCTCGAACAGGCGACCGCAGCCAAGCGCCATCAGGCTGTCGGCGGTAAAGGCAAGGGACGCTTTTGGCACATATAGGGCGATATGGCCGATGGTATGGCCAGAGACATCCAGCACCTGCGCCTCCAATGCGCCCAAGGATACGGCATCACCTTCTGACACGGCCTGATCCAGTTTCGGCAGGCGGTGTGCGTCCGCCTTGCCGCCGACCACCTTGGCCGGATGCAGGGCCAGCAGATCCGGCAACCCGTCGATGTGATCCCAGTGGTGGTGGGTCAGCCAGACCTGCGTTGCAGACCAGCCGCGGTTTTCCAACTCCTTCAGGATCGGCCCCGCTTCGGGCACGTCAATGACGGCCACTTCGCCGCTGTCATGGTCGCGCAACAGATAGGCGTAATTGTCGGACAGGCAGGGGATCGTGATCAGATCATAGGGCATGGCGTTTACCTCGGTGGTGCGTAATATGAAGACAGAGTGTCATTCACCAAGGCGGGCTGCAATGCATCTTGATGTGCAAGATTTGCGGAATTTCTATTATCGCAGCGCGCTGGGCCGTGCGGCGCAGAAAAGTATGCGCAACCGGCTGTTGGAATTCTGGCCCGAAGCAAAGGGGCAGACGGTGGTCGGCTTTGGCTTTGCCGCGCCCTTGTTGCGGCCCTATCTGAAAGACGCGCGGCGGGTGATTACTCTGATGCCAGGGCCGCAGGGGGTGATGCCCTGGCCAGCCGGAATGCCCAACACGTCGGTTCTGACCGAAGAAACGCTTTGGCCGATTGAGACCGGACATGTGGACAAGCTGGTGCTGCTGCATGGCCTTGAGACGTCGGAACGGCCCAGTGATCTGCTTGAGGAATGCTGGCGGGTGCTGGGGCCGGGGGGCAGGGCGCTGTTTATTGTGCCAAACCGTGCCGGGCTTTGGGCGCGGCGGGACCGAACGCCGTTTGGCTATGGACGGCCCTATTCGCCCGGCCAGCTTGAGACCCAGTTGCGCAAACATCAGTTTTTGCCAGAGCGGCACATGGGCGCCTTGTTCCAGTTTCCATCGCAGCAACGGGTTTGGATGAAATCGGCTGGATTGTTTGAGAAAATCGGTCGGCATATGCCCACGATGATGGCAGGCGGCGCCTTTATGGTCGAAGCGACCAAACTGGTGTACCCGCCCAAAGGCAAAGTTGAGCGGCGCACGGCGCGGCGGGCGATTGAAGTGCTTGAAGGGATGGCCGAACCGACGGCCAAGCCGGTTTAGACCCACCCCGACATTGATCTGGCGCAAAGAAACCCCGCCACTGGCATGCCATGGTTCAGTCAAACACTGAACCAAAGGGGATAGCGATGTTACAGATCAGTCAGCGCAAAGTGGCGCAGATCATTCTTTACGGACATGAGATCGAACGCGGCGAAGCAGAGCTGCGCGGATTTCTTGAAACGCTCAACGACGAAGAACTGCACAGCCTTGTCGCAGTGATGTGGATCGGGCGCGGGAGTTTTGAGGCCGACGATCTGGCCGAGGCAATGGCCACCGCCGAACGGGAGGCCAGCATTCCGACACCAGATTACCTTTTGGGCTCTCCGCACTTTTGTGACCACTTGGAAAGTGGGATGGAGGCCTTAGGCTTGTCTGTCGCTGACGCAGAAGAAGATTTGCTGTAACCCAAACGGGAAATGCGCGGTCTGTCCGATATGGTCTGGATGCGCCGCAATCAGACCAACACGCCGCAGATTGCGGGTGTAAGAATCGCGCAACGTAGCTATTTTTAAGCAACATTGAGGGATTTGCAGGTGGACAAAGCGCCGCATGTGCCGCTGACCCCTTAAAATAAAGCGATAGGGACTCTTCGTCGGGGCGTGATACAGTGTTGCGGGGCGGAACCCTGTCTGCTACATCGCCCCTGATTTAGACGTCTTGAACCGTTTCAAGCCGCGCCAACACTCCGGTGACGCGACTTCCTTCGCATACCGGAACTGACTGTATGAGAGGATGGACGTGTCCGAAACAGCATCAATTTCCACCGGCATTGCGCAACGCTATGCAGCTGCCGTTTACGATCTGGCGAAAGAGACCAAAAAGGTCAAAGCCATTGAGACAGATCTTGAAGGTCTGTCTGCGGCACTGGCAGACAGCGAAGACTTTCGCAATCTGATCCATTCCCCGATCTACAGCCGCGATGAACAGGCAAATGCCGTTTCTGCGCTGGCCAAGAAAATGAAACTGTCGCCAATGATGGGCAACACGCTGGCGCTGATGGCGCAAAAGCGTCGCCTGTTTGTTTTGCCGCAGTTGGTCAAGACTTTGCGCGACCTGATCGCCGCCGACAAAGGCGAGATCACCGCAGAGGTTACATCGGCCAAAGCGCTGACCAAGACACAATCAGACAAACTTGCCAAATCGCTCAAGGCGACCACAGGCAAAACCGTAACGCTCCAAACGACCGTGGATGAAACCCTCATCGGCGGTCTTGTCGTCAAAGTGGGCTCCAAGATGATCGATACCTCGATCCGCTCGAAGCTCAATTCCCTACAGAATGCAATGAAAGAGGTCGGATAAATGGGTATCCAAGCTGCAGAGATTTCTGCGATCCTGAAAGACCAGATCAAGAATTTCGGTCAAGAAGCAGAAGTGGCCGAAGTTGGCCGCGTGCTGTCCGTCGGTGACGGTATTGCCCGTGTTTACGGTCTGGACAATGTTCAGGCTGGTGAAATGGTTGAATTCCCCGGCGGTATTCAGGGTATGGCCCTGAACCTCGAAGCGGACAACGTTGGTGTTGTTATCTTCGGTTCCGACCGTGACATCAAAGAAGGCGACACTGTTAAGCGCACAAACTCCATTGTGGACGTGCCAACAGGTGACGAACTTCTTGGCCGTGTTGTAGACGGTCTGGGCAACCCAATTGACGGCAAAGGCCCGATCAAATCCAAGACCCGTGGTCTTGCAGATGTGAAAGCGCCCGGCATTATCCCGCGTAAGTCGGTGCATGAGCCAATGTCGACAGGTCTGAAATCTGTTGATGCGATGATCCCGATTGGCCGTGGCCAGCGTGAATTGATCATTGGCGACCGTCAAACCGGTAAAACAGCCGTGGCGCTTGACGCCATGCTGAACCAGGCACAGGTGAACGCCGCCGCTGGTGACGACGAGAGCAAGAAAATGTACTGCGTGTACGTTGCGATTGGTCAAAAACGCTCCACCGTGGCGCAGCTGGTCAAAAAGCTCGAAGAATCCGGCGCCATCGAATATTCCATCGTTGTGGCCGCGACTGCATCCGAGCCTGCACCGATGCAGTTCCTCGCGCCTTATTCCGCCACCGCGATGGCAGAGCACTTCCGCGACAATGGCCGCCACGCTTTGATCATCTATGATGATTTGTCAAAGCAGGCCGTTTCTTATCGCCAGATGTCCCTGCTTCTGCGTCGTCCACCGGGGCGTGAAGCTTATCCTGGTGACGTTTTCTATCTCCACTCCCGCCTGCTGGAACGTTCGGCCAAGCTGAACGAAGACAACGGTGCCGGTTCTTTGACGGCCCTGCCGATCATCGAAACCCAAGGTGGTGACGTGTCCGCGTTTATTCCAACCAACGTGATTTCGATCACCGACGGTCAGATCTTCTTGGAAACAGAATTGTTCTACCAAGGTATCCGTCCTGCTGTGAACACCGGTCTTTCGGTTTCGCGGGTTGGCTCTTCGGCCCAGACCAAAGCGATGTCTTCGGTTGCCGGTCCGGTGAAATTGTCCTTGGCTCAGTACCGCGAAATGGCGGCCTTTGCTCAGTTCGGTTCCGATCTGGATGCCGCCACCCAGCAGTTGCTGAACCGTGGTGCCCGCCTGACCGAACTGATGAAACAGCCACAGTACGCGCCACTGTCCAACGCCGAGATCGTTTGCGTGATCTACGCAGGCACACATGGCTACCTCGACAAGCTCGACGTGTCCGAAGTGGGCCGCTGGGAACAGGGCCTGCTGGCACACCTGCGCGGCAAGAACGCCGACCTGCTCGACGACATCACCAACAACGATCGTAAGGTGAAAGACGAGCTGGAAGACAAAATCAAATCAGCGCTTGATTCCTACGCCGCTGACTTCGCTTAAGGAGAGATAAGCCAATGGCAAATCTCAAGGACCTTAAAAACAGGATCTCGTCGGTCAAATCGACCCGCAAGATCACCAAGGCCATGCAAATGGTTGCCGCGGCGAAACTTCGCCGCGCGCAGGAAGCTGCCGAAGCCTCTCGCCCCTACGCCGAACGGTTCAATGCCGTGATGGCGGGGCTTGCGGCCTCCGTTGGCGGATCTGACAGCGCCCCCAAACTGCTGAGCGGTACAGGGTCCGATCAGGTTCAGCTTTTGGTCGTCATGACGTCCGAACGCGGGCTGTGCGGTGGTTTCAACACCAACATCGTCAAATTGGCCAAAGCCAAAGCACAAGACGTGCTGGCCGCGGGCAAAGAGCTGAAGATCCTGACCGTTGGCAAAAAAGGCCGCGATCAGCTGAAGCGTGAATTTGGCGCCTATATGATCGGTCACGTGGACATGTCCGAGGTGAAGCGTCTTGGTTATGCCGATGCGCAAAATATCGCCAAGGATGTTCTGACGCGGTTTGACGGCGGCGAATTTGATGTGGCGACGCTGTTTTACGCGAAGTTCGTCAATGTGGTCAGCCAAGTTCCTACAGCCCAGCAAATCATCCCGGCTAAATTCGACGATGCCGGCGAAGATGCGGGTGCCTCGACGCTGTTTGACTACGAGCCTTCCGAAGAGGCGATCCTTGCGGATCTGCTGCCACGCGGTGTTGCCACCGCGATCTTCTCTGGCTTGTTGGAAAACGCAGCATCGGAGCAGGGCGCGCGGATGTCCGCGATGGACAACGCCACACGCAATGCGGGCGATATGATCGACAGTTTGACGATCCAGTACAACCGCTCGCGTCAGGCCGTCATCACGAACGAGCTGATCGAAATCATTTCCGGCGCGGAAGCGCTGTAAGCAATATCGGAGAAACGACATGGCAAATGCAGTCGGCAAAATTACTCAGGTCATCGGCGCCGTCGTTGACGTGCAGTTCGAAGATAACCTTCCTGAGATTCTGAACGCCCTCAACACCGAGAACAACGGCAAAAACCTTGTTCTCGAAGTGGCGCAGCACCTTGGTGAAAACACTGTTCGCGCAATCGCGATGGACGCCACAGAAGGCCTCGTTCGCGGCGCCGCTGTGACCGACACAGGCGCACCTATCCAGGTGCCAGTTGGCAAAGGCACATTGGGCCGTATCCTGAACGTGACCGGTGATCCGGTTGACGAAAAGGGCCCGGTTGACGCAACAGACAGCCGCGCCATTCACGGCGATGCGCCTGCGTTCGAAGCGCAGTCCACCGAAACCGAGATCCTGACAACAGGCATCAAGGTGATCGACCTTCTGGCCCCCTACACCAAGGGTGGTAAAATTGGTCTGTTCGGCGGTGCCGGCGTTGGCAAAACCGTTTTGATCATGGAACTGATCAACAACATCGCGAAGGTACACTCCGGTGTGTCCGTGTTCGCGGGTGTGGGTGAGCGGACACGTGAAGGGAACGACCTTTACCACGAAATGATCGAATCCGGCGTTATCGTTCCTGATAACCTGCCCGATTCGAAAATTGCTCTGGTCTACGGCCAGATGAACGAGCCTCCAGGTGCGCGTATGCGTGTGGCTCTGTCCGGTCTGACATTGGCCGAACAGTTCCGCGACGAATCTGGTTCTGACGTTCTGTTCTTTGTGGACAACATCTTCCGCTTTACACAGGCCGGTTCCGAAGTGTCCGCCCTTCTGGGCCGTATTCCTTCCGCTGTGGGTTACCAGCCAACACTGGCCACCGACATGGGGGCGATGCAGGAACGTATTTCCTCGACCAAGAACGGTTCGATCACATCGGTTCAGGCCGTGTACGTCCCTGCGGATGACCTTACTGACCCTGCGCCAGCGACATCCTTTGCCCACCTTGATGCGACAACCGTTCTGGATCGTGCGATTTCGGAAAAGGGTATCTACCCTGCTGTGGACCCGCTTGGTTCCACCTCCCGTCTGCTTGATCCGCTGGTGATCGGTGATGAACACTACAAAGTCGCCACGGACGTGCAGCAGGTTCTTCAGCGTTACAAATCGCTTCAGGATATCATCGCGATCCTCGGCATGGACGAACTCAGCGAAGAAGACAAACTCGCCGTGGCCCGTGCCCGTAAGATCGAACGCTTCCTGAGCCAGCCTTTCGACGTTGCGAAAGTGTTTACTGGTTCTGACGGTGTTCAGGTGCCTCTGGAAGACACAATCGCGTCGTTCAAAGCGGTTGTGGCCGGTGAATATGACCACCTGCCAGAGGGCGCCTTCTACATGGTTGGCGGCATCGACGAAGTGAAGGCGAAAGCCGAGAAAATGGCAGCAGACGCCGCCTAATCAGGAGCCTTACTCATGGCAGACACGATGCAATTCGATCTGGTGTCGCCCGAGCGGCGGCTGGCCTCGATGGAGGTCACTTCGGTCCAGATCCCCGGTGCGGATGGCGATATGACGGCGATGGAGGGGCATGCCCCCACCATCACCACGCTGCGCCCCGGTGTTCTGACGGTAGACGGCCCGGATGGGACACAAGCCTATGTTGTGACCGGCGGTTTCGCCGAGATCAGCAGCCGCGGTGTGTCGGTTCTGGCCGAGCGCGCCGTGGTTAAGGGTGACATGACCCAAGACCAGCTTGACGAGATGGTTGAAGAAGCCAAGACGACTTACGCCAAAGCCAAAGAGGCTTTTGCAAATGAACCCGGCCCCGTGGATGACGCAGCCAAGCTGCTGTCGGATATGGTCGCAATGGGCGATGAGATCGGTCTTTCGGCGAAACAGCCAAACCTCTGATCCGGTTACAATGGTATTAAAGAGGCCTCGCGCAAGCGGGGCCTTTTTGCTTTGCTGCACCCGCAAAATCCGCCAGTATGCACGCACAACTGGAAGGCCGGACACCGTTTGATTTATGAAAAAACTTCGCAGTCATCTTATCGGCGTGGACAGCGGTGATGTTGTCCTGTTTTCGGACTATGAAAACGGCGGTGACATGTGGACCGGTGAGGGCCAGCGCGAGCGCCGCAAGCAGATTACCTTTTCCGAAGCGTTCAAATCCCCGCCCAGTGTGCAGGTGTCTCTGTCCCTTTGGGATGTGGATGCCGCGACGGTCATGCGGGCCGATATTGCGGCAGACAAGGTGACAGAGGCCGGCTTTGACATGGTGTTCCGCACATGGGGCGACACCCGTGTGGCACGGGTGCGCATGGCGTGGTCGGCCATTGGTGAATTGTCAGAAGACGACGATTGGGACGTCAGCTGATCAGGCGATCAGCTTCCGGCGTACATTCCATCGTAAATCGGGCCCAATGTGTCCTGCTCAAACAGCGAAGACACCGATGTGCCGTTCCAGATGTTCAGGATCGCTTGGGCAAAGACCGGCGCGGTTGGCACGATACGGATGTTGGCCGCATTCTTGACCTCGGCGGTGGGTTGGATGCTGTCGGTGATGACCAGTGATTTCATCACCGAATTTGTGACACGTTCCACGGCAGGGCCGGACATCACGCCGTGGCTGATGTAGGAATGCACTTCCTTGGCACCATTCTCCAGCAGCACTTCGGCGGCTTTGCACAGCGTGCCGGCAGTGTCGCAGATATCGTCCACGATCAGGCAGATTTTGCCTTTTACATCACCAATGACGGTCATCTCGGCGATCTCACCGGGCTTTTCGCGGCGTTTGTCTACGATCGAAAGGGGGGAGTTGATCCGCTTGGCCAGTTCCCGTGCGCGGGCCACGCCGCCCACGTCAGGCGAGACAATCATCAGCTCGTCCATGCGGTCCTTGAACGTGTGTTTGATATCAAGGGCAAACACCGGTGAGGCATAGAGGTTGTCCACTGGAATATCGAAAAAGCCCTGAATCTGTGCGGCATGCAGATCCATTGTCAAAACCCGTTCGATGCCTGTGCCAACCAGCATGTTTGCCACCATCTTGGCGGTGATGGGCGTCCGCGCCTTGGTGCGGCGATCCTGACGGGCATAACCGAAGTATGGCAGCACTGCCGTGACCCGCGCCGCCGAAGATCGGCGCAGCGCGTCGGCCATGATCAGCAGCTCCATCAGGTTGTCGTTGGCCGGGTTCGAGGTCGGTTGAATGATGAACATATCCTCACCGCGCACGTTTTCGAACACCTCGACAAAGATCTCACCGTCGTTGAACCGCTCAACCCGTGCATCGACCAGCCCGACATTGACCCCCCGATGCAGCGACATGCGCCGCGCGATTGCCTTGGCCAGTGGCATATTGGCGTTGCCTGAAATCAGTTTGGGTTCTGAGGGGGTGGGCATTGGGGCAGTCTCCGAGTGGGGCGTAGATGACAGATTCGTGACGTTGACACCACCTAGCATGGCCTTACGGTGCCGCAAAGCAGCTCAGCCCAGAAGGAGAGCCAAATGGCCCAGATCGACTATTTTTTTGCCACCCTGTCCCCTTATTGTTACCTCGCAGGCACTCGCCTTGAAGAGGTGGCCGCCAAACATGGGGCGAGCATCAACTACAAGCCTTTCGATATCGTCGCGGCCTTTGGCCGGACGGGAGGCACACCGCCAAAGGACCGGCACATCAGCCGCATTGAATACCGCGCCCAAGAACTGGTGCGGCAGGCCAAGAAACTTGGCATGGATTTCAACCTCAAGCCCGCACATTGGCCGACCAATGGCGCGCCAGCCGCCTATGCCTTTATCGCAGCGCAGAATGCAGGTGGCGGAGATTTGGGGCAATTGGCGCATCTGATCACCCGCGCCGTCTGGGCCGAGGAAAAAGACATCGCGCAAGACGACGTTGTTCGCGCCTGCTTGCAAGAGGCAGGCTTTGATCCGGCACTGGCAGACAGCGGCATGTTGGTCGGGGCGGAGACCTATGCCCGCAACCTTGAAGAAGCGGTTGAGCGGGGTGTCTTTGGTGCACCTTTCTACTTTGTCGGTGATCAACGGTTCTGGGGGCAGGACCGCATCGCCGACGTTGATGCCCATCTGGCAGGCGATCTGTGACAGCCCAAGTAGGGTTCACCCCTCACGTGAGCACGCTTGGATCCGGCCCGCGCCGGGTTCTTGCCTTGCATTGCACGCTGGCCTTTGGCGGGGCATGGGGCGGCATGGTCAAATTGCTGGGTGAGGATCTGACCTTTATCGCGCCTGACATGCCCAGCCATGGCCGCAGCGTTGACTGGGACGAGCGCAGCAGCTTTGCTGATACAGTGCTTGCGGCGTCATTGTCGGTGATGGATGACGCGCCGATGGATGTGATCGGCCATTCTTTTGGCGCAGCCACGGCCCTGCGCATGGCGGTGGAACATCCCGCAAGGGTCCGTAGCATTACCTTGATCGAGCCGGTTTTCTTTGCCGTGGCGATGGCCGACGCATCTGACACCATGGGCGATCAAGATGGCCGCGCACAGCCCTTTGTTGATGCGATGCAAGCGGGGGACCGCGCCCTTGCTGCCCGTCTGTTCAACCGGATGTGGAGCGAGGCGGGAACATGGGACCGTTTGCCGGACCGCACCCGCGCTGCCATGACCCGCGCCATCCACGTGGTGCCGGACACCCATGCGTTTCTTTACGATGATCTTTGCGGACTGCTGGAACCGGGGCAGCTTGATGCGCTGACTTTGCCAACTCTGCTGATCCGCGGCGAACAGGCGTTACCCGCCATTGCGGCGGTGAATGACGGGCTGTGCAAACGCATCCCCGGAGCGGTTCAGTCGGTTATCGCAGGGGCAGGCCACATGGCCCCGATCAGCCATCCGGCAGAAACGTCAGAGGCATTTGCCACTTTGCTTGAACGGGCCTGATTGGCGCTTAGAAATGGCTCAGGAACTGGTCGACCCGCTCTTTGCTGATAGACCAGTCGCACACCATCCGCGCGGCAAGCAGGCTGTCCTCCGGCCCATCTAGCGGTCCGTCCCATAGGTAGTATTTGGCTCCGGCCTCATGCAGCTTGCGGTGAATGACCCGTGGGAAGCGCGGGAACAGCATATTGGCTTCCGGTTTATGCAAAAACTCTGCCCCGGCCTTGCGCAATCCCTCTGCCAGATAGGCCGCATTGGCATTGGCCTGCCGCGCAGTCTCGCGCCACAGATCGTCTTGCAGGTATCCGGCCATTTGCGCGGACAGGAACCGGTGCTTTGAAAACAGATGCGCCCCGCGCTTGCGGCGCAGCTCAAATTCCCATGCCTTTGTTGGATCAAAGAACACAACCGCCTCAACCCCCATGCAGCCGTTCTTGGTGCCGCCAAAGCTGACAACATCCACACCCAACTTCCACGTCATCTCGGCCGGTGTGCAGCTCAGCGCCTCGGTCGCATTGGCAAATCGTGCGCCGTCCATATGCACCGGGATCTCATGGGCCTTGGCCACATCGGTGAGCGCCCGCAATTCGGTCAAGGTATGCACCGACCCGCGCTCTGTGACTTGGGTGATCGAAACCGGGCCGCGCTGCGCCGAATGCACATCATCAGGAGAGCGGGCCGCAATCGCCGCCTGCAAAGCCTCTGGCGTCATCTTGTCCTGTGTCGGTATCACTGTCAGCTTGGCCGCGCCTGCATAGAATTCTGGCGCGTTGCACTCGTCTTCCTGAATATGGGCCACTTCGGAACAAAAGACCGTCTGCCAAGGCTGGCAATAGCAGGCCAGCGCCAGTGCATTGGCCGCTGTGCCCGTCGCCACCAGATAAACCGCTGCATCCGGCGCCTCAAACACGCGGCGGATCTCGGCGCGGACTTCATCCATGATCGGATCGTTGCCATAGGGCATCGCATAGTCGGTGTTGGCGGCAATCACCCGCTCCATCACCTGCGGATGCGCCGGGCCTGCATTGTCAGAGGCAAAAAACATCAGGTCGGCTCCTCGATGATGTGGTCTTCCCATTCCTCGAACGGGGTGTCGAATTCTGAAACGGTGCCGCCTTGCACGCTGATCCCGGCGTCATGCACCGACTGGGCTGTGCCGCTGATCAAGGGATGCCATTCGGGCAAGGGCTTGCCCTGCCAGAGCAGACGATAGGCACAGGTCTGCGGCATCCAATAGGCATGGCTGTCCATGTTATCGGGTTTGAGAACGATGCAATCTGGCACAAACTGATGGCGGTTTTCGTAGTGCACACAGCGGCAGGTCGTATCATCGAGCAGGCGGCAGGCCACGCGGGTCAGCGCCACCTCGCCGCTGTCTTCATCTTCCAGCTTGTTCAGGCAGCATTTCCCGCAACCATCACACAGCGCCTCCCACTCTGTCTGGTTCATCTCGGACAGCGGCTTTTTCTCCCAGAACTTCGGGGTCAGGCCCTTGCGCCCAATTGGATCGCTCATAGGGCATCCAGAATGCTACGGGCCTTGGCGCAATCTGCATCCATCTGGGTGATCAGCGCATCCAGACTGTCAAAGTTTTCCTCGCCGCGCAGATGTTCGACCAAGGCGATGGACAGAGGCGCGCCGTAAAGATCGCCTTTGAAGTCAAAAATATAGGTCTCCAAATTGGCGGTGTTTTCACCAAACATCGGGCGCACACCTATGCTGGCCGCGCCCTGATAACTGCCCTTGTGCGGGCCTTCCAAAACATCGACCAGCACTGCGTAAACGCCAAAAGCAGGCGGGTGGATGTCATCAATGGACATATTCGCGGTGGGAAAGCCCAATTCGCGCCCGCGCTGTTCGCCGGTGATGACCGGCCCGTCAACCCTGTGCCAATGGCCCAACATTGCGGCGGCCTCGCGCGGCTTGCCGTCGCTGAGCGCCTTGCGGATTGCAGTGGAGGATACGGTCTGCGCTCCGGTTTCCAAAAGGGGGGCAATCGTCACGCCAAAGCCAAAGGTCTCGCCAAAGGTGATCAAATCCTTAGCGTTGCCCGCCCGGCCTTTGCCAAAACAGAAATCCGCACCAACCACCACATGCGCAATGCCCAGCCCATCCTTGAGCACATCGCGGGCAAATTCCTCTGGCGTCAGGGAAGCCAGCTGCGTGCCAAAGTTCAGCTCATAAAGCAGATCAATGCCGACCTTCTCCAGTCTATGCGCCCGCGCATCTCGGCTCATCAGGCGAAAGGGCGGCGCATCGGGGGCGAAAAACTCTCTGGGGTGCGGCTCAAAAGTGATCACGCCCAGCGGCGCATCGGGGGCGGCGTTGCGGGCCAGATCAATGACCGACATATGGCCCTGATGGACACCGTCAAAGTTGCCAATCGCGGCGGTGGCGCCGCGGTCGCTTTGATCTACAAACTGGTGGTCACGGATGATCTTCATAGATCATTGCCTATCGGCCACGGCCCGCAGTGGCAAGCACTGGGCCTGCTTCATTTGGCCAGAAAAACCTCCGGGGGAATCGCGGCCTGCCGCGATGGGGGCTGGCCCCCTTGCCGGATCAGTCGAACTTGCGCGACGGTGCCAGCACTGTGGCCTCGCCGATCAACACTTTCTTGCCGTCCACGGCGCAATGGCAATCCATTTTGACCCGGCGCTTGGCAAACTCGATATCGGTTACTTTGACCTCGGCATAGACCATATCACCGGGGCGCACAGGGCCAAGAAACTTGAGCGATTGGCCCAGATAAACCGTCCCGTGGCCGGGCAGTTGTTCCCCGATCACCGCCGAGATCAAACCGGCCGTCAGCATCCCGTGGGCGATGCGACCCTCAAAGATCGTGTCTTGGGCATAGTCATCATCCAGATGCACCGGGTTCCGGTCCGTCGAGATCTGCGCGAACATTTCGATATCCGCGTCGGTCACGACCTTACGCAGATAGCGGCTCATGCCGATTTCGATGTCTTCGATACAGATCGTGCCGCGCGGAAGGTTGTCCAACATACCCCATCCTCTGAGTAATAAAATGCCGTTCGGAGCATCTCCGATGTAACTTAATTACTTTGCAGGCGCAGAAAATCAAGGGGAAAATTGTTAGCGCAGGAACCCAATTGAATAGTTTGGAGAGGACTTTTCCTTTTCAAGGTAGTCACTTAGCGCGTTTGGGTCAGGTTGTCGCAGTGTTTTGGTTTCTGCGGCAGCAAGGCCACCTGTGATGAACAGAGAATCAATATCTTCGCCAATCGCGCCTTGAATGTCGGTCAGGATGCCATCGCCAATGGCCAAAATCCGGTCATCAGAAACCACTTTACCCAGCGCAGACAGCCGCCGCCGCGCCAGATCATAGATCGGCGGATGTGGTTTGCCAAAATACAGGCTCTCGCCGCCCATCTCTGCATAAAGCTTGGCCAGCGCCCCGGCGCACCATTCACGCTGATGGCCGCGATCCACAACGATATCGGGATTGGCACAAAGCAGTTTCAGGCCCATCTGTTTGGCCATCAGAAACTGCGGGCGCATCACATCGGGGTCCGCGTGCGGATCTTCCGGGCCGGTACAGACAATACCTTCGGCCTCGGCCAGCGGCACCTGTTGGATCGTCATCGGATCGTCGAGCAGATGCAGCGGCTGAAAGAACTTTTCCTCACCCGGTTGGCCAATGAACCAGACCTTTTGCCCGACAACCCCCTGAAACATGGCAGAACGCGCTGAATCGCCCGAGGTGGCGATTGTGTCCCATGCGTCATCCGGGACACCAAAATGCACCAACTGCTTTTCCACACCGGCGCGAGGGCGCGGGGAATTGGTGACCAGAACAACCTTGCCGCCGGTCTTGCGGTAGGCCTGAAGGGCGGCAACCGCGTCAGGCAGGGCTTTGACCCCGTCATGCACGCAGCCCCACAGATCCACAAAGAGCGCATCATATTGGGCGGAAATCTCGGCGAGGGTGTCGACAATGCGGGTCATCAGAAGGCTCCAACTGGTTATGCAGCAGACTTAGGGGATAATGCCGCCTTATGGAACCAGCGATGCGGTGTCAGTGAGGCTCCCGATTCGCCGGTTGATCACAATTCTGCCTTAATTCTGCCTCGGGTTTTGCGGGTGATGTTTCGGATTCTGGGGATAATTCAGGGGATAACTGCCTATTGGTGCCCTGAGATATTCAATCTCCGCGAGAATGTGGCCGAATTGTGGAATTTGTTTGAAACGGCCGGGATTCACGTCGATGTTTGGACTCTGCAAAACTTGGGGGAAGACATGGACGTGTTCCATAATCCGACAATTTCATCGACGCTGCTTGGTGTTAGCGCCTATCAAAAGGCCAGCGGCCGGAGCGCAGAGCGCAAGCCCTTGGCAGCAGCCAATCGGCAGGCAAAACCTGCGCCCGCAAAAGCCGCGCCTGCGAAACGTCCTGCGGTGTCGCGGCAAAGCACAAAGGAAAAGAAAATCTCTGTGCTGAAATCCCTCCAGACCCAGTCCAATTCAGGCATGGTGAAAATGCGCGATGTTGCATCGGCGCTGGATGATCTGCTCAAGACGTCCTGAACAGCAACAAACAGTCAACTTGTGAAGCGAGAATGGCCGCCCCAGGGCGGCCATTTCTTTTTCGAACTTCAAAAACTGCCTTACAGCTTCAGGTTTGGAATGATCTGCTTTTTCCGGCTCATGATGCCGGGCAGCACAACGGTGTCGCTCGCAACGGATGCGCCAAAGCTGTTTTCCGCGATCTGTTTGACCATGTCGTTGGGCACCAGCAAGGTCGCTTCTTCCTTGAGAATGTCGACGATGAACAGCAACACCTGCGCGGCGCCGTCTTCTTTAGCAACGCCGGGCATTGCGGCCATCAGGGCGTCTTTGCGCGCCAGAAGCGGGGCAGGGGAGGTGGTCTCAAGAACCGAAACCCGCAGGCCGGTGCCATCCAGATCAAATTCCTTGCTGTCCATGCGCAAAAGCTCTGGCTCGGAAAAGGCAGAGACGTCGGATTTGGCCGCGAACATCTCGGCGGCAAAGGCGCTGATGTCGATGCCCAGATCCTCGGCCAGCGCATGGGCGATGGCGGTATCTTCCTGCGTTGTGGTCGGGCTGCGGAATTCCAGCGTGTCGGACAGGATGCACGACAGCATCGCGCCTTTGATCCCGCGTGGCGCCTGTGCCAGATCATCACCGATCATTTTGTACATGATGGTTGCGGTGCACGCGAGCGGCTGGATGTTGATCTCAATCGGGCCGCGTGTTTCCAGACCTGCCACCAGACGGTGGTGATCAATGATCCCGCGAATGTCGGCATCGTTGATGTTGTCGGGCAGTTCGCCGGGATTGTTGGTGTCGACGATCACAACAGGCGTATCAGCGGCCAGATCGGTCATGATCTCCGGCTTTTCCAGATCCCAGTGATCCAGAACAAACAGCGCCTCGGTGTTCGGTTCGCCCAAGAGGACGGGCTTTGCCTCAACACCTTTGATCTGGTTGAGATACCATGCCCAGATGATCGGGCTGCCGGTGCTGTCGGTGTCGGGGTTCTTGTGGCCAAAAACAAGCGTGGTCATGGGCTATCCTTGCGTCGCAATCTAACGGTTTCGCCGCCTTATATGGGGCGTTTGGCCTGTTGTCACGGGTTTTGCCGCGGTGCGGCGTCAAGCCCCAGTTCGGCGCGTTTCTTCTTGGTCAAGGCACCAATGGCCATTTCGTAAGACGCAAAGATGTGCGCGCGCAGGCTGTCGTCTGACAGGCCGGGTTCGCCGTAGTGCTGGATCCATTTCAACCCGCGCGAAGCCATATACGGGGCGGGGCGCAATCCGGGGCTGTCCGAGAGAATTTCAAAGCCCATTTCGGTGGCCTTGAAGGTCACGGTGTTGCCGCCGTCCCCCATCCCAACAACGGCAAAAAGCTTGCCGCCCACCTTGTAAACGTCGGAGTTGCCCCATTGAACCACATGGGTGGTTTGGGGAAGTCCGGCGCAGAAGGTCATCAATTCATCACGTGTCATGGCGTCAGAATAGCGGGTTGGAGGGGCCATGAAAATGGGGCAATCTGCGGCGATGAGCAATCCGCGCGAAACTGACCTGTATCCCCCGATCAAGACCTTTCTTGAGGATCAGGGTTATGTGGTCAAATCCGAGGTTGGCGCGGCCGATGTTGTGGCCTTGCGGGGGGGGGAGCCGCCGGTTGTGGTTGAGCTGAAGCTGGGGTTTTCCCTGACGTTGTTTCACCAATGTATCGCCCGGATGAAAGTGACTGACGATGTCTATCTTGCGGTGGCGCGCCAGTCCGGCAAGCGGTTTGCCAAAGCGGTGAAGGACAATACAGCGCTAGCACGGCGGCTGGGGCTTGGCCTGATCACGGTGCGCCTGTCGGATGGGCTGGTCGAGGTACATTGCGATCCGGGGCCTTATGCACCGCGCAAAAACAAGAAACGCGAGGCCCAGCTCTTGCGCGAGTTTGCACGGCGGCAAGGCGATCCAAACGATGGCGGCCAGACCCGTGCGGGATTGGTGACGGCTTACCGGCAGGATGCGCTTAAGATTGCGATGTATTTGTTTGAGGTCGGGGCGTGCAAAGGTGCGGATGTGGCCAAGGAAACCAAGGTTTCGGTTGCGACCCGGATGATGCGCGATAACCACTACGGCTGGTTTGAGAAGGTCGAGAAAGGCGTCTATGGTCTGACCCCTGTGGGGGCTGAAGCAGTCGGAACATCGGGCAATGTTCTAGGGTCTGATTGATCTGGGGCAGCCAAACTGCGGCCATCCGCAATTTCTACCAACAATTTTTCTATTCTCATTGGTTGACAGCTTTGTGACTCGTCCTTAGCTATGCGCCGTTAGCACTCGAACTGGATGAGTGATAACGGCCCGCTCTCAAACGGAGCGGCGGGTCTGGGAGAGTAACTTTGAGCCTTAAGGAGCTGCAAAGATGGCATTGAAACCGCTTCACGACCGCGTGCTGGTAAAGCGCACAGAAAGCGAAGAGAAAACTGCTGGCGGATTGATCATTCCCGATAGCGCAAAAGAAAAACCTTCCGAGGGCGAAGTTGTCGCGACAGGCGAAGGCGCCCGCAAAGACAGCGGCGAGCTGATCGAGATGGCTGTAAAAGCCGGCGATCGCATCCTGTTCGGCAAATGGTCCGGTACAGAAGTCACCGTAGACGGTGAAGAAATGCTGATGATGAAAGAAAGCGACATCATGGGGATCCTGTCCTAAGCGGACCGGCCCGGTGTCGGACGATCCGTTCGACCCACATGATTGCACAACATCAAACCCGTAGGCCGGACAGGATTGTCCGCCAAAACGGAAGATAGATATTAGGAGACGACAAATGGCTGCTAAGGACGTCAAATTTGACACCGATGCCCGCAACAAAATGCTCCGGGGTGTGAACATCCTGGCTGACGCGGTGAAAGTCACGCTGGGCCCCAAAGGCCGCAACGTGGTTCTGGACAAATCTTTCGGCGCACCGCGCATCACCAAAGATGGTGTATCCGTGGCGAAAGAGATCGAACTGGAAGACAAGTTCGAGAACATGGGCGCCCAGATGGTGAAAGAAGTTGCTTCTCGCACCAACGACGAAGCGGGTGACGGTACAACAACCGCAACCGTTCTGGCTCAGGCGATCGTGCGCGAAGGCATGAAATCTGTTGCCGCTGGCATGAACCCAATGGACCTCAAGCGCGGCATTGATCTGGCAACTTCCAAAGTTGTTGAAGCGATCAAAGCGGCGGCACGTCCTGTGTCTGACAGCGACGAAGTCGCCCAGGTCGGCACCATCTCCGCCAACGGCGAAGCGGAAATCGGTCGTCAGATCGCAGACGCGATGCAGAAAGTTGGCAACGAGGGTGTGATCACCGTCGAAGAAAACAAAGGTCTGGAAACAGAGACAGACGTTGTCGAAGGCATGCAGTTCGACCGCGGCTACCTGTCCCCATACTTTGTCACCAACGCTGACAAGATGACTGTTGAGCTGGAAGACGCGATCATCCTGCTGCACGAAAAGAAACTGTCCTCCCTGCAGCCAATGGTTCCTCTGCTGGAGCAGGTGATCCAGTCTCAGAAGCCTCTGCTGATCATCGCTGAAGATGTTGAAGGCGAAGCGCTGGCGACTCTGGTTGTGAACAAACTGCGCGGCGGTCTGAAAATCGCAGCAGTGAAAGCGCCTGGTTTTGGCGATCGCCGCAAAGCGATGCTGCAAGACCTTGCGATCCTCACAGGTGGTCAGGTGATCTCCGAAGATCTGGGTATGAAGCTTGAGTCCGTGACCATGGACATGCTGGGTTCCGCCAAGAAAGTGTCGATCACCAAAGACGAGACAACAGTTGTTGACGGTTCCGGCGACAAAGCCGAGATCGAAGCGCGTGTTGCCCAGATCCGCGGCCAGATCGAAGAAACGTCTTCCGACTACGACCGTGAAAAGCTGCAAGAACGCGTTGCCAAACTGGCAGGCGGTGTTGCCGTGATCCGCGTTGGCGGCATGACCGAAGTTGAAGTGAAAGAGCGCAAAGACCGCGTTGATGATGCACTGAACGCGACACGTGCCGCTGTTCAAGAAGGTATCGTTGTTGGTGGCGGTGTTGCTCTGGTTCAGGCCGGCAAGAAGCTCGACGGCCTTGAAGGCGCAAACAACGACCAAAGCGTTGGTATCAACATCGTACGCAAGGCCATCGAAGCGCCGCTGCGTCAGATTGCTGAAAACTCCGGCGTGGACGGTGCAGTTGTTGCGGGCAAGATCCGTGAAAGCTCTGACCTGACATTCGGCTTCAACGCTCAGACCGAGGAATACGGCGATCTGTTCAAGTTCGGCGTCATTGACCCGGCCAAAGTTGTGCGTACTGCACTGCAAGACGCGGCCTCTGTTGCTGGTCTGTTGATCACAACCGAAGCGATGGTTGCTGATCGTCCGGCCAAAGACGGCGGCGCAGCCGGCGGCGGCATGCCCGACATGGGCGGCATGGGCGGCATGGGCGGCATGATGTAAGCCAGCCAATCGTGCTGAGAATTTTGGGCGTGCCGGTGACGGCGCGCCCTTTTCTTTGGGTCCGGGGATAGGCTGACCGCCGTCAGACGGGCAATTCAACGATCCGCGAGTAGGTTCCCAGCATATTCAATGCGTTGGCCAATGTTTCGGATGCGTTTTCTTTGACGACATAGCCTGCCACGTTGTGGTCATAAGCTGATCTGACATCTTGTGGCGTGTCAGAGGTGGTAAATACAAATACCACCACGCGTGACAGTTCTGGATCGGCCCGCAGCGCATCCAAAAGCTCAAGCCCGCCCATGCGCGGCATATTGAGATCCAGCGTGACAATATACGGCGGCAGTCCGGTGTTTTTTTTGCTGTTCACTTTGCAAAAACTCCAAGGCATGTTGCCCATCCGTACAGACATGGGTTTCATTTGAAATCTTCAGTTTTCGCATTGCGCGTTGCATTGCCATCACGCTGATTTCGTCATCATCCACGATTAAAAATCGCGCCTCTTGCAGTTTCCTTGGTCTCATGTTCGCACCTTTGTCTAGGATTAGGCAGCTTTGCCCAATCGGGCTGGGGTACAGCGTGCCGGAGGAGGGTGGAGCGGCAGTGTTACGCTGATCTTAGTGCCTCGTTTCAGGTCGGGATTGGATGAAACAGTGATGGCGCCGTTTTCCCGTTTGATGAGTTTGCGCACCACGGCGAGGCCAAGTCCGCTGCCTTCGACCTCATCGCGTGGTCTTAATGTCTGAAACAATTCGAATATCTTATCGTGATAAAGCGGGGAAATGCCTGGTCCATCGTCTTGGATTTCGAACCGGTACTGATCCGCGAGGATCTCAGCGCGAAAGGTGATCCGGCCAGTGGGCGCATCGTGGTGTTTGATCACATTGGCGAGCAGGTTGGTGCAGATATTACGCAGGACATCGCCTTTGGCCCCGAAGGGCATAGGCATTTTGCCAAAAGACACTTCAAAGTTTTGGTCTGGATCGAGATCTTTCAAAATGGTTGTCACAGCCCGGTGCAGATCCACAAGTTCAAATGCATCAGAGACATGTTCGGCCTGAACATAGGCTAAAAGATCATTGAGATGACCATTCAAGCGGAGCGTGCGTTTCTCTAACAAAGACAAATAAGCGCGGCTCTCGGACGACAGTCGGTTCTCTTCGTCTTCCGAGACCCAGGTGCATAAGTTTTGAATGGCGCTGATCGGGGTGCGCAGATCATGGGCGGTGATATAGGCGAATGTCTCCAATTCTTCATTTGAGTGATGCAGGTCTTCGGCGTTCTTCTTGAAGGTCACAAGCGCGTTGGCCATTTCGCCAAGCTCATCTGACCCAGAGACCGGGATAGGGTGCTTCAAATCGCCCGCGGCAATGGCCAGAACAGACTGATTTAAAACGTGAATGCGTCGATTGAACTGCCGCTCGATAATGCTGTAATTGGCCGAAAAAATGACCGCCAACCCGACAGCAACTGCTACTATCAGTGTCCAGGTAATCTTGGAAATCGCTTGCTGTAGCGCCTGTGAAGCCTCCTCAACAATGTCGCGTGATCGGGTAACCAGATCAGAGGTCAATTGCATCGCACTTGCAGTTAAGGCCTGCTGCGTCAGATGATGGCGCTCCTGCGCCGCGACCAAAGCCGCTAGTGTTCTCTTTTGAGTGAAAATCCCGTCCTGTTCGCGTAACACATCGCGTAAGCCAGCGACATGCTTGGACAAGGCAAGCCGGTCTGGTCCCTCGGGCAATTCGGCGAGATGCAAGATGGCTCTTTGTAATCCCAATTGTGCCTGCGCCAAGGCCCGCGAATGGTCATCTTCTATACTGTTGATGTTCGAAACATGTGCCAGACTGACCACCCTGTCGAGTTCGAAGCTCAGGCTGGTGACCGTCAACGATGGCAGGAAAAGTCCCTCAAATGCTTCGCCGATCATTGCCGCGTTGACATTGTCTGAGTTTGCTACTGATTGCAGAAAGTCATTGGTCTTGCTTGATAAATTCAAGGCGAATTTCTCGAGAAGATCTTGCGATCGCCGGTGTAAGTCGTTCAAAATGACGTATTGGTCTTCCAAGGTTTGCCGGACCCGAAGGAAGGAAATGCGGTCCTCCAGCATCTCGAGCGAACTGGCTTCGGCAAGATCAAGGTTTTTGGTTAACTCAGCAATGGCGATTTGAGATTGGCCAAGTGTGATCAGTCGTTCCAAATTGCGATGCATCTCCTGCACGGATTTGGTGATGTTGTCCCGGATATGATCCGTTGAGTCGCCCGGCTGAATGCGATCAATTCGGTTCATCAAAGCATCCAATTGGACCAGCCCGACCTGAATGCCTCCTGAGCGTTCGAGGATCGGCAGGGCCGTTTGATCAAGCTGGTTATACGATTGCATAATCGCGCGGGCCTGTTGCATGGAGACAAGCCAGACAACTGCGGTCGCCGCTGCTAGGATCAACAATGCAATACGAAGCCGCACAGTGATCCGCGATAAAGAATCTCTCCCCGGTAACCGGAGCCAATTGAGAAACAACATCCCTCTTGCATAGGCCAAGCCCATTAAGACGTTCTTAACGCCCAGAAGATAGGGCTTGGAACATCCAAAATGGATCTGAACCGGACTGTGCCATGCTCTGCAAAACTGATCCGCCGGCTGCGTTGACCCGGAGATATGCCCTCGGGCTTTGCGCGGGTGGACTTGCCTCTGCGGCAGGAGCCTTGTGCGCATCCCCATCCTTAACGGCCGGTTCTGCAATGGATGTAGATGTCTATGTTGAGAATGTTCTGCGGGATCGATTTTCAGGGCACTCACAAACGCTTAGTCTGTTGTTACCAAATGGATCCGGGGCCAATCTCGGGCCAGTCATTGCGGCATTCACGGATCGAACCGGTGTGAATGTCGAACCTATTGAGGTGCCGCTGGATGAGGTTGTGAACACACTTATCCTCGACAATGTTCTGGATCAGCGGCGGTTCGACGTCGCATTGCCGGCAACATTTTCTCTGCCGGATCTGGTCTCCGCCGGCACTTTACTGCCGCTGGATGGTTACGTTGCCGCCCATGAACCGGAAGGATTTCGTGACGGCATCCTCTATCCGACCGGCGATACATTTGACGGTGAAACCTATGGATTTCAGACAGATGGCGATGCCTATCTGATGTTTTACCACGCAGATATGATGTCGAGCACGGATCATCAGGCTCGCTTCTCCGATCGGTTTGGTCAACGGCTTGAAATCCCTCGCACATGGGAGGAGCTGGACCGGCAAATGGCATTCTTTCATGCGCCTGATGATGGGGTCTTTGGCGGTTTGTTGTTTCGCGTGCCACAATTTCTCGCGTGGGAATGGTGGGGACGATTCCATGCCAAGGGGATCTGGCCCATGGCGCCGGATCTCACGCCCCAAATCCACGGAGAGGCGGGTGTCACAGCACTTGAGGAGATGATCCGCGCCACAGAAAGCCTCGCGCCGGGGCACGCCAGCATTGGCCTTTTCGAGAATTGGGAGCGGTACGCCCAGGGTGATATCTATGCGAATATCGGCTGGGGCGGGACGCAAAAATACCTCAACAAAACCAAGTCAGCGATGCAGGGACGCATGGTATTTGGCCCTACGCCCGGCGGACAAATCGGGCAGGGGCCTCTGGCTGTTCCCTACTTCAACTGGGGCTGGAATTTTGTGGTGAGTGCCACGTCTGATCAACCCGAGCTTGCTTATTTGTTTTCACTTTTCGCCGCTAGCCCACGGATGTCGACGTTGGCTGTCGGTCAAACCGACGGGTTTTTCGACCCCTTTCGGGCAGAGCATTACCAGGATGAAACGATCGTCGAGGCCTATTCTGCGCCCTTCCTCAAAGTCCACCGAGAGGCGATGCGCAATGCCATTCCCGATCTCTATCTCAAGGGTCACTCTGAATATTTCGCGGCCTTGGCAAAGGGATTGGATGCAGCGGTCATGGGAAACGTGCAGCCCGAAGAGGCGTTGCGGGGGGTTGCGCAAAAATGGGAATTGATTTCCGGCAAGGCGGGGCATGCACAACAGGTTCTGCGATGGCGGAGCCTGCGTGACAAATATCCGGCGCATGTGAAAGCGGCGTTGAAGGACTTATAAGTTCCTCATGGCGGCGATGTTAAGCAAAAAGAAAGGATGTCTGTGTAGTCCTCTATCTGACTGATTTATTGAGGACATTATGCAAAGCGAACAGATGGCTGCCCAATCTGAGAGTGTTGCCGCCTCTCGGGACACTGGACGAAATTCGCAGGATATCGAGGATTTTATCTATCTTATCAGCCATGATGTGCGAAGCTCTGTCAGGGCCCTACTTGAGCTGCCAAATTGGATCTCCGAAGATTTGGAAGAGGCCGGATTTCCTGTGCAAGGACAGGTTGCGGCTTCGATTGATCTGATGAACCGACATACCAGCAGACTTGATCGCATGCTGGTGGATCTGCTCACGTTCTCGCGTATTGGCAGAATGCAGAGGGTTGAAACCCTATCCTTGGATTTGGTGCTTGATCAGGTATTGGAAGAGCTTGACGTTCCAGGCGCGTTTGACGTGACACGCGATCTGAAAGGGCTAGAAATCACGATCGGCAATCGAGATATTCTGACATTGCTGTCAGCGTTGATTTCCAATGCGGTGAGGCACCATGATAAAACGTCAGGCAAGATTCATGTGGCCGCACTGATGGATGGAACTGAAGTCGTGCTGACAGTTTCTGATGATGGTCCGGGGATCGCTGAAGAGTTTCGGGAGCGGATCTTTGGCGCGATGATCACCCTGCGCCCACGCGATGAGGTCGAGGGCAGCGGGATGGGGTTGGCCAACGTTCGCAAAATCGCAAACTTCTACGGTGGCACCGCATCTGTGGTGCCGTCGGTTTTCGGCAAAGGATGTTGCATTGAAGTGCGGACAACAGGACGGTGCCAGCCTGACAATCCGAATAAACTTTGAACGAAGAAGACTGCCCACTGTACGCGGTATTAAGGTTTGATAAACATAGCCGCGCCAATCTTTCACTCACAAACGCATGTGAAAGAGAGACCAATGCTACAGTCCGGATCAACAGAACTGCAACCTTCACCGCATGTTTCAATGCCCGGTGACATTCGGGCGCTGCTGCTGGATGACAGCAATTTTGATCGTGCGCGTATTCGGCGGCTTAGCCAGCGCACGGGCCTTTCGATCCAATTTGATGAAGTGGATAGCATTGATGCGATGGATCAGGCGGTGATCAACGAAAACTATGACCTGATTTTGATCGACTACCGGCTTCCAGTTGGGGATGGGTTGGTCGCACTGGATCACATCTTGCAAAATGACCAGAACCGTGATGCCGGAAAAATCATGATCACCGGCAATGGTGCGGTCGACACAGCGGTGCAGGCGATGCGAGGGGGCTGCCATGACTACCTCAGAAAAGATGATATGGATGAGGAAATGTTGCATTGCGCAATCGTCAATGCCTTGACAGTTGCGCGAGAGAGGCGCGCACAGACCGCAAATCTCCAAGAGCAGCAGGGCATGATCAAGGACGCACTGTTGAATGCGATGAACGACCAAGAGTTGCGCAAAAATGTTGTTACAATGTTCAAGAAAGAGTTCGACAGTATAACCGCCCTGCGAAAGGCGCGTCTTACCGATCTGAGCCCGGCAGAAATTGATGCATTGATCTCTGGTTTTTCAGAGGAGGATGACTTTATTTTTCACTAACGCGGCATCATTTGGCTTTCCCGCTTGGCGGGGAAGAGAACGACCGCTAAGCCAACGTTATGCGGCTTTTCCTGCTTATCAGTTTGACCATGGTTGCCTTTGCAGCAAATTCCCTTCTCACGCGCCTGGCAATCGCGGGGGGACATATGGACCCGTCCGGCTTTGCCTTGATCAGGGTCCTTTCGGGTGCGGTGGTGCTAGGGATGCTGATGACGCTGCGGGGGGGATCCTTGCGTTTGTTGCGCAAGAAACGGCTTCCCGGTGCGTTTAGTCTGGCCGCTTACATGGTGGGATTTTCGCTGGCCTATCTGACACTTGACGCCGGGCTTGGAGCGTTGATTTTGTTTGGTGTGGTCCAGATTGCGATGTTTGTTCACGCGGCGACCACTGGCATGCGTCCAAGTTTGCGACAGGTCAGTGGGGCAGGGCTGGCATTTGCCGGGTTACTTATTGCGCTTTGGCCGGGTGCGGGTGGGAACACGGATGTGGTTGGTGCCGCTTTGATGGTTGTTGCAGGGCTCGGCTGGGCGGCCTATTCGATCATTGGACGCGGTGCAGTGGATCCGTTGGCGGCGACAACCGCGAACTTCTTGCTTTGTCTTCCGATATTGATCGTTCTGTTGGTCGGCCCGGCACTTTCCCTCACGATCACCGGGGCCGCGCTTGCGATCCTTTGCGGTGGGCTGACATCGGGCCTGGGTTATGCGCTGTGGTATCGGGTTCTGCCGCAAATTGAAGGCGCGACCGCGGCGGTTGTTCAGTTGAGTGTGCCGATTTTGGCGATCCTTGGCGGTGCGCTTTTGCTAAATGAAACCGTTGGCGTTTTGCTGATGGTGGCCGCGGCAATGGTTGTTGGTGGGATCGGATGGACTGTTACCGCACCAAAGGTTCCAGTGGATCATAGGTGATTGCATTCTGAGGGTCGAAAGCCACAGCGCCAAGGCTGTCTGGCTTGTGATGCACATTGGCCAGTTCTTCGGCGGTGACCCAACGCCGATCCGTGACGATCCTGTCAATGTCTTGCCAGTTTGAATCGATCTCGGCTGACCCGATGATGCTACAGCGAAAATAGATGTCCACCTGATGAAAGCTGCCGCCAGGATCGTGAAATTCGTTCACCAAACAGGGTGCGCCAACCTCGATACGCAGCCCTGTTTCCTCAAACACCTCACGACATAGGTTTTCAGGTAGGGATGACCCCGCCTCCACCCCGCCGCCGGGGGGGCACATCAATGCGCTTTGCCCGTTTGCGTAGGCATTGACCAAAAGCAATTTGTTTTCGTGGATCAGAATGGCGCGAACGGCCACGCGTGGGTATTCAGACATGGCGGATCTTTTCGTCAGGTTAACTGAGGGTAGCATTTCACATGGCGGGTTTTCAGTCTATCTCAGTGATATGAACGCACGCTTTGTCATTTCTTTTGTGATTTTCTGGCTGGCCGCACTGCCGGCTTTGGCCGAACAGCGCTGTGCGATATTGCTGCACGGTCTGGCCCGCAGTGAGACCTCTTTTGCATTGATGGAAGCCGCGTTGGAGGCGGAAGGATACCGCATTTTTCGCCCTGGCTATCGGTCGACAGAAGCGTCTATCCAAGACCTGATCAAGCCGACTTTGCCGGATGCGATCGCCGAATGCGGGACCGAGAAGGTTGATTTTGTGACCCATTCGATGGGGGGCATCCTTGTCCGTCAATGGGCCGCAGAAGCGGGCGCAGATATGATTGGCCGCGTTGTGATGCTGGCCCCGCCCAATCAGGGCAGTGAAGTCGTTGATGAATTGGACGATTACAATGTGTTCGGCTGGGTCAATGGACCGGCCGGGGCGCAGATGGGGACGGGGGCGGCATCATTGCCGCGCAGTTTGCCTGCTGTGGACTATCCGGTGGGTGTGATCGCCGGGTCGCAATCGTTGAATCCCTATTTTTCGTCGCTGTTGCCGGGCGCGGATGATGGCAAGGTTTCGGTTGCATCGACGATGGTGGAGGGTATGACGGATCACATCGTCTTGCCGGTGACCCATACCTTTATGATGAACAATCCAAGGGTGATCGCACAAACCATGAGTTTTCTTGAAACCGGATCGTTTGACCGTTCAATGACATGGCTGGACGGTGTTTTGGATTCAATCGGCTGCTCCGATGGGGTGTGCCTGCCCGGAGTGGACCTGCCTGATGACACACCTTGATCTGACCGGTGCTGAGGTGCTGTTGCGGGGTGGGCTGCGGGTTCAGACGGTCTCGTTCGCGCAGGGCGTTATGCAGGCGGAGCAGGTTGGCCGTACAGTGGACTTGACCGGTTTTCTGGTGCTTCCCGGTATTATTGACCTGCATGGTGATGCGTTTGAACGCCACCTTGCGCCGCGCCGAGGCGCGATGAAACAGATGAACGAAGGGTTGATCGCCGCTGAGGCAGAGCTGGCTGCAAACGGGATCACCACCGCCGTTCTGGCGCAATTCGTCAGCTGGGAAGGGGGCTTGCGCGGGTTGGATTTTGCCGATCAGGTGTTCGGCGCGATCCGTGCGACTGCGCCGGATGTGGTGACGGACCTGCGGGCGCAATTGCGATTTGAAACGCATATGCTTGATCTTTATGCAGAGCTGCCGGACCGTATTCGCCAGTGGGGGCTGTCTTATGTGGTGTTCAACGATCATCTGCCGCATGACCGTCTGGCGGCTGGGAAAACACCGAAACGGATGGTGGGGCAGGCGCTTAAGGCGGGGCGCAATCCCGATGTGCATTTGGCCATGATGCAAGGCATGCACGCCCGCGGGGGCGAAGTGCCCGCAGCGCTGGATGCGCTTTGTGCAACTTTGGCTGAGGCCGGTGTTCAGATGGGCAGCCATGACGACCAAACCATCGAAGACCGCGCGATCTGGCGGGGCCGGGGCGTGCGGGTGGCGGAATTTCCTGAAACTCAAGCCGCCGCAGAAGCGGCCCATGCGGCCGGAGATGCGGTGGTGATGGGCGCGCCCAACGTCGTGCGGGGCGGATCGCACAATGGCAATCTGTCGGCGGTTGATCTGATTGCGATGGGCATGTGTGACGCGCTTGCCTCCGATTATCACTACCCATCACCACGCCGGGCGGCGTTGATGTTGGCGGACACGGGGCTATGCGATCTGGCCGCTGCATGGCATCTGGTGTCGGCAGGCCCGGCTAAGGTGCTGGGGCTGGCTGATCGCGGTACGCTGGCGCCGGGGATGCGAGCGGATATGGTGATTTTGCACAAAGACAGCCGCCGCGTGGCGGCGACCCTTGCGGGCGGGCAGTTTTCGTATCTGTCCGGTGAAATCGCAGCGCGGTTTATTGGCTGATCATCCGCGCTGAATGCGGTTCACATGTCCCATTTTGCGCCCCGGTTTGGTGTCCGACTTGCCATAGAGATGCAGGGCGCAATCACGCTCTTTCATCAATTCGGGCACGCGGTCCATGTCATCCCCAATCAGGTTTTCCATCACCACATCCGCATGGCGAGACCCATCTCCCAACGGCCAGCCGGTGATGGCGCGGATATGCTGTTCAAACTGATCCACGGTGCAGCCGTTTTGTGTCCAATGACCCGAATTATGCACGCGCGGGGCAATCTCATTGACCACCAACCCTTGCGCCGTAACAAATAGCTCGACCCCCAGAACACCGACATAATCCAATGCATTCAGGATATTGGCGGCCATCAGGACGGCATCCATGCGCTGGGATGCGCTCAGTTTGGCAGGCACAGTGGTGCTGTGAAGGATGCCATCACGATGCACGTTTTCACCCGGATCAAAGCACGCCACATCGCCCTCTGGGCTGCGGGCGGCGATCACGGATACTTCGTGGCTGAATTCGACAAACCCTTCGAGAACGGCAGGCGCGCCTTGCATGTCAGCGATGGCCTGATCCGCGTCGCTGTCGCTGCGCAGCCGGGCCTGACCTTTGCCGTCATAACCAAACCGCCGGGTTTTCAGGATCGCGGGTGCGCCGATGGTGTCCACGGCGATCTGCATCGCGGCGGCGTCTGGCACATCGGCGAAGGGCGCAACTGTGAGGCCCAAACCTTGCAGGAATTCTTTCTCTGTCAGGCGATCCTGAGAGATCCGCAGCGCCTCGCGACCCGGCCGGATCGCCACTTGCGCCTCAATCACATCCAAGGCGGCGGTTGGCACGTTTTCAAATTCGAATGTCACCACATCGCAGGACTTTGCAAAACGCAAAAGTGCATCGTGATCGTCATAGCTTGCGGTGGTCACTGCATCCGCGACATGGCCCGCAGGCGGGTTAGCGCCCGGTTCAAAGATATGCGTTTTGAAGCCAAGCCGCGCCGCCGCAACAGACAGCATTCGGCCCAATTGTCCGCCGCCCAGAATACCGATTGTGCTGCCGAGGGGGAGAGGGTTACTCATCTACCGGAGCCTCCGGAATTGACGCGCTCAGCGCATCGCGCCATTCATCGAGCCGCTTTGCTACACCTGCGTCTTGCAACGCCAGAATGCCTGCGGCCATCAATCCGGCATTGGCAGCACCCGCCGCGCCGATGGCCATGGTTGCCACGGGAAACCCTTTGGGCATCTGCAAAATCGAATACAGGGAATCCACCCCTGAAAGCGCCTTGGTCTGCACCGGCACGCCAATCACCGGCACACGGGTTTTGGAGGCCATCATCCCCGGCAAATGCGCGGCGCCGCCCGCGCCCGCGATGATCACTTGCAGGCCACGGTCCACTGCCGTTTTGCCATACTCCCAAAGCCGGTCAGGTGTGCGATGCGCAGAAACGATCCGTGTCTCATAGGCAATGCCCAATTCATCCAGCAGCGTTGCCGCCTCGCGCATGGTGGCCCAGTCCGACTGAGATCCCATGATAATACCAACAGGGGGGGTGGTCATGAAACTGGGCCTTTGCTTAGAAATTTGAAGAAGCGGCACTATAGCCAAGCGGCCCGCCGTGGCAATGCAACACCGGCGCTTTAGGCAATGATATCAGGGGTCAGGCGGTCTTCGATCTGGGCAATCAGATCCTTGAGCCGCAGTTTGCGCTTTTTCAGCCGCTGAAGGGTCAGTTGATCGCCGGTTTTTCGATCCACAAGCGCATGAATGGCCTCGTCGAGATCACGGTGCTCGCGGCGGAACACTTCCAGTTCCACACGCAGCACATCGTCGTTTTTCATCGACAGATCTTGGGGGTCGGTCATGGGCAGGTGATTCCGTTTGGCATCGGTCCGTTGAATATAGGGGTTAGCCATGATCGCGCATAGCCCTTGCACCGCGCCAAATGCGCCCCCATATTCTTTTTACCGGGTTGCCGCATCAGGGGCCTGATATTTGACTGTCGCTTGAGATCGTAAGGACGTGTCGCATGACAAAAATGACGCTTGGCTCTTATCCCCATATGTTGGGGTTTGAACAGCTGGAACGGGTGCTGGAACGCACGGCCAAAGGTGGCAACGAAGGGTATCCCCCGTTCAACATCGAACAGACATCTGATTTTAGCTATCGCATCACATTGGCCGTGGCCGGGTTTGCCGATGAAGATCTGTCGATCACCGTTGAGGACCGCCAGTTGGTGATCCGTGGCCGCCAGACCGACGATTCCGCGGGGCGTGTGTTCCTGCATCGCGGTATTGCGGCGCGGCAGTTCCAACGCTCGTTTGTTCTGGCAGACGGGGTCGAGGTTGGAGAGGCGCTGATGGAGAACGGTTTGCTGCATGTGGACTTGACCCGCGCCAAACCAGAGACAGTTGTACAGACAATCGCGATTAAGAAAGGGTAGCCAAGTGGAAAATATCAACGCCCAGACATCCAAGGACCGGACCGTTTATGTGAAAACAATTGCGGTGACGGATCTACCGCGTGAGGTCCGCGCACAGGCCGAAGGTCTCGAACAGCTTTATGCGGTGCATGACGCCGAAGGGCAGCAGCTCGCGCTGGTGGGCAATCGCAAGCTGGCCTTTCATCTGGCCCGCGAACACGACTATGCGCCGGTGATGGTGCATTGACCGGTTGATCGAACCTCAGAAACGCAAAAGGCCGCAGTTTCCACTGCGGCCTTTTTTGTAGCTTGTGTGGCGATCAAAGGCTCATTGCGTTGATCAAACCCATGCTTTCCAATTTGAGCAGCACCTGATGGGCGCAGTTGTCGACCTCAACATTTTCGGTCTCAAGGCTCAACTCGGGGTTTGTTGGAACATCGTAGGGGTCTGAGATACCTGTGAATTCCTTGATCTTCCCTTCGCGGGCCAACTTGTACAGGCCTTTGCGATCGCGGCGTTCACATTCCTCAATCGACGTCGCGACATGGACCTCGACAAAGGCACCAAAGTTTTCGACGTCTTCGCGCACGGCGCGGCGTGTGGTGGCATAGGGCGCGATGGGCGCACAGATGGCAATGCCGCCATTTTTGGTAATCTCAGAGGCGACATAACCAATACGGCGGATGTTCAGATCGCGGTGTTCCTTGCTAAAGCCCAGTTCAGAGCTGAGATTTTTGCGCACGATGTCACCGTCAAGAAGGGTCACAGGGCGGCCACCCATTTCCATCAATTTGACCATCAAGGCGTTGGCAACCGTAGATTTGCCAGAGCCGGAGAAGCCGGTGAAAAACACGGTAAAGCCTTGCTGGCTGCGCGGCGGGCGGGTGCGGCGTAGCTCTTTGACGACCTCTGGGAACGAGAACCATTCTGGGATCTCAAGGCCCTCTTGCAAGCGGCGGCGCAATTCGGTGCCCGAGATGTTCAGGATCGTTACGTCGTCCTTGTCCAAGATCTCATCAGCGGGTTCGTATTGGGCGCGTTCCTGCACATATACCATGTGCTTAAAATCGACCATTTCGATGCCCATTTCCTCTTGATGTTCGCGGAACAGATCCTGCGCATCATAGGGGCCGTAGAAATCGTCACCCTGCGCGTTCTTGCCGGGGCCCGCATGATCGCGGCCAACGATGAAATGGGTGCAGCCGTGGTTCTTGCGGATCAACCCATGCCAAACGGCCTCGCGCGGGCCGGCCATGCGCATGGCGAGGTTTAGCAAAGACATGTTGGTGGTGGCGGCGGGATATTTGTCGAGCACGGCCTCATAGCAGCGCACGCGGGTAAAGTGATCCACATCGCCGGGTTTGGTCATGCCCACCACTGGATGGATCAGCAGGTTCGCCTGTGCTTCGCGGGCGGCCCGGAAGGTCAGTTCCTGATGCGCACGGTGCAAGGGGTTGCGGGTTTGGAAGGCCACAATCTTGCGCCAGCCCAGCTTGCGGAAATAGGCGCGCAATTCGTTTGGTGTGTCGCGGCGAGCGCGGAAATCATAGTGGACAGGTTGTTGGATGCCCGTAACCGGACCGCCGAGATATACGCTACCCGATTGATTATGAAGATAGTTCACGGCTGGATGGGTGTCGTCATCCGCGCCGAAAACCTTTTCCGCCTCACGCGATTTGTCGGGTGTCCAGCGGTCGGTCACTGTCATCGTGCCAAGGATCACGCCCTCTTGGTCGCGCAGCGCGATGTCTTGCCCCACTTCGATCGAGGCGGCGAATTCCTCAGAGACATCCAGCGTGATCGGCATCGGCCAGAGGCTGCCATCGGCCAGCCGCATGTTCTCAACAACACCGTTGTAGTCTTCTTCGGACAGGAACCCCTTGAGCGGATTGAATCCGCCGTTCATCAACAGTTCCAAATCACAGATCTGACGCGGAGACAGATCGTGGCTGGTCAGTTCCGCCGCCTCAAGTTTCATCTTTTGCGCGGAATCGTAGGATACAAAAAGCTCCGGTATCGGGGCCAGATTGCTCAACATTGTCATGGTTTTCTCGTTTTGCCTCAGGTCGCAGCGCGACTTTCCCGCGCGGTATGCCCCCTCAATAAGACAAATGTCTAGCAAAGCTCGAAAAAACAGCTTTCAAAAAGGAAAAAGTTCGCGGTTTGGCGCAAAAACCACGCCAAACCGTCTAAATCAGCGTTAAACGCCCTCTTTTACTTCTGCGCCGTGGCCCAGCGGCAGGGAGGTATCTTTGCCTTCGTCGTCACCGACCTCGGCCAGAAAGCGCTCTGCTTCAAGCGCGGCCATACATCCCATGCCCGCGCTGGTTACGGCCTGACGGTATTTGTGGTCCGTCAGATCGCCCGCGGCAAATACGCCGGGGATCGAGGTTTCGGTACTGTCAGGCTTGGTCACGACATAGCCGCCCATATGGGTCTCCAGCGTGTCTTTGACCAATTCGTTGGCGGGTGCGTGGCCGATGGCGACAAACACGCCTTTGGCCGGAATGTCCGTGATCTCGCCGGTTTTGGTGTGTTTGACCTTCACCCCTTCAACCCCCAGCGGATTGTCGGTACCGTAAACCTCTTCCAGCTCATGGAACCAAAGCGGCTCAATCTTGGGGTTTTTCATCAAGCGGTTGATCAGGATCTTCTCCGCCCGCAACTCGTCGCGGCGGTGGATGAGGGTGACCTTGGAGGCAAAGTTCGTGAGGAACAATGCCTCTTCCACGGCGGTGTTGCCGCCGCCAATGACCACGATTTCCTGACCGCGATAGAAAAATCCGTCACAGGTCGCGCAGGCAGAGACGCCAAAGCCCTTGAATTTTTCCTCGGTTTCAAGGCCCAGCCATTTGGCGCGGGCGCCAGTGGCAAGGATCACAGCGTCGGCCACATAGGTGGTGCCACTGTCGCCCTTGGCGTGGAAAGGGCGGCTCGACAGATCCAGATCGGTGATGATGTCGCCGATGATTTCGGTGCCCATGGCTTTGGCGTGTTCTTGCATACGGATCATCAGGTCCGGGCCTTGCACCTCGGAATCTCCGGGCCAGTTTTCGACCTCGGTTGTTGTGGTCAACTGGCCGCCGGGCTCGATGCCCTGCACCAAAATAGGTTCCAGCATGGCGCGGCTGGCGTAAACGCCTGCGGTATATCCCGCCGGACCTGAGCCGATGATCAGAACCTTTGTTTTGCGTGTCTCGGCCATATGGCACCCCCGAAGATCAATTGTAGCTTGATCGATATAGCCATGGCGGCGGTCTGCTTAAACCCCTGATAAACTCGGAGGTGAGGGCAAGGCGGCTTTACCTGCTTTGGAAATCCGATTATCAGCCGCAAACCCAAGCTGTTAGCGCCTGAGGTCAATGACCGTTCTTTGGTGCGCTTTGAGGGCAATTGAACATCGCAGAAAGAATCTTGCGTGGATGCGAAACATTATTGCGTGCGCCACTGGCGCTGCTATAAGAATCGCAATCTTGAAAGGGGCAAACATGGCAGGCACACGGCTTGATCCGATTGATCGGAAAATTCTGGCTGAATTGCAGGCGGACGGTCGTATGACCAACGTTGAATTGGCCAAACGGGTTGGCATTTCCGCGCCGCCTTGTCTGCGCCGGGTGCGGACCCTTGAGGAACAGGGATATATCAAAGGATACCATGCCGAGGTCGACGCCCGCGAGCTGGGTTTTGAGGTGCAGGTGTTTGCGATGGTGGGGCTGGCCAGTCAGGCCGAGGTCGATTTGAGCGCCTTCGAAGCAAAATGCCGGGAATGGCCGCTGGTGCGCGAGTGTCACATGCTGAACGGTGAGGTGGATTTTATCCTCAAATGCGTCGCGCCGGACCTCTCAAGCTTTCAAAGCTTTCTGACCGGTGATTTGCTGACCACGCCCAATGTGGCCAGCGTAAAAACCAGTCTGGTGATCCGTGGCGCCAAGGATGAACCCGGCGTTCCCTTTGATGTGTTGGAACAGCGGCTCGAAACTCAGGCCTGAAGCGCAAAAATTGTTTCGGCCTCTGCGCCGATTTCGGGTGCGCGGGGATGTGCCAATGGTCCAAAATCCGACAATGTGTCGATCTGTGGGAACATTTCCAAGAACCGGTCCCGCAACGAAGATGAAGTTGCCCGCATCGCTTGGGCGCCGGGGTGAAATGTCTCCATCTCCAGCCCGCCTGCATTGATCGCCGCATGGCGCGACAGGCATATGTGGAACAGGCGCACCGGGGTTGGCGGCACCACTTCGATCACATTCACACCATCGACAAATTCCCGCACCGGGGTCAGCAGTTTGGTTTCGCCAGCTTCACCGCGCAGATGATGCGGGGTCTTGAGGATACGCGCGCCAGGTCCAACGGTCAGGAATGACGAGGGACGTGCCGGACCAAAACTATCTGCCATGATCCGCAGCAATGGCATCCGGCGTCCGGCATCGGCAGGCACAAAACTGCTGGAACCGATCCAGATCACCTTTGCAGGTTCGCCCGACGAGGTGTTGACCATGTCGCCCGGTTGCAGATCTTCCACTGCGATGCCGCCGCTTTCGGTTTGGATAACAGTGCCGCGGGCAAAGGCGGAGAACGCGGATTCGAACAATGACAGGGCAGGTGCCCGGTCTTGTCCGATGAACAGCGATCCGTCCTTGCGCAGGGCAGCAATTTCAAAACTGCGCATGGGCACAGACGATGTGCCACGCCCGCCACGCTGTGCCGGTGGATATTGGGCAAAGCCCGGCTGTGACAGTCCTGCGGATGTCGCACCAGTGGTGCGGTATGCGTTCAGTGTCATGCGATAACCTTTCTCAGGTTTGTCACATCCGTGCCGGCCCCCACCGACAACCACGGAAATAACAGGTGTCATTTCATGTCTTCATTGCAGCGAAAATCGCAGCCCAAGCCCATGACTGTCAAAAAACGGCGGACATTGACGCCTTTTTCTTTCCCAATTCTGAGGGGGTTTGCCTTACTGTTTCCTTAATTGCGGATGGATTTGCCACATTTGAAAACAAAAACGCCCCGCATGCGAATCAACACATGCGGGGCGTTCTGAACGAGGGAACGTTCAAATCCCGTTAACCGGGAGGGAGGTTTCTTTGGTTATGCGCTCTTGCGCTGCGGCTCTGCCGCGTTGCGCTTGGCGATGAATGCAGCGCGGCGTGCGCCACGGGCCCAGGGCATCACTGTATCGTTCTTGGCTGCGGCTTCGACGACACCTTTGATGAAGCGTTTGTTGGTTTTCATGGCTCTGGTCCTCTTGTGCATTCTGGTCTGGGCGTTTGCCCTTGCTTGAGGATGAATATGGCGGGTCAATCGGGCCGGTTTTTGGCAATTTGAGAAAAAGTTGAGAAAACTTAGGCGCAGTTTATGTCGCTTTATGGTCAGCTTGCCCCAATTGCCGGGTGCCCTTGTTTTTATGGGCTAGGCGGCCCTGCGGTCACCAATCAGATGGAAAATCGCGCATTGTTTCCAGATTGGGGTCGCGCATTTAGGCAGGTCTGGGGCAGGTTTTGCCCCAATCCTGCCAAGATCAAAGGGTGATGCAGGCAATCAGGCGCCCATAGTCCGCTTCTTTTGCGTGGGTGGTGCGCCGGTAGGAATAAAACCGGTCGGGATCACTATACGTACAGTGCCGTGTCCATTCGGCATGGCCGACGCCCGCTGCCCGCAGGCGGTTCAAGCCAAATCCGGGCAGATCAAACTGCATCCGGTCTGCCTCACCTTGGGCGAAATAGCGGGCATAGTCGGGATCTTCGGCCAGAAAATCCTCAAAGAATTCAGGACCAACCTCATAGGCGCGTTGGCTGATGGAGGGACCGATGACGGCTGTGATGTTGCCGGCTGTGGCGCCCAAGTTCACCATCGCGTCCACGGTCGCCTGCAAAACGCCGTCAAGCGCCCCGCGCCAGCCCGCGTGCGCCGCGCCAATAACGCCTGCATCTGGGTCGGCAAACAGAACCGGCTGGCAATCGGCGGTCAGGATCGACAGCGCAAGGCCGGGCATATTGGTGACCAAGGCATCGGCCCGCGGCTTGTCCTCGGTTGCGCCGGTGGCGGTGACAACATCGGCAGAATGCACCTGATGCACCCCCAGCAGGCAGTCCGGTGCCACGCCCATCGCCTCTGCGACGCGGGTGCGGTTGATCTTCACGATCTCGGATTGATCAGAGCTGCCATGGCCGCAGTTCAGCCCGGCAAACACACCCGACGACGCGCCGCCCTTGCGGGTAAAGAACCCGTGGCGCAGGGGGGCAAGGCTGTCAGTTGTCAGAATCTCTAGTGTCATGGATCCAATCCCGGAGGCGGCGTGCCGCCCTTGGGAAAGAGCGCCATCACTTTGAACAGGTTTCCCATTTCTGCGGGATGCGTCAACCGGCGATGTGCGGCAATATGGTTTTCGAGTGCCGATCCGCTGAGCGCACTGGCCAGTTGCTGCGCCCTTTGGGTGATGCCAAGACGTTCCAAAAACACCCCTTGGGCGGTGACGCGGCTATAGGCACAATCGGTTGCGGCCATGGCCAGTGCTTCGAAATCGACATGGGCGGTCAGGTCAGCCCGCCCCGGTTCGGCCAATGGATCGGTGGTTTTGTGGCCTTGCACAGCTTGCAGCGTATCGCCCAAGCTGCGCCAATCGCCATAGTCGACGATCAGGGCGACACCGCCATATGCGTCGATACGTTTGGCGATCTGCGCGGTGGTTGTTCTGGCCAAGGTGCAGGTCTCAATCAGATCACCGTCTTTGGTATCTTCCAGCCGGAAGTTCAGCTCCGGACGCGATTGAGCCGGGCTCAGGCCCATGGTTAGTGCTGCACCTTCCACACCGATGCTACGCTCGCGCCAGTTTGGCCCGGCCCGCTGGAACTGCCGGATCGGCAGCGCGTCAAAAAACTCGTTGGCTATAAGGAACAGGGGCTGATCCGGCAGATCAAACGCCGTGTCCAGCCAGCGTACAGGATGCTGGCTCAGAGTTTCGCGCTGCACATCCCGCAGGGCGGGAGAGGCCTCGATCAAGATGATCTCTGCGGCATCCAGAAAACCCGGTACCTGATTTGCCGCTCGCAGCAGGTCGGCCATCAATGTGCCGCGCCCCGGTCCAAGCTCGGCCAGAGTGAACGGCTTTGGCGCCCCTTGATCCAACCATGCCTGTGCCAGCGCAAGGCCAATCAATTCGCCAAACATCTGGCTGATGTCTGGCGCGGTGACAAAATCGCCCTGCTGTCCAAACGGCGTTTGGCTCGTGTAATAGCCAAGCGTTGGATGCAGAAGGCAGGTAGACATGTAATCGTCCAGTCGCATCGGGCCTTCGGCTGTGATCCGGGCGATGATGTGGTCCTTGAGGGTCATGGGCGGGCGCGAAGGATCAGGAACAGGCCAACGGCAATCATCGGCAGGCTCAGGATCTGGCCCATGGTCAGGCCAAACTCGCCCAATTGCCATGCAAGGCCCAGCGGATTGCCATCGGAGACAAACTGCGCGTCAGGCTGGCGGACAAATTCGACGGCAAACCGCGCCGCGCCGTAACCGGCAAGGAATGTCCCGCAAATCACGCCGCTGCGTTTCAGCGCCCCGCGCCGCCATGCGAGCCAGAGGATCAGACCACCAAGGATCAGCCCTTCGAGCAGCGCCTCATAAAGCTGCGAGGGATGGCGGGCGCAGATACCTAGCACCTCCGGGCAAAACTGTGCAGCCTCGGTTGGGAAGGCGACACCCCATGGCAAATCGGTGGGGCGCCCCCAAAGCTCGGCGTTGATGAAGTTCGCAATGCGGCCAAGCAACAGGCCGGGGGCAAGGCCAAGGCAGATCATGTCGGCGGTGGCCAGCTTCGGGATGGCGTGGCGCTGAGTATAGGCAAAGCCCGCGATGATCACGCCGAGAGCGCCGCCATGAAAGGACATGCCGCCCTGCCAAACCTGAAGGATCTGGCCGGGATTGGCGAGGTAATGTGCGGGCTGGTAAAACATGACATAGCCCAGCCGGCCGCCCAGAATGACCCCAAGTATGACCCAGAACAACATATCCTCGACCTGTTGCGGGGTCATCGGCGGGGTGTCTTTGCGCCAAAGGCTGGTGTTTCGTACAGTGCGGAGCACTATCCGCCATCCCAGCAGAATGCCGACGATATAGGCCATCGCATACCAGCGCAGGGCAAAGGTCATGCCAAACAAAGAGACAGAAAAAATCTCGGGGGCGATATCGGGAAAGGGGATCAATGCGGTCATGGCGCTGATTGAGCGTGCCGCGCTGGGGAAGTCAACCTTGCGAGCGACGGGCCGAGGCCCCATATAGAGATTAACACAACGCGCCGGAGGCCAGACATGCAAACCCGTAACAAGATTTTTGACGATATCAGCCAGATGATGACCAACGCCATGGGCGTGGCGCAGGGCGCGAAAGACGAAGCCGAAACCGCCATGAAAGGTATGATGGACCGTTGGCTGGCGGATCGCGATTTTGTCACCCGCGAAGAGTTCGACGCGGTGCGGGCGATGGCCCAGAAAGCGCGCGAAGAGAACGAGGCGCTCAAGGCACGGCTCGACGCGCTTGAGGCCAAGTAGGCGCATTCCAAAGGCGGCGCTGCCGCGCCATTTTGATTTATTGCAGGTTGAGAATGATCACCCGGACCGCCCGCGCGGCGTCCGGGTGTTTTGTTGTTCTTGAGTTTTTCTTGCCAAATGAAGAGAAGCACCGCGTTATTTTGGTGTGCGGGCCGACTTACACACAAGATATTGGAGTTATCCCCCACGATTTGTGGTTATCCCCAGAAAAGGGGTTGCCAGATGCGCCTGCTGCCCGCACCATATCTGGTATAGGCGCTGGGTCGCCCCACGCCTTTTAGTGCAGGCATCCAAGTTTGGTGGCAGATTTGCCTCTGGATTGGGATAAAAAAAGAGGTGGCGAAATGGCCCTGTCCGAGCAGTACCTTGAAGAAGATATTCACCCCATTGATATTGTTGAGCATTTGGCGGCTCATCATGAGTGGGATTTTGACCGCATTGCGGATGACCAGATTGCGATGGCTGTGGAGGGGCAGTGGCGCACCTATTCCATCACGCTTGCCTGGTCACCCTATGATGAGACGTTGCGCCTGATCTGTACGTTTGAGATGGAGCCGCCCGCCGAAAAACTGCCCAAGCTTTATGAGCTTCTCAACAATGTGAACGATCAATGTTGGGCCGGTGCCTTTACCTATTGGGCTGAGCAGCAGTTGATGGTCTATCGCTATGGTCTGGTGCTGGCGGGCGGCAATGTTGCCTCGGCTGAGCAGATCGACACGATGATTGGTGCAGCTGTGATGAGCGCAGAGCGCTATTATCCTGCCTTGCAGCTTTTGGTCTGGGGGGACCGGACGCCGGAAGAGGCCATTCAGGTTGCCATTGCAGAGGCCTACGGGCGGGCGTAACACTTTGCCCCGGAACAACCGGGGGAAATTTTATGAAAGACAGCCGAATTGCATCGGGCGGCCTTGTGTTGCTGGGATGTGGCAAGATGGGATCAGCGATGTTGGCCGGATGGCTGGCGCGCGGATTGCCGGCGACTTCGGTCTGGGTCAAGGATCCCTATCCATCTGAATGGTTGCAGGCGCAAGGCGTGCATCTGAACCAACCTTTGCCAGAGGCGCCGGCGGTGGTGCTGGTGGCGGTCAAACCGCAGATGATGGCGGAGGCATTGCCCACCTTGCAGATGATGGGCAAGGGCGAGACGGTTTTTGTCAGCGTCGCGGCGGGGACCACGATATCCTATTTCGAAGAGGTGCTTGGCGCAGGAACGCCTGTTGTGCGGGCAATGCCCAATACACCCGCTGCGATCTCGCAGGGGATCACGGCGATCGTGGCCAATGATGCCGCCGGGGCCGCGGGTCTGGATGAGGCAGAGGCACTGTTGTCTGCGGTGGGCGCGGTTGTCCGGCTGTCGCATGAGGCACAAATTGATGCGGTCACCGGGGTCAGCGGATCTGGCCCGGCTTACGTGTTCCATATGATAGAGACCATGGCGGCGGCGGGTGAGGCGCAGGGGTTGCCAGCCGATCTATCGATGCAGCTGGCCAAGGCAACCGTGGCCGGGGCAGGGGCCTTGGCGATGGCGGCAGAGGAAAGCCCAACGCAGTTGCGGGTTAATGTGACCAGCCCGAATGGCACCACGCAGGCCGCGCTTGAGGTGTTGATGGATGAAACTGACGGTTTTCCTGCCTTGCTGCGGCGGGCGGTGAAGGCGGCAACGGACAGATCAAAGGAACTGGCAAGTGGCTGAGATATCGTTTGAAGACTTTATGAAAGTCGATATTCGGGTGGGCACCGTGACGCGAGCCGAACCCTTTCCGGAGGCCCGCAAGCCTGCGATCAAGATGTGGATCGATTTTGGGCCGGAGATCGGTGAGCGCAAAACATCGGCGCAGATCACCGTGCATTACACGCCAGAGACATTGGTCGGGCGGCAGGTGATGGGCGTGGTGAACTTCCCGCCCCGGCAAATCGGGCCATTTATGTCTGAGGTTCTGGTCCTGGGAACGCCTGATGCGGAGGGGGCGATTGTGCTGTTGCAGCCGGGCCAGGATGTGCCGAACGGAGGGCGGATGCATTGACCAAGGTGTTGATAACGCGGCCTTTGCCGGAGGCTGTTACATCGCAGTTGGGCGGTGTTGATCTGACAGTCCGGAGCGAGACATTGCCCCTGACGGCCACAGAATTGCGGGCCGCATTATCCGAGCATGACGCGGTTTTGCCGACCTTGGGCGATGCATTCTCGGCCGAGGTCTTTGCAGATGTGCCTGCTCCGCGTTGCCGGATTTTGGCGAACTTTGGGGTTGGATATAACCACATTGATGCAGCCGCGGCCAAGGCGGCGGGGATCACCGTGACCAACACGCCCGGTGCTGTGACCGATGCCACTGCAGATATCGCGATGACGCTGATGCTGATGTCCGCGCGGCGGGCTGGCGAGGGGGAGCGGTTTGTGCGATCCGGCACTTGGCCGGGGTGGCATCCTACGCAAATGCTGGGCCTGCATCTGACGGGCAAGACGGTTGGGATCGTGGGTATGGGCCGGATCGGACAGGCGATTGCGCGGCGCTGTCATTATGGGTTTGGCATGGATGTGGCCTATTTCAGCCGCAGCGAAAAAACACTGGCCTATCCGGCGCAGCAGTATTCCGATCTCAAACAGATGGCGGGGCAGGTTGATATCCTTGTGGCCGCCGTGCCGGGCAGTGCGCAGACCTATCATCTGATTGACGGACCTGTGCTGGATGCGATGCGGCCCCATGGGCATCTGATCAACATTTCGCGGGGCGATGTCGTTGAGGAGGCGGCGTTGATCGCGGCCTTGCAAGACCGGCGTATCGGCGGTGCCGGTTTGGATGTTTATGAGTTTGAGCCAAAGGTGCCAGCGGCACTGCGGGCGTTGGACAATGTTGTGCTTCTGCCGCATCTGGGTACCTCGGCGCTTGAGGTGCGGATTGAGATGGGGTTGATGGCGGTGGATAACATTCAGGCATTTCTGGCCGGAAAGACGCCGCCGAACGTGGTTTAGGGGCGGCGCTGCATAGGATGGTCGGTGCAGCGCCAGTTGATCCTAGTTGACGGTCCGCCATTTGGGCAGGCGAATGATGGCCACGGTCTGCGTGGGTTCGGCACGGACCTCGAATTCGCCGCCGTGCAATTCGACCAGTTTGCGGGTCAGTGGCAGGCCAAGGCCAAGCCCGCCGCCTGTGCCGCGTTTTTCAACATCGCCGCCCACGATGAAGGGTTTGTAAAGTTCGGCCAGTTCGACATGGTCATCGATGCTACCGTTATCGGAGACGCAAATCTCGACATTTCCGGCCGGATCATGGCCGCAAGAGATCGCAATTTCGTCGCCGCCATGCAGGACGGAATTGAGCATCAGGGATGTCAGGCAAATCTTGATATGTTCCTGATCTACGAGGATTTCGCCGTGCATGTCGGATGTCGGCGTGGTGATGGTCTTGCCAACTTCGGCCACGCTGAATTGATGGTTTTGCTGCACGTCATCCAGTAGCTTAGCCATATTTGTGGATTGTTCGTTCAGCTGCAATTCACCCGTATTGATGTTGCTGAACTTCAGAATGGAATCGATCAGTGTGGATAGATGTTCGCTGGATTTGATTGAACTGTTGGCCAGTTTTTTGCTGACCTGATCATCGAGCCGCGATTCCAGAATGCGCATGGCGCCATGGACAATGGTCAGCGGTGTGCGCAACTCATGCCCCACAAGGGTGAGAAAGGCCGATTGGCCTTGATCGCTGGGCACCGCGGCTGGTTCTGCGGGGGCTTTTTCCAAGGCGGCCACAATAGCGCGGCCCATATCCTTGAGCACAGCCATATCGCGTTCGCTTGGTGCGTCATGCGGGACCAGATCCAATGCGCACAGGCTGCCAAAGCGATAGCCGGACGACAAAATCAACGGTACACCGGCATAGAAACGGGCCTGCGGGCCGCCCTCGGCCACCATGGGGTGATCGGCAAACTTGGGGTCTTTGCTGAGATCAGGGATGATCATCGGTTGTTCGGTCATGATGGTATGGGTGCAGAACGATTGGTTCTTTGGCATCTCGCCCAGCTCGATGCCGACCACCGATTTGTACCATTGCGTATCCTGTTCAACGACAGAGATATGCGCAATCGGACAACCAAACAGCTTGGCCGTTGCATCGCACAGCGCGTCAAACAATGCTTCGTTTTCGCGGGTCAGACCCGGCACATGCTGCACCGCTGCAACACGGGCTTCTTCATTGAAGGGAATTGGGTGCGTTCTCATATCCAGCCTCAATTGTTTTGAGTTCAAATCAATATTTTTGCCAGTTCTAGGGGAACATCGGGTCAAAAATCGGGCAGGACTTCGGTAATAATTGGCTGGAAAGGTAGGATGTCTTAGTCTTCGACAGCTTCGCGCCAGTGGCGGCGGCACAAGGACACATAGGTCTCGTTCCCGCCGATCTGCACCTGAGCGCCATCTTTCAGAACCGCGCCATCCGCACCTGTGCGCACAACCATGGTCGCCTTTTTCCCGCAGTGGCAGATGGTGCGCACTTCGCGCATTTCATCGCTCAGCGCCAGCAGGGTGGCTGATCCGGGAAACAGCTCGCCGCGGAAATCGACGCGCAGGCCGAAACACATGATTGGCACCCGCAGATCGTCCACTGCGCGGGCCAGCTGCCAGACCTGTTCAGGCTCCAGAAACTGGGCCTCGTCGATAAATACACAGGCACAGGGGCCTGCATTGATCCGATCCGCGATCTTGGCAAAGAGATCTTCGGCAGGGGCAAAGGTATCGGCCTTTTCGCCAATTCCGATCCGCGATGCGATGCGCCCTTCACCGGCGCGGTTGTCGAATTGCGCCGTCAAAAGGTAAGGCACCATGCCCCGTTCGACATAGTTATGCGCCGCCTGAAGCAGGACCGTCGATTTGCCCGCGTTCATGGTGGAATAGTGAAAGTACAGTTTTGCCATGGCCGTGTTGGTACGCCATCGGGCGGGCGGGCTTCAAGCGCTCGAGGGGTGAAAACCTGGCCTTGGTTGTAATTTCCGCTGAGGCCAAAAGAAGCAGATGCCGTTTTATAAATGACAAGTCGGGGTGGTTTGAGTAAGGGGACTACCAACGGGCCGGTTTTCTGCGACAATAAGAAACGGGCAGGCGAGTGGCGGGGAGGCTGAGAAATGGCCGGTATGGGCAGTTATCTGAAGAAACACACCGAGGCGTTGGTGAAAGAAGTTGGCATTGAGCCCGCGTGCGAAGTGACCGGCAAATCCAAGGCGACGCTGGGGCGTTATTATTCTGACAACCCCGAACACGCCGACCGCTTTATGCCTATCGATGCCGTGGCGCTGTTGGAAGAGGCGGCGGGCTATCCCCATGTCACCGTGGCCTTGGCCGAGCTGCGCGGCGTTGCCTTGAACTTCGAAGATCGGCGCGCCAATTCCGAACGTTCCGGCAATGTGAATTCGGATGTGATCGCGCTCAGCCAACGGTTCGCGCTTTTGATGGCAGAGTATCAGCAGTCCATCGAGGATGGACAGATCTCGGTGAACGAGGCCAAACGTTTGCTCAAAGAAACCACACTGTTGCAGCAGGTTCTCGTGGATATGAAACTGAACCTCGAAGACGAAAGCGGTTGATCGCTGGGGCGCGGCTGAGGTTAACCGTGCCGCTGCACCACAACAGAGCCGACAGAATAGCCCGCACCAAAAGAACAGATCAGCCCGGTGTCGCCGTCTTTCATATCGCTGGAATGCTTTGAAAAGGCGATGATCGACCCGGCCGATGAGGTGTTGGCGTATTCTTGCAGGATATTGGGCTGCTCGCCCGGTTCCGGCGAGCGGCCCAGAACCTTGCGACCGATAAAATCATTCATCGATTTGTTAGCCTGATGCAGCCACAATCGCTTGAGATCGTTGGCATTCACACCCTCTTCGGCCATATGTCCGGCGATATGTTCGGCCACCAGCGGCAGCACTTCTTTGAACACCTTCCGGCCATTCTGCATGAACTGCATATCGCGGCGGTCCTTGACCCCATCAGGGCGGGAGCGGCGCAAAAAGCCGTTGTTGTTGCGGATGTTGTTGGAAAAGTCCGTGGCGCAACGGGTTGACTTGATTTCGAAATAGGGGCCGGTTGCCGCTTCTTCACGTTCAATCAATGTGGCGGTGGCCACATCGCCAAAAATGAAATGGCAATCACGGTCACGCCATTCCAGATGCGCCGAACAAATCTCGGGATTGACCACCAGCGCAGACCGGATGGAGCCGGAGCGCACCATATCCGCCGCCGCCTGAATGCCAAATGTTGCCGATGAACAGGCCACGTTCATGTCAAAGGCAAAGCCTTCGATGCCTAGCAGATCCTGTATTTCGATGGCTACGGCGGGATAGGCCCGTTCCAGATTGGAGGCAGCACAGATGACCGCATCCACATCGGCAGCAGTTTTGCCCGCCTGTGCCAGTGCCTTGGTTGCGGCATCTAGGGCCATCTCGGCCATCAGGCTGGGTTCATCATCGCTGCGCTGGCGCAGCAGAGGATGCATCACCTCGGGATTGAGAATGCCCGATTTATCAATCACATACCGCTGTTCAATGCCGCTTGCCTTAAAGATAAACTCCTCTGAAGAGTGTTCCTTTGCGGCCCGATCACCGGCGGCAATCGCCTCTGCGTTTTGCGCATTGTAAAGATCAACATAGGCGTTGAACGCTTCGACCAATTCGGCATTGGTGATGATCTGGTCTGGGGTGAAAACACCGGTGCCGGTGATGGCAGGTTTGAACATAAAAAGGCCCTCTTGCGTTGGGGCAGCGTACACATGCGTGGGCCGGTGGGGCAAGGGCCAAGGGCGCGCTAGGGCGCCTGTGTGAGGGCTGGTCAGAAAGTTTTAAGGCTTTGCAGCGATGTTACGCCCGATGAAGCTGCAAAGGGCGATAACATTGGGTTTCTGGGTGCGGCTTTTCCTTGCCATGCTTCTGTGTGCCGGATCTGCGTTGGCGCAGGATGCCGGATCGCTACGGATGGACTTGATGGCGCAGCAGGGGCAAAGGGCGCTGCGGATCGCAAAATCCGCCTGTCTGGTGATGTCGGGCTCCCAATCAAAGCTGCATGCAGATGCGGCCACTGAAACAGCGCTGGAATTTGACACAACCATGATGCGGCTCATCGATGGCGATGCAGAGGGTGAACTGGCGCCTGAGAAAGACAACAGGCGGAGGCAAAAATTGGAGGAAATATCGCGCCTTTCTAAAGGGCTGACGCGATCCTCTTTGCAAATCGCAGCAGGGGACTTTCACACGATCCCTGTTTCTCTCTTGCTGGTACGCAATCAACATGTCGCAAACCAGATGTTCGAAGTTTTGTCAGAATCGGCTCCGACCTATGCCCCGGCTGAACAACCGGCGGAGGTGCGCAATGCCATCGGGCTTTTGCAGGCGCAGCACGCCTTGATCGAAGAATTGCTTCGCGATGTCTGTTATGCACGGCTGTCGCTTGGTCCCGAAGATCACGGGGCGCAAATGATTGCAAAAATGCGCAGGTTTGAGGCGGCGAATGCGGCCCTGATCACGGGCGATGCTGAACGTGGACTGTCCAAAGCGCCAAACATCAGCATCAAGATTGCCCTTGGTCAGGTGGACAGCAAATGGATTAGCCTTCACGCCCTGCTCAACGATGCCGCAACGGGCAAGGAACAGGACGTACGCGATGTGCAGCTTGCCTCGGTTCTGGGCGAAACCCTCACCCACCGGATGACCAAACTGATCAAAATGTATCGAAAGCTGTGAGGGTTAACCCTGTAGGCTTTTCACCCCAATCTCATCTTCGGCCTGCGCCTTGATCGCCAGGGCCGCAGCGTGAGAGCCGGCAGCCGTGGTGAAGTAGGGGATCTTGTCATAAAGCGCGATGGAACGGATGGATTTGCTGTCTTCAACGGCTTGGGCACCCTCGGTGGTGTTCATCACCAGATGCACATCACCGTCTTTCATCATATCGGTAATATCCGGGCGACCTTCATAGACTTTGTTGACCACGTCACAGGTCAGGCCCTGACCACTGAGCCACTCGGCGGTGCCGCGTGTGGCGATAAGGGTAAAACCCTGATCCAAAAGGACTTTGGCGGCCTCAAACATATCCGGTGTTTTGTCCATGTCCTTGATCGACAGGAAGGCACAGCCCTTGCGGGGCAGCGGATTGCCCGCGCCCATCTGCGCCTTGAGGAATGCACGGGGGAAGTCACGATCCCAGCCCATCACCTCACCGGTTGAGCGCATTTCCGGCCCGAGCAGCGTATCAACACCGGGGAAACGGGCAAATGGCATTACGGCTTCTTTCACCGAGAACCAAGGCATATTCGGATCGGCCAAGGTCATCGGATCGCCCAGTGGCAAGACATCGTCGTAAGAGGCCTGCTCTGGATAAGCGGCGCGTTTGGGGAAGTTCGTCAGCGGCTCTCCGGCCATGATCCGCGCAGCAATGGAGGCAATGGCACTGTCTGTAGCCTTGGCCACAAACGGAACAGTACGGGAAGCGCGCGGGTTGACTTCAATCAGATAAATTTCGCCATCTTTGATCGCGAACTGGATGTTCATCAGGCCCACAACATTCAACGCTAGCGCCAGGGCGCGGGTCTGTTTCTCGACCTCTTCGATCATATCGCGGGGCAGCGAATAGGGCGGCAGAGAACAGGCACTGTCACCTGAATGCACGCCCGCCTCTTCGATGTGCTGCATAATGCCCGCAACATGCACGTCCTTGCCATCGCAAAGGGCGTCAACGTCCAGTTCCACTGCGCCGGACAGATAGCTGTCGAGCAACACAGGGCTGTCACCAGAAACAACAACCGCGGTCGAGATGTAGCGTTCCAGCGAAGCCTGATCGCGCACGATTTCCATCGCCCGGCCACCCAAAACATAGGAGGGACGGATCACCAGCGGGAAGCCGATGTCAGAGGCAATATCCATCGCTTCGCTGTCGGAATGGGCGATACCGTTGTGCGGCTGCTTCAGCCCAAGCTTTTGCACAAGCTGTTGGAAACGCTCACGATCTTCGGCCAGATCAATCGCGTCCGGCGTGGTGCCAAGGATCGGGATACCAGCCTCTTCCAGTGCATTGGCTAGTTTCAGCGGGGTTTGGCCGCCAAACTGCACAATCACCCCGTGCAGGATGCCGTTTTCCTGCTCAACCCGCAGGATTTCCATGACATGTTCAAAGGTCAGCGGTTCAAAATAGAGCCGATCCGAGGTGTCATAATCTGTCGAAACCGTCTCGGGATTACAGTTGACCATGATGGTCTCGTAACCCGCATCGGTCAGCGCATAGCAAGCGTGGCAACAGCAATAATCAAATTCAATCCCCTGGCCAATCCGGTTGGGACCGCCGCCAAGGATCACGACCTTCTTGCGGTCCGATGGCCGTGCTTCGCATTCCACGTCGCCCATCATCGGGGCCTCGTAGGTGGAGTACATATAGGGGGTCTGCGCCTCAAATTCGGCGGCGCAGGTGTCGATGCGTTTGAACACCGCTTTTACGCCTGCGTTCAGGCGTGCGTTGCGGACTGCGGTTTCGGATTGCCCGGTCAAATGGGCCAGCCGCGCATCGGTGAAGCCCATCATCTTGAGGTGGCGCATCGCGGTTTCATCCGTGGGCAGGCCGTCGGTTTTGACTTGTGTCTCGGCGTCGATGATTTCGCGGATGCGGGCGAGGAACCAAGGGTCAAACATGGTCACGCCATGGATTTCGTCATCGGACATGTCGTGGCGCATGGCTTGGGCGATGGTGCGCAGACGGTCCGGTGTTTGTTTGCTGATCGCTTTGACCAAGGCGGCCTGATCGGGTGCGCCGGGAATGTCGATTTCATCAAAGCCGGTGAGGCCCGATTCCATCGACGCCAGCGCCTTTTGCATGCTCTCGTGGATGGTGCGGCCGATCGACATCGCCTCGCCCACGGATTTCATTGCGGTGGTCAGGTTCGGCTCGGAGCCAGGGAATTTTTCAAAGGCGAATTTCGGGATCTTGGTGACCACATAGTCGATGGTCGGCTCAAAACTGGCCGGGGTGACGCCGGTGATGTCGTTGTCCAGCTCATCAAGGGTGAAACCTACCGCTAGCTTTGCCGCGATCTTGGCAATCGGGAAGCCCGTCGCCTTGGACGCCAGCGCCGAGGAGCGCGACACGCGCGGGTTCATTTCGATCACAACCATGCGGCCGTCAGCGGGGTTCACCGCCCATTGCACGTTGGAGCCGCCGGTTTCCACGCCGATTTCGCGCAGCACCGCGATCGAGTGGTTGCGCATGATCTGGTATTCTTTGTCCGTCAGGGTCAGCGCGGGGGCCACCGTGATAGAATCGCCCGTGTGCACGCCCATCGGGTCCACGTTTTCGATGGAACAGACGATGATCGCATTGTCGGCGGTGTCGCGCACCACCTCCATTTCGAACTCTTTCCAACCAAGCAGCGATTCGTCGATCAGGATCTGACCCATCGGGGAGGCATCCATGCCAGAGCGGCAGAAAAATTCGTAGTCTTCGCGGTTGTAGGCCACGCCGCCGCCGGTACCGCCCATGGTAAAGGCGGGGCGGATGATCGCGGGCAGGCCGATTTCTTCGAGGTCTTCGAGCGCCAGTGCCACACCCGCGGCGAGATCTTTCTTGCCGTCCGCGCCGATGGGCGCAGTGCAGATTGTGGCCCGGGGGTTTTCGATGCCCAGACGGTCCATCGCTTCGCGGAAGAGCTTGCGATCTTCTGCCATTTCAATGGCTTCGCGTTTTGCGCCGATCATCTCGACATTGAATTTTTCCAGCACGCCCATTTCTTCGAGCGCGAGGGATGTGTTCAATCCGGTCTGCCCGCCCATGGTTGGAAGCAGAGCGTCGGGGCGTTCTTTCTCGATGATTTTGGCGACTATTTCAGGGGTGATCGGCTCGATATAGGTCGCATCGGCTAGACCCGGATCGGTCATGATCGTCGCCGGGTTGGAGTTCACAAGGATGACGCGGTAGCCCTCTTCCTTGAGGGCTTTGCAGGCCTGTGCGCCTGAGTAGTCAAACTCGCAGGCTTGTCCAATGACAATGGGGCCTGCACCAATGATCATGATCGACTGGATGTCGGTTCTCTTTGGCATGGCTATGGCCCCCGGATGTTTGCAAATTGTCCTGCGTTATAGGGATGGCAACGCCGGTTGCAAGGGTCGAATGGGGGCCAGCCCCCATACCCCCGGAATATTTTTGGCCAAAAAGGCGGGGGGCAGGTCTGTGTGGGTGTCAGGCGTTCAGAAAGATCCGAGCGGCGGCCTCAAATTCGCGGGGTTTTTCGGCGTGCAGCCAGTGCCCTGCGCCGGGCAGTTTGGCAAAGCGGGCGGCGGGGAACAGCGCCTTGATCGTGGGGCGGTGTTCGGGTCGCACATAGTCAGATGCGCCGCCAGAGAGGAACAGGGTGGGGCCGTCAAAGTGGCCGGAAATATCGGTGGGCCAGCCGATGATCTTGGGCATTTCGGCCTCAAGCACATCGAGGTTGAGGCGCCACGCCTTGCCCGGCACATCCAGCGATTGGGTGAAAAAGCTTTGCAAGGCGCGGTCGACGCCCTGTTCGGCCAATTGCGTCTCAGCGTCCGAGCGGCGGGTGATCGCGGAGAGGTCCACCTTGCGCATGGCGTCGATATACATTTGCTGGGTGTGGCCATAGGCGGTTGGTGCGATGTCGGCGATGATCAACCGGCGCAGAAGTTGTGGGTGGGTCAGGGCCAGCACCATCGCCGCCTTGCCGCCCATGGAATGCCCGCAGACATCGACAGGGATGTTCAGATGGGTGATCAGATCGGCCAGATCTTGGGCCATGTCAGGATAGCTTTGGGAGGGCATGCGGGGGCTGGTGCCGTGATTGCGCATATCGACGGTGATCACCCGGCGGCTGTCTGACAGGCGTTTTGCGATTACGCCCCAGTTGCGACCAGAGCCATAGAGGCCATGCACAATGATCAGGGCGGGCGTGTCGGCGGTTGCGGGGATGTCCCCGAATTCAGAATAGCTGAGCATGGGGTAGAGGTAGCGCCATTGCGGCCTTTGGGCCAGTGCGATTAGAAGGGGGGATGATTTATGAAGCGGACATAGCTGCGAAATCCGAAGCCCTGCGCAATTTGCTGCGGGAGAAATTCGGCGTCAAAGCGCGGAATTTGGCCGTTGCGTTGGCGCGGACAGGTCGGCGCATGCCGCCGGCGTTGCACAGGCAGGCCGAGATTTTGATCCGGGCGGAGCAAGAGGTGCGCAACCCCAAGCTGGCTTTGCAATGGGATGTGGCGCGGATTGATCAGGCCTATGAGGCCGTGGCGGCACATCTGCGCCAGATCGACGTGAGGGAACGGCGCAAATCGCAGCTGTTGCGGATGGCGGGGCTGGTTGTGTTTTACCTGCTGGTTGTTCTAGGTGCGTTTGTCTTTTGGATGTGGTGGCGCGGCTACGTTTGAGGCGGGTGATCCTCTGGCGGGCGCAGCGCGTCGCGCAGCACCAGCGTGACGGTGACAAAGCTGACATAAAGCAGCAGATACCATGAGCCCATTTTGGCAAGGCGCACCATTTCCCCTGCGTTTTGCCCCGCATAAAGCCATGTGCGTGTGGCGGTGCCGATGTTTTCAGCCAACCACAGGAAAAAGCTGGTCAGGAACGCAGCGAGCGGCAGCGGCATCCAATAGCGCTGTGCTCCGATGTGAAACCAGATCCGGGTGCGGGCAAACAGCAGGACCGTGGCGGCAAACAGCGCGATGCGGATGTCTGGCAGGTAATGATGGGCGAAGAAATTGGTGTAGATCGCCACAGCCAGCACAACTGTTGTCCAATAGGGTGGATAGGGCGCGAACCGCATATCGAACAGACGGATCACCCGCGCCATATACGACCCCACCGCCGCATACATGAAGCCCGAGAACAGCGGCACGCCCCAGATCTTGCTGATCGCATCGCCGGGGTAGGCCCAGCTGCCGGCGTTGACCTTGAAGATCTCCATGAGGGTGCCGGTCAGGTGGAACAAGGCAATGACCCGCGCCTCGCGCCAGCTTTCCATGCCGGTTGCGAGGAACAGGGCTTGGAGCGCCAGGGCATAGATCAACAACGCGTCAAAGCGGGCGATCGGCCAGTGGGGCTGCCAGATGCGGTCGCTGATGATCAATCCGGCCAGTAGCAGGGCGCCGGGAAAGGCGGCCCAGCCTTGTTTCAGCACAAACATCACAAATTCAGCCAGTGCCAGCGGCAAGCGGGCGCGCATCCAGTCGCCCAGATGACGTTCAAGGCGTTTTGTGCGGTTTGGGTGTTGTGCTGTCATCTGATGGGGGCGGGGCGCTCAGGCGCTGTATTGAGCATCGGTGACATGTTCCATCCAATCCACTGCACTGCCATCCAATTCCTCTTGCAGGGCGATGTGGGTCATCGCGCAATCGGGCGCGGCCCCGTGCCAGTGCTTTTCGCCCGGCTCGAACCAGACGACATCACCGGGGCGCAGGGGTTGGACCGGTTCGCCCTCTTTTTGTGCCAGCCCCGCACCGGAGGTCACGATCAGGGTTTGCCCCAGTGGATGGGTGTGCCATGCGGTGCGGGCGCCGGGGTCAAACGTGACGGTCACGCCGCGCAGGCGGGCCGGGGCAGGGGTGCTGACCAACGGGTCCATGCGCACGGTGCCGGTGAAATAATCGGGGCTGCCAGCGCCGGAAGGGCGTGAACCTGCGGGATGGATGATCATTGGGTCTCTCCTGAATATGAAAGGGCGGCTTGCATCATGTGGCGCAGCTGCGCCTCATAGGTGGCGGTGCTTGGGGCGGGGTAGTCGGGCAGTTTGATGGTTTTTTCGACCACGCTGATCCCCAAAAGCACCGACATAAACAATGCGGTGCGGGCAGGGCAGCCGATGATGGCCAGCAGGGGTGCATAGAATTTCTCATGGGTCAGGTTGCGCACTTTTTCGCCGACGTCGTCGTCGTGAGCGTTGGACAGGATCATCCGTACCACGGATGGCGTTTCGCCGCCTCGCGGGGCGGTGACAAACAGCTGGGTCATGAGATCCATGAGCTGTTCTGGGGATTTGGCCAATGCGCTTGGGTCGTCAAATGCATCTGCGAGTGTGGCGTCAAAGAGGCCCATTTTCCCACCGAAATATCGCGAGATCAGCGCCACATCGACATCCGCCGCTTTGGCAATCTGGCGCAGAGACACCGGAGAATAGCCCCGCGCCCAAAGCAGGCGACGTCCGTGGAACAGGAGTTTTTCGCGGGTATTCAAGGCTTTGGTCATGGGAGCAGCTTAAACTGCGGATTTAGGTTGTCAACAAGTGTTGACATATCTCGCGGGATACCTATTTTGACCGTCAACAACTGTTGACTTAACCCGAAGGATTCTATCATGAGCAACACCGCACTGATCACGGGTGCCTCGTCTGGCATCGGCATGGAATTTGCCCGCTATCACGCGTCCAAGGGTGGAGATGTGATTGTCACGGCGCGCAGAGAAGACACGCTGAACACGCTCAAGGCTGAACTTGAGCAAAAGCATGGTGTCAAAGTGCATGTCTTTGCGCTGGACCTCGGGGCGGATGGCGGCGCAGAGGCGCTGTACCAGCAGGTCAAAGCGGCAGGGCTCAAGGTGGATATCCTGATCAACAATGCCGGATTTGGCGGGCAGGGAGCGCATATCGACCGGCCTTTGAAAGGCGAGTTGGGGATGATCGATTTGAACGTCAAAGCCCTGGTGGCGCTGACCCATCTGGCGGCGGCGGATATGGTGGCGCAGGGCGGCGGCAAGATTTTGCAGGTGGGATCAACGGCCGGGTTTATGCCGGGGCCCAATCAGGCGGTCTATTTCGCAACGAAGGCTTTTGTGAAATCCTTTTCCGAAGGCATTGATCAGGAGCTGCGCCCGCGCGGCGTGACTTCGACGGTGCTGGCACCCGGATATGTCGAGACAGAGTTTGCGCAGGCCGCCAATCTGGAAGGCACCAAGCTGGTGTTAGGCGGCGGCAAAACCCCCGCGAGCGTCGCCAAACATGGCTATGATGCAATGATGCGCGGGGATTTGGTGACGGTGAATGAGCGCGGCCTTGGCTTTATGGTGAACTGGGTGATCCCGCTGTTGCCGCGCCGTCAGGTGCTTAAGATGGTTCAGAATATGCAGGCCAAATGATCGGCGACATGGGCCGCTGAGCGAATATATGATCTAGACCGGCGGGCCATTGGCCTGCCGGTTTGATTTAGGGGCGGCTGGACACCAATTTACAAAGGCACGTCGTCGTATTTGCGTGCATGAGAGGCGGTTGCCTCTTTCATGGTGTCCTGCGTGGCTTTTGTCATCATCTCGAACATGCGCGTCGCCTCGGCAGTGTAATCCTGCACGGCCTTTGTGTAGAATTCGGACTGAAGCTGGAACAACTCCTGCGGGGACGAACAGCCCATCATCGCTTTTTGCAGCTCGACGTCCTGTTCAAACCGTTCCGAGACAAAGCGACTGCTTTCGTCCATGACCTGTTTCCAAGCGGACATTCCAACGGGATTGACCGCTGCCATCGCGGCTGCCATCGGCATCGCGGAAAAATCTGGTGCTTCGGCCTTGTTCGATGTCTTTCCCATCTGTGTGTCTCCCTTTCTGGGTGTCATGCGCCAGCGGGCTTTTGCCGCTGATCCAACCCCCACAATCTAGCAGATTTCATGATCTGCCGCCTTGATGCAGGTCAATGGGGGTTGTTCTGGGGAAAAGGTAGGCGTGCATCAGGGCATTGCCAGCAAAAACGCCCCCGCATTTCTGCGAGGGCGTTTGCGGGTCTCAATGCTAGAAACCGGTCAGAGGTTCGGATACAACGGGAAGCGCGCGCAGAGGGCTTCAACTTCTGACTTTACCTTGGCTTCGACCTCGGCATTGCCGTCTTCGCCATTGGCAGCCAGTCCATCGACCACTTCGATGATCCAATCGGCGATTTGGCGGAACTCAGCCTCGCCAAAGCCGCGGGTTGTCCCGGCGGGGGAGCCAAGGCGAATACCCGAAGTCACGGTTGGTTTTTCCGGGTCAAACGGCACCCCGTTTTTGTTGCAGGTGATGTGGGCGCGGCCCAGTGCCTTGTCGACAATGTTGCCGGTCACGCCTTTGGGGCGCAGATCAACCAGCACAACGTGGGTGTCGGTGCCGTGGGTAACCGTGTCGAGGCCGCCTTTGATCAACTGATCCGACAGCGCCTGTGCGTTAACGACTACCTGCTTGATGTAGTCCTTGAACTCAGGACGCAGCGCCTCACCAAAGGCAACGGCCTTGGCGGCGATCACATGCATAAGCGGGCCACCCTGAATGCCGGGGAAAATGGCGGAATTGAACTTTTTCGCCAGTGCCTCGTCATTTGTCAGGATCATGCCGCCGCGTGGGCCGCGCAGGGTTTTGTGGGTTGTGGTGGTGGCCACATGGGCATGCGGGAAGGGCGATGGATGTTCGCCAGCGGCCACAAGACCGGCAAAGTGGGCCATATCAACATGCAGATAAGCGCCAACCATATCGGCAATCTCGCGCATGCGGGCAAAGTCGATCTGGCGCGGAATGGCGGAACCGCCTGCGATGATCATCTTGGGCTGGTGCTCTTTGGCCAGCGCTTCAACTTGATCATAATCCAGCAGGTTGTCTTGCTTGCGCACGCCGTATTGGATGGCGTTGAACCATTTGCCGGATTGGTTCGGCTTGGCGCCATGGGTCAGGTGACCACCTGCATCCAAGGACATGCCAAGGATGGTATCGCCGGGCTGCAACAGCGCTTGGAACACACCCTGGTTCGCCTGCGAGCCGGAGTTGGGCTGCACATTGGCAAATTCACAATCAAACAGCTTGCAAGCGCGTTCGATGGCAAGGTTTTCGGCCACATCGACGTGCTGGCACCCGCCGTAATAGCGGCGGCCCGGATAACCTTCGGCGTATTTGTTGGTCATGATCGACCCCTGCGCCTCAAGCACAGCGGCGGACACGATGTTTTCAGATGCGATCAGTTCGATCTCATCGCGCTGACGGCCCAGCTCATCAGTGATGGAGCCAAAGATTTGTGGGTCTGAATCAGACAGGGTAGCGGTGAAAAAGCCGGACATGATGCTGTTCCTTTGGGCTGCGAAATTTCGTGTTTCGTATCGGAAACATCAGCGGCTTGGAAGTGGGGAAAACGACGCAACGCCAGATATGTGCGGCAATGCTGGTAGCCTGAGGAATAATGTGATTGTTTTGGAGCGAATTGCGCCCAATCGGAAACTTTGACCCATGTCCATGAGAATCGCTTTTGCTGCCAGCCGCGCCAGTGTCGCCCAGACCGCGCGTGCAGCGTTGATCGGGCGCTATGGCAATGTGCCCCCCGAAGAGGCCGAGGTGATCGTGGCGCTGGGCGGCGATGGTTTTATGCTGCAAACGCTGCACAATACTCAGGATTTGCCCGCGCCGGTTTACGGGATGAACCGCGGCACCATCGGTTTTTTGATGAACGAATACAAAGAATCCGATCTGGTTGAGCGTCTTGAGGCGGCTGAAACGGCGGTCATCAACCCGCTGGCGATGCGCGCGACTAACAGCGCCGGGACGGTGCATGAGGCATTGGCAATCAACGAGGTGTCGCTGCTCCGGGCAGGTCCGCAGGCGGCCAAGTTACAGATCACCGTCGATGGCCGGCTGCGGTTGCAGGAGCTGGTCTGCGACGGCGCGCTTGTTGCCACACCTGCCGGGTCCACAGCCTACAACTATTCCGCCCATGGTCCGATCCTGCCCATCGGGGCGGAGATACTGGCCCTCACCGCAATGGCCGCCTTTCGCCCCCGCAGGTGGCGCGGGGCGTTGTTGCCCAAAACCGCGCAGGTCCGTTTTGACGTGCTTGAGCCAGAAAAACGTCCGGTGATGGCAGATGCCGACGGCAAATCCTACCGCGACGTGGTGTCTGTTGAGGTCCGTTCAGAACCCGACGTGGCGCATACGATCCTGTTTGATCCCGGTCACGGCCTCGAAGAGCGGTTGATCAGCGAGCAATTCAACTGATCCAAAAACCTGAAATATGATGGAACATCTTGCGGGGGTTTCCCGTTGTCTTTCCGAGGGCGCTTTGGCGCTGCAACTTGGAAAAAAGGAGACCAAAGATGAATTGGGACCAGATCAAAGGTAAATGGAAACAGATGTCCGGTGACGTGCAGGCCCATTGGGGTAAGCTGACCAATGATGAAGTGGACGAAGCGGCGGGCAACCGTGACAAATTGGTCGGCAAGATTCAGGAACGCTATGGCATCGCAAAAGACGAGGCGGAGCGGCAGGTTGACGACTTTTTTGCCAAGGCCTGATTAAAAACAAGTGATAAGGGCGGCCCGATCAGGCCGCCCTTTTTGTCACTTTGCGTAGCCGATGGTCTGCAACGCCACTTTGATTTCATCCAGAATGGCCGGATCATCAATCGTGGCGGGCAGCTTGAACTCCTGTCCATCGGCAATCTTGACCATCGTCGCTCGCAGGATCTTGCCCGAGCGGGTCTTGGGCAAACGGTCCACAACAATCGCCTGTTTGAAGGCGGCCACGGGGCCAATCTGTTCACGGATGCGTTTTACACATTCCTTCGTAATCTCTTCATGGGGCCGGTTCACGCCGTTGGACAGGCACAAAAAGCCGACGGGCGATTGCCCTTTAAGCGCATCACTGACGCCAACAACCGCACATTCGGCCACATCGGGATGCCCGGCCAGCACTTCTTCCATCGCGCCAGTAGAAAGCCGGTGCCCGGCCACGTTGATCACGTCATCGGTCCGCGCCATGATGTAAAGATAGCCATCCTCATCCATCATCCCCGCATCGCCGGTCTCATAATATCCCGGAAAGGTCGTGAGATAGGATTTGCGAAACCGGTCTTCGGCGTTCCACAGGGTCGGCAATGTGCCGGGGGGAAGGGGCAGCTTGATCGCAATCGCGCCCAGCTCTCCGGGCTTTTGTGGATGCCCGGCTTCGTCCAGAATTTCCACCTGATAGCCTGGCATCGGCACTGTGGGCGATCCCACCTTGACCGGCAATGCCTCAAGCCCGGCAGGATTGCCCGCGATGGTATAGCCCGTCTCGGTCTGCCACCAATGGTCATAAACCGGGATGTCCAGAATATCCTGCGCCCATTCGATGGTGTCAGGATCGGCCCGTTCCCCCGCCAAATACAGCGCGCGCAAGCCGCTCAGATCGTATTTCTTACGGTATTCCCCCTTGGGGTCTTCGCGTTTCACGGCGCGGATCGCGGTGGGCGCGGTAAAGAAGCTGCGCACGTTGTGTTCTTCGATGATCCGCCAGAAGGTGCCAGCGTCCGGCGTGCCAATGGGCTTGCCTTCAAAGACAACCGTGGTGTTGCCATGAATCAACGGACCGTAACAGATGTAGCTGTGGCCAACGACCCAGCCCACATCAGAGGCCGCCCAGAACACATCGCCGGGATCGACATTGTAGATGTTTTTCATGGTCCAGTTCAGCGCAACCAGATGGCCCGCAGTATGCCGAACAACGCCCTTGGGCGCACCGGTGGTGCCGGAGGTATACAGAATATAGGCAGGGTGATTGCCCTCAACCGGCACACAATCGGCAGGGGGCACATCCTTTTGGCAGTCATGCCAATCCAGATCACGGCCCGGCGTCAATTCGCACAAATGCTGCGGGCGCTGTAAAACAATGCAGACATCGGGCTTGTGGTCGGCCAGTTCAATCGCGCCATCCAGCAGCGGCTTGTATTCCACCACGCGGCCCGGCTCGAGCCCGCAAGAGGCCGCAATGATCGCCTTGGGGGCACAATCATCAATCCGCACGGCAAGCTCATTCGCGGCAAAGCCACCAAAGACAACAGAATGCACCGCGCCGATCCGCGCGCAGGCCAACATCGCCTCAAGCGCCTCGGGCACCATGGGCATGTAAATGATAACCCGGTCGCCCTTGACCACGCCCTGCGCGGCCAATGCTCCGGCCAATGACGCAACGCGGGTTTGCAAATCGGCATAGGTGATCTTGGTTTGGGTTCCGGTGATCGGGCTGTCATGAATGATCGCCACCTGTTCGCCGCGCCCGCCTTCGACATGGCGATCAACCGCGTTGTAGCAGCCGTTGACCTTGGCATCCGCGAACCATTCAAACAGGTCATCGCCCCGTTCAAAAAGCGCCTGCGTGGGGGCCTCAACCCAATCTATCGCCTCAGCGGCCTTCAGCCAAAACGCCTCCGGATCGTCCTGCCAAGCGGCATAAGTTTCTCGGTATCCCATGGTGTCCTCCCCCGTATTCCCTTGCCCTTGTGGTTACGCAGCGTCACTGCACCGAGCAAGAGGCGCAAAAGTCGCAGCCCGAGTTTAGAAAAGAAATTTTCTAAATCCACGCCAATGTTGTAACGCCTCTATCCTCTTCATTTGGCAAGAAAAACTCACCCCAATTCTCCCCGAAGGGAGAATTGTGTAAATCGAATGGCGGGCGTGCCCGCCGCCTTTGGATGACTGATCAGCCGTAATGCGCTACAGGTGTCCCTGCAATCGCACCGACGTTCAGCAGCCCTCGCGCGGTGATCGAGGGTGACACGATATGCGCCCGATTGCCCATGCCCATCAGGATCGGCCCAACCTCCAGACCGCCGCCTTTCATCTTGAGAATATTGCGCACGCCGGATGCTGCATCCGCATGGGCAAAGACCAGAACATTGGCCGCCCCGTCAAGCCGGTTGCCAGGCAACAGCCGCTCGCGCAGCTCCGGGTCCAGCGCGGTGTCGATGTTCATCTCGCCTTCATAGGCAAAATCATCCCCTCCCGCATCCAACAGGCGAATAGCCGCCCGCAGGCGTTTGCCGCTGCCTTCGCCTTGATTGCCAAACTGGCTTTGCGAACAGAAGGCCACCTTGGGTTCAAGACCAAAGCGGCGCACATGCCGCGCCGCGCTGCGGGCGATCTCGGCGATCTGTTCGGGTGTGGGATGCAGATGCACCTGTGTGTCGGCAATGAACAGCGGCCCGTCTTCCAAGATCATCATCGACAAGGCGCCATGCGGGCGCAGCCCATCCCGGCCCAGTACCTGTTCGACATAGTTCATATGCCAACGGAATTCCCCAAAGGTGCCGCAGACCAGGCTGTCGGCCTCGCCGCGATGCACCATTACTGCGCCAATCGCGGTGGTGTTGGTCCGCATTACCGCGCGGGCGATATCGGGGGAAACCCCGCGCCGCGCCATCAGATGATGATAGGTCTCCCAATAATCGCGGTAGCGCGGATCATTTTCCGGGTTCACCAGATCGACATTGTCGCCCAGTTTGAGCGTCAGACCTGCCTTTTCGATGCGGCGTTCGATAACTTCCGGACGGCCAATCAGGATCGGGCGCTCCACCGTTTCTTCAATGATGGCTTGCGCGGCGCGCAACACCCGTTCGTCTTCGCCCTCGGCAAAAACGAGACGACGCGGAGAGCTGCGCGCCGCCTCGAATACGGGCCGCATCAGGAGTGCTGATTTGAACACCGATCCATCCAGACGGTGTTTATATGCCTCAAGATCGTCAATGGGCCGCGCCGCCACGCCGGTTTCCATCGCGGCTTTGGCCACGGCAGATGACACCACCCCGATCAGGCGCGGATCAAAGGGTTTGGGGATCAGATAATCTGCCCCAAAGGTCAGTTGCTCACCCTGATAAGCTGCGGCGGCTTCGGCGGAGGTGGTGGCGCGGGCGAGGGCGGCAATGCCGTCGATGCAGGCCAGCTGCATCTCGTCGTTGATGGTGGTGGCCCCAACATCCAGCGCCCCCCGAAAGATGAAGGGAAAACACAATACGTTGTTGACCTGATTGGGAAAATCCGACCGGCCCGTTGCGATGATTGCATCGGGGGCCACAGCCCGCGCAAGATCCGGCAGGATTTCGGGTGTTGGATTGGCAAGGGCAAAGATGATCGGCTGTTTGGTCATTTTGCCGACCATTTCAGGGGACAGCACGCCCGGCCCGGACAGACCAAGGAACATATCGGCGTCATGGATCACATCATCCAGCGTGCGCAGATCGGTGGCTTGGGCATATTCGGCCTTGATCGGGTTCATATCGACCTCGCGGCCCTCGTAGACCAACCCGTGAATGTCACAAAGCCAGACGTTCTCTCGTTTCACCCCAAGCTTGAGCAGCATATTCAGGCAAGCAATGCCCGCCGCGCCGCCGCCGGTTGAGACAATCTTGATATCTTCAAATTTTTTACCCGCCACATGCAGGGCGTTCTTGGCTGCTGCCCCAACAACGATGGCTGTGCCGTGCTGATCGTCGTGGAAAACCGGAATGTCCATCCGCTCGCGGCAGATCCGTTCAACGGTAAAGCAATCGGGCGCTTTGATGTCTTCGAGGTTGATCGCGCCAAATGTGGGGCCAAGCGAACAGACAATATCAGCCAGCTTTTCCGGATCGCTTTCGTCCACTTCGATGTCAAAACAATCAATGCTGGCGAATTTTTTGAACAGGACCGCCTTGCCTTCCATCACCGGTTTGGAGGCCAGCGCACCGATGTTGCCAAGGCCCAGAACTGCGGTGCCATTTGTCACCACCGCAACCAGATTGGCGCGGGAGGTGTAAAGGGCTGCCGTGGCTGGATCGCTTTTGATTTCAAGGCATGCCTCGGCAACGCCGGGGGAATAGGCCCGTGCCAGATCACGCCCATTGGCCAATGGTTTGGTCGCTCGAATCTCAAGCTTGCCCGGTTTGGGAAAGGCATGATAATCAAGCGCGGCCTGACGGAGATTAGGCTTGTCGGACATGAAAAGGCTCCCTGAGAAAAATATGGTTTAGCGTTAAACTACTTTTTCGATCAGGCCAATGCGGCAATTCTCCACGTCGGCCCTGTTTGACACTTTCTAGCAGATCGTAACGGCAAGCGGGTGGATAATCTGCGCAATTCCATCGTAACCTTATTTCGAGTTTCGAATTTTCCGCGAAAAGAGAGCGCAATGTCCCAAGAATTAAGAGCCGCCGCCGTGCAGGTCCGCGAAAATGCGCATGCCCCCTATTCCAACTTCAAGGTCGGGGCGGCCATCCGAGCGGCGTCCGGTGTGGTCTATGTTGGCTGCAATGTTGAAAATGTCGCCTACCCTGAGGGCACCTGCGCCGAAGCGGGGGCGATTGCCGCGATGGTGGCGGCAGGCGAGACCAAACTGACCGAAGCCTATGTTGTGGCGGGCAGCGATTTGCCAGTGACGCCTTGCGGTGGCTGCCGTCAGAAACTGGCCGAATTTGGCGCTGGCACTGTGCCGGTTACGATGGCGACAACCGCGGGCGTTGAGGAACACACAACCTTGGCCGATCTGTTGCCCGGCGCCTTTGCCGCTGCACATATGGAGGGCTGAATGACCAACGCCCGCACGATATTGGCCAAGCTGCGCCATCAAGAGCCCTTGGATGCAGTGGAATTGGGTTGGGCCGCCGCCGCCCTTGCCAGCGGCGAGATGAGCGCCGCACAAGCGGGGGCATTTGCCATGGGAATTTGCCGCAATGGTCTGGATGATGCTGGCCGTGTGGCGCTGACGCTGGCGATGCGCGATTCCGGTCAGGTGTTGCAGTGGGATCTGGACGGGCCAGTGCTAGACAAGCATTCCACGGGCGGCGTTGGCGATTGCGTGTCGCTGATCCTTGCGCCTGCCTTGGCGGCTTGCGGGGCATTTGTGCCGATGATTTCGGGGCGCGGACTTGGTCATACGGGCGGCACGCTGGACAAGCTTGAAGCCATTCCGGGGGTGACCACGCAGGTTGAGGAGGCTCGTTTGCACGACATCGTGCGGCAAGTCGGCTGCGCCATTGTGGGGGCGACTGGCAACATCGCGCCCGCTGATAAACGGCTTTACGCGGTGCGCGACGTGACCTCGACCGTGGATTCGCTTGATTTGATCACCGCGTCGATCCTCAGCAAAAAACTGGCGGCCAGCCTTGATGGTTTGGTGCTGGACGTGAAAGTCGGCAGCGGTGCCTTCATGAAAGACCTGCCAGAGGCGCAGGCCTTGGCCAGCGCCCTGACCGCGACAGCAAATGCTGCCGGCTGCCGCACAACAGCGGTGATCAGCGATATGAACCAACCATTGGTGCCCAGCCTTGGCAATGCGCTTGAGGTGGCTGAGGTGATGCGCGTTCTGCGCGGCGACGCGCAGGGGCCGATCATTGATGTCGCTGCCGCGTTGGGCGGGGTTTTGTTGGCCAATGGCGGATTGGCGCAGGACGTGCAGGCGGGCGCGGATTCAATTGTGAATGCCGTCCGCTCGGGCGCCGCGGCAGAGGTGTTTGGCAAAATGCTCGCCGCCTTGGGCGGGCCGGTCAGCTTTGTCGAAAACTGGCAACGGTTCTTGCCGGAGGCCACCGTGATCCGCGCGGTCAAGGCCCCCGGCGCGGGCTATGTCACCGCGATTGACGGTGAAGCGCTTGGCCTTGCTGTGGTGGACTTGGGCGGCGGGCGCAAAATCGAAAGTGATGAAGTGAACCCGGCGGTTGGCCTGTCAGAGGTCGTGCGGCTGGGCACAAAAGTGTCCAACGGGCAAACCTTGGCCGTGGTTCATGCCAGCCGGTCTGATCTGGCCGATCAGGCCGCCTTGGCAGTGCAGGCGGCAATGACGCTGTCGGACACTTCGGCACAGGTGCCGGATTTGATCCTTGAAAGGGTGGGCTGATGGCGCGTGCATTTTTGGTGGTGATGGACAGTGTCGGCATTGGCGGTGCGCCAGACGCGGATCAGTTTTTCAATGGGGATCAGCCTGACACCGGGGCCAACACCCTGGGCCATATCGCACAGGCCTGTGCGGCAGGAAAAGCCGAACAAGGGCGCAGCGGGCCGTTGCAATTGCCAGTGCTTTCGGCGCTTGGTCTTGGCGCGGCAGTGAAACTGGCCAGCGGTCTGGATCTGCCGGACCTGCATGCAGAGATCAAAGGCGGTTGGGGCGCGGCCACCGAAGTGTCACGCGGCAAGGACACACCATCGGGACATTGGGAATTGGCAGGTTTGCCGGTGCCGTGGGATTGGCATTATTTTCCGGATGAAACGCCCGCCTTTCCCGATCACGTCTCAGCGCATCTGGCTGAAATGGCCGGAACGGACGGGATCTTGGGCAATTGTCACGCCTCTGGCACAGCGGTCATTGCTGATCTGGGCGCAGAGCATTGCAAGACAGGATGGCCGATCTGCTACACCTCTGCGGATTCCGTTTTGCAGATTGCCGCGCATGAGGATCACTTTGGACTTGAGCGCCTTTTGGATCTTTGCCGCGCGGTTGCGCCGTTGTTGCATGAGATGAAAGTGGGCCGCGTGATCGCACGGCCTTTTGTCGGCGATGCCACCAGCGGGTTTGAGCGCACTGCCAACCGCCGCGACTTTGCAATTGTTCCGCCCAAGCCGGTGTTGACCAATTGGGTGCAAGATGCAGGCGGTAAGGTCTATGGCATTGGCAAGATTGGCGATATCTTCTCGATGCAGGGCATTGATGAGATCCGCAAAGGGCGCGATTCGGCATTGATGGAGCATTTGAGCGATCTGATCGATGAGGCCGAAGACGGGTCGTTTACCTTTGCAAATTTTGTCGAGTTTGACAGCGAATATGGCCACCGCCGCGATGTGTCCGGCTATGCCCGCGCGCTGGAATGGTTCGACCGCGAGATCGGGCAGATCATCGCGCGTCTGAGGCCAGGTGACTTGATGGTGTTGACCGCCGATCACGGCAATGACCCGACATGGATCGGCACCGATCACACCCGTGAGCGGGTGCCCGTACTGGTGACGGGCGGGGCGCAGGGGCCGCTGGGGCAGATCGGGTTTGCCGATGTGGCGCAGTTGGTGGCTGTGCATTTGGGCGTTACGGCCCAGACATAAGGTGCGGCTTGGGGGCCAGCCCCCACCGGCAAGGCCGGTTCCCCCGGAATATTTTTTGGCCAAAAAGGCAGTGGCGCTGCGCTTGCGGTGGCGGCCGTTTCGGGCCAAAAGACATGTAAACCAAAGGAGCTGCCCCATGTCCCATGCCGCCGACCATCTGACCGTTGTTGATCACCCGCTGGTGCAGCACAAATTGACCATTATGCGCGACAAGGGCACCCCAACGGCGGTGTTCCGTCAGTTGTTGCGCGAGATCAGCCAGTTGTTGGCCTATGAGGTCACACGCGGTCTGCCGATGACAACCAAAGAGATCCAAACCCCGATGCAGACCATGAGCGCACCAACGCTGGATGGCAAAAAGCTGGCGCTGATTTCGATCCTGCGGGCGGGCAATGGCCTTTTGGACGGGGTGCTTGAGCTGATTCCGTCGGCGCGGGTTGGGTTTGTCGGCCTTTACCGTGATGAGGAAACGCTCAAGCCGGTTCAATACTATTTCAAGGTGCCTGAGGCGTTGGATGATCGCTTGGTGATTGCCGTTGATCCGATGTTGGCGACGGGCAATTCGTCGGTTGCGGCGATTGATCTGCTGAAAGAGGCGGGCGCCACGAACATTCGGTTCCTGTGTCTTTTGGCAGCGCCTGAAGGTGTGGCGCGGATGCGTGAGGCGCATCCGGATGTGCCGATTGTGACGGCAGCGCTGGATGAGAAGCTCAATGAGGTTGGCTATATTGTGCCGGGCCTTGGTGATGCGGGCGACCGGATGTTCGGGACCAAGTAATCTGGCCTGTGCTTTCACGCGTTGCGTGTATTTCTGACCCTAGACTTGGGCGGTTTGCTGGTGCATTCTGACAACATCTTGTGTGTGGGGGCACGTTATGAAGATCATCAGATTGTTTGCAGTCTCTGCTTTGGCCAGCGTCCTTGGCTTGGGCGTTGTTCAGGCCCAGACCGGCGAGCGACAACCGACAGAGTTTCCGCCCGACAGCTATAAGGGCAAGCAATACGTCGACAGCGACGGGTGTGTCTTTATCCGTGCGGGCATTGACGGCAACGTGTCGTGGGTGCCGCGCGTCACCCGCGATCGCAAAATCGTTTGCGGATTTGCACCCAGCCTGCCATCGCAGGTGGCCAGTGCCGAAGTGGTCCCGGAAGAGACCGAAGTGGCCGCAGCCGCGCCTGAGACATCGCCATCCCCCGTGGTGAAACCAGCTGTGCGCACTGCCAAGGCCAAAGCTAAACCGCGCCGCAAAGCACCTGTTGTGCGCCGCCAGACCGCGCCCAAGCCGGTTGCTGTGGCATCAGTTGATGTGTTCCCGAAACCGCCTGTAAGACTGCGCACTGCAGCGTCAGGACGGGTTGAAATCACCCCGCAAACCCGCATCGCGCCCGTTCATGTTGTGGCCAACCGGGTCAACACCCGTAACGTCACGATCCCGCGCGGCTATCGGCGGGTTTGGGATGATGACCGTTTAAACCCCCACCGCGCCGAACAGAACCTTGACGGGCGCAACGACATGTTGCTGGTCTGGACCCGGACCGTGCCGCGCCGGTTGATTGATCAGCGCAGCGGGCGGGACATGACGGCCAGTGTGCCGCTTGTTTATCCTTACGTTGATATTGCCAACCAACAGCAGAGACTGGGTGAGGTCACCCTCGTTGAGAAAGACGGCCAGCGGATGAAACGGATCATTCGCAATCAAAGGCCGGTCGCCGTTGTGCGCCCGCCGGTCTTGTCGTCGCGTTCCGTGCCCAAGGCGCCTTTGGCCAAACCGCAGGCCCGCGTTACGCCCAAGGTGGCAGACACCGGGGTCCGCTATGTTCAGATTGGTCTTTTCACCACTCCGGCCAAGGCCCAAGCTGCCGCGCAGCGGGTTGCGCGAATGGGGATGCCCGCCCGTATCGGCAAGAAACGGCAGGGCGGAAAGCTGTATAGCATGGTTCAGGCTGGACCTTTTGTCGGACAGGCCGCTGCGCAAGTAGCACAAAAGAAGGTTGTCGGCGCGGGTTATGATGGTCGCGTGCTGCGCGATTGATCGGGCCTTTATCGGGAGAACCTTGGCCAGTCGGTGATGATCCGGCTGGCCATTTCTTTGGCCCATAGCGTATTGAGCTGCGCATTGGGATGAAACCCGTCAGAGGCCATCAGTCCCGGATCAGGTGGCAGGTCAAAGGGCACATAGGTCAAATCGGGAGTTGCGACAGTATGGCGCTGCATCGTGGCCTCAAAAGCCCGAGCATGACGGCCAAGGGTCCAGCGCAGGGGCTGTGGCAGTAACGGAAAGGCCCCCATTGGCGGAACACCGGACAGGTAGATCTGGTGGGGATGGTGCCGTTTTCTGAGATCGTCAAACAGGGCCATTTGTTGGCCCAGCCATGCCCGGCGCGGCAGCAGACTGGTGACATCGTTCACCCCCAATGCGGTGACGATGATATCGGCAGGCTCCGCCGCTGTGTGTTGCAGGCGCATTCGCGTGCTTTTTGTGGTTGCTCCGCTTGCTGCATCGAGATGCCATGAAACGGCGAAGTGGTCCGAGAGTGCGGCGGCCAATTGTCCGCTGAGGGCGTCACGCTGTGTCTGCACGCCAACTCCGGCGGCGGAGCTGTCACCGATGATCCGCAGGCGCAGGGGCGGGCCACTGCCCACCACGCCCGATCTTTGTCCCGCCGCTTCGGGCAGACGCTGGGCGATGCGCCTGACCTTGAGCGCCTGCATGATGAGCAATGGGGACAGGGCCACGCGGGCCAGCGTGTCCAGCATCCGTTTAGCCGCCGCAGATGTTTTGCAGGCGCAGCCAGTTGGCATCAGACATCAAAGGCTCGGTCAGTTTGCCATTCATTGGATCGCCTTCGATCAGGTGCAGGACCGTTTCACCGGTGATGTCGCGGGCATAGGCGTAGGGCGTGCTGCGCAGCTCTGCCGCGCCAAAACGGGCCAGCTGCGCAGCCACATCCGGTGCGTCAGGGGGCGTCGTGGTCAGGTGTTCGGCATAGGTGGCAAGAGCGGCCGGAGCAACATCGCCGGTGGTCAACAGGCGGAAGTTTTCGCGGATGCCGACGACCTCAAGCAGATCGCGCAGCGGGTCTTTGGCGGCGCGGCGGGTCATTTCCGTCAGGATATATCCGGCGGCCACGTCCGGCTCTTCCCAGTCTTCGACCACGTCGCGGTCGAGCACAATTACCCCGCCGGGCAGATGCAGGCTGTGCTGTGGCATTTCGGGCAGGATCGCCAGTTTGCCCGCGCCGAGCCGCTTGGACAGCAGGCCAAGGGCGACCAGCCCGCTGGTGTCGGTGCAACGCGTGCCAGAGACACGTTCGATCCGTTTCAGAAGCTCTGCCCCGATGGCGGCGCGTTTGACCTGTGGCACAACACGCAAAGTGTGATCCTGCATCGCGCCGGGCAGCCAAAAGAGCGCCAGCGCCAAAACCACAATCAGCGAGGCCAGAACCCCAAGCCAGCGCAGACGCCCCGGTCTTGGACGGCTTTTGTGGATGCGGCGGCGCAGCTTTTCGATGCCAGCGACCATCTCGGTCTCGTTTTCTGGCAGTTCAAGCGTTTCGCCCGGATCGCCGTCAGGGTGATAAAGCGCGGGTACCTCTTCGGGGTTGGCCCGCTCCACCGCGGCGATGGACCAATGCGCAAGCGGCTGATCTTTCATGTCCGTCAACGTCAGGGTGGCATCACCCAAAGACACGATCACTTCGCGCCGCTGGGCGTCCGGGCTGGCACGCCACAGGCCCGTCGCTTCGAGACGGGCATATTCTCTGAGGGCGGTCATGGGTTTGCTGCACTGCCTTTGTTATTGGCCCAATTTAACACAGCCGCGCAGTGGGGCAATGGGCAGAATGCGCCCCTTGCCCCGCGAGGATCAGCGCAAATGGCCCGCTATGGTGCGCAGCTCGAACTTCTGGATCTTGCCCGTAGATGTTTTGGGAAGCTCTTGAAAGATAACCCTTTTTGGCGCTTTGAAACCTGCAAGCGTTTGCCGGACAAAGGCGATCAATGCCGCTTCATCCCCCAAGGTGCCGGGTTTCAGTTCCACAAAGGCGCAGGGCACTTCGCCCCATTTCTCATCCGGTTTGGCGACCACAGCGGCAAGATTGACGTCAGGATGTTCCATCAGCACGCCCTCCACCTCGACGGAAGAGATGTTTTCAGCACCCGAGATGATGATGTCTTTGGCGCGGTCCGCGATCTGGATGTAGCCGTCTTCATGTTGCACGGCCAGATCGCCTGAATGAAAGTATCCGCCGGCAAAGGCTTCGGCGGTGGCACCTGGGTTCTTGAGATATCCTTTCATCACCGAATTGCCACGGATCATGATCTCGCCCTGCGTGGTGCCATCACGGGGGATCTGGCGGATCTTGCTGTCGGTGACGGTGATGTGGTCCATCATCGGCATGGCAACACCCTGACGGGCCTTGATCGCGGCGCGGGCGGATTGATCAAGGCTTTCCCAATCCTCGCTGCGCCATAGGCATTCGGTGACGTGACCATAGGTTTCGGTAAGGCCGTAGACTTGGGTCACGTTAAAGCCCAGCTTTTCAATCTTGGACAGGGTGGCCGGGGCAGGGGGCGCACCGGCGGTAAAGACCTCGACCTGATGGTCAAAGCTGCGGCGTTCTTTATCGGAGGCGTTGACCATCATGTTCAGCACGATGGGCGCGCCGCCAAAATGGGTGACCCCTTCGTTCGCGATGGCGTTGTAGATCGCCCCGGCTGTCACATCGCGGCAGCAGACCAACGTGCCGCCGATCAGCGGCATCATCCACGTGTGGTTCCAACCGTTGCAATGAAACAGCGGCACGATCTGCATGAACACCGGATGCAGGACCATCCGCCACGAGATAACGGTGCCCATGGTCATCAGATAAGCGCCGCGGTGGTGGTAAACCACGCCTTTGGGCCGCCCGGTGGTGCCGGAGGTGTAGTTGAGCGCGAGGCTTTCCCATTCGTCCTGTGGCATGTGCCAGGCAAATTCCACGTTGCCCGTTTTCAGGAAATCCTCGTATTGGGGATGGCGACCGGAAGGCTTGTGCCGTGAATTGGCATCAACCACTTCGATGATCTTGGGCGGGGTGCCATCCATCAATGCAGCGGCGGTTTCGGCCAGATCCATAAATTCGCTGTCCACCAACAGAACTTTGGCCTCGCCGTGATCAAAGATATAGGCAACCGTTCCGGCATCCAGACGGGTGTTGATGGTGTTCAGAACAGCGCCGCAGGCCGGAACGCCAAAATGCGCCTCGGCCTGTGCGGGCAAGTTGGGGATAAGGGTCGCCACAACATCGCCCGCCTTTACGCCAAGGCCCACGAGCGCAGAGGCAAGCCGCGTGCAACGTTCGTAGTATTCGCCATAGTTCACGCGGTGATCGCCATAGACAACCGCCGTACGCGCCGGAAACACCTCAGCGGCACGGCGCAGATGCGACAGCGGCGTCAGGGGCACATAATTGGCGGCGCATTTGTCCAGCCCGGTTTCATCCTGCATCCAACCCATGACCTGTCTCCCCGAATTCATGTCGCTTTGGGGGTTGAATATTGCTGGCTGTGCGTGACTTTGGAAGGGCTGATTTGCACAAAGGGGCGCAAGTGAACGAACAATCGACAAAGCCTGCGCTGGCTGCGATCTCTGTCTTGGGCGGAATGGCGGCCCTTGGGCTGACGGATAACTTCGTTCCACATATTTCGGAACGCGGGTCGCTGTGGCAATTCCATTTGGTGCGGTCGGTGATGGCCTTTGTGGTTTTGGGGGCTGTGGTGGCTTTTGGCTTTGGCAGTTTGCGGGCCAAAAGACCTGTTGCCGTACTGGGCCGCAGTCTGTTTCAAGCCGGTGCGATGCTGATCTATTTTGGGTGCCTGTCGGTGCTGCCGATTGGCGTGGTGGTGGCGGGGCTGTTCACATCGCCGCTGTTTGTGGTGCTGATCTCGATCATATTTCAGGGCAAATCCGTGGGCCTGTTCCGCTGGACAGCCGTGGTGATTGGCTTTGTCGGCGCTTTGATGGTGATCCGCCCCGATCCTTCCGCGCTCGATCCGATCAGTTTCCTGCCCATTGTTGCGGGGTTGCTTTACGCCATTGGCGCGGTGGCAACGCGGGCGTGGTGCGAGGGCGAAAGCACGCTGACCCTGACCGCAGGATTCTTCGGAATGCTGGGTGTGTTTGGCCTTATTGGGGTGTTTGTTGTCTCTGGCGAGGCACCGGCAGGACACGATGGTTTTGTGCTGCGCTCTTGGGGGCCGCTGGACGCCGAGATGCTGTTTTGGTTCGCGGTACAGGCGGTTGGCTCACTCATCGGGATCGGCTTGATCTTTCGCGGCTATTTGTTGGGTGAGGCCAGTCATGTGGCCGTCTTTGAATACTCGCTGTTGGTCTTCGCCAGCTTTTGGGCATGGGTTCTTTGGGATCAGACCGTGCCGGTCTTGGGCCTGTTTGGCATGGTTCTTATCGCGCTCGCGGGCAGCATTATCGCCCTGCGCAGCACTGCCCCGGTTGGCGCGGGCCGGGTGCCGGAATAGGATGCGCATATGATCATCAGCCGCGGGCGGTCCTACCTTTTTGTGCATATCCCTAAAACCGGTGGCACCTCCATGGCGCTGGCGCTTGAGGGCCGCGCGATGAAGGATGATGTGATGATCGGAGACACGCCCAAGGCGGTCAACCGGCGGCGTCGCCTCAAGGATGTGCAAACCGCTGGTCGGCTTTGGAAACACAGCACCTTGGCGGATATTGACGGATTGATCGGTGCGGATGAGATTGCGGATCTTTTCACCTTCACCCTTGTGCGCAACCCGTGGGACCGCACAGTCAGCTACTATCACTGGCTGCGCGAACAGACATTTGATCATGCTTCGGTCAGGCTGGCAAAAACGCAGGATTTTGAGGGTTTCGTATCTTATCCACAGACGCAGCAAAGTCTGCGCGAGTGGCCAGCGCGGCGCTATATGACGGATATCAATGGGGCAGAGCAGTGCCGCGCCTATATCCGCCTTGAACATCTGGCCGAAGATGCGGCACCGCTATGGGCACATCTGGGGTTTGAGCTTGATCTGCCACAAAGCAACGCCTCGAAACGGGAGGCGGATTATCGGCGTTATTACTCCGCCACAACGGCTGAGATCATCGCAACGTGCTGCGCCGAGGATATTGCGCGGTTTGGCTATAGCTACGCTTGACGGGGCGGCGTTAATCATCCCTAGAAGCCGCCGCCAATGTCGGAATCCATTCCTGCGCCCAATCTCCCAAAGGCTCCAACCGCTTGAACAGATCGCGCCCGTCTCCGGTCAGGCTGTATCCATCGTCGGCCCGTTCAACCAACCCAACGGCGCGTAGTTCCTTTAGCCTGGTGTTTACCACACTGGGCGAGGCGCTGTCACATCTGGCCTGCAAATCCCTGAAATTGCGGTTCTGGTCGCTGAGGTTCCACAGAATGCCCATCGCCCAACGGCGGCTGAGCAGATCAAACAGCACCATGATGGGTTGGCCACTTTGCGATCCGCGCACGGCGGATCCGGGTTTTGGCAGCGGGATGTCGTTTGTCATTTTTGGCATTGCTACTAAATTCGTAGCAACCTATGCTATTATTTCCGTAGCAAAGGATGCCCCAGCCATGTCACCAAAAGCAAGCCCTTCGGATATCGCGCTTTGGCTCGCCCTCGCCGCAATGTGGAGCTCGTCCTATGGTGTGATCAAACTGGGCGTTGAAACTCTCGATCCGGTGACGTTGGTGGCGGGGCGTATGGTGATTGGCGCTGCGGTGATCGGATTGGTCCTGTTGCTGCGCGGGCAGAGGCTTTCGCGGAAACCGGGCGATTGGCTGGCCTATCTGATCACCGGGATGCTGGGCAGCACCCTGCCGTTTTTGTTGATCACCTACGGCGAGCAAACGGTGGATAGTGCGCTGGCCTCGATCCTGATGGGGGTGGCGCCTGTGGCCACTGTGGTGCTGGCGTCCCTGTCATTTGCGGATGAACGGCTGACGCCGCGGGTGTTACTTGGCCTCGGGCTGGCACTGGCGGGGGTGGTGACATTGGTGGGCCCTGCCGCCCTGAGCGGTCTGGGGGCAAACCTCAGCGGGCAACTGGCGATTGTCGGGGCAACGCTGTGTTATGCGGCCTCAACAGTCTATGTCAAAGCCTTCGTTAAACGGCCCGCGCTGGAAATGGCGGCGGGGTCCATGTTGATTGGGGCGCTTGCCGTCTGCCTGATCGCACTGACGGCGGGGGAAGGGGCGCGAAGGATCGTTCTGTCGGCGCAGTCCATTGGCGCGGTCGTCTATCTGGGACTGTTTTCAACGGCAGCGGCCAATTTGATCTATTTCCATCTGGTGCCGCGCCTTGGGGCAACGCGCATGTCGCAAATCAATTTTGCAGTGCCTGTGGGCGGCAGCCTGATCGGCGTGGGGCTGTTGGGCGAAACCTTGTCGGCCAGCCAAATGCTGGCGCTCGGGATTATCTCGGGCGCGGTCTATCTTGTGTTGTCTGCCAGACGTCAGCCACAGATCAGGCCCGCAGTCAAAGCATGATCGGGTCAAGTTCCGCAAAATCGGGCAGGGTCCGGTCAATCTGCCTGCCGCTGCGCAGCACGATCCGGTCAGATTGTGGGCGGGCCAACAATTCGGTCCAATTGCGGGCACGGCAGATCACCAGATTGGCGGCTTGACCATGGATAAATCCGGGCGATTCAAACCCGCAAGCCTGCGCCGGGTTGGGGCCAAACGCACGGGCCCACTCATAACTGGAATGATCCAGTTGCGCGATCCGCGTGGCCTCTCGCATGACCTCGATCATGTCCAGATCGCCATAGGCATAAAACGGGTCGCGGGTGTTGTCGGAGGCAAAGCTGACATTGATGCCACGCTGCACCATTTCATGCACCAATGTGATGCCCCGCCAACGCGGCGTACAGCCCGCCCTTCGGTCTTGCAAATACATGTTGCACATTGGAAGGCTCACGACGTTGAGGCCTGCTTTGGCCACCAAATCAATGGTTTGCATGGCTTCGGCCTCGTCCTGCATGGCAAGCGAGCAGCAATGGCCGACTGACACTGGCGCGTCAAAATCCATCTCCAAAACGGTTTCCGCAATCAGCCGCAGGTAGTTGGAAGAGGGATCAGCGGTTTCATCGACGTGCATATCCACAGCCAAGCCGCGAGACTGTGCAATGCTCAGGAAATCGCGCACCGCAACGCGCGGATCCGGGATGGGGTAGGTGGCACATCCCAAAACACCGCCGCTTTGGGCCACGATATCTGCGGTTTGGGCAAAGGCCGGGTCTGAAACGGCTTCGCCCAGACCGACAAGGCAAACTGCCTGAAGCGTGATCCGGTCCGACCAATCCTCGCGCATTTCGCGAAACACTGGCCAACTGATGGCGTCCTGGGGGGCGGCGCTGTCGAGATGGGTGCGGATGGCCCCAGTGCCGTGGGCATAGGCACAGCGCAGCGCAAAATCCATGCGGCGGCGCAGATCCTGCGCAGACCAGTGGGCCTGCCGATCCGGTTGAACGGCGGCAATGGCCCCGTCAAAACTGCCGTCCGGATTGGCGGCACGCGGCCAGATATGCCCCTTGTCGAGATGGGTGTGCATGTCGATGAACGGGGCAAAAGCCATCGCGCCGCGCATATCAATCGTTTCGGCCTGTGGATGCGGCTTACAAAACCGACCGTCCTCTACGCCGATCTCTATGACGCGCAGATCACCGTTTTCGCCGAGGTAGCACGCCGGAACAGCGAGGTTCTTCAGGGTGAACGGCCCTTTTGGCAGAACTTTAAAATCCATCAGCGCAGTCGCCTTTTGCTTGCATGGGAGCTGCGTGACTTTGCGGTGATGCGCCCTGCTGTCAAGCGCCTGCACGCGGGACAAACGCAAAACGGGGCGCCGCAGCGCCCCGTTTCTGACTTTAGCTAACCTGTGACAGCCTTACGCGGCTTCCGCAGCCTTCGGACCAAAGCGGCCATAGAACGACTGGTTCTTCTCAGCCATTTCACGCAGCAGATCGGGGCATTTGAAACGCGGGCCAAACTTGGCCTCAAGTTGATCACAGCGTTCCGCTGCATAGGGCGTTCCGATCATATCGAGCCAGCTCAGCGGGCCGCCTGTGGCCGGGGCAAAACCCCACCCAAGGATCGCGCCAACGTCGCCTTCGCGGATGTCCATCAACACGCCTTCTTCGAGGGCACGTACCGCTTCGAGCGCTTGAACAAACATCAAACGATCCTGCACTTCTTGCAGATCGGGCTGTTCCTCGGCCAATGGGTATTTGTCATGGATGCCTTTCCAGTACCCGATGCGCTTGCCCTTTTCGTCATACTCGAAATAGCCCGCGTTGGCCTTGCGGCCCAGACGGCCCAGATCTTCCATCCAGACGATCAGATCATCCGCTTCGGAGGCCGGGTATTCGTTGCCCATCGCCGCTTTGGTCGCCCGCATGATCTTGGTCGCCAGATCAATCGAGGTCTCGTCGCCCAGCTGGATCGGTCCCACAGGGAAACCCAGCATCTGTGCCGCGTTGTCGATCAGCACGGGTGCAACACCTTCGGTAACCATCCGCGTGGCTTCATTGCCGTAAGGAATGATGCAGCGGTTGGCGTAGAAGAACCGCGCGTCATTGACCACGATCGGGGTCTTGCGGATCTGGCGCACATAATCCAGCGCCTTGGCCACCGCACGGTCGCCGGTGTTCGCGCCTTTGATGATTTCCACCAGCAACATCCGCTCCACTGGGGAGAAGAAGTGGATGCCGATGAATTGGTCCTGACGCGATGACGCCTTGGCCAGATCAGTGATCGGTAGGGTCGAGGTGTTGGAGGCAAAGATGCAATCCTCGGGGATCACGGCCTCTACCTTTTGGGTCATCTCGGCCTTGACCTTGGGGTCTTCGAACACCGCTTCGATGATCAGATCGCAACCTTTCAGTGCGTCCAGATCAGGCGTTGCCGTGATCAGGCTCAGCAAGGCCTCTTTCTTTTCGGCAGTGGCCTTTTTGCGGGCAATGCCCTTGTCCATAAAGGCCTCTGAATAGGCTTTGCCCTTGTCGGCGGCGGCTTGATCACGGTCGATCAGCACGACCTCGATACCGGCCTGAGCAGAGACCAGAGCGATGCCCGCGCCCATCATGCCTGCACCCAGCACACCCAGCTTTTTCACGCGCTGATCGGCGATGCCTTCGGGGCGCACCGCGCCTTTTTCCAAGGCTTCCTTGTTCAGGAACAAAGACCGGATCATCGCAGAGGACGAGGGGTTCATCAGAACATTGGTGAACCAACGCGCCTCAATTTTGAGCGCGGTGTCGAAAGGCACCAAAGCGCCTTCGTATACAGCAGAAAGCAAGGCCTTGGCGGCAGGGAAGGCACCTTTGGTCTTGCCGTTGACCATGGCGCTGGCGCCAACAAAAGTCATAAAGCCGGCAGGGTGGTAAGGGGCACCGCCGGGCATTTTGTAGCCCTTGGCATCCCATGGTTTGACCAGATCGGCATCCTTGGCATTCAGCACCCATTCGCGGGCAGCGGCCATTGGATCATCGGCCACTTCGTCGATCAGACCGGCCTTGGCGGCGGCGGCCGGGGCGACCATCTTGCCTTCGAGCAAGAAGGAAGAGGCGGTCATCGCGCCCAGTTTGCGCACCAGACGGGTTGTGCCGCCCGCGCCGGGGAAAATCCCGACGAGGATTTCGGGCAAGCCGATCCGTGCCTTGGGGTTGTCCGCGCAGAAAATCCGGTGCGTGGCCAATGGCAACTCCAGCCCGATGCCAGCGGCGGTGCCGGGCAGGGCGGCGGCAATCGGTTTGCCGCCCTTGAGGGTCTTGGGATCCATGCCCGCGCGTTCGATTTTGCGCAGCAGATGGTGCATCCGCATGGTGCCTTCAAACAGGCCCTTGGCCGGATCATCGCCCGCGTCTGCCTTCATCTTGGCCAGCAGATTGAGGTCCATCCCCCCTGCAAAAGACCCTTCCTTGCCAGAGGTGATGATGATGCCTTTGACAGCGTCGTCACCCAGCGCCTGGTCAATCAGCGCGTCCAGTTCTGTCAGCCCGTCGATGGACATCACGTTCATGGTCTTGTCCGCGACATCCCATGTGATGACAGCAACGCCTTCGCTGTCGGTGGTAATTGTAAAATCGGTCATATCTTGTCTCCTGATCCGCGCTTACACGCGCTCAATGATGGTCGCGGCGCCCATGCCGGATGCGATGCAAAGGGTGGCAAGGCCCACCTCTTTGTCCGCGCGCTCAAGTTCATCCAGCAAGGTGCCGATGATCATCGCGCCGGTCGCGCCCAATGGGTGACCCATGGCGATGGAACCGCCGTTCACGTTGACCTTGTCGTGGTCCACACCAAAGGCATCCATGAACAGCATCACAACAGAAGCAAACGCCTCGTTGACCTCAAACAGGTCAATGTCAGAGATGTTCATGCCATTGTCGGCAAGGATCTTTTTGGTGGCAGGCACAGGGCCGGTCAGCATGATGGTGGGGTCGGTGCCGATCTTGGTGGTGGCACGGATGCGGGCACGGGGTTTGAGGCCGTATTTCTCACCAAATTCCTTGTTGCCGATCAGCACGGCTGCCGCGCCATCTACGATCCCCGAAGAGTTCCCGGCGTGGTGGATGTGGTTGATCTTTTCCAGATGCGGGTACTTCAGCATCGCGACTTTATCAAAGCCCGGCATCACTTCGCCCATGGCCTGAAACGCGGGGTTCAGACTGCCCAGTGACTGCATGTCTGTCTGCGGGCGCATGTATTCGTCGTGATCAAGAATGGTCAGGCCGTTCTGGTCCTTGACCTTGATCACCGAATTGGCAAAGCGGCCCTCGTCCCATGCCTTTTTCGCGCGCTGCTGCGATGCGATGGCCAGCTGATCCGCGTCATCACGCGAAAAGCCATATTCAGTGGCGATGATATCTGCCGAAATGCCCTGCGGCACAAAGTACTGGTCAATGGCAAGGCTTGGATCGACGGCAATGGCGGCGCCGTCGCTGCCCATGGCCACGCGGCCCATCATTTCCACGCCGCCCGCGATATAGGCCATGCCGGCCCCGCCTTTGACCTGGTTTGCCGCGAGGTTGACCGCTTCCATGCCAGACGCGCAGAACCGGTTGATCGCCAGACCCGGAATGCGCTCATCCAGATCAGAGCCCAAAACTGCGGTGCGGGCCAGACAGCCGCCCTGTTCCATCACCTGCGTGACATTGCCCCAGATCACATCCTCAACGGCGTGGCCTTCGAGGTTGTTGCGGTCTTTCACAGCGTTCAGGGTCAGCGATGACAGGCGTGCGGCGGTCACCTCGTGCAGGGATCCGTCCTTGCGGCCCTTGCCGCGCGGGGTGCGCAATGCGTCATAGATATAAGCTTCGGTCATGTCTCTCTCCTTCAGGCGCGGTCAGCGGGGCTGCCGGGCATCAAATCGTAAGGGGCTTTCCAGCCCGGTTCGTTGGACAAACGCGTGAGCCACGCGTCGATGTTGGGCCAATCCTTGCGGTCAAAACCGAAGGCCTCGGGGTAATACAGATAGCCGCAGCAGCTGAGATCGGCGTTGGTCACACCATCGCCGACAATCCAGTCACGACCCTCAAGATGGTCGTTGAGCACGGTGTAAGCGCCCTTGAGGCGGCCTTGATTGAAGGCGATCACCTCGGCGGGACGTTTGTCTGCGGGCAGGAAATTCATCAAGAAACGGGTGACCCCGGCCATGGAGCTGAGCTTGTGATTGTCCCAGAGCACCCAGCGCAGGATCTCGCGCCGCTCGGCGTTGTCTTTGCCGCCGAATTTGCCGGATTTTTCGGACACGTAGTCCTGAATAACGCCCGATTGGGTCAGGCGCAGATCGCCGTCGATCATCACCGGCGCTTCGCCCATGGCGTTCACCGAGGCGCGGTATTCGGGGGTGCGGGTTTCGCCGCCGAAGAAATCGACCTTCACCGGTTCCCAGTCCAAACCGGACAATTGCAGCGCCAGTGCCGCCTTGTAGGCATTGCCGGATTCGCCAAAGCAGTGGAGTTTGATGGTCATTTTTGATCCTTCCTGAATGTCGTGCCCAGCGGATGTGCCACCGCCAGACTCAAATGTTGCACTGGGGGTTTCACACCCCCAGACCCCCGTGGAGGTTTTTTGGCCAAATGAAGGGGGGCGGGGTGTACAGCGGTGAGGGGTGCACGGGCCTGTCTTCATTTGGCTAGAAAAACTCAATCAGTCCTCTCGTCTGGCGCGGCGGGTGGTTAGAGCCCGCGCGCGATCAATTCTTTCATAATCTCGTTGGTGCCGCCGTAGATGCGCTGGACGCGGGCATCGGCCCACATCTCGCCCACTGCATATTCTTGCATAAAGCCATAGCCGCCGTGCAATTGCAGGCAGGCATCGAGAACTTCGCCTTGAGTGTCGGTCAGCCAGTATTTCTGCATCGCGGCCTTTTCGACCGTCAGCTCGCCGCGCAAGTGATCGGCGATGCATTCGTCGAGGAAAGCTCTGGCAACCATGGTTTTGGTTTTGCATTCCGCCAGCTGAAAGCGGGTGTTCTGGAATTGGGTCAACGGGCCGCCAAAGGCTTCGCGTTCTTTGCAATAGGCAATGGTCCGTTCGACCGCGCCTTCCATGGCGCCGACCGCGCCGCAGCCGATGATCAGCCGTTCTTGCGGCAGCTGTTGCATCATTTGGTAAAACCCTTGGCCCTCCTGTTGGCCGAGGATGTTTTCAGGCGGGATTTCCACGTTGTCAAAGAACAACTCGGACGTGTCTGCGGCGTGCAGCCCGATTTTGTCGAGGTTGCGGCCGCGTTGGAACCCGTCTGCCCCATCGGTTTCCAGCACCACCAGCGACACCCCTTTGGAGCCTTCCGAAGGGTCGGTTTTGGCAGCGACGATGATCAGGTTGGCGTGTTGGCCGTTGGTGATAAATGTCTTTTGGCCTGACAGCCGGTAAGCGTTGCCGTCGCGCAGCGCCTTGGTCTTGATCCGCTGCACGTCCGATCCGGTGGAGGGTTCGGTCATTGCCAGCGCACCGACCATTTCGCCTGTAGCCATCTTGGGCAGCCAGCGTTTTTTCTGCTCTTCGGTGCCGTAGGCGAGGATGTAATGCGCTACGATGCCCGAATGGATGCCATTGCCCCAAGATGCCAGATTGGCGCGGGAGCCTTCGATCAGGATGGCCGCTTCATGGCCAAAGTCGCCGCCCGCGCCGCCGTATTCTTCAGGAACGGAGGGGCACAGCAGGCCCAGCTCTCCGGCCTGGCCCCATGTGTTGCGGTCCATCTGGCCCTGCTTGCGCCATTTCTCGAAATGGGGGGACCATTCGGTGGTGATGAACTGCGCCGTCATCTCCGCAAGCATGCGGTGTTCGTCGGTCATCCATGTGGATGTGGTGGCGGTCATCTGGGTCATTGCACCCCTCCCAAGGTGGTGTGGTTCAGCGTTTGCGGTCGTCCAATTCGGAATTGAACAGGCGCAGACGCGCAGTCAGGTTTTCTTCGTTCATGACGCTGTTGAAGTTCTCGAACAGAAACGACAGCGCTTCGCCTTCGTCCAGACCTGCCTCAGCGCTGAATTTCTTGAGCCTGCGGTAGCCTTCCTCGGTCATGGCGACGGGAAAGCGGCGGGTCAGGCGAAAGCGTTTTGGCATTACGGATCCTTTTTCTTGAGCGAGGCGACAATGGTCAGCACAATCAACTGCGCCCCTGCCGCCCCTGCCATGATCCTGCCAGTGGCAAGGTCATCAGCCATAGTGCCCGCCCGCAATCCATAAGACAGGAAGCTGAGCGCCGACCAACCCGCAGCGACGAGAGTGCCAATGACGAGACAGAAGATAATAAAGCCTCTCATGGTTTCATCCTGTTGGTTTTGCAGGCGATGATGGCGGTTTGCCATTTGATCATCGCCATGCGTGATGGTCGGTGGGGCAGGGCGGGGTTTACCCCGCCACACCCTTAGAAGTTTGCCGCGTCCAGCGCCATCACCGTATCGGCACCCGATTGGATCCGTGTCAGGTGCAGCGCCGTGGCCGGCAGTTGCCGTGCCATGTAATACCGGCCTGTCGCGAGCTTTGTCTCATAGAACGCGGCGTCACTGGCCCCGCCGGCAAGCGCGGTTTTAGCGGCCAGACCCATGCGGGCCCACATCAGGCCAAGGCAGACGTGGCCGAACATGTGCATAAAGTCGTTGGAGCCTGCCAGCGCATGATTGGGGTTTTTCATGCCGTTCTGCATGAAATACATACCCGCGCTTTGCAGATCTTTGCTGGCCGCCTTGAGCGGATCAAGGAAGTCTTTGCCAAACGCCTCATCCTGACCGCCGTTTTCCTTGATGAAGTTTTTCACCAGATCAAAGAAGGCCATCACGTGTTTGCCGCCGTCTTGGGCCAGCTTGCGCCCCACCAGATCCAGTGCCTGAACGCCGTTCGCACCTTCATAGATCATCGCAATCCGGGCATCGCGGGTGAACTGGGACATGCCCCATTCTTCGATGTAGCCGTGGCCGCCATAGATTTGCTGAGCTTTCACGGTCATGTCGTAGCCTTGATCGGTCAGGAACCCTTTGATCACCGGCGTGAGCAGGGACACCAGACCATCGGCATCCTTGTCGCCGGCGCGGTGGGCGGCGTCGATCATGGTTGCGCCCCACAGGATGAAGGCGCGTGCGCCCTCGGCAAAGCTTTTCTGGTCCATCAGCGAGCGTCGGATGTCCGGATGCACGATCAATGGATCGGCCGGTTTGTCCGGGTGTTCTGCGCCGGTCACCGCGCGGCCCTGAAGGCGGTCCTTGGCGTATTCGGCGGCGTTCTGGTAGGCCACTTCTGCGGCGGCGAGGCCTTGCATGCCAACACCCAGACGCGCTTCGTTCATCATGGTGAACATGGCGCGCATGCCTTTGTGTTCGTCGCCCAGCAGGTAACCTGTGGCGCCGTCATAGTTCATCACGCAGGTGGAGTTGCCGTGGATGCCCATCTTTTCTTCGATGGAGCCAACCGTGACGCCATTGCGTTCACCCAGAGAGCCATCTTCGTTGACCATGAACTTGGGCACGATGAAGAGGGACACACCTTTGATGCCTTCTGGGCCGCCTTCGATCTTGGCCAGCACCAGATGGATGATGTTGTCGGCCATGTCATGCTCGCCGGACGAGATGAAAATCTTTTGACCCGTGATCTTGTAAGACCCGTCCGCCTGCGGTGCGGCTTTGGTGCGCATCATGCCCAGATCGGTACCGCAATGCGGCTCCGTCAGGTTCATGGTGCCAGTCCATTCGCAGGAGACCATGTTGGGCAGATAGGTGTCTTTCTGCTGATCGGTGCCGTGCGCCAGAATTGCAGAGGCCGCACCGTGGGTCAGACCCTGATACATGGTGAAGGCCTGGTTGGAGGCCGAGAACATCTCGCCCACGGCGGTGCCCACAACGTAAGGCATGTTCTGCCCGCCGTATTGTTCGGGCATGTCCAGACCGGGCCAGCCGCCTTCTTTGACCTGTTCAAAGGCTTCTTTGAAACCCTTGGGCGTATAGACCACACCGTTCTCAAGGCGGCAGCCCTCTTGATCACCCACCACGTTCAGCGGTGCGAGAACTTCGGAGGTGAGTTTGCCAGCCTCTTCGAGGATGGCGGAGGTGAAATCGGCCTCCAGCTCATCATAGCCGGGGATGGTGGACCCGGTGATGTTCAGAACGTCGTGCAGGACAAATTGCAGGTCTTTTGTCGGGGCGGTGTAGCTGGGCATGAGTGTCTCCCTAAAGCTCGATTGGTCAGCTGATATTATGTGTGCAGGGGCGGATCACTCCGCCGCCTTGCGATTTTGGTTCATGGAGGCGACGATTTTTTCGCCCCATTTGATCTGATCTTTGAGATCGTCGATGGCCTCGTTCAGCTCATCGCGTTGCGAGATCATGTCGGCCAGACGGTCGCGGGCAATCTCATAGGTACGCGCGATCTGTGTCTGCTGCTGGTCGCCCATGTGATAAAGGTCGAGCAGCTGGCGGATTTCCTCAAGGCTAAAGCCAAAGCGTTTGCCGCGCAGGATCAGTTTGAGGCGCGCGCGGTCGCGTTTGGTGAATAGGCGTTTCTGGCCTTCGCGGACCGGAAACAACAGTTCTTTGGCTTCATAAAAGCGCAGAGTGCGTGGGGTCACGTCAAATGCATCGCACATCTGACGGATCGTGAGTGTTTCAGTATTCATAGTCGTTTCCTTCATAAGAAAAGCTACGTTCTGATGCGCATTTGGGCGTTCGAGGTCGTTCTTACAACACTGCTTGACGTTGACGTAAGATGGACGTCACGTCACTTTGGGCGCTGCGCAGGTTTTCGCCGGAAATCTCTGTGTTCACGCATTCTTGTGGTGGCCTTTTTAGGGGGTGGAGCGGTATCAGGCGCTGCCTGACCGAATCCCCTTTTGCATCCGTCAGGCTGACAATTTCTGAATTTGTGCTAGTTTATGGGTCGAACGGAGGAGACCATGACGGACGTTCCGCCGCTGAAAGACTTCGTGACAGACTGTGAGGCTGCAAATCACCTGGCTGATTTGTGGCGGCTTTCCGTACGTTTTTTCGAAAGCCGGGGGATCGCGATGGTCAGTTATCATTCCGACACCGAAGTCGAGAATGGCGAGATCGGCATGGTTGGCAATTCGGGCATTCTGCAAAGCGGCTACCCAGAGGAATGGGTCTGCCAGTATATCGAGGGCAAGCTGAGCTATCTTGATCCGATGCCCGAACTAGCAGCGAAAATCGGCCGGCCTTTCTATTGGTCGGATATCAATGATCTGGCCAATCTGAGCGATGGACAACAACGCTATATGGCACTGCGTGCTGCGTCGGATCTTGGTGATGGGTTGGCGATGCAGGTCTACGGGCCGAACGCCCGCAATGCGCTGGTGTGTCTGGGATTTGGCGCAGGCACACCAAGATTGACCGCAGAGGCAATTTTTGAACTGCAATGCGCGGCCCAGATGGCCCATCTGCGCTATTGCGCCATCTCGGGCGAACAAGATCGCGCCAAGGTGGATTTGTCTCCGCGAGAACTGGAAGTGCTGCGTTGGATTGCGCGGGGCAAAAGCAATTCGGTGATCGCCGAGATCCTGGGTATTTCGCGGCACACGGTGGATACCATGACCCGCCGGATGTTTGACAAACTGGGCGTCAACGACCGCACCACTGCTGCCGTGCGCGGGCTGGGATCGGGCTTGTTGCAATTGCGCCGCAAGCAGGTGGTGTAACGCAATTGCGTGACATGACCGGCCCTTGGGCAGCAACTAGCTAGCGCTGAAATACATTTTTCAAAGAGAAGTGAGCCAGAATGGCTTTTGAGGTAGAAATGACCGAGACCACGCTTTGCAAGGCCCGTGCGTTGCCCGCAGAAGAGTTGCAAGAGGCCGTGATGCTGATTGAACGGGCGACCTATGATCTGGCAGAAACCGCACGCGGTGAGACCATTTCTGACCTGATTGCCATTGCTGCTGATTTGCAGCGTGTCGTTGATGGGCTAATGGCCAAACGCGCAAGCAAGGTGAACTAGTTCAACCTTTTGACGTCCGGTTTGGTCAGTCCAGCCCGATGGTTTTTGCCGTTTCATCACGCAGTTTCTGCAACTCGTCGATTGCCTCGTCCAACTGCACTCGCTGATCTGCCAACTCAAGCAGTTGGCCGTCTGCCATCTCGACCCAAGCGCGCATCTGGGCCTCGTTGCCTTCGTGTTCGTAGATGAGCAACCATTGGCGGATGTCTTCGAGTGAAAAGCCGAACTTGCGCCCCCGCATGATCAATTTCATGCGGGCGCTTTCGCGGGGTCCATAAAATCGTGCCCGTCCCTCGCGGTCCGGTTCCAGCAATTCGATGTACTCATAATACCGCAGTGTCCGCGGTGTGACATCAAATTTGGCGCACATTTCTTTGAAGGTCAGGCGGTCTTCTGCCATGTTCGGTCTCTCCTCTCGCCCAAGCTATGATCATGCCAAGCCAAGCGCAAGCAGCGGGCTTGCCCTTTGTTGGCCACACGATGATAAAGAGCCAAACCGCAGGCGAGGACCAATCTTCCATGTCAGACAAGATCAAGATGGCACGCCAGTTCATTCAGGCCCTGCCGCATTCCGTGGCGCTGGGCATGCATCTGGATGAGCTGGACAACGGCACGGCCGTGATTTCGATGCCCTATTCGGAAAAACTGATCGGCGATCCCAAAACAGGGGTCGTGCATGGTGGCGCAGTTTCCGCGCTGATGGACACCAGCTGCGGCGCGGCGGTGATGAGCCACCCCAGCAATCCTGCCGGCACCGCAACGCTTGATCTGCGGATTGAATATCTGCGGGCGGCGACGCCGGGCCAGAAAATCACCACCCGCGCGACGTGCTATCATGTCACCCGATCGGTCGCATTTGTCCGCGCCGCGGCGTCAGATGATGACATCGAAAACCCGGTCGCCATTGCGACCGGTACCTTCACTGTGGAGGGACACAAATGAACAAGCGCCGCCCGCCAGAGCCTGTCCAAGTTGTCAAAAAGCGACGTGATGCCGTGTTGCGCACCATGGTTGAAGGGGTGCCCTATATCCAGTTTTTGGGCATCGAGTTTGAACGCCGCGGGGATGAGCTGACGGCGGTGATGCCGTTTGACCAATCCCTGATCGGCAATCCGATTTTGCCTGCCTTGCACGGCGGGGCCACGGCGGCCTTTCTGGAGGTGACCGCGATTATCACCCTCAGCTGGGGATTGATCTGGGAAGATATGGAAAGCGGCGCGTTGGATGTGAACAATCTGGATCATTCCCACCTGCCGCGCCTGCCCAAAACGGTCGATTTTACCGTGGATTATCTGCGTACCGGACTGCCACGTGATGCCTATGCACGGGCGCGGATCAACCGGTCTGGCCGGCGCTATGCCTCGGTGCATGTCGAGGCATGGCAAGACAACCGCAGCAAGCTCTTTGCGCAGGCCACGGGCCATTTTGTTCTGCCCACACGGCAGGGGTAATGTCAGACCCGTTGCAAGATGCCGATCTCAGCACGCGGGACATTGGCCCGAAAGAGGCGGTGACGCACCGCAGGGTGCTGCATATTGCGATTCCGATTGTTGTATCGAATGCCACGGTGCCGATCCTTGGTGCGGTGGATACCGGCGTTGTGGGCCAGATGGGGCTGGCAGCGCCCATTGGCGCGGTCGGGCTGGGCGCAATCATCCTGTCGGCACTCTATTGGGTCTTTGGCTTTTTGCGCATGGGCACGGTTGGCCTGACCGCGCAGGCTGCAGGGCAGGGCGATCAGGCCGAGGTGGCCGCGCTGCTAAGTCGTGGTTTGATGATCGGTGCGGGGGCAGGCGCGGTCTTGGTGGCCGTGCAGATGCCGCTGTTCTGGGGCGCGTTTCAGGTTGCGCCGGGATCGGCAGAGGTCGAAACGCTCGCACAAGACTATATGGCGGTGCGCATCTGGTCTGCCCCGGCGGCGATCTCGCTCTATGCGATCACTGGGTGGCTGATTGCGCAGGAACGCACCCGTGCGGTGCTGATGCTGCAACTGTGGATGAACGGGCTGAATATCCTGCTGGATCTGTGGTTCGTACTTGGGCTCGGATGGGGCGTGAGCGGCGTGGCCTTTGCGACCTTTATCGCCGAATGGAGCGGTGCCGCGCTGGGTTTGTGGTTCTGCCGCGAAGTGTTTCAAAGTGGCGCTTGGCGCGACCGGGCTCAGATCTTTGCCCGCGCCAGATGGGTCAGGATGATGCAGCTGAATGTGGATATTCTGCTGCGGTCGCTGCTGCTTCAGGCGATGTTCGTGGCGTTTCTGTTTGTTGGGGCCGGGTTTGGTGATGTCACATTGGCGGCCAATCAGGTGCTCATGCAGTTCTTGATGATTACCTCCTATGCCCTTGACGGGTTTGCATTTTCCGCCGAAGCGATTGTGGGCCAAGCCTTTGGCGCAGGGCGGCGCGGTGTGTTGCGGCGCGGTGCATTGCTGACCTCGGGCTGGGCGTTTTTCATATGTTCATTGCTGATGGTCGGCTTTTGGATCGCGGGTCCGTGGTTGATTGACCTGATGACCACCGCGCCAGAGGTGCGCATCGCTGCGCGGGAATTCCTGCCCTATGTGGTCTTGATGCCGGTGCTGGGCTGTGGGGCGTTTATGCTCGATGGGATCTTTATCGGGGCGACGCGGTCGCGCGATATGCGTGACATGATGCTGGTGTCTTTTGTGATCTATGCAGCGGCGGCGTTGATCTTGGTGCCGTGGTTGGGCAATCACGGGCTATGGGTGTCGATCTTGATCTCTTTCGTGGCGCGGACCGCAACTTTGGCCTGGCGGTATCCGAAACTGGAAGCGGCGGTTTAGTCGTTTTCTTTCAAGAAAACGGGCCGGAAATTTTGGAATTTCCGGTGTAGCGCGGATCGGGCGTCGCACGTCCATTTCGATTTCTTCGAAGAAATCGGTTCGGAGTTTTTGAAAACTCCGGTTCTAGAGCAGCGCTCTGACGTTCGCTGGCGGCCGGCCAATGACCGCCTGATCCCCCTTGATCACAATCGGACGTTCGATCAACGCAGGCTGCGTTGCCATGGCGCTGAGCAGTTCGGAATCGGAGCTGTCCTTTCCAAGGCCCAGATCCTTAAACACCTTGTCCCCACTGCGCATCATCTCGATCAGCGGCGGCGTGCCAAGCGCCGCATGGACGGCTTCGATTTCCGCCGCTGTTGGGGCATCGTCGAGGTATTTGCGCACCGTGACCTCCACACCCGCTTCTTCGATCAGGGCCAGGGTTTGCCGCGATTTTGAGCAGCGCGGATTGTGCCAAATGGTGATCATAGCCAGTCTTCCTTGTTCGTGCCGACCGCATCGGCCACAGTGGCAAACCCGTCGCGGGCCAACAGGCCATCAAGACCCGTTGCGATATCGGACACCATTGAAAGCCCGCCGTAAACCAGCGCGGTGTAAAGTTGCACCGCAGAGGCGCCAGCGCGGATTTTGGCATAGGCGTGCTCAGCGGTGGCGATACCGCCCACGCCCACAAGTGGAATGTCCGTCATTGTAGAAAGCCGCGCCAGAACGCGAGTGGACTTGTCAAACAGTGGTGCGCCTGACAAACCGCCCGCTTCGCCCTTGTGCGAACTTTTTAGTCCGCCCCGGCCCAATGTGGTGTTGGTGGCGATAATCGCGGCAACACCGGCGGAATTGGCCACATCAGCCACATCCTCAATCTCGTCCGGCGTCAGATCTGGTGCGATTTTCAAGAACACTGGCGTTGCGCCGCGCACGTCCATAACCCCGTCGAGCAGGGCCGCCAAAGCCGCCTTGCCCTGCAAATCGCGCAGCTTTTCTGTATTGGGAGAGGAGACATTGACCGTGGCAAAATCCACATGATCTCGTGCAACGGTCATGACCTTGGCAAAATCAGCGGCGCGGTCGGTGCTGGTTTTGTTCGCGCCAAGGTTCAGCCCCACCGGAACGCCCGCGCCGCGCCGTGCCAGACGGGCGGTGATCGCCTCCATGCCCTCGTTGTTAAAGCCAAAGCGGTTGATCGCGGCGCGGTCTTCGGTCAGACGAAACAGGCGCGGTTTGGGGTTGCCCGGCTGTGGTAGCGGCGTTGCGGCGCCGACTTCGATAAACCCAAACCCGGCGCGGGACAGCGGCGCAATTGCGGTGGCATTCTTGTCAAATCCGGCGGCCAATCCAACCGGATTTGGCAGATCCAAACCGGCAAGCGTGGTCTTCAATCGGGGTGATGTGACCGGACCGGGCGTCGGGGTCAGCCCCATCTGCAAGGCGCGGATCGCCAGCCCATGTGCGGCCTCTGGGTCGATCTTGTGCAGGCCAGCAAGGCCGAGCCGTTCCAGTAGCGCGGTCATGCAAATTCATCCGTTACTGGCAAGGCGCCAGCGCGGATCAGCCGCGAGGTTTTTACAGCCGCTTGCCTGTGGACCACTGCCTTTTGGTAGTCAGGATCAGAGATCATGGCGAGAAAGGCATGGGCATTCGGATAGCGGGCGATAAACATCAGATCCCAGATCTCATCGGACGGCCCGATCAACGTGGTCTCGAACTTGCCCCGCCACAGGATACTGCCGCCGACCTTGGCCAGCACAGGCGCGCTTTGCTTGCCATAGTTGCCATAGGCCTGCGCCCCGGTCAGGCCATCGCGGGCCAGTTCATGATCGCCGGGATAATTGGCCAGATCATTCAGGGCGACCAGATTGACCATCTCGATGGGTGTTTCGCGGTCCAGCCCCTTGAACGCGTCAAACTGGGCGCGATCAGGATCGATATACACGGTCATTCGCTCGCCTCTTCCAGTCCGGCAGGAAATTGATGCACACCATCCACCAGTGGCAAGGGCTGCGCCCAGACGACGTCGGCCATGGTCATATTACGATACAAATGCGGGAACAGCGCATCACCGCGCGACACCTCCCATTGCAAGGCATCGCCTGCCGCTTCGACATCCACAGCAATCAGCTGCAGATCCTCGGCCCCGGCAAAATGTTTGGCCGCAGTTTCAGCGGCCTGCGTTGCGGTTGAGAAATGGACATAGCCGTCCGCCACATCAATGGGTGCGCCTGTGGTCTCTCCATCGCGGCGCAGCGCGGCCCATTCATCGGACCGGAATATCTTGAAAATCAGCATAACATCCTGATGCCTTGGGGGGCGCATGGGGTCAAGTGAATCGCGGCGATCTTGCGGCTTTGACGCAGGGGTATCCCGCTTGACGTGCATAACATCTTTGACAGCGCACCGCCCTCGCGCCACCATGCAGGCATAACAAAACCAATAGGGGAAAACCGATGAAACGATTCCTGACTGCCACAGCGGCGCTGGCACTGACCGGCACCATGGCCGCAGCCGATTACAAATTGACGATTTTGCACACCAATGATTTTCACGCCCGGTTCGAGCCGATCAGCAAATATGACGGCCCCTGTTCCGCCGAAGACAACGGCGAAGGCAAATGCTTTGGCGGCTCTGGCCGTTTGCAAACCGCGATCACGGCGGCCCGTGGTCGGACCAACAATTCGATCCTTGTGGACGGCGGCGACCAGTTCCAGGGCACGTTGTTCTACACCTATTACAAAGGCTCTCTGGCGGCCGAGATGATGAACCAGATGGGCTATGACGCGATGACAGTGGGCAACCACGAGTTTGACGATGGTCCAGAAGTTCTGCGCGGATTTATGGATGCAGTGGAATTCCCTGTATTGATGTCCAACGCCGATGTCTCGGGTGAGCCATTGCTGGCCGACAAGCTGGCGAAATCCACCGTGATCGAACGCGGCGGCGAAAAGCTTGGCCTGATCGGTCTGACCCCGCACGACACCCATGAATTGGCCAGCCCCGGCGACAATATTGTTTTCACTGATCCGGTGCAGGCGGTGCAGGGCGAGGTGGACAAACTGACCGCTGAAGGCGTGAACAAGATCATCGTGCTGAGCCACTCCGGCTATGGCGTTGATCAAGAGGTTGCGGCAGGCACCACCGGTGTAGACGTGATCGTGGGCGGGCATTCCAACACTCTGCTGTCCAACACCAACGAGCGTGCGCAGGGGCCTTACCCGACGATGGTTGGCAACACCGCGATTGTGCAGGCCTATGCCTATGGCAAGTTCCTGGGTGAGTTGAATGTCACCTTTGATGACGCGGGCAACATCACCGAAGCCACAGGCGAGCCGCTGATCATGGATGCCGCCGTGACCGAAGACAAAGGCACCGTGGACCGTATCGCAGAGGCCGCAGGCCCGCTCGAAGAAATCCGCAACAAAGTTGTCGCGCAAACCAACGAGGCCATCGGCGGCGACCGTGCGGTCTGCCGTGCGATGGAATGCACCATGGGCAACCTGATTGCCGATGCGATGCTGGCGCGGGTCAAAGACCAAGGCATCGACGTGGCGATCCAGAACGGCGGCGGCATTCGTGCCTCCATCGAAGCGGGCGAAGTGACCATGGGCGAGGTGCTGACCGTGCTGCCGTTCCAGAACACTTTGTCCACATTCCAGGTCACCGGTACCACCTTGGTTGAGGCCCTCGAAAACGGTGTGAGCCAGGTGGAAGAGGGCGCAGGCCGTTTCCCGCAGGTCGCGGGCATGACCTATGCCTTTGACGGCAAAGCAGAAGCCGGCAGCCGCATCAGCGACGTGATGGTTGGCGGTGCGCCGATTGACATGGGCAAGGTCTATGGCGTGGTGTCCAACAACTATGTCCGCAACGGCGGCGACGGTTACAAGATGTTCAAAAGCGCGGATAACGCCTATGACTTCGGGCCGGATCTGGCGGATGTGACGGCGGAATATCTTGCCGCCAATGCGCCCTACAAGCCCTACACGGATGGCCGTATCACTGTGAAATAACCGCAGACGTTACGTTTGTATAAAGAGGGGCGCGTTCCATTGGGACGCGCCCTTTTTTTATCTTCCGGCAAAAGCAACTGGTAGGGGGCTTGTCCGCCGGAGCCACCCATCAGCGCGATGCCCTTTCCCGCTGAAGCAGGATGGCACAAATCCCCCCGATAACGAGCTCAAGCACCAAAATTTGCAGCATGGAGCCACTGGGAATGCCATCAGCGGCCAAACTTACCAATCGCGACAGGCCGTAGGACAGGTATAGGACACTCGAAACGACCAGCGCCGAGAACGCCACCTTTGCCCGGATCGCACCCAGCAGGATGAACAGCCCGGACACCAAAACCATGCCGCCGGATGAACGCATCTCATTGAGCAGATTTATGTCCTCACCTAGCATTATCCCGGCTGTTGCGTGAAAGGCGTGGGGCGCGAACAGCACACCAACACCAACGCCTGTTGCGATCACACCCGAAACGGCCAGTGCAATTTTTGTCAAAGTCTGCGTTTTCATCTTTTGTTTCTCCGATTGCGTTTGATGAGTAACAAATACGCCGTACGGAGATCCAAACAATGCTGGTTTGTCTTCAAAACTTATCCGTTCATCCAGAAGTGCTGGACATTTAGGTAAGCTGACGTCTATCAATTGCGGGCTATGAATTCAGACACGCCTCATAATCCTGATCCGTCTTCCGTTGCCAAACCATTAGGTGATCCGCTTGGCGAAATCCTTCATCTGCTCAAATTGACCGGCACGTTTTATTGCCAGTCTGAACTGTCGGCCCCATGGGGGTTTGATATTCCGGAATTCAATGGGGTTATGGCGTTTGTCGTAGTGACCGAGGGGCGCTGTTGGCTTGAAATGGTTGGCGAGGCACCGATGTTAGTCGAGAAAGGTGATCTGGTCTTGCTCACCTGCGGCTTGAAACATCGATTGTTGAGCGAACCTGGTACAGCTTCGGTTGATCTCTCTACGCTTCCGGTGCGCAAAGTCACAGAGGCGTATGAAACACTCCGGTATGGCGGCGGGGGCGAGCTTACCCGCGTGATGTACGGTATTGTCCGATTTGATCATGCCGCAGGGCAACGGCTGGTGGATCTCCTTCCGAACGTTCTGAAGATCGACACCTGGAGCGGACATTCAAGCGATTGGCTGCAAAGCACGCTGCAATTTATCTCAAGGGAGGCCCGAGAGCTGCGCCCCGGAGGAGAGACAGTGATCACACGGTTGGCCGATATTGTCGTCATCGAGGCGATCAGAAATTGGATCAACACTGCCCCTGAGGCGCGGGTGGGTTGGCTTGAGGGCGTTCGGGACGACCAGATTGGTCGGGCGATTATGGCGATACACCGCAGACCTGCGCAGGACTGGAGTGTTGAAACCCTGGCCCAAATATCGGGTATGTCGCGTTCGGCCTTTTCGGCGAGGTTCACCCGTTTGGTCGGTCAATCGGCGATGCAATATCTGACCACATGGCGCATGCATCTGGCCCGCACAAAGCTTCTTGAAACGTCCCAACCCGTTGCCCGTATTGCAGACGGCCTCGGATATCAATCAGAGCCGGCATTCAGCCGCGCATTCAAGCGCGTTTTCAATGTTCCGCCTGGGCGTATCCGCCAGCAACAAAAGGCGGCCAAGCAAGATAAGGATGCTGTTCGGGATCAGGGCGTTTAGGGTTGCGTGCCTGCGAGGTTTCGGGACAGAGATCAGGCCGTTCCCCGGACATGTGGCAAACTTGCGAAAAAAGAAACCTGTTCGATCAGGGCGCGCCCTTTGTTTGTAATCCAGTAGGAGTGCAGGAAGAAAGTTCACTTAAAGGACAGGGGCGTACCGTGCCCTAATCTGATTTCTCCGTCGCGGATCTACTTTGTGCCCGCCGGTAAGCACCGCCCCCGAAGCGAGGAATGGTAGCTAGGCGCCCGCCCCCTCGCGATATTGCACGGGGGTTTGCCGGTACACCCGCTGAAATTCTCGATAGAAATTCGACCGGGTCAGAAAGCCGCTTTGGGACATGACCTGCGTCACGCTGTCATTGGTCTCGCGGAGCAGGCGGGCGGCGTGGTCCAACCGGAAACCGTTTACATATTGGGACATGTTCATCCCCTGACTTTGGTTGATCGCCGCTGACAAATTGCGTTCGGGCACCGACAGCCGGCGGGCAATCCGTTGCACGGACAAATCCGGATCAAGGTAAATCTGGCTTTTGATCAGCATCTCGCGGACCAGCTGTTCTAGGTCCGCCTCATCACTGGCGGCGCGTTCCGGCGCGGGGGCAGGGGCGGATTGTTCGGGCGCTAGAACGCTGGGCATCCGCGTCAGGATCAACAGCAACAAACCGATCAACATCAGCGATCCAAGCGACACCATCGCAGTGGCATGGTTCCCGCGTGCAAAGACGAAGTTCAGCGCAATTGCGGTGTCCAGCACCAGCAGGATCAAGAGCAACCCCGCCCCCAACAACATCCAGCGCTGCGCCGGGCGGGCGATGTCGAGGCGGGCAAAGATCAGGTGGTCCGGTCCTTTGCGGGACAGACGGATCAGCAGGGCGATGTAGATCAAATAGCTGGCACTGATCACCAGATCAAAATCGCGGTAGATGTTGGCAAAGAGGCTCAGCACCAGAGCCAGAACCAGCGCCACACCCAAATGCCATGCAGCGTGGCGGCGCAGATCTTCGTCGGGCAGGGCCAGTGACAGAAACCCCAGATACAAAAGCGGCCCGACCGACAGCGGTAGAACCCGCTGAAACGTGATGAAATCCTCGATGCCGTAGCCAAAGCGCAGGCCGACCAACAGCGACTGCAAGGCAAACCCGGCAAACAGCAAGGCAAAAAAGACCGCCGCACTGCGCCGCCCCAGATCAAGGCGCAGCATCAGCGGCGCAATCACCAGACACAGCACAGCCGCAAGCACCGGCAATGGCAGCGAAATCATCCCAATCTCCCCCTTTTGGTGTCCTCGATTGCGTTTGACCTGTCCTAGATCGTGATAGAGGACAGGTTTGGCCCCCTCAACCCATTGTTTTACTTGGTCCGCTTGGCAATTTGGGATGCATCAACACCCAAAAAGGATCACGACCATGAAAAACTTGTTTCACATCACCGCCTTGTCTTTTTCTCTCTGTGCAGGGGCTGTCTATGCCGATGACCAGCAAACCGGATTGGCCGAGCTGAGCGTTTCAGACAGCCGCAGTGACCGCCCGCTTGGCGGATTTATCTGGTATCCCACCGCGCAGACCGGCAGCACTGAAACCGTTCACACCAATGCTGTTTGGCAGGGGATCGACGTCATCAAAGATGCCGCGCCCGAGGCCGGAAAGCATCCGTTTGTTGTGCTGTCCCACGGCATGTACGGCAATGCCATGAACCAGACCTGGCTGGCCGATGCGCTGGTGGATGAAGGCTATATCGTGGCGGCGATCAGCCATCCGGGCACGTCAACCTGGCTGCGTGATGCCGATCACGCGCGGGCGCTTTGGGATCGGCCCGGCGACATCAGCCGGGTGATTGATCACGCTTTGACTGACCCTGAAATATCGCCGTTTATTGACGCGGACCGTATCTATATGGCTGGGCACTCACTGGGCGGGTTCACTGCCGTGGCCTTGGCCGGAGGGCGGTTTGACCCGGCGGCGTTTGATGCGTTCTGCGCAAGTGACGCCGCTGATATCGGGTGCAAGGCGTTGGCCAATTGGAACGTGGCGCAATCAGACGATGATCGCATTGAGATGGCGCAGGATCTGTCCGATCCGCGTATCAAGGCCTTTGCGGTCTACGATCTGGGCGGCACGCAAACCTTTTCGCCCGGCAGCCTTGCCGCGATTGAACGGCCGATGCTGGTGATGGGCGCGCCGGTGGATATTGCGGGGATGAACCTCGATACGGAATCGCGGGCATTGTCCACTTTGTTGCCGCCCGCGAAGGTCACCTATATGGAACCCGAGACCCTGTCGCATTTCGACTTTATGGGCGTCTGCAAGCCCGCCGGTTTCGAGATCCTGCAAACCGAAGAGCCGGGCGACGAGATTATCTGCCGCGATGGCGGGGCCGCACGGGCGCAGGACCATGCCATGATCGTCAAGGCAACCGTGGCGCAATTCCAATAAGCCAATGACAAGGTCAATGGGCGGCGGGTCAGGGATGGCCCGCCGCCCTAGTCAGTTCTTCGCCGCATCGCTAAGCTGTGACCGTTGGCAGGGAGGGCAAGATCATGTGTGGACGGATGGCAGTGACATTGCCCCATGATGCGATGGCGCAGATTTTTGCAGCTGCGCCTGCCAACGCTCTGCCAAAGGTGCCGAACTACAACGTCTGCCCAACCACGGATGTGCATATTGTTACCTCGGGTTCAGATGGTCACAGACGGCTGAGCGCGATGCGTTGGGGGTTTATCCCGGTTTGGTACAAAAAACCGGCAGGCGGACCCTTGTTGATCAATGCACGGGCCGAAACCATTGCGGAGAAACCGGCCTTTCGTGCGGCGGCGCGGGAACGGCGCGGGTTGATCATCTGTAGTGGATTTTATGAATGGACAAAGGACGCCGAAGGCGGCCGTGATCCTTGGTACATTACACGGCGGGACACCTCGCCACTTGCCTTTGCGGCGGTTTGGCAGAATTGGAAAACACCGGAAGGGGATATGATTCCCACCTGCGCAGTGGTGACCACCGGGGCCAATGCACCCATGCAGGACATCCATCACAGGATGCCCGTGATCGTTGAAAAGGACGATTGGCCGCTGTGGCTGGGAGAGCAAGGCAAAGGGGCGGCCACACTGATGCAACCTGCAAAAGACGACCTTTTGCAGTGGCACAGGGTGGACCGTGCGGTAAATTCAAACCGCGCTTCAGGGCCCGAATTGATCGAGCCCTTCTAGCGTCATCAAAAACCGCAGTCCGGCTGCGGCTTCGGGATTTGGTTATTCGTCCAGCGGTGCCGGTTCGTAGGAGATTTCTCCTTCGATATCAACGCCTTCAAGGTCAACGCCGCCATTGAAGATCAACGGGGTGTCTTCCATCAGCGCCAATTCAAAGCTGCCATCCACGGGGATCGCACCTGAGGTCCAACTTTCGTCAGGGCCGGACACTGTTTGTGAGGCGTCGCTGTCGTTGATGAAAACGATTGTGTCACCTTGCAACGCATAGGTGATGGTCGGGAAATACCCGCCGTCCTCAATCAACACGGTGTGCTCTTCCGATACAGCCGGGCTTGCGATGCAAACAGCTGCGGCGGCAAAAGCAAATGTGCTCATGCGGAATGAGTTAAGCATCGAAGTGCTCCTTTCAACGGCCCCCACCGTTCATGTAAATTGTCTATATCGATCAAATGGGGCAAAATTTTGGCGTAAACTTTGCAGGCCTCAGTCGCGCAGGGGCAGTTTCGCCTGTTCCGACAGCCAATCGCGAAACGAGGACAGCGCGGCGCCCTCTGGACGGTCATGCGGCCAGACCAGATAGTAGCTGCCAATACTTTGGGTGGTCTCACGCGAAGCCAGTTGCAGCTGGCCATCGCGCAGATATGGCTCTGCAAAAAAGGTCGGCAGCAAGGCAACGCCAAGGCCGTGAATGGCGGCCTGTGCCATGGTGGAAAACTGATCGAACATCATGCCAGCGGGCGGATCGGTTTCGACATTTAATGCGGCTAGCCACCGGGCCCAGCCGCGTGGGCGGGTTTCGAGATGCAACAAGGGGTGGTCGAGAATGTCTTGTGGATCGGTCAGGGGCGCCTCTAGCAAGTCTGGGGCGCAGACCGGGACCACGGTTTCGGGCATCAGGGGCAGGTAATTCACCCCCGGCCAGTCCTCAAAACCAAAATGGATTGCGGCATCAAACCCGCTGTCCTGAATGGCAAAGGGTTGTAGGCGCGTGCTGAGATTGACGGTCACCTCGGGGTGGCTACGGGCAAAATCGCGCAGGCGGGGCGCCAGCCAATGCATGCCAAAGGCAGGCAGGATCGCGAGGTTAAGCGAGCCGCCAACAGGATTGGTGCGCACGGAGACAGAGGCCTGCGCAAGGCGGTTCAGAATCGCACGGACCTCACCAACATAGGAATGTCCCGCCTCGGTCAGGGTCAACTGCCGCCCCTGACGCGCCAGCAACGGCACGCCAAGCTGTTCTTCCAAGGTTTTGAGTTGGCGGCTGATCGCGCTCTGGGTCAGGGACAGCTCATGCGCGGCCCGCGTGGCGCTGCCAAGGCGGGCGACGGCCTCAAACGCGAGAAGGGCAGAGATCGAGGGCAAGAACCGGCGCGGGGCGATCATATGACTTTTTCTCATGAATGCAGAACAAAGCAGCGATAGTGTTTGCAGCGCGGTTTTGCAATACTGCGGCCAAATTGACGATTTCTGAAAGGACGAGATATGACCGCTGATGCGCCTGCACTGCGTGCCAAAGACGCCCCTGATCTGGGCACATTTGACTGGGCGGACCCTTTCCGCCTGACAGATCAATTGACCGAAGACGAACGGATGATCCAGGACAGCGCCCGCGCTTATGCGCAGGAAAAGCTGCAGCCAAGGGTTATTGATGCTTTTGCCAACGAAGACACCGACCCGTCCATTTTCAAGGAAATGGGTGACATGGGTCTTTTGGGCGTGACCATTCCTGAGGAATACGGCGGCCTTGGCGGCGGTTACGTGTCTTACGGGTTGGTGGCGCGTGAGGTGGAACGTGTGGACAGCGGGTACCGTTCGATGATGTCGGTGCAGGCCAGCCTGGTGATGTATCCGATCTATGCCTACGGTTCCGAAGAGCAGCGCAGGAAATACCTGCCAAAGCTGTGCAGCGGTGAATGGATCGGCTGTTTCGGCCTGACAGAACCGGATGCCGGGTCCGACCCTGCTGGCATGAAAACCCGCGCTGTGAAAACGGCAACGGGTTACAAGCTGACCGGTTCAAAAATGTGGATTTCGAACGCGCCGATAGCGGATGTCTTTGTGGTCTGGGCCAAATCCGAAGAACACGGCGGCAAGATCCGCGGTTTCGTGCTGGAAAAGGGCATGAAAGGCCTGTCTGCCCCCAAGATCGGCAACAAGCTGTCGCTGCGGGCGTCGATCACCGGTGAGATCGTGATGGACAATGTCGAAGTGGGCGAGGATGCGTTGCTGCCACATGTGCAGGGTCTCAAGGGGCCGTTTGGCTGTCTCAACCGGGCGCGTTACGGCATCAGCTGGGGCGCGATGGGCGCGGCAGAGTTCTGCTGGCACGCGGCGCGTCAATATGGGCTAGACCGCAAGCAATTTGGCAAGCCGCTGGCGCAAACCCAGCTGTTCCAGAAGAAGCTGGCCGATATGATGACCGAGATTTCATTGGGCCTGCAAGGATCGCTTCAGGTGGGGCGTCTGATGGATGCAGCCAATGCCGCGCCAGAGATGATTTCGATTGTCAAACGCAACAACTGCGGCAAGGCACTTGAGGTGGCGCGGCATGCCCGTGATATGCATGGCGGCAACGGGATTTCCGGTGAGTTCCAGGTGATCCGCCACATGATGAACCTTGAGACTGTGAACACCTATGAAGGCACCCATGATGTGCATGCGCTGATCCTGGGGCGCGCGCAAACCGGCCTTCAGGCGTTTTTCTAAAGCTGGGATTGAGGGGGCGTTCCTCCCCCTCAAACTCCCCCTCCGAGTATTTGAGGCCAAAAAGGGAAAAGACGTTTCTTTGATTGGCTTTTCCTTTGATGCGCTGCTGTGTTGGATGAGGGTCCGGCAGGTGGCACCCAGAACATAGGATCCAGATGGACCGCGTCAGTATTGTGCATGAAAACTTCCTGCGCCGGGTGCCCGCGCAGGATTTTCCCGTTGGGGATAGCCCTGTTGAAACTCTTGAACAGGCGGACGCTTTGTCGGTGTTCCGGGCGCAGGTGTTGAGCCGCGCCTTGGATTTGCAAAGTCGGGTGATGCAAAAGCAGGGGCAGGGGTATTATACCATCGGATCATCCGGTCACGAGGGAATGGCGGCGGTGGGCCATGCGCTGCGCGTGGATGATATGGCATTCCTGCATTACCGCGATGCGGCGTTTCAGATTGCCCGCGCTGGTAAAGCCGGTCACGCGGGAATCATGCGCGACATGCTGCTTAGCTTTGCTTGTGCGGCGGAAGATCCAACCAGTGGCGGGCGGCACAAGGTTCTGGGCTCGCGGCCTTTAATGATCCCGCCGCAGACCTCGACAATTGCCAGCCATCTGCCCAAGGCCGTGGGGGCGGCGCATAGTATCGGCCTCGCCCGCCGCAACCGGCCTGAGCATGCGGTGCTGGCGCGGGACGGGATTGTGATGTGCAGTTTTGGCGATGCCTCGCTCAATCATTCCACTGCGCAGGGGGCGATCAATGCGGCCTGCTGGACGGCGGTTCAGGCAGTGCCTTTGCCATTGCTGTTCGTATGCGAAGACAACGGTATCGGGATCTCGACCAAGACGCCGACGGGTTGGGTCAAATCCTCCATGTCGGTTCGCCCCGGATTGAAATATTTCGAGGCGGATGGGCTGGACATGTATGCCGCCTTTGCCGCCGCGCGGGAGGCCGCCGAATGGGTGCGGCTTCACCGCAAGCCGGCGTTTTTGCACCTGCGCACGGTGCGGCTGTATGGGCATGCGGGGCCGGATGTCGTGACATCCTATTTGCCCAAGGCCGAGGTAGAGGCGGACGAGGCCCATGATCCGCTGTTGTATTCGGCGCGGGGCTTGATCGCGGCGGGGGCGGCTTCGGCTGATGATGTGCTTGGCATCTATCAGGGCACATTGGCCGATGTGGCCGAAGCTGCGCAGGAAATGGCGGAGATCCCGCGTTTGAAAAACGCAGGAGAGGTGATGAAAAGCCTGATCCCGCCCGCCCGTGTTTGTGCGCCCAGCAATGGTCCATCTGCGGACCGCCGCGCCGAGATATTTGGCGGCGATCTGGCGCAGATGGATCAGCCACAGCCCATGTCTCGTCTGATCAACTGGGCCATGCATGATCTGATGTTGACCCATGATGAGACCTTGCTGATGGGCGAGGACGTCGGGCGCAAAGGCGGCAACTACGGGGTTACGCAAAAGCTGCATGCCCGGTTTGGCCCCGCGCGGGTCATTGATACGCTGTTGGATGAGCAAAGCATTCTGGGCTTGGCCATTGGTCTGGCCCACAACGGGTTCATTCCGATGCCCGAGATCCAGTTTCTGGCCTATCTGCACAACGCCGAGGATCAATTGCGCGGCGAGGCGGCGACCTTGCCGTTTTTCTCAAACGGGCAATGGGCCAACCCGATGGTCGTCCGCATTTCGGCGCTGGGCTATCAAAAGGGCTTTGGCGGGCATTTCCACAATGACAACTCGCTGGCGGTGCTGCGCGACATTCCGGGGTTGATCATTGCCTGTCCGTCCAGCGGCGATGAGGCCGCGATGATGCTGCGCGAGGCGCATCGCCTTGCCCGCGAGGAACAGCGGGTGGTGATATTTGTAGAACCCATCGCGCTTTATCCGATGCGTGATCTGCTTGAGGCGGGCGATGGGGGGTGGATGCGCAGTTATCCCGCACCGGATCAGCGGATCGGGCTGGACACTGTTGGCGTGCATGGCGATGGCGTGGATCTGGCGATTGTGACCTATGGCAATGGTCACTACCTCAGTCGTCAGGCGCAGCATGATCTGGCAGCCAGTGGTATCGACGCGCGGGTGATTGATCTGCGCTGGCTTGCGCCTCTGCCGGAACAGGCCTTGCTTGAGGCCATCGGCGACCGACCCGTGTTGATCGTCGATGAATGCCGCCGCACCGGCGGTCAGGCCGAGGCGCTGATGGCGCTGATGCTGGAGGCGGGCAAACATCAAACCGCACGGATTGTCGCCGAAGACAGCTTTATCGCCACAGGGCCAGCCTACGGCGTCACAATGCCCTCACGTGAGGGGATCGCGGCCGCGGCGCAGCAGTTGGTGGCAGGAAAGCGCGCTTAGTCTTTGTGCGCAGGCGCACCGCCCTCAAAAGCGTTCCCGTTGACATAGTCACAAGGCGCTTCCTGCATCTGCAAATGCAAGTCGTTGCCGCGGTAGGGATTGGCCCGTGCAAGATCTTCGTCCACCTCAATGCCAAGGCCGGGTGCGGTTGGGGCAGGGATGAACCCTTCTTCCACCCGGATCGACCCCTTGATCAATTGATCATGGAACGGCGTCTCGATGGTCTCTGCCATCAGGATATTCGGGATCGACACAGCCAGATGGATATTGGCCGCCCACTCCACCGGCCCGGCATAGAGATGCGGCGCCATCTGGGCGTTGTAGACTTCGGCCATCGCGGCGATCTTCTTGGTCTCCCATATCCCGCCTGAACGACCAAGCGCAGGCTGCAGGATCGCCGCCGCTCCCGCCCGCAGTATCGGTGCAAATTCGGCTTTGGTCGTCAACCGTTCGCCGGTTGCCACGGGGATGCGCACGGACCGGGCCACCTGCGCCATCTGCTCTACCGCATCCGGCGGGATCGGCTCTTCAAACCACAGTGGGCTATAAGGCTCCAGTGCCTGACCCAATCGAATCGCACCCGCCGTGGTAAACTGGCCATGGGTGCCAAACAACAAATCGGCCTTGTCGCCAACTGCCTCCCGGATGGCTTTGCAAAAGGCAACGGATTGCGCAATGTCGCTCATCGCGGGCATATGACCACCGCGCAGGGTATAGGGGCCGGCAGGGTCAAACTTCACCGCAGTAAAGCCCCGCGCCACACAATCCGCTGCGGCCTCTGCGGCCATCTCTGGCGATGTCCAGAACGCACCCAGATCATGATGGGCCATGGGATAAAGATAGGTATAGGCCCGCACACGTTCATTCATCCGCCCACCAAGCAGTGCATAAACCGGGCGATCTCGATCCTTGCCCAAAATATCCCAACAGGCGATCTCAAGCCCCGAGAACGCGCCAATCACAGTCAGATCTGGCCGCTGGGTAAAACCGGACGAATAGGCGCGGCGAAACATCAATTCGATGTTCTCAGGGTTTTCCCCCTGCATGTGGCGCTCAAACACATCCTCAATCACCGCGACCATCGCTTTGGGACCGATGGAACTGGCGTAACATTCGCCCCAACCTGTCACCCCTGTATCGGTGGTGACTTTGACCAAAATCCAATAGCGCCCACCCCAACCGGGTGCAGGCGGCGATGTGACAATAACGTCAAGGTCTTGCAGCTTCATCTTACAGTCCTTTCAAAAGGGCGCAGGCCCCCTCCCTTTTTGGCCAAAAATACTCGGAGGGGGAGTTTGAGGGGGAGGAACGCCCCCTCATTCCGGCCGCAGATCCAAACGGGATCTGCGGAACTCACAGTCAGCGGTCGAACAAAATCACATTGCGCCGCGCCGCGCCGGTCTTGGTGTCGGAAATGGCGTCATTGATCTGATCCAAGGTCCAGCGTCCTGAAATCAACTCATCCAGCTTAAGGCGCCCCTGCAAATACAGATCTACCATCCACGGAATATCCCGCTGGATCACCACATCGCCCATCTTGGAGCCGACCATCCCCTGACCCACAGCGGCCAGCATGACCGGCTCATAGGTCGAGACCTGACCGGAATGGGGCATCCCGACCATGATCACCTTGCCGCCGCCCGCCAGATAACGCGGGGCGCTGTCATAGGCCGGAATGGCCCCCACAGTGACGATCACCGCATCGGCCCCGCGGCCCATGGCCTTTTGCGCGGCCCGCCACGGCTTGGGGTCAGTGGCCAAGACGCCATCGGTTGCGCCAAACTCTTTGGCGATCTCCAGCTTCTCTTCGCTCATGTCCACAGCAACAATGCGCCGGGCGCCTGCGATCCGGGCGCCTTGGATGGCATTGAGGCCAACGCCGCCTGCGCCGATCACCACGACGTCCTGGCCGGCCCGAAGACCGGCAGCATTGACCACGGCGCCAACGCCGGTGATCACACCGCAGGCAATCAGGCTGGCGGCGTCTTTGGGGATGTCGGGGCTGATTTTCACAACCTGCGACTGCTCAACCACAACCTTTTCAGCAAAGGCACCGGCGGCCATTGCCTGATGCAACTTGCCGCCGTCGGCGGTTTTCAATGGGCCGTGATCGCCGTCATAAGGCGTCTCACAGATTGTCGGTTTGCCGCCAGAACAGCTGGGGCAGGTGCCGCAAGCGCGGATCAAGGTGACAACAACACTGTCCCCCACCGACAAGCCGCGCACAGTCGGGCCAGCGGCCGTAACCCGTCCGGCAGCCTCATGGCCATAGACCGCAGGCAGGGATCCCCCCCATGCCCCTTCGGCAAAGGAAATATCCGAATGGCAGATTGCGACGGCATCAAGGGTGACTTCCACCTCACTGCCGCCGGGCGCGCGCAATTGCACGTCTTCGATTGTCAGAGGCGCACCAAACTCATGGGCGACGGCGGCTTTGATAAGGGTCACGGGCTTTCCTTCCTCGCTGGTCACCGATCAAGGTGGCGAGAAAAGCCATGCGGCGCAAGCGAAGATACGACCCCTGTTTTGCCCGATTACGTCACGTTGTTTTACGGGGTGAAAAAACAAATATCGCCAGCGCGAGAATGCTGAGGGCCATGGCCAAAAGAAATGGGGCGCCCGGCAGATAGAAGGTGGTCCCGTCTTTGGTAAACTCCGAAAAACTGGCGGTCATCGCCAAGGGCGACAAGATCATCGCCAGTGCTGTGGTCGAGGTGAGCGCACCTTGCAATTCGCCTTGGGCGTTGGCGTCCACGCGGCGTGACATGACCCCCTGAAGCGCAGGGGGTATGACCCCGCCAATGGCGGCAATCGGGGTCAGGATCAGGGCAAGCGTGCCCGAGGTGATCACCCCTATGGCGCCATAGCTTGCGATGGCAAAGACAAAGCCAAAGTTCACAGTGCCGCGTTCGCCGAACCATTTCAGCGTCAAGCGGATCGCGCCGCCCTGCACCAAGGCCATCGCCACGCCGAACAGCGCCAGCGACAGCCCGATCACCGAGGCGGACCAATTGAACCGTTCCTGCCCGAAGTAGGACCAGACTGAAGGGTAGACCGCAAAGGCCACGTGGTAGAGAAAATAGACAGCCACCAAGGGCAGAACACCGGGCAGTTTGCGCAGTTGCCGCAATGCGCCAAAGGGGTTGGCCCGCAACCATTCAAAGGGGCGGCGCGTGGCATCGGTGACCGTTTCTTTCAAGACAAACCAACCCAAAACCACATTGGCCGTTGCCAGGGCGGCTGCGGCCCAAAACGGTGCGCGGGTGCCATATTCGGCCAGCAAACCACCAATCAGCGGCCCCAGAACAAAACCGATGCCGAACCCGGCCCCGATCAATCCAAAGTTCTTGGTCCGGTCCTCGGGGGCAGAGATATCTGCCATATAGGCCGTGGCGGTCGCATGAGTGGCCGCCGTGATCCCGCCGACAATCCGCCCGACAAGCAGCAACCATATGCTGCCTGCCAATGCCATCACCACATAATCGATTGCCATCACCACAAGCGAGGTCAACAAGACCGGCCTCCGGCCATAGCGGTCGGACAAGCCGCCCAACGTTGGACCGAATAAGAATTGCATCACTGCAAAACTGGTGGCCATGACCCCACCCCAGAGCGCGGCGTCACTTAGTGCTAGCCCGCGCACTTCTCGGATCAGATCGGGCATCACGGGCATCATCAGACCAATGCCCATGGCATCAATCATCACCGTGGCCATGATAAACAGAACGGCAGGGCGCATGTTGTTAGAGATCCTTTGTGCGTCGGGCAAAATCTGCCGCATCTTGGGCGGCATGCCCTGCACCCGCGGCGGGGTCAAATGCAGTTGTGTCGAGCTTTGGATAAGCTGCGGTTGCCAGATCTTTGAGCGGAATGCGTTTCTCCATCGCCTCAAGGCATAATGCCTTGGCTTTGGCCTGCGCCTCGGGGCGCGGCATCAGGCCGGCCAATGCAAAGCTGAGCGCTTCGGCATGGATAAGGCCCAATGTGGCCTCCAGATTGGCATGCATCTGCACAGGGCGCGGTGCAATCCCGCTGGCGAGCCGTTTGGTGTGTTCCAAGGCCGAAGCCAATGACAGGCAAAGCGGCGGCAGGGCCATCCATTCGGCAAACCACGCCGCGCCATCCCTTTGATGTTGATGGGCGGCGGCGGCTTGCAAAGTGGCCCGCTGGCCGGTGAACTGATGCGACAGGGCAAGGATTGCGGAAGGTCCGACAGGATTTTGTTTTTGCGGCATGGTGGAGGACGCACCCGCCGCGCCCAGACTGATTTCCTGAACATCGCTGCCGGTCAGCCCCAACAGTGATTGACCGATATGCGCAAGCGCCGCCATCACGCGCCCCTGCCAATCCGCGATCCTCAACAAAGGGGTGCGGTCTGTGTGCCAAGACCGCATGGGATCGCCCAAGCCAAGCGCTTTGGCCAATCCCGCGCGGGTCTCGGAGGCTTTCTCGCCCAAGGCAGAGGCCGTGCCGGAGGCACCAGACAGGGAGACCCAAAGCGATGATTTGCGCAAGACGTCCAACTCACTCAGCGCATCCAGCAGCGGCATCCCCCATTCGGCCAGAACCGCGCCCCATGTGGTTGGCGTGGCATGTTGGCCATAGGTGCGGGCGGGCATTGGCAGGGTGGCATGTTCCGCAGCCTGTGCGCCCAAAGCCGTCAAAATCTCGCGCAGGTCGGCTTCGGCCAGTGCAAGTGCCTGCCGCAAGCGCAGCATCAATGCGGTGTCGATGATATCCTGCGATGTCGCGCCCCAATGTACAAATTGCGCATGTTCGGGCGCTTGCATCTCGCTCCTGAATGCTGCGACCAGCCCCGGAACACTGACCCCGTTTGCGCCCGTGGCCTTGGCTATCGCGCCGGGGTCCACCTGTATTTCCATCGCTGCCCGGTGAATCGCGGCGCCGCTGATTTGCGGGATCACACCCAGATCACCCTGTACCATGGCCAGCGCCCCCTCGGTCAGCAGCATCGCGCGGATGGCAGCGCTGTCCGAAAACAACCGCCCAGTGTCGCCTGTCGGGAAAAGCTGCGCGAACAGGGGGCTGTCAATTACCGATGCGGCCATGTCTTAGTCTTCCAATTCCATTTCGGCCCAGGTTTGTTTGGCCAATTTGATCGCGTGGTTCGCTTTGGGCACACCGCAATAGATCGCTACATGCTGAAACGCTTCGATAATGTCGCTTTGACTGGCCCCTGTTCGGGCGCAAGCGCGAATGTGCATCGGGATTTCGTCAAAATTGCCCATCGCGGCCAGCAAGGCCAGCGTCAGCATGGACCTTTCCCGCCGCGAGATCGCGTCAGAGGCCCAGACATTGCCCCATGCGCCCTCGGTGATCAGGGTCTGAAAGGGCACGTCGGCATCGGTTTTTGCCGCCTCTGCGCGGTCTACATGGGCGTCGCCCAAGACCGACCGGCGCACCTCCATACCTTTGTCGTAGCGGTCAGACATGACCGACACCTTTGAGGAAATCGGTCAAAACCTGCGCGTATTCTTCGGGCTGTTCGACACAGGGCAGATGGCCCGCCTTGCGGATCAAATGGAACTTGGAGCCGGGGATCAGATCCATGGTCTCGCGCACCAGATCGGGCGGCGTTGAGCCATCTTCGGACCCGGCGATGCCCAAGGCAGGCAGGCGCAGGCCGGAGGTCGGCGTATAAAAGTCTGTACCGGCGATCGCAGCGGCGCAACCGATGTATCCGTTGTCATCCTGCCGCGCCAACATATTGCGCCACAGCTCAAGCTCTGGCGTGGCGCGGAACTGGGTCGCGAACCAACGTTCCATGACCGCATCGGCAAGGGCTTCTATGCCGCCCTTGCGCACGTCGCCAATCCGCTCGGCCCACATCTCGGCATTGCCAATCTTGGCTGCGGTGTTGGACAGAACCACCGCGCGGATCAGATCCAGCCGCTTGACCGCCAGCCCCTGCGCAATCATGCCTCCAATCGACAGGCCCACAAAAACGCATTCCTTGACGCCCAAATGATCCAGCAACCTTTCGGTGTCGGTGACCAAACTGCCCATGGAATAGTTACCGGCCGGGCAGGAAGACAACCCATGACCGCGTTTGTCAAACCGGATGATCCGCAGACCCTTGGGCAACATCGGCAGGATCGGATCCCACAGGCGCATATCGGTGCCCAGCGAATTGGCAAAAACCACGGGCGCCCCATCATCGGGGCCATCGACGCGGTAGTGCAGACGCACATCGCCGGTATCAAACATCTTCATCATTTGGTCTCCCGCATTTGAATGGTCGCCATGATCTGTCCGTGATCCGAGGCCAGCTTGTTATAAGGCGCTTCGGGGTGACTGCCATCCGTCAAATGGTCGTTCAGAACGGTGAAATAGGACATCTCGCCGATATGTCCTTTCCAATCGGGCAGAAAATGCCGCGACATCATGATCTGGTCGATGCTCTCATAGACGCCGCCAAAGGCGGAGGTATAGACCATGTCACGCAGGGATTTGCGGACAAACATCTTTTCCGCCGAATGCAGGCGCATGGCCTCTATGTCTTCGGTGATTTTGGTGCTTTGTGCCTCTGAATAGCGGTCGCCGCGATGCTCCGCATCATGGCGCAGCATCCAGGCGTAGTTCTTGAAGGGCTGTTCGCCCATGATAATCTCGGTGCTGACCGCATGTTCGTTGTCGTTGAAATCGCCCAGCACCATCACAGGGCGGCCCTGCCGCAATTCCCCGACGATGGCCCCGCGCAACACCCATGCTTCGGCCATGCGCCGCATTGCCGACCGTGCCGCGCCCAAGGCCCGGCCAACAGGGTCATATTGTGTTAGATCGGCCTCGGCAGGATATTCGGCCCCTTCGGCCCGGATAAATTCGCCCAGTTTTGATTTCAGGTGGCAGTTAAATACGGTAACGATCTGATCGCCCACCGGCACCCGCACCTTGAGGATCGGGCGGCTGAGTTTTTGAATGGTGAAATGCCCGCCCTCATCGCCGCCAAAGGTCTGGAAGGGGATCTCAAGCGGGGTGTCCAGCACCTGAATGATCTGCGGGTCTTCGGCAAAACCAAGCCGCGACAGGATCGCAACGCCGGGGCGGCGCTGTCCGGGATCGCCGTCATGAATATTGGGCGCAAAGGCCAGCGCGGCGTTGCTGTAGTCGCGAAAGGCCAGCCGATCAAAGATTGCGCGGTGGCGGTATCTTTTGTCCTCACCGGGCACAGAGGCATCATTGCTGTCTTGGCCATAACGATCAGCGCGGGCGATAGTAGCACGCAGGCTTGCCTCATCGAAAATCTCTTGAAAACCAATGATATCGGCGTTTAGCGATACGATCTGATCTGCCAGCCAGTCTTCTTTCCAAGCGTATTCTTCGGGTGTGTAGGACTGAAATTTGTAATATTCCTGATCGGGTCCGATCAGGTTTTTGACGTTGAAGCTGGCGATTGAAAACTGGCTCATGCCAGCGTTTCCAGTGCTCGAATGAACATCGCCGCATCCACATTGCCGCCCGAGATTGTGACAATCACATCGTCGCCTTCGATCTCATCGCTGCGGAAAAGGGCCGCCGCCAACGCCGCAGCGCCCCCCGGTTCGGCCACCAGTTTGAGGCGGTTGAAGGCATGCGCCATCGCTTGCAACGCCTCATTTTCGGACACCACCAATCCGGGGCCAGCGAGCCGCTGCATGATCGGAAAAGTAATCTCGCCCGGTTGCGGGGTGATGATCGCATCGCAGATATTGCCGGAGGTGCGGGCGTTGCGTTCGATCTGCCCCGATTGCAAGGACCGCGCCACATCGTCAAAGCCTTCGGGTTCTGCGGTGCGCACGCGCAGGCCCGGCGCCTCCGCCTCCAGCGCCAGCGCGATGCCGGAGGTCAATCCACCTCCGCCGCAGCAGACAATAACATCTGCTTTTTCAATGCCTTGTTCCGCTGCCTGCCGGGCAATTTCCAGCCCGGTGGTGCCTTGGCCTGCGATCACCTGCGGCTCATCATAGGGTTTGATCAGCGTCAGCCCGCGATCTTGAGCCAACTTATCGCCAATCTCCTCGCGGCTTTCACCGGCCCGATCATATAGCACCACCTCAGCGCCATAGGCGCGGGTGTTCTCGATCTTGAGGGTGGGGCTGTCGGACGGCATAATGATCACTGCGGGAACGCCGTGCATCTTCGCTGCCAAAGCAACACCTTGGGCGTGATTGCCGCTTGAAAACGCGATGACGCCCTTGGACCGCACATCCGGCGCAAGGGCCGACAAGGCCGACCAGGCACCGCGGAACTTGAAGCTGCCGGTCAGTTGCAGGCATTCCGGTTTCACCCAGACGCGGCGACCCGCCAGATCATCCAGTAAAGGCGCATTCAGCAAAGGCGTTGCGCGGGCGTGACCCTTGAGGCGCGCAGCGGCGGCGCGGATCATTTCGATATTCATTTAAGCAATCCTAACCATTCGTGCAGGGCGGCAATGGCCTGCGGTTCATCTAGAAACGGGACATGGCCGCGATCCGGCACAGTTGCGGCAATCATATCGGGGCGGCGGCGCTGCATTTCGGCCAGTGTTTCGGCGCCCAGCAAGTTGGAATTTGCACCACGGATTGCCGCGATGGGCAAGTCCGCTAGGGCATCGAACAGGGGCCACAGGTCAACCGGATCGGCCTTTGCGGCCGCTTCGACCGCTTTGCGCAGTGCCGGATCATAGGTGATCTTCAGCCCGCTTTCTGTTTGCGTATAGTGCTTTTCTGCTTCTTCCAACCAACGGCTGTCCGGCACATTCTGAAAATCGGTAAAGAGGGCGGCCATGGTTGCCGCAGCCTCGGCATGGGTTTTGGCGGACGGGTTCCGACCAATATACCCCATGATCAGCTCAAGCCCCTTGGGGTCCAATACCGGCCCAACATCATTCAGCGCCGCGCCCAGCAGCCGGCCCTTGGCCACAGCAGCCAACACCATCGCGTTTAACCCGCCACGCGATGTGCCAAGCAGCGCAACCTTGTCCAGCCCCAGATGGTCCAGCAATTCCACCACATCACGGCATTCGACATTCAGATTGTAGTTCTGCCAGTTGGGATCAAAATCCGATCCGCCGCGCCCGCGATAATCCAGCCGGATCACGCGATGACCGGACAGATGCGGCATCACATAATCAAAGTCCGCGCCGGTGCGCGTCAGTCCGGCAAGGCAAAGGACCGGCAGGCCCGCCCCTTCGTCGGTGTAGTGAAGGGAGAGGCCATCAGAGGTCGTGAATGTCGCCATTATGCGCCCGCCAATTCGGGGATGCCCGTCAGATCAGACATCACATGTTTGGGGGTCCAGGGCAGGCGATCGACCGGATCACCGCCGCGGTTCACCCATGCCGTGGTAAACCCGTATCCTGTGGCGGCACCCGCGTCCCAACCGTTTGAAGACACGAACAAAACCTCGTCCTTGGCACAGCTAAAATGCTGCCCGACCAGATCATAAACCCGCGCATCGGGCTTGAAGATGCCCACGCTTTGCACAGAGAGGCAAGTGTCCAGAACATCACCGATGCCCGCACTGTCCACCGCTCCTTGCAGCATGTCGGGTGACCCGTTTGACAGGATCGCAGTGTTCAGACCCGCCGCCTTGAGCGCGGCCAGCATTGCCGGCACTTCGGGATAGGCCTGCAATTCCCAATAGAGCGCCAAAAGCCGTTCGCGCAGGGGCGCATCCCCCGCATGGCCGGTCTTCTCAAGTGCCCAGTCGAGACCATTTTGCGTGACCTCCCAAAAATCCGTATGCGCATCTGCCACGGCCCGCAGCCAGGAATACTGCAGCTGTTTGAGCCGCCAATGTTCGGCAATTTGCGGCCAGTCGTCCTTGATCGCGGCGAAATCGGGCTCTGACGCCGCTTGGCGTGCGGCGGCGGCGACATCGAACAACGTACCGTAGGCATCAAAGACACAGGTGGTGATGGGCATGGCGCTCTCCTTGGGCTTCACGCTCAGACTGTCACGGCAGGCAGGGAGGGAAAAGAGGCGAAATGCCAATACGGGGCAGGGGGTTTACACGGCGGCACAGCTTTGAAACATTGCGCCGAACCCGGAGCACCTGCGCAGATACGCGGCCTCCGCCCTTTTTCCCGATACAATTGGAGTTTTCGATGGCTGAGGTCAAATCAGGCGATAAAGTTGCCATTCACTACACTGGGACGTTGCTGGACGGCACGACCTTTGACAGTTCCGAAGGCCGCGAGCCGCTGGAATTCGAAGTTGGCTCTGGCCAGATCATTCCCGGCCTTGATGTTGCGATCCCCGGCATGGCGGTTGGCGATAAAAAGGTTGTGAAGATCGCCTGTGCAGATGCTTACGGCCCGCTGAACCCAGAGATGCGCCAAGCAGTCCCGCGCGAAGGCATTCCGGCGGATATCCCGCTTGAGGTTGGCACGCAGTTGCAGATGCAAACACCTGACGGGCAGGCGCTGCCGGTGATGGTGGTCGAGCTGGACGAGGCGACCGTGACACTGGATGCCAATCACCCGCTGGCGGGCAAAGACCTGCAATTTGATATTGAGCTGATTTCAATCGGCTAAGGATTGGACGGGGCTGCGGCCCTAATCCCCGATTTTTCGGGCGGCGACACGCCGCCCGGCTTGGGCCGCCAATGCACTGCCATCAGGCGTATCGGTCACTGGCCGGTTGATCCTGATCCCGCCATTGCCTTGTGTGTTGGTCGGCAAGGGCGCGTTTGCGAACTGCGGCTGGTCCCGTTTGGTCAGTTTGAGAATGCCATTGATCCCTGCATCCATCAAATCCTGGCGCAGCTGCGGCTCTGACCTGAGGATCGCGCCGATGGTCAGCATCAAAACAAGCCCAAGGATACGCGCCCAGAACATCGAACGCCGCGACCGATCACGCCGCGATTGCAAGGTCTCGTGTTTGTATGTTTCGCCAAAACTCATACCCGAGGGGTAGACCAACAAATCGGCAGAAAAAGGGCAGGCAGGCCAAAAGATCAGAATTTGCAACTGCCCCTCGCCGCCACCTGACAAAGCGATTAAGCAGGGTGCATGAACACATCTGATACATTTGAGATTTTCCTCGTTTGCGCACCGGGCGTTGAGCCGCTTTTGCATCAAGAGGTGAGCGAACGTGGCTTTGCCGATCCGCAAATTACCGGCGGTGGCGTGACCATCATGGGCGGTTGGCCCGATGTTTGGCGGGCCAATCTGGAATTGCGCGGCGCGGTTCGGGTGCTGGCGCGGATCGGATCTTTCATGGCCTTCCATCTGGCGCAGTTGGACAAACGGTCTCGCAAATTCCCATGGGGTGATGTGCTGCGCACCGATGTGCCGGTTAAGGTGCAGGTGACGTGCAAAGCCTCCAAGATCTATCACGCCAAGGCTGCAACCCAGCGGATTGAAACCGCCCTGCGCGAAAGCCATGGCATCACCATTTCGCCCGAGGCCGAGATGGTGGTGAAGGTGCGTATTCACGACAATCAGGTCACGATCAGCCTCGATACCAGTGGCGAGGCCTTGCACAAGCGCGGCCACAAAGAAGCGGTTGGCAAAGCGCCAATGCGCGAAAACCTCGCGGCGCTGTTTTTGCGCCAATGCGGATATGACGGGCAGGAACCTGTCGTTGATCCGATGTGCGGGTCCGGCACATTTTTGATCGAAGCGGCAGAGATCGCTGCGGGCTTGCAACCGGGGCGCAGCCGGCGGTTCGCCTTTGAGGATCTGGCGAGTTTTGATGAGGTCGCTTGGGAGGCAATGAAGAAGGGTGCGTCGCAAGGCTTTTCAAAGAAACAGTTTTTTGGATCCGACAGGGATGCTGGCGCAATCCGGATGAGCACGGCCAATGCCGAACGGGCAGGTGTTGTACAGGCGTGCAGCTTTTCCTGCCATGGCGCGGGTGAGATCACGCCGCCAGAGGGGCCGCCCGGTTTGGTGATTGTCAATCCGCCCTATGGTGCGCGGATTGGCAACAAGAAATTGCTTTACCCACTATACGGCACTTTGGGGCAGACCTTGCTGGACCGGTTCAAGGGCTGGCGTGTTGGGCTGGTCACGTCTGAGCCGCCTTTGGCCAAGGCGACCGGACTACCGTGGAAACCGCTTGGCCCATCCGTGGCGCATGGCGGGTTGAAAATCTGGCTGTGGCAGACGCCGCCGCTGCGGTAGGGGATTGGGCGGCAGTTTGGGCAGGTATGGCGGGGTGAACCCCGCCCTACGACCATCTCTGTTTTTAAAGGTTGTCTTGCTGGGGCATGCCCAGAACATGGAAACCGCCGTCCACGCGGACAATCTCACCCGTGGTGCATGCACCCGCATCCGAGGCCAGATAAACCGCCGTGCCGCCCACCGCCTCAAGCGTCGCGTTGGAACGCAGGGGGGCGTTCTGGTCCGTATGTTTGTAGGTCTTGCGGGCACCGCCGATGGCTGCGCCTGCCAGCGTTTTCATCGGGCCGGGTGAAATGGCGTTTACCCGGATGCCTTCGGGGCCCAGATCATTGGCCAGATAGCGCGTCGCGCTCTCCAACGCTGCTTTGGCTACACCCATGACATTGTAGTTTGGCACAACGCGGTTGGACCCCTGATAGGTCAGCGTCATCAACGTGCCGCCGTTTTCCACCATCAGCGGATGGGCGCGGCGGGCCACTTCGATAAAGCTGTAGGCGGAGATATCCATCGAGTTCTTAAAGTTCTCGCGGCTGGTGTTCAAAAACCGCCCGGTCAGTTCAGATTTGTCGGAAAACGCAATCGCATGGACCACAAAATCAATGGTCGGCCAACGGCTTGCCAGTTGATCAAAGGCGGTATCAAGCGATGCATCATCGGTCACATCCACATCGACCATGAAGTCCGAGCCAACCGATTCCGCCAATGGCCGCAAACGCGAGCCAAAGGCCTCGCCCTGATAGGTAAAGGCCAGTTCGGCCCCGGCACCGGCCATCGCCTTGGCAATGCCCCAAGCAATCGACCGTTCATTCGCGACACCCATGATCAGGCCGCGTTTCCCTTTAAGCAAATCCGACATTTTGTTCCTCACCCCTGATACTTGGACAGGATCATAGACCCGTTGGTGCCACCAAAGCCAAAGGAATTGGTCATGACAGAATCCAATCCGGCGTTTTCAACCAGATCTGTTGCAATCTCTTCTGGCTTAAGCGCCGGATCGAGGGTTTCGACGTTGATCGACGGTGTGATGAAATCATTTTCCAGCATCAACAGGCAAAAAATCGCCTCCATCGCGCCCGCCGCGCCCTGACCGTGACCGGTAAGGGATTTGGTTGAGCTGACGGGCGGTGTGTTTCCGATCCCAAAGACGCGGCGCACCGCTTCGATTTCGCCAACATCGCCGACCGGGGTCGAAGTGCCATGCGCGTTGATATAGCTGACTTTGCGGCCTTCGGGCAGGGTGGCCAGTGCCAGTTCCATCGCCCGCTGTCCGCCCTCGCCAGAGGGGGCAACCATGTCATGGCCGTCCGATGTCGCGGCAAAGCCGGTGACCTCGGCATAGATTTTTGCACCGCGGGCCAAGGCGTGGTCCAGATCTTCCAGCACCACGATGCCGCCGCCGCCAGTGATGACAAAGCCATCGCGATTGGCGTCAAACGCGCGGGAGGCTTTTTCTGGTGTGTCGTTGTACTTGCTGCTCATCGCGCCCATGGCGTCAAACAGGCAAGACAACGTCCAGTCCAGTTCCTCGCCGCCACCGGCAAACATCACGTCCTGCTTGCCCAGCATGATCTGTTCTGCCGCTGATCCCATGCAGTGCAGGGAGGTCGAACAAGCCGAGGTGATCGAATAGTTGATGCCCTTGATCTTGTAGGCAGTAGAGAGGTTGGCGCTGATCGTGGAGGACATGCACTTTGGCACGGCAAATGGCCCGATCCGCTTGGTCGCGCCGGTTTTATCGACGGTGTCATGGGCGATTTTCATCGCTGAGGTGGACGGCCCGCCAGAGCCTGCAATCAGACCTGTGCGCGGGTTGCTGATGATGTCATCGCCCAGCCCTGCATCTGCAATCGCTTGGCCCATCGCGATATGGGCATAGGCGGCACCCGGCCCCATGAACCGCAAGGTGCGCTTGTCCACATGTTCAGAGACATCCAGCTTGATCGTGCCAGCGATCTGGCTGCGGAACCCATGTTCGATCATTTCAGGGCTGGCTTCGATCCCCGATTTCCCCGCTTTCAAAGAGGCAATCACCTCTTCGGCGTTGTTTCCGATGGATGAGACAATGCCCAGACCTGTAACGACAACACGGCGCATACCGCACTCCTTTGTTTGGTTGGTTCTGTGTATGACAGCACGGCGCTGGGGCGCAAGCGGTTAGGGGGGATGAGGAGGGAGGTCACAGGTTGGTCCGGCTTGCCAAGCCAACCCGGATTTTTGGCCTCAGCTCTCGCTCAGCGCGACTTTCATGCCAGTCACCTGATAGATCACTTCGCCGTCCGCCTCGACGATGCCGTCAGCCACGCCCATGGTCAGGCGGCGGGTTTGGATCGCCTTGGTGAAATCAATCTTGTAGGTCAGCATCTTGCGGTCAGGGCGGACCATACCGGTCAGTTTGACCTCGCCAACGCCAAGCGCGTAACCGCGCCCTTGCCAGCCGCGCCAGCCAAGGTTGAAACCGGTCAGTTGCCACAGGCCGTCAAGGCCCAGACAGCCGGGCATGATCGGGTTGCCGGGAAAGTGGCAATCAAAGAACCACAGGTCCGGGGTGATATCGAACTCTGCCGTGATGTGACCTTTGCCATGTGCGCCGCCATCCCCGGATACATCCGTGATCCGGTCCATCATCAGCATGGGCGGGGCAGGCAATTGTGCGTTGCCGGGGCCAAACAGCTTTCCTTCGGCGCATTTCAACAGATCTTCTTTGTCAAAGCTGGTGGGGTATTCGGCCATAGGGTCGGCTCTCCTGCGTCACGTGGTTCCAAGTTGACCTGATCTAGCACCCCGATTGCCCAAGCCGCAAGTCAAAGCCCGTGGGGGGCGGCATAAGCACTGTTGTGCATAGAGGGCGAATAGTCATTGAAAACAAGGGCCGCCGCGCCCTATATGGTAGGCAGGGACGACGCGCAACGGAGCCATCATGACACAGATGCATCAACAGAACGGCACGCGCTGGCTGGAACAGGCCGGGGTGCGCCCAACACGGCAGCGGGTCACATTGGCCAGCCTTCTGGTGGGTGATGGCCAGCACCGTCACGTCACTGCCGAAAGCCTGTTTGAGGCCGCCAAAGGGCAGGGCGATGCCGTGTCATTGGCGACTGTTTACAATACCTTACGGGCGTTTTGTGATGCCGGTTTGTTGCAAGAGGTGACCGTTGACGGCTCCAAAAGTTATTTCGACACCAACACCCATGACCACCCGCATTTCTACTGGGAAGACGATGCGCGGCTGACCGATGCGCCAGCCGATCAACTGGTGATTTCGCAGGTGCCGGACGCCCCTGACGGGGCCGAGATTGCCAGCGTGGACGTGGTGATCCGCTTGCGCCGTAAATCGAATTAAGCGCCGCCAAAGCGGAATAAATCCGCCTTCTCCAAAGTCTCTGCAATCAAATGCAATGTGCCGCCGGGCGCAGGATCGCCCAATTGTGCCAATACGACAGGCTCCTCCGCGGCGGGGTCGGTGACGGGAATGGCGCGAAGGTCACGGCCATCGTAGCTTTGCCTTGATGGCGGCACGGAATAGCTGATGCCGATGCCCTCCCCATGGGCGGCGAGGGATCGCATCACCTCAACCGGGGCGGCGTGGCCCGCCAAATGCGGGGTGAATCCGGCGCTTTGGCAGAGTTTAACCATATGCTGCACCGACAATCCGTCATCTGACAGGATCAATTGTTCATGCGCCAAATCGCTCAGGGTCAATGCGGCGCGGCCCGCCAGCGGGTGATCCATAGCGACAAAGGCATGGGGGCGCAGGTGCCCCAGAACCCGTTTGCTGAACCGGGCATCCAGACCGATATCCCAGGTGATCGCCAGATCAATTGTCCCTTCGGTCATATCGCGCACCAGCGTTTCAAAACTACCGAGCCTGCTGTGCAGCTCCATCTCCGGCAGGGATTGGCGCAGGCGGCTGAGGGCGGGGGCCAGAACAAAGGGCGCCAGATCGTGGAAACAGCCCAAGGCGGCGCTGGTCTGTGAGAGCGGAGATCGGCCCGATTGTTCCAATCGGCGGGCCGATGCGATCAGGGATTTGGCCTCTTTGACAAAACTGCGCCCGTCCGGGGTTATTGTCGCGCCTTGACCGCGTCCCCGTAGAAACAAGGGCCGCTGCAATCGCGCCTCGATAATATCCAGCGCATTGGACAGCGAGGGTTGCGACACGTTCAGATGCGCGGCAGCCGCAGACAGGCTGCCGTGATCGGCGATGGCCGCGACATAGCTGTAGTGCCTAAGCGTTAGATATAACATCAGCCTATTCCGTTGTTTCACATTTATTATTTGAAACTAACGGCGGCGGGCGCGAATGTCATGGCAAGACACAGCCAAAGGACAATCAAATGCCACATCCTCTTATCACGCAGGACCAGATTGACAGCTACCAACGCGACGGTGTGGTGCTGATCAAAGGTCTGTTTGCAGGCCATGTTGAAACCCTTCGGGCCGGTGTGGCCCGCAATATGGAAGCGCCGGGGCCATATGCCTCCAACAACGACAAGCCGGGCGAGACGGGCCTGTTTTTTGACGATTATTGCAACTGGGATCGTATCCCCGAGTTTGAAGCGGTGATCCGCACATCAGACGCGGCCCAGATTGCCGCCGAATTGATGCAAAGCCAGTCTGCACAGCTCTTTCATGATCATGTGTTGGTCAAAGAGCCGGGCACCTCGATGGCCACCCCATGGCATCAGGATGGACCGTATTATTTTGTTGGCGGTCAACAGACGGTCAGCTTTTGGTCGCCGCTTGATCCGGTGCATGAGGCATCGCTGCGCTGTGTTGCGGGATCGCATTTATGGGAAAAGCCCGTGCTGCCGACCCGTTGGGCCAAGGGCGATGCGTTCTTTGATCCTGCGCCTTATATGGCGGTGCCGGACCCGGATGCCGAAGGCATGGACATCCGCGAATGGGCGATGGAACCCGGTGATGCGGTGGCTTTCAATTATGGCATTCTGCACGGGGCGCGGGGCAATACCTCAGGTACACGCCGCCGCGCGTTTTCCCTACGGATGGTGGGGGATGATGCCCGCTATACCCAGCGGCCCGGCCCGACATCGCCGCCCTATCCCGGCCATGACATGACCGAAGGCCAAAGGCTGCGCGAGGATTGGTTTCCTGTGCTCTGGCCGCGCTGATCAGGGCTTTGAGCGGCGGCGCATTCCTTGCCGCCGCAAATTGATCCGCGTGCCTTCGGGCTGTTGCCCTTTCAGAACCATTGCCCCGGCTCCATCAACCCCAGATCGAGCAACTGCCGCGAATGCCATTCAAAAGCGGCGGAGTTGTGCCACTTGAAGCTGTCGATCTGAAAGGTGCTGCCGGGATTGGACTTGAGCGCCTTGGCCGTGCGAAAAGAACAGACCGCCGCCGTGATGTTGTGGTGCCAAGGACAGGCGTAGGTGTTGTATTCTTCGTCATTGAAGGTGTGATCCCAGCGCAGGCGCAGCCCCTTCTTGGCGCGGAACAACGGAATGCGGTCAATCTTGCGCCTCGTGGCGGGCACATGTTCCTCATACCGCCAGCGTAGCCCCCCAAAGAAATCAAGCTGCCGTTCCTTGGGGCTATTGCCATTGGCATCGTCTTTGCGGGCCAAAGCGTAATAGCCCGATTTGTCCAGATGGGCCCGGTCCAGCGACACCGCATTTGGATGTTCGCCCAGATCGTCGGAATAAAGATCAATTACATACGCCAAAAGCGCAGAGCGCCGCTCTTCGGTGTGAAAGGCCAGCATTTCAACAACATTGCGGGTCTCGCAGAACGGATAGAATAGGTATTCGGCATTGTAGCAGTAATACATCCACTGCCCGGCGGCGGGATCAATCAGAGCGTTGATCGCAGCCTCCATCGCCATTTCGACGGACATGTCATAATCGACCCTATGGATCGTCTCGGACAGGTCGCGGGGCAGATCAAACTCCGGCGGCATCAATGCGATGATGGTTTTGAACCCTGCCTGTTGATGGTGCCGCAAGGATGTGTCGATCTCGACGTTATCCTCCACCATGATCACCGCCACCGGCCCCTTGGCCAATGCCTCAGGCGCGTCTTTGATCAATTCATCGAGCGAAGAATGGTGCATAGGGCCTCACGGACAATCGTTGAGCGCAGAATCGGCCAATTCCACCTCCATTGCAAGCCATGGCAGGCACTGTTACATGGCGGCTTCTGCCTTTTGATCCGGATATCTGCCATGACCACGCCTAAGAAACTGTTTATCAAGACATACGGCTGTCAGATGAATGTCTATGACAGCGAACGCATGGTCGAAGCGCTGGGCGGCGAAGGCTATGTTGAGACAAAGACCGCCGATGACGCGGACATGATCCTGCTCAACACCTGTCACATCCGGGAAAAGGCCGCCGAAAAGGTCTATTCCGAACTGGGACGCCTCAAGCCGCTCAAGGCGTTGAATCCGGATCTCAAGATCGGCGTGGCGGGCTGTGTTGCGCAGGCCGAAGGCGAAGAGATCATGCGCCGCCAGCCCGCAGTGGATCTGGTGGTTGGGCCGCAATCCTACCACCGGCTGCCCCAGATGGAGGCAAAGGTGCGCAAGGGAGAAACCGCGCTCGATACCGATTTCCCCGAAGAAGACAAGTTTGAGCATCTTAAATCGCGCCCGCAAACCAAACGCGCCCCGGCGGCGTTTTTGACAGTTCAGGAAGGCTGCGACAAATTTTGCGCCTTCTGCGTTGTGCCCTATACCCGCGGCGCAGAGGTCAGCCGCCCTGCAACCCGCGTTCTGGATGAGGCCCGCGCGCTGGTCGATCGCGGGGTGCACGAGGTCACTTTGCTGGGCCAGAACGTCAATGCATACCACGGCGCTGGCCCCAAGGGTGACATGACACTGGCCGCATTGGTGCGGGAGCTGGCCAAAATCGACGGGCTGGACCGCATTCGCTACACCACCAGCCACCCCAACGATATGGAAGACGATCTGATCGCCGCGCACGGCGAGGTTGAGGCGCTGATGCCATATCTGCATTTGCCGGTGCAATCCGGCTCGGATCACATTCTCAAACGGATGAACCGCAGTCACACCGCAGAAAGCTATCTGCGTCTGATCGAACGCATCCGGGCTGTGCGGCCCGATATCCTGATGTCTGGCGATTTCATTGTCGGTTTCCCCGAAGAAAGCGATGCGGATTTTGAGGCCACCATGGATCTGGTGCGCGAGGTCCGCTACGGCTATGCGTATTCGTTCAGGTATTCGACCCGCCCGGGTACTCCGGCGGCAGAACGCGCGTTGATCCCCGATGACGTGGCCAATGACCGTTTGCAGCGGTTGCAGGCGTTGATCACCCAGCATCAAAAAGAGATCCAGCAAAGCATGGTCGGACGCGAATTGTCAGTTCTGGTCGAGAAATCCGGGCGTAATCCGGGGCAGATGCTTGGTAAATCCGAATATTTACATGCGGTTCATATTGATGACGCGCAGGCACAGATTGGCGACATCGTGCCAGTTAAAATTGTGAAATCAATGACAAATTCCCTCACTGCACGACAGATTTCATAACGAAACAACCCTGCGCTGATTGCGCCTGCCTAGGTTCTGGCGCATTTTATTGGGTGCGTTAACACTTTCACCCCCTAAATGTTGATATCTGTGCTTCACAGAAGCTGTTTTTCTGCATAACCTCAAAGGGAATGCAGGCGACAGCGGCGTGTGGGCAAAATGCCCGTCCGCCGAAACCGAAAAGCGAGGAATTCTTGTGATAAACACGATCTCAAGGCTGATCGGCACTTGGTCTATTGCGGCTGTGATGGCCTGCCTGTTGGCTGCGCCGATGGCTTTTGCGCAAACCGCATCACAGCAGGGCCGCGATCAGGGTCAATATGTGCCGGGCATCTGGGTTGATCCGGATGGCTGTGAACATTGGGTCATGGACGACGGCGCAGAAGGGTTCATGAGCCCGCATTTGACGCGCGATGGCAAACCCGTCTGCCGGGGGGGCAATATCTGCGGTGTCCTGAACTCGGATCAGTTTTTTGCCACCAACAGTTTTCGCCTCGGGGCCTCGGCACAGGAACGGCTGGCCGCGTTTTTTCAAAACGAACAGGCGACGTCATTTGTGATCACCGGCCACACCGACAGCCGCGCCTCGGATGCATATAACATGAGGTTATCGCTAAACCGGGCCAATGCAGTGGCTGCGATTGCCCGCGCAAACGGCGGCAACGTCAGTGATGTGCGCGGCTATGGGGAACGCAAACCCACCGCCACCAATGCAACCGCCGCTGGCCGGGCCAAGAACCGCCGCGTCGAAATCCTCTGTGTGCGGTGAAGGATATGATGATGCAAAAGACCAAATTTATTGCTGTCACGGCCTGCGTGCTTGGCCTCGCGGCTTGCGCCGATATGGAGGCCGGCCCCGGTGTGGGGTTCAAGGCTGACAAATCCTTTGACCGCGGTTTTGACAAAAAACCGCTAAGCGAGCTGCAAGCAGGCATTTGGGTGGATCCAAATGGCTGTGACCACTGGATCGTCGATGACGGGGTTGAGGGCTATTTGTCGCCCCGCCTGGATCGTGACGGCAAACCGGTTTGTAGTGGCGATGTCCCGCCAACCTACACCTCGGGGGATTTCAAACGCGGCTCAAATGTGCCGGATCCGAACTGAACATGCGCCAGTGCCGCACCATCATCGGGCCGGAGCGTGTGACGCTCCGGCCCTTATTGTTTTTGCGGGATGCAATCGCCCCGCAATCGCCCTATCTACTGAGTCTGAGTGCAAGCAAAGGAGCGCCACTTGCCTGAAAGCGATCTGATGACAGCCGCCACACCAAACGCTGATCCTGTTGTGCTGGAATTTCCGGACAACCGTCTGTTGATTGATCTGTGCGGCGCCTATGATGCCCATCTCGCCGCCATCGAAAAGGCGCTGGAGGTGCAGATCATCCGCCGCGGCAATCAATTGTCCGTGTTGGGTGAAGTAGATGCAGCCCAACAGGCGAGCCAATTGCTCAACATGCTTTACGCCCGCCTCGAAGGGGGGCGCGCAGTGGAACCTGCGGATGTGGACAGCCTTATTCGCATGGGCGGATCAGAGGTCGATACCGGCGTGCGCCAGGGCGATCAGATCGAAATGCCCATTGGTCAGGCAATCGAAATCCAAACCCGCAAAAAACGGGTAGAGCCGCGCACAGAGGCACAGAAAGCTTACGTGCAATCGCTGTTTGACAACGAACTGGCCTTTGGCATCGGCCCGGCGGGCACCGGCAAGACCTATCTGGCCGTGGCCGTGGGGGTTAGCATGTTCATTGGCGGCCATGTGGACCGGATCATCCTCAGCCGCCCGGCGGTCGAGGCGGGTGAAAAACTCGGCTATCTGCCCGGCGATATGAAAGACAAGGTCGATCCCTACATGCAGCCGCTATATGACGCGCTGAATGATTTTCTGCCGGGCAAACAGCTGGCAAAACTGCTTGAAGAAAAACGCATCGAAATCGCGCCGCTGGCCTTCATGCGCGGGCGCACGCTGTCCAATGCTTTTGTGGTGCTGGACGAGGCCCAAAACGCCACCTCCATGCAGATGAAAATGTTCCTGACCCGCCTTGGCGAGGGCTCGCGCATGGTGATCACCGGGGACCGCACCCAGATCGACCTGCCGCGCGGTGTGCCATCAGGGCTGGCCGATGCCGAACGCCTGCTGAACCGCATCCCAAAGATCAGCTTTAACTATTTCACCTCCAAGGATGTTGTGCGCCACCCGCTGGTCGCCGCCATCATCGAAGCTTACGAGGCCGAGGCAGAGCGCAAAGCATGATGGGCGTCCTCTCCCTTTTTGGCCTTAAATATTCCGGGGGTCCGGGGGCTGGCCCCCGGCTTCGCTAAGGTGCAGGGCCTTGATGTGGTGATCGAGGATGCGCGTTGGGCGGATCTTGATCTCGAAAGCCTTGCACAAACCGCTGCGCTGGTCACCTTGTCCCACCTCGGGATTGACGCGGCAGGTTGCGAGATGACGGTGCTGGCCTGCGATGATGCCCGCATCACCGTGCTCAACGGCGATTTTCGAGACAAACCAAAGGCCACCAATGTGCTGAGCTGGCCCGCAGAAGAACGCGGCTCAGCGCAGCCCGGCGGTGATCCGTTGCCCGCTTTGCCGGGGCCGGACGGTATGATTGAGCTGGGCGATATCGCCATCAGCTATGATACCTGCGCTGCAGAAGCGACGGCGGCAGACAAGCCGGTGCAGGCCCATGTCACCCATCTGATCGTGCACGGTGTGCTGCATCTGTTGGGTTTTGATCACATCTGCGACCCAGATGCGGCCCTGATGGAGGGGTTAGAGGTCGAAATACTTGGCAAACTGGGTCATGATGACCCATATAGGATCATCCCGGCAGATTGACTGCCCTATCACAAGACAGGACCCAATGGGCGATACAGACGGACCATCTGACGCGGCGCGGCGCGCGCTTCCAGATGAAGGAATGGACCAAGAGACCGAAGACAGCCCCAAACCGGGCGGTTTCTTCTCACGGGTGATCGGGGCGCTGAGCCCTTCCGACAGCGAGATTGAGGACGACATGACCCCGCCTCCGGTGGACAGGGTCTCGGCTCGTGGCATGATGAACTTGCGGCGGATGCGGGTGGATGATGTGGCGGTGCCCAAAGCGGAAATCACCGCTGTGCCGATCACGATTTCCTTGGAAGAGCTGGTCGAGGTTTTCAAGGACAGCGGCCTGACCCGTCTGCCGGTTTATGACGGTACGCTGGACACGCCTGTGGGTATGGCCCACCTCAAGGATCTGGCGTTGCAACACGGGTTCAACGGCAAATCCACCAATTTCGACATGGGCAATATGTTGCGGCCATTGTTGTTTGTGCCGCCCAGCATGACCATTGGCGTGCTGCTGACCAAGATGCAGGCAGAGCGGCGGCATATGGCGTTGGTGATTGATGAATATGGCGGCGTTGATGGTCTTGTGACAATCGAGGATCTGATCGAACAGGTCATCGGCGAGATCGAAGACGAACACGACGTCGACGAAGGCACGTTCTGGAGTGTGGAAAAGCCCGGCACTTATCTGGCACTGGCCAAGACCCCGCTTGAGGATTTTGAAGCCGAGATTGGCCATTCCCTGACCGATCACGAGGCCGTCGACGAAGAAGAAATCGACACGCTTGGCGGCTTGGTGTTCATGCTGTCGGGGCGTGTGCCGACACGGGGCGAGGTGGTTCTGCACCCGGATGGCCCGGAATTTGAAGTGATTGACGCCGATCCCCGCCGTATCAAAAGATTGCGGGTGCGGACCACCGGATCCACCGGATGACCACCCCGCAGGGGGCGTGGCGCAGCTTGATTGTGGCGGCTCTTGTTGGTGCCGCCGCAGGGTTTGGTCAGGCGCCCTATGATCTGCCTGTTGTGCTGTTTGCAGCTTTTGCAGTGGGGTTTTGGCTGGCAGGGCGGCAACAGACCATTCGCAGCGCCGCGCTCTTGGGCTGGGCCTTTGGCACGGGCTACTTCCTTCATAGCTTGCACTGGATCGTCTCGCCGTTTTTGGTGGATGTGCCGCGTCACGGCTGGATGGCCCCCTTTGCACTGGTGTTCATGGCGGCCGGTCTCGCGCTTTTTTGGGGCGCAGCCTTTGCTGGGGCGCGGTATTTGTCACGGGGCACGATCTGGCCTTTGGCGCTGTGTCTGGCGGCGGCGGAGATGATCCGCGCCTATATTTTCACCGGATTTCCATGGGCCACACCGGCGCAGGCCTTGGTTGATGTTGCAGCGGGGCGGGGATTGGCCTTTGTGGGTCCGCATGGGGTCAATCTGGCATTGCTCTTCTGTGCCGCGCTTGCCGTCGGTCTATTCCGCACAGGCCCTGCGCGGTACGCAGGTGTGTTTGGCGCAGGCGCCGCCGCTGCACTGTTGCTGATGCCGCCCTTTGCGCCCACAGCGCAGATGACCGAACACAGCCTGCGCTTGATCCAGCCGAACGCACCGCAAAAAGACAAATGGGATCCGGACAAGGCCTATACGTTTTATTACCGCCAGTTGGAACTGACCGCCGCGCCGCCACATGCATCCGGGCAGGCACCTGACCTGATCATCTGGCCTGAAACCGCGATCCCTTGGGCTTTGCCCTACGGCGAAGAGGCATTGGCACCGATCGCCGAAGCGGCAGGGGAGGCCGCCGTTACCTTGGGCGTTCAACGCACCCGCGATTTGCGGTTTTTCAACTCAATGGTGGTGCTGGATCCGAAAGGCGCGGTGACGCAGACCTATGACAAACATCATCTGGTGCCCTTTGGGGAATACATGCCCTTTGGTGATTTGCTGGCGCGGATCGGCATTCATGGCTTGGCCCCGCAAAACGGGGCTGGATTTTCGGCCGGACCGGGGCCGGAGCTGCTGGATTTCGGAGCTTTAGGGAAGGCCTTGCCCCTGATCTGTTATGAAGCGGTTTTTGCCCATGATGTGAACAGCGCACCCCAGCGGCCTGCCTTCCTGATCCAGATCACCAATGATGCGTGGTTTGGCAAAGGGGCCGGGCCGAAACAGCATCTGGCGCAGGCCCGCATGCGGGCGATGGAACAGGGGCTGCCGCTGGCGCGGGCGGCCAACACCGGCATCTCTGCCATGATTGACCCCTATGGCCGGGTGACAGCGTCACTGCCATTGAACACAGCCGGTTTTGTGGATGCGGTCCTGCCCGCCCCTGCACCTGCGACGCTTTATGCCCGTATAGGGGATCTGCCGCTTGCATTGCTGCTCATTCTGGGATTGGCCGCTGCGGCACTCGGCCGCCGCCGCAGTTAAAGATTGACCCTGCTGGCCTGCCCCGATAAGCCCAACGGACATGCCACAACGGCTTCCTGACGTGGCAGTTTTTTATCTATTGGAGCGCGATATGTCCCGACAGAATTATGTTTTTACTTCGGAATCCGTTTCCGAAGGTCACCCCGACAAGGTCTGTGACCGGATTTCGGACGCGGTTTTGGATGCCTTCCTCAGCGAAGAGCCCGAAGCGCGGGTGGCGGCCGAAACCTTTGCCACCACCAACCGGGTGGTCATCGGCGGGGAGGTCGGCCTCAGCGACAAAGAAAAGCTGGGTCAGTATCTGGACCAGATTGAAGACATCGCGCGGGCCTGTATCAAAGACATCGGCTATGAGCAGGACAAGTTCCACCACGCCACCTGCGAGATTACCAACCTGTTGCACGGGCAATCTGCGCATATCGCGCAGGGGGTTGATGCCTCTGGCGACAAAGACGAGGGCGCGGGCGATCAGGGCATCATGTTTGGTTTTGCAACCGACGAGACGCCCGAATTGATGCCAGCGCCGATCCATTACGCCCATGCGATCCTGCGCCGTTTGGCCGAGGTGCGCAAAAACGGCACTGAACCAACGCTGCGCCCTGATGCCAAAAGCCAGCTGTCTGTGCGGTATGAAAATGGCAAGCCGGTTGGCGTAACGTCGATCGTTCTGTCCACACAGCATGCCGATGAAAGCCAGACCAGCGATGACATTCGCGCGATTGTTGAGCCCTACATCCGCGAGCAGCTGCCCGAAGGGTGGATCACCGATGCGACCGAGTGGTGGGTCAATCCCACTGGCAAATTCGTGATTGGCGGACCAGACGGCGATGCGGGCCTTACCGGGCGCAAGATCATCGTGGATACCTATGGCGGCGCGGCGCCCCACGGCGGCGGCGCGTTTTCCGGCAAAGATCCGACCAAGGTTGACCGGTCGGCGGCCTATGCGGCGCGCTATCTCGCCAAGAATGTTGTGGCCTCTGGCATGGCCAGCAAATGCACGATCCAGCTCAGCTATGCGATTGGGGTGAGCAAGCCATTGTCGATCTATTGTGACACCTTTGGCACGGGCCAAGTGCGCGATGAGGACATTGAAAAGGCGATTGGTGCCACGATGGACCTGACGCCGCGCGGCATTCGTGAACATCTGCAGTTGAACCGCCCGATTTACCAACGCACGGCAGCTTACGGTCACTTTGGCCGCGCACCGCAGGCGGATGGCGGTTTCAGCTGGGAAAAGACCGATCTGGCAGAGGCGTTGAAAGCCGCCGTTTGATCGGCAGATCTAGAGATTTGGAATTAAAAAGGGGCCGCGATTGCGGCCCTTTATCTTTGGTGCGCAGGCCTAATGCGGCATCCGTGCGAAGGGCGAAGGGGGTTTGCGTGGTTCGGTCAAATCGCCATTTGAACTTTCGCTGAGCGGGGTTAGCATTCCGCCAACAAGAGCTTCGCCCTGATAGCGCTCCATCTCGATCAGGAATTCCCACAAGGTCATACAAGAGCTGTCGATGCGGTCAAACTGATCCAATTGCGGTGCGCCTGCGTGTTCAGCGCCGGTGCGCAGATCGCGCAATTGCCGCATCATCCGGCTGACCATGGGTTTGATGTCGCGGGCGCATTGACCTGCAAAGTGCTCCAGTACTTTTTCCACCTCTTGCCGGGCATAGGTCTGAGCCTCGACCGCAATGGTCAGTTTCGATTTTTGCAAGGCGTTGTTGACCGCACGGTGAAAGGTGGCCGAGGACAGCTCGTCCTTGGTGAGGTAATCGGCACAGCCCCAATCCAGTGCCTGCTGCTCAATGTTATCTTGCCCAAGCCCGGTGATCATGATCGTGGCGGTGTTCAGGTTGCGCGGCGACAGGCGCACCAGTTCCAAAGCGTCCAAGCCATTGCCATCGGGCAGGTAGTAGTCAATCAGGATCAGCGAGAACGAGCTTTCCTCTATCCGACTGCGAAAATCGTTCAGGCTGCTGGCGTTGGAGACTGCGCAGGGAAAATCGAGGCTTGAGCAGAACCGGGCCAATCGGTGCCTGTCAAACCGTTCGTCATCCAGAATGAGAACCGCCGTGGGTTGCCCATTTGTGACAGATCCATGGGGCCGCAGGGGCGAGGGGCTGGGCATGGAGTGTCCTTTCAACAAGTTTGGCCGACTATAGGCGTGAGGATATTACCCAAGGCTTAATGCCCCCGTTGCAGCACGGCGCGGGCTTCGGTAAAGGCAGCGCATGACACAGCCAACACGCCCCCGCCGCAATTTCTATGGTCGCCTCAAAGGCAAATCTCTCAAGAAATCCCAACAGGGGTATATTGAGCAAGATCTGGACGGGCTGTCGCCTGGCCCGGTGAGCTGGGAGGACAATCCCGAGCGGACCCCTTTGGATCTGAAGGGGCTGTTTGATGGCAAGCCGGTTTGGCTTGAGATCGGCTTTGGCGGTGGTGAGCATCTGGTGCATCAAGCGGCGCAGAACCCTGATGTGGGGATCATCGGATGCGAGCCTTATATCAATGGTGTGGCGATGCTTTTGGGTAAGATCCGCCGGGCCGGTGTCGGCAATCTGGCGATCCACCCCGGCGACGTGCGCGATATGTTTGACGTGCTACCGCCAGAATCGATTGACCGGGCGTTTCTTTTGTATCCCGACCCATGGCCCAAGGCGCGGCATCACCGGCGCCGGTTTGTGACGCCTGAACACCTTGAACCTTTGGCGCGGGTGCTCAAACCCGGTGCAATGTTCCGTGTGGCCACGGATATTGAGGATTACGTGCGTCAGACCCTGGAGCAGGTACCGCAGTTCGGGTTTGAGTGGCTGGCCGAAGGACCGGAGGACTGGCGGCAGCCTTGGGAGGATTGGCTTTCGACGCGGTATGAGCGAAAGGCCCTGCGCGAGGGGCGGACCCCGCATTACCTGACCTTCCGCAAGACCTGAGCCGATTGTGCGGGCATGGCCCGCATTTGATTTTATTATGCTGATGAGGGGCACTGGCCCCTCAAACTCCCCCAGAGGTTTTCTGGCCAAATGAAGTTTGGGTGCAGCGCCGTTGCGGATGGCATGGACGTGGTTTCATGGCTGCGTTAGAAGCGTTTTGAACAAAGTAAGGACGCTAACATGTCGAGCCACGGTGCCCCCATTCCTATGACTTCTACCGCTTGCGGTCCCTTGACCGGTGTGGCCGAAGTGCCGGGTGACAAGTCGATCTCGCACAGGTCGTTGATTTTGGGTGCGATGGCGGTGGGCGAGACCACGATCAATGGCCTTTTGGAAGGGCAGGATGTGCTTGATACCGCTAAAGCAATGCGGGCCTTTGGTGCAGAGGTGACCGATCACGGCGGCGGGTCTTGGTCAGTGCAGGGTGTTGGTGTCGGCGGGTTTGCCGAGCCGGAGAATGTGATTGATTGCGGCAATTCCGGCACCGGTGTGCGGCTGATCATGGGGGCGATGGCGACATCTCCGATCACGGCGACCTTTACCGGGGATGCAAGCCTCAACGGGCGGCCAATGGCACGGATTACCGACCCTTTGGCGTTGTTCGGGTGTCAGTCGGTTGGCCGCAAGGGGGGGCGTTTGCCGATGACCCTTGTGGGGGCGGCTGATCCGGTTCCTGTGCGGTATGAGGTGCCGGTGCCGTCGGCTCAGGTGAAATCCGCGGTTTTGCTGGCCGGATTGAACACGCCGGGCCAGACCGTTGTGATTGAGGCCGAAGCCACGCGTGATCATACCGAGCGGATGCTGGCCGGGTTTGGTGCAGAAGTAACCGTAGAACAGACAGATGCGGGCCGCGTGATCACACTCACCGGGCAGCCAGAGTTGAAGCCGCAGCATATTGACGTGCCGCGCGACCCATCTTCGGCGGCGTTTCCGGTTTGTGCAGCGCTTATTGTGCCGGGGTCGGATGTTCTGGTGCCGGGGATCGGTTTGAACCCGACGCGGGCGGGTGTCTTTACCACGCTGCGCGAGATGGGTGCGGATTTGACCTATGAGAACGAATGCGAAGAGGGCGGTGAGCCTGTCGCTGATCTGCGGGCGCGGTTTTCGCCGAACCTCAAGGGGATCGAAGTGCCACCCGAGCGTGCCGCGTCGATGATTGATGAGTATCCGGTATTGTCGGTTGTTGCCGCCTTTGCCGAAGGGCAGACTGTGATGCGCGGTGTGAAAGAGTTGCGCGTGAAGGAAAGCGACCGGATTGACGCGATGGCCACGGGTTTGCGGGGCAATGGCATTGAGGTTGAGGATGGACCCGATTGGTGGATCGTCACGGGGCGCGGCCATGGTGAGGTGCCGGGTGGTGCGACCTGTGCCAGCCATCTGGATCACCGGATTGCGATGTCCTTTATGATCTTGGGCATGGCGTCGCAAAAGCCTGTTCAGTTGGATGATGGCGGGCCAATTGCCACGTCCTTTCCGATATTCGAGCCGTTGATGCAGCAGCTGGGTGCGCAGGTGACGCGCAACGCGGGCTGATGACGCTGGGCCGTTTGGTCAGACTGTCCGGAGCGATCTCGCTTGCGCTTTTTCTGGTGTTGGCGGCGTTGTCGAAAGGATGGTTGGAGCCAGACGGGATGCTGATCTTTGACAGCCGGTTGGGCGGGTACTCTTTGGCGGAGGCCGAGATTTATCGGGGGATGCTGGATGCGGGGCAAAAGCAGCTTTATCTGGGCTGGTTTCGATGGCTGGACACCGTGTTTCCGGTTCTTCTGACGATTTGCCTGTCGGGTATTCTGTGGGGGCAAGCGCGCGGGGTGCATCCGGCCATGCGCCTGTCATTGATGGTCATTCCGGCAGCATATTTGGTGATGGATCTGGCCGAAAATGCCTTGGTGGCTGATATGTTGCGCAGCGCGGCGTTGGATGCAGAATCGGTGGCGCTGGCCAGTGGATTTACCATGGCGAAATGGGGCTTTCTGGCGCTGGCATGTGCCATTTGCCTTTGGGCATGGCGCTGGGCGCCAAAACAACGTGCAAGGGGCGGGTCATGACAACAAACGGCTTTACCGTGGCGATTGACGGGCCTGCGGCCTCTGGCAAGGGCACAATTTCCAAGGCGGTCGCGGCGCATTTTGGGTTTGCGCATCTGGACACTGGTTTGCTGTACAGGGCGGTGGCAGGGAAGACCTTGCAGGGGCAGTCTCCGGCAGAGGCAGCGCGCGCGCTGGTGCCGGGGGATCTGGAGCATGACGATTTGCGGCGTCCGTCCGTGGCCCAAGAGGCCAGCCGGGTAGCGGCGATCCCCGAGGTGCGGGCGGCCTTGGTCGATTTTCAACGCAGTTTTGCGGCGCGGGCGGGCGGTGCGGTGCTGGATGGGCGCGACATCGGGACGGTGATATGCCCGCAGGCGCAGGTGAAACTGTTTGTCACGGCAGATGCAGAGGTACGGGCAGAACGGCGTTATGCAGAGCTGTCGGGCAAGGGCATGGATGTGACACCCGAAGAGGTGTTGAAAGACGTGCTGGCGCGGGATGCGCGGGATATGGGACGCGCCGATGCACCGCTCAAACCTGCAGAAGATGCAGTGCGGATTGATACGTCGAATATGGCGATTGCCGATGCGGTGGCGGAGGTTACTGCGTTGATCCAAGGGGTTTTGGACCAGATGCCGGACAAGGGTGCATAGGCGGTTTCTTTGAGGGAACCGGGCCGGGGTTTTGGGAAGCATGCACGCTCAGGCACGGGTGCGGCTGAAAGCGGGTGATTGTTCCGGCCCAAGCGCACAGCGCCGAGGCAGACAATTAGGGCTTTGGCCCTTGCAGTGTTGGGGCATTTGGCCTATACGCGCGTCTGTCTAAGGGGCGGATACAGCTTCGGACACAATTTGCGGGCAGGGTCGGTTTCAACCGGCCCTCTTTCTTTTGTGTTTGATGCCCGCGCGGCGGACCAATTTCATTCCAAGACCGGCGGAGACAACCGCGCGGCCAGTAAACAAGTCTAGATTAGGAAAAATACGCTACATGGCGAATATGATGGACGAGTTTGAAGCACTCTTGAACGAAAGCTTCGAAATGGACACCCCCGAAGAGGGTTCCGTAGTTAAAGGCAAGGTGATCGCGATCGAAGCGGGCCAGGCCATCATCGACGTAGGCTACAAAATGGAAGGCCGCGTTGAGTTGAAAGAATTTGCCGAACCAGGCGAAGCTCCAAATGTTGAAGTCGGCCAAGAGGTCGAAGTTTTCCTCCGTCAGGTCGAAAACTCCCGCGGTGAAGCAGTTATCTCCCGCGAGATGGCCCGCCGCGAGGAAGCATGGGATCGTCTGGAAAAAGCCTATGCCGCAGAAGAACGCGTCGAAGGCGCGATCTTTGGCCGCGTAAAAGGTGGCTTTACTGTCGATCTGGGCGGCGCAGTCGCGTTCCTGCCCGGCTCTCAGGTTGATGTGCGCCCCGTGCGCGATGCGGGCCCATTGATGGGTCTCAAGCAGCCATTCCAGGTTCTGAAAATGGACCGCCGCCGTGGCAACATCGTTGTATCGCGTCGTGCGATCCTCGAAGAATCACGTGCCGAACAGCGTGCCGAAGTGATCGGCAACCTGACCGAAGGTCAGACCGTTGACGGTGTGGTCAAGAACATCACCGAATACGGTGCGTTTGTTGATCTGGGCGGCGTTGACGGCTTGTTGCACGTCACAGACATGGCATGGCGCCGTGTGAACCACCCATCCGAGATCCTGACGATTGGTGAAACCATCAAGGTTCAGGTCATCAAGATCAACAAAGAGACACACCGTATCTCCTTGGGCATGAAACAGTTGCAAGAAGATCCATGGGATCTGGTTGCGGCGAAATACCCGCTGGAATCCTCGCACACTGGCCGCGTGACCAACATCACCGATTACGGCGCCTTTGTTGAGCTGGAGCCGGGCGTTGAGGGTCTGGTGCACGTGTCCGAAATGTCTTGGACCAAAAAGAACGTACACCCAGGCAAGATCGTTTCCACATCTCAGGAAGTCGAAGTCATGGTTCTGGAAATCGACGGTGCCAAGCGCCGCGTTTCCCTTGGTCTCAAGCAGACCATGCGCAACCCATGGGAAGTGTTTGCAGAAACACACCCTGAAGGCACCGAAGTTGAAGGCGAAGTCAAAAACATCACCGAATTCGGTCTGTTTGTTGGCCTGCCAGGCGACATCGACGGCATGGTTCACCTGTCTGACCTCAGCTGGGACGAGCGCGGCGAAGACGCGATCCAGAACTACCGCAAGGGCGACATGGTCGGCGCGGTTGTGTCCGAAGTTGACGTCGAGAAAGAGCGTATCTCGCTCTCCATCAAAGGTGTTGGCGGCGACAAGTTCGCAGAAGCGGTTGGCGGCGTGAAGCGCGGCTCTATCGTGACTGTGAATGTGACCTCGATCGAAGAGGGCGGCATCGAAGTGGAATATGAAGGCATGAAATCCTTCATCCGTCGCTCCGATCTGTCCCGTGACCGTGCAGAGCAGCGCCCAGAGCGTTTCTCGGTCGGTGACAAGGTCGACGTGCGCATCACCAACGTGGACGCCAAGGCACACCGTTTGGGCGTGTCCATCAAGGCCCGCGAAATCGCCGAAGAAAAAGAAGCGGTTGAACAGTATGGTTCCTCCGATTCCGGCGCATCCTTGGGTGATATCCTTGGTGCAGCTCTGAAGGGCGACGAGTGATCTGCTAGATCTCAACGCATAGAATTGAATGGCCCCGCAGCGCATGTTGCGGGGCCATTTTTTTGCGAATCGCCCGGATTTGAAGGTGGGCGCTGGGCGCATTTACCGGGCTGAAAGGGCAAATCGCAGGGTGACCCAGCGGAAAATTGCCTGAAAACAGTGCCTTCTGCCGAAAAAACCCGACAGACGGGCGCAAGGATCACTTCCCGATTGAAAGGTTTCTTCCTATAGTCGTCTTTTAGCAGCAAAAAAACATATAGACGTCTCGGGGGGGATAATTCGATGATCCGGTCAGAACTGATCCAGAAAATTGCAGACGACAATCCACATTTGTACCAACGCGATGTTGAACGGATCGTGAATACCATCTTTGACGAGATCACCAGCGCCATGGCGCAGGGCGACCGTGTTGAGCTGCGCGGTTTTGGCGCGTTTTCCGTCAAGAAGCGAGATGCCAGAGTGGGCCGTAACCCGCGCACCGGTGAGGCGGTCAATGTTGAGGAAAAACATGTGCCCTTCTTCAAGACCGGAAAACTGTTGCGGGATCGGTTAAACGGGAAAGCCTGATGCGTTACGTTCGCTACTTTTGCATTGCCATTTTTGCAGTGGCCCTCATCTCTGTGGCACTGGCCAATCGTGCGATTGTGCCGCTCAAGATTCTGCCCACTGAGGTGTCGCATTGGTTTGCGGTGAACCCGCAGATCGAACTGCCGCTGTTTCTGGTGATCCTTGGTAGCATTGTTGCCGGTCTGTTGGTGGGGTTTGTCTGGGAATGGATCCGCGAATACGGCCAACGTGCAGAAGCGGCGCGGCAAGCCCGCGAAATGCGCCGGCTGGAGCGTGAGGTCGCCCGGCTTAAGGGCGAAAAGCATCAGGGCAAGGACGAGGTTCTCGCGCTGCTCGACGAGGCCAGCTGAGGCCAGCCATGCCTGCACAAGTGAATGTGAAAATCTGCGGTCTGACCGATCGCGCGTCTTTGGACGCCGCCGTGGCGGCGGGGGCGCGCTATGTCGGATTGGTATTTTTCGAGAAATCTCCGCGCCATATTGGCTTGCCCGAGGCGGCAGAGCTGGCCGCCGCGATCCCTGAGGGCATCTGCAAGGTGGCGCTGGTCGTGGATGCGCCCAATGAATTTCTGGACCGTTTGGTGGCCGAGGTGCCGCTGGACATGTTGCAGCTTCATGGCAAGGAAAGCCCTGCACGGGTGACAGAAATCAAAGCCCGTTATGGCCTGCCGGTGATGAAGGCTGTGGGGATTGCCGATGCCAGCGATCTGCCCGCGCTTGAGGCCTATATGCAGGTTGCCGATCAGATCCTTGTCGATGCCAAGCCACCGAAAGAAGCCGTCCTGCCCGGCGGCAACGGGTTGGCCTTTGACTGGCGTTTGATTGCCGGGCGCCGCTGGCCGGTGCCATGGATGTTGGCCGGAGGTTTGACGCCGGACAATGTGGAAGAGGCGATTGCGATGACCGGCGCAAATCAGGTGGATGTGTCATCCGGGGTGGAGCAGGCGCCCGGCGAAAAAGATACATTGAAGATCGCGGCGTTTTGCGGCGCGGCCCATGGCAATTGAGCAGCTGCGCTGCATTTGATCTATTTTTGGATGGGGGGCTTTGCCCCCCAAACCCCCCAGAAGTTTTTCTGGCCAAATGAAGAACGGCCGGATCAGATGGTTTGGTCGTAATCCCCCACGCCCGGCTCGGTGCGGATCACGGCATCCAGATCTTTAAAGATTGCGCGCATTTCGGCTTCTGATGCGGGGCTTTCGCAGACCACCACCAGATTTGGCGTGTTTGATGAGGCGCGGATCAGCCCCCAAGCGCCGTTGTCGAGGATCACGCGGGCGCCGTTGACTGTCACAACGTCTTTGATGGCGCGTCCGGCGATCTGTTCGCCTGCGGCGTGTTTGGCGACAAGCCTGTCCACCAGCCGTGCGAGGATGTCGTATTTTTCGGTGTCGGCGGCATAGGGCGACATGGTGGGCGTGGCCCAGGTTTGCGGCAGGGCCTTGCGCAGGTCGGACATCGACATGTCGGGGTTGCGGTCCATGAGTTTGCAGATCTCGACCGCGACGCGCATGCCGCAGTCATAGCCGCGGCCGATGGGTTCGGCGAGGAAGTAATGGCCAGATTTTTCAAAGCCCGCCAAGGCGCCGATCTCTTTGACCCGGCGTTTCATATGGCTGTGGCCGGTTTTCCAATAGTCGGCTTTGATCCCGTGTTTTTGAAGCTCGGGGTCCGAAGCAAAGAGGCCGGTTGATTTTACATCTGCCACAAAGGTGGCGTTGGGGTAGAGTTTGGCCAGATCGCGGGCCATGATCACCCCAACCTTGTCGGCGAAGATTTCTTCGCCTTCGTCATCCACCACGCCGCAGCGGTCGCCATCGCCGTCGAAACCCAGCGCGAAGTCGGCGCCGGAGGCTTTGACCGAGGCGCTCATGTCGTGGAGCATTTCCATGGCTTCGGGGTTGGGGTTGTAATGCGGAAAGGAGTAGTCCAGCGCGTTATGGCTTGGCACCACTTCAACGCCGAGGCGTTCGAACAACTCAGGTGCGAAGGCGGAGGCGGTGCCGTTGCCCGTGGCGCAGACCACCTTGAGCTTGCGGGACATTTTGAAATCGCCAACCAGATCGTCGAGATAGGCCTCGCGCACGCCGTGGACGAACTCGTAGCCACCACCGCTTTGGGGTTTTCCTTCGCCATTCAGCACAATGTCGCGCAGTTCTGCCATTTCATCGGGGCCGTGGGTCAGGGGGCGTTCAAAGCCCATTTTGACCCCGGTCCAGCCGTTTGGATTGTGACTGGCCGTGACCATGGCCACGGCAGGGGCATCCAGGTGGAACTGCGCGAAATAGGCCATGGGCGATAGGGCAGGGCCGATGTCTTTGACGTGGATCCCGGCCTGCATCAGCCCCAGCATCAGCGCGTTTTTGATCGACAGGGAATAGTCGCGATAATCATTGCCAACGGCGATCACCGGCTCAATCCCGCGCCGCTGCATCTGGGTGCCAAGGCCGAGGCCGAGGGCGGTGATGCCGGGCAGGTTGATGTCATCTGGGTATTTCCAGCGGGCGTCATATTCGCGGAACCCCGTGGGGGTGATCATCGCATCGCGCAGGAATTCCCAGGTGTTCTGGGTCACGGTTGGTGCCGGTTTTGTCACGTCAGATCTCGCAAATTGGGTCAATTAAAATGTCATGGGGTGCTGTTTGGCCAGCGCGTCAAACTTCATCAGTGTGGCGATCAGATCAGGCATCTGGTCGAGATAGATCATATTGGGGCCGTCGCTGGGCGCGTTGTCCGGATCTTCGTGGGTTTCGATGAAAACAGCCGCCACACCGATGGACACTGCCGCACGGGCCAGCACGGGGGCAAATTCGCGTTGCCCGCCCGATGAGGTGCCTTTGCCGCCGGGGCTGGCAACGGCGTGGGTGGCGTCCATCACCACGGGATAGCCGGTTTGCGCCATTTGCGGCAGACCGCGCATGTCGGTCACCAATGTGTTGTAGCCAAAGGCGGTGCCGCGTTCGGTCAGCAAGATTTTCTCATTGCCGGTCGATTTGATCTTGTCGACGATATTGCTCATTTCCCAAGGGGCGAGCCATTGGCCCTTTTTGACGTTCACCGCAGCGCCGGTGTTGCCTGCGGCCAGCAGAAGGTCAGTCTGGCGGCACAGGAAGGCCGGGATTTGCAGCACATCCACGGCATCGGCGGCGATGGCGCATTGGGTATCTGAATGTACGTCGGTCAGGACTGGCACATCCAGCGCCTTGCCTACCGATTGCAGCACCTTGAGGCCTTGATCAATGCCCAGACCCCGCTTGCCAGACAGGGACGTGCGGTTGGCCTTGTCATAGCTGGCCTTGAAAACGTATTGCGCTCCGGCGGCGGCGCAGGCCTCTTTCATTTTGCCCGCGATCATCTGTGCGTGGTCTTCGCTTTCGAGCTGGCAGGGGCCGGCGATCACGGTCAGGGGGCGATCATTGCCGACAATCACGTCACGGATGGTTACTTGGGTCATGAGGTTACCTGTTCTCTGAGGATGGAGGCTGTCAGGGACAACATCAGGTAGATGCCTGCAAAGATCAGGAAAGCCAAGATCGTGTTCTCAAATCGGCGGGGATATGTCGGCTCTTGCGGGGCGACGGGTTGCACCGCGACGGTGAGGTAACGCACCTGGCGGTTGGCTTCGGTCCGGGCTTGTTCCATTGCGGTTTGTGCTGATTGCAGCACCATATCCGCAGCAGCAAGATCGGCCTTGGCCAATTGCATGGTGACCGCTTGCTTGGCCAGAGAATTATCCCCTTCGGTGGCGGAGTTCATTTTCACGTTCAACTTGGCAAGCTGTTCCTTGAGGCGGCGCACATCGCTGCGGGCACCGTCGACTTTGGCCTTGTTGGGGCGCGGGTTGTCCAGAAGCGCCGACAGGGCCAGTTCTTTTTCGATCAACAGCCCCTCATAGGTGGTGATCTGGGCGCGGATCGCGACGATCTCGGCTTCGGGGTCCACGCCGTTTTCGATTTGTAGACGGATCAATGCCTCTTGACTGTCGCGGCGGTTTTTCTGCGCGGTTTCAAAGCCGGTGAGGGCGTCGCGCATCCCGTCTTCGCGCTTTTGCTTGGACAGCTCATTAACTCGGTCTTCGGCGTATTTCAGCAAGCTTTCGGAAAAGGCGGCGGAGACCTGCGGATCGGCGGCGATCACCTCCATACGGATCACGCCTTCGGTGGGATCATAGCCGATTTTGACGTTCTTTTTGTAGACTTTATAGGCCTCTTCGTTGGTTGGGTTTGCAGTCAAGCGTTGCACCACGTCTATAGAGTCATCCGAGAAATGGTCCTTGAACCCGGTATCTTCGTTCAGGCGCAGCATTGCATCCTTGGATTGCAGATAGGCCTGCGTTGCGATGCTGTCGGCGCTGTTGGCAAATTGGGTGGGCAGGATGCCGCCAAACGGGCTGGCGCCGCCGCCGCCCTCGCTTTGGATGATCAGGAACTGGCTGTTGGTGGCATACATCGGCGAGGCGATTTTGTAGAAATAGATCCCGGCGATCAGCGTGGGCAGGATCACAAAGGCAGCGAGGCGGGCCAGCAACAGGCCAAGTTTGCGGCGTCTGCGCAGGGTGATGTCGCGCTGAATTTGCGAAATTTCATGCTCGCGCCGTTCTGCCGGAGAAAGCTGTTCGGTGGATGGCAGCGTGTTGGCCCCCGCGGGCATGGTTTGCGGCAGCTGAATGCGGCCGCCTTTGGCATTGGGTTGTGGCGCGTTTGCAGGCGGTTGCGGGCTACCGGCTGGGTTGGCGGGGGGTTGCCCGTCAGTGTTTGGCACCACCAGTTCAAGCATGTTGGAGCGTTGGAACGGGTCGATGCCCTGTTCACGCAGCAGGCGCACCGCGTCAAAATCGGAGGTGGGGGCAAGCCCGTGTTTTTGGGCCACCCGGCGGGCCATGCGCAGTTGCCGTCCGGTGAGACCTTCGCGGCGGATCGCGTCGATGTCTGTCTCGCCGCCCGGTTGTTGGCTTGGCGCGGCGTCTTGTTGTGGCGCAGTTGGCGCGGCGGCCTCGGGCGGAGGGGCATGACGGGTCTGTTGCGGTCCGCGGGGTTGAGCGTGATCGCCCGCTGGTGCCCGCTGCGGCTGCGGGGCGGCGGCTTGTGTGGGGGCGGGCTGTCGGGGCGGCGCGGCTTGGGGTGCCTCGCGATGAGGGGCGGCTGGGCGCGGTGGCTCTTGGTGCGCGGGACCGGAGGGCGGCACGGCGCGGGGCGCTGCATGCGCGGCAGCGCGGCGTTGCAGTGCAACGGGCGGCTCTCCGTATTGATCCGGGGCTTGCGGGCGCTGCACATGCTCCGGCGTATCGGCATGCTGGCTATGCGTGGGTGAGGCGCTCCGCTTGATGCGGAATTTTCTAGCCTTGGGTTTCGTAGTCATAGAGCTGTTTCGCTTCTTCCAAGGTGTCAAACATATAGAGTTTGCCGCCCAACAGGACGGCCGCCGAGCGGGCAAATTTTTCCAAGGTCTGCGCCTGATGCGAGACAATGATGATCGTGGTTGTGCGCAGGCGTTCCTGCAGGATTTCACCCGCTTTGCGGTTGAACTCCATATCGGTGGTCGACGGCATACCTTCGTCGATCAGGTAGATGTCAAAATCCAGCGCCAGCATCAGCGAGAATGTGAACCGCGACCGCATGCCAGAGGAATAAGTGCCGAGTGGTTGGTCAAAATATTCGCCCAACCCACAAAGCCATCGGCAAAAGCTTTCGACATAATCGGGGTCCAGACCATAGAGCCGGGCGATGTATCGGGCATTTTCCATGGCCGAAACCTTGCCGACAACGCCGCCCATGAATCCCAGCGGAAAGGAGATGTTGCACCTGCGCCGGATTTCGCCCTCATCGGGTTTCTCAAGGCCCGCCATCATATTGATAAGAGTGGATTTACCGGTGCCGTTGGGGGCCAGAATGCCCAGAGAATTACCCAATTCCACGCGAAAAGACACATGGTCAAGAATGACCTTGTGCTGCGATCCCGTCCAAAAGGACTTGGATACATTCTCAAACTCCAGCATGCCCTGCTCCGGTGCTGCCTGTTATTGGGCCTGTCCCCCCTTAGCAGAGGTGTCTTAAAGGCCTGTTTACCGATTTTCCCCGCATTATGTCGCATTTCTTTTGAAAAGTACAACGCCGCGAGTGGGTTGCGCGGATCACTGTTGCTCGGAATGCCTGCGGTGGCCGATCTGATTGGTATCAGGGCAACAATCTTGTGGTTTCTCCAGTTCCAGCGTGCTGTGCCCGACGCCAAATTTTGCAGACAATTGCTGCTTTATTGTTTGACGCAAAGCGCCGGGATCGGCCTGCGCATCATGTACGATATGGGCATCAAGGGCGGTGTCATGTTCGCCCATCATCCACAGATGTATATGATGAACAGAGATCACGCCGGGGGTCTGCTCCAATGCGGTGATCACCTCTTGAATGTCCAGATGCGGCGGGCTGCCGAGCATCAGAATACGGATCACCTTGGGCATCTCGGTGGCCGATTGCCACAATATGTAACCGGCAATCAAAAGCGTGGTCAGCGGATCAACCCAATGCCAGCCGAACAGGATCACCAAAGTGCCTGCCAGAATGACCGCCACAGATCCCAGTGCATCCGCCAGATTGTGCAAAAACGCCGCGCGGATGTTGATGCTGGATTTCGACAACCGGTAAGTCAGCGCGGCTGTTGCCAGATCAATGGCCAGTGCGATGCCAGCGACAAAAACGATAATCCATCCGGTGACTTCAGAGGGTGTGATGAAGCGCAAGACAGCTTCGTACAGCAGGTAAAAGCCGACGACGATCAATGTGGTGTAGTTGATCAGGGCGGCAACCGCCTCGATCCGGTCATAGCCAAAGGTCATGCGTCCATCCGCAGGGCGGCGGGCAATCTTGCGGGCGGCAAAGGCGATGATCAACGCAATCGCATCAGACAGGTTGTGCAAGGCATCTGCGATCAGGGACAGGCTGCCCGCGACGATGCCGCCAATGATCTGCGCAATCGTCAAGCCAAGGTTCAAAGCGACAGCAAAGGCAACCTTGCTGTCGCCACTATTGGCGTGAATGTGTTGATGTTTATGAGCCATCGGTTTCCGGCAATTGGGGGGCAACACTCACGCAACTGCCTGCCAGGCAAGACCCGCAATCATGGCACCGATCAGGGCAAAGCCGAGGTAGGCCATGAAGACCCGCGGTTTGACCAAGGCCCAGACCGCGATGGCCGCCGGAATGCAACTGACCCCGCCTGCAATAACAAAGGACATCGCCGCGCCTTGGGTCATGCCTTGGGCCAACAGCGCGTCCACCAGTGGCACGGCGGCATAGCCGTTCAGATAGGCAGGTGCGCCCACCAATGCACCAAGCAGGATCGGCATCACCCCCTCACCGCCCAATACGGAGGCAATCATCTGAGCCGGAATATAGTGCAGCATCAGCGCCTCGATCACATAGGCCAGCGTCAGCCACTTGAAGAGAAACAGCGCATTTTCGCGGGCGGTTTCGGAAAACACCGCGCGGCGGTCCGGCTCGGGCCAGAACTTCCAGACGGTTTGGCCAGAGAACGGTTTCTGCACGCCGCAGCAGCCGCCAACACTGGGTCGTTCCTTCAACGGATCGGCAAACAGCGGGGTATTCGCGGCCAGCATGACCCCAAATCCGCCCAACATCCCGATGCCGATAGCAGCGATGGTTTTGGCCAGCGCAAAGTCAAACCCCAAGGTGCCAGAGGTGATAGCGAACATCGCAGGATCCATCAACGGCGAGGCCAGCCAGAACGCCATCACCGCGCCTAACGGCGCCCCGACGGCCAGCAACGCGGCGATAAAGGGGATGACCTCGCAGGAACAGAAGGGTGACAATCCCCCCAGCAGCGCCGCCATCACGATCATGCGCGCGGGGTTGCCCTCAAACGCGCGGGCCAGCAGGTTTTCCGCGCCACTGGCCTTGAGGTACGCCACTGCAAAAACGGCAAAAAGGATAAACGGCGCGGTGCCAGCCAAGGCCTTGGCGGCGAATGTCACCGTGGGGATGAATTGCGGCCAGTCGAGCAGCGCAACCAGCGCCAGCAGCAGGGCGGTTACGCCCCAAGCGCCAATTTTTAGGCGACTGATCGGGGTTTGGCTTTGGGTTGTGTCAGCCATGATTGTGTTCCTCGCATGGGCTGCCCGCGTCTGCGCAGCATTCGGTCAGCAGAAAATGGGACAGCGCCTGCACCTCTTCATAGGCAACAGCGGCGCAGATGGTGCTGCGGCCTTGACGTTCTTGTTTCACAAGACCAGCAGCGGCCAACAGTTTGAGATGATGCGTTAGAGTTGATCCGGTCACGCCGGTGCGATCCCCAAGCAGCCCAATGCTCAACCCGTCAGGGCCAGCCCGCACCAACGTGCGCAGTACCATCAGGCGTTGTTCGGAGCCAAGCGCGGCGAAGCTGGCAGCGGCCAGCGTGAGGGGCGGGGTTTGTGGAGAATCAATTTTCATATTTCTAGAAATATAGAAATGAATGGCTGACGCAAGGTTTATTTCGATAATTTTCGAAATGAATATGCGGGGCGTCTCTCTTTGAGCTTGGCGCGGCGGCGGCATCGGCTATCCTGCGCCTATGACAGACATCCGCGCGCCCCTACGCCGCTGCACCCTATGCAGCGATCGTTTTGCCGCCACGGCAACGGGCCATCAGCCGCGTCCGGTGGTCTGGTTCGCGCCGGAGGCCCGGATCTTGATCGCGGGGCAGGCGCCGGGGCTGCGCGTTCATGAAAGCGGCAAGCCGTTTTGGGATGCCTCAGGCACCCGTTTGCGCGACTGGATGGGGCTGGACGAAGACACCTTCTATGACCAATCGAAACTGGCCATCCTGCCGATGGCGTTTTGCTTTCCCGGTTACAACGCCGGTGGCAGTGACCTGCCGCCGCCGCCGATCTGTGCCAAGACGTGGCGGGCACAGGCATTGAACCTATTGCCGGATATCCGGCTGACTTTGCTGATTGGCGGCTATGCAATGAAATATCATCTGCCGGATTATATATCGGTGCGCTTATCCGTCGCGGGGTGGCAGGACCACCCAAAAGGCGTCTTTGCCTTGCCTCATCCGTCGTGGCGCAATACCGGTTGGCTGAAGAAAAATCCGTGGTTCGAGGCAGACGTGGTGCCGCGACTGCGGGCCGCTGTGACCGAGGTGCTCCATGACTGACCTGACCCCGCTGGACGAGGCGCATGCCGCAATGACCGCTGCGCCCGATGACGATACGGCGCGCCTGCGGTTTTACGAGCGGATCGCAGATGTTGAGCTGTTCATGTTGCTTGAGGCAGAACCGGTCGGGGATCAGATCAATCCGATCTTGCTGGAGGATGCCTATGTCGTGGTGTTCGACCGCGCGGCGCGTCTGGCGGCCTATGTGGGCGAGGCCGCGCCCTATGTCGCCCTATCGGGGCGGGCGATTGCCGGAATGCTTGAGGGGCAGCCCTTGGGCATGGCCGTGAATATCGGTGTGGCCCCGTCCGAGATATTGTTGCCTGCGGGTGCAATGGAATGGCTGCGCGATACGCTGGCCCATGAGGCCGGTGAGGTGGAGGCCAAGATTGAGGCGCTGCTGCCGCCCAAGGGTCTGCCCGAGACATTGATCGCTGCGATTGATGCCAAATTGGCGACCGCCACGGGCATGGCGGCTGGGGCGTTTTTGGTGGCGGTTGATTATGCGGGCGGCGGACGCGGGCATTTGCTGGCCTTTGTCGGGGCGATCCCGCGGGCGCAGGATGCACTGGTGCGGGCAGCGTCCGAGGCGCTGACGTTTTCAGGGATCGAAGCGGGGGCCATGGATGTGGGCTTTTTCGCGCCAAACGACCCGACGGTTGAAAAACTCGCCAAAGTGGGTCTGCGCTTTGACTTGCCGCAAGGGGAGGGTTTGCAACATACGCCGCGCATGCCGCCGGGCAGTGACCCCTCTAAACCCCCTATTTTGAAATAAACCTCTCTGTTATCCTTCAGATATTCACCGCCCCGTCACATCGGCGCGAGGTCACAGCTTCGTGGGATGTGAATGGTTGGGCGGGCTCCTAGGTTGGTTTTACCGAAGCCTCAAAAAGGAATTGAAACGTGAACCGCTTTACCCTCTCCATCGCCGCCGCTGCCACAGCCTTGTCCTTTGCCTCGCAAGCTTTTGCCGGGGATCAGTACATTGATGGCACCGGTTTTGCCGCCTCAGGCTATGATGTGGTTGCCTATTTCGACCTGCCGCAAAACGCTGTGGGTCAAAGCCAGCCTGCGCCCGTTGCCGGGGACAAGGACATCACCGCCGAATACAACGGGGCCAAGTTTGCCTTCTCCAGCGAGGCCAACAAGACCGCGTTTCTGGCCGATCCTGCCAAATATGCACCGCAATATGATGGTCACTGCGCTTACGGCGTGTCCAAAGGCGGCAAGGTTCCGGGCAACCCGACCCTGTGGCGGATCGTGGATGACAAGTTGTACCTGAACATCACCAAAAACGTTGTTGGTTTCTGGGAAGAAGACATTCCGGGCAACATTGATCTGGCCGAAGGCAACTGGACCAGCATCGAACCTGCGCCTGCTTCTGATCGTGCCATTCCCAAGTTCACCAGCGCCGCGCCCGTCAACTGATGCGCAGACCCCGGCGCGATCCATCGTTTGAACCGGCGCCCCCCAAGCGGTTTCCGCGTCGGGGGTTCATGCTGGGATCGGTGGCCGGGGTCACATTAAGCGTCTTTTGGGTCGCAAGGTATTACAATATCGGGGCGGAGGTTGGCAGCGCCGACCTGTCCGCCCCGGATGCATTGGCGCAGGCCGATGCCGGACAGATCACCCTCATTGATATTCGACGGCCCGAAGAATGGGCCGCAACGGGCATCGCACAATCTGCGGTGCCGATTGACATGCGCCGCGATGATTTTGGCGCAGCCTTGCTTGCGGCCGTGAACGGCGACAGAACGCGGCCTGTAGCCTTGATTTGTGCCCGGGGCGTGCGCTCTGCCCGGGTGGCCAAGGCGCTGCGCGAGGCCGGGTTTGAACAGGTATTGGATGTGCCGGAGGGCATGGTAGGGTCCGGTGCAGGGCCGGGGTGGATCAGCCGCGGATTGCCGGTACGGCAACCCTGATCATTCTGCCGCGATATGTTCTGCGGCCAAAATCTGATTTTTCATTTTGGACCGTGCGGCGCGGGCGCTGCGTACAATCGCTGGCTCATGCAGGGAGTTGGGGCTGTCCATGCGCAGCCCTTTCATGCCAAGGCGCGATATATTGACCGCCGATAGGGCCGACAATGGCACCGCCGCCACAAGGCTGAACACAATCGGTACCAGCCAGAGCGATATCAACCCGGCCAACAACCCCGCGAGCAGCACCAGCCCGAGCAGGGTTTCGATCCAGTGGAATTTGATCAACGTGGTGATTGGATAGCTTTGTGCGCTGCGCTGTTGCGGGGCCCATGGTTCGGATCGGGTGAATGTGGCCCGCAGCACCGCCTTGGTTTGCTGGATCATCAGCACAGGCGCATAGGCGATAGACAGCGCCACCTCGGCCAAAACCGAGGTCAAGAAAGGCCGCCGCCCGCCAAAGCTTCGGGTCGCGGTCGGGGTGGCCGCAATGATCGCAGCGCCCGCGATTTTCGGGGCCAATAACATTGCGTACATGATCACCAGAAACACGGCACTGTCGATATGGCTCATGGCGGGGGGCCAGTCGGGGAACAGCGGATTGGCCTCGTTGAAATAGCGGATCACGTTGGTTTCCGCGTCTTTGCCAAGCAAGGCCCAGACCACCAGCAAAACAAACCATGCGGGCGATAGAAGATAACTCACTGCCCCATGCAGCAGGTGAAACCGTGACACCGGATGCAGCCCCGCAGTGCGCAGCAATCGCAGATGTTGCAGATTACCCCGGCACCAGCGGCGGTCACGCAGAACATAGTCGATCAACGTGCCGGGGGTCTCTTCAAAACTGCCGGTGACGCGGGGCAGGAACCGCACACGCCATCCCGCACGGCGCAGCAGGCCCGCTTCGACAAAATCATGGCTCAGGATCAAGTCGCTGCGCCCTTTGCGCCCGCGCAGATGCGGCAGGCCCGCACTTTGGGCAAAGGCTCGGGTGCGAATGATCGCATTGTGGCCCCAGTAGTTGCCTTCATTGCGTGCCCAAAGCGCCAGCCCCTCGGCCAGAAGCCAGCCATAGGCGATGTTGGAAAACTGCTGCACGCGGGCAAAGAGAGTGTTGGCCTCGATCAACATCGGAAAGCTCTGGATCAAGCCTGCCTCAGGGTCGTTCGCCAGTTCAGAGGCCAGCCGTTCAATCGCGCGGCCCGTCATCAGGCTGTCGGCGTCCAGTACCAGCATCCCCTCAAACGCCGCGCCCCAGCCGGTGATCCAATTGACCAGATTGCCAACCTTCTTGTCTGTGTTGGCGGTGCGGCGACGATAATAGACTGGAAATTGCCTGGGCGCAGTGGCCCGCAACTGTTCAAACGCCTGCCATTCCTGCGCGGCAATGGCGTCATCCCGTGTGTCGGACAGGATGAACAGGCTATAGCTGTGCGGCCCTTTGCGGGCGGCCAGATCATCCAGCATGGCGGCGGCATTGCCAAAAACATCCCAAGGGACTTCGTTATAGATCGGCACCAAGAGGGCCACATCCATCGGTGTGATGGCAGCCGGGCTTCTTGTGTCAGCCGCCTGCCGTGCCAGTAGCCCAGAAATTGCCACCCCAACTGTGCTGACCGAGAGCGTGACCCAGACAAATGTCAGGCCGATCATCATCAGCAGCGCCCACTCCAGCCCAGTCATGCCGCCGCTGGCCAGCCATCCGTAGATCCCAATCATCAGTGCCAATGTGCCCAGACAGGCCGGCACAAACACCGCCAGACGCCAGCGCCTGTTGCCTATGGGTGCGGCGTTGCGACTGGTGGGCGCATGGGTGAAATCCTGTGCGTCCATATCCAGCGGCGCGGCGGGCGGCATGGCAAAGGGAGGGCAGGCAGGTGCCGTCATGATGCGGTCCACCGATAAAGCCAAACCTCGCTTAAGGGGGCACCGTTCAGCCGCAGTTGCGCCCGGAACTCGGCCAGCGTCGCCTCGCCGGGCTCAAAGGTAAAGGCCAGACGCGGACCGCCGGTTTCGGGATTGCGCTGCACGATGCCAGAGGAAGTGTCACCGGCGCTGGACCGCAGGATAATCTCAACCGCGCTTAGGTCATCCGGCACATGGGCGGCATCTTCAAAATCAATCGCAATGATCTGCCCGCCTTCGGGACGGCCGCCCATAGCGGTGTTGAACACCCGCAGAGGCATGTCCTGTGTAGCCGCAACCGGATCCGCGCCCCAATGCAGGGTATAGCTCATCTGATGCTGAGACCCGGCCCTGAGCGGGGCAGAGGGCCGCCAATAGGCGACGATATTGTCGTAGATCTCAAGGTCTGCGGGGATCTCGACCAGAGTCACCGCTCCTTTGCCCCAATCCTCGCCCGGCGTGATCCAGACGGCGGGGCGCTTGTGATAAAGCGCCTCAAGGTCGTTGAAATCCGAGAACTTGCGCTTGCGCTGCATCAGGCCAAAACCGCGCGGATTGTTGTCGGCAAAGGCGCTGATCTGAAGAGCGGCCGGGTTGGCCAGCGGCCTCCAGATCACCTCGCCGGCGCCATTGTGGATCAGCAGGCCGTCACTGTCATGAACCGCTGGCCGGAAATCCGAAAACCGCTGGCGCATCGTGTCGTCAAACAGGAACATAGAGGTCAACGGCGCAATGCCCAGATGGGTTATGTCGGTGCGGGCAAAAACATGGGCCTCGACCTGCATCTCCAAGACCGCGCCATGCGTGATCTCAAAGCGGTAGGCACCTGTGCAAGACGGGCTGTCGAGCAGGGCATGCAGGACGATGCTGTCACTGCCAGGTGCGGGCGTTTCCAGCCAAAAGGCGGTGAAATCGGGAAACTCTTCGCCCATCGGATCGCCGGTTTTGAGCGCCAGCCCACGCGCGGACAACCCGTAAATCTCGCCCGTGCCAATGCCGCGGAAATAGCTGGCGCCCTGAAAAACCGCATATTCCTGAAAGATACCGGAGGTTTCAAGCTCTGCCCGCAGACGCAAACCGGAATAGCCGAGGGTCTCGTCAAGATCGACATCGGGGAACTTGTCGGTGGTGTCAAAGACCCCCATGTCAAAGCGGACGGGCCGCGATTGGCCATCCTCCACCACATGCAGGGCGACAGCTTGGGGAAAGTAGAGACCGGGGGGAAAGACATCAACGCGCTGCGGCGCATCGCTGTTTTCCCACAGGGCGTTGCGGGCATCAAACCAGATCTTGCGGTACTGGTCATAGGTCAGGTTGCGCCAGCTTTCAGGGATCTGCGGGCGCGGGGTAAAGGGCGCGCGCGCCAATGCGCGGGCGCGGTCCAATACAGTGTCCTGATCAAACGCGGTCGCTTCGGCGGCCAGTTGCAGACCCGGCTCTTCGGCCCAGGCGGTGGCGGGCAGGGCGGCCAGCGCGGCCAGTGATTTGAGAACATCGCGGCGCAGCATCAAGCACCCGCCTTTGCGCGCCATGGTTGGGATTTGAACCAACCCGCGCCGTAGGCCACCGCAATCAGAATTGCCGCGCCGATCAGATTGACCAGCAGGGTGGCAGCCAAACTGCGGCCCAGCACATCAAGCGCAAAACCCATGACCCGCGCCATGAACATGCTCGCAACAAATACTGCCAGTGATTGTTGCCCAACCTTGAGGATCACGGCCAAAGCGCCGGACCAGAACCGCGCCGCTGCGCCGGTGCCACGGGCCAAAAGCCGCGCACCTTTGTCGCCCGCCGCGACCCAGGCCAGATAGGCCAGCGCCAGAAAATGTGCATAGCGCAGAATGCCGAAGTCCGATTTGTTGATCAGCCCGCCGTTTGCAATCCGCCAGTCCTTGGCCCAGTCAAAGCCGAACTCGCGCACGCCAATATTGCTGAGCGGGACATTGGCCAGCACCACAAATGCCGCTACGGCGATCAGGATCTTATGAACCGGCGGCTTGGGCAGCCAGCCGCGCATGAAGGCAAAGCCGGTGAAAAAGATCAGCTGCCAGCCAAACGGGTTGAAAAACCATGACCTGTCGGTCCAGGGCTCTGCCGGGAATTCCAGATGCAGATGTCCAAGGCCAAAGAACTCAAGCAAGGCATCCTGCGCCATCACCCAGACCAACGCAACAAAACCTGCCACCGCCCAGAGGTTGATCCGCGCCAGTGCCATCACCAGCGGCATCATGATCAGAACCACCATATACATCGGCAAAATGTCGAAATAATTCGGCACATAGCGCAGGGTCATAAAGCTGAGCAGGATGTTGGAGTTGTCCCATTTGTCACTTTCGACAAACATCATCCACAGATTCAGCTGGCCCCAATAATTGCGCCCGGTGATGTCCAGCTCTGTCAGATAAACGGTCATCGCCAGTGTCGCAAAAAACAGCCCCACATGCGCCCAATAGACCTGCCAGACCCGGAACAGCACCCGCGCAGTGCCCAGTATCCAGCCCATCCGCACAAAGGCCCCGCCAAAGGCGATGGCGCTGGCCATTCCGGAACAGAACACAAAAATCTCGGTTGCGTCGGAGAACCCCCATCGCGCCGGTATCCAAAGGGTCAGCAGGTTGCCGGGGGTGTGGGCGATCAGGATGATGAACATCGCAATGCCCCGAAAGAAATCCAGTCGCAGATCGCGCACCCGTGTGCCGGATTGTGCGCCCAAGGCGGTCACCGGGCGGGATGGAATTTCGGATGTGGCAGCTGCAAGGCTCATAATGTTCGCTGGGTCCGCAAATCAGGTGGTTATTGCGCCGGGATGCGGCGGGCAGAGGACAGGCGGTCAAATCGGGTTGCGGTAAAGCGGTCCTCGTGACCGGCCCGCAGGGCAAGTCGGTCCAGCAGGATCGCTTCTGTGCCATCCAGATGGCCTGCACGCAGACCTGCGTCAATGGTCATGCGCTCAAACACATCGCGCTGGGCATGACTTCCGCCGATGCTTTGCATTTTTGGGCGGGCTTTCGCCAACAGGGTAAAGGCATCGCCATAGCGCCCCTCGGCAAAGGCGTTGAGACCCTCCAGTGCGGCAAGGCCTGGATCGGCCACGCGGGCGGCCATTTCACCGCTGTCCTTGGCATCGCGGGCAAAGCGGGCGGCCATGGCATCAGCGGCCGTGCCTTCCTTGGCGCCGGAGAGGGCCAGCATGTAATGCAGATCGGCAAAGACAAGGCAACCGTCGTCAATGCGCGGCGCGGCCAATGCACCCAATTCATCCCAACGGGTGCCAACATCAATGCCCTCAAGCTCAAGTCGCATCAGCAGCGAAGTTGCATTGGCGATGTCGCGGTAATCGTCGGTTTTGTCGGCGCGGATCTGGCTGTCATAAAGCGTCAACGCCAGATCCAGTTGACCAAGATCCAGATGCAGCAAGGCTTTATGCCACCAGACGTGATAGCGGAAATTGTTGGACCCGTCCCAAGCGCTTTTGTGGTTTTCGATGAGGGTGATCCCAGCGCCCGGCTCGGCCCGCATATCATGCACGTGGGCAACGGCATGCAGCCCCCATGCATCATCCGGCGCATAGGTCAGACCAGCGCGGCCCGTGTGTTCGGCGCGGGCATATTCGCCGGTTTCCTCAAGCGCAAAGGCATGGCAACCCAGAACATACCCACAAAGCGGATGATCCGGCCCATGCGCAGGCAGAACACGTTCAATGGACCTGCGCATCCCGGCTGCATCCCCACGGATAAAGCGGATGGCCTGACTGGCCTTGGCCGACAATGTGTCTTGGGGTTGATCCTGCAAAGCCTTCTCAAGCGCGGCAATCGCGCCGGTGGGGTGCATGGCCAACCATGCCTCCAGCGCATCTATCCAACAGGCCTCGCGATCAGAGATGGGGCGGGCGGCGCGGGCCGCTTTGGCAGAGGCCAGCGCCCCTTCGGCCACTGCCCACATCTCGGCGCGGCCCAGCATCAGCGAAAAAAGCCCTCTGGCCGCATGGGCCATGGCAAAATCCGGATCAGCCTCCAACGTGGCGCCCAGATGCTGCGGCGTGGCGGTGCCATGTGCCAGAAACGCCCGGATCATCGCATTCCAACTGGTGAGCGCCTCTGCACTTTGCAGTGAAACGGATGCGTTGCAAATATCGACTGTCATCACCGTGGCCTTCTGCGATTGCTGTTCTAAGGCAAAGGGATAGCGGGATTCTGAAAACCGATGAACGGGTCTGACGCGCGTCACACGCCAACGTGAAGCGCACCTGCGCTTTCGTGAGCGAATGTGTCAGTTGGCGGGTTTGCAGGGCGTCTTTGTGCCAGAAGGTATGGATCTTGCCCGCGGATTATCGCTGTGGATCGCCCTTTTGCGGCGCATCTGGTCCCCATGTTTCAAGCACATCACGGGTGTCTTGGCCAAATCGCGGCGGCGGGCGATTGTATTGCACCGGCGTGCGCGACAGTTTCAGAGGATTGCCCAGAAGTTGTAACATCCCGCCCGCAATCTCGGGGCGCGGCATGTCGATCACGGCGCCGCGGGCTTGGGCCTGATCCGACGACAATGCCTCGGCAATGGTGTTGATCGGGCCGCAGGGCACTTTGACAGCTTGCAAGCGCGCAAGCATATCCGCCTTCGCCTGTGTCTTCATCGCAGGTACGATCCGCGCCAAAAGAGCTGCGCGGTTTTCGATGCGGGCCAGATTGGTCTGGAACATCGGATCAGCCGCCAGATCACCCAGCCCCAGCACATCGCAGAACCGCGCAAACTGCGCATCATTGCCGACGGCCAAAAGGATATGACCGTCGCTGCATTCAAAGGCGTCATAGGGCACGATGTTGGGGTGCGCATTTCCGCGCCGCTCCGGCAGGGTGCCAGAGGTCAGGAAATTGGTGCCTTCGTTGATGAGCCACGCCATGGCGCTGTCCACCAAGGACAGGTCGATATGTTGGCCCTCGCCGGTTTGATCGCGGTGCCGCAAAGCGGCCAGAACCCCAATGGTGGCATACATGCCGCACATCACATCCGCGATGCCAACACCCACTTTCATCGGGGCACCGTCAGGTTCGCCGGTGATCGACATAATCCCGCCAAACCCTTGCGCCATCAGGTCATAGCCGGGTTGATCACGGTTCGGGCCGGTCTGGCCATAGCCGGAGATCGAACAATAGATCAGCGCGGGATGCGCGGCCATCAGGCTGGCGTGATCCAACCCATATTTCCTGAGGCCATCGGGTTTGAAATTCTCCACCACGATATCGGCACGGGCCGCGAGGTGGCGCAGGGTTTTCTGGCCATCGGCGGTAGAAATATCAACGGAGATAGAGCGTTTGTTGCGGTTTGCAGCCATGAAATAGGCCGACAAATCTGTGGGATTTCCGTCCGCATCTTTGGCGTAATTCGGGCCCCAGCCACGGGTGTCATCGCCGCCACTGCGCGGGTTCTCCACCTTGATGACCGTTGCGCCCAGATCGCCCAGCATCTGCGTGCAGGTCGGCCCGGCCAGAATGCGGCTCAGGTCGAGGACAAAAATACCGTCCAACGCGCCTTTCGGCTCAGATTCGGTCATCGTAGGCTCCGCGATCAATCACAGCGGCAATCACGGTAAAGGTATCCGCTTGCATGGCTTGCTCAAGCGCGGTTTCTAGCGATTTGCGACTGCGAACGGTTGCGCCGCGCCCGCCGAAGGCCACGCCCATCGCTGCGAAATTGTGGCGGGGGAAATCCACGCCAGAATTGCTAAGCTGTCGTTCACGCTGCTTTTTCTCGATAAGGGCCAGTGAGGCATCGACAAAGACCACAAAGATCGGCGCAAGGTTCAGCTCTGCGGCGGTGGCCAATTCACCGGCCACCATCAAGAACCCCGCGTCGCCGGAGAAGGACACGACACTGCGCTCCGGATCGGCGAGTTTTGCGCCAATGGCCATCGGCACAGCGCAGCCCATCGTACAAAGCGCCGAGGATTGCATCAGATCGCGCGGCGCGTGGCATTCCCACATCTGGCTCAGCAAGATCCGGTGTGCGCCACTGTCGGCAGAGGCGATGGTGCCCTTGGGCAAAACGGCGCGGCAAGTGTCGATCACGGCGGCGGGCCCCCAATCTTCATCATTGGGGAAGGCCGTGCCAAGCGCGGTCTTGAGCTGGTGTATCTCGCCGTCCACCCATGTCGCACGCGGGTCCAGCCCGTCACTGAGGGCGGCAAGGGTCGGGGCGCAGTCGGTCACGAAATTGAGCGTGCTTTGATGCATATAGTGGTGGTTTGGCACGGCGGTGATGTCGATCACGCGCTGGCTGTCCGGGGTCCATACATCGCGCCAGCCGGGGCGCATTTCGATGGGGTCATAGCCGACACAGATGATCAGGTCTGCCGATTGTGTGAAAGGCACCAGATGCTTGTCCGCCAAGGGGGACAGGCCTGCACCACCAAGGGCCAGCGGATGATCCTCGGGCAGCATGCCTTTGGCCTTGTAGGTGGTGATCACCGGTATGTTGTGATCTTCGGCAAATTCGCGCACCGCTTGTCCGGCGTATTGGTTCATCGCATCCACGCCCACAATCATCAGCGGCTTGCGGGCTTCGGCCAGCCAGCTGCGGGCGGTTTCCAGATCCTTTTCCGCCGGAATGCTGGGTGATGCCGGGCGGCGGCGGGCAGGGGCCAGTGCGGGAATGTGGGTGTCGGCCACACCAATCGGCACATCGATATGCACCGGACCCATGCGCCCTTCGGTGGCGATGGCGACGGCTTTGTCTGCAATCACATGGGCGGCGCCAGCAGACAAGCGGAACGAGGCTTTGGTGACCGGTTCGAACACCGCCTGATGATCGACAACCTGATGGGTATAGCGGGCCGCCTCATCCGCATCGACACAGCCGGACAGGACGATCAGCGGCACCTGATCTTGCAATGCGTTGGCCACGGTGTTGACCCCGTTCAATGTGCCGGGGCCGATGGTGCCGACCAGAATGGCAGGCGCGTGATCGCGGTGGTGTACACCTTCGGCCATGAACCCCGCGGCGTTCTCGTGTTTGGCGAGGATAAACCGGATACCGGCCTGTTTCAGCGCATCGATCAAGGTCAGAACCTCGCCCCCCGGCATACCAAAGGCATATCGGCAACCGGCATCATAAAGACGGCGGGCGAGGGCGTCAGCAGCGCGGATCGTATCGGGCATCATCGGACCTTTCGGATGCAGAACTCGGCAGGTTACCAATGCACGGCAGGCGCAAAGGTGCAATCTATTGATCTCTAGAGATTATTACATGGGCGTAAATCCCCCTCACGGATTGGTGAAAGGGGGCGGAGTGGCTGGTTTTCGCAACCAGGCTTATAGCGATCATGCCCGGAGCAAAGGCGTAGCCGCCGGGCAGCGCCAGACCGCCCACCGGGCTGGCGCTTTGGCTACTGGGGCACTTCTCTCGAATAGGAGCGACTGAATGGACCATAAAGTGGCAAGAACGTTTGTTGCTGCGCCATCCCGCAGTCTGGCGCTGCCCGGCTTGACGCTTGAACTCGTGACGCTTGAACTCATGACGCGGGGACGAAAAAGAAAAAGGGCGGCACATTTTCGGCCCGCCCTTCAAATCTTGAAAACTGTTGCCGATCTTACCGGCGGCGGTCGCGCCGTGCTGACATCGGCTGGAACGCCACGCCGACGTGGGCCTCGCAATAGGGTTTGCCCTGCTGCACCGGCAGGCCGCAGAACCAGAAATCTTCGGTCGCGGGATCGCCCACAGGCCATTTGCAGGTGCGTTCGGTCAGTTCCATCAGGCCGATTTTCTTGGCTTTCTTTTCGATCTCGTTGACCTTGGCCAATGCCTCTGGGCTGATCTCGTTCGCCGATGGTTGTGGCGGCAGGGGTTGGCCTGCGGGAATGATCTGCTTGCGGGCGGGCAGGTTGGATTTTGGCGGCGCGGCGGCCTCGGTTTTCATTTCCGGCGCAGCGGGCTTGGGTGCGGCTGGCTTGGCCTTGGGCTCTGCCTTGGGGGCAGGCTTGGCCTTGGGCTCGGATTTCAGCGCGGCGGCCCCCGTGGTCGTGCGGTTCGACAAGCCCAGACGGTGCACTTTGCCAATCACGGCATTGCGCGTCACACCGCCCAGTTCTTTGGCGATCTGGCTTGCGGACTGGCCTTCGCCCCACATTTTCTTGAGTGTCTCTACGCGCTCGTCAGTCCAGGACATTTCCGGTTTCCCTAGCTAAAAAGCGGCCCCCATTGATGGACCGCTTTGTCATGTTCAGTCGTCTATTCTAATCACTCGGGGGCTGGGTGCAAGGTGTGAAGCGTCAAAGTGCCGTATGAGCCGCCGGAGGTTTGGGTTTTTGACGTGCCTCGCGCAGGGCCAGCAGGGCGGCACCGGCGATGATGATGCCTGCGCCGATCAGGGTGACGGCGTCGGGGACGACTCCGTAAAAGATCTGGTCGTAGAGCGCGGCAAAGATCAACGTGCCATAGCTGAAGGGCGCGACAAAGCTGGCATCGGCGCGGGCCATCGCATTGACAAAGCAGGTCTGGGCAACCGCCATGCAGACACCGATCCCGGCCAGCAAGACCCATTGAGCGGTGCTTGGCATTTGCCAAACGGGCAGAACCGCCAAGGTCGCAATACCAAGGCCCATCAGGTTGTTGAAAAACAGGATCTGAAACGGCCCTTCGCGGCCCGTTAGTTTCTTGATGAAAATCAGCTCTAGCCCCATCACCATCGCCGCGCCAAATGCCAAAAGCGCGGCAGGTTGGAAACTTTCCGGCGTAGGGCGCAACAGGATGAACGCGCCAAACAGTGCCAATGCGGCGGCGAACCAACGGATGCGGCCCACAGTCTCGCCAAGCAGGGGAATGGCAAGCATCATGCCAAAAACCGGATTGAGAAATGATATCGCGGTGGCATCGGCCAGCGGAATATAGGCGACAGAGGCAAACATCAGCGTGATCCCCGCCCAGCCACAGCTGGTCCGGGCCAGATGCAGCCTCCAATGCGGCGCGCTGAGGGCGGGGCGCAGGATCATCACAGCCGTCGAAATCGCCATGAACGCAAACAGAAACCTGCCATGGCTGATCTGGAGCGCAGGCAAGGCAGGACCAAGTGCATCATTGCCAAGCGCCTTGGCCATCAAGGTGGTTGCCGCAATAAACGCGGTCGCAACCCCGATCAATCCAGCAGCAAGGGCATTATTTTGGGTCTTGGCTTGATACATGGCCAAGCTATGACCGCAGCGGGGATGGGTCACAAGCGTGAAATTGGGGCTTTGCAACCGTCTCGATTGCCCCTAAGACAGGCCCCATGATCACACAAACGGCATACCTGTCCCGACGACGCTAAGGTTTTATCCCGCTCCCCTGCACAATTGCAGGTGGTGATCTTGTTGCCAGTGTGCAGCCCTCCTTCCAAACTGACTTGACCAGACCCGCCGCCCATGCCCTTTTGGGCCTTTGTTGCGGCCCTTACCTAAGGACACTTTCATGATCTCTTCCGTCTTGCCGACCTATTCGCGTGCTCCGCTCAGCTTTGTCTCCGGACAGGGCAGCTGGTTGATCGAGGCGGATGGCCGACGTTTTCTGGATCTGGGTGCGGGGATTGCTGTGAATGCACTGGGCCATGCCCATCCGGCGCTGGTTGAGGCGCTGACCGCGCAGGCGGGTACGCTTTGGCACACCTCGAACCTCTATCAAATCCCGCAGCAACAGGCGCTGGCGGACAAGCTGGTCGATAACAGCTTTGCCGACACGGTGTTTTTCACCAATTCGGGCACCGAAAGTTGCGAATTGGCGGTGAAGATGGCCCGCAAGTATTTCTACGACAAGGGTCAGCCAGAGCGGGTGGAGATTATTACTTTCTCCGGTTCCTTTCATGGCCGGTCTTCCGCAGGCATCGCGGCGGCAGGGTCAGAGAAGATGACCACGGGTTTTGGCCCGTTGTTGCCTGGATTTGTGCATCTGGACTTTGGTGATCACGAGGCGTTGCAAGCGGCGATCACAGAAAAGACCGCCGGTATCCTGGTTGAGCCTGTGCAGGGCGAGGGCGGCATTCGCCCTTTGCCGGATGCTTGTCTCAAGGGGCTGCGCGATCTGTGCGATGAACATGGCATTCTGATGATGCTGGACGAGGTGCAATGCGGGGTCGGCCGGACGGGCAAGCTGTTTGCCCACGAATGGGCCGGCGTTGGGCCGGATATTATGATGGTGGCCAAGGGCATTGGCGGGGGGTTCCCGTTGGGTGCGGTTCTGGCGACCGAAGAGGCGGCCTCGGGCATGACCGCTGGCACCCATGGGTCCACCTATGGCGGCAATCCATTGGGCTGTGCGGTGGGCAATGCGGTGATTGATATCGTCGCTGATCCGGCTTTTCTGGCCGAGGTAAACCGCAAGGCCGGCCTGCTGCGGCAAAAGCTCGAAGGGCTGATCGCCAGCCATCCGGACGTGTTCGAAGAGGTGCGCGGATCAGGTCTGATGCTGGGGATCAAGTGCAAAGCCGTAAACGCGGACGTGGTCAAGGCTGGCTACGACGCCGAGGTGATCACCGTGCCCGCGGCGGACAATGTGATCCGACTGCTGCCCGCGTTGAATATCAGCGATGACGAGATCGCCGAAGCGGTCACGCGCCTTGACCGCGCCGCCACCAGCCTAGGCGCGTGATCCCGAATTGACCAAAGACCAAAAGCTCCGCCGTCTTTGGCGCGAACTTGACGAGAAAGAATACCGATGAACCATTTTCTAGACATTCACCAAACCTCTGCCACCGATTTGCGCAGCATTATCGACGATGCCGCCGCGATGAAAAAATCGCGGGCGGGCCGTCCGCGCGGTGCGCCTGATGATGATCAGCCGCTGAAAGATCACATGGTTGCGCTGATCTTTGAAAAGCCATCGACACGGACGCGGGTGTCCTTTGACGTGGGGGTGCGGCAGATGGGCGGGCAAACCATGGTGTTGTCGGGGGCCGATATGCAGTTGGGCCACGGCGAGACCATTGCAGACACCGCGCGGGTGCTGAGCCGTTATGTCGATCTGATCATGATCCGCACATTTGAGGAACAGACCCTGCTGGACATGGCCGAATATGCCACGGTGCCGGTGATCAACGGCCTGACCAACCGCACCCATCCTTGTCAGATCATGGCAGATATCCAGACGTTCGAAGAACACAACGGCCCGATCAAGGGCAAAAAGGTGGTCTGGTCCGGGGACGGCAACAACGTTTTTGCCAGTTTTGCCCATGCGGCCAAACAGTTTGAGTTTGACCTGACCTTCACCGGCCCGCCGCCGCTGGACCCCGAAGCCGCGCTTGACGGGCTCTACACAATCGAGCGCGATCCGCAAAAGGCGGTTGAGGGCGCCGATCTGGTCGTCACAGACACTTGGGTGTCGATGCATGATCCGCAATCAGCCCGCGAACGGCGGCACAACCAGCTGCGCGGCTATCAGGTCAATGATGCGTTGATGGCGCAAGCCAAGGATGATGCGCTCTTTATGCATTGCCTGCCTGCGCACCGCGATGACGAGGCCACCAGCAGCGTCATGGACGGGCCGCATTCGGTGATCTTTGACGAGGCGGAAAACCGTTTGCATGCGCAAAAGGCGATTATGCGGTGGTGTCTTGGCCGCTGAGCCACGCATTGTCATTGCCGGGGCGGGGGCCATCGGGTGTTTTGTCGGCGGCCTTTTGGCCGCTGGCGGGCGGCGGGTCACGTTGCTGGTGCGGCCACGGGTGGCACAGGAAATCCGGTCGCATGGCCTGACGCTCACGGATTTTGGCGGCATGGCGGTGCAGATCGGTACGGATCGTCTGGCGCTGTCCGAAGATCCGGCCTGTCTGGCGCGGGCAGATGTGGTGTTGGTCACCGTCAAGTCGGGCGATACGGCGACCATCGCGGAACTCATCGACCAACACGCCCCGATCAAGGCGCCGGTGATCAGCCTGCAAAACGGGTTGCGCAACGGGGCGCTGTTGCAAGAGGCGCTGCCGGGGCATGACGTGCGCGGCGGGATGGTGCCGTTCAACGTCGTCCCGATGGGGCAGGGATGTTATCACCGCGCCACCAGCGGCGATGTGGTCATTGCGGGGGGCGCAGGCGATTTGGAGGGCTTGCTGTCGGTGCCGCATCTCAGCACAACCAGCAGCCGCGATATCGAGGCGGTGCAATGGGGCAAGTTCCTGATCAACCTCAACAACGCGCTGAACGCGCTCAGCGGGCTGCCCTTGGCGGAACAATTGCGGGATCGGTCTTGGCGGCGGCTGATGGCGGATCAATGGCGGGAGGCTTTGGGCGTTCTACGCGGCGCGGGCATTCGGCCTGTGTCGATGACGCCGGTTTCTGTGGGGGTCATCCCGTTTATTCTGCGCCTGCCGACGCCTCTGTTCTCGCGTATTGCGGCCTCGATGCTGACCATTGACGCGCAGGCGCGGACCTCGATGGCGCTGGATTTGATGGCGGGTCGACCGACAGAGATCGACAGCCTTCAAGGCGCGGTGATTGCCATGGCAAAGGCGCAAGGCCGCCCCGCGCCGATTTGCACCATGGTGGCAGAGGTGATCCGCACCGCAGAGCTGGCAGAGGAAGGTTTGCCAGACCTCAGCGCCGCAGCTTTGCGCCGCGAGATCCGGCAGGGTACTTCTTAGTTTATGACTGCGTTCAAGACGTAGAAGACAATCGCCGACATCGTCGCGGCGGCGGGTACGGTGATCACCCATGCAGCGACAATCGTCATGAAGTGGGAGCGGCGCACCAGCTTGCGGCGGCGGCGTTCCTCGGGGGCGATACGTTTGACGGTGCCTGCGGTTTCGCCGGGGCGGCGCAGACGGCGTTCCATGTGCCATTCGCGGTAGAACCCAACCCCAAAGACACCGCCAACGGCGATATGTGTGGAACTGACCGGCAGGCCAAGCCAAGAGGCGATAATCACGGTGATTGCTGCCGAGAGGGCCACACAATAGGCGCGCATCGGGTTCAGCTTGGTGATCTGGCTGCCAACCATGCGGATCAGTTTGGGACCGAACAGAAACAGACCAAACGAGATACCAAAGGCCCCGATGACCATCACCCACATGGGGATGGAAACCTTAGCCTCAAAGCCGCCAAATTCGGTGGCATGCACAATCGCTGCCAGCGGACCGACCGCATTGGCTACATCGTTTGCACCATGGGCAAAGCTGAGCAATGCAGCCGACAGGACCAGCGGCAGGCCAAACAGGATCTTGACGGATTTGTTGCGATTTTCCATGCCTACAGAGGCGCGGCGCACCAGCGGCGCAGAAATGGCATAGGCCAACGCCCCCAGCAGAACCCCGATTAGCAAAGCTGTGGGCAAGTCGATCTTGATGATCCGTTTCAGCCCCTTGAGCGCCAGATAAGATGCAAAAACACCGGCCATAACGCCGACGAGGACAGGTACCCAGCGGCGGGCGGCGGCGATTTTATCGTCCTGATAGATGATCCGCGCCTTGATAAAGGCAAGGAACATGGCGGCCACTGCGCCGCCCAGAACCGGGGAAATCACCCAGCTGGCAGCGATAAGGCCCATGGACGGCCAGTTCACAGCTGTCAAACCGGCGGCTGCGATGCCTGCGCCCATCACCCCGCCCACGACAGAGTGGGTGGTGGAGACCGGCGCGCCAACCCAAGTGGCAAGGTTGACCCAAAGCGCTGATGAGATCAGCGCAGCCATCATCGCCCAGATGAACACCTGTGTGTCGGCGATAGAGGCAGGATCAATGATGCCTTTGGAAATGGTCGAAACAACATCACCGCCCGCCAGCAATGCGCCGGCACTTTCGCACAAGGCTGCGATCACAATGGCCCCGCCCATGGTCAGGGCGTTGGCGCCCACCGCAGGGCCCATGTTGTTGGCCACGTCGTTTGCGCCGATGTTCACTGCCATATAGGCCCCAAAGACAGCGGCGGCGACAACCACAAAGCTGGTCGGGGTCTGGCCAAAGAAGACTGCGGCAATCACTCCGGCCAGCACCATAAAGGCCAGTGCGATACCGGGCCCCACCAGCGGACGGGCGACATAGGTCGTGGCCAGCTCAACCTGTGAGATGCGGTTGAGGTCTGTATCAAGTGTTTTCCACTGACTGCCCTGCGGGCCTTTGTCCGTCGCCATGCCTGTACCTTCCAAGGAAGTGATTGATCCGGTGGGGAGGTGGCATACCAAGCGCCGCCGCGCAAGCGCAGCGTCACAAAACCGTCACATTTTACGGCGGATTGAGGCTTTTGGGTGGGTTTGCCGGGCTAGCGTGCGATCAAAGCGCGTTCAAGATTGCCTTAAGGTCCGGCTCGTCCACCAGATTGGCGGCGTCCTGGGGGGCAAACCACGCGCGTTTGCGGGCGTCGGCCTCTGGATAGTCTTCGCTCAGATCGCGCACACGGGTCAAATAGACCTGCGCCTCAACCGGCACAGTCAGCCCTTCGCCCAGCCCCTTGGCATATTCGTAAAAGCCAACCGGATCGCTTTCGATGTCCGCTTGGGTCACGCCAGCCTCTTCCCATGCTTCTTGCAAGGCGGAGCCGGGACCATCAAGCCCGTCAATCGGCCAGCCCTTAGGCACGATCCACCGGCCCGTGTCGCGGCTGGTGATCAGCAGGACCCGTTTGCCATTTTCGGTTTCGCGGTAACACAGCGCTGCAACCTGCAAGCGTTTGGGGCGCTGCAACAGCGGCAACAGCATGTCATCCCATGCACGTCTGAACGAGTGTATCATATTGACCTGGTTTCGTTTTGTAGGTTTTTGTTCTGCTCTGGCTCTACATATAGGTGTAAATCGGTCAAAGATCAAATCTGGGGCGGTTTTCTGCGCTGCGGGGGTGGTTGTACAAACGAAAAAGGCCGCGCAGCCCATAGGGTTACGCGGCCTTGGTTTCGCTTTGAACAGGTTTATCCGATGATGCTGTTCAATGTCGCGGAGGAGCGCATGACAGCCGCCGTTTTGGCTGCATCGGTGCGGAAATATCCGCCCAGATCGGCGGGGGATCCTTGCGCCGCTGCCAGTTCCGCGATGATCTTCGCTTCGCCTTCGGCCAATGCCTTGGCGATGGGTGCAAAATGCGCGGCAAGATCTGCATCATCCGATTGCGCGGCCAAGGCTTCGGCCCAGTAGCGTGCGAACCAATAGTGGCTGTCGCGGTTGTCCGGCTCACCCACCTTGCGGGAAGGAGAGCGGCCATGGTCGAGAATGCCTTGCGTGGCGGCATCCACGGCCTGACCCAGAACGCGGGCTTTGGCGTTGCCTTTGCTGTCGGCCAGGAAGGTCAGGCTTTCACCCAAGGCGCAGAATTCGCCAAGGCTGTCCCAACGCAGGTGGTTTTCCTCGACCAACTGCTGAACGTGCTTGGGGGCAGAGCCGCCCGCGCCGGTTTCAAACAAGCCGCCGCCGTTCATCAGTTTCACGATCGACAGCATCTTGGCGGAAGTCGCCAATTCAAGGATCGGGAACAGATCAGTCAGGTAGTCGCGCAACACGTTGCCAGTGATGGCGATGGTGTTCTCACCCTTGGTGATGGTCTCGAACGAGGCGCGTGTGGCTTCGCGCGGGGCCATGATTTCAAACTTGTCGGCAACGCCTTTGGCCTCAAGGATAGGTTTGACATAGGTGATCAGTTCCGCGTCATGGGCGCGGTTTGCGTCCAGCCAGAAAATCGCGCGGCAGCCTTCGGCCTTTTGACGATCAATTGCGAGATTCACCCAGTCTTCGATAGGGGCCTTGCGGGCAGAGGCAGAGCGCCAGATGTCGCCAACTTCAACCGCGTGGGAATGCAGCACCGTGCCGTCATCGAGGATCATCTTGACGGTGCCCGCCTCGGGGATCTCGAATGTGGTCGGGTGAGAGCCGTATTCCTCGGCCTTTTGAGCCATCAGGCCGATGTTCTGAACCGTGCCTGCGGTGGCCGGGTTCATCTTGCCGTTCTCTTTGAAGAACTTGATGGTCTCGTCGTAGACCGGCGCATAGGAATTGTCTGGGATCACGCAATTGGTGTCCGCTTCCTTGCCGTCCGGCCCCCAACCTTTGCCGCCAGCGCGGATCAGCGCGGGCATAGAAGCGTCGATGATCACGTCAGAGGACACATGCAGGTTGGTGATGCCTTTGTCGGAATCCACCATGTACATCGGCGGGCGGGCGGCCATGCAGGCCTCGATATCTGCCATGATCGCCGCATCGCCTTCGACACGGGTCAGCAGATCCCCCAGACCAGAGTTTGGGTTCACACCCAGTTCGGCCATCTTGTCACCGTGGGCGTCAAACACCGGGGCGAGGAAGGCCTTGACCGCGTGACCAAAGATGATCGGGTCAGAGACCTTCATCATCGTGGCTTTCATGTGCAAAGAAAACAGCGTGCCAGCGGCCTTGGTCTTTTCAATCTCGCTGGCGAGAAAGCCTTTCAAGGCGGCTGCGCTCATGAAGGTGGCGTCAACAACGGTTCCGGCAGGATAGGCGATGCCGTCTTTCAGAACGGTTTCGCCTGCGGCTGTTTCCAGTACGATCTTGGCGGTGCTGTCTTGAGGCAGGGTCGCGGACACCTCGTTGGAAAAGAAGTCACCACCGGACATCGAGGACACTTCGGTTTGGCTGTCTGCGGACCAGTCGCCCATGCGGTGCGGGTTGTTCTGGGCAAAGCTTTTCACGGCCTTGGCGGCGCGGCGGTCCGAGTTGCCTTCGCGCAGGACCGGGTTCACGGCAGAGCCTTTGATGCCGTCATATTTGGCGCGGGTAGCTTTTTCTGCGTCTGTCTCGGGTGCTTCGGCGTAGTCGGGCAGGGCAAAGCCTTGCGACTGAAGCTCTTTGATCGCGGCAACAAGTTGCGGCACGGAGGCCGAGATGTTTGGCAGTTTGATCACGTTGGCGTCGGGCGTTTTGACCAGACGGCCCAGTTCGGCCAGATCATCGGACTGCTGCTGTGCTTCGCTCAGATGCTCGGGGAAGGTGGCGAGGATACGCCCGGCAAGGCTGATGTCCTTGGTCCCGACAGAGACACCGGCGGCGGCGGCAAATTTCTGGATGACAGGGAGAAAAGATGCGGACGCCAGTTCCGGCGCTTCGTCCACTTTGGTGTAAATGATATCGGACATAGGAATCTCCTCATGTGTGAATTTGCCGCTTCATAGCGGGTTCATCTGGGCGCGTCTACGGTATACCATTGTATACGATGCGGCATATTGAACTTTTTTGACGGTTTTTGCCCATGTGGCTGGGATTTGGCCGGTTTGGCAGGGCTTGCGCGGTGGCCGGAGAGGCGAATGTCTATTGGCCTTCCTGAGGTGGGCCGCTTAAATGGGGCAGACAACAGGCGTTTTCATCGACACATCCGGGAGCAGCGGCAGCCATGAACAAACAGTCAAAGGGTGCGGATATTGGTGTCTATGGGTTGGGCACAATGGGTTCTGCACTGGCGTTGAATTTGGCCGACAGCGGTTTTGATGTGGCAGTGTCAAACCGCGAGGCCAATTGGATTGACGATTTCATCAAAGAAGCCGGCCCCCTGGCCAAGCGGCTGACCGGGCAGGCCGATTTGGCAGATTTTGTTGCGGCCATTGCACGGCCACGCAGCATCCTGTTCATGATCCCATCCGGCGCGCCGATGGACGCTATGATCGAGGCCATTCGCCCGCATCTGGAGGAGGGGGATACGATCATTGACGGTGGGAATGCCAATTTCAATGACACCCGCCGCCGTTCCGCTGATCTGGCTGGTACGGGGCTGCATTTTGTCGGGATGGGCGTATCGGGGGGCGAAGAGGGCGCCCGGCACGGCCCGTCGATGATGGTGGGCGGCACGGATCATTCATGGACCAGCCTGCGCCCGATGGCCGAGGCGATTGCAGCAAAGTTCAAGGGCGAGCCTTGCGTGGCGCATCTGGGGCCGGATGGCGCGGGGCATTTTGTAAAGACAGTGCACAATGGCATCGAATATGCCGATATGCAGATGATCGCCGAGATTTACGGTTTGCTGCGCGATGCGGGCGGACAATCGGCGCCGCAGATCGGTGCGCTGTTTGAGGGTTGGACCGACGGCCCGCTGAGTTCCTATTTGATCGAGGTCTCCGCCGCGGCGCTTTTGTCAATCGACAGCAAGACCGGCCAACCGATGGTGGATGTGATCCGCGATCAAGCCGGGCAAAAAGGCACGGGCCGCTGGACTCTGATCGAGGCGCTGAAGATGGGTCAATCGGCCAATACCATTGAGGCGGCGGTGGGTGCGCGTGGCTGGTCCTCGGAAAAAGACACACGGGTGATGGCCGAACCCTTGTTGGCAGCTGGTACGCTTGCGGCAGATATGCCAAGCGACGCGGATCTGGAACAGGCGATGTTGGCGGGGCGCATTCTGGCCCATGCGCAGGGGTTTCGTATCCTTTGGGCGGCGTCGGATGAATTTGACTGGTCCCTCGACATGGCGCGGATATCAGAGATCTGGCGGGCCGGATGTATCATCCGCTCGGCCTTGCTGGACGAATTTGCGGATGCGTTTCGCGGGGATTTACCTGCTGAGCACCTGATCCTTGCGCCTGCTATGCGGGCAAGGCTTGAGGCATCCGTGCCAGCATTGCGGCGGGTTTTGTCAGCGGCCATCGCGCAAGGCGTGGCGATGCCGGCATTGGCGGCCTCGCTGGCGTGGTACGATACCATGCGCCGGGGCCGCGGCACCGCTAACCTTATACAGGCGCAGCGGGATTTCTTTGGGGCGCATGGCTTTGCCCGCACCGACGAAGACGGCAAATTTCACGGTGATTGGAACGCGCTGTAAAGCCTGATCCTAGGCGAACGGATCTACCGGATAGCTGACATGCGCCAGATAGAGACCCTGCGGAGGGCAGACCGGCCCGCAGGCCGCGCGGTCGCGGGCCTCCAGCGCGGCTTGAGCATCCTGCGGCGTCCATGATCCGGCGCCGACCCGTTCCAACGTCCCAACAAAGCTGCGGACCTGATTGTGCAAAAAGGACCGCGCCCGCACATCAAAGTGGAACTCGGTACCGCCCGCTGTTTCGACCCGGCTGACCTTCAGATGGTCCAGCGTCTTAACCGGGCTTTCGGCCTGACAGATGGTTGAGCGGAAGGTGGTGAAATCATGTTTGCCCACCAGAATATCCGCAGCGCCCTGCATGGCGGTTTCATCCAGATCATGTTTGACCTGCCAGACCAGCCCTTCTTGATGGGTGGCCGGGGCGCGGCGCGATAGGATACGGAACAGATAGCGCCGCTCAAGTGCCGAGAACCGCGCGTGAAAATCTTCCTCAACAGCCACACAGGCGGTGATCGCCACGGGCTGCGGCTTGAGATGGTAATTGAGCGCCTCTGACAGGCGAAACGCCTCCCAATCGCCGATCATGTCACAATGAGCCACCTGCGCCAGCCCATGCACGCCCGCATCGGTGCGCCCGGCGGCGGCGATGGTGTGATCGCGCGGCTCAAGCTTGGCCAAGGCCGCCTCAATCGCGCCCTGCACAGAAGGCAGGTTCACCTGCCGCTGCCAACCGACAAAGGGCGCGCCATGATATTCGATTTTTAAGGCAAAACGGGGCATGCGCCGCGTCTAGCGCGGTGGCTGGCGTCTGGCAATCCCTCACCCGCCTGCCTATGTTAAGGCCAAACACATTACGGGGCGGACGCAGCTTTGGTCATCTCACGCATTGCCGATGGCATCTGGCGGCAGGTTGAAACGGTGCAAGACACCGTGTCAGAGACATTTTTTGAGCCGGTGATCCGTCTTGGCGTGACCGGCTTGGCGCGGTCGGGCAAAACCGTGTTCATCACCTCGCTGGTGGCCAATCTGCTGGACCGTGGCCGGATGCCGGGGCTTTTGGCCGCGTCCGAGGGGCGGATTGAGGCGGCGTTTTTGCAGCCGCAGCCCGATGACACCGTGCCGCGCTTTGACTATGAAAACCACCTTGCCGCGCTGACCGGCCCTGCGCCACATTGGCCCGACAGCACGCGGGCAATATCTGAGCTGCGCCTGTCGCTCAAAGTGCGCCCAAACGGGCTTTTGTCCGGATTGCAGGGGCCGCGCACCATCCATCTGGATATTGTCGATTACCCCGGCGAATGGCTGCTGGATCTGGGCTTGATGGAGCGCAGCTATGAAGACTGGTCCAACGACACCCTAAGCCGCATTGAAAGCAGGAGCGCCGCTGAGGCGTTTGTCGCGCTGGCCAAGACCGCGGATCCCGAGGCCAAACACCAAGAGACTTTGGCGCAGGATCTGGCGCGGGAATTTGCCAGCTATCTACAAGCCGCGCGGCAAGACGGCTTTTCCGATTGCACGCCGGGGCGGTTTCTGTTGCCCGGTGATCTGGCCGGATCGCCGGTGCTGACCTTTGCGCCCTTGCGCACGGATGGCCCGTCAAATCGCGGGTCTTTGCACCGCGAAATGGCACGGCGGTTCGAGGCCTACAAAAAACGTGTGGTGCAGCCGTTTTTCCGCGATCACTTTGCCCGGATCGACCGCCAGGTGGTCTTGGTTGATGCGCTGGGCGCGATCCATCAAGGGCCGCAGGCGGTTGAGGACTTGCGCGCGGCGCTGAGCGAGACATTGTCGGCGTTCCGGCCCGGCAACAACGGGTTTCTCAGCAACCTGTTGCGTGGCAAACGGGTGGAGAAGATCCTGTTTGCGGCCACCAAAGCGGATCATCTTCATCATCAACAACATCCGCGCCTGACCGCGATCATGCAGGCGCTGGTGCGCGAGGCACAAGATCGGGCACAATACGCAGGCGCTGGCACAGCTGCATTGTCCATCGCCTCGCTCAGGGCGACGACGGAGGACGAGATGAAACATGGGGGCGATATGTTGCCGGTGGTGCGCGGCACGTTGCTTGAAACCGGCAAGGAGGCGGCGTTTTACCCCGGCGACTTGCCGCAAGATCCGGCGCATCTGCTGACCCCAGCGCGGCAGGGGGCAGAGGCGTGGCTGGATCAGGACTATCAAGTGATGCGGTTTGCCCCGGCGCCGCTGAATCTGCGCCCCGGTGACGGGCCGCCGCATATCAGATTGGACCGTGCGGCAGAGTTCTTGTTCGGGGATCGGTTATGACGGTTCTGCGGGCGGCGCGGTCCACCGATGCCGGGGCTGTCGGAGGCATTTTGACCGAATTTGCCGCGACAACCGAATGGATGCCAAAGCTGCACAGCGGGGCCGAGGACATTGCCCATGCAGGTGCGATGATCAAACGTGGCTGGGTGACTGTGGCCGAACAGGACGGCGGCGTGATCGGGTTTGCCGCATGTGATGGCGCGGATCTGGATGCGCTTTACGTGGCGGCTAAGGCGAGGGGGCAGGGTGCCGGAACCGCGATCTTGGAGCATGTGATGGACCAGTATGACAGGCTGTCACTTTGGACATTTCAGGCCAACGAGGGGGCGCAGCGGTTTTACCTGCGCCACGGATTTGCCGAAGTGCAACGCACGGATGGTGCAACGACGGATGAAAAGCTGCCCGATGTGCGGTTTGAATGGCAAAGAAAGGGCGCGTGATGGCCAAAGGTCCGGTTCTGTTTGAGATCGAAGAAGAAGCTGCGCCGCGCCCGCAAGTGGCCGATGCGCCGCCGGTGCCTGATATCTTGCCGCCCGCGCCGCAGGGGCAGGCAATGCAGGTTGCGGCACGGTTGGCGGCGCGAAAGCCATCGCTGCTGGGCCGGTTGTTCTGGTGGGTGTCCGGGACTTTGGTCGGGGCGCTGGTGTCCATCACGGCGTGGACCTTTGTTACGGATCTGATGGCGCGGTATCCGTTGCTGGGCTGGGCGATGACGGTTCTGATCGGGGCGTTTGTGCTGGTGCTGACCTTGATGGGCCTGCGCGAGATGGCGGCGTTTGGCCGCCTCTCGAAGCTGGACGGGCTGCGCCATGATGCGGGGCAGGCTTTGGCGCAGGAGGATCTGGGCGCGGCGCGGTCGGTGACGGACCGTTTGGTACGGCTCTATAAGGGGCGCGAGGACACGCGCTGGGGCCGGGATCGCCTGAAGGAGCTGCGCGCCGATCAGATGGACGCTGAGGGGTTGTTGCATCTGGCCGAGGCGGAACTGCTGGCGCCACTGGATCAGGCCGCCAGCCGCGAGGTTGAAGCCGCAGCGCGTCAGGTGGCAACGGTGACGGCGCTGGTGCCGCTGGCGTTGGCGGATGTGGTGGCGGCGCTGAGCGCGAACCTGCGGATGATCCGGCGGGTGGCCGAGATCTATGGCGGGCGGTCCGGATTTTTCGGGTCTTGGCGGCTGACCCGTGCGGTGATGTCGCATCTGGTGGCGACGGGCGCGGTGGCGGTTGGCGATGATATGCTGGAGCCGTTTCTGGGCGGTTCGATTTTGGGCAAGCTCAGCCGCCGGTTTGGCGAAGGGTTGGTGAATGGTGCATTGACCGCCCGCGTTGGCGTGGCCGCAATGGAAGTCTGCCGGCCTTTGCCTTTTGCGCCCGAGCGGCGACCCAAGGTGCGCGGGATTGTAAAACGGGCCTTGGGCGGGCTTTTTGGCGCGAAGGGTTAGCGTTGCGCTTCTGGCTGTTGCGAAGGCGCGGCTGCGCCGCATTTGATTTATCAAGAATGGGGGCTTTGCCCCCAAACCCCCAGAGTTTTGCAGGCCAAAAAGGGCGATGACGGGGGCTTGTGGGGGCCAAGTTGCGAGCCTATAAGCGGGGCATGAGACGCATCACAGCGATCATTATTCGAATTATTTACCCGGCGCTCTGATACAGTGAGACGCCGGGCCGAGGTGTTTGAGACCATCGCACCGCCACTCCGAAACATTCCCCGAACGATTTGCCAAAGGACGCGACAGATGTGCGCCGATACGCCCGAGACACACGACTATAAATCCACGCTGAACCTGCCCAAGACCGATTTTCCGATGCGGGCGGGATTGCCCAAGCGCGAGCCAAACTGGCTGGCGCGCTGGGAAGAGATTGGCGTTTATGATCGCCTACGCGAGAAAGCGGGGCGCAAGCCCTTTACGCTGCATGATGGGCCGCCCTATGCCAACGGGCATTTGCACATCGGTCATGCGCTGAACAAAACCATCAAGGATATGATCGTGCGCAGCCATCAGATGATGGGCTTTGATGCGCGGTACATTCCGGGTTGGGATTGTCATGGCCTGCCGATCGAGTGGAAGATCGAGGAGCAGTACCGCAAGAAGGGCCGCGACAAGGATCAGGTGCCGATCAACGAGTTTCGCGGCGAATGCCGCGAGTTTGCCCGTGGTTGGGTGGATGTGCAGCGCGAGGAGTTCAAGCGGCTTGGCGTGCAGGGCAATTGGGCCGATCCCTACCTCACCATGGATTTTCATGCCGAGCGGGTGATCGCCGAGGAATTCATGAAGTTCCTGATGAATGGCACGCTGTATCAAGGCTCAAAGCCGGTGATGTGGTCGCCGGTGGAACAGACCGCATTGGCCGAGGCCGAGGTTGAGTATCACGATAAGGACAGTTTCACCATTTGGGTGAAGTTTGATGTGGTCGCGGACGGGGATCTGAGCGGGTCCAAGGTGGTGATCTGGACCACCACACCCTGGACCATGCCATCGAACAAGGCCGTGGTTTACGGCGCGGGCATTTCTTATGGCCTTTATGAGGTCACTGCGACGCCGGATGAATGCTGGGCCAATGTGGGTGATAAATATCTGTTGGCGGACAATCTGGCGGCGGATGTCTTTGGCCGCGCGCGGCTTGAGGACGGGCAGTGGACCCGTTTGCGCGATGTCACCAACGATGAGTTGGCGGGCATTTCGCTGAAGCATCCATTGGCCGGGACCGAAGGGGCGAACGGCGAATGGGATGATTTGCGCGATTTCCGTGCGGCCGAGTTTGTGACGGATACCGAAGGCACCGGCTTTGTGCATTGCGCGCCTTCGCATGGCCTAGAGGAATATGAACTTTATCGCGATTTGGGCATGTTGGCCGATGTGATCACCTACAACGTCAATCCTGACGGGCGGTTCCGCGATGATCTGCCGTTCTTTGGTGGCAAGGCGATCCTCAAGCCGAATGGCAAAGAGGGCAATGCCAATGCCGCGATCATCGACAAGCTGGTCGAGGTGGGCGGTTTGCTGGCACGCGGCAAGATCAAGCACAGCTATCCGCATTCTTGGCGCTCCAAAGCGCCGGTGATCTATCGCAACACGCCGCAGTGGTTTGCCGCGATTGACAAGGTTGTGGGTGACGGGCTCGACACGCATGGCAAGACCATCCGCGAGCGGGCCTTGACCGAGATCGACAATGTGAACTGGACCCCTAAATCCGGGCGCAACCGTTTGCATTCGATGATGGAGGCGCGGCCTGATTGGGTGCTTTCGCGCCAGCGGGCCTGGGGTGTGCCGCTGACCTGTTTCACCAAGAAAGGTGTTTTGCCCACGGATGATGATTTCCTGTTGCGCAATGCACAGGTGAACCGGCGGATCACGTCTGCGTTTGAGGACGAGGGCGCGGATGCATGGTATGAAGAGGGCGCCAAGCAGCGGTTCCTCGAGGGCATCGTGAACCCCGATGACTATGATCAGGTGACGGATATTCTGGACGTGTGGTTTGACAGTGGATCAACCCATGCCTTTACCCTGCGCGACCGCGAAGATGGCACCGAAGACGGCATCGCCGATGTCTATATGGAAGGCACCGACCAACACCGCGGTTGGTTCCATTCATCCTTGCTGCAATCTGTTGGCACCACGGGTCGTGCGCCTTACCGCAATGTGGTGACCCATGGTTTCACGCTGGATGCCAAGGGCATGAAGATGTCCAAATCCATCGGCAACACCATCGTGCCGGAAAAGATCGTGCAGCAATATGGCGCGGATATTCTGCGGCTTTGGGTGGCGCAAACCGATTATACAGCGGATCAGCGGATCGGCGATGAGATCCTCAAGGGTGTGGCCGACAGCTATCGCCGGTTGCGCAATACCATGCGTTATATGCTGGGGTCGCTGAATGATTTCACCGAAAGCGATCGGGTTGATCCGGCGGATATGCCTGAGCTGGAGCGTTGGGTGCTGCACCGTTTGGCCGAGTTGGACGCGCAGGTGCGCGATGGCTATGCCAAATTTGACTTTCAGGGGGTGTTTCAGGCGGTCTTTACCTTTGCCACGGTGGATCTGAGTGCGTTCTACTTCGATATCCGCAAGGATGCGCTTTATTGCGATGGCGACACCCTGCGCCGCCGGTCGGCGCGGACGGTGCTGGATATCCTGTTCCACCGGTTGACCACATGGCTTGCCCCCATCTTGGTGTTCACCACCGAAGAGATCTGGCTTGAACGTTTCCCTGGTGAAGGCAGTTCGGTGCATTTGACCGATATCCCTGAAACACCGCAAAGCTGGCTGGATGCAGATCTGGCGGCGAAAATGAAAGATGTTCGTACAATCCGGCGTGTAGTAACTGGAGCGCTTGAAGAAATGCGGGTTAGGAAAGAGATAGGTTCTTCCCTGGAAGCATGCGCAACTGTCTATTTAGGTGCGGACAGTCGTGTGCCGCTTGAAAAGACTGAAGTTTGGCCACTAGACAGGGAATATTTCGCGGATATTTGCATCGTTTCAGATATTCTGTTTTCAGAAGCAGAGCCGCCAGAAGGAGTATTTGAACTTGAGAGTCTTCCGAGCATCGGGGTGGTAATTGATAGGGCAATTGGCGACAAATGCGAACGTTGCTGGAAGGTCCTGCCGGATGTGGGCAGCCACAGCCATGGCGGCGTTTGCGGTCGGTGCGATACTGCGGTGGATGAGGCCAACGCGGTTTAAAATTTAAGGTGGGGATTTCCCCCACCTTTCCCCATCCGGTTCTTGCGCAAGAACCGGATTGCGGCGGGGGGCGCTTGCCCCCATCATAGCTGCATGAAACAGCGCAGCGTTCCCACACAATTTGGCAACCTGACCCTGACCGAAGAGGACGGGGCGATCACTCGTCTGGATTGGACCAGGGTCGGACAGCAGGACCGCTCATCCTTGCTTGATCGCGCGGCAGAGCAGCTGGCGGCCTATGCAGCGGGTGATCTGGAAGATTTTGATTTGCCACTGCGGGTTGCGGGCACCGATTTTCAGCGCGATGTCTGTGCGGCGATGTCCGCGATCCCCTTTGGCTATACCCGCACATATGGTGAGATTGCCAAGGCTCTGGGCGTTCCGGCGCAGGCTGTCGGACAGGCTTGCGGCGGCAATCCGATCCCGGTGATCATTCCTTGCCACCGGGTGATGGGGGCCAAAGGGTTGACCGGGTTTTCCGGGCGCGGCGGGGTTGAGACCAAAGTGGCGCTCTTGCGCCATGAGGGCGCGGCGGGCTTGTTGATCTGATCAATCTGCGGCGGTCATTGCAGTGTCATAGGGATGTTTGCGCACAAGGCCCAGCATCGCACCAAGCCCGATCAGTGCCAGCGGCACACAGGACAGGAACAGGATACGCGCCACGCTTGCGGCGTCTTCCGGGCCAGTCATGGTCAAGAAACCTGCGGCATTGGCGATGATCCCAACGTAGGCGGCACCAAGGGCATAGCCGATGCGTTGCACGGTGGGGATCGCCCCTGACACGCGCTGGATTTCATGTTCTGGCACAAGGGCGGTGATACGGCGCAGGATAAAGGTCCAGGCCAGACCGAAACCGCCGCCCTCTAGCCCGGCGAACAGTGCGATCAGCCAGATTGGCCCTGCGGGCACGGCATAGGCAAATCCGGGGATGCTGATGGTGGTCATGATCATGCCTGCGGCGATCCACAGCCGGTCCAGACGTTCGGGTGCGCCGCTTACGGTGACAGCGGCCAGCGTCCACCCGATGGAGGAGGCGGCGACGATATATCCGGCGGTCAGCGCAGAGATACCGTGGATCGTGGTCATCAGAAGGGGGCCATAGGCAAGGATGCCGATGGTTGCGATCGACAGCATCAGGATCATCAGCAGGGTTGCGCCGGTGGCGTTTCTGGGGTCCAGCGGCGCATTGGGCAGCAATCGGTCTGCGCCCGCCTGTCCATCGCGCCAGAGAAACCAGCCAAGGCAAGACAGGCCCGCAAGGATCAGCAGTGTGGACCGCACAGGCTCCACCCGGATACCACCTGCCGAGATCAGCACGACAGCGATGCATAGAACGGCAAGGCGCACCACCGGAAAGCGGCCGAGTGGGCCATCTTGGGGGAGGGGGCCAGTGCTGCCTTGCAGGGCGATCCAGATCGCGAGGCACATGGCCTGCACGGCAAAAAAGCCAAAGCCCCAGCGCCAGTTGGCATATTCAACGAACAGCCCACCCAGCAGCGGCCCAAGAAAGGCCGAAAGCCCCCAGAATGTCGACACCACGGCCAGCACCCGCGCGGCATAGCGGCGCGGAAACAGAACGCCCACCGCGACAAAGGCCATGGCCACCATGCCGCCACCGCCGAGGCCCTGCATCACCCGGCCAATCAGGACAACGCCCATGGTCGGGCTGACAGCGCTGAGCAAACAGCCCAAGCCAAAGAGGGCCGCTGCGACGCTCATCGGGCCGCGCAGCCCGTAGCGCATCGTCAAAAGCGCGGTGCCTGCGCCGGCGACGATGGACCCGATTTCATAGATGGACACGGTCCAGCTGACAAAGGCCGCTCCGCCAATGTCAGACACCATCGAGGGCAGCATCGTCGCCACGATCAGGCTGTCGGCGGCGTGCAGCCATACGGCAAGGCAGACCAGCGCCAAGGGGGCAGAATAGCCGCTGCGCATAAATTCACGCCAAGACACATAGCTGTCTTGTTGTGGCAACGGGGTGGCGGAATTTGGGGCGTCGGTCATGTCAAATCCTCTTGTTGCATTTCTGATGCAGGCTCAACCTAGGTTGAGGTCAAGAGGAAAATGCACCAGCCTATTTGGGTTCGGTCATCTGCTGCACAGCGCCGGCGCAAATCAGATAGACCGATGTGATGACCAAACCCCAGTGCGCCCAGCTTTCGGGATGAAAATCGACCCATGCCGCCCAGCCGGCAAAAAAGGTCCAGGCCAATGCCATGGGCAAAGTCACCGGGCGCCAGCGTTCGGTGCGCACGGGATGCACAAATTTGATCGGCAGGAACATGGTGATCGCCAGGGCCGATACGATAATCAGGCTGATCCACCATGCCGGTTGCAGGGCAAAAAGCACGATCACCAGCATATTCCAGCAGCCCGGAAAGCCGGAGAATGAATTGTCTTTGGTCTTCATTCTTGTGTCGGCAAAATACATCGCCGAGGCAAAGGTCACGATGATGATCATGGCCCAGCCGCTCCACCCGTCCATGAGCCCGGATTTGAACAGGGCGAAGGCAGGGATAAACACATAAGTCAGATAGTCGATGATCAGATCCAGCAGAACACCGTCAAATTCGGGCGCATTGGTTTTGACATCAAACCGTCGGGCCAGCGGGCCATCAATCCCATCCACAAAGAACGCGACGACCAGCCATAGGAACATCATGTCCCATTTGCCATCGACAGCCGCGAGCATTGCCAGCATGGCAAAAACGGCACCGGTTGCGGTGAAAAGATGAACAAGAAGGGCGCGCATATGTATGGTCATGTGGCAGGTGTCGCAAATCTGCGCGGGGGATGCAAAGGAAATGGCGCGGCAGGGTTGGCGCCCGGGGCGGGGATGTGGCAAACGCAGTGACGCCCGAAATTCCGCACTCGCGCGGACTTCGGGTTGACGCCTTGGCCGATTCCCACTAAAGCCAGCGAACCAGTTTCAGGGTCGCCCGCCGCGGCCCGTTTTATGTGTTGCGCCGACCCCTTGGCGCTGCACCACTAAACAAAAGGATAGACCCATGTCGCGCGTTTGCGAATTGACCGGAAAAGGCCCGATGACGGGCAACAACGTAAGCCACGCGAACAACAAGACGCGTCGCCGCTTTCTGCCGAACCTGAACGACACCACACTGCAGTCCGAAGCACTGGGCCGTTCGTTCAAACTCCGCATTTCTGCGGCTGCCCTGCGCAGCGTGGATCACCGTGGTGGCCTTGACAAGTTCCTGGCCAAGGCAAAAGACACTGAGCTGTCTGCCAACGCGCTGAAGATCAAAAAGGCAATCGCCAAATCCAGCGCAACAGCAGAAGCGCTGACCTGATCGGAAACTCCGAACAGTTTGAGATTAAGCAACCCCGGATCATCTGATCCGGGGTTGCGTCGTTTTGTACCTCGAATGTCCCGCTTGCATGAGCTAGAGCAGGGGCATGACACGCCGCTTGTTCTCATTTCTGATGGTTCTGGTTCTGGCGCTCACCAGCCAAAGCATGGCGGTGGCGCGCGGGGCTAATGCGGCCACGGGGCAGATGGTGCTGTGTACCGGCAGCGGGCCATCGGCGGTATATGTAGACGCCAGTGGTGCGCCGACCTCCGCGCCCCATATCTGCCCGGACGCAGCGCTGAATGTCCTGTTTGAGGTAGAGGCGCTGCAGATCAACGCACCGCAACAGGTGCTTTGCTTTGAAGCCGGCTGTACGCTGGCGTTGCCGGCTCCTATGGCGGTGCGTGTATTGACACCCCCATCACGGGCGCCGCCTGCCTTGATCTGACCCCAGCTAATTCAGATCAACCAAGGACAAGACAATGACAAATACACGTTTCTTCACAGCAGCTTCTGCTGCGCTTTTCATGTTGGCCGCTCCTGCATTTGCAGGTGAGATTATGGTCAAAGACCCCTATGCCCGCAGCTCAACGCCGTCCTCGCCGACGGGGGCCGCATTCATGACGCTGATGAATCACTCCGATCAGGATGACCGCCTGATTGCCGCCAGCTCAGACGTGGCGGGCCGGGTTGAACTGCATACCCATATCGAAGACGAAAACGGCGTGATGAAGATGACCGAGGTCGAAGGCGGAATCGCGTTGCCAGCGGGTGAGATGCATGCACTCAAGCGGGGCGGCGATCACGTGATGTTCATGGGGCTGAAGGCCCCGCTTGAGCAAGACGCAGAGATCACCGTGACGCTGACTTTTGAAAAGGCCGGCGACATGGAAGTGAAAATCCCTGTGGACCATACGCGCAAGCCAAAACACGGCGCGATGAGCCACTAAAGCTTGCACAGCGCGGGTTTCGGCCCGCGCTGTTTTCGTTTGTTTATCGAAAACGGATCGGAAAACTCGAATTTTCCGAGGTCACTGCCCTAAAATTTCTGCCACCCAGGCCGTGACCGTTTCGGAGGCTGGCCCCAGGCGGTGCTCTGCAAACTGGTTCCCGACAGCAGAACGTTCCAGATTGAACTCCAGCGTATGTGCGCCCGCGCGGCGCGCCTCTGCCACAAAACCAGCCGCCGGATAGACATTCCCAGAGGTGCCGATGGCGGCAAAAATATCCGCCTGTGTCAGGTGGTCGAACAGCAGATCCATCTCATAGGGCATCTCGCCGAACCAAACGATGTCAGGACGCGCCGCAGGCGCGTTGCAGCTGGGGCAGGGATCACCAACGGCCATGACCATGGGCGCAGGCCATCTGTGATCGCAGATCGCGCAAAGAGCACCTTTGAGGTGGCCATGCATGTGGTGCACGGTGTCTGAACCACCGCGTTCGTGCAGGTCATCGACGTTCTGGGTGATCACGACAACTTCGCCGGGATGCTCCGTCTCGAGCCGGGCCAGTGCTTTGTGCGCGGCGTTCGGATGAACCTCAGCAGCTTGCGCACGGCGGGCGTTGTAGAATTGCACAACCAGTTCCGGATCGCGGGCAAACCCTTCGGGTGTGGCCACATCCTCGACCCGGTGTTGCGCCCAAAGGCCATCTTCGGCGCGAAACGTTTCGATCCCGCTTTCTGCGGAAATTCCTGCACCGGTCAGTATGACGATTTTCGCGTTGGGCTGTGTCATCCAGTCGTGTCCCCGATCAGGTGGAATTTATCTGCAAGCCAAGGGCGGCGGGCGGTGGCGGGGCCGATCATATGGGCCTCCATCAGCCGTTGCATGGTGCGGGCAATATCACGCGGCACGGGCCCGGACCATTCCGATCCGGCAAAAAGCGAAATTTGCCGCGCCGCATCGGGAATCGGCAGGGCCATCACCCGCATGCCGTCGTGAAACCGGGTGGCCCGCATGTACCCCAAGGGTGTCGTAATCGCCCAACCGATTCCGCGTGCGACCATCGCCATAAGCGCCAGATGGCTGCCAATTTCAAAACGGGCCGAGAGTTCCAGATCCTGACCCTGAAGGAAACTGCTGATCTGCGTTTCGATCAACTGACCGGCGGCATAGTGCAAAAACGGGATCTCCGCCTCACCGGCCAGCAGTTGCTGGGCCTGTGCGCGGCTGCCCGCAGGGGTGACAATGATGAATGGATCGCGGGCCAGCGGGTATTCGATGACGCCGGGCACTTTTTCGCTGGTGCGGGCGGCGATGGCCATATGCAGGCTTTTGTCGCGGATCGCCTGTGCCAGTTCGTTGCTGCCTGCGGTGGTCATGCGAAACCGGCATCCGGTCAGGCTGTCGGCCAATATGGTGGCCAGCCTGGGCGTCAGATCATCGTCGAAATCGTCAATGATACCGAGGTTCAATTCGCCCAGATGCGCCAGATCCATCACGGTGACTTCGCTTTGTGCCAGCCGCAATTCGGACAGCGCGGCCTCTGACCGGCGCAGGAACAGGCGCCCTGCCGGGGTCAGGCGCATGGGGCGGCGGCCGTGATCTATCAACTCGGCGCCGACGGCAGTTTCGAGGTTGCGCATTTGCTGGCTCACCGCGGGTTGGCTGAGCCCGGTGATGGCGGCGGCTTGGGCCACTGATCCGGTCTGGGCAAGGGCCTCAAACACTTCGATGCCGCGCAAAGAGATCCCTTTTTTGAGCATGTCGTTCTCCCCTTGATTTCGGTTGTTTGAAACTATTGCGTCTTTCAGTCAAGTAAATATGAATTCTAGTGGGATTAGTTTATAGAAAGTGAAATAAGCGGGGACTGTCAGATCTGGCTTGAAGCAAGGGGGCGGGCATCGCAAACTGCGGCTGAAACAAGGGGATCCACCGATGAAAATTGCCAGTGCCGCCTATCCTTTGGATGTCTTGACGTCCTGGGCACAATTTGAAGACAAAATCGAAGCTTGGGTGGCGGACGCTGCGGGGGCAGGGGCCGATTTGCTGGTGTTTCCCGAATATGGCGCGATGGAGTTGGCCACGCTGGATGGATTGCAGGTTGCCGGTGATCTGGAGGCAAGCCTGTTTTCGGTCTCGGACCGGTTGCCGGATGCGGATGCCTTGCATGTCAAACTGGCGGCCACTTATGGCGTGCATATCATCGCAGCCTCCGGTCCGGCGGCAACGGATACCCGCCCGGTGAATCGTGCCCGGCTGATCACGCCCACCGGGCAGATCGGTGTGCAGGACAAGCAGATCATGACCCGGTTTGAAGGCGAGGTCTGGGATGTGGTGCCGGGCAACAACTTGCAGGTGTTTGACACCGCATTGGGCAAAATCGGCATTTTGATCTGCTATGACAGCGAATTTCCTTTGCTGGGCCGCGCCCTGACCGAATGTGATGTGATCGCCGTGCCAAGCGTCACCGAAACGCTGGCCGGATATTGGCGCGTGCGGATCGGATCCATGGCGCGGGCGCTGGAAAATCAATGCGTTACGGCGATGTCCTCAGTTGTTGGTGACGCCGAGTGGTCCGAGGCCTTGGGCACATCCTTTGGTGCTGGCGGCATCTACGGCCCGCCTGACAACGGCTTTCCCCCTACCGGTGTTCTGGCCGCAGGGGCGCTCAATGACCCGGTTTGGACCTATGCTGATGTGGATTTAGATCAAATTGCCAATGTCCGCGCGGATGGCATTGTTTTGAACCGGCGGCACTGGTCCGGGCAGGACGGGCGTGACCATCCTGCGACAAACGTCTCTTTGCGCTGATTGCCCCTTGAAATATTGGCAGAATGCGCCCATTTAAGCCTGCGCCCTCATTTTGGAGGGTATTTTGATCAAGGAGAGACCATGGCCAAGGAAGATACGCTCGAATTTCCCGGTGTCGTGAAGGAACTCTTGCCTAATGCGACGTTTCGGGTCGAGCTGGAAAACGGCCATGAGATCATCGCACATACGGCAGGCAAGATGCGCAAAAACCGCATCCGTGTTCTGGCTGGCGACAAGGTACAGGTGGAAATGACCCCCTATGATTTGACCAAGGGTCGGATCAACTACCGCTTTAAGTAAGACCAAATCGATGGCCGGGACCGCATCATGCAGTTGCACCCGGCCTTGACCCCCTGCAGCGGGCCGGCGGGTGCAGATGCTGCGGCGATAGCACCATCAGGCAGACGAGGCGCAGACCCATGACATTCATCCTCGGATCAGGAAGTCCGCGCCGCAAGGAATTGCTGGCGCAAATCGGCGTGGTTGCTGACGATATTCGCGCCCCTGACATTGACGAAACCCCTGCCAAGGGCGAACTGCCACGGCCCTATTGTGCACGCATGGCGCGCCAGAAAGCTGCGGCTGTGCCTGCGGATGCCGATGACATCGTGCTGTGCGCCGATACCACAGTGGCCTTGGGCCGCCGCATCCTTGGAAAACCTGATGATGCGGCAGAGGCAGAGGCGTTTTTGCGCCTGATGTCGGGGCGCCGCCATAAGGTGATCACCGCCGTGGCCGTGAAGCGCGGCGATCAGATCTGGGAACGCGACGTGCAAAGCATCGTCAAGATGAAATCCCTGTCTGACACTGAGATAAAAGCCTACCTTGCCACCGGTGATTGGCAGGGCAAGGCTGGCGGATATGGTATTCAAGGGCCAGCGGGGGCGCTGATCCCGTGGATCAGTGGCTCTTTCACCGCAATCGTGGGCTTGCCTCTGGCTGAAACCGCGAATTTGCTGATTGCCGCCGGTTACCCGCTTTATGGAGGTGCCTCATGAAGGGCCGCAGTATTATTCTTGATCATTTGGGCACGGCTGAAGCCGCTGCATTGATGGTGGACGGCAAGCTGGACGATCTGCTGATCGACAATGATGCGCCGCGCCCCGGCACGATCTATCGTGCCATTGCTGATCGGCCCGTCAAAGGGCAGGGGGGGATGTTTCTGAAAACCCCTGACGGTTCAGCATTCCTGCGCCAGATCAAAGGGCTGTCCCCCGGCCAGCCAATTATGGTGCAGGTGACGGGATATTCGGAGCCGGGCAAGGCATTGCCGGTAACGGCAAAGATCCTGTTCAAAAGCCGCTATGCGATTGTCACGCCTGACGCGCCGGGTCTGAACATTTCGCGCAGCATCAAGAAAGAGGACGAACGCGACCGCTTGCTTGAGATTGCCCATGAGATTGCCAGTGATGCGCCGCATGGTTTGATCCTCCGGTCCTCTTGCGCGGGGGCGGACAGTGATGAGATTGGCGAAGATATCTCGGCAATGCTGGATCTGGCGGAAAAGGTGCTGGGCGACACGTCAACCGAGATGGAAGTGCTGTCCGAAGGCGACGGACCGCATATTCTGGCATGGCGCGACTGGACCGATCCGGCCGAGGTGGTGACCGACGAAGGCGGGTTTGAAACCCATGGCGTTCTGGACGCGCTGGAGAATGCACGCGGGGCAACCGTTGGCCTTGGCGGCGGTGCAGCGATGTATGTAGAGCCGACCCGCGCCTTGGTCGCGGTTGATGTGAACACCGGCAATGATGCCTCCCTTGCCGCCGGGGTTAAGGCGAACATGGCTTGCGCACGTCTGCTGCCGCGCGCGCTGCGGGTGCGGGGATTGGGCGGTCAAATCACGCTGGATCTTGCCCCCATGCCCAAGAAGGACCGCCGCACCTTCGAAAGCGCCCTGCGCGCCGCATTTCGCGCCGATACGGTCGAGACGACCTTGGTGGGCTGGACACCGCTTGGCCACTATGAACTGCAACGCAAACGCGCCCGTGCGCCGTTGAACGAGGCCTCGTCGTGAGCTGCCCGATATGCGCTGAAGACAGCACTGAAAAGTACCGCCCGTTCTGTTCAAGGCGCTGCGCGGACGTGGATTTATCCAAATGGATGAACGGCAATTACGCCATCCCCTCACGTGACCCCGAGGACATCGAAGCCGCCGCAGATGCCGCCGAAGCCGCTCAGATCGCAGCACAAAAGCCGCAATAAAGCGGAATGGGCGATGGCGTGAAAAAACTTCGCAAAAGAGGCTGGACACCCCCGCCGCAACGCCCTAGAACCCGCTCACCCGACCAGTGATTGGTCTCCCGTGCCCGGGTAGCTCAGGGGTAGAGCAGTGGATTGAAAATCCTCGTGTCGGTGGTTCGATTCCGCCCCCGGGCACCACTTTTGCAGTATCGATTGCAGTCTTCGAGGCTAGGCTTGACATCGCTGACTTTTCCTAGTCCAAAACAATCCCATCGCAGAGCAGACTTGGTTGTACATATCGCTGGTCTGGCCTTGATATTGATTGCCGGTAGTTTACTTGTTTTGAATTCGGTTGGCCGGGTTGAACCTAAGCTGTCTGTAGCCGTGTTTGTCTACCTTCTGTGTGCTTTGGCGTCTAACCTGGCATCGTTTCTGTACCACTTTTCCCCTTGGCACGATCGGCGCAAGCTGTTGCGGCGGATCGATCATGCGGCCATTTACCCAAGCATTACAGGTACTTTTACACCCTTCTTCATTCAGGCAAACACCGCTTGGACGATGACGCTCCTCTTGGTCTGCTGGAGCTTAACGGTTGTTGCGATCTGGAAGAAGGTCACCGATGCAAACGTCAAATCACGGTGGTCGACAGCATCTTATCTCGGTTTGGGCGCCATTGGTCTCAGCGCGTTGCCAGATCTGACCAATGTGCCTGCCGAAACTCTTTATTGCGTTCTTGCTGGAGCACTTTGCTATGTTGTTGGTACTGGGTTTTACGCTCGAAAAGCCCTGCCGTTCCGGTATGCGATTTGGCACGCTTGGGTCAATCTTGGCGGAATATTGATGTTTGTAGGGATTTGGTTGGCACTGCTTGGATAATGACAGATGCTTGATGCAAACAAGTGCGTATTTCGGCCCAAACCGGTCACTCAACTATAGATCAGAATGCTGCAGTCGCAGCCCGCTTTCCGGACATTCACCACGAGCCTGAAGTGGCAGTGGCACCTTAGTTCAGTCGTTCTGATACCTGTGCCGCGTTGCTCCATTGCCGGGGCGACTGGCCGTACATCCGCTTAAACTCGCGGCTGAATTGAGAGGAGCTTTGATAGCCTACATCCCATGCCGCCTCCGACACGGGCTTTCCTTCGGCGATCTTCATTGCGGCGTGGTTCAGCCGCATGGATTTCACGAACTGTATCGGGGACATTGTCGTGGCTTCTTTAAACCGCCGATGAAAGACAGCGCGGCTCATGCCGACGTGCTCGGCCATATTGTCGATAGTGACCTGCTCGTTCAGGTGGGTCGAGACGTAATCGATGGTGCGCGCGATTTCGTTGCCGACGCCAAAAGCCCGTCTTGCGGCGACCCCGGCCTCGCCCATGAGCACCGCGTAACATAACTCTCGTAGTCGCCCCTGTCCAAGTACTTCCTGATCAACCGGATTGTCGAGCAGTTCGAGAAGCCGCAGCAGTGCCTGCGTGAAACCACCATCCCAAGACGCCAATGCCAAAGCCGATGGCGCGCCGTCCCGCAATTGTTTGTTGCCACCGGCGGCGGTCTCGATCTCCATGGTGAGCTCCCGCATCATTCGTGGCTCCAGCGCAATCACGACGCCAAGCAGAGGATCGTCATTTGAAGCCAAAGGCGTGCCCGCCTCCACCGGTAAAGTCATGGGGCACAGCAGGTATTTGTCGCTGCCATAGACGTGGTGCTCACCGTCCAGAACAGCTTCCTTGGTGCCACTGAGAATGGCCACCACCGTGGGCTCGTAGACAGCAGGCACGCAGGGCATGGCCTCGGTCACCCGGAAAAGCTGGACGCCTTTCAACGCGGTATCGACGAGGCCCGTCTCTGGCAGACGGCGCTCGATAAGGTTTTTTATTTGGTCTTTGCTCATGCAACCTAGCTGGCAGAGGGCTTTCCTCTTTGCAATGGGGTTGAGACGATTGGGCAAGTAATCGAGAGGATATCGCCTGTTTCTGCACCCTGCCGGGTTCTATCTGTGCTTTCAGACAATGAAATCGCAAACGGCCAGCCTGCGCTGGTAGGAGACAGAACATGGCAGATACGACATTCGGACCCAAAGGCTGGACACCCGAGCGCCTCGGGGATCAGTCAGGCAAGACCTACATCATCACCGGCGCCAACGCTGGCGCAGGTTTTCAAGCCACGCGCATTCTTCTGAAAAAGAACGCCAAGGTGGTGATGCTCAACCGCTCAGCCGAGAAATCCGAGGCGGCCATCGCAGATCTGAAACAGGAATTCGGCGCGAAAGCTGACGTGAGCTTCATCCGCATGGACCTGTCCGTCCTGGACAGCGTGCGCGAGGCCGCAGAAGAGGTTCTGAAAACGGTGCCTCAGGTCGACGCGCTGATCAATAACGCGGCCATCGCGCAGGTGCCGACGCGCAAGCTGACCGTCGACGGTTTCGAAAGCCAGCTTGGCACCAACCACTACGGGCATTTTCTGCTCAATGGTCTGCTTTTTGACCGCATCGCTGAAAGCAAAGGCCGGATCGTGGTTGTGGCCAGCCTCGGCTACAACATGGGTCTCAAGACCATCAAGTTCGACGACATGAACTGGGACGAAGGCTACGGCGCAAACACCGCCTATTCGCAGAGCAAGCTGGCGCAAATGATGTTTGCTTACGAGCTGCAGGACCGGCTGGCCGCTGCAGGGCGCAGAGAAGTCCAGGTCTTCGTCTGTCATCCAGGCTCGTCAGCCACATCGCTGATCACCACCAGCGGAAGCCGGAAAATGCGTTTCATCTGGTGGCTAATGACCAAGACGCCGATGGTCCAGACTGCGGAACAAGGCTCATACCCTGAGGTTATTTGCGCGACCGAAGAGTCCCTGACCGAGCAACGCGCCCTCTACGGTCCAACGGGCCGGATGGAAGCGGTTGGCCCGGTCGGCAAGGGCACACTGAACGCTCACGCCCATGACAAGGCTGTCATGACACGTCTTTGGGACGAGTCCGAAAAAGCCGTCGGGTTCGAGTGGAAACTCTGACCCCAGTGCCGCCGCCACCGGCAAGCAGCTTTAGACCGGTTCAGCGCAAAGGGCGCGGCAACGTAACTGCAACGCAAAGTAGGGTCGCTATTGAAAGCGGCCCATTGTCGACTTTGAGCACCCAGTTCGGATGCTGCGGTCGTAGTTCACAATGGAGACATTCGCTGCGGGAGCGCAATACACCAGCACCGGGAGATCAGGAAATCGGGCCTTTGCCGCTGGGGTACCCAGAGCTGCTCTTAGACAGGGAAGCAAGAACGGTCGTTTTTTTCTAACTGGAAACCTTAGGCGAGCATTGACAACGAAATATCAAAGCCAGAAAGATCTGGTCGATTTTTCCGTCAACAAAAAATGCATCCCCTGATCGGAATATGAAATAAATCGCTATGTGCCGAAACGTCTTCGGCGTTAAGTTCTCTAAACACCAAAGCTGACCGAAGCCTTTGTTATTGTCATAGGTTTCGGCCAGCCATTGCGACACCTTTCGTTCAATCGGCAACTTCGCCGATGAGCATCTTGGGATCTCCGCTGAAGAAGTTTGGAATGTCCTGCAACGCCGGTCCCGCAGCGGCCATTGCTGCATCCAACGCCGCCTGATCCCCAAAGGTCATGGTCGCAATGGCATGATATCCTGCGGGTGTTTCTGGGCCACCTGCCAAACCTCTGGTGATCAGCGTTTGTTGAATATGAGGGCCCATATGTTCGGTAACGATGGGCATATGTGTTGACGCGTAATAGGCATGATCGAACGTCGTGCCATTTTCTGTTGTGTATAAAACCTGCAGTGAAAGCGTCATTGTTTTCTCCCGTCTGCCAGCGCCAGTGATTGGGCCAGTCATGAGACGCTACCCCTCAATGCAGGCACTTCCAAGCGTGATCACAGTACCTATGGTGGATGCAGGTGCCATTAACGGGCCAAACCTCGGGCGGGACGACAGGTAAAGAAAGACCTGTTACATCGACTGATGTGCCCCTATCATCTGCTTACGAGCCATTGGCCGCCTGGCGTTCCGGTCGAACATTCTGTCTGAACCCAGAGCGGAGACTTGCGATATGTCGAACGAGATATCACGAAAGAGGGCAGATTTGCCGTCCTTGCTTTTCGGAGATGGCACACCGCACAAAGCGGCCGTAACGGCTCTTATCGTTGGCACCCTGCTGACGGCCATCAATCATGGAGATGTCCTCCTGGCTGGGCGCTTCCCACCGTTGCTCAAAGTGCTACTGACATATTGTGTCCCCTATTGCGTCACGACCTGGGGCGCTGTGACGGGTAAAATTGCGCAAACAGAGCGGCAGTACAGAGAACAAGACAACACTGCCCAACTTAACGGGCACACGTCATGAATGCTGAGCAGTTTTTCAATCAGAAAACTATTCTGGGCCTTAGTTTCTTCAACTTCGAGAATGCCATCACAGCCGCGTATTTTGCCACTAAAGACCTCGAAATTCGACGCGTGAACGAGAATTTCCGCGTCTTTTTTCCTGAATTGGGCGACGCCACAGATACATCCATGCTGGATGTGCTGGAGCGTCTGGGCCTGCCGGGCAAGCAGATTGATCTATACAGAACGGGCCTGGAGAAAGATGGGTCCGTGCTCTTGCCGCATGTTCAGGTCTCGGTCGAAGGCGAGGATCGCGTGTTCTCCTTGCTGTCCACATACACACAGAATAACGATTTTTCCTACCTCAATGGTGTTCAAGGCCAGTTTGTCGACCGGACCGCTGAATGGTCGCTGCGGCGCGAACGCGAGGACTTGCTTGAGCAGAAAATTCGCGACCGAGAGATTATAGAAAAAAAGAGCCAGCAGCTTGAGACATTGGCAAATCGGCTCGCCAAGTACCTGTCTCCGCAGATCTATAACAGTATTTTCTCCGAGACAGAGGATGCGGCCAAAACGCATGCGCGCAAAAACCTGACAATCTTCTTTTCCGATATCGTGCAGTTCACCGATCTGAGCGACACAATGGAGCCCGAACGTCTGGCAACCGTGATCAATTCATATCTGTCGGAAATGACAAACATCGCCATCGAGTGCGGTGGCACTATCGACAAGTTCATCGGCGACGCGATCTTGGTCTTCTTTGGAGACCCGGAAACCCAAGGGGATGCAGAGGATGCCCTGCAGTGTGTCGAAATGGCGGTAAGGATGCAAGAACGGGTCGAACAGTTGCAAAGTTTCTGGAAGAAAAATGGTGTTGCCAACGGACTGCGCGTCAGGATGGGCATTGCCACGGGGTATTGTACCGTCGGAAATTTTGGCTCGGATCAGCGGCTTGACTACACCGTTTTGGGTAGCCCAGTAAACTTGGCTGCACGACTTCAGGGATTGGCCAATCCAAAGAGAATAGTCATGGACCAGAACACGGTTTCACTGGTCGAAGCACATGTGAAAGTCGAAGACAAAGGTGAGTTTATTCCACGCGGCTTCAAACGACCTGTTCAATACTTCGAGCTTTCGGAATATGTGGCATCCAAAGACCGGACCTCAGGCAGGCAGTTGTCTCACACCGGTCAACGTGTCGAGGTCAATATCATCGATAGCTCAGATATTCGCAGCGCTATTGAAGAATTGCGTGAAATCCAGGCTCGCTTTCAAACCCAATTAGACGATTCTAGCGATCGCTAAGGGTCAGGACACCCCAAGTCGCGATAACTTTGCCAAAAGTGCACAGCCTTGGGACGTTATGGATCCGACCCTGCCAAAATCCGATGCGATGCCCGGATAGAAAGCCTGTGCCGCGAAGGTTGCGCCGCCTTCAAGGGCGGCCCCTTGCAGACCTCCAACAATGGTCGTCAATGCTGCGGTGAGGCCCGTCATTCCGAACTTTCTCTGCAGGTGCAAAATCGGGCCAACAGTGAACTGGTAGTCTGCGGACAAAGCGACCTTTCCACATTAGTTTCTGGAGGTCTGCTTTGGACTTTTGTTCAGTGAGGTGATCGCCCTGTTGCGATCATAAGGTGATGCTGTTGATGATGCGCACCGATTGTCATCAATCCAAAGAAACCTAATCCCAGAACTTGGTTTAACTCTTCGTCTGACCCGACCTGAACCAGCATTGATGCACCGCCTTCTATTTCTCCAGCGGTGACGGTCCAATCCGATGATCCCTGCAACATCGGACTGTGTGCCAGCACCATGCGCCTGATCGATGCTGTGACCACCTGATCGCCAATGACTATGAACTTCACACTCATTCCATCGACCGTTCGCTCAACCGACGCCCTCGTCGTCACGTTATCCATATCCACGAGGTGATCACGCAGTGCTTTGATATCTACCTGCGCCCAGTCCGTGTTTTGATCATCACGCAGCAGAGTGACGATCTCGGCAATCGCTGCGAACTGTGACTGACCCGTTTCGCTTGGCGACCCCGACGTATGAGCATGTTGGGCCATGGCATTGGATGCAACGAACATCATCGTTGCGGATAAAAGACCTAGTTTCATTGAACACTCCTATTTCTTGATCACCCTATCCAAATTCACTCTGATCACTTATGACTTGGATCATATGCTTCCTGATCCGTTTTCTCATCTATCCGCTACTGCGTGTCGCACAATTGACATGCAGAAGGGGGACGTGCTGTTTCGCCAGAGCCAGATAACATCGGGGCTTTACCGTGTTGTATCTGGATGCGTGACGCTGCAACGAACTGGGTTGGGTGGCGATACCTTGACCCTACACAGGGCAGTGTCGGGCGGGCTGTTTGCCGAGGCATCAGTCTTCTCAGCGACGTACCACTGCGATGCGATATGCAGCAAAGCTGGAAGCGTCACCAAGATCGCAAAGGCAGATGTCGTTGCAACGATGCAATCTAATCCTGCTTTCTCTGAATGCTTCACAAGGTTGCTTGCTGTTCAGCTCCAAAAGTACCGCGCACATATCGAGTTGCTGGCAATCCCGTCAGCCAAAGAACGCATACTGGCGGCTGTCAAAGCAAGCTACCTTGATGCAACGGTGACCGAGTTGGCGTCCCGCATTAATCTTAGCCATGAAGCCTGTTATCGCGCGCTGCGGGGGCTGTGTGACGACGGTCGCATGGTCCGCGTTGGTCGTGGGAAATATACGCTGCCATAGTGAGGACATGTTCATCATGTGGACATGCCATCAGTGCTGTGGGTTCCTACTCGCTTGGGCCTCACGTTCCCGCTCAGGCCAAGTTGACCTGATGTAGGCGAGGATATCCCATACATCATCATCTGTAAGTGTCTCGTTGAAGGCAGGCATCCCGCTGTTGAACCCAGTGCCACCTCTGACTTCTAATGCAGCAGCGCCACCCAACTTGGTATATTCGAACAGCAGCTCATCATCGTGATGCCATGTGTGACCCGTCCGATCATGCGGCGGGGCTGGTAGCACACCATCGGCGTTCGGGGATTGCCAGTTCGGCTGTCCCTCAAGGTTTGCACCGTGGCAAGATGCACAGTTGTCTGCGTACAAGCTTTGACCTGCAACGATATCGCGTTGTTCCCAATTGTGATCAGCAGCGACTGTGGAAGCCAGCAACAGCAAGACGGGTAAGAGCCACTTCATGCTACGTTCACCCATGTGCGCATCCCGCCAACAGCGTGGCTGAGCATGTGACAGTGCAATAACCATCGGCCAGAGTTGTCGAACACGCAGATGATGTCACGGCTATCGCCTGCATTCACCAGAGTTGTGTCCCGTAAGTCGCCCAAGGCCCCGCTCTGATCAACTTCATAAAAGTGGTGACCGTGCAGGTGGATGCCATGCGGGAAAGATGTGTCGTTTGCGAATGTGATCCGCACCGTTTCGCCACTTTGGAATGAGCCGAATGGGTCGCCTTGTAGGTCCGAGACATTGTTGAAGGCCCAGATATTGTCACCATCATGGCGACCACCCATTGCACCACCCATCATCGTCAGCGTCAGATGCTGGCTAGGTTCAGCAGGTGTTGGCAGGTTTGGCGGTGACAGAGCCATGATCGGTCCAGCCAGCCTATCCGTATTTGTGCCATTCACAGTCAGATCAGCCAATCTATATGGTCCTTGACGGGTCATCATATCGATCCCCACGGGGCCAGTGATATCAACGATCAAGTCTGCCCGTTGTGCAGGTGCAAGAGTAAGTTCTTCTATAGGACGTGGCTCGGATAGGGCCATGCCATCCAAGGCCACGACCGCCCCGACGACGCCACTCACCGCGACGGGAAAGATACGGTTTGTGGCCGCGTTGATCAGCCGAAACCGAACACGATCCCCCGTCTTCACCAGATCTTGGGATAGGAATGCACGGGCGAAGTTTCCCATGTAACCGCCGTGAGCGACACTGTGCATGTCGGCGAACTCGTCCGACAGACTACCATCTTCTTGCATCTGCCAATCTGCCATCAACACGGTTATGTCGTGATCAACATCTGGGGGCGTTTCATCCTCAACAATCAACGGACCCATCATGCCACGAGCGACCTGTTCATGAGAAATGTAATGCGAATGATACCAATAGGTGCCTTCGTCCGGCGGGATGAAACTGTAGGTTTTGGTGGCAGAAGGTTCGATCAATTCTTGCGTCAACATCGGCACCCCGTCCATCCGGTTTTCCAACCTGATGCCGTGCCAATGCACCGCTGTGCCTTCCTCAAGACCGTTCTCGACCTCGATGTTCACACGTTCGCCACGTCGCACCCGCAGTTCGGGACCGGGCATCGATCCGTTGAAACCCAACATAGACGTTACACCGTCTCCCAAGGGTAAGATTTGCTGCGTCACCGCTTCCGCCTTCAGCCGCAACGTATCTTGGGCTGCGAATGTGGGCATCGGTAATATCGCTGTGGCTGAGACGGTAGCCAAGAAGTGTCGTCTGTTCATGCGGAGCCTCATGTTGGCAAAGTCAGATTTGTTGTCAAAACAGCGGTCGTTCCCAGCACTGCCAGGATGACCAGCCATTCGACCGATATGGATTTGGAAAGATGGCCTGCGGCGGCTGGATCGCCCGCACGAAGCGCAGGTATGAACCGAAGCTTGTTGGCAGCGGCCAGCCCAAGAAGCAAGCCGACTAGCAACATCTTGATGATCAATGCCTGCCCGTAGCCAGTTCCTACAAGCGCTTCGAGTGACCCGGCCAGTTCATAGCCCATGTAGCCACCCGCGATAATCAACGCAGGAACGGTAACCATGGCGACAACGCCAAACCGATGCCCGACATCCGCAGCCGACGTATATGTGGCTGGCGATGATGCCAGTCGTTTCAACGGCGTGAGAACCCCGATCCAGAGGGCAACAGCCAGCAAATGCAACGTCAATGCGATTTCGAGCAGTGTGGTGTCACGGCTAGAAACGTGTCCAATGTGATCAAACGACCAGATTGCAATGATACCACCCAGCATAGAAATCCACATCCCAAGGCGGCCCATGAACAGACCAGCGATCAACAGACCAAGGCCCACCAAACGTAACAACAAAGCAGTGCCTACAGGTGTGGTCCAAAGCAGGCCAAGCATCTCAGGATCGGTCATGCCGCTGACATTTCCCGTCAGATTGGCACCCCGCAATGAGAAGGCGAGGATCGTTGCCATCAACCCCACAACGGCGAATGCTGCGGCCAAACCACGAGTGCGATCTAGCCGAAACATGCATGTGGCCATGACCGTGCCAGCCGCAGTCATCAAACCAAGATAGAGCGCAAACTTTGCGATAATGGCGGCCAACCCGAACGCATCAGGCACTGTTATTCGACGTTGAAGCTGAAGGTGCCATTCAGCGCATGACCATCGGAACCAAGGCCGCGCCATTCAACGACGTAGGTCCCTGCACCCATATCGTGCATTGGCAAAGCAAACTCCTGCGTGAATGCTGTTTGATCCCCAAGGTCCATGTCCATACTGTGGGTGTCAGCATGTGTGATCGAAACCCGTGTCAGCCGAATGTCGCCTTTGAAGTCCATCAAGACTTCACTCGGCATCTCTGTGACGGTGGCCTCATTAGCAGGAGTCGTTGCATCAAGGGGGGAGTGTGCCATCGCACCTGTTGCCCAAATTCCGATCATGCCTGCGAGTAGAAAAGTCTTCATTGTTGTTTCCTGTCTTGTTGTTGGAGATCAGTTGATCCCATTGGCACGTTGTAATTCGCGAATGTAAGCGATGATCATCGTAACGTCTGCCCGTGTGACACCTTCTACGGGAGGCATGTCACCAAACGGCCAATGGTGGCCCCGAACGCCCAACTCAGTCGCCCGTTGAAACGCTTCGTCACCGTGGTGGCTGGGTTCATAAATGATGTGGACCAATGGCGGAGCCACGCCATCTTGACCCGCTGCATTCGCACTGTGGCAAGCAGCACACTTGGCCTCATATCCAAGCTGCCCAATCTGGGCGTTCTGTGACAGCGTTTCAGGCACCAGCACATCAGCTAAAGCACCACCCTCAAAATTGGATGCGGGGTCCGATTGTGGTGTTTGCGATGCGTTCGGCCAAAGCGCGTAGCCTACGCCACCTCCAACCAGTAAGGCCGCAACTACGATTATTGATCTCATTGTAGGCTCCGCCCCTTTGCGCTTTTGAGTGTTGCTAAGGCTTCCTGCAGGTGGAGGGTCAAACAATTTATTATCACAGCTTCGAGAGCATCCAGATCGCCATACCGACCATCATCAGGTTCTCCGTCAGTGACACGAATCCTAATGGAACCTTGCTGTCACCACCGACACAGGCAGACTTGAGTTCGCGTTTATCGATGTAGACCGCCTTGAACACACTGATCGCGCCGATGCTGGCGACAAACAACGCTGCTGGTGCGGACAACCACGTGAGAACACCAGCCATCATAAACAGACTAGCACCCGGCTCAACGAACGGATATCTGAATGTCAGCTTCCAACGCTACGGCTCTATAGGAATGCAGCCGCAGAGAATGTCGGCTTTCCACCCTTCGTATCGACGCCGCCCCTGCGACGGCCTGTTTTCGCATTAGCAGCGAGAGGCATTAATGTGCAGAATCCACCACTAGAGCCCAGACCATTCTCTATGCTTCCGCAGAGCCTCTCTACTTGGTGCAAGACGTCGATCGCTTGGCTCCCGCAAGGTCATGCCAGTGAGGCTGGAATATGCCTGAGACAGGGCTAACGGCGGTGCAAGAATAAGCTTCTTGTTTTGGTCGACAGCCATAAGCCCGAGATCAAACAAGGTATGTATATCGGCCCTTAAGAGAAGCCCGTTTTGTGGATGGTTGGACTGTGATCCCCTATATGGCGAGATGTGCGCAGCTTCTAAAGCATCGACTAGATCGCATTCGGTGATGCAACAGCGCCCCTCATATGCGGAAAGTAGGCTTGCCCGAAAACTAGCCTGACCACGCCTTGCGGCGACAGTGGTGATCTGCTTTTGCCTTAGGTCGGCATCGTTTTCCGTATCAAAGTCAGTGTCGGGAGCGGACGCCACACCTTGCGATGCCCTTGCCCTTGGAGCGTCAGGTCTCTCGTGTGTTTCACCTTCGCTGTTAGCGCCCTCAATGGTAAAGTAACCATCTGCCCAACTGGTAACAAAACCAAGCCCGAGAACATCGTATTCAACGCCGGGTTTGGGTGTCCGTCGTCAGGGATTTTGGAACCAAGAGCGGCTTAAACTAAGTGAGAGTTTGGCTCATCTGGTTAGTGTGATTATGCGGCGTGTTTGCCGTGATGCAAGCGTCGCGTTTCGAGCGTCTTGCGTTTGATCCTTTCGCGTTGTTTTAGAATGGCTTTGTCACGCCCGAAGTAGACATCTGCGGGCG
>NZ_QBKU01000005.1 GCF_003054325.1 Sulfitobacter mediterraneus
GATGTAGCGGCTGTAATCGTCGAGGACCGTGCTGAGATAGAACCAGCCCCATCCCAGCACCTTGATATAGGTGAAGTCTGTTTGCCAAAGCTGGTTAATCCCAGTTGTCTTGTGCTGGAACTCATTGGCTGCCTTGAGCACGATGAAGGCGGGGCTGGTGATCAGATCATGGGCCTTGAGTGTGCGATAGACCGTGGATTCCGAGACAAAGTAGCGTTCCTGATCCGTGAACGTCACTGCTAGCTCGCGCGGTGACAGTTCCGTTTCCTGCAAGGCGAAGTCGACAACCTTGCGCTTCACCTCGTCGGGCACGCGGTTCCAGACGTGCTTTGGCCTCGGTGATTGATCCTGCAATCCAGCCTCACCACGCTGCAGATACCGATCATACCAGCGGTAAAACGTGGTACGTGGAATGCCGAGCTTGGCCAGTGTCACACGGGCCGACAGATGGCTTTCCTCGACCAGCCGGATGATCTCCTGTTTTTCTGATGCGGCATATCTCATTCGTGGTCGCCCCCATCCCCGAGCATGCTTTTTTTGAGAAGTCGCAATTCGAGCGTCTGCTCCGCAACCACCTCCTTGAGATCCTTTGCCTCGCGACGCAGTTCCTTGACCTCATCAGTGTTCGCTGCACGCGCCGTATCGCCGGCCAAACGCTTTTTACCGGCTTCCATGAAGTCCTTGGACCATTTGTAATAGATGCCCTGCGATATGCCTTCACGACGGCACAGTTCTGCAATGCTGTCTTCGCCTCGTAGGCCATCCAGCACGATCCTAATCTTCTCTTCGGATGAATAATTCTTGCGGGTCGCACGCTTGATGTCTTTGACGATCTTCTCGCCGGGGCTCTTCGTTGTCTTTCTCATCGTCCACTCCTCGGTGGTTACGATGAGCAACAAACCCTCTCTTAGCAAATGACACTATTTGGACCCATAAGCGCTGACTTCAGACACATTCAAGAGCAGTAAACGCTGATGCAAGGCGGCATTGCGGGCCAATTCAAAACGGCGCAGATCGCGAAGCGATTCTTCGGTCAAAAGCGGTTTGATCTGATCGAGAACGGCAAGATTCTGCTTGATCCGCCTCGCGAAATTACCCTTGAGGACGTCGGTCTTGCGCCTGATTTGAACGGCAATGCCATGACCCGCACCGACCGCATTGGCGCTGTGTTGCCGATACAGAATACAGGGTGGACCATGGTCAAACACCACCTTGCCTCCGGCCCCTGTGATCAATTGGTAAAGCCACCAATCATGGGCAAAAACCGGCTTTGTGATCATTCGCGCCGCCTGCCTCGCCAACCGCGCGGCAGCTGGGTTTAACATGACAGTGTTGCCAGCCGCGACATTCTCAATCAGCGCGTTCCGGAACCCAAATTCCCGACTGGGCTGGGGCGATTTGATACGCCGATCCATCTTGGGATACCAAAGCCATCGTCGGCCGCAGTACAACGCGGGCTTTTCCCCTGAGCGGGCAAGCGCGGCAACCGCACGTCCCAGTTTGTCCCTGATCCAGATGTCGTCCTGATCCGCAAAGGCGGTGTATCCAGCCTGCTTGGGCAAGTCGCGGATCAGCTGCATGTAGTTGTCGCCAAAGCCCGATTTCGGACCGGTCCCGCGGTGAACCCGATCAGGATGTTTTTCGGAAAATCCGGCTATAATATCTGCGCTGAGATCGGTTGATCCATCATCGCTGAACCGTATGACCCAAGCCTCATGATCTTGTTCCGCGATACTATTGAGCTGCGGGTGCAGCCACCTTGCCCCGTTCAGAACACCCATCAGAATGGTCACAGTTTTGCTCATGTCGCGGGTGATAGCAGGCACTGAATACTCATTGGTTAAAGAAGACACCTGAGATTCATAGATCGTTAAGAGTTAGCAAAGTATTAACATTTCAAAGGTTTAATCGGAGCAGCTTTGAGATGGGGCCAAGATCTTGGCAAATGCTAATGAGGCGTTTTGCCAGAACCGCACGTCAGGACGGTCTTGCCAACGCCTTGGGCAAGGCCGGGCGATACCTTGCACGCCGGATGCGCGGCCAAGGATCAAGCGCTTTGGCGCGCGCGCCTGAAGGTCCACCAAACACGGAGGCGCATTACCTCAGCTCAGTCTGGCAAGATCTGGCACAACACAACGCCTTCCACATCCATGCCGCCCCGGCCACACTACAACGCCGCAGGCAGATTGCCTTGATCGGGGATCTGAACCTGCCGCAATGCCGCAAATACCGTGTGGAGCAGCTGGCGCATTTTTGGCAGGGGCGGGGCGCTGAGTTTACCTATGCCCATTACGAGGATATTCCCCGCGCCACTTCGATCCTGCAGCAGGCCACCCATCTTTTTGAATATCGCCTGAAATGCACCGACGTTACCCAGATGTTGCGATACGAGGCGCGGCGGTTGCGGTTGCCCATTCTTTATGATCTGGACGATCCGCTCTTTTCGGTTTCCGCCTATGGCACTTATGGCAACATGAACGCGGTCGATCCGGCGCTCAAATCGCATTTTGTGAATGAAGCACCTAAGTATCTGGACATGATGAACGGCGCCGATGCCTTGTCGGTTTCGACACCGGGAATGATCGTGCATGCCGCGCTTTATTCCCCCAGACCTGTCTATTTGCGTCGCAACTTTGCTGATAGCCAAACCCTTGATCAGGGGGCCAAGGCGATGAATGCCGAGCAGATCGAGGATGGGAGGTTTCGAGTGGCATTTGCCAGCGGCTCTCAGGGGCATGAGGCGGATCTGGAGGAAATCATCAAGGAGCTGTCCACATTTGTTCTGGCCGATCCAAAACGTCGTTTGATGGTCATGGGGCATTTCGACCCAAAGGCCCTTCCAGGCGAACTGAACGGGCAGATTGAGCGGTACAAGTTCTCGGACTACGGCCAATATCTTGCCACTCTTGCACAAGCCGATTGCACAGTGATGCCTTTGGGCGAGGATGCATTTAACGGGTGTAAATCTGCGGTGCGGGTGCTGGATGCGGCGGCTGTTGGGGTGCCTTCGGTTGTTGGGACGGTTGGTGATCTTGCCGCCGTTGTGCGCCATGGGCAAACTGGCTTGATTGCGCAAAAACCGTCCGACTGGGGCGGTGCCCTTGAAGTGCTTGCAAACGACCCTTCCCAAACGAGGCAAATGGGTCTTGCCGCCCGCAAAGATGTCGAAACACGCTGGAGCGGTCATGCAGAACCGCACATCATTGCACCCGAGCTGATCCGCTGGGTGGAGGGATGAAGATGCGCCATGTACTGGCGGCCAACGTCTTTTTCGCCCCGCATTCCTACGGCGGTGCTACCGTCGTTGCCGAGCAGGTCGCGCGTGCATTGATCCGCCGGGGCGGCTTTCGGGTGACGGCGGTCTCTTTGTGCTGCCGTGCGGGAATTGCGGATTATGCTGTCCTCAAATCAGAGACCGAGGGCATCGCAAACTATCAAATCAACGTTCCAGCCTGGCGCAGTTATGGCGAGGCTTATGACAATCCCGCCATCACGGCGCGGATCGCTGAATTGATCCATTCCCTGTCTCCTGATGTTGTTCATGCGCATTGCCTTCAGGATCTGGGCACTGGCGTTATCACCGCGGCGCGGGATCAAAATGTGCCGGTGATCCTAAGCGTGCATGACTTTTGGTGGATTTGTGAACGGCAGTTTATGATCCAAATGGATCAAACCTACTGCGGGCAGGATCCGGTGCGCATCAAGGAGTGCAAAGGTTGTGTCCAAAACTTTTGGGCAGCCAAGACACGGTTTGAACACCTGCAGAGCATCGGAAATCAGGCGCAATTGGTTACATATCCCAGCCAATTTGCGAAAAACCTGTGTGAAAAATCGGGGTTTGCATCTGGGCGGGGCGTGGTGTGGGAAAACGGTGTGCGCCTGCCTGAAAAGGGTTTTCTCAAAGCTCAAAGGGAACGCCGTGAACAAGATCCACGTGTTGTCTTTGGGTTTGTCGGTGGTCCCTCCCAAATAAAGGGATGGCCTGTGATCAGGGCCGCATTTGCGGGCGTTTCAAGGGCCGATTTTCGCGTGCTTTTGGTCGATGGAAGTGTCGATGGATCATGGTGGCAAGGGCATGATTTTTTCGACCTGCCGGGAGAATGGGAGGTTCATTCAAGGTATTCACAGGACGATATGGATGCTTTTTTTGCCAAGATCGACGTGCTATTTTTCATGTCGCAATGGAAAGAAACCTTTGGTTTGGTCATCCGAGCGGCGCTGGCGCGGGGCATCCAAGTGATCCAAACGGACAGCGGTGGCAGCACCGAACACGGGTTGATTGCGCAAGATCAATTGATACCCATCGGACCTGACCCAGCGCCATTGCGCCATCAGATAAGCCAAGCAATTGAAGCGCACCCCGCACAGCAAGCGCCGCAAAAGATCGCAGATTTTGCCAGTCAGGCTGCGGAGTTGGAGCGGTTGATGTCCCAAGTTTTGCTGGAACAAGAAACCACCTAAAAGACGATATCATCCTCACTGAGATCCTGAAGATCGGTCTTGATCAGTCGGATGGAGGAATTGGGGGCCGTGTCAATCACCACATCCCAGCCCGACTGCCGCGCCACGTTCATCACATCGGCAAAACTGTTCAAAGAACTCAGGCCCGACAGGTCCGGCACCTCTTGATCGCTTTGGGTTTCGAAATCGGCCACGCGGTCATGGCCATGACCATCGGCAAACACGAAATGATCCGCGTTGAAGTTGCCAAACAGCAGATCATCGCCCGCACCGCCCTCTATCGTATCAAACCCGGCACCGCCCTGAAGGGTATCCACCCCGGTGCCGCCCAGCAAACGGTCGTCGCCTGTGCCGCCAAAGAACCGATCATCCCCCTCACCGCCATCAAGCGTGTCATTCCCCTCCTCGCCAAACAGGGCGTCACCCATTTCACCACCTGACAACACATCGTTTCCGTCACCGCCGAACAATCGGTCGAACCCCTGATCCCCGATCAAAGTATCATTGCCATCCTCGCCATAGAGGTTGTCCGCCTGATGACCCCCGTCAATTAGATCGTCGCCCTCGCCGCCATTAAGGTAGTCAAACCCAGCGTTGCCAAACAACGTGTCATTGCCGCCTTCACCCCATATTCCATCGACAGACGTGCCATAGTTGCTGCCAGCGCTTAGCCAATCGTCGCCATCCCCACCATAGACCCGATCCGGCGCAGCACCGGCCCAAACGCGGTCGGCGCCGCTTCCTGCGTTGATTTGGTCAAATCCTTCGCCGCCTAGGATAATGTCCTGCCCATCACCGCCATTGAGGGAATCGGCATGGCTGTCGCCGCAGATCGTATCGTCGCCATCACCGCCATTGATGGTGTCAAATCCGCCCGCGCCCACCAGAAAATCACGACCTCCTCCGCCGTGAATTTCATCGTTTCCGGCATCTCCGCCAACACTGTCATTGCCTGCGCCCGCTTGAATGGTGTCGTTTCCGCCGCCCCCCAAAAGCCGGTCGTCAGAGCCAAATCGATACATTGCTTCGCCGCGTTCTGTTCCGGTTTGATCGGCGCCCTCGCGCTGTAAAACAAATTCGGGCGCTTCCTGCCAGATTGTGGAGTTTATCGGCTGGGGATCTTCGACCGGTTCTGGGTCAGGGATCGGGTCCGAACGGGGTGGATTTGTGGCCCCGGGGTATCGTCCGGGGTCGGTTTCCACCCGGTCGCCGGTGATCAAATTGCCAAAATCAAAATCGTCTGCATCAAGAGAGGTGCCGGTTGCACTGTGGATTTCGGTGATGTCATCACCGATCCGCAAGTCCGCCCCATGACTGCGCGAGGTGATAACTGCGGCACCAACGCCGTTGATTTGGCTGAAGGCGGAGATGTCGATGCGGTCCGCGGTGGCTTGGAAATCGACGATGCGGTCCTGCGCGTCATCGGCGGTCAGAACAAAGGTGTCGGCGCCGCCACCGCCGCGCAATGTATCCTCTCCTGCGCCATCTGAAATCAGGTCATCACCGCTGCCGCCATTGATATGATCGGCCCCCGCACCACCGCTTAGGATGTCATCGGAGTCCGATCCAGTCAGCGCTCCGCCGCCATTGCCAGAGTTGGCACTGATCCCGAGGGTTTGAAGATCGACAGAAAACTCTGATAGGAACGGTGCAGCCTCGGTTGATGCCCAGATGCGAATGCCGTCCGGGGTGGCCATCGCCTCAAGCGCGGTGATGCCGTTCAGCGGGGCATCAGCCGTTGCTTCCATACTTGTCACATGTTGGAGCCGGCCACCGGGCAACATCGCAAAGAGACTGATCCCCGCATCAGACCCGGCAGCGAGCACAAAGTCCTGTGCGCCAATAGATATGCTGGTCACGTGAGAGGCATCTGCAAACCGGGTTTGGGCGCTGTCCAATATGTGATCTACGGGGATCATGCCGCCAGCTGTGATAGACATGACCGACAATGATCCGCTGCCGGAGGCGGCCGTTACCAGATACATCCCGCCATCCACCGCGGTTGTCATGGCCATCGCGCCGGGGCGATCCACCCAAAGCCCATCCTCGGTGCCAATGTTAGTGAGATGTTCAAACAATCCGCCTGCTGTCTTTTTGAACATGCTGACGCTGTCTTCGGTGCCATAGCTGGCAAAGGCGTAGGTCTCGCCATTGTGGCTGGCGGTGAGCACATCTGCGGCGCGGGCACTGTCCAATGCGCCACCTGCATCCATTTCGGCAACTGTCAATTGCCCGCCAGATCCAAAGGACACCAGGACGACACCCCCACCGCGCAATGCGGCGATCCCGGACTGGCCGGTCTCTTCCAACGCGACCTCCGTAAAAAACCGCGCATTGGTGTTTTGGGTGGTGACCGAAATAGCATTGGTAAACGGTGTGCCTGATCGATCCGCATCCAAGGAAACGCCTTGCAAGTCAGCACTGTTCAATCCCGCCATGAACAGCTGGTCGGCACCTTTCAGGACCAGATCCGTTGTCTCAAGCTGAAGGTATTGTGGGCTGATCCGCCAATGCCCTTTCAGCTCGGTTTGCCCTACACCGTCGCCGATATCAAAGGCGCTGAGCCAACCATCGCCGCGGGTGGCGGTGTATAATGTGCCGCCATTTGTATCTGGCAAGACCAGCAGATCGTTGATCCCAACCAACGCGTTTTCCTCTGTGCCGAAAAGCGGCGCATGCACTGAAAAATCAGCTCTGACCATAAAACACCTCAACTGTTTGAAGGCGGGAATGGCGGGCAAAACGGCTATTGCGGTGCCGGGATTGTGGCAATGCTTTGGGTTTTCTGGCGAAGTTTAACTGACTGATGTTGCATCAAATTGGCGGCAACCGCGCGGTTGCCCCGAAATTGTTTACGCCGGTGCCACAGGGTCCGCTGCATTCACGTTTTGGCAACCCAAAAGGAACGTCCATGTCAGAGCAATCTCCGATCTTGTCACTGCCCTATATCCAGCCGGCGCAGGCCCAGAAACATGTCACCCACAACGAGGCGCTGCGCATTCTGGATGCAGTGACGCAGCTTGCCGTGCTTGATGCGGGTTTGACCGCACCGCCCGCCGGTCCCGCGCAGGGAGACCGATATATTGTGGGTGCCTCTGCAACCGGGGCATGGGCGGGGCAGGACCAAGCCATCGCGGTTTGGGCCGATGCGGCGTGGGTATTTTTTGACCCGCGCACGGGGTGGCGGGCGGATTTGGCAACCACAGGAACACAGCTGCGGTTCGATGGGGCGCTTTGGGTCGACGCCATACCGGCGCTGGATTTTCAGAACCTTCCGATGGTTGGGGTTGGAACCACTGCCAATGCAACCAACCGCCTATCGGTCGCCGCCGATGCGACGTTACTCACCCATGACGGTGGCGGTCATCAATTGAAACTGAACAAAGACACCGCAGCGGATACCGCCAGCTTGCTGTTTCAAACAGGGTTCTCGGGCCGGGCGGAAATGGGCACCGCAGGCAATGATGATTTCGCCATCAAGGTCAGCCCGGATGGCAGCACGTTTCACACTGGCCTGAGCATTGAAAATTCCACCGGGGCTGTGCAGTTCAATAGTGGGCAGCAGTTCTTTGAAGATGTGTTCATTCTGAACGATACGGCATGGTCGTTTGAAATTCCTTGGTCGAACCCATCGCGCATCATGATGTGGATGAGCGTCAACATCGCGGCGCGGTTCTATCTGTTTGCAGTGACCGGCACTCTGATCGATGCGACAAACTTTGGTGAAATGTTCGCCAACCCGGCAGGTAGCGTCAATTACCTGTCGGGGCCGTTGACCGGAACCACCGGACCGGATGGAGAGATCACCCTGTCCATTGATACCACCGGGGCCACGCCGAAAATGTACATCGAAAACCGGCTGGGAAGTAACCGCCTTTTCACACTTGCAACAATGGGGAAATAGAATGGCCAAGCGTCCAAAAACAATGAAGACCAACGCAGATACAGAGTACCGGCAGACCGTTCTGCCCGGTATCGGGCGCATTAAGGTGCCTGCGCATCTGAGCGATGATGACATCCTCAAAGAGATCCGCGAAAGCGACAGCCAGAAATAGAAACACCACGTTTCCCAATCGTTCCGTGACTTTCGGCCGGGTGCTTGCTACGCCCTTGAGGACCAAAGTGACGGAGCGATTGTGTGGATTTTGTAACCCAGACCAAACTTTCCGGCGTGCTGTTGTTGAGCCCTCCTAGGTTTGGCGACGACCGCGGATTCTTTAGCGAAAGCTGGAATCGCCGCAAGATGGCGGATCATGGAATTGATCTGGATTTTGTGCAGGACAATCATTCGCTGTCATCGGCTGTGAACACGGTGCGCGGTCTGCATTTTCAATCGCCGCCCCATGCGCAGGCCAAGCTTGTTCGCTGCGGGCGCGGGGCGCTTTTTGACGTGGCAGTGGATGCCCGCAAAGGCAGCGTGACCTATGGCCAATGGGTTGGTTATGACCTGACTGCCGAAAACGGATTGCAGCTTTTGATCCCCGCAGGGTTCTTGCACGGATTTGCGACAAGGGCACCTGACACAGAAATCATCTATAAATGCAGCGACTATTACGCACCTGAATGTGACGGCGCGGTGCGGTTCGATGACCCAGAAATCGCGATTGACTGGGGATTGAGCGGCGATGCGATCCTGTCAGAAAAAGACAGCAGTGCGCAGCTGTTCTCCGATTTCGAGAGCCCCTTCACCGTTGAGGGTGCATCATGAAGATCTTGGTGACAGGTGGCGCAGGGTTTATTGGATCAGCCGTCATTCGGCTGGCAATCTCACGCGGTCATGAGGTGATCAATCTTGACGCGCTGACCTATGCGGGCTGTTTGGAAAACCTTGCCTCCGTGGCTGATGACCCACTCTACTCTTTTGAGCATGTAGACATTCGTGACCGGGCCGCGCTGGACCGGGTGTTTGCCGCGCATAAGCCGCAGTGCGTGATGCATCTGGCAGCGGAATCCCATGTGGATCGGTCCATCGACGGGCCGGGTGATTTTATCGAAACCAACATCACCGGCACCTATAACATGCTCGAAGCGGCCCGTGGGTATTGGGCAGGCGCAGGCAAACCGGATGATTTCCGGTTTCACCACATTTCCACCGATGAAGTTTTTGGCAGCCTTGGGGCGACAGGCATGTTCACCGAAGACACGCCCTATGATCCGCGTTCGCCCTATTCGGCCTCCAAAGCATCAAGCGATCATTTGGTGCGGGCTTGGCATGAGACCTACGGTTTGCCCGTTGTCTTGACCAATTGTTCCAACAACTATGGCCCTTATCATTTCCCTGAGAAACTGGTGCCCGTCGTGATCCTGAACGCTTTGGCGGGTAAGGGTATTCCGGTCTATGGCAAGGGCGAGAACGTGCGCGATTGGCTTTTTGTCGAGGACCACGCAGATGCGCTTTTGCTGGTGTTGGAAAAGGGCGCTTTGGGCCGCAGCTACAACATTGGCGGTGAAAACGAGGCTCGAAATATCGATCTGGTGCGCAGTATCTGTGCGATTCTTGATGAAAAGCGACCCAAGGCGGGCAGCTATGCAGATCAGATCACATTTGTCCAAGACCGTGCCGGACACGACCTGCGCTATGCTATTGATCCGGCTCGGATTCGTGATGAACTGGGCTGGCGACCCTCTGTGACGCTGGATGAAGGGTTGGAGAAAACCGTGCAGTGGTATCTGGACAACGAAACATGGTGGCGGGCTTTGCAAGACCGCGATGGTGTCGGCGTTCGTCTGGGCAACAAAGGGTAACGGGCGATGACGATCCTTGTGTTTGGGAAAACGGGGCAGGTTGCGCAAGAGCTGGCGAAATTGCCAGAAACTTTATGCCTTGGCCGCGATACAGCAGACCTCAGTGATCCGGCAGGCTGCGGCGACGCGATCCGATTGCACAAGCCCGCCGCAGTGATCAACGCCGCCGCCTACACTGCGGTGGATGCAGCCGAGACAGATGAGGCGCAAGCGACATTGGTCAACGGAACGGCACCCGGCGCGATGGCGCGGGCCTGTGCCGCGTTGGGCGTACCGTTGGTGCAGATCTCCACCGACTATGTCTTTGCGGGGCATGGTGAAATGCCTTGGCAGCCGGATGATGCGACCGCGCCTTTGGGCGCCTATGGGCGCAGCAAGCTGGCAGGGGAAATGGCCGTGCGCGATGCGGGCGGCGCACATGCGATTTTGCGGACCTCTTGGGTGGTCTCGGCGCATGGGGCCAATTTCATTAAGACGATGCTGCGCCTCGGGGCAGAGCGGGACAGCCTTAACGTGGTGGCCGACCAGATCGGCGGGCCAACAGCCGCTGCAGATATTGCGGCCGCCTGTCACCGGATTGCCCTGCAATTGACAGATGCCCCAGACAAGACCGGCACCTACCATTTCTCTGGCGCCCCTGATTGCAGTTGGGCAGACTTTGCCCGCGCCATTTTTGATGAGGCCGGATTGAATTGCACGGTGCACGACATCCCATCATCCGACTATCCAACGCCGGCCAAACGCCCTCTCAACTCGCGTATGGATTGCGGCACAACACACAAGACCTTCGGCATTGAGCGCCCGCAGTGGCAAGCCAGCCTCACCCAAATTCTCAAAGATCTCGGAGCATCCAAATGACACAGCGCAAAGGCATAATTCTGGCGGGCGGCTCTGGCACGCGGCTCTATCCGATCACCATCGGGATCTCGAAACAGCTTTTGCCGATCTATGACAAACCGATGATCTACTATCCGATCTCGGTTCTGATGCTGGCAGGTATCCGCGAAATTGCCATGATCACGACGCCGCAGGATCAAGCCCAGTTTCAGCGCAGTCTTGGTGACGGCAGCCAATGGGGTATTTCGCTGACCTATATCGTGCAACCCTCGCCGGATGGGCTGGCGCAGGCCTATATTCTGGCGGAGGATTTTCTGGATGGTGCGCCCTCGGCGATGGTGCTTGGGGATAACATCTTTTTTGGTCACGGCCTGCCTGAATTGCTGGCGGATGCCGATGCACAAGAAAGCGGCGGCACGGTTTTTGGCTATCACGTGGCGGATCCGGAACGCTATGGCGTGGTTGGGTTTGATGCCGATGGCACCGCCCGCCAGATCATTGAGAAGCCGGATGTGCCACCGTCAAACTATGCCGTTACGGGCCTCTACTTTCTGGATGCCGACGCACCGCGATTGGCGCGAGAGGTCACGCCTTCGGAACGCGGTGAACTTGAGATTACGACATTGCTGGAAATGTACCTCAAGAAAGGCGCGCTTCGGGTCAACCGGATGGGGCGCGGCTATGCTTGGCTTGATACAGGCACGCACGCCAGCCTGCTTGATGCCGGAAACTTTGTGCGGACCCTGACCCAGCGGCAAGGGCTTCAGACCGGCAGTCTCGAAGAGATCGCGCATGAACAAGGCTGGATCACCGACGATGAACTGGCCAAACGCGCCGAAATGTTTGAGAAAAACGAATATGGTGCCTACCTCAAGGATTTGACGGACTAAGGTCAGACCAGATCTTCCCAAACTGCATGGTTGGGCATCACTGTCAGCGTATCAAACCCAAAGCGTTTGACCTTCTTCATCTGGGTCTTGGGGTGGTTGGTTTTGATATAGCTGTGCACCGCCTTGAGATAACGGTCATGAAAGGAATAGGAACACAGCAACAGTTTGTTGGCCGTGACCACCAGCGGCACAAAACTGTAGTTCCCCATCAGATACATCCGCGCGACGGCCTCCTGCACGCCGGGCCAGTTCGCATTGGTGTAATCATCCACCGCGATGATGCCATTGGGCGCGGTCACATACATCGCAAATTCAATGTCGTTGACGGTATGGACAACCTCATGACAGCCATCGACGCTAAAGAAATGTGCAGGGCCGGTGCGCCCTAGAAATTCGGCGAGATCCGGTGCCCTCAGGGCCAAAGAATCGGCCGTGACGCAATGCACATGGTTCTTTTGAATCCCTTGGCGGCGCAGGTTGTGTTGGAGTTTTTCAAGGTTGCCGACCCCCGCGCCGTCAAGATTGAACTGCTGCATATGAAAGACATCAATCGCGGTGGCCATGTTCTTTTTCGAGGTGCCAAAGGTCTTGCATAGCCCGATGAGAAACTTGCCCTCAAACACGCCAATCTCGGCAACTGGACCATCGCCAATCTCTTGATAAAGCGGCCAAAGTGTCTGCCACAATTGTGGAACGCACCAGCCGCCAACCTCAAGAATACCCTCTTTGAGATAGGCGTTAACCAAATCGACACGGGCCATGAACGTCCCTCCCTTTCGGGACAAACGCTCTGTCAAAATGGCTAATACATGGTTAATGGCACTCAGATTTCTGAGGTTTTGTTAACCTTTTGCACCCTGACCACGTGCATAGACGTCCTCATAGCGAACAATATCATCCTCGCCCAGATAGTCGCCTGTCTGCACCTCAATCAATTCCATCGGAACGTCGCCGGGGTTCTCCATGCGGTGGATCGCACCCAGCGGAATATAGACCGATTCATTGGCGTTGATCATTTTGACGTCCAGATTTTCCATATCAGGGCCGACCGTTACCTTGGCGGTGCCGACAACGACAATCCAGTGTTCAGACCGGTGTTTGTGGCTTTGCAGGCTGAGTGCTGCGCCGGGGGTGACCACGATCCGTTTGACCTGAAACCCCTCGCCAACGATCAGCGATTCAAAGAAGCCCCATGGGCGGTGATCCTTGGGGAACGTATCGGCCTGCGGGATGCTGGCGCTGCGCATTTGTTTAACCACAGTGCCCAGATCGGCAACGCGGCTCTGATCGGCCACCAGAACCGCATCGGGCATCGCAACGGCAACGATGTTTTCTAGGCCGAGGCCAACCAGTTGCTGCGCATCATTTTCGGACCGCAGTAGCGTATTGGCACAATCCACAGCCAGCGCGGCACCCTGTGTCGCAACTCCGTTCCTGTCAGACTGAGCATGCTGATGCACCGCGCCCCAGCCGCCCAGATCTGACCAATCGCCCTCATGCGCCACTACGGAAAGATTGCCGACCTTTTCCATGATCGCAAAATCAACAGAAATATCCTCGCATTTGGCCCATGCATCAGGGTCAAGGCGCAGGAAGCCAAGGTCGGGTTTGGCCGCATCCACGGAGGCGGACACATCGGCCAACATTTCGGGCGCATGGGCGGCAAAGGCATCAATCAACGTCTGCGCAGTGTACATAAAGATACCCGCGTTCCACAGATAGCCACCATCGGCCAACATGCGCTTTGCTTCGCCCAGCTCTGGCTTTTCCACAAATCGTTTAAGCGGAACAGCCCCGTTTTGCCCGCCATCCCCCAGCTCAAGATAACCATAGCCGGTTTCAGGGCGGTCAGGTGTAATGCCAAAGGTCACAATCTGACCGGCCTTTGCGGCGTCCAAACCGCGTTTTATACTGCTGCGAAACGCGTCTGCCTGCGTGATGTAATGATCTGACGGCGCTGCCAACATCAGGCCTTGCGGATCGTCCTGCGCCAGAACCAGCGCCGCAGCCAGCAAGGCCGGGGCTGTGTTGCGGGCCTCGGGTTCGATCAGAACCGCACCGGGGTCAATTCCCGCATCGCCCAGCTGTTGGGTTGCGATAAACCGGAAATCAGAGTTGGTGACAATCAACGGCGCAGCAAATCCCGCCCCTGACAGACGGGCACTGGATTGTTGAAACAAGCTTCCGTCCCCTATCAGATTGATGAACTGTTTGGGAAAGCTCTTGCGTGAAACAGGCCAAAGTCGGGTGCCCGATCCCCCGCACAGAATAACAGGGGTGATGTTGTTCGCTGCCATCGGTTGTCCTTTTTGCCCGTCGTCTTGCCTGGGTTGCAAGGCAACCGGATAATTCAATTGCCTGTTAGGCTAGCAGTTTACCAAGTTTCAAGCGACATTAGCAAAGACAAGCAGAGGTTTGCCGGTTTTTTTGACCGCGCCCTGTTTGTGGATGAGTTCAAACATGGCCCGGTTTGGGTGCAAAACCATAAAGGACACGACATGGGAGCAGACAACACCGTGGACATCAGCGAGATCACAGCAGATCTCATCCGCCAACGAACAGAACAATTGCGGGCGCATATTGCCCATACGCCATCGATCCCGTTGCCCTCGCATTTGATCAGGCAAGTTATGGGCGGCGGTCATGTCGCGCTTAAGCTGGAGTGTTTTCAGCACACTGGCACCTTTAAGGCGCGCGGGGCGCTGTCCAATGCCATGTCGATCCCCGAGGCGGACAAGAAAGCGGGGATCACCGCGGCCAGTGCGGGCAACCATGCCATCGCTGCAGCATGGGCGGCACGTGTGACCGGCCTTTCTGCCAAGGTGGTGATGCAAGACAACGCAAACCCATTCCGGATTGCCCGCGCGGAGGCCGAAGGCGCCGAGGTGATCTTGCGGGCCCCCGGTGCGCCGACCTTTGCCGAGGCTGAGCGCTTGTCGACCGAAGAAGGGCGGACCTTTATTCACCCGTTCGAAGGGGTGAACACGGCCCTCGGCACGGCAGGGGTTGGTTATGAGTTCATATCGGATATGCCCGATCTGGATGCGGTGGTTGTCTCCGTGGGCGGCGGCGGGCTGATCAGTGGCATCGCGGCGGCGGTCAAATTGCACAAGCCGGGCTGCATGGTCTTTGGCGTGGAACCCACCGGCGCTGACAGTATGTCGCGGTCCTTGGCTGCGGGTCAGCCCGTGACGCTGGACAAGGTCGAAACCATCGCCGATAGCCTTGGACCGCCCATGGCTTTGCCTTTGGGGCATGCTCTTTGCGCGGCTTACGTGGATGACATGGTGCGTGTCACCGATGATCAGATCTGCGCTGGTATGGTTGCACTTCAACAAGAGGCGAAACTTGCGGTGGAACCCGCCGCCGGGGCGGCGATGGCCGGTCTGCTGGGCCCCCTGCGCAAAAGCTTGCAGGGAAAGCGGGTTGGCGTTGTGGTTTGCGGTGCCAATATTGATGCCGCGACCTATCAGGCGCAGCTACTGCGCGGGATGGATCACTACGGCGCATTGCTGAAAACCTGAAAACGGCGGCAGTTGCCCCTTGACCTTCTAGTGACTGGAACCCTTATGTGAGGGCTGTCAGCCAAGGAGCAGGGCCATGTCGCAAACACCAACAATCTCAATTCCGGTGATGAATATGTCCTGCGGCGGCTGTGTGGGCCGTGCGGCGCGGGCGCTGGAAGCTGTTGAGGGGGTTGAAGGTGTCACTGTAAATCTTGCCGATGAAACGGCGCATTTTTCTGCCGATGACGACCAAGCCAAGACAAAAGCCATCACCGCCTTGGACCAGGCCGGATATCCGGCGGCCACGCAGACCCTGACATTGGCGATCACCGGCATGTCCTGTGCATCCTGCGTCGGACGTCTGGATAAGGCGTTGCAGGCAGTTCCGGGCGTTGTGGCGTCACAGGTCAATCTTGCCGATGAGTCGGCGCAGATCCGGTACGTGCCGGGTATCACCTCGCCTACAGAATTGATCGCCGCCTCTGCTGATGCGGGCTACCCCGGAACGGTTCTTGAGCAGGGCCAAATGCCAGACCGCGCCGCCACCAAGGCCGAAGAGGCCGAAACTCACAAACGCGCGATGATCCTCGCGATGGGTCTCGCGTTGCCGGTTTTCATTCTGGAAATGGGCGGTCACATGGTGCCTGCGCTGCATCACCTCATTGGACGCACCATTGGGCATCAGACCAGTTGGATCATCCAGTTCATCCTTACGACCCTTGTCCTGATCGGACCGGGCCGGGCGTTCTTTGTGCAGGGCGGTCGGGCATTGCTGCGCCGTGCGCCCAATATGGACAGTTTGGTTGCCCTCGGTGCCGGGGCGGCGTGGAGCTATTCGACTGTGGCGTTGTTTGTGCCAGCCTTGCTGCCACAAGACAGCCGCGTTGTGTATTTCGAAGCGGCGGCGGTGATTGTGGCATTGATCCTGCTGGGCCGCTGGTTTGAGGCCCGCGCCAAAGGCCAGACCGGCACTGCGATCCAAAAGCTGATTGGCCTGCAACCAAGAACGGCAATGGTCCAATCGGGCGCGGATTGGATCGAAACCTCGATCGAAGACCTGCGTCCCGGCGACATCTTTCGCACGCGCCCCGGCGAACGGATTGCCATTGATGCGAGTGTGAAATCAGGTTCCGGCAACGTTGACGAAAGCATGATCACCGGAGAGCCGATGCCAGTGGTCAAATCTCCCGGCGATGCGCTCACCGGCGGCACGATCAACGGCAACGGCAGCCTGACTTGTGTGGTGACCCGCACCGGACAGGATACGACCTTGTCCCAGATCATTAAGATGGTGCAGCAAGCCCAGAACGCACGCCTGCCCATTCAGGCTTTGGTAGATCGGGTGACCCTGTGGTTTGTGCCCGCTGTTCTTTTGACTGCCGTGCTGACGGTGGTGATATGGCTCCTGTTCGGGCCTGCGCCGGTGGTCTCACATGCTTTGGTCGCGGGTGTTTCGGTACTGATCATCGCCTGCCCCTGCGCGATGGGCCTCGCCACGCCAACCTCAATCATGGTCGGCACAGGGCGAGCGGCGCAATTGGGTGTGCTGTTCCGGCAAGGGGACGCCCTGCAATCGCTGAGCGGGGTGGATGTGGTTGCCTTTGACAAAACCGGCACCTTGACGGAGGGACGGCCAAGCCTGACGGCGTTGCAGATTGCGCAAGGCTTTGGCCGGACAGAGGTACTGTCCCACATCGCAGCGGTTGAGGCGTTGTCAGAACACCCGGTGGCTCGGGCCGTTGTTGCAGCAGCGCAAGCAGAGGGCGTTCCGATCCCGGTGGCCGAAGATTTTACCGCAGTTTCAGGTCAGGGAGCTACCGCTCGGGTCGGGGCCGATCTGATCCGGATCGGTAACGCGGCGATGATGGCTGACGCCGGGATCGACATTTCGGAATTGCAACAGGATGCAGCGAAACTGGCCGAGGATGGCAAAACAGTCTTCTTTGCCGCGCGTGGAGTTCACGCCATTGCCCTGATTGCGGTGTCTGATCCGATCAAAGCCGAAAGCCGCGATGCCATTGCCGCGCTCAAGTCTCGCGGGATCGAGGTTGCGATGATCACTGGCGACGGGGAAAAAACCGGACAAGCCGTGGCGCGGGCGCTGGGCATCGACAAGGTGATCGCAGAGGTTCTGCCAGAGGGAAAAATCACCGCGCTTGAGGGGCTTGGCGGGCCGGATCGGCGCGTTGCCTTTGTTGGCGACGGGATCAACGATGCACCCGTGCTGGCCCATGCGGATGTGGGCATCGCCATCGGAACCGGCACCGATGTTGCGATTGAAACAGCGGATGTTGTGCTGATGTCCGGCACGCTGGACGGAGTTGTCGCCGCCTTTGACATTTCACGTCTGACCCTGCGCAACATCAGGCAAAATCTGGTCTGGGCTTTTGGGTATAATATCTTGTTGATTCCGGTCGCGGCGGGTCTGCTTTACCCTGCCTTCGGGATGCTTTTGTCGCCGGCTATGGCGGCGGGCGCGATGGCATTTTCGTCTGTCTTTGTTCTGACAAATGCGCTGCGGCTGAGACGTGCAGGAGGGGCCAAATGAACATCAAAGAGGTCGGGGCGGCCACAGGTCTGCCCGCAAAAACCATCCGTTATTACGAAGACATCGGATTAGTCAGCCCAAACCGGCAAAGCAACGGATACCGCGTGTTCAGTGAAAACGACCAACACAAACTGGCGTTTCTAGCCCGTGCGCGGTCACTGGGGTTTCCGGTTGAAAGTTGTCGCAGCCTATTGGCCCTTTATGATGACAAGGGCCGTGCCAGTGCGGATGTGAAACAAATCGCCAAGGAACACCTGGCCGAGATTGATCGCAAGCTTACCGAACTCTCGGCGATGCGCGATACCCTTGGGCATCTGGTCGAGGCCTGCGCAGGGGATGATCGCCCCGATTGCCCGATCCTTAAGGATCTTGCGACCCCGTCCTAGCCAAGTGGCATGGCATTGAGGTTTCCGCCGACCTGCGTTTAGGTGGCGCGGCCTGTATCTCGCAGGGCAAACGAAAGGGAATGCCGATGTATGTGATCAACGCGCCGAAACAGGCCAGCCTCGCCGTGCAGGGCAGCTCAGACCGATTTCCGGTGCGGCGGATTTTCTGTGTGGGCCGGAATTACGAGGCACATGCCCGCGAGATGGGCAAAGACCCCACACGAGAGGCGCCGTTCTTTTTCACCAAACCGGCCGATGCCGCTGTGGATACCCCTTTCACCTTGCCATACCCAAAGCTGACCGAAGATTTGCATCACGAGATTGAGCTGGTGATTGCGCTGGGCAAGGGCGGATCAAACATTGCCGAGGCGGATGTGATGACCCATGTTTGGGGCGCAGCCGTGGGCCTTGATATGACCCGCCGCGACCTGCAAGGCGAGGCGAAAAAGATGGGCCGCCCGTGGGATTGGGGCAAAGCCTTTGACAACTCTGCGCCGATCTCTGCGATCAAGTCGATCGCGGATGTGCCAAGTGTCGAGACCGGGCGCATCTGGCTGTCGGTGAACGGAGAGTTGCGGCAGGATGCGGATCTGTCCGATCTGATCTGGTCGGTCCGCGAAACAGTTGCGATCCTGTCGCGGGCGATGACGCTGGCCCCCGGCGACCTGATCATGACAGGCACCCCTGCCGGTGTTGGCGCGGTGGTCCCTGGTGATGTGATCACCGGGGGTGTGGATGGCATCGGAACCCTCGAAGTGACCATAGGAGACCGCGCATGACTGATCTGGCATTGCACAATTACTTCCGCTCCTCGACATCGGTTCGGGTGCGGGCCGCGCTAAACCTCAAGGGGCTTAGCTATGATTACATCCCATTGTCCTTGCTCAAAGGTGAACAAGCCAGCGCCGCACATCTGGCGCTGAACCCATCCGGACTGGTGCCCACTTTGGTCACTCCGCAGGGCGCATTGCCGCAATCCCTGGCGATTTTGGAATGGCTGGATGAGGTGTATCCCGAGCCAGCACTGCTGCCGTCCGATCCATGGGCGCGGGCGCGGGTGCGTAGCCTTGCACAGATCGTCGCCCTGGACATTCATCCAGTGAACAATCTGCGCATTCTCAAACATCTCGAAGCCGAATTTGGCGTGGATGCAGCGGGCAAGGCGGCGTGGTTCCGCACATGGGCCAGCGCGGGCATGGAGGCGCTAGAAACACGGCTGGCAGCGGAGCCGGAGATAGGCACTTTCTGCCATGGTGACACGGTTGGTTTGGCCGATCTGTGCCTTTACGCTCAAGTCCTTAACAACGCACGGTTCGAGGTCGATATGACCCCATACCCAACGATCCGCCGCATTCATGAGGCCTGCATGGCGGTGCCAGCCTTGGCACAGGCCGCACCTGCAAATCAGCCTGACGCGGTGTGAGCCTGCGCATGGGCGATGACCCGTTCTGCCACGGCTTCGGGTGCGTCCCAGTGAATCGAATGGCCTGCATCGGGCAGCGTGATCTGTGAGACCCCTTCGATGGCGGCGAAGGCTTTGCGCCCTGCGGCCTCGGGGATCATCAGATCATCGGCGGCAAAGATCACCTGTGTCGGTGTCTTGATATCTGATGCGCGGGTGCGCGGGCGAAAGTTGCGTAGGGCTTCGATCTGATGGGCCATGGCATCGGCGGTCTGAGCATGGGGATAGGCCAGCGCCGCCTCAACAGCCATTGCGCTGTTCTTTGGGTTCTCGAAAAACGCGGGCCGGAATGCCCAAGGGTATAGGGCATTGAGCCAATGCGTCTCGCCACCCTCGCTGCGGCGAATGGCCAGCAATGTATCGAAGACATGCATCGTGCGCGGAACCCGCACGGGCGCAGAGGCCAGAATGGTCAGCGAGGCCATCGCATCGCCCACCAACCCCGACAATTCCATCGCCATCAGCCCGCCCATCGAATGGCCGGTGACGTGATAACGCTTATGACCCAAATGCCGCATCAGCGCGACGGCGTCTTCGGCCATTTGGCCCACACTCACCGGCGCATCCCAAGGGGTGGTCTGGCCGGTGGTGCGGTTGTCGGGGCGAATGACCGTAAAATGCGGTGTCAAAAGTCGCAGCAAAGCGCCCCAACTGGCATTGTCACCCATCATCCCAGCGAGCAGCAAAAGCGGCGGGCCGCTGCCGTCTATTTCATAGTGCAAGGTGATATCTTCGAGTGCCAGATCAGGCATTGAGTGTCCTCCAACAGGGCAAAAGGTCGCCGGGGGCCGGTGTCGCCTCAAAGGCGGCGCGGGCGATAGCGCGGGCAAGACATTGCGCGGCAGCATGACCGATCAAGGTGGTGTCTGGCACCGATGCGCCGGTGCCCGTGGACAGGGCAAAGACCAGATCACCATCGTGCGGCGTATGGGCCGGAACCGTGGCGCGGGCAATGCCGTCATGGGCGGCCACCGCTACCCGCTGGCATTGTGCCTTGGTCAATGGGGCATCGGTAGCAATGATGGCGATGGTGGTGTTTTCACGTGGTGACATGGCTTGCATCTTGCGGCTGTCCAATTGCAGACCCAGACCCGTCGCGGGATCAACGCCTTGGCCGCCAAATTCATCCCCGATCTCAAATGGTGCCGCGAAAAAGTGTTCGTCGCCGGGTGTGGTCACCGCGCCAACAGGGTTGGCCGCAACGAGCGCACCGACCGTGCTCCCGTCTGGCAAAACCAACGAGGCCGATCCGAGCCCGCCTTTGACCATCGCCGTCAATGCGCCCGTGCCTGCCCCAACACTGCCCAGCGTAAACTGATCCGAGGCATCCTCAAACGCCGCACGACCTAGTGCGCGATAGGGGTTCTCGGTCCAGTCTTTTTCACCGCCATTGAGCAGATCAAACAGGATGGCCCCCGGCACCAAAGGGATCACCGCGCCGCGCACCTGAAATCCGCGCCCCTGCGCGCGCAACCCGTCCACCACGCCGGAACAGGCATCAAGCCCATAGGCCGACCCGCCGGAAAGCACCAGCGCCTCTACCTCTGTCACGGATTTATCGGGTGCGAGCAGATCCGTTTCGCGTGATCCCGGCGCACCGCCCATCACATGCACAGAGGCCACAAAGGGATCGGCGGCTGTGACAACTGTTGTCCCTGACTTCAGCGCATCATCCTGCGCGTTACCAACCAACAGACCGGAGACATCGGTGATCAGGTTCTTTGGTCCGGGTTTCATGCAATTGTCCTTTGGTTTTGGGTGCAAGTGCGCTGGGTCATCGCCCGACCCGAAATGCATAGCTGCCGCATTGATTGTCAGTGCGCGGCGGACCTTCGGCGATCTCGAATATCGCGTCACAGCTTTCAAGGCACTGCCGCCAGAAAGCCATGCCATTTGGTGCGTTCTTGGCAACGCCCAAGACCCAATCACCACCCAGCGCCTGAAAGATCAGCGTTGCCGCTTCTGTCCCGATCCCACGATTGCGAAAGGCAGGTTGAATGGTGAACTCCGTCAACTGGTGGCAACCATCCTCATGGTTCCACACAAGGGCAAAGCCCACAGGCGTGCCATCCAATTCAATCACGTAAGGATGCCGGCCGGGTTCGATCCAGTAACGATCCAGAGCGTTTGGATAATAGACGGGCCCCTCCGGCAGAAGCTCTCTGAAATAGGCCTTCGACATAGCGTCGATAACCCCGCGTTTCTGCTCTGACACGGGCGTGATGCTGATGCGACGGGTCATGCGCGGGCCTGCTCAAACTGGGGAAGCACCGGCGCGGCGGCGATCAGAGATTGCGTATAAGTATGCGCGGGGCGTTCAAATACGTCTTCGGTTTGGCCCTGTTCGACAATTTCGCCTGATTTCATCACCAGCACCCGATCCGTCACGGTGCGCACCACGGATAGATCGTGGGAAATAAACAGATAGGTCAGATCATAAGCGCCGCAAAGGTCCGCCAGCAGATCAAGGATTTGCGCCCGCACGGACACATCCAGGGCGCTGACGGCCTCGTCAAACAAGATCAGCTCGGGCCGGATGATCAGGGCGCGGGCGATGGCGATGCGCTGGCGCTGACCGCCGGAGAACTCATGGATGTATTTGCTGGCGTCTTTGTGGGTCAGTCCCACGGCCGTCAGCGCCTCATCAATTGCACGGGTGCGATCCGCGCCCTGCGGCGGGTCATGCAGCAGATGAAATGGCTCGGTGATCAAACGATCCACGCGGTGCCGTGGATTGAAACTGCCGAATGGATCTTGAAACACCACCTGCATCTGGCGGCGGACATCCAGATTGGGCCGTGTTCCACTGAACACCGGCGCACCGTTCAACGTGATGCTGCCACCCTGTACCTGCTCCAGCCCCAGTAGGGCACGGGTCAAAGTGGATTTGCCACAACCCGATTCCCCAACAAGGCCCAGCCGTTCACCACGCTGAATGGTGAAAGACACATCGTTTACCGCCCGAAAATGCCCCGGATGCCCAAACAGGCTGGTACGCGGCAATCGGTAATCGCGGATCACATTGCGCACCTCAAGCAGCGGCTGTGGCGGTGGCGGCTCAGGCAGCGACACGCGGTGGCCGGAGGCCTCGAACAACATCTTGGTGTAGGGGTGGCGCATGTTCTGAAGCAATGACCGCGTCTCACCTTGCTCCACCACTTCGCCATGCCGCATGACGATGATCCGGTCGGCCATATCCGCCACCACGGCCAGATCGTGGGTGATCATCAGCAGGCCCATGCCGTCTTCTTGGGCCAGTTTTTTCAGCAGCGCCAATATCTGCGCTTGCGTGGTCACATCCAATGCCGTTGTCGGTTCATCCGCGATCAACAAACGCGGGCGCAGGGCGATGGCCATGGCGATCACAACCCGCTGGCGCTGACCGCCGCTCAGCTCATGAGGATAGCGCGACAGGGGAAAGCGGTCCTGAGGCAGACCAACACGGGCCAGGGTTTCAGCGGCACGGGCCTCTGCCTCTTGCCGGGAAACATCGCGGTGATGTACGCGAATGGTCTCGGCCACCTGTGCGCCGATGGTCTGCACGGGGTTCAGCGCGGTCATCGGTTCCTGAAACACCATGCCGACATCATTGCCGCGAATCTCGCACAATTGTGCCTCGGTCAGTTCTGTCAGATCTTGATCGCCTAACATGATATGGCCGCTCAGTTCGGCCCCCTTGGGCAACAGTTGCATCGTGGCCAGCGCGGTCAGGGATTTGCCAGAACCGCTTTCCCCTGTCACAGCGACAATTTCACCCGGCGCGACAGAGAGGGTCACGTCACGCAGGATCTTGAGCGCGTGAATGGACAGCGACAGGTTGGTGATTTCAAGCAAGTTCATACCCGCGCCACCCGCAACCTGGGATCCAGATAGTCGCGCAACCCGTCGCCCATCAGGTTCAGGCCCAGCACTGTAAGGATGATCGCGAACCCCGGCACCAGCGCCATATGCGGTGCAATGCTGACCAAGGTTTGCGCATCGGCCAGCATCCGCCCCCAGGATGGCGTTGGCGGTTGCGCGCCAAGGCCAACATAGCTAAGGCCCGCCTCGGCCAGAATGCCCAAGGAAAACTGGATTGTCCCCTGCACAATAAGCAGATTGGTCACATTCGGCAGAATATGTTCCACAGAGATCCGAGCGGCGGATTTTCCAGCGACCCGCGCGGCCAGAATAAACTCCCGTCGCCACAGCGACAGCGCCGCACCACGGGTGATCCGGGCAAAGACCGGAATGTTAAAGATGCCAATAGCAATGATCGCATTGATCGCGCCAGCGCCAAAGATCGCGGTGATCAGAATGGCAATCACAAGGCTGGGAAAAGCAAACACCAGATCATTGCCGCGCATGATCAATTCATCCAGCCAGGTCCCCTGTCGCGCAGCAGCCCAGAGGCCCAGAGGCACACCAAGGCCCATCCCGATGCCAACAGCCACCAGCGCCACCGCGATGGAGGTGCGAGCGCCAACCATGATCATGCTGAGTATATCGCGGCCAAAGTGATCGGTGCCCAGCAGGTGCAACGCATTGGGCGTCTTCAGCTTGTTGGCGATGTCCAGGGCGGCGTGGTCATAAGGGGTCCAGACAAAGCTGATCAATGCGGCGCAGACAAACACCGCAGACAGCACGCCGCCGATGATCAAATTGCGGATCATGTGCGCGACCTCAGCCGCGGATCAACGGCAGCATAGGCCAGATCCACAAGGAAATTGACGGTGATCACCGAGAACACCAAGAGCATCACCACCGATTCCACCACGATCAGATCGCGGGCAGAAATGGATTGAAAGACCAATCGGCCAAGGCCCGGAAGGTAAAACACTTGTTCAATGATAATGGATCCGGCCAGCAGGAAGGAAAACTGCAAACCAATGATGGTCAGCACCGGGATCAACGCATTGCGCAGCCCGTGCCGCCACAGCGCTTGCCGGGCGGTCAGACCCTTCGCCCGCGCAGTGCGCATAAAATCTTCGCCCAGCACATCCAGCAGGGAGGATCGCATGACGCGGGCCAGAATGGCGGCCTGCGGCAATGCCAGCGCGATGGCGGGCAGGGTCAATGCATGCAGACCGGCCCAAAGCCCTTTGTCCCAGCCAACAAAACCACCCGCCGCAAACCAGCGCAGGTTGATCGCAAAGATCAGCACCAGCATCATCGCAAACCAAAAGTTTGGCACCGCCACGCCCAGTTGTGTCGCGCCCATCACGCCGATGTCGCCCGCTTGCCCCCGACGGGAGGCGGCGTAAATTCCGGCAGGGAAGGCCAAAGCGGTGCTGAGAACCAAAGCGTAAAGGGCCAGTGGCAAAGACACCCACAAACGGTCAGAAATCATATCCATCACGGGGGTGCGGTAGGTATAGGAGGTGCCGAAATCACCGCTGAGCATGCCGCCCACCCAAGTCAGGTAGCGCTGCACCTTGGGGACATCGAGGCCAAGCTCGGCGCGCAATGCGGCCAGCGTTTCGGGTTGCGCGTTCATTCCCAGCATAAAGGAAGCCGGATCACCCGGGGCGATCTCAATCACCGCAAAAATCACAATCGACGCCACAGCAAGGCTGATAAACAGCGAAATCAGGCGTTTGATCGTATAGCGTAGCATTGCAGGAAGGTTAGGCGCAGGAGCGGGGCGGGTCCAGAGGGGTTTGGCCGCTTTGCCGCGACGAAAACGCGGTGAATTGACGCTTTGTCAGTAGGGTTTGACTGGTCATTCACACGGATGCCATTTTCGTGACGTGCAATATAAGTGTTTATTAATAACGAGTTGGCGAGAGGCCCAATGGCCGAGCCGTTTTCTTTGGGAACCAAATACCGGGCGGCTGGTTGGTTTGGTGAAGTTAATGAGTTTTGGAGAGTAACAATGAACACGACTGTAAAAACCCTTGCCATCGCCGCCCTTATGGGCACCGTGTCTGCCCCTGCATTTGCAGACGGCCACATGAGCACATCCATGACATGTGCCGAGTGGAAAGATCTGGGCGCCGAGGACCGTATGAAAGTGGCACAGATGGCCTTGGCCGAGATCGCAACGGGCGATGACGGTGAAAGCATGGAAGACAGCGCCACTGCGACAGACGATGGTGACGGCGTGACAGCCGCAGAAGCCACCGACAGCGACAACGGCAATGCGACGGGCGCCGAGGCGACAGCGAACGAATCCTCGCTGACCGCTGATGAAAATACCATCGGCGATGACGAAATGGCGCTGCTTGAGCGGACTTGCGACACCAACTTGGACGCAATGATCTCCGAAGCAGCTATCGGATCCGCTGGCACACGCTAAAACAGCGGGCAGTTGAACAAATTGGGGCATCCTTTTGGGTGCCCCTTTTGTATGCGATGATGGCAAGACCCGGCGCTTGGGTTAAGTAAGACGCATGATCAGCCCCCTCTTCATCGGACATGAAATTTATCGCGGCTCTAGCTATGGTCGATGGCATCCTTTGCGTGTGCCGCGAGTGTCCACCGTGATGGACCTGTCGCGGGCCCTTGGTTGGTTGCCGATAAGCCAATTTGTCACCTCTCCTCGGGCCAAGCCTGAGGCATTGGTGAATTGGCACACAGCAGATTACATCGGCGCGTTGCAGCGGGTCGAAGCAGATCAGATCGCAACCGCTCAGGATCTTGCCCGTCACGATATTGGCAGCGTGACAAATCCGGTGTTCCCCGAGATTTTTCGCCGCCCGGCCACAGCGGCAGGCGGGTCCATCCTGGCAGGAGAGTTGCTGCGCGAAGGCGGTGTTGTTTATAACCCTGCTGGCGGCACCCATCACGGAATGCCGAACCGCGCCAACGGGTTTTGCTATCTCAACGATCCGGTGCTTGCGATGCTTAGCCTGCGCCGGTTTGGTGTGCGGCGGATCGCTTTTGTCGATATTGATGCCCACCACCCTGACGGGGTCGAAGTTGGTTTTGGCGGTGATCCCGATTGCCTGATGATCTCGGTGCATGAGGCACGGCTTTGGCCGCGCAGCGGGCCGGTGGAAAACGATGGCGGCGGCAATGCGCTAAACGTTGCGGTGCCGCGTGGGTTTAATGACAGTGAAATGACCTTTGTGCGCGATGCGCTGATCCTCCCGCGTGTACAGGCCTTTATGCCCGATGCGATTGTGCTGCTATGCGGGGCAGATGCGGTCGAAGAAGATCCGCTCTCACATCTCCAGCTTAGCAATAACGCTCATTGGGATATCCTGCGCCGCCTCATGAACATGGCGCCAAGGCTGCTGGTGCTGGGTGGCGGCGGTTATAACCCGTGGTCAGTTGGCCGTCTGTGGACCGGGGTTTGGGGTATTTTGAACGGGCATCACCTGCCCGCAACGATGCCGGAGAAGGCCGAAGCGGTTCTTCGGGCCTTGCGGTTTGACGGCAACCGCCGCGGCAAGAACCCGCCAGAGCATTGGTTCACCACGTTGCAAGATGACCCCCGCCAAGGCGATGTGCGCGACGAGGTCAAAGAGGCAGTGCGTCAGTTGTTGAAGCGACCAGTGCTTTGATCTGGGGGCATTAGCCCGCCAGTTTGCGCATCAAGGCCTCAATCGGACCGCGCTTAAACAGCTTAGACCATAGATAGGCGTACATCGTTGCGCCAAGGCTGAACAACAATGCGGCGCTAACCGCCTGCGCCGTGGTCTGGCCGCCCAACATCCCCAATGTCTCAATGGTGCCCATGCCCACCAGAATATGCGCAATATAGAGCGTCAGCGTTTGCCGCCCCGCAGGGACGATCAACGGCAAAATATGCCATTTGCCCAAAGGCCCAGCCAACAAAAGGCACAGCCCAATCACCAATGACGCAGCCCCGAAACCCGCTAAACTATAAAGCGGCATTGGCGGAATAGGATCGGTTGTGACCAGCAACCCAAACTCAGGGTCAAGCGGCACCAGCACATTTGTCAGGCCGATGCTGGAGCCCTCTGCAAACGCAAGTGCGCCAGTGCCAAAGCCGACAAGCGCCATTTGAACCCTGCGTTCTGACAGAGCAAAGCGGCTGAGAATGATCCCGAACAAGAGAAACCCAAGCCAGGGAATAACCGGATGCCAGCCGTTGAAAAACAAGTTCCGGACAAAGCCCGCAGGCGTCCAGAAATCGGCATAGGCAAAGGTCTCCTAGTTCCAGCCAGTGTCATATTCGAATACAAACACCATCGCGACAAACCCAAGGTTGAGCGCCAGAATGACCCAGACCAATGCACGTGAGGACAGAGGCAAAAGCAACACGCCGAACAGAAAGTAGAAGGCATAATAATGCAGAATGTCGGCCTCAAAAATCAGCATGTTCAACAGGCCAATCGCCAATAGAAACACCGCCCGGCGCAGCGACACCGATATGGTCAGATCCAAGGCTTTGCTACCGGCAAGGCCAAGCCCGATCCCGGCAAGCACAACAAAAGTCGCCGCCGCCCGCCCCTCCAAGGCTCCGCTCAGCAGGCCAAGCACTCCACCATCATTGTCCGCGCCCATCGCGATCTTAAAATTCACGATGACCATCCCGACAAAGGCGAGGTATCTGGCAAGGTCCAGACCAGCCAGTCGGCTTTGCGGGGCGGGGTTTTGGGCGTTTGTCATGGGCATGATGTTTGGTCTTTGGCATCCAAGGACAAGAGCCGGTAAAGCGCGGAGGCTAGGCTGTGGCAAAAACGCCGCGCCGCTGTGCCGGTGTCATACATTGACGGGGAAGCAATGTAGCAATATGCCCGCAAAAGTTGAAATATGTTCAAGAGTGACAAAATGAAAAAGATCATAATGAGCGCGGCCATGATGGTGGCGCTGGCGGCCTGTGTTGGATCAAATGCGCCAACAGCAAGCGCACCGAGCCTGAACCCCAAATCGAAAATCTCAATCCTGTTTCAGGATTTTCCTGCCGGAACCGAATGTTCTGTGACCCTACCGTCGGGCAGATTGCAGACACCAGCAGTGCCTGGAAAGATCGACTATCCTGCCGCAAATGCCAAAGCTCCCGTGCGCTGCAAATCGCCTGATGGCGCCACCTATGCAGTGGATGTGCAGAGCGTCCTCCCGGCGGGCGAATTTCGTGTTGCAGGGCTGACAGCTTATGGCACCGGTCTTATTGTATCGACAGTTTCAGCCGGCGATTTGCTTCGATTTCAAAATGAAAATGGCGTGACGCGCCGCAAGTGACCAAAAAGAAAAGGCCCCGACAACCGCGGGGCCTTTTCGTATTTTTTGGCTCCAAGATTACTCCGCCCAGCTGACCGCTGTAAGGTCGTTGGCCTGTGTCGGCGCATTGGCCCACAAACCCTGAACACCAGCTTTTGCCACTGACATCGCAGCAAGCTGGAACAGGTAACCGTTCACATAATCATTCGAGATGATGTTCTGCGCTTCACCCAGCATCGAGGTGCGCATGTCGGGGTCTGTTGTGCTGTTGAGTTTCGTCATCAGCTCTTGGAAGGCAGGGTTGTCATACTGGAAGTAATAATCCGGGTTGGCATAGATCCCGATATCCATCGGCTCTGTGTGGCTAACGATGGTCAGGCCAAAGTTCTTGCCTTTGAACACGGTTTCCAACCACTGCGCCCACTCCACATTGCTGATCTCGGCCTTGATCCCAACTGCGGCAAGCTGCGCTGCGATGATCTCGCCGCCGCGGCGGGCGTAGGATGGCGGCGGCAGGTGCAATGTGGTTTCAAACCCGTCTGGAAAGCCTGCCTCGGCCAGCAGCGCCTTGGCGCGTTCGGGGTCATAATTGCTCATCCCGGTGTGATCGACATAGGCCGGATTGTGTGGTGCGAAATGGGTGCCGATAGGGGTGCCATAGCCGAACATCGCGCCATCCACGATGGCCTGACGGTCAATCGCATGCGCCACGGCGGCCCGTACTTTGACGTTGTCAAAGGGTGGCATCTTGTTGTTGGTCGACAGGATTGTTTCGCCTTCGGTAGACCCGATCAGAACCTGAAAACGCGGGTCGGCTTCGAATTGCGGCAGGTTTTCGGGCGCTGGGAAGCCGCTGAAAACGTCCACATCTTCGGCCATCATAGCAGCAAAAGCCGCCGTTGGGTCCGAGATAAACTTGAACGTGGCCTTGGACAGCACCGCAGGGGTGCCCCAGTAATCCGGATTGCGGCTGATCTCGATTTTGTCGCCTTGGGACCAACTGTCAAATTTGAACGCGCCAGTGCCGATGGGCTGTTGCTTGATGTTCTCAATGCTTTCCGGCGCAACGATCACAGCGTCACCCCAGGCAAGGTTGAACAACATGTTGCCGTTGGGTTCGGACAGCGTGATCTCAACCGTCATGGGGTCAATCACGGTCACGCCCGAGATCGCGGAATACAGCGCCTTTTGCGCATTTGCGCTGTCTTCGGCGTTGATCCGGTCAAGGCTGAACTTCACATCCTCGGCGTCCATGGTGGTTCCATCATGGAATGTCACACCTGAGCGCAGTTTGAACGTATAAGTCAGGCCATCATCGGAAATCTCCCAGGATTCAGCCAGGCCCGGAACGACGGAGCCATCGCCCATAAACCGGGTCAGCCCCTCGAACACATTGGAATATAGCACAGAATCGATAGCCCCAGCCGCAGCAGAGGTCGGATCAAGGTGCGGCGGTTCAAGCTGCATGGCCAAGGTAAGATCATCTTTGGCCATGGCTGTGCCTGCCATCAGGGCGGCGGTACTTGCGCCCAGCAGAATGGTGCGAAGGTGGAACATGGTGGTCTCCCGATTGGTTATACCTGACGTTAACAAAAGAATCGGGCTTAAGGCCAGCTTTCCTTGGCTCTGTTTGCCTTTGGTCAGCAGTGGAGGTATGCACCGGCCTTTTGATGGGGCGGGGGCCTGTGATGTCATCCACGTTGGGCATTGATTTTGGCACATCCAATTCGGCGGCCGGGTATGTTCGCGGCGGCGCGCCGGTTCTGATTGACCTTGAGGCGGGGGCGCAGACCCTTCCGACGGCGGTGTTTTTTGACTTTGACGCCAAGAAGATGAGAGTTGGAGAGCGGGCCGCGCAGGCGCTTTTGTCGGGCGAGGAAGGCCGGTATATGCGGGGTCTCAAAAGCCTGCTTGGCACCCGTTTGATGCGTGAAAGCCGGATGCTTTTGGGGGAACGGTTGGATTTCATCGACATTGTTGGCCGGTTTTTGGCCGAGGTGAAACGCCGCGCCGAGGCGGCAACCGGTGAAACCTTTGATCGGGCGCTGTCCGGGCGGCCTGTCCAGTTTCACACCGCAGATCAGGCCCGCAATGATCAAGCTTTGCTGGATCTGACCGAAGCCTACACCCGCGCCGGGTTTTCCGATGTGCGTTTCCTGAATGAGCCCGAGGCGGCTGCGATCGCCAATCGGGCCGTGCTGGAAGACGGCGACCTTGGTCTGGTGGTCGACATTGGTGGGGGTACCTCTGATTTCACTCTTTTCCGGCAGGGGCAGGGCGGTGACATTGATATTCTGGCCAGCCACGGTGTGCGCATTGGCGGTACCGATTTTGACCGGCGTTTGAGTATCGCCAAGGTGATGCCGCAGCTGGGCATGGGCAGTGACATCCGGCATGCCTTTGGCAATGACACCCATGTTGCGCCCAACGCGATCTTTAATGATCTGGCAACGTGGCAGAAGATTCCGTTTCTTTACGGCCCTGACACCCGCCGTGCAGCGCGGGAATTGGCCAAATTCGCCGTGCACCCCAAACGTCTGGCACGGCTTGAGAAAGTGCTGGAGGATGAATTGGGTCATGATCTGGCCTTTGCGGTGGAGGCCGGCAAGATCATGGCCAATGACCCCGCGCAAACGGATCCGGTGATCCATGTGGGCATGTTAAAGCGCGGCGCAACTCTGCCGTTGCCCGCTACGTTTATGCACAGAAAGCTCACGCCGCTCGCAGATCAGATTGGCGAGGCGGCGGAGGCCACCTTGTCGATGGGGCATGTATCTGCGGCAGAGGTGAACAAGCTGATTTTTGTGGGTGGTTCCGGCCTAATGCAGGTGGTCGAAGATGCCCTGCGCCAAAGGCTTCCCGCGGCGCAAATGCATCGCGGCGCGGCTATGACCGCCATTGTCAGCGGCCTTGCGATCCGGTCTGCGACGGCCTTTGACGATCAGCCCTGAGGCAACAGCAGAGTTTGCAGCGCCGCGCCCATAACCTTGGCACTGTCGATCATATCGTCGATGCCAATCCATTCATCGGGTTTATGCGCCAGTTCCAGAACCCCCGGCCCATAGGCGATACAGTTCTTCAACTTGCCAATCCGGTCGATATGTTTTTGATCGTAAGTGCCCGGAGACGCGACATATTCAGGCGGTTTGCCCATCACATCCTCAATGGCCTTAGCCACGGTTTGCACCACTGGCGCGTTCTTATCGGTCATGGAGGGCAGGACGGAATTCAACTCGGTCAGTTCATAGTCAAAATCGGCACGGCTCTCGCGCAATCCTTCCAGCAGATCAGTCACTTCGCCGCGCACTTGGTCCAAGGGTTCTTCGACCAAAAACCGCCGGTCGATCACGATACGGCAACTGTCCGGCACACAATGGGCGGGCAGGCCGGTGAAATCGTCATCCTGTTCCTTTTGACCGCCATGAATAGAATTGATGTTCATGGTCGATTGCCGCGCCCCTTCGGGCACCACGGGCATCTCCGTCCAACGCGCCGCCATCGCCGGGAACAGTTTGTCCTCAAATTCGGTCAGGACCGCGCCCATGTGTCGCACAGCGCAATCGCCCAAAAATGGCATAGACCCATGGGCAATCTCGCCCTTTGTCTCGATCTCTGCCCACCAGCCGCCGCGATGGCCCAGACAAATGCGATCTTTGTTCAAGGGTTCGGGAATGATCACATGTTGCACGCGCGCCGGGTCAAAATAGCCATGCTCGGCCAGATAGGCGACACCGCCATAGCCGCCGGATTCTTCATCCGCGGTGCCTGAAATCTCAATCGCGCCGGCAAATTCGGGATGCGTTTCGATAAAGGCTTCTGCCGCGATAATCGAAGCCGCCAACCCCCCCTTCATATCGCAGGTGCCGCGCCCGTAAATCTTGCCATCCGAAATCTCGGCGCCGAAGGGATCAAAGGTCCAGCCTGCGCCGACCTCGACCACATCTGTGTGGCTATTGAAATGTACGCAATCGCCCGCATGACGCCCTTCGCGCCGGGCGATGATGTTCCAACGGGGGTATTTTGTGCTGTCACCCGGTGTGCCATGTGCGCGGATCAGTTGTGTTTCAAATCCATGCGCCGACAGGCGTTTGTCCAGATATTCGCAGATCAGGCGATAGTCCTGACCGGGCGGGTTGAGCGTTGGAATACGGATCAGATCTTGGGTCAGCGCGATCAGATCGTCACGTTTGGCGGCAATGGCGGAGGCAAGAGATGTTGTCATGGCCGCATCGTTTACCGCATCGCGCGGTAAGGCAAGCCCCCTGCCAGTAGCGGTGCACAATACCTCCGATTTTCTGACAGGCCTTTTCCTTGAGGCGGTCTGCGCTAGTTCAAGGCTGTTGCGGATAACAGGATTGCCAAATGAACCAGACCCAAGACCCCGAACTCGAAGAAGAGATGGAAGAGCAATCCGTTAATGACGCCGCCGCGCTGTCGCCCAAACTGATCTACGAAGTGATCCGGCGCGACGGCGAAGAAGAATTGCGCCGCACCAAACGATCACTGATCTGGTCAGGGATCGCGGCAGGTATGTTGATCAGCCTCTCAGTACTGGGCGAGGCTGTTTTGCGTACCTATCTGCCCGATACGCCGGGGCGGTACTTGATTGAGAACCTTGGTTATTCGCTTGGTTTTTTGGCGGTGATCATGGGCCGCATGCAGCTGTTTACGGAAAACACGATCACCACGGTCTTGCCGATCATGCAGGAACGCACATGGTACGCTTTTGGCTGTATGATGCGCCTGTGGGGCATTGTTTTGGGGGCCAATGTTGTTGGCGCTTTTGCCGCCGCTGCCCTGTTTGTATTCACTCCGGCGCTGTCACCAGATCTGATGCCCGCGATTGAGGGATTGTCCCAACACGCCACAGGAATGGGTGCGAGCCAGTCGTTTTGGCGGGCCATTCCGGCTGGTATTATCGTGGCGCTGATTGTCTGGATGCTGCCGCAAGCTTCCGCGTCGGCGTTTTGGTTGATCTTGGTGTTCACATGGCTGATCGCGGCAGGGGATTTCACCCATATCGTTGCCGGATCGGTGGAAATGGCGGTTTTGGTGCTGCAAGGCGGCTTGCCGGCAGGCCCTGCAATACTCGGGTTCTTCCTGCCGGTTTTGGCGGGTAACATTATTGGTGGAACATTGATATTTACCCTCGTGGCATTGGGACAAGTGCGCGATGACGTGGAGCCGGAATAGATCCAAAACAAGGTGGCATCCTTGACCAGTCGCCCGGCCCTATCCGTCGGCGTGCTTTGGCAAGCGATGCGGGCAAGTTTTGCCCAGATTGCAGAGAATAACCTTGCCCTGATCGCCGCAGGCGTAGCGTTTTTCTCAATGCTATCTCTGTTTCCGGCTTTGGCCGCGCTGATCGCTTTGCTTGGTTTGATATCTGATCCGGTTGTCGTCGTGGCCCAGCTGGAAGAGATGCGCGGCCTGCTGCCGGATGACGTGTACCAGATCATCAATGATCAGGTGGTGGCGTTGGTGACTGCAAATGCGGATACATTGGGATGGGCAGGGTTTCTGTCACTGGTGTTTGCACTTTGGTCCGCGCGGGCCGGTGTGGGCGCGATGATGACCGGGCTTAACAATGTCTATAACCGCCCCAACAGAAACACCGCGCGGCACTACCTGCGCGCTTTGTTGGTGACCTTGGCAATGGTTGCGGTGGGCATCGTTGCGCTGCTGACATTGGTTGTGATCCCTGTGGTGTTGTCCTTTTTCCCTCTTGGATTTCTTGCGGGCCTTCTGGTGGATTTTCTGCGCTGGTCTATTGCGCTGATTGTTCTGTTTGTTGGTGTCGGGCTTTTGTATCGCCACGGGTTGAACAGGCACCGGGCGCGGGTGTCCTGGGTGTCGCCGGGTGCGGTGCTTGCGGTGTTTTCCTGGATCGTTTTGTCGGTCGGATTCTCGTTCTATGTGGCGAACTTTGGCAATTACAATCAGGTCTACGGGTCGATCGGAGCCGTGATCGCGATGTTGATTTGGCTTTGGATCAGCAGTTTTCTGGTGCTTCTTGGCGGGTCCATCAACGCCCAGATTGATGCGCAAGCGGAACAAAACGTCATCGCGTAAACGAAATCCTCATATTTTGCTGTTCCCAATAAGGCTGGCTTTGGCTCAGTTGAGGGATGCATGGAATGATTGCGATTGAAGAATTGGCACCACAAACATTGCGGCTACATCTGACCGGCAACATCGCCGCGACTGATCTTGATGTGCTTGAGGCCCGGCTTGACCCTTATCTTGAGGATGAAGGATCCGTGAATGCGGTGATCGACCTGTCAGAGCCGTCCCAAATGGATTGCCCCACAGCCGAAAATGCGGTGTCACAACGCCTGCTGGCGCAATTGGACAAACTGGGCCGCGTCGCCATCGTTGGGGGGCAGGACGCGCTGCCGGGTTTTGTGCAGGCGCTGGATGCGGTGATGCCGCCAGGGCAATTGGGCCGTTTTGAGCTGTCCGAATGGCAAACCGCGCAACACTTTGCGTCTGGCCCGCACTAACGCAGCTTAATCCACCGGTGCAAAACTGTCTGCACGGGCACGAGCCCAACGGGTTTTGTTGCCGTGCAAATCCTCCGCCTTGTCGTCCAAAAGATACCCCTCGGGCAGGTAGTGATAGACCTCATTCCCTTCGACGACGCTGTTGTCGCCCTGCCGCATCATCAGGTGCCGGGGCAGGAACTCATCAGGATGATGCAACCCTGCGGCACCGGTCATTTCGGCGAGTGCTTCCATCGTGTTGCGATGAAACCGCTCGACCCGCTGGCTTTTGTGGCCAACATCCAGCGCCCTTTGCCGCAGTTTGTCTTGGGTGGCGACACCGACGGGACAATGATTGGTATGGCAGGCCTGCGCCTGAATACAGCCGATAGCAAACATGAAACCGCGGGCCGAATTGCACCAATCCGCCCCCAGGGCCAAGGCGCGGGCAATGTCATAGGCGTGTACGATCTTGCCGGCCGCGCCAATCTTGATCCCTTCGCGCAGGCCCGCCCCGCGCAGGGTGTTGTGCACAAATGTCAGCCCCTCGATCATTGGCATGCCGACATGGTTGGAGAACTCCACCGGGGCGGCGCCGGTGCCACCTTCCGCCCCGTCCACGACGATAAAATCAGGGGTGATGCCTGTTTCCAGCATCGCTTTGACCATGCACATAAATTCTCGCCTGTGACCGATGCACAATTTGAACCCCACGGGTTTGCCGCCTGACAATTCTCGCAGGGTGCCAATAAATTCCATCATTTCGATGGGTGTCGAGAACGCCGGATGCGCGGCAGGTGACACACAATCCTTGCCCATCGGAACACCGCGTGCCTCGGCAATCTCGGGGCTGATTTTGGACGCAGGCAACAGCCCGCCATGCCCCGGCTTTGCCCCTTGGCTCAGCTTCAGCTCAATCATCTTGATCTGGTCCAGCGACGCGGTTTTACGGAACTTTTCCGGATCAAAATTGCCATCTTCGGCCCGGCATCCGAAATAGCCCGACGCCACCTGATAAATCAGATCACCGCCGCCCGCCTTGTGATAACGGCTGACCGATCCTTCGCCGGTATCATGGGCAAAGCCGCCCATCTGCGCCCCGGTGTTCAGTGCCTGAATGGCATTGGCGGAGAGCGAACCAAAGCTCATCGCGGAGATATTATACAGAGAGGCGGAATAGGGCTGCTTGCAATCCGGCCCGCCAATCACCGTCCGAAAATCAGGATTGGTGATATGTATTGGTTGCACCGAATGGGTGACCCAGGAATATCCCGCCTCATAAACCCGTTTTCGCGTGCCGAAGGGCCGCGCGTCTTCTTGCCCTTTGGCGCGTTGATAGACCAAAGACCGGTCATCGCGGCTGAACGGTTCTTCGTCCTGATCGGATTCGATCAGATATTGGCGGATCTCCGGTCTGATCCCCTCAAAGAAAAAACGCATGTGCCCCAGAACGGGGTAGTTGCGCAGGATCGAATGGCTGGGTTGCAGGACGTCATAGATGCCCATGAGGCTGAGCACGGTCAGAACGGCCAAGGGCAGCAGGAACCAAACGGACCAAGCAAAAACCAAAATCAGACAGAGCAACCCCAACAGGACAACCCCGGCAAATGGTACAAAGCGGGTCATGTTTTTGAGGTCTGGCATCAAAGTCTCCGATTGGGTGAGGCGGTGTTTCCAATGTGACGGGTTTGGCTGCTGACGCAAGCACTTGCTATTTGCGCGGTGCTTGCATTTGTTGGCGGTCAATTGCCATCGAAGGAACGCAAAATGTCTCAAGGTCCGCTAGCATCACTGAAAGTTGTTGAATTTTCCGGCCTTGGCCCTGCGCCGCTTGCGGGTCAATTGCTGGCTGATATGGGGGCCGAAGTGATCACCGTGGACCGTGCCGCAGCGTCCGCCGATCCAACAGACATAAATCGTCGCGGCAAGAAATCCATTGTGCTGAACCTCAAGACAGATGCGGGTCTAGATGCCGCGCGGCGGCTGATTGCGGCAAGTGATGTGTTGATCGAAGGGTTCCGCCCCGGCGTGATGGAGCGGTTGGGCCTTGGCCCGGACACCTGCCCGGAAACATTGATCTATGCGCGGATGACCGGCTGGGGGCAGGAGGGTCCGTGGTCGCAAACAGCGGGTCATGACATCAATTATCTGTCTCTAACAGGGGCGCTTCATGCCATGGGGGCGCCGGACGCTCCGCCCGTGCCTCCCCTAAATATGGTCGCGGATTACGGCGGTGGCACAATGTTTCTGATCTTTGGAATTCTGTCTGCGATGATTGAGCGCGGGGTCTCGGGAAAAGGGCAAGTGGTCGATGCCGCAATGGTGGACGGGGTGCCCGCGATGATGGGGCTGATCCATGGAATGGTGGCTCAGGGATTCTGGAGCCAGGACCGCGGCGCGAACTGGTTGGATGGCGGCGCACATTTTTATCGGTGCTATGCCTGCGCCGATGGTAAATACATCTCTGTGGGCGCGTTAGAGCCGCAGTTTTACGCCATCCTGTTGGAGAAGTTGAACCTCCCAGAGGATCTTCGCGCTTCACAAAACGACCGTAAAACATGGCCAGAGATGAGCGATCGATTTGCCGATATTTTTGCCAGCAAGGACCGGGATGAATGGGCCAAGGTTTTTGACGGATCGGATGCCTGTGTTGCCCCTGTTCTTGGGTTCTCCGAAGCGCCGGACCACCCGCATATGGCCCACCGGCAGTCGCTCGTCGATGTGGGAGGCAAGACACAATCCGCCCCAGCACCCCGATTTTCGCGAAGCCAGCCAAGGCCACCAGCCGCGCCCGGGGCAGTGGGCGCTGAGACGTCAGAGATCCTGCGGCGCTTGGGGTATTCCGAACAAGAGATCGCAGCGCTTTAACAGAGCCTAATTCGGCGTACCTGCCAATGAAAACCCCAACCGGCGCCACTTGATCTGCCAGGCGGAAACCCCACATTCCCGTATCGCCGCCATATAGGATCGGGTAGTCTGCTTTCATGAAAGACAGCGTCACCACAGATAGCCAATTGGATTTGGACAAGGTCATTGTCTGCCCGCAATGCGATGCGGTTTTTCAACTTGTCCGCCCGCAGCATGGTGAGCGGGCCAAATGCCAACGCTGTCACAAAGTTCTGATTGCGCCGCGCAGAAACGCAGGCCTGCACATCATCGCGGTGGCATTGTCGGTGTTGTTCCTGATCATTGGTGCGGCGATATTTCCGTTTTTGACCATCGACGCGGCCGGGAACAAAAACGCCGTTTCTATCCTTGATGCGGCCTTGGCGTTTTCAGGCGGACCAATGATTATCCTGTCATTGGCCACTGCCGCATTGATAATTCTGTTCCCGCTGTTTCGGGTGCTTTTGACGTTATATGTGTTGGTGCCTGTCGTGTTGGACCGCCCACCGGCCCGCCACGCGATCCGCGCGTTCCGATTGTCAGAGGCAATGCGTCCGTGGTCGATGGCCGAGATTTTTGCAATAGGCTGCGCTGTTGCATTGGTAAAAGTCGCGGATCTGGCCCATGTGGGTTTTGGTCCGGCGTTCTGGATGTTTGGTATTCTTGTTGTTCTGGTGATCGCGCAGGACAGCTTCATGTGTAAATGGTCTGTATGGAACTCTCTGGAACACCCAAAAAGATCGTAAGCGCCCGTGATCTGGGTATCGTCGCCTGCAGCCGCTGCTCCAAAGCATGGCCGCTGGGCACGCAGACCTGTGCGCGTTGCGGTCACGCGCTGGTGTCCCGTGACCCAATGAGCCTGCAACGGGTGTGGGCCTATTGGGTAATGGGGCTGATCTGCTACGTGCCCGCAAATCTGTTTCCAATGCTGCAAACCAGAACGCTGTTTCAGGTGGATGAAAGCACGATCATCGGCGGCGCGGTTGAACTGGCGCATCATGGCAATCTGGGCATCGCCGCGATCATCATCTTTGCCTCTGTGGTGATCCCCCTGGGCAAGTTCTGGGCGGTGGCGTTTCTCGCGCTCAGCGTCAAGAACAGGTCAATGGTCTCCAAGAACATGCGCCAATTCCTGTATGAGGTGGTGGAGTACATCGGCCGCTGGTCGATGATTGATATCTTTGTGGTTGCGATCCTGTCATCTCTGGTGCAACTCAAGGCATTGGCCGCCATCAATCCCGGCACTGCGGCTATGTTCTTTGCGCTTTCGGTTATCTTTACGATGCTGTCGGCGCAGGCGTTCGATTCCCGTCTGATCTGGGACGTTCAAGCCAAAGACAAATCAGCCGGTGATGGGGGCGCAGAGATCAATGAATGACGACCTGCCAGATGTGTCTGTATCGCCCGCCCGCAAGGTGTTCCTGAGCGGGGCATCGGTGATCTGGATCATTCCCATTCTTGCACTGCTTGTGGCGTTGACGGTGGCTTGGCAATCCTACAACGAACGCGGGCCGTTGATCACGGTTGAGTTTGAGAATGGCGCAGGTATTCAGGCTGGCGAGACCGAGCTGAAGTTTCGGGATGTGACAATTGGTGTTGTCGAAAAGGTCGGCTTTACCGCCTCATTGTCCAAGGTCACGGCCCAGATTCGTGTGGAAAAGGACGTTGCACCATTTATTGATGCCAGCGCGGTGTTTTGGATTGTTCAACCGGAGGTGACCGCGCAGGGCATCACGGGCCTGAGTACCGTTCTGAGCGGTGTCTATATCGAGGGGTCTTGGGACGACAAGATCGGTGCCTTTGCCAACCTCTTTCAAGGTGCATCCGAGGCACCGCTGATCCGTCCGGGGCAATCCGGCCTTGAGATTGCGTTTAGAACCACGGCCAACGGCCAACTGACGGACAATGCGCCGATCCTCTACAAGGGTATCGAAGTGGGCCGCGTGGGCCGAGCCAAAATTGATCCGCGCAACAATTACGCCGTGGTCGAGGCGTTGATATTCGAAGAGCACCGGACGCTCGTCAACAATTCCACCCGCTTTTGGGACGCCTCCGGGTTTAGCGTGACGCTTGGCCCCGCGGGTGCCGAGATTGATTTTTCCTCACTTGCGACACTGGTCGGCGGCGGGATCACCTTTGATACCTTTGTGTCGGGCGGTGACCGTGTTCAGGATGGCACCGTGTTTGAGATTTTTCCGGACAAGGAAACGGCGCGGAACTCGGTCTTCAATGCCTCAGAGGTCACTCCGCTCAAGATGAGCGTGATTTTCGAAGACAATATTTCCGGCCTTGTGGTCGGTGCACCTGTTGAATTGAGCGGCCTTAAGATTGGCGAGGTTGAGGCGCTGTCGGGCATTGTGGACTACAATCAATTTGGCGACAGCCGTGTGCGGTTGAACGTAAATCTCTCTATCCAACCGGCGCGTTTGGGCCTGCCGGTGGACGTCAACGCAGAAAACGCGCTGCTGTTTTTGCAAGAACGTGTCACGAATGGCCTGCGCGCGCGGCTGGCTTCGGCCAGTTTGCTGACTGGCGGGCTCAAGGTTGAGTTGGTGATGGTAGAAGATGCACCGCCCGCGCGTCTGGTCGCGGATGGCGATGCATTGCCCATCTTGCCCACCACCTTTAGCGAAACATCCGACGCGGCCGCGACCGTGGAGGGGGTTTTCACCCGTATCAACAACTTGCCCATCGAAGAATTGCTCAACAGCGCGATTTCATTCCTGAACTCGGCCGAGGCCTTGGTCACCGACGAAGACCTGCGTGAAACACCGCAGGATTTGCGCCTGTTGTTGGCTGAATTGCAGGGATTGGTGACCTCGGATGATGTGCAAAATATCCCGGTGGCCCTGAACGCCACGCTGACGCGGGTGGAAACGTTGGTGGCGGCGCTGGAACGCGAACAGATTGCCGAACGGCTGTCCGCTGCTCTGGAGGGGGCAACCGCTGCTGCAAATTCTGTGACGACCTCTGTTGAAGGGGTGCCGGCAATGGTGGAGCAGATCCAGGCTGTTGCGGCCAAGGCCGAAACGCTTGAGCTCAACCAACTGGTGGATGAGCTGACCGCGCTGACCAAATCTGCAGACGCGGTGATCGGAACGGATGCGGCGGTCGCCTTGCCCGGATCGTTGAAACGGGCGCTGGATGAGGTGAACTACACCTTGCAGGAGTTGCGCGAGGGCGGGGCGATTGAAAATGTGAACAAGACGCTGGCATCGGCCCGGAATGCAGCGGACAACATAGCGGTGTCGGCTAAGGATCTGCCAAATATCGTCGACCGCCTGACCAGCTTGTTCGCCCAAGCGAGCCGCACAATTGAAGGGTACAACAAGGGCGAAGAGATCAGCCGCTCTGCTCAAGACACCCTGCGCGATATTCAGAAAGCCGCCGATGCCCTTGCATCTTTGGCGCGGACCATTGAACGTAACCCCAATTCTTTGTTGCTGGGACGATAAGATGACATTTCACCGCCGGTCTTTGATTGTGGGTCTGACGCTGCTGCTGGCCGCTTGCGGCAGCGCCGAACGTTTTGCCGTCAGCACGCCCCCTGTGACCGAAGAAGTGCGCATTGCATTTTCATCGGTTGAAGTGCGCGATGTGTCTTTGCCAAGCTATGCAGCAGCAGATGAGATCCATTTGCAGGCGGCGGACGGCACGCTCAAAAGTTCGTCAGACGTCCTTTGGGCCGATGCGCCGGAACGGGCGGTCGCGCTTGAGCTGAGCCGCAACCTCGCCCAGATGACCGGCCGCGCCATCGCATCCGAGCCTTGGCCGTTTGAGGCTTTTCCCTCCGCACGGCTGGAACTGCGGTTTTCCGATCTCGTTGCGACCAGCGACGGGGTGTTCCGCACCACCGGGCAGTACTTTGTGGCAGTCCGCGATGGGGGCCGCGAAAGGTCAGGTTTGTTTGACCTGAGCGTGAGTTTTGATCCAAAAGGTGGGCCCAATGCGATTGCAAAGGCGCGCGGACAGCTGATCTTGGATTTATCCCGCTATATTGCCGTGAATGGGCTGAAGTAACAGACCGCGCGATTAGACGCCGCGTAACCGTGCGCACTCCTCCCTTGATCATTTGAGGGCCGTAAAACAAGCGGATGATGAGTAACACGCTGACCTGAAAGGTCTTACGTTTTGCTTAAGCGCAGGAGACAGTGAACGGATCGATTGCTTAAAAGCTGACGAAGAACTGAATGATCACTGCGTTCGCCAGATCGACAAAGAACGCCGACACTAGCGGCAACACAATGAACGCCAGTGGTGCCGGGCCATAGCGTTTGGTCACCGAAGACATATTGGCGATGGCTGTCGGTGTGGCCCCCAGCGTGAAACCTGCAAACCCTGCGCTCAGGACAGCACCTTGATAGCTGCTGCCCATCAGGCGGAAGAAGATCAACATGATAAAGCAGACCGTCATGATGACTTGAAGGACCAATACAGCGAGAATGGGGCCGCCAAGTTCGGCAAGGGTCCAGAGTTGCAGGCTCATCAGCGACATGGCGAGGAAAACCGACAAGCAATAATCTGAAATAACCGCGAGGGATTTGGTGCGTGCGGGCCAAGTCATAGTGGGGAATAAGTAGGGTATGGTGTTCGACATCGCGATACCAACCAGAAGGCAGGGTACGAAGAGCGGCAACTTCACGCCCGCCTCGATTATCCCAATATGCAGGATAAAACCCAGCAGGATTGCGACATGTACCGCCAGCATGCCTCTCATGAGGCTAATATGGTTTATCAGATCTTCAGGGTTGTCTGCGTCGTCAAATTCAAGTCCAACGATCGGGCCCTCGCTGTCGTCGCTCTGCAGGTTGTTGCGGTCGATCAGGCGTTTGGCAATCGGCCCACCCAAGACGGCTGCAAGGATCAGACCCAGCGTTGCAGAGGCCACGCCCATCTCGGGAGCAGCACCAAAACCTGTAAGTTCCTCAATTTGAGGGCCCCAAGCAATCGCGGTGCCATGTCCACCGATGAGAGAGGCGGAGCCGACAAGTACTGATGTCGCGGCTGGCAAGCCAAAGAGGGTGACGCCTAGCAAACCGACGACATTTTGCAGAACCATAAAGCTAAGGGTCAGAGCCAGAAGCAGCACCAACAGGCGACCGCCCTTAAAAAGATCAGAGATACGCGCGTTCAGGCCGATAGTGGCAAAGAACACGACGAGCAGGTAATCGCGGACCTCCAGATCAAAGGTGATTTGCTGGCCTGTGAAAGCGAAAAACGCCCAGGTCAGCAGCGCGACGGCAAGGCCCCCAGACACCGGTTCGGGGATATTATAGTCGCCCAGCACCACAATTTTCCGCGTCAAAAACACACCGAGGAAAAACACCACAAAGCCAAGAGTTACCGATATGAACGCTGGGACAATGATTTCTGGCATGACTTTATAGTCCTTTCCTGGGTCGCGCCCGGATGACGCCATCGTCGCCGACATCAAATTGAGATAGGTCAATCTGACCTTTTCGATCAGAACGCACCAGATCGCGCAGAACCGAGATTGCGGCCGGGGATGTCACCGGGACCAGATGATCGAGGTTTGATCCATCGGCCAGCGCGGTAAAGTCGAATAGAGTGATATCAAACCCTGACACATCGGCAGCGCGGCTGAGATCACCCACTTTTTGACGGCCGATGTTGAGGAATGCCGAGAGACTCAATGCTTTGTCGTCGCGGTTTGTCAGGATCACGAAAGGGTCAGGCAGTTTGCCAATAGCTGTGGCCTGCGCGCGGAAGACATCTGGGTCAATATCGGGCGCCAAAAGCGCCACCACGCGCAGGTTATCCAGCACGTCGCGCCTGCCCGTGATGGCAAGCTGGCGCAGCACCTCCATTGTCAGATGGGCACCCATTGAATGGGCCAAGAGGGTGACCTCTTTGTTCGTCTTGCGTGCAATTTCGGTCAACAGATCCGCCAGCGGATCACGCGCGAAGAGCACGCTGTCACGGTCGTAAATGTAGCCGGTTGCGGTGCCGGCCGAGGGCCATGAGAACAAGATACGCGGTGTCGTGATCTCAAAGTCATGGCTGATCTGGGCAAAACGGTAAAGCGCCTCGGAGGGCGTGTTGTTGTAGCCGTGGACGAAGAGCGCGATCTCGTCGTCTTGCTCGGCCTGGATCGCTTTGATTAGCGCCGCACTTGAGCCGAGATCCTTTTGATCCACAACCGCGAAATCGGTTCGCGGGTCGGTTGCACCATCCGGCCATTCGATCTGCCCCAACGCATGGTTGGCGGGGATTGAGACGTCATACTGCACAAAGTTGGTGCGTGCGTTTCGGTCCTGTTTGAGGTCGCGCGCTTTAACGCTCGGTAGATTGCCGGAGGTGACATAGATCTCCTGTACCAAAGCGCTTGCGGGAGGCTGGGCAAAGGAAATTCTGTCTGGCGTTTGCGCACAGCCTGCGAGAATTGGCAGCAGGAGGAGCGGGAGAACGCGTGCGTTCATGCTTCTCCTCCCGCCTGGTCTGTTACTCTGCTGCGATCTCATTCTGCTTCACTCTAAAGAAGATAGCATAGAGCGCAGGAACCACGATGAGCGTCAGGACCGTCGCAAAGCTGAGACCGCAAATGATCACAACCGCGAGGGATTTAAAAAACGGATCCCACAGCAGTGGCACAACGCCCAGCACCGTTGTCAGCACGCCCAAAGACACAGGGCGCACACGGCTGACAGCGGAATCTACCACGGCAGACATCCGCGCCTTGCCATCACTGATCTGCGTGTCCGTCTCATCAATCAAGACAATCGCGTTTTTGATCAGCATCCCAGTCAGCGACAGGATGCCAAGGATCGCCATGAACTCCAGCGGGGTTTGGGTGCCCGCAAGGCCGTAGATCACGCCAATCAGTGCCAGAGGCACAGCAAGCCAGATGATGATCGTCTGCCGCCATGCATTAAACAGAAACAGAACCACGATGAACATCGCGCCAAAGCCGATGGGCATGGTGGAGGCGAGACCGGCGTTGGCTTCCTGCGAACTGCCGTATTCGCCTTCCCATTCCATGTTGTAGCCGGGCGGGAGGGCGATATCCTCAATCGGGCCTTTGACGGCCGCGAACAGATCACCCGACAGCACGCCGGGTGCGTTGTCGGACTGCGCAGTGATCGCCAAAGCCCGGTCAATGCGGCGTAGGTTGCCCGCCTCAAACACAATGTCAAAGCGGTCCACCACTTGAGAGATCGGGATATAGCCGCCGATGGCCGCGCTATAGACTTGGACGTCACGCAACTGGTTGATGTCATTGCGGGCATCCTCAACAGGACGCATGATGACATTCCTGAGTTCGTCTCGCTCGCGGTAAACACCAAGGTTTGTTCCCGTCAGATGGCTGTAGATCGCATTGGAGATCTCGCCCTGTGTAAGGCCCAACCGCCGGGCGTTTTCTATGTCAACAATGGGACGGACGACCTGTACTTGCTCCCGCCAGTCATCTTTGACCGCAACGGCACCTGCATCAGACATGATGGTCTTCGCCTGCCCAGCGAGATCGCGCAGTACGGCAGGATCAGCGCCAAAGAAACGCGCTTCGATCTTGGAACCACCACCCGGCCCGAGGACAAATGTCCAAACCTTTGAGTTGGCCTCTGGGTAGGTCTCATCAATATAAGCCTGCAAATCCGTGCGTAGCCCGTCGATCACGGTGAAGTCTTCGACATCTACCAACACCTGTCCGTAAGCCGCGTTTCCACCTTCCGCTTCGTAGATCAGCATGAAGCGCAGATGACCGCCGCCGACAACGGTGTTGGTACCCGTGACGCCCTCAAGCCCGCGTGCGTATGCGGCGATCTCGGTCAGGTCAGCGTTGGTCCGCGAGATGTCGGCGCCCTGGGGCAGGAAATAGTCGATCACAAACTGGTCGCGCGTGGAGGACGGGAAGAACCCAGCGGGCACCGCGCTGAACATCGCAATGGCCGAAACAAAGAGCGCCACGGTGACACCAACGGTGATCCACTTGGCCTTGATGGCGAGGTTCAGGAGTTTTCGGTATCCTGTCAGGATGAAGTTTTTCTTGTCCGTATTGCCGTCCTTCCCCTGCTTCAACATCACCGTGCAGTAGTAAGGCGTCAGCCAAATTGCCACGAGCCATGAGAACAGCAAGGCAATGCCAATGGTCCAGAACAGACTGCCGGCGTATTCGCCGGTGTTGTCTGGCGAGAAACCGATAGGAGAGAACGCAAGAATGCCAACGACCGTGCCGCCCAGCAAAGGCCACATGGTTTGCTTGACCACGGCCCGCGATGCCTTTCCCGCATCTTCGCCCCGCTGCACCCGCACCAGCGTGCCTTCGACCACGACGATGGCATTATCGACCAGCATTCCTAGCGCAATAATCAGCGCGCCAAGCGAGATACGCTGCATGTTGAGACCATAAAGATACATCCCAAAGAGCGTGCCTGCGATGGTCACCAGAAGGATGCCCCCCATCAGGATGCCAGAGCGCAGCCCCATAAATATCAGCAGTGTGCCCACCACGATGGCCAAGGCCAACGCGACGTTCACCACAAAGTCGTCCACAGAAGATTTGACCGCCGCACCCTGGTCGGAGATCGGCAGAACGTTGATTCCGATCGGTCGTTCGCTCTCCAGCTCCGCAATGCGATCTTTCACAGCGTTCGACATGTTCACCACATTGCCGCCGCGCTGGTTTGAGATGCCAAGGCCGACCGCCTGCTCCCCGTTGCGGAACAGCAAAGTGCCTGCCGGTTCTTTCAGCCCCCGCGACACGGTTGCGATATCGCCCAAGCGGAACGACGTGCCCGTCTGCGCATTGGTAATCAGCAGGTTCTCGATTGCGTCAATCGATCCCACAGCACTCTCGGGCCGCACGGACAACCGCGACATGCCCGCCACAATGGAACCGCCGGGTGTGACAAGGTTCTGGCCTTCCAGAAGTTGCTGGATTTGTTGCGGTGCGAGGCCCAGTTCCGTCAATCGTTCAGGGGAATATTCGACATAAATGACTTCCTCCTGCACGCCGTTGAGCACGACCTTTGATACGCCATCAACAGTCACAAGTTCGCGCTGCAAATCCTTGGCATATTCATAAAGGTCGGTGATCGTGAACCCGTCGCCCGTGATGGCGTAGTACTGTGCGTAGACGTCACCAAAATCATCATAGACCTGGCTCTCGAGTGCGTTGGGCGGCAGTTGCGACTGCGAGTCAGATATCTTTGCACGCATTTTTGCAAATGTCTGATCCAGTTCTGAATAGCCGGGCGTTGCCGCAATGGTGAATTCGACCGTCACCGTGCTGAGACCGGGTGAAGACACGGATCGAACTTCATCCAGACCCGACAATTGTTGCAGGGCGTTTTCCACCACTTCGGTGACTTCTGCTGCCACCTCCTCAGCCGAGGCTCCGGGGTATGGCGTGATGATCTGGGCCTGCCGTATGACAAATTCAGGGTCTTCGAACCGAGGCAAAGCCGTATACGCGAAATATCCCGCAAACAGGATCAACACTGTTGCAACAGCAGAAATCAGGCGCTTTTCCAGCGCAAACCGGGCCAGATCCATGACTTAGTTCCCAACGCGTGTGATGGGACGGATGGTCATGCCCTCGATGATCTCGCTCACCCCTGCCGACACAATTGTGTCGCCGTCAGACAAGCCTTCGTTGACCACGACACCCGCGCCGCTGGCCTCACCAAGGGTCACGTCTTGCCCGGAGACTTTGCCGTTTTCATCCACAACCCAAACAAAGGGTGATCCGTCAGGTTTGGCTGCGATTGCGGACAAAGGCGCGCTGACCTGTGCCGCCGCCCCGCCGGTTGAGGAAACCACATTGGCCACCATGCCCGGCAGGATCACAGCACCGTCCGGCACTTCAACCGAGACGCGGCCGCGATAGGTTTGCGTGGCGCTATCGGCCTGAACGGAAAACTCGACAAGCTCAGTTTCAAATACTTCACCTGGCAAAGAGTTGAATGTCGCAACAGTGCTGATGCTCTTGGCCCCGTTCCGGGTCAGTTCCGTGACATCAAGGCTGGGAATATCAAACGCCAGATGAACCACCTGCAGCCGTTGTAGCAGCGCGATGCTTTGACCGGCTGACACATTCGAGAAGTTTTCGATATCGCGCCGGGCAATGATGCCGTCGAAGGGCGCTGTCAATGTCGCGTCTGACAGGTTGTCGCGTGCAACTTTGATCTGTGCGTCGATCCCGCGCATCGCAGCTTCTGCTGCGGCGATCTCTTCTGGCCGCCCACCAATCTCGCCGATGCGCAACTGCTCTTGCTGCGCGCGCAAGCCTGCTTGTGCCACCCGCGCCTCGGCTTGTGCACCTTCGACCTGCGCACGTGTCGCAACGCCGCGCTCCAGCAGTGTTTCCGCTCGCGCCAGTGCATCTGTGGTTTGCTCGACCTGCGCCTGCGCCGAAGCAACGGCAGCTTCCAGCGCTGCAATTTCTTCTGGTCGCGCACCTGCGCGCAAAGCGTCTAGCTGCGCCTCTGCTTGGTCTTTGCTGCTTTGCAACTGAGCGATCTGGTTTTCAAAGTCTCGCGTTTCGATCTGCGCGATCACATCGCCAGCGCTGATTTCTGAGGCTGCGCGGATCGGCAGTTCAACGACCTGACCTGATACTTTGAACGACAGTTCAATTTCCTGCGAGGGCAACACAATCGCGGGATACTTGCGGGAAATTGTCGCCGAACTTGCCGCAACCGTCACCACCTTGGCAGGCCGAGGCGTTGCATCTTGCGCCCACGCGGTTCCTCCTGTGACGATACCGATTAATCCTACGATACCGAAAACTGTACCACGCACCATTATGTTGTCCCCGTCTGAATTCTATGTCCCTATTCTGTCAGAAGTAGAGCGATTTTGGAAATGGGAAATAAGTGATCAGCGCTGTCGAACAAGGGCTGGTCAACACTGGAGTGCTGAAGCCGTTCGTGGACAACGACCAAGTATAAAGCGACGGGGCTGTGGACTTACCTTGCAAGGATTGATGTCTGGCGAAATACGCTCACGCAAGCTTCTGGGCAATTTGCGCCAGGATATTCGGACCGCGCACGACAACACGCGATCCTACATCTCTTAGAAATCCAGATTTTCCACATTCAGCGCGTTTTTCTGAATAAATTCCCGGCGCGGCTCGACGACATCGCCCATCAGCTTGGTAAACAGGTCATCGGCCTCCGCCATGTCCTCGACCTTGACCTGCAACAGAGTGCGGGCATCGGGATCAAGCGTGGTTTCCCACAGCTGATCGGGGTTCATTTCACCCAATCCTTTGTACCGCTGCAAAGACAGGCCCTTTTCCCCTTCGGACAAGATCGCGCTCAACAGATCAAGCGGGCCATGGATCAACTGACTGCGATCCTTGCGCACCAAGGTCGCGGGGAGGTCATAGACATCCTGCAAATGCTGCGTAAAGGAGCCGGAGCGCCGCGCCTCGCCAGAGCGGAGCATCTTGCCATCCAGCGTGCGCACTTCTTCGACACCGCGCAGAATGCGGGCCAGACGCACACCGTGATCTTGGGTGATCCGGCCAGCCCAACCCTTTTCATATTCCAGCGCAATCAGGTTCAGACGGGTTGCGATCTTGTCGGCCACGCCTTGCAGGTTGCTGTCCACCGCACCGGGAACAAACGCGCCGGCAATGGCAGCCTGTTCCAGAATGTGACGGGGGTAATGGGTCGGGAAGGCCTCAAGCACGCGTCGCAACTGGCGGGCCATATCAACAACCCGGGCCAGATCCGCGCCGGATATTTCTTCGCCATTGCCCTGGCGCAGCAAAGCGCCTTCGATGCCCTGCTGGATCAAATAATCGTCCATTGCCGCCTGATCCTTGAGATACACCTCGGATTTGCCGCGTGACACTTTGTAAAGCGGTGGCTGGGCGATGTAGAGATGCCCGTTTTCGATCAACTGTGGCATCTGGCGATAAAAGAACGTCAATAGCAGCGTCCGAATGTGCGCCCCGTCTACGTCCGCATCCGTCATGATGACGATTTTATGATAGCGCAGTTTGTCGATGTTAAATTCGTCCCGGCCAATCCCGGTGCCCAGCGCCATCACCAGATTGCCAATCTCTTGTGAGCCTAACATCCGGTCAAATCGCGCCCGTTCCACGTTCAGGATCTTACCCTTGAGGGGCAGGATCGCTTGGGTCTGGCGGTCACGTCCGGTTTGCGCGGATCCACCCGCGGAATCGCCCTCCACAAGGAAGACTTCGGTTTTGGATGGGTCTTTTTCGGAACAGTCTTTAAGCTTGCCAGCAAGGAAATTCACATCCATCGCCGTCTTGCGGCGGGTCAGATCACGGGCCTTTCGCGCCGCCTCGCGGGCATGGGCCGCTTCAACGATTTTGCTGACCACGATCCGTGCTTCGTTGGGATTTTCTTCGAACCATTCGGACAATTTCTCGTTCACCAGGCCTTCAACCGCTGGCCGGACTTCCGAAGACACCAGTTTGTCTTTGGTTTGCGAGCTGAACTTTGGATCAGGCACTTTGACCGATAAAACACAGGTCAGGCCTTCGCGTGCGTCATCGCCGGTAAAGTTGATCTTTTCCTTTTTTGCGATACCCGAAGACTGCGCATAGCTGTTGATTGTCCGGGTCAGCGCCCCGCGAAAGCCCGCCATATGGGTGCCGCCATCGCGTTGTGGGATGTTGTTGGTGAAGGGCAGGACATTCTCGTGATAGCTGTCATTCCACCACATTGCGACCTCAACACCGATGTCGTCTTTTTCGCCAACAATGAAGATCGGTTCCGGCATGACAGAGGTTTTGTGCCGGTCGAGATATTTGACAAACTCTTTGACGCCGCCCTCATAAAACAATTCGGATCTCAGCGGCTCTGCCGGTCGCTCATCGGTCAGAATGATCCGGACACCAGAGTTCAAAAACGCCAACTCGCGCAGGCGTTTCTCAAGCGTTTCAAATGAGTATTCGAGGTTCGAGAAAGTATCGGTAGACGCCATGAACCGCACTTCGGTGCCGGTGCGATCGGTGTCGCCTAAGACCTCCAGATGCTTGGTGGTAAAGCCACCCTCGAACCGTGCGATGTGTTCCTTGCCTTCGCGCCAGATCCGCAGCTCAAGCCAGTCTGACAGCGCGTTCACAACAGAGACACCCACCCCGTGCAGACCGCCGGACACCTTGTAGGAGTTGCTGTCGAATTTGCCGCCCGCGTGCAGCTGGGTCATGATCACTTCGGCGGCGGAAACGCCTTCTTCCTCGTGGATACCCACCGGAATACCGCGCCCGTTGTCACTGACCGAAACGGAGTGATCTTCGTGGATTGTGACAGTCACGGCGTCTGCATGACCGGCCAATGCCTCGTCAATTCCGTTGTCCACGACCTCATAGACCATGTGATGCAGACCAGAGCCATCATCGGTGTCACCGATGTACATGCCGGGCCGTTTGCGGACAGCTTCTAAGCCTTTGAGAACCTTAATGGAATCGGCGCCATATTCCTGTGGCGTCTGCTCATTCTCGGACATGTGGAAAAACCTTCTTCTTTTATCCGATTTATAATGGTTTTGCAGAGGGTTGTCACGCAAATGGGGCAAGATTTTGTGCCGCCGGGCAAGGTGTCAGCGGGCGACTGCCACGCGGCTTTCTCCGGCCTCTTCTGTGACCTCCAGAACCTGTGTGCGATCGCCCAGCGCGGCAAACATTTCCGCCCCTGTTCCGGTCATCCATGCCTGCGCGCCAAGGCTGCAAATCTCATCGTAAAGGGCGGCTTGCCTGTTTGCATCCAGATGCGCGGCAACCTCATCGAGCAAGAGCAAAGGCGGCGCACCAAAGTCCTTGGCCAAGGCGCGGGCATTGGCAAGGATCAACGAAACCAGCAGCGCCTTTTGCTCTCCGGTTGAACAATCCTTGGCAGGAATGCCTTTGGCTGCGTAAACGCCAAACAGCTCGGCGCGATGCGGCCCGATCAACGTACGTCCTGCTGCCAGATCACGGGTGCGATTGTCCGCCAGAGCGGCTTGCAACCCATCTGCATCCGCGGGCATGTCGCATTCCAATGACAGGGTCGCTGCCGGAAATGCGGTTTGTGCCTGTTCCTGTGCCTCTGCAATGGACTTAAGCGCCTCAAGGCGGCCTGCGTGAATAGCCGCGCCTGCCTCGGCCATGCGCCGCTCAAGCGCGGCATACCAAGACGGCTCGCGCACCATATCCTTGAGCAGTCGGTTCCGTTCGCGCATGGCCTTGTCATAAGACAGCGCATGCTCTGCGTGGTCAGGTAGGAAACTCAGCGTCATGCGGTCCAAAAACCGCCTTCGACCTTCCGCGCCTTCAATCCACAACCGGTCCATCGCAGGGATCAGCCAAAGCACGCGGGCGATCCGCCCCAGCGCAGTTTGCGGCGCGGCTTTGCCGTCAATGCGCACCTGACGGGCATTGCCGCCCTCTGACCAAACTTCAATTTCATGAACTTGATGCAACGAATGCAAAATCGCGGTCAGTTTCCAGCCCAGCGCTTCGGGCCTGCGCGTCATGTCTTCGGCGCTGGCCCGGCGCAGACCGCGCCCCGGAGACAGCAAAGACACCGCTTCGATCAGATTGGTTTTGCCCGCACCATTAGGTCCGAAGATCGCCAGTGGCCTCGCGCCACATTCCACCACCGCCCGCTTGTGCGAACGAAAATGCGACAGCGTGAGCTGGGAGAGGTATAACTTACCCATCGGCGGCCCCGTTTTCTTTCAAAGAAAACGGCCGGAAACTTTGAAAGTTTCCGCCTGCCTCACACACGCATCGGCATGACGACGTAAACGGCAGATTCGTCGTTGCCTTCGCGCATCAATGTCGGATCGCCGGAAGAGTTGAACAGGAACACCGCATTTTCGCGGTCCACCTGACTGGCGATCTCCAGCAGGTATTTGGCGTTAAAGCCGATCTCAAGCCGCTCGTCGCCGTAAGCGACCGCCAGTTCCTCTTCGGCTGCGCCACTGTCGGGGGCGTTGACCGACAAGATCAGACGGTCTTCGTCCAGCTGCAACTTCACAGCGCGGGACCGTTCGGAGCTCACCGTAGCAACACGATCAACCGCCTGCGCAAAATCGCTGGCGTCAACTTCCATCTTGCGGGTGTTGCCCTGCGGAATGACCCGCGTGTAATCGGGGAATGTGCCGTCGATCACCTTGGACGTCAGGGTAATCTCTGGCGTGGCAAAGCGGACCTTGGTTTCCGAAACAGACACGGCAACCTGCAAATCATCGTCATCCAGCAGTTTGCGCAGCTCACCCACGGTTTTGCGCGGGACAATCACACCGGGCATCTCTGCCGCACCATCGGGCAGATCAGCGTCGATCCGGGCAAGCCGGTGACCATCGGTCGCCACGCAGCGCAGCACCTTGCCACCCGCCGCATCTGCGGTGTGCATGTAGACACCATTCAGATAGTACCGTGTTTCTTCGGTTGAGATCGCGAATTTGGATTTGTCGAACAGGCGGCGCAGCACCGGCGCAGGCGCGCTGAAGTTCGAGGCATATTCAGACGAGGCCATTACAGGGAAATCTTCGCGGGGCAGGGTCGCAAGGCTAAAGTTGGAGCGTCCAGCCTCAACCGTGAGCCGCCCGGCGGCACTGTCTGCGGTCAGATTGATCAAGGCGCCATCGGGCAGCTTACGCACAATTTCATGCAGCAGAGTGGCGGAAACGGTCGTAGCACCGGCACGTTCGACCTGTGCGCCAACCTTGTCGACCACTTCGATATCCAAATCGGTGGCACGGAAGGACACATCGCTGCCTTCCGCCTCTATCAGCACATTGGCGAGGATCGGAATGGTATTGCGCCGCTCAACAACAGACTGTGCCTGGCTGACTGCTTTGAGCAACGCGGCGCGTTCGATGCTGAATTTCATGTGCCTTCTCCCTCAGGACTGCCGGGATAGGCAAACTACCTTGTTCCCCCGCTTTCACAAGACTTTTGTTGCTTTCGCGGGGGGAATGCAAGAGGGGCCCGAAGGCCCCTGTCATTTGGTCACGCATGCATGGTCTGCGGATCACGCCTCAAGGGCGCGGCGCAGCATTTCCAGATCTTCGGCAATCTGGCCATCTGATTGTTTCAACTCTTCAATCCGCCGCACTCCGTGCATCACGGTGGTATGGTCGCGCCCGCCAAAGCGGCGGCCAATCTCTGGCAGGCTGCGACTGGTCATCTGTTTGCACAGATACATCGCAACCTGACGGGGCCGGGCATAACTGCGCAGGCGTTTTGGGCCGATCATATCGCTAAGACGGATGTTGTAATGATCGCTGACTTTGCGCTGGATCTCTTCGACGGTGATCTTGCGCTCTGAATCGCGCAAAACATCGGCAAGGCAGTCTTGCGTCAGTTCCATGTTGATCTCGCGGCCCACAAGCGATGCAAAAGCGAAAAGCCGGGTCAAAGCCCCTTCAAGGACACGCACGTTGGAACTGATCCGATGCGCCAGAAACTCCAGAACGCCGTCATCAACCTCAAGGCCGGGATAGTTGCGGCGCTGCACCTCAACCTTGCTTTGCAAGATGCCAAGGCGCAATTCGTAATCCGTTGGATGCAGATCCACCACCAAACCACATTGCAGCCGTGATTTTACGCGATCCTCAAGATCCTTGATCTCGCCGGGCGCGCGATCTGCGGAAATGATGATCTGTTTGTTCTGGTCTACCAGTGCGTTGAAGGTGTGAAAGAATTCTTCCTGCGTGCTGTCTTTGCCCGCAATAAATTGCACATCATCAACCATCAGAACATCAACGGAACGAAAGATTTCTTTGAAGTCCATCATCTTGCGGTCGCGCAACGCCTGGACAAACCGGTACATGAACTGTTCAGCGGAAAGATACAGCACATTCATCTGCGGTTTGCGCTGTTGCAGTTCAAGCGCGATGGCATGCATCAGGTGGGTTTTACCAAGGCCAACACCACCATAGAGAAACAGCGGGTTAAAGGTGACGGGGCCACCTTCGGCGACACGGCGGGCCGCGGCATGGGCCAATTCGTTAGGTTTGCCGACGACAAAATTGTCAAAGCTGAAACGCGGATCAAGCGGCGCGGTGTTCAGGACACTTGTGTTTGCCGCGGCCTGTGTCGCAGCGGGCTTTTTGGCGGGCATGACAGGTTTTGCGGCACTGGCGCCTGAAGGCGCGGCCAAGGCGAAATTCAGGCGCGATACCTCGACCCCTTCGGCATTGAGTTCATGCAAGATCAGGTCGGCAAAATTCTGGCTGACGTAGTTGCCAAAGAAATTGGTTGGAACATGGAGCGTTGCAATTCCTTCCGACACGGGGCCGGGGACAAGCGGTTCAATCCAGGTTGTGAAATTGTTCTGCCCGACAGTTTTGAGAAGTCGCTGCCTGATTGCGCCCCATTGGTCCTGCGTCATTTTTTATTCGTCCCACGTACTAACTGCCCATGTATTACCGGCGAAACCGGACACATGCCTATTTTACCCTCAGGAAACAGGTTTTGGTTCCGACCCCACCCGGAATCGGCCTGTGTCCATCGGACCTTGAGCAAAACGGCCATACCAAACACCAATGTTCCAAAAGATGAACATCCAGATGCCGAACATCGCCGTCCGCACTTTTGTTGTGACAGGGCCACAGCGCCGATAAGCGCCGAGGCAGACCTAAAACGACCCCTTTTAGACGGGCCGTTGACCAACCTCAAAACAATGCGGCACGTCCCCCGTACCGATATATTGCCTGAGGCCTGTCCCCCCTGCGAAGTGACTCGCAAGACATAAATAGCAAGGACCACGGGCACGCTTCAACATATCTTCAAACTTGACTCGTGAATCGACCAAAAAGAATCTCTCACGCGTATAACGGGAAAAAAAGTTGCAAAAAAAGGCGCCGCATTGCGACGCCTTTCTAATCAATCAATTAGCTGATTCTGGTTTGATCAGAAGATCAAAATTAACCCAGCGCTTTGACCCGTGAGGACAGACGGGACATTTTCCGCGAGGCGGTGTTTTTGTGGAACACGCCTTTGGTCACACCGCGCATCAGTTCTGGCTGTGCGGCCTGCAGGGCGGCTGTCGCTGCGTCTTTGTCTCCGGATGCGATCGCTTCTTCGACCTTACGCAGGTACGTGCGGATGCGCGAACGGCGTGCTTTGTTGATCTGGAAACGCTTTTCGTTCTGACGGGCGCGTTTCTTCGCTTGGGGTGTATTTGCCATGAGGATCTACCTTCGGGTTCAATTCAAAATTCGGCACGTGACGCCAAACCCATGCCGGATCTTCCGGAAAGGTGATTCTAGCCAGAGCGGGCTGCACGCGCATGTATTGGGGCGGGCTATAGTTGAGAAAGCCCGCCGATGCAAACCCCTTTGTCGGGGCGGTGTTTACTTGTCGCGGAACTGTGCTTCGCGCTTTTCAAGGAAGGCGCTCATGCCTTCTTTCTGATCTTCTGTTGCAAACAGCGAATGGAACACGCGCCGTTCAAACAACAGACCTTCCCGCAACGGCACTTCATAGGCGCGGTTCACGGCCTCTTTAACAACCATGACAGAGATCATGGATTTCTCCGCGATCTTGCCTGCGGCGCCCAGTGCTTCATCCATCAGCTTTTTCACCGGAACAACGCGGGACACGAGGCCAGACCGTTCTGCCTCGGCGGCGTCCATGAAACGCCCCGTAAGGTTCATGTCCATCGCTTTGGATTTGCCCACCAAACGGGTCAGACGTTGTGTGCCGCCAATTCCCGCAACCACACCGAGGTTGATCTCGGGCTGGCCAAACTTTGCGGTTTCGGAACAAATGATGAAGTCGCACATCATCGCCAATTCGCATCCGCCGCCCAGGGCATAGCCGGATACAGCCGCGATGATCGGCTTGCGCACCCGCATAATCTGATCGGATTCGGGTGTGAACAGATCCCCGGCGAAGGCTTCGACAAAAGTCTTGTCGCGCATCATGGCAATGTCCGCGCCAGCGGCAAATGCCTTTTCCGATCCGGTGATCACGATACAGCGCACTTTGTCGTTGTCTTGTGCCGCCTTAAGCGCACTGGCCAGTTCGCTCATCAGTTGGTCGTTGAGCGCATTAAGCGCATCGGGCCTGTTCAGCGTGACCAATGCCACATGATTGTCCACGTCCACCGTGATCGTTTCGTAAGCCATCAAGAATGCTCTTTGTTGTTGCGCTCAGGTCGCTCTGCATATCACGGGCGGATCACGTTTCAAGCTATCTTTGACATTGACTACAGTAGAAAGACGACCGCCCCGACTGCACGATCCTTTGGATGACCTTGGGGCAATCGGGCGTGTTGCAAGGCTCCCCCTCGCGTCCGTATACGTCAAAGTTGTGCTGGAAATAGCCCAATTCCCCGTCCGCCTGCCGAAAGTCCTTGAGGGAGGAACCGCCTGCCTCAATCGCCTCGGCCAGCACCTCCTTGATGATCGGAACAAGCGCGGCGATCCGGCCTTCCGATATCCGCCCGGCTTTGCGGGCCGGGTGCAGGCCCGCCCGATAAAGTGCCTCACAAACATAGATATTTCCCAGCCCGGCCACGATCCGCTGATCCAGCAGCGCCGATTTGATTGGCATGTTCCGGCCCTTCAAAGCGGAAACCAAATGCGCCTCATGAAAACTGTTCCCCAAGGGTTCCGGCCCAATGGAGGCCAGCAGCTTGTGCCCGTCTGCTGTAGCTGTGTCCAGCAGATCCATAGCACCAAACCGCCGCGGGTCGTTGAACGTTATCCGCGCGCCGTTTGCCATGTGAAACACCACATGGTCATGTTTTTCAGGCGCAGGATGATCATGCACAAATTGCCCTAACGGATCACCCGAGATCAGCATCCGCCCGGACATTCCCAGATGCACCAAAAGTGATTCCCCCGATCCCAGATCGACCAGAATGTACTTGGACCGCCGCCGCAACTGTTTGACATCTTGCCCGGTCAACCGCTCTGCCATCCGTGCCGGAAACGGCCAACGCAAGTCAGGTCGGTTCACCTCTGCCTTGATGATCACGCTGCCTTCCATGACCGGCGCCAAACCCCGGCGCACGGTTTCAACTTCGGGAAGTTCGGGCATTTCGGCATCCTTTTCTGACCATGTTCGCCGGTCTGCGGCAAATGGCGGTTTGTATCTGCGCAACTGAGGCTATATCTCCGCCAAGACACTATCGGGACAATGACATGACGGACAATACAACCCATTTCGGCGCGCAGACCATCCGCGAAGATGAAAAAGCCGGCAAAGTGCGGTCATTGTTCAGTGACGTCGCCAACAAATACGACGTCATGAACGATGTGATGAGCATGGGCATTCACCGCATCTGGAAAGAGGCGATGATGGATTGGCTGGCGCCCCGAGCGGGTCAGAAACTGCTCGATGTGGCGGGCGGCACGGGTGACGTGTCCTTCAAATTCCTCAAACGCGCCGGGCAAGGACATGCGACTGTCTGCGATCTGACCGAAGGGATGCTGGTCGAGGGCCGCAAACGCGCCGAAGCGGAGCAGATGGCCAATAGCCTTGATTGGGTGGTTGGCGACGCAATGGCGCTGCCCTTTGAGGACAATACTTTTGACGTCTACACCATCAGCTTTGGCATCCGGAACGTGACCCGCCCGCAAGAGGCATTGAACGAGGCATACCGCGTCTTGCGCCCTGGCGGGCGTTTGATGGTGCTTGAGTTCAGCCAGCTGCCCAACCCCGCAATGCAAAAGGCCTATGATCTGTACAGCTACAATGTGATCCCGCGCATGGGCCAAGTTATCGCCAATGACCGTGACAGCTATCAGTATCTGGTCGAATCGATCCGCAATTTCCCTGATCAGGATACCTTCCTTGGCATGGTGCGAGAGGCCGGGTTTGATCAGGCGAAATATCGCAATCTGACGATGGGCATCGCGGCCCTGCACTCCGGTTGGAAACTCTGAGATGCGCGGCCCACACAACATCTGGCGATTGATCCGAACGGGCGCCACGCTTGAACGCACCGGCGCTATGAATGTCGTGCTGGACGCTTTCGAGGCCACACCGGCCGTGCGCTTTGTCGCCCGTGCACTGGGTTTGCCGTTCAAGTTCCTGGGCTACAAGGGCGATCCGTCCATGCCCCCCGCAACACGCGCTCTCACGGCGCTTGGCCCGGCCTACATAAAATTTGGCCAAGTGTTGTCGACCCGCCCCGATGTGGTTGGGGATGATCTGGCTCTGCAGCTGCGGGTGTTACAAGACAAACTCCCTCCGTTTTCCATAGAAGAAGCCAAAGCCGAGGTTGAGCGCGAGCTGGGCCTGCCATTGGATCAGATGTTCTCTGAGTTTAGCGAACCTGTCGCGGCGGCCTCCATCGCGCAGGTCCATAAGGCGCGGATTGCAGACACAGGCGAAGAAGTTGCAGTCAAAGTGCTGCGCCCCAATATCGAACGCGCCTTCCGCAAGGACGTAGATGCCTTCTATCTGGCCGCTCGCATGGTCGAATTGTTCTCACCCGGATCGCGCCGCTTGCGCCCCATGGACGTGATTGAACATTTTGACGGTGTGGTCCGCGGCGAGTTGGATCTGCGTCTCGAAAGCGCCTCGGCCTCTGAATTTGCCGCCAATACAACCGAAGATCAGGGCTTCCAACTGCCTGCGATCAAATGGAACCTCTCTGCCCGGCGGGTGATGACGCTTGGTTGGGCTGATGGTTTGCCACTGGGTGACAATGCGGCGATTGATGCCGCCGGACATGACCGCGTTGTGCTGGGCGACCGGGTGCTGCACCTGTTCCTCAACCACGCCCTGCGCGACGGGTTCTTCCACGCCGATATGCACCAGGGCAATCTCAAGGTTGCGCCCAATGGCGATATCATCGCCTACGATTTTGGCATTATGGGACACATCGACGAATACACCCGCCGGGTCTACGCCGAAATTCTCTACGGGTTCATCCGCCGCGATTACATGCGCGTGGCCAAGGTGCATTTTGAGGCAGGCTATGTGCCTGCGGACAAAGATGTGGACGAATTTGCCCGCGCCCTTCGCGCCGTGGGGGAGCCGATCTTTGGCATGGATGCCACACATATCTCGATGGCGCGGCTTCTGTCCTATCTCTTTGAAGTAACAGAGAGATTTGGCATGGAAACCCGGACAGAGCTGATCTTGCTGCAACGTACCATGGTTGTCGTCGAAGGGGTGGCCCGCTCGCTCAATCCGCATATCAACATCTGGGAAGTCGCCAGTCCCATCGTCACCGACTACATCACCAAATCCATTGGCCCCCGCGCCGCGCTCAATGATCTGGCCAACACCGCCATGGTCCTCGCCCGCTTCGGTCCGCGCTTGCCCGGTCTGGTCGAGGCCGCCCTGCTGCGGCAAAGCAACCCGCAGCCCGAAGTGCGCAACGGCCGTCTCGGCTGGATGGTGCTCTCTGCACTGGGCGGCGCGGCGCTTGCCTCTGGTGCCATCGCCCTGATGGTCGCGCTGACCTGAACCTGTCCTTTTTGGCCCTAAATAATCTCGGGGGTCCGGGGGCAGACAGCCCCCGGGTCTAGCCTCAGGCGATGCGTTCAATCGCCATTGCGATCCCCTGACCACCGCCAATACACATGGTGATCAACGCCCGCTTGCCTTGAATACGCTCCAGCTCGTACAGCGCCTTGATGGTGATGATCGCCCCGGTTGCGCCCACGGGATGACCCAAGGCAATTGCGCCGCCATTGGGGTTCACGATGGCCGGGTCAAAGCCAAGGTTCTTGGTCACGGCCAAGGCCTGCGAGGCAAAAGCCTCGTTGCTTTCGATCACGTCAAAATCGGCCGCTTTCAATCCGGTCCGCTCCAACAGGTTCTGCACCGCTGGCACCGGTCCAATCCCCATCACTTCAGGGCGCACGCCGGCATGGGCATAACCCAAAATTCGTGCGCGTGGTGTCAGGCCCGCACGTTCCGCGGCGGATGCTGTGGCCAGAACCATTGCCGCGGCGCCGTCGTTAATGCCGCTGGCGTTGCCCGCTGTCACGCTGCCGTCTTTTTGAAAGGCCGGGCGCAGCCCCGCCAGCGCCTCTGCTGATGTCGCTTTGGGATGCTCGTCTGTGTCAAAGGCAACCGTGTCACGTTTCACCTTTACGTCGACCGGCACGATCTGGTCCTTGAAATAACCTGCTTCAATAGCCGCAGCGGCGCGTTCCTGACTGGACAGCGCAAAACCGTCTTGATCGGCGCGGCTGATGTCATGTTCGGCCGCGACATTTTCGGCCGTAACCCCCATGTGGCCCGTGCCAAACGGACAGTTCAGGGTTCCCAACATCATGTCCAGCGTGCGCACATCGCCCATTTTCTGGCCCCAGCGGGCGTTTTGCATGATGTAAGGCGAGCGCGACATGCTCTCAGAACCGCCCGCAAGGGCAAAATCCGCATCGCCCAGCATCAGGTTCTGCGCTGCCGACACGATCGCCTGTACCCCTGATCCGCACAGGCGGTTCACGTTCATCGCGGGCACCTCATCGGGCACACCGGCCTCCCGTGCTGCTACGCGTGACAGATACATATCGCGCGGTTCGGTGTTGATCACATTGCCGAACACCACATGCCCGATTTGATCGGGTGCGACGCCTGCCCGCTGCATCGCCTCGGCGGCGACAATCCGGCCCAGCTCTGTAGGGGGCGTTGCGGCCAATGCGCCGCCAAATGTCCCGATGGCGGTTCGTGCACCGCCCAGTATCACGATCTCGTTGGTCATGGGTCTCTCCTATCTCAGTTGTGGCGAGTATGGGGCGGGGGGCGACCATTGTCAGGAGGGACGTACCGTCACAGGCATGTGTCCACTCTCTTGACTTTGTCAGCGGCCAAGGCGCATCTGTCCGTCATGTCGGAAAACGATGACGCTATCCTAACCCATTTGCCCGCCCGCCTCAAAGAAGCGCGGCAAAGTCAGGGTTTGTCGCTGGATGCAGTGGCGAAACTTTCTGGCGTGTCCCGCTCCATGGTCAGCCAGATCGAACGCGGCGAATCCAGCCCGACCATTGCGACATTGTGGAACCTCACACGGGCCTTGCAGGTGGATTTTGCCGGATTGCTTGACGGTGCACCGGCGAAAGATCTGATCGAAGTGTTGCGGGCTGCAGATGTCCCGACGATCAATAATCTGGGCAGTGGCTGCCGCATTCGTATCCTGTCCCCGCCCGAAGAGGCCGGGAAACATGAGGTTTATGAACTGTTGATGGATGCAGGCGGCGTTCTGGACAGCCAGCCGCACACTCGCGGCGCACGCGAACACCTGACTGTCGTCAGCGGTGTTGTCGAAGTGATCAGCGGAGAGGCCAGCAGCCGGTTGGAGCAGGGCGATACCGCTCGCTATGCAGCGGATCTGCATCATAAGATCACCGCACAAGGCGGCGCGGCGCGGGCATTCCTTGTGGTACAGGACGCCTGACATTCCAGAATGACGGAAAAAATCCGTGATAGTAGATTTCTGCTATTCCGGAAATGCTTCCGATATGATAGAGGGCCCGCAAAGGAGCCTCATCATGACCCAAGCCTATCTTGACCATCTCACCGAAACGCTCGCCCAGATTGACGCCGAAGGTATGATGAAACGCGAACGTCTGATCACCTCGCCTCAGGGCGGCGAGATCACCGTGGGCGACCGAAAGGTGATCAACCTTTGTGCCAACAATTACCTCGGTTTGGCCGATCATCCCGACCTCATCCAAGCGGCCGAAGCCGCGATGGACCCCAAAGGGTTCGGCATGGCATCCGTGCGGTTTATCTGCGGCACCCAAGACATTCACCGCGAGCTGGAACAAAAGCTCGCAACGTTTCTGAACAAGGACGATTCGATCCTGTTTGCCGCTTGTTTTGATGCCAACGGCGGTCTTTTTGAGCCGCTTCTTGGTCCAGAAGATGCCATCGTTTCCGATGCGTTGAACCATGCGTCGATCATTGACGGGATCCGGCTCTGCAAGGCGAAACGCTATCGCTATGCCAACAGCGATATGGCCGATCTTGAAGGGCAACTGAAACAGGCCCGTGAGGACGGCGCAAGATTCATCATGATCGCCACCGACGGTGTGTTCTCGATGGATGGCTATCTGGCCAAGCTGCCGGAGATTGCCGCGCTAGCGCAAAAGTATGAGGCGCTGGTGATGGTCGATGATTGCCATTCCACCGGCTTCATGGGTCCGCAGGGCGCAGGAACGCCGGCGCATTTTGGCGTCGATGTTGACGTGTTGACCGGCACCTTGGGCAAGGCGCTGGGCGGGGCCATTGGCGGGTATATCGCCGGACCGCAACCGGTGATCGATCTGCTGCGCCAAAGGGCGCGGCCATATCTGTTTTCCAATTCACTGCCCCCGTCCATCGTGGCGGCGGGGATCAAGGCTTTGGAACTGGTGATGCAGGGTGATGATCTGCGGGCCAAGCTGTTTGAAAACACCGCCTATTGGCGCGCCGGTCTGGAACGGCTTGGCTTTGATCTGCTGCCGGGGGAACATCCGATTGTGCCCGTGATGCTGGGCGAGGCACAGCTGGCGCAGGACATGGCGGCGCGATTGTTTGAAGAAGGCGTCTATGTATCGGGATTCTTCTTTCCGGTGGTGCCGCGCGGGCAGGCCCGGATCAGAACCCAGATGAACGCAGCCCTCACTCGCGATGAACTGGACCGCGCCTTGGTTGCATTTGAAACAGCGGGCAAAGCCTGCGGCGTGTTGAAATGACGGATATCAAAGCCTCAGTGATTGACGTGATCGGGAATACCCCGCTTGTCGATCTGAGCCGTATCACCGCGCACCTGGGGCTAGAGGGGCGGATTCTGGCCAAGTTGGACAACCTGTTGCCCGGCTATTCCAAGAAAGACCGCGCCGCCCGGCAGATCATTGAGGCGGCCCGCGCAGATGGGCGGCTCAAATCCGGTCAGCCGGTTGTCGAACTGACCTCTGGCAACATGGGTACGGGTCTTGCGATTGTCTGCGGCGTTTTGGGTCATCCGTTTACGGCGGTGATGAGCGCGGGCAATTCCACTGAACGTGCCCGAATGATGCGCGGGTTGGGCGCCGAGGTGGTGATTGTGCCACAAGCCAGCGGCGGCATTTCCGGTCAGGTGACAGCGGCGGATCTTGAGGAAGTCGATCAAGAGGTGCGGCGGATCACCGAACAGACGGGTGCCTTTCGCGCCGATCAGTTCGAAGACCCGGGCAATCCCGCAGGCCATGAAACAGGCACCGGGCCAGAGCTATGGGCGCAATCTGGCGGTACGGTCACGGCGTTCTGCGATTTTGCCGGATCAGGCGGGACACTGGCCGGCGTGGCGCAGGCGTTGGCGCCAAAGGGTGTGCGCTGCTATGCGGTTGAGCCTGCTGGCGCCGAGGTGATCGCGGGCCATCCCGTATCTGATCCGAACCACCCCATTCAGGGTGGCGGCTATGCCATGGCTGACCTTACCCATCTTGAGGCAACCAATATTGCCGGAACGCTGGCTGTCACCGGACCAGAGGCCCGCGATGCGGCGCGAATGCTGGCGCAGCTTGAGGGGGTGTTTGGTGGCTATTCCGCGGGCGCAAATCTGGCCGCCGCCATTGCCTTGCTGCGCGGGGCCGAGCGCGGCGGAACCGTTGCGATGATCGTCTGTGACAGCGGGCTGAAATACCTGTCCACGGATCTGTGGGAGGATCAAAATGACCACCAATGAAATGAAAGCCCTGTCCAAGCTGCACGCCCGCGAAGGGCTTTGGATGACCCACGCGCCCGTGCCGGAGATCGGCCCAGATGACGTGCTGATCCGGATCAACAAGACCGGCATCTGCGGCACCGATATCCACATCTGGAATTGGGATGAATGGGCGGAAAAGACAGTGCCTGTGCCGATGATCACCGGGCATGAGTTTGCCGGTGAGATTGTCGAGCTTGGCCGCAATGTCGAAGGGCTTGAGATTGGGCAGCGCTGTTCTGGCGAGGGGCATTTGATCGGCAAGAACTCGCGGCAGAGCCGTGCGGGAAAGTTCCACCTTGATCCGGCCACGCGCGGTATCGGGGTGAATGAACAGGGCGCATTTGCCCAATATTTGCGCCTGCCCGCGTTCAACGTCGTACCGCTGCCGGATGAGATTTCAGACGATATCGGTGCGATCCTTGATCCCTTGGGCAATGCTGTGCACACCGCCCTCAGCTTTGATCTGGTGGGCGAGGATGTGTTGATCACCGGGGCCGGCCCAATCGGCATCATGGCCGCTGCTGTGGCGCGGCATGTGGGCGCACGGCATGTAGTGATCACCGACATCAACGAGGATCGTCTGGCATTGGCGCAAAAGGTCACGGATGTTGTGCCGGTCAATGTTGCCAAGGACGATTTGCGTGATGTGATCCCGCGTCTGAAGATGAAACAGGGGTTTGACGTGGGTCTCGAAATGTCCGGCAATCAGGTCGCACTTGACCAGATGGTTGAGGCGATGACGATGGGCGGACGCATTGCCATGTTGGGTATACCGCCGGGCAAAAGCCCTGTGGATTGGTCGCGCATCGTGTTCAAGGCGATCACCATCAAAGGCGTCTATGGCCGCGAGATTTTTGAGACTTGGTACAAGATGATTGCCATGCTGGAAAACGGTTTGGACATCTCGGCAATCATCACCCATCGGTTTGGGGTCGATGACTTCGAACAGGGGTTCGCCGCGATGAAATCGGGTCAATCGGGCAAGGTGGTTCTGGACTGGACCTGAGGTATTGTCGCGGCTGGAGGGATCCAATCCCCCGGCTGCGGCGTTAGCCTCTTATGATCAAGAAAACACTGCACGCAATTGCATGGCGGGCCGAGCGCCTGCTGGACCGGATCAAAGGGCAGCGTGATCCACGGCGGATCATTGAGCCCTACATCGGTTATGCCAATCCCGATCATATCGTGGTGCGGGGCAGGGTGTTGACCGCCTTGCGCCGCAATGCGCCCACCCCCACCCAATCGCGGTGGGTCAATTTCAAGCAGATGTTCTCGCTGTTTCTGACGGACGAAGTGGCCAACGTTACGGTTCAATCAGGCAAGATAAATGCGATCAGCGACGATGAAGGTTATTTCACGTTGCTATTGCCCCGAGACCGGCAAAGCGGCTGGGTGGATATCCCTGTCACCATCGCAGGGCAGACGGGGCAAACCCTTTGTCCGGTGCTGGTTCCGGACGGGACAGCACGGTTTGGTATCATTTCGGATATTGACGACACGGTTCTCAAAACCGGTGCCTATTCCCTGATCCGCAATCTGTGGAATTCGCTGACCGGCAATGCGCTGACGCGGCGGATCTTCCCTGATGCAGTCACTTGCCTGCAATTACTTTCAGAAGGGGGGCGGAACCCGGTCTATTATGTCAACTCAAGTCCGTGGAACCTGCACCACTTTCTTGACCGGATTTTTCATCTGGCTGATCTGGTGAAAGGCCCAAAATTTCTGCGCGATCTGGGGCTCAGCCAGACCCAATTTGTGACCGGCACCCATGGCGATCACAAAGGCGGCGCGATTGACCTTTTGATGGCGGCCAATCCGCAGCTTGGCTATGTCTTGATGGGGGATACGGGCCAGCATGATGCAATGGTCTACCGCGATGCTGTACTGCGCCATCCGGGGCGGGTGATGGCGGTGGTTCTGCGCGAGCCAGGGCCGGGGCCAGATGCCCAAAGCCGCGCCGCGATGGACGAGATCCGCGGCGCAGGCGTTCCGGTGCTCAGCGCCGTTGATTTTGCAGGTGTTGCGCCGTCAATCGATGCCATCGCAGCGCAAGATTAGGCGGAAGGCACCAATGACGTGCGGCCCTGATCGGTCAACAGCCAGCAATCAACACCCTCAAACACTGCAACGCTCAAGGGTTTGCCAAAACCCGCGCCACTGTCGAGATTGACGCGGTTGCCATAATGCGTGGCCTTGGCCACCGGCGTATGGCCGTGGACAATCAGCTTTGGATGCTGGCGCGGATCATTGTGAAACTCCTGCCTGATCCAGATCAGATCGTGCTCGGTCTGATCGGCAAGCGGAACACCGGGTCTGATCCCTGCATGACACAGAAACAACTCTTCGTTCTGATAGGACAGGTCCAATCCGGAAAGAAAATCGACATGCGCCTGCGGCACGGCGGATCGTGCCTGTTCATGCACCTCCGACTTGCGATCGGTCTCTACAAATTCTACCCCATAGGACGCCAAGGTGGTGTCACCGCCAAGCCGTTGATGAAGCCAATAAAGATTGATGGGCAAATGTGGGTCGTGCCGCGGCGTTTCTTCCATGAAATGCGTGAACATGCGGTCATGATTGCCAAGAATGAAATGCCAATTCCGGCCCTGTGACTGACCGTCAATCAGCAAGTCCAACACCGCTTTGCTGTCTGGGCCTCTATCGGTGTAATCGCCGAGGAACACGATCTTTGCGTCCGGTCCGCCGTCCTGTTCGACCAGGCCAAGAACCCGCTGCAATTCGGCCAATTGGCCGTGAATATCGCCGATGGCATAAATCTGCTCTGTCATGAGATCGCTGGTAGCGGACGCGGCCCGAAATGAAAAGGTTGGTCTGCGGTGTCTAAAGCGGCAAACCCCTGCCCGGTTGGTCGAGCGCGGACATCAGATCCGCAATACTGTCGCGCAGCCACTGGTGGGCTGGTGCTGTGGTATGTTTGCGATGCCAGCTCATCCCGACGAGCGGAACTTCAATCGGCATCGGGGCGGGCCGGATGGCAAGGCCGTGGGTGGCTGCCATCTTTACCGCCATTTGCAGCGGGATCAGCGCCAGATGATCGGTCTTGGCCACCGTGCTGCACACCCCATGCATGACAGGCAGGCTCATCACGACACGGCGGGTTTTACCGATCCGCGACAGGGCGGTATCTCCGGTTCCGGCATAGTTTCCTTCTGGCGAAAACAAGATATGGCCAAGGGTACAGTAGGTCTCAAGGTCAAGCGCGGAAGAAGGCGGCAGGCCATCAAGGCAAGGGTGGTCACCACGTGCGACCATCACCATGGGAGATTCAAAAATGGGCCGCCAATCCATCCAGCCGGGGATCTCAAAATGCGGCGCAAGCGCCAGATCTATCTCATGGTTTTCCAGTTTGCCGCCGTGCTGACCTGGCATCAGATCGACCATTTGCACCCGCACACCCGGTGCGGTCTGGCACAGAAAAGTGGCCAGATCAGGCATCAACAATTCAGAAAAGAAATCGCTACCGGACACGCGAAAACTGTCCTGCGCCTCCAGAGGATCAAACGCAGGTGGCCCTGACAATATGGCTTCTGTCTGATCCAGAATACGGCGCAGCGGTTCTGACAGAGTTAGGGCGTAATCTGTGGGCTCCAACCGGGGGCCGATCCGCACAAACAGAGGATCTTTCAAATGCTCCCTGAGCCGCCCCAGCGCGGCCGAAACCGCTGGTTGGGACAGACCGATCATCTGCCCCGCACGGGTGGTGGAATGGGTCTCTAGCAAGGCGCGCAGAACCCGCAGGAGATTGAGATCAAAGGTGCGTAAATCCATATTCTGTATGATGATAATACAAATAATAAATTTTTGATATGCCGCCGGGTATGCAACCCTGCGCTAGCGACAATCAGCCTGTAGTCACGTGAATTACAAGCATTTCAAACGGGGACCATTATGAAAGGAATTGCGCTCTATTTCTTGTTGGCCGGCATCGTGTCGGGGATTTGCGGTATGGTTTGGGGCATCCAAATGTCCGCCTCGCAAAACCACGATCTTTCACCGGCACATGGACACCTCAACCTGATAGGCTGGGTCGGAATGACGCTGTTTGCGGTGTTTTACCATGTGGTGCCCGCAGCGGCGCAAAATGGCTTGGCTCGGATTCATTTGATCGTCTCGCTGACAGGGCTGATCCTGATCGTTCCGGGAATTGCAGTGGTGCTATCGGGCGGTACCGATGTGCTGGCCAAGGTCGGATCGGTTGTTGCCCTGGTCAGTATGCTGTTGTTTCTGGCGGTGGTGCTGCGGACGCGGCAAAGCTGAAACTTCAAGGGAGTTGGCGCAGCCGTTGCCGCGCCAACGATTGATCTTAAGCCACTTCAAACGCGAGCGGTTTAACCTGCGTAAACAGACCTGTGCCTTGCAGTTTGTCGATGACAGAGGCTGGCACGACATCATCCACATAAAGCAACGCAATTGCCTCGCCCTTTGCCTCGGACCGACCAAGGGTAAAGTTGGCGATGTTCACGCCGTTCTCACCCATGGTCTGACCCAAGGCACCGATGATGCCCGGCACGTCTTCGTTGGTGGTGTAGACCATGTGCGCACCGACCTCGGCGTCGATGTTGATGCCCTTGATCTGGATGAACCGCGGCTTGCCATCAGAGAACACAGTGCCAGCCACGGAACGCTCGCGCTTCTCCGTCACAACGGTGACTTTGACATAGCCGTCAAACACCCCTGATTTGTCCTGATTGGTTGTGCTGATTTGGATGCCCTTTTCACGGGCGACCACGGGGGCGCTGACCATGTTCACATCCGGGTTGGCGCGTTTCATGATCCCGGCAACCACACCGCAATTGAGCGCATCAAGGTTCATTTCGGCCACGGTGCCATCATAAAGGATGTTGATCGCCTTGATCGGCTCATCCGTCATCTGGCCGATGAACGCGCCCAGATGCCCGGCCAGTTTGACCCATGGCCCCATCACTTTGGCCTCTTCGGCAGTGACCGACGGCATGTTCAGCGCGTTGGAAACCGCGCCAGTCAGCAGGTAATCGGACATCTGCTCTGCCACTTGTAGCGCCACGTTTTCCTGCGCTTCAGATGTGGCCGCGCCAAGGTGCGGCGTGCAAACCACGTTGGGCAGGTTGAACAGGGGGTTCTCTGTCGCCGGTTCCTTGGCAAACACATCAAAGGCGGCGCCAGCGACGTGACCGGACTTAAGCAGATCGGCCAGTGCCTCTTCATCCACCAGACCGCCGCGCGCGCAGTTGATGATCCGAACGCCTTTCTTGGTTTTCTCAAGGTTCTCACGGCTCAGGATATTGGCGGTCGCCTCGGTGAAGGGCACATGCAGGGTGATGAAATCAGCGCGGTTGAGCAGCTCATCCAGTTCAACCTTTTCAACGCCCATCTTCTCGGCCTTTTCTTCGCCAAGGAAGGGATCATAAGCCACGACTTTCATCTTGAGCCCACGTGCCCGGTCACAAACGATGCCGCCAATGTTGCCCGCGCCGATCACACCAAGGGTCTTGCTGGTCAGCTCGACCCCCATGAACTTGGATTTTTCCCATTTGCCTGCGTGAGTCGACGCGCTGGCCTCAGGGATTTGGCGGGCCACGGCAAACATCATCGCAATCGCGTGTTCGGCTGTGGTGATCATGTTGCCAAAGGGCGTGTTCATCACGATCACACCCTTCTTGGATGCGGCCTCTTTGTCGATGTTGTCAGTGCCGATCCCGGCGCGGCCAATGACCTTGAGATTGTCCGCCGCGGCCAAAATCTTTTCCGTCACCTTGGTGGCAGAGCGGATAGCGAGACCGTCATAATTGCCGATGATCTCGGCCAGCTTTTCTTTGTCCTTGCCCACATCGGGCTGGAAATCGACGTCAATGCCGCGATCTTTGAAGATTTGCACAGCTGCATCGCTGAGTTTGTCGGAGATGAGAACTTTGGGAGCCATGGGTCTGGTCCTTTATTGAATGGGGGAGGTGTGGCGGGGCAATCCCCGCCGCAAGAATGGGTAGGGCGGGATAGATCCCGCCAATGCTCAGGCGTTGATTTCGGCCTCAAACGACCAGGCGAGCCACGGCAACATGGCGGCCACATCTGAGGTTTCCACCGTGCCACCGCACCATATCCGCAGGCCGGGAGGGGCATCGCGGTAGGCGCCGATATCCAGTGCCACATCCGCATCCGCCAGCCGCTTGGCCACAGCCTTGGCAAAGGCTGCGCCATCGGTGATCCGCTCATCGGAGAACTTCAGGCAAACCGAGGTGTTGGAGCGGATGACAGGATCAGCCGCCAGAAAATCAATCCAGTCATGAGCTTTGACAAAATCGGCCACGGCCTGCGCGTTGGTATCGGCACGGGCGATCATGCCCTGCAAGCCGCCAACGGATTTGGCCCAAGTCAGGGCTTGCAAATAATCCTCAACACACAGCATGGAGGGCGTGTTGATCGTCTCGCCCCGGAAAATACCTTCGTTTAGCTTGCCGCCTTTGGTCATGCGAAAAATTTTGGGCAGGGGCCACGCGGGCGTATAGCTTTCCAGACGTTCGACCGCGCGTGGGCTCAGGATCAGCATCCCATGTGCCGCCTCACCGCCCAGAACCTTCTGCCAAGAGAAGGTTGTCACATCCAGCTTGTCCCACGGCAGATCCATCGCAAAGGCGGCGGATGTTGCATCGCACAGAGTCAAACCCGCGCGGCCCTCTGGGATCGCATCGCCATTGGCCATGCGCACGCCTGAGGTGGTACCGTTCCAAGTGAAACACACGTCATTGTCATAATTCAGCGTCGTCATATCGACGATCTCGCCATATTCGGCGGTGTGGGTTGTTGCCTCAATCTTGAGCTGTTTGACCACATCCGTGACCCAGCCCGCGCCGAAGCTTTCCCAAGCGACCATTTGCACCGGCCGTTCGCCCAGCATGGACCACATAGCCATCTCAAACGCGCCGGTGTCAGAGGCGGGCACAATGCCGATCCGGTAATCGGCAGGCACGCCAAGGATCTCGCGAGTTGTCTCGATCGCCTCAAGCAGCTTTGCCTTGCCGACAGCGGCACGGTGCGAGCGGCCAAGCGGGGCGTCCGACAGATTGTTCAGATCGAATGTGGGGATTTTGGCGCAGGGGCCAGAAGAAAAACGCGGATTGGCCGGCCGCGTTGCCGGTTGTTCAATAGCCATGAATGCTACCCTCTCAGATATGCGCCCTTCGTTGGGGAAGGGTGTCCCACGGATCGAAATACGGGCAGGCGACCTCTGGCACAAGCCGCAAAACGGGGCTAGAACGCCGCTTGGGTCGCTTTTTGCGACATCATTGGCGCGGATCGGAAACTTCCCCATGTTTACAGTTGTTTTGCTCACCTCTCCGGAAACAAAGGGGCTTGAGCCTGCCTTGGTTGAAAGCCTGCGCAACGCGTGGGGCGGCGGAGATGCGGTTTGGCTCTCACCGGATGAAGCGGCGGAGTTTAACGTGCAGACCGTCCCTGCGAATCTCTGGGAGGTTTGGGAAACCTGTCAGGATATGGGGGTGGATCTTGTGATGGTGCCCACCGAAGGCAGGCGCAAAAAGATGCTGCTGGCGGACATGGACAGCACGATGATCCAGCAAGAGTGCATTGATGAGCTGGCGGATGAAGCAGGCGTAGGCGAGCGCGTAAAAGACATCACCGCCCGCGCGATGAACGGCGAATTGGATTTTGACGGGGCGCTCAAGGAACGGGTTGGCCTGATGGCAGGGCTGGACGCTGCCGTGATCGATAAGGTGCTGGCAGAACGTATCACCCTGATGCCGGGCGGCGCGGCCCTGCTGGCCACCATGAAGGCGCATGGTGCCTATGCGGCATTGGTTTCTGGCGGATTCACCGCCTTTACAGCCAAGGTCGCAGGCACGCTTGGATTTGACGAAAACCGCGCCAATTCCCTGCTAATCGCAGATGGCAAGCTGACTGGTGAAGTCGGCATGCCGATCCTCGGCAAACAGGCCAAAGTTGATGCGTTAGAGCAGATCACCGCCCGACTGGGCCTTACCGATGAGGATGTTCTGGCGGTTGGTGACGGGGCCAACGATCTGGGCATGTTGACCCGCGCAGGGCTTGGCGTTGCACTGCATGCCAAGCCGACTGTTGCCGCGCAATGTGATGTCCGGATCAATCACGGCGATCTCACCGCGCTGCTGTTTGTGCAGGGCTTTAGCCGCGACGATTTTGCGACTTAACTTGGCTTTAATACTTAACGGTTTACTTAATTAACGAATCTGTTAAGTTGAGGTCATGAACAACATGACCCGCACTTTTGCTGCCCTTGCTGATCCAACCCGCCTGACGGTGGTGGAAGAGCTGATGCAGCGGGGCGAATTGCCTGCGGGTGATCTTGTTTCACATGTCGGCATGTCGCCGCCCGCGGTCTCGCGGCATCTCAAGGTGCTGCGCGAGGCGGGTGTGGTGACACAGCGGGCGGATGGCACCAAACGATATTACCGTGTTGCCCCGGAATCGATGCGCGCAATTGTGGATTGGACAATTGCGCACCGTAGCTTTTGGGAGGCCAGCCTTGACCGGTTGGATGCGATTTTGGCTGAGGAGGGGGGTGCGCACAATGAGTGACATCAGACTGGAACGGGAATTTCCCGTCACACAGAAACGACTTTTCGAGGTGCTGACCACCCAGTCCCACATTGTGCAATGGTGGGGGCATGACGGCTGGATCATGATCGAGGAACAACTTGATTTCTCGCGCACCGGACCGTGGTTTGCCGACATGCGCAGCGAAGAAGGCAACCGGTTCAAACTGTCCGGTCAAGTCACACGGGTTTCACCGCATGACATCATCGGCTTCACTTGGGGCTGGCACGACGAAGAGGACCAGCGCGGGCCCGAAAGCCATGTCACCTTTACCATCGCCGAAACCGCCAAAGGGGCGCGGTTGGTGGTGGATCACCGCGAGTTGGTCTCGGACGATATTGCAGCACAACACGAAAGAGGTTGGGGCGGCCCACTGTCACGGCTTGAGCGCCTGTTGAGCATCGAAACCAAAAATTAGGAGGAGGAAATTATGCCAGAGTTTATGTTTGCCTATCACGGCGGGAAAATGCCCGAGACACCCGAAGAGGGCGCCAAGGTAATGGCCGCTTGGGAGGCGTGGTACAAAGATCTGGGTGAAAGTGTTGTCCATCCCGGCAATCCCGTCGGCATGTCCAAGACGGTCAGCTCCGGCGGGATCGCTGATGATGGTGGATCAAATCCTTTGTCGGGTTTTACCATTGTCAAAGCGGACAGCATCGAGGCGGCCTGCAAAATGGCGGCGGCCTGCCCGATGGTCGCAGATGGCAGCGGCACCGCCGAAGTCGCCCCTATCGTTGAAATGTAAGACCGGTCCGGCGGGTCAGTTCAGGCCCGCCGCTGGTTTCAGAACACCTGTTTCAATCCCCCGCCAGTTTTTGATCGGCGCATTCAGCCGCTTCAACGTGGCGGGGTGATTGGCGTCCAATACCCCCAAACGCACAAGCAAGGCCGCGATGGCACATTCCGCCGCGCGGGTGGTGCCGCAGGCCGCCTTGAGCGCGATACCCAGTTTCTGCTCGGGCAGGATCGCGATAAAGAACCCTTCGGCACCGGTCTTAAGTGCCACTTTGCCATCCATCGCACGCATCAATTCGGTGCAGGCCCGCCCTTCGCCGGCGACCAATTCGGGGTGCAGGCGCATTGCCTGATGCAACCGCGCCTCTGCGCTGCCCTCCGCTGCATTGGCGAAATGGGCCATGGCGCGGGCCATACCATGCAAGGTGCTGGCGTAATTCGGCGCAGAACAGCCATCAATGCCATAGCCCGGTGATGTTTCCTGCGTAACGGTCTCAAACGCCTCAAGGCATGCGCGCTGGATCGGGTGGTCGGGGTCAACGTAATCCGCGCCGCCGCCCAGATGCTGGTTCAGCGTCAGGAACCCTGAATGCTTGCCCGAGCAGTTGTTGTGGATCTGGCAGGGCGTTTCATGAGCCCGGATCAGCGCCTCGCGGGCAGGAGTGTCGCTGGGTTCTTGCGGGCCGCAGCGGAAATCATCATCGTTCAGCCCAAGTGTCTCAAGCCAGACAGCAACCCGGTCCGTGTGGATCGCCGCGCCCTGATGAGAGGCGCAAGACAGCGCCAATTGTTCCGTTGTCAGCCCGGCCTTATCAGCCGCACCAGAGGTGATCAAAGGCAAGGCCTGGATCATCTTGGAAGAGCTGCGTGGCAGGATCACCGCCTCTGGATTGCCCCATGCGTCAACGATCTGGCCAGTGCCGTCGCAAATCACCGCATGCCCCGAATGCACGCTTTCGAGGAAGGGACCGCGCCAAATTTCTGCAAAGGGGGCCGGATTGGTCATGATTTCGTCCTTTTCGTGGGCGAAAACCTGCCAATCAGGCTTTCGTCGGTCGCGTGTTTGGCGTTAATATGCTTGTTGTCGAGAGTATAACAGACCCAGCAAAAGAGCGATCCACATTAAGGTTGGCCAAGGGATCTGGATAAATTGAGGTAGAAGTCAGCTGGAGGCTGCACAGATGCGAACTGGAAGAACACTTGGATATGCGTTTGGGTTTATGGCCCTTGCCGCATTCCCCGCTGCCGCGCAAGAACAAAGCACAAACCGGGTTGCCGCAAAAACCGATTGGAGCGTTTTTGTCGAAGACAACCCAACGGAATGCTGGGGCGTTTCAACACCTAAGGAATCTGTAAACACCCGCGACGGGCGCGTTGTGGCGGTGAACCGGGGTCAAACCCTGCTTATGGTTTTTTATCGTCCCTCTGCCGGTGCCAAGGGTCAGGTTGCCTTTACCGGCGGCTATCCGTTTGCGGCCGGTTCCACAGTCAACATGGATATCTCCGGTAACACGTTTGAGCTGTTCACCGAAGGCGAATGGGCCTGGCCTGCGACCACCGATGACGATGCCAAGATCATCACGGCGATGAAACGCGGCGCGACTGCGATCCTTGCGGGCCGGTCCGGGCGCGGCACCAACACCAAAGATACCTTTTCTCTGCTGGGCTTTACCGCCGCTGTGGAAGACGCGGGAAAACGCTGCGGCGGGTAAATCCTGTTGTGGTTTGTCAAAACGGCCCTGCCTGCGCGGGGCTGTTTTCTTTTGATCCGGGCGCGATCCTCTATATAGAGGCGCATCACCCCTCATTGGAGATTCGCCATGTCCGGCACTGCACCGATCACACAGGACGTCATGACCATTCCGCGCAAATTGCCGGATGGGCCAATGAACCTTGTCGGGCTGACGCGGGAAAAACTGCGCGAAGTTCTGATTGCCAGCGGTACACCTGAAAAACAGGCCAAAATGCGGGTCGGCCAGATCTGGCAGTGGATTTATCTCTGGGGCGTGCGCGACTTTGCCGAGATGACCAACCTGTCCAAAGCGTATCGTGCCGAACTGGCGGAACAATTTGTCATTGAGATTCCCGAAGTGGTCACACGGCAAATCTCCGAAGATGGCACGCGCAAATACTTGGTGAAAATTGCGGGCGGTCACGAGGTCGAGATTGTCTATATCCCCGAGGATTCACGCGGCACGCTGTGCATCTCCTCTCAAGTGGGTTGCACGTTGACCTGTTCGTTCTGCCATACCGGCACCCAAAAACTGGTTCGCAACCTGACCGCGGCTGAAATCATTGGTCAGGTGATGGTGGTACGCGATGACCTGGGCGAATGGCCCGAGATTGGTGCGAAAAACGTCGAAGGGCGGCTTTTGTCGAACATCGTTTTGATGGGCATGGGCGAGCCGCTTTATAACTTTGAGAACGTGCGCGACGCGATGAAGATCGCAATGGATGCTGAGGGCATTCAGCTGTCTCGCCGCCGCATTACCCTGTCCACCTCTGGCGTAGTGCCAGAGATCGCCCGCACCGCCGAAGAGATCGGCTGCCAGCTTGCCGTTTCATTCCATGCCACCACGGATGAGGTGCGCGACAAGCTGGTGCCGATCAACAAACGCTGGAACATCGAGACATTGCTGGATGCCCTGCGGGTCTATCCCAAAGTGTCTAACTCTGAACGGATTACATTTGAATATGTGATGCTGCACGGGATCAACGACAGCGACGAAGACGCCCGGAGATTGGTGAAATTGATCGATGGCATTCCCGCCAAAATCAACCTGATCCCGTTCAATGAATGGCCCGGCGCCCCTTACAAACGCTCGTCAAACAACCGCATCCGCGCGTTTTCCGAGATCGTCTACAAGGCCGGCTATGCCAGCCCCGTCCGCACCCCGCGCGGCGAAGACATCATGGCCGCCTGCGGACAGCTGAAGTCTGCCACCGAACGCGAACGCAAATCCCGCAAGCAGATCGCCCAAGAGGCGGGCCTGACAGGAAACTGACCTTGCCAGAACGGTTTTTGATCGCGGCAGATCTGCCCGGACAGTTGACGATCATGCCTTGCCCAACCGGCGAGAAGTTGCCGGATCAATTCACAACCTTTGCGAAGGCGGGTATCACACGCATCGTCTCTATGCTGGCCCCGGATGAGGCGGCCTTGCTGGGCGTCGCATCCGAAGCGGCATTATGCGCCAATGCGGGCATGGTGTTTGAAAACCACCCGATTGTTGATTTTGGATTGCCAGATGAAACCGCCTTTCGCAGGCTGGTAATCCATATCGCGGATCATCTGCAAAGCGGCGCACATGTCGCCATTCACTGTCGCGCGGGCATCGGGCGATCCGGCATGGTGGCATCCGCCGTATTGATCCGGCTAGGTCAAACCCCGGAACAGGCCATTGAACAGGTCAGCACCGGCCGCGGCGTTTCCATTCCAGATACAATCGAACAGCGGCAATTTATTCTCAATTTCGAAGAATAGAGCTGCACCTGAGGTGCGACCCCTTATTTTTAGGGCGCACCGGGCCTAGGAAAATACCTTTATTCTGCCGCAATTCGGTTCAATTACTGCCATGGTCCCGCGCAAAGGTTGTTTCCAGATTGAAACCAATCAAGGAGCGGACCAATGTCCTTTATCTCTAAGAAAGACCAATTTGACACCAGCAAGGTGTTCGATTTTATCCTGAGCGAACGCGCCTGCGCCCTGTCGGTTCGGGAATGGAAGCACCGTCTGGCTGGATATGGCTATGCGATCAAAGAAACGCTGCACGGTCAGGTCGTTGAAACCCTTCCACATCACGTCGAAGTGGGTGTTTTGCCTGCGTAACCCGCAGGCAAACTCAATACTTTCACCCGCTACCTCCCCGGAATAGCATCCCGTGCTGGGGCAGTTTCCCAATTTTCGATGAGATCCATAGCCTCTTGCGCCGTTTCGACAAAGCGGAAGAGATCCAGATCCTCGGCAGAGATGGTGCCGGCATCCGCCAGCGCATCCCAGTTGATGATTTTTTGCCAGAATTCCTTGCCAAACAGCAGGAATGGCACCCGCTGCATCCGGCCCGTCTGGATCAGTGTCAGCGCCTCGAACAACTCATCCATGGTGCCAAAGCCGCCAGGGAACACACAAATCGCCTTTGCCCGCATCAGGAAATGCATCTTGCGGATCGCAAAGTAGTGAAAGTTAAAGCACAGCTCAGGCGTGACATATTCGTTTGGCGCCTGCTCAAACGGCAACACGATGTTGAGACCAATGGAATGACCGCCTGCGTCAATCGCGCCGCGGTTGCCTGCCTCCATCACACCCGGCCCGCCGCCGGTGACAATCACATCCTCATGACCGCCACCTTGCATGGATTTCAGGGTCATCAGCCGCGCAAACTCGCGGGTCTCATCATAAAACCGTGACAGATCCGCCAGTGTTTGCGTGCGGGCTTTGTCCTTGTCCGCAGGGGCGGGAATGCGTGCGCCACCAAACAGCACAATGGTGCTCTCGATGCCTTGCTCATCCAGCATCAGCTGAGGTTTTAGCAACTCAAGTTGCAGACGCACGGGTCGCAACTCATCCCGGCACAGGAAATCTTCGTCCGCAAAGGCCAACCGATATGCAGGGGCGCGGCTTTGCGGTGTATCGGGGACATGTTCCGCAGAATCGCGGTCTGTATGGGCGTCCCTGAACGGGCTGGTACGGTCGTCTTTCATGAGGGTCACTTCCTGCTTGCGCGTTTGATCCAGAGCTATAGGGTTTGCGCTTTGAGCACCAGCAACAGGAGCGTGATCATGGAGTGGAAAGCTGAGATTGAGGCGGCAAAAGCACGGGTTGCGCCCTATGTTCGCGAAACCCCGGTGATCACAACGCAAAGCTTTGGTTTGTCCCATGCGATCACGATGAAGCTTGAGCATATGCAGCACACTGGCACATTCAAAGCGCGGGGCGCATTCAACACCTTGTTGTCCACCGATGTGCCAGATGGCGGCGTTGTTGCGGCCAGCGGCGGCAATCACGGTGCGGCGGTCGCCCATGCGGCCAAGGCGCTGGGCCATGACGCGCATATATTTGTGCCAGAACTGGCCGGGCCGGCAAAAATTGATCTGATCCGTCGAACGGGTGCCGAACTGACCGTCGTGCCGGGCGAATACGCCAACGCGCTGGCTGCCGCACAGGCCCATGAGGCCAAAACCGGTGCGATGCAGATCCATGCCTATGATGCGCCGGGCACCGTCGCGGGCCAAGGCACCATGATGGCGGAATGGGAGGCCCAAGGCCTTGATGCCGACACCGTTCTGATCGCCGTGGGTGGCGGTGGGCTGATCGGCGGTGCGCTGGGTTGGCTTCAGGGCCGCCGCAAGGTGGTGGGCGTTGAACCGCGCCATTGCTGCGCGTTGCACAAGGCGCTGGAATACGGTGAACCCTGCGATGTTCCTGTTTCGGGTGTCGCGGCCAATGCCCTGGGTGCGCGGCGCATAGGCGAAATTTGTTTTGGTTTGGCGCAGGCCCATTTGGGCGCTTCCGTTTTGGTGGATGACGATGCGATCACCGCTGCGCAGGTGGCACTTTGGCGCGAATGGCGCATTTTGGTCGAACCTGCCGGTGCGGCCGCCCTCGCCGCCTTGATGAGCGGCGCCTACCAGCCAGAGCCGGGCGAAAAGGTCGCTGTCTTGCTCTGCGGTGCAAACCCGGCCCCTGATCCGATTGCATAACGCGCCAGCCTCGCAATCTGGCCGAATCTGATCTTCATTTGGCAAGAAAAACTCAATCCTGACCTTACCCCAAACCGGGCATTGGCGTTGATCCGCAACATCTTTGGCGCTTTTGCGGTGGCGGGCGGCGGTTTTGAAAGCGATGCGGAGCGCGGAATGCCGGATTGATCCAAGGGGGGGGAGCGGCTATAGCCCGCGACAAGCCTGAGAATTGAAATTGGAGATACGGATATGTCGAACGCGCAGCTGGAAACCGCCATTGAGGCAGCATGGGACGCCCGCGATCAGATCACTTCGGCCACCACGGGCGAGGTCCGCGATGCTATCGAAGACACCCTGAACGCGCTGGACAGCGGCAATCTGCGGGTTGCCGAGAAACAGGCAGATGGGTCATGGCATGTGAACCAATGGGCCAAAAAGGCGGTTCTGCTTGGCTTCCGCATCAAAGACATGGAACACCAAGAAGGTGGTCCGCAGGGTGCTGGCTGGTGGGACAAGGTTGACAGCAAGTTCAAGGGTTGGGGCGACAACCAGTGGAAAGCCGCGGGTTTCCGCGCCGTGCCCAACTGTGTTGTGCGCAAATCGGCTTTCATCGCGCCTGGCGTGGTGTTGATGCCATCCTTTGTGAACATCGGTGCCTATGTGGACAGCGGCACAATGGTCGACACATGGGCTACTGTCGGGTCTTGCGCCCAGATCGGTAAGAACGTGCATCTGTCTGGCGGTGTTGGCATTGGCGGCGTGTTGGAGCCGATGCAAGCGGGTCCAACCATCATCGAAGACAACTGCTTTATCGGGGCGCGCTCCGAAGTTGTTGAAGGGTGTATCGTCCGTGAAGGCTCCGTTCTGGGCATGGGCGTTTTCATCGGCCAATCAACCAAGATCGTGGATCGCGAAACCGGCGAAGTCATGTATGGCGAAGTGCCTTCCGGTTCCGTTGTGGTGGCGGGCTCCATGCCATCCAAGAACGGTGTGAACCTTTACTGTGCTGTGATCGTCAAACGCGTGGATGAAAAGACCCGTTCCAAAACCTCCATCAACGAGCTGCTGCGCGACTGATCCGCAGCGCGGGAACCAAACCCCGGACTTGTGCGTTCTCCTTCTAACAAAGTGAAGGAGAACGACATGACAGGACTTGGATGGTTTGCGGCGCTTGTTGTCGGGGCGCTTGCAGGCTGGATTGCTGAAAAGATCATGAAGCGTGACCACGGTTTGCTGCTGAACATCTTTATGGGCATCGTGGGTGCGATGCTGTTCAACGCGATCCTCGGGTTTATTTTTGGCTCGTCTTTGGGCGGGTGGATCGGACAGCTGTTTGCCGGTGTTGTCGGGGCCTGTATCCTGATTGCGGCGATCAACGCCTTTCGCAGCCGGTCCTGAGCCGAGGCTTTTCAATTCCCACAGATCACGCTAGGGCTGCCTTTCACGCGAAAAAGGTGGCCCTTGTCATGTCTGATCCTAAGAAAGCCAAAAAGAAGTCACGCCAACAGGTGTTCACCTTGCTGGTGCAGATTGGCCGCAAAGAGGGCGATGGCTTGCCGGACAAGGCAACAGGTGCCGCGCTGATGTGTTTCGCCTCCGGCGTGGATGAGGCCGAAGCCGTGCGTGAAACCGTCGCTATTCTCAAACAGGCGGACACCAATCCTTTGGATGTGACTGGCTATGGCACCATGGAAGAACGCGAAGCGGACGGGCAAGACATCAGCGATGAAGAACGCGCCTTGATGCAGCGCGCGCTTGAGGAAAATGCGGTGATCGTGGCGCAAATGACCCCGTTCTTTGACAAGGAATTGCCGTCACCGGAATGAGCCAAGGATCGCAAGGTTTGCTATCCTTTGACTTGCCCATTTTACATCAAGCGGCCCGCTGACGCGCCAGATGGATGGCATCATACCAACGCAGAACGTGATGCGCCGGGCGCCCATGTTCGGGCAGGGAACCACGGTCAAATGATTGGAGCAGGCTGTTGGCCAGATGTTGGCCATTGCGCCGAATGCGTCCGATATAAAGGCTTTCCAGCGTGGTCCCAGCGGCCAGCAAGGTTTCATGAGACGGCAACAGCAACTGGGCATAGCGAATGACGGGTCCGCAGGGTTCCTCAAGCGCGGCGAACCCGTTGACCAGATGACGTGCGGGCACCAGTACCGCCTCTTGGTTGAACAGATATTCCACTTCCGGCCCGTCGATGATCAGCCTTTGATCGGGGGAAACGATGATATCTTGTTGCAAGCCAAAGTAGGGCGCGCGCAACCGTACGGGGCGATAACTGCCGCGGGCCGGGACCATTCTACCCAAGCTATGGAGAACCGGCACGATGCCCGCGTTGCCCGTCAGGACGGTATCACCGCGCTGTAGCTGCCCCACTTCCTTGTACCCGCGCGGCGTCGCAACCGGTGTACTTGGCAGCAGGCTTGGCATCGGGCCAATTGGTTCGATCTGATCTGACAGCGCGGCAAAGATCATATCGGCAGAAAAGCTGTGATCATTGCGCCCCAACATCAGGTCGCGAATGTCATCCAGCGATAGCGGTTTTGGCACATCGATATAGGCATGCGAAATTTGCGCGTCTTCCGGCCGCTCCAGCGTCATCCGGGCCCAGTTTGCGTTGCAATCCCACGAATATGTAATCCTGACTACATCTGTACGCCCGGTTTCGGATCTTTGGATCGCGGCATGGCAGATATCCTGATCTTGTACCTGAACCATCGCGATCCCACCGCCTGGGATGGCCTGAAAGGTCAGGCTGCGCAACTCGGGATAGGTGGCTTTGTACCCGAACAGAACCTGCGGTTTGCCATCAGGGGTCAGCCGGGTCTCAAACATGATCGTGCCACGGTTGAGCAAGCTGCCGGGATGATCTGCCAGCAGAGGTTTGTCTTTCTTGTCGGCGCCAAGACCGCGCAGGGAAAACCGGCGGTCATCGTGATCGCTGAGGGCCAGCCAGGTCATCTTAAGCCACCTGACCAGATCGCAGAAGATCGGCTTCAAACCGCTTCAAGGTCCGACGTGCCGCGGGGGGATAGCCGATGCCGGTTTCGGGATCAATTTCGGGAAAGAGCGCACAGATCTCGGCGACAACTTCTGTTTCAAAGCTCTTGTTGGTTTGCGGGCCGGGCAGATAGCTTTCTGTCTCAAGCCCCTCGGAGAACACCACCTGATGACGGTCAAATAGCAGGTGAACATAGGTCACATCGCCGCCCGGCCTGCGCCGCACGGACCTGTCGTTGACCAGATCACGCGCCGCGACCAAGACCTCGGCCTCACCAAACAGAAGCTCTGCCAGATTGTCACGGATCAAGACCCGGTGTAGCGGAGATACCAGCAGGTCGCGGTGATCGCCAAACGTGTTGGCGCGGATATGGATCGGGGCAAACTCGCCCTCGGCCTCAACTGTGCGTGTCCCGATCCAGCGCAACGGTTGCGGCCCGTCATCTTGGGTCAGCACCAGATCTCCCGGCATCAGGGTCTCGGCAGGGCGCTCACCCTCCGGTGTATCGATCATTGTCCCAGCGACAAAGCAAGGCACGCCAGTCGCGTTGACAAAGCCGACATCAGTGTTGCTGCCGTTGTCGACAGTATAGGTGAAATTGAAGTTCTCGACATCGCCGTCACCTGTCACGGTAAAGGTGCCGTTCGGGTTCAGCTTGACTGTCTGGCCCGTGGGCAGGGTGATCGTATCACCGGCAAAAACGTCTTGTCCGTTGATTTGTGTGATCGTCAGCGTGCTGCCGGGTGCGTTGTTGATGTCATTGGCCAGAACATCAATGTCTTTGTCACCGTCGGGGTAAAGATCAATGTCATCCGACACCGCGACAAGGCCGGTCTGAACCGAATTGCCCGCGATCAAGAGATTTGAATCAAATTGGTTGTCCGACACATCCGCAATGGCGATCCGCATGGAGTTCACCACATTCGGATTCACGGCCATCGTCAAAGTCATGGTGATGGTAAAGCCGTCCATCTCGGTGTTGTAATCGTCGGACTGGTTGTTGACGTACATGTTGATGTTGTTGGTCGTATTGACGTTACCCGGATCGGTATCGCCATTGCCAACATCCATCTCCACCAGATCACCATTGACCCAGACGCCTACAAAATCCTGATAGATCGAATTTTGAAACTCGGGGTATTCCTCGGATGAAAACACAAACTGCATCGTCATGGTGGCCGCATCGGGGATGAAATCCACATCCAGCGTTGAGGCATCATAGGTACGTGCGCCAGCGTGGTTGTTGTACATGCTGACGTTGTTGCTGCCAGAGGTATTGGTGCCGGTGTTCGTACTTTGGTTGGACTGGCCGCTGGAATTGGTGAAATCCTCAGCCTCGCCCGTGGACATGATCACACCGGTATCAGATGGCGTGACCCCCGGCGCGACGCTGTTGCCGTTGGAGTAGATGCCTGCGCTGTCGCGATCACCGTAGTATGTGGCGCCAGTGACCGTGACGCCATTGCCAAAGATCGCCTGCGCCATATCAAGCGCAGTTGTGCCTTCGCGCACCGTTTCAATAGGGAGTTCCGACGCTGCTACCATGTGCCTCAAACCTCTGGTTCAGACAGAACGTGGCAGCCTGCATGGTATGCCCATGCGATTGTTCTTGGATGCAAGCGCGGCCGGATTTTTCCGGTTCCGTCATTTGCGATATGCTGCTGCGCCCTGCCTCGGGTCATATTATTGCCACAAACTTAACACGAGGATTTAAGAACTGTTAACCTTTTCTGGGCCATCCCCCTTGGCATCACGTGTTTTTCGCCACAAAACAGGGCAAATTTGACTGACCTAGCCAAAAGGAACCGCCATGCCCGGTGTTGATCCCGCCGAACTGACCGCGCAACTGGTGCGCTGTGCCTCTGTAACGCCTGCCAATGAAGGTGCTCTGGAAATCCTGCATGATCTGCTGAGCGAGGCCGGTTTTGACTGTGCCTGGGCGGATCGGGGCGGCATTCGCAATCTGTTCGCCCGCTGGGGCAACAAGGGCAACACACGCTCCTTCGGGTTCAATGGTCACACCGATGTCGTGCCGATTGGCAATCCTGAGGATTGGTCCATGCCGCCGTTCGGGGCCGAGATCAAAGACGGCATCATGTTCGGGCGCGGCACCACGGATATGAAATCCGGCGTTGCCGCTTTTGCCGCCGCAGCCGTGGATTTTGTAAAAGACACCCCGCCCGACGGGTCGATCATTCTGACCATTACGGGCGATGAAGAAGGTGACGCGCTGGATGGCACCACTGCGCTGCTTGAGTACATGAAAAACAATGGCGAACGCATGGATGTGTGTTTGGTGGGCGAGCCGACCTGCCCGGAAACCATGGGCGAGATGATGAAAATCGGGCGCCGCGGGTCGATGAATGCCCGCGTCACGGTCACGGGCGTGCAGGGGCATTCGGCTTATCCGCACCGCGCCAACAATCCGCTCAATGCGATGGTCCGCCTGATGGACAGGTTGGCCTCGCATGAGCTGGATCAAGGCACAGATCACTTTGACGCCTCCACACTGGCAATTGTGACCGTTGATACCGGCAACCCGGCTACAAATGTCATTCCGGCAAATTGCACAGCGGGTTTGAACATCCGCTTTAATGATCTTCACTCAGGGGCCAGCTTGACCACATGGCTGGAGCAACAAAACGCGCTCATCCGTGACGAATTTGGCGTTGAGATCGAGATGAGCGTCAAAATTTCCGGTGAAAGCTTCATCACACCGCCTGGACCCCTGTCGGATATGATCGGCAAGGCGGTTGAGGCTGAAACGGGGGTGAAACCTGTGTTGTCCACATCGGGCGGCACATCGGATGCGCGGTTTGTCAAACATCACTGCCCGGTGGTGGAATTCGGGTTGGTCGGCCAATCCATGCACAAGGTCGATGAACATGTGAAGGTGGACCATATTCACCAGCTCAAAGCGATCTATGGCCGCATTCTGTGGGACTATTTTGCGTGAAAAACGCCACCCTCATCGTGATGGTGAAGGAACCGCGACCCGGACGGGTGAAAACACGGCTGGGACGTGACATTGGAATGACAGCTGCGGCGTGGTGGTTCCGCCATCAAACCCGCCGTCTGTTGCGCCGAATCGAAGATCCGCGCTGGCAGGTTGTTCTGGCTGTCGCGCCGGATGTTGAAGGCCTGAAAAGCCGCAACTGGCCGTCACATCTCCCCCGCTTTCCTCAAGGCAACGGAAACCTGGGCGACCGTATGGCGCGGATGCTGCGTCTGTCCGCACCGGGGCCGGCCTGCGTGATTGGCGCCGATATTCCCGGCATCACCCGTCACCACATTGCCGAGGCATTTGCCGCGCTGGGCGATCATGATGCGGTTTTTGGCCCCGCGCCAGATGGCGGTTACTGGCTTGTCGGGTTGAAACATCCCGCACGCCAGCCAGCTGGGTTTTTCGCGGGTGTGCATTGGTCCAGCGCAGATGCACTGTCAGACAGCAAGGCAACGCTTGCGGGCTACCGGATTGCTGAGATTACGCCACTGCGGGACATAGACACAGCAGACGATTTGCGATGACGCGCCGCAGGTCGCGTGCTACCTCAGGGATATGAGCAAAATCCCCTCCAAACCCGAAATTCTCGAATGGATCACCCAGAACCCGACCTTGACCGCCAAGCGCGACATCGCCAAGGCGTTCGGGATCAAAGGTGCCGCGCGTATCGACCTCAAGCGGGTGCTGAAAGAGCTGGAAGCCGAAGGTCATCTGGAAAAGCGCAATCGCAGCTACCAAGACCCTGACCGTTTGCCGCCGGTCTCCGTTTTGGTGGTCACTGGCCCGGACCGCGACGGCGACCTTTACGCGAAGCCGATGGAATGGCAGGGCGAAGGGAAGGAACCGCGTGTGCTGGTTTTGCCGCGTGCCACTGATCCGGCGCTGGGCGAGGGGGATCGCATTCTGGCGCGGCTCACCCTGATCAAGAACGAAGATCATCATTATGAGGCGCGGCTTATCCGGCGCATCGGGACCAATCCCAAGAAAGTCTTGGGTATTTTCCGCAAACGGACTGAAGGCGGCCGGATTATTCCCATCGACAAAGGCTCTGACAAAGAGTGGATCGTCGCCGATGATGCCACCTTCGGAGCCAAGGACGGTGAGCTGGTCGAAGGGGAATTGGCCGGCCCGAAAGGTCGGATGGGCCTGCCGCGTGCGCGCATCGTTGACCGGTTGGGCGATCCATCAGCGCCCAAAGCCGTGTCACTGATTGCGATCCATCAACACGGTATTCCCGATCAGTTTCCCGATGATGTGATCGCGCAAGCGGATGCGGCCAAACCGATGGGTTTGAAAGGGCGGGAGGATCTGCGCGAAATGCCGTTGATCACAATTGATCCCTCCGATGCGCGGGATCATGATGATGCCTGTTATGCCCATGCCGATGACGATCCCAAGAACGAAGGCGGACATGTCGTCTGGGTCGCGATTGCGGATGTGGCCGCCTATGTCACACCCGGATCGCCGCTGGACCAAGAGGCGCGCCGGCGGGGCAATTCGACCTATTTTCCGGACCGCGTTGTTCCGATGTTGCCGGACCGCCTTTCTGGGGATTTGTGCAGCCTGCATGAAGGCGTGCCGCGGGCCTGTATTGCTGTGCGCATGGTGCTTGATTCCAAAGGCAACAAACTGCGCCACAGCTTTCATCGGGGGCTGATGAAATCTCCGGCATCGCTGCATTATCAAGAAGTGCAGGACGCGATCGACGGACAGCCCAACGACCGGACCGAAGCTTTGCTGGAGCCGGTGCTAAGGCCGCTTTATGCCGCTTACGAGGCGCTAAAACTGGCCCGCGCTGAGCGGCAACCGCTAGATCTCGACTTGCCAGAGCGGCGCATCGAACTTGAGGCTGACGGAACTGTTAAATCGGTGAATTTCAAGGAACGGCTGGACGCGCATCGGCTGATTGAGGAATTCATGGTGTTGGCCAATGTCGCGGCGGCAGAAACGCTATTGGCAAAGAAGGTTGATCTGCTGTTTCGGGTCCACGAGGAACCTTCACCCGAAAAGTTGGAAAGCCTTCGGGAGACCGCGCAAGCGGCAGGGTTCAAGCTGGCCAAGGGTCAAGTTTTGCAAACTGCACATCTGAACCGGTTGCTCAATGATGCGGCGGGCAGTGATGAGGCCGAGCTGATCAACATCTCGACCCTGCGGTCAATGACACAGGCCTATTATGCGCCGCAACATCTGGGTCACTTTGGTTTGGCGCTGCGGTCCTACGCACATTTCACCTCGCCCATCCGCCGCTATGCCGATCTGATCGTGCACCGTGCATTGATCACGGCGCATGGCTGGGGCAAAGACGGGCTCAGCCCCGAAGAAACCGAGCGGCTGGAACAAACCGCGGCGCATATTTCGGACACTGAACGCCGGTCGATGATGGCGGAGCGTGACACGACGGATCGTTATCTTGCGTCCTATTTGTCAGAACGTGTTGGCAATGAAATGACTGGCCGGACCAGCGGCATTGCCCGGTTCGGAGTGTTTGTGAAGCTGGACGAGACCGGCGCGGACGGTCTTATTCCGATGCGCAATCTGGGGCGTGAATACTTCCACCACGATGCGGATAGCCAGACCCTGATGGGGTCTGACACTGGCATGATCATTGGTTTGGGCCAGCGGGTCAAAGTGAGGCTTTCGGAGGCCGTTCCTGTCACTGGTGGCATCGCACTTGAGCTGCTTGAGATCGAGGATCAGAAGATAAAACAAGGCTCGCGCAGCCCCGCAGGCCGAAGCCCGCGTGGCAAGGCGCATAAAGCCAAACGCAAGAAGGACAAGATCAAGCGCAAAGTGACGCGGAGCCGTCGGTGACCCATTGTTTGCCCAAGGCGTCACTGACCCGGTCGATATAACGGCACAGCACTTCGTCTTCGGCAACGCGTGTCTTGAGCAGGGTTTTGCCCGGCGTGGCCCGCATATTGGTCAGCATCGCCGCGACCGAAGCATCAGCCGCTGTGGGCCTGTCGCCGAACAGGTAGGCGCCAAGCCAAAGCCGCGTCAAAATGGCTTGCAGGTCTGGCTCAAGCCTAGCGAGGCGTTCTTCGTCGGACCATCGGCCAAGGCCTTGAAATTGCGTGCCCTGAATGACTGACTTGCGCAATTTGTTGGTGATCAATTTGCGCAACATCTTGGGAATGCTGTCAAAATAGGTTTCTCGGATCACTGGCCAAACTGCATCGTTGCACCACCTGTCCGCGACGATGTGGAAATACATATGCTCTTCCGCCATGCGGATGAATGCACGCGACGTGGCCTTTTCCATATCGGACAACCCTGGATCAAACTCCGCGCCCAGACCTTCAAGATGGCTGCGGATATTGTCGCTGTCATGGATCAGCTGGCCGTCCGTTTGGATTGCGGGTAGTTTTTGATTGGGCATCTTGCGCGGATCAGCAAGGTCTTCACGTTGCCAAGCCTGCCCTGACATATTCAAAAGCCAGATGGCCTTTGTACAAAATGGGCTTGCGGCGGGTTCGCCAAAGGCGGGTTTGTAAGTGTAGAGGGTGATCATCAGTGTCTCCTGTTTCTGAAGCTGGAGTAACATTCGATACTGTCAATTTCTGACAGGATAGAGTATGATCTTAGGATGAACCGCACCCATCGCCTTTTTCAGATGATGACAACCTTGCGCCGCCTGCCTGCGCCCGTTCGGGCAGTGCAGTTGGCAAATGAAATGGACGTGTCCCTGCGCACTGTCTATCGCGATATTGACGCGTTGCGCGGGCTTGGAGCCGTGATTGATGGCGAGGCCGGATTTGGCTACACCTTGATCGAGGACGCCGCATTGCCGCCGCTTGGGTTCGAAGACGACGAGCTGGAGGCGTTGGTCTTGGGCCTGCGCGATGTGGCGGTGATTGGCGATCCGGCCCTGTCCCGCGCTGCGGAATCTGCGCTTGCCAAGCTGACTGCGCGGGTGCCGCCCCGGCAGGCCCATCGCCTGCAACACGCCATTCTAGATGCCCGCCGTTTCTTTCGCCCCGATCCACCTCGCATTGATGTGGCGGATTTGCGAGCCGCCACATGGGCCGAAGAAACAGTTGCGTTCTCTTATGTTGATGCCAAAGGCGCCCCGTCGATGCGCGAGGTTGATCCACTGGGTATCGTCTATATGCAAGACACCAATATGCTAATGGCATGGTGTCATTTACGCCGTGATTTCAGGGTGTTCCGCCTTGACCGGATGGATGATCTGCGGCGCACCGGGCAAAGTTTTCGGCCACGCAGGGTGCCAATGCTTCGAGAATACACAAAGCAATTGCGGGCCGAAGCCGAAGAGCGGGCAAGATGCCGCCCAAGCGCAACCGGCCCTTCTGCGGATGGCAAAACCTGATAAGATGGCCTTGCAGGCAACAGGTAAAAAATGATGCGGATGAGCAGTCTTCTATGTGCGATGTCATTGGCTATTGCACCGGTTCTGGCACTGGCGGCAGGGCCGGAAATATCGTCTCGGCCACCGGGTCAGCGCAGCGCTTTGGCTGCCGTTGCGGGCGTGGCCGCACAAGAGCCTGCAGGGCTGAGAAATTGGATTGCGGGTTTTCGCAAACGCGCTCTGTCGCAAGGCATTTCGGCACAGACCTTTGACACTGCAATGACTGGTCTTCGCTATGATGCGCAGGTGATTAAACGCGATCGGAACCAATCGGAATTTACCAAAACGATTTGGGATTATCTGGACACTGCCGTATCTGATCTGCGCATTGCGAACGGGCGCAAGGCCTTGGCCAAATGGCAAGGCACGCTGACCAATATCGAAGCGCGTTATGGGGTAGAGAAGGAAGTTGTCACCGCAATCTGGGGGCTTGAAAGCGCATATGGCACCTTTCGCGGCAGTGACAACGTCATCCGCTCACTGGCCACGTTGGCCTATGATGCACGCCGCGCCGCGTTCTTTGAGGCGGAGCTGATCCATGCGCTGACCATTTTGCAATCGGGGGACACCGACCGGTCCCGGATGCGCGGAAGCTGGGCCGGTGCGATGGGGCATACACAGTTTATGCCGTCATCATTTCAGGCACATGCGGTCGATTATGACGGCGATGGTCGGCGCAATATTTGGGAGGATGATCCAAAGGATGCTTTGGCGTCAACCGCTGCCTATCTGAAACATTTTGGCTGGACCAAAGGACAACCGTGGGGTGTTGAGGTCTCGTTGCCCGAGGGGTTTGATTACACGACCGCCCGCCGCGATCTGGTGAAACTGCCAAGCGCATGGGCCGCCCAAGGCGTAACGGGCACGAATGGTCCGATCGCCGACCACGGCACGGCATCGGTGCTGTTGCCGGGCGGTGCGGAGGGTGCCGCGTTCTTGGTGTTCGATAACTTTGAAGTGCTGGAAAGGTACAACACCGCAGATGCCTATGTAATCGGTGTCGGGCATCTTAGCGACCGGATCAAAGGCGGCGGGCCGATTCGCCATGATTGGCCGCGCGGCGACCGCGCCCTGACATTTGATGAGCGGATAGAATTGCAAAAGCGGCTGACGGCGGCGGGCTTTGATACCATCAAGATCGACGCCAAAATGGGGCCTTTGACCATCAACGCCGTGCGTAATTTCCAGAAAGCCAGAGGGCTCTTGCCAGATGGTTATCCGTCATTGCGGTTGTTGGAGCGTTTGAGAGCGCTATAGGCCGGTATAAATCCGGCCTATAGAGATGTTGTTTAAGATGCCGCTTTGAGCATGTCTTTTTCCTGAAGCTCCGCATAGGTCGCATCCAAGGCGGCTTTGGCCCGAGTTGCCAATTCTTCGATTTCTGCAAGGGTGATGACCAACGGCGGCGATACGATCATCCGGTCGCCCACATGACGCATCACGAGGTTCTGGGCAAAGCAGTTCTCGCGGCAGATATAGCCCACTGCGCCTTGCTCTCCGGCAAAGGGTGCGCGGCTGCCCTTGATGGGGGCCAATTGAATGGAAGCCATCAGACCAGACATATTGATCGTCCCAACCAAGGGATGTTCTTCAAGCGCTTCAAAGGCGGCTTTTAAGGCAGGGGCTGCAACATTGCGCACGTGATCGACGATGTTTTCTTCTTCGATGATCCGAAGGTTTTCCAGCGCGACAGCGGCACAAACAGGATGACCCGAATAGGTATAACCGTGGTTAAACTCACAGGCACTGATCACAGAGGCCACTTCATCACTGACGATCGACCCGCCAATGGGCGCATAGCCGGAGCTGAGCCCCTTGGCGATGGTCATGATGTCTGGGCTGATCCCAAATGTCTGAGATCCAAACATATTGCCGGTTCGTCCAAACCCGCAGATCACTTCATCGGCGATCAGCAAAACATCATGCTTTTTGCAGATCCGCTGAATTTCGGGCCAATAGGTGCTGGGGGGCACAACCACACCGCCTGCACCCTGAACAGGTTCACCAATAAAGGCTGCAACCTTATCCGCACCCAGCTCAAGGATTTTGGTTTCCAGTTCCTGCGCACAGGCCAGACCAAAGTCTTCGGGTGTTTGATCTCCGCCCTCGGCCCACCAGTCGGGCTGTGCGATGTGGTGAATGCCGGGAATGGGCATGCCGCCCTGTTCGTGCATGTAGGTCATGCCGCCCAGTGACCCAGACCCAACCGAGGAGCCGTGATAAGCGTTCTTGCGGCTGATCACATGGCTTTTCTCTGGCTGACCCTTTTGCGCCCAATAGGTCCGCACCATCCGGAGGTTGGTGTCATTGGCCTCAGAGCCGGAACCGGCGAAAAACACATGGTTCAGATCGCCGGGGGCGAGTTCGGCCAGTTTTGCCGCCAATGCGATCACCGGCACATGGGTCGTCTGGAAGAAGGTGTTGTAATACGGCAGCTCAAGCATCTGGCGAGCGGCGACCTGGCTCATCTCTTCGCGGCCATATCCGATGTTGACGCACCACAGACCCGCCATTGCATCCAGAATTTCGTGGCCCTCGCTGTCTGTGAGATAGACGCCCTTGGCCCGCGTGATGACCCGCGCACCCTTTTTGCCCAGCGCCTCGTTCTCCGAAAAAGGGTGAAGGTGATGCGCGGCATCCAATGCCTGCAATTCATCAGTCGGAAGGTGGTTTGAGATGATAGACATGATTCTGCGCCTTTCAATATGGCCTAACGGAGTGAGCGCAGAATATGATCAAATTATCCGAAGTCAATCGAATCAGTTGGCTTGCTGACCTTCTTCAAAGGCGGCCTGTACCTGAAGCATACCTTGCTCTACGTCCTCTGCCATGGCTGCAACCGCGGCTTCGATATTGTTCGCGGCCAGGGCCTCAAGCAGGTCTTTGTGTTTGTCCGGCAGATTGCTGGTTCCGAACCGCCCGCAAATGACCCGCAACGAGGGTCCAAAGCGCAGCCAAAGCCTGTCAACTGTTGCGCTCATGATCGGGGCATCGGCGCCATCATAAATCAGGCTGTGAAACCGGTAATTGTGCGTCAAATATCCACCCACATCCCCCAGTGCAATTGCTTGATTAAGATCCCTGTCACAGGATTGCAGCGCCGCAAGCCGATCCGGTGTCATGCGTTCTGCAGCCCTACGTGTGAGTTCACTTTCGAGGGTTTTTCTCATAAAATAAAGCTCGTTGGCGCAGCTTTCGGTCAACTCCGGGACGCTAACGCGGCGGTTGCCTTGATGGGTGAGCGCCCCTTCAGAGATCAATCTGCGCAAGGCCTCGCGCACCGGGGTCATCCCTGCGCCCAACTGCTTGGTCAGGCCCTGGATGGTCACCGCTTGGCCGGGGGCCAGATCGCCAAAAAGAATCATCTGGCGCAGCTCTTCGTAGACATGTTGGTGCGCGGGCGTTTTTACGGATTGTTCCCCCCCGTTTTCCCTATTGGATGAAATCACGTCTGTCGCCATTTTCTGCCGCCCAAATTCTACGCTGTTACGGTACCTTGCACCAATGCGTTGTGCGTGAAACCATAAATCATCTTGCCCGAAGAGGCAAAACTTGATCAAATTAACGTAAGGCCGGGGTCAACCCGGTCACCTGATGGGAGCTTACTATGAAGAACCGAATTCTTGGCGGCGTTGCCGCGACAGCCCTGACCGCGGTCAGCGCCATGGCCGACGAAGTACGTGTGTACAACTGGTCGGACTATATCGACGAAAGCCTGCTGGAAAAGTTCGAGGCGGAAACCGGCATCGAATTGATCTATGACGTGTTTGACAGCAACGAAGTTCTGGAAACCAAAATGCTGGCCGGTGGGTCCGGTTATGATGTTGTGGTGCCCTCCGGCACGTTCTTGCAACGCCAGATCAGCGCGGGTGCGTTTCAGAAGCTGGATATGTCCAAGCTGTCCAACAACGGCAACCTTTGGGACGTCATCGAAGATCGCCTGAAGAAATATGACCCAAGCAACGAATACGCCATCAACTACATGTGGGGCACCACAGGTATCGGCGTGAACATTGGCAAGGTCAAAGAGGCACTGGGCGAGGATGCCCCTGTCGGCTCTCTCGCGTTGCTGTTTGATCCTGCCAATATGGAAAAGCTGGCCGGTTGCGGCGTGCATTTCCTCGACGCTCCTGCTGAAATGATCCCGGCGGCACTGGCCTACATCGGTGAGGATCCCGACAGCCAGGACAAAGACGTGATCGCAAAGGCCGAGGGCGTCTTGACCCCCGTCGCGCCGTTTGTGCAGAAATTCCACAGCTCGGAATACATCAACGCGCTGGCCAATGGCGATATCTGCGTCGCATTCGGTTGGTCGGGTGATATCCTTCAGGCGCGTGATCGTGCGGCAGAGGCGGAAAATGGTGTTGAGATCGAATATTACGCGCCGTCCGAAGGCGCGCTGATGTGGTTTGACAACATGGCAATCCCAGTTGACGCACCAAACCCCGATGCCGCGCATAAATTCCTGAACTTTATCATGGATGCGCAGAACATGGCTGCGGCCTCCAACTATGTCTACTACGCCAACGGCAATCTGGCGTCTCAGGAATTTCTTGAGGAAGACGTGATCGGCGATACCGCGATTTATCCAGACGCCGCGACACTGGAAAATCTTTATACGACATCGCCTTACGGGCCAAAAACCCAACGTTTGGTGACGCGTATGTGGACCAAGATTAAGTCCGGTACCTAAAATTGATTGGGGCAAGGCAGCGATGCCTTGCCCTTTTTACATGCCCGATCAATTGGGCCGAGCGAAGGATTGCCAGCCGTGAGCCAAACCGTTTTTGCGCCTTGGGATGATCCCAAAGAAAAACCCCTCATCCGCTTTCAAAATGTAACCAAGAAGTTTGGTGAATTTGTCGCGATTGACGATCTGACGCTGGATATTTTTGAACAGGAATTCTTTGCCCTGCTTGGCCCGTCTGGCTGCGGCAAAACCACGATGATGCGCATGTTGGCCGGGTTCGAAACGCCCAGCGAAGGCCGGATCGAACTGGCCGGTCAGGATATCGGTCCGGTGCCGCCAAACAAGCGGGCGGTGAACATGATGTTCCAGTCTTATGCTCTGTTTCCGCATCTTTCGATCTGGGAAAATATTGCATTTGGCCTCCGCCGTGATCGCAAATCCAAAGACGAGATCAATGCACGGGTTGAGGAAATGCTCAAACTCACCCGGCTTGAAAAATTTGCCCAACGCAAGCCGCATCAGATCTCTGGTGGTCAGAGACAACGTGTGGCGCTGGCGCGATCCTTGGCCAAGGCACCCAAACTATTGTTGCTGGATGAACCTTTGGGCGCGTTGGACAAAAAGCTGCGTCAAGACACACAGTTTGAGCTGATGGACATTCAGGAAACCACCGGTACGACCTTTGTGATCGTGACCCACGACCAAGAAGAGGCCATGACAGTTGCCTCCCGCGTGGCTGTCATGGACGAAGGCCGGATCATTCAAGTGTCCACGCCCGCCGCGATCTATGAGTATCCCAATTCGGTCTATGTGGCGGATTTCATTGGGGATGTGAACATCATCGAAGCGACGGCAAAGGCGTCCGGCGAAGAGATGTATGATCTCAACTGGGCTGATGGTCAGCCCCCGATCAAGGCAACCTCGACCAAGCCATTCACCGAAGGGCAGCAGGCCCATTTGGCCATTCGCCCCGAGAAAATCCGCATTTCGACCGAGAAGCCGGAAGATGCGCCAAACGCCATGCAGGGCAAGGTTCTTGATATCGCTTATCTGGGCAATCTCAGCACCTATCATGTTGAATTGCCCGGCGGTCAGATTATCAAAACCCAGACCGCCAACACCCGCCGCCTCGCACGCCGAGACATCACATGGGAAGATCCCGTCTGGATCTCATGGAGCGCCACCGCCGGCGTTTTGCTAGACCAATGATGCGCCGCGCCGCCCTGATCACGGTGCCTTATCTGTGGCTTTTGCTGCTGTTCTTGGTGCCGTTTCTGATCGTTTTCAAAATCTCGCTATCTGATACCGCGCTTGCGATCCCGCCCTACGCGCCGACGATGCGCGACGGGTTATTTGCCCTCTTGGCGGAATTGGATTTTGAAAATTTTGTCTTTCTGACCGAAGATGATCTTTACTGGAAGGCTTATCTCAGCTCTCTCAAGATCGCTGTTATCTCTACGGTGTTGACCTTGTTGGTCGGCTACCCCATCGCCTATGGCATGGCCCGCGCCCCCGAAGAATGGCGGCCGACCTTGATGATGTTGGTGATCCTGCCGTTCTGGACCTCCTTTCTGATCCGCGTTTATGCGTGGATGGGTATTCTGAGCAACGAAGGACTGTTGAACCAATTCCTTCAGTGGCTCGGGCTGATCAATGATCCGCTGACCATTCTGAACACGACCACCGCTGTCTATATCGGTATCGTTTATACCTATCTGCCGTTTATGATCCTGCCAATTTATGCAGCGCTGGATCGGCTTGACGATTCATTGAACGAAGCCGCCGAAGATCTGGGATGTTCGCGCATGCAGGCGTTTTGGTTGGTGACCATTCCTCTGTCCAAAAACGGAATCATTGCAGGCTCATTCCTTGTGTTCATCCCGGCGTTGGGCGAATTTGTGATCCCGTCTCTGCTTGGTGGATCAGGCACGCTGATGATCGGCAAAGTGCTTTGGGAAGAATTCTTTAACAACCGCGATTGGCCGGTCGCCAGCGCGGTTGCGGTGATCTTGCTGCTGATCCTCGTGATCCCGATTGTGCTGTTCCAGCGCAATCAGCAAAAACAGGCGGAGGCAGAGCAATGAGGCGCTTAAGCTGGTTCAATGTCACGTCGCTGACGCTGGGATTTGCCTTTCTATACCTGCCGATGGTCATTCTGGTGATCTACAGTTTCAACGCATCAAAACTGGTCACGGTTTGGGCCGGGTTCTCCACCAAATGGTACGGCGAATTGATCCAGAACGAGGCGTTTCTGGATGCGGCTTGGGTTACACTCAAGGTTGCGGTTATATCCTCAACCTTTGCGACCATTCTGGGCACGATGGCCGCCTATGTATTGGTGCGTGGCGGGCGCTTTCTGGGTCGGACATTGTTCTCTGGCATGATCTACGCCCCGCTGGTGATGCCCGAAGTGATCACCGGTCTGTCGTTGCTGCTTTTGTTTATCGGGATTGGGCTGGATCGCGGTGTTCTGACCATCGTTCTGGCGCATACGACCTTTTCCATGTGCTATGTCTCGGTGGTTGTCTCATCGCGGCTGGTCTCCTTTGACCGGTCGTTGGAAGAGGCCGCGCTTGATTTGGGATCCTCCCCATGGGAGGCGTTTCGCCTTGTGACCTTGCCGATCATTGCGCCAGCTGTGATTTCCGGTTGGCTTCTGGCGTTTACACTCAGCTTGGATGATCTGGTGATTGCGTCATTCACCTCTGGCCCCTCTGCCACGACATTGCCGATCAAGATCTTCAGCGCGGTGCGCTTGGGCGTCTCTCCCGAGATTAACGCGCTTTCCACGATTATGATCGCCATTGTGACCGTGGGCGTGATCAGCGCCTCTTTGGTCAGCAAACGCAATTCGCTTCGCGCCCAAAAGGATGCGCAGGCGGCGGAACGTGCCAACGGATGACACGGATCTATCCTGACTTTGCCTATGGTGATGGACCCCGCGCGGGGTGTTGGTGGGATGAAACCTGCGCGGCGCCAGATCGGCCAGAACTGATCGGGGATCACCGGTGTGACGTTGCCATTATCGGTGGCGGGTTCACGGGGATTTCTGCGGCGCTTCATCTGGCGCAAACAGGCGTTTCTGCCACTGTTCTTGAAAGCCGATATGTTGGTTGGGGGGCGTCCGGGCGCAATGGCGGATTCTGCTGCCTGGGTGGTGGCATGATGGAAGACGCCTCGCTCGACAAAGCGTTTGGTCGCCGAGGCCGGGCGGATTGGCGCAGCGCAGAGGTGGCTGCAGTCAAGTTGGTCGAAGACCTGATTGCGCGTTTTGGCATGGACGTGGACCGCCATTCAAACGGCGAAACCATGTTTGTCCATCGTGCGCGGCATTTCGAGGCCCTCAAGAACGCTCGGGCCTATTACGCTGAAAACTACGGCGTAGAGACGGAACTTACCGGTCCGCAAGACCTGCAGGATGCCGGGATGAACGCGGGGTATCACGGGGCACTGACCATTCCGATTGGGTTTGGGTTGAACCCGCGTAAATACATCACCGGATTGGCATCCGCTGCCGAAGCGGCGGGCGCCAACATCTACCACGAAAGCCCGGTGACTTCGGTGCGCAGAACAGCAAGTGGATTCTCTGTCGCAACGCCCAATGGCACCGTGACAGCAGACAAAGTCATTGTTGCGACCAACGGGTATTCCTCCGAAGACCTGCCGCCTTGGCTGGCCGGGCGGTATATGCCGACGCAATCCAGCATCATCGTGACGCGGCCCCTTACCCAAGAGGAACTGTCCGCGCAAAACTGGACCAGCAGGCAAGCTTGCTATGACACCCGCAGTTTGCTGCATTACTTTCGCCTGATGCCCGACAATCGCATGTTGTTTGGGGTGCGCGGCGGCTTGATGGCGACAGCCGGATCAGAGGCCCGCGCGATGAAACGGGCCCGTGCGGATTTTGACCGTATGTTCCCGGCATGGCGGCATGTGGAAACCCCGCATGCCTGGTCCGGTATGGTCTGCATCGCCCGCAGCATGATGCCATTTGTTGGCGAAGTTCCAGACCAGCCGGGGATGTTTGCAGGCCTGTGTTACCATGGCAATGGTGTCGCAATGGCGAGCTTTTCTGGCGCGTTGCTGGCCGATCTGGTTCAGGGCAAGCAGACGCAACACATCTATCCCGAAGCCGTCCAGCGCCCCTTGGCCAAGTTTGAATTGGGCCGTTATCGCCGGGCTGTTATGCCTCTTGCCTATGCCGGTTTTGCCTTGACGGATCTTTGATCACAGCGGCGTTGGGCTGCGCAAACCTGTCACCGTATCGGCCGCTACTGTTGATCCACCTTCCAAAACCAAGAGCGTTTGGCCGGAAATTATCTGTGCTTCTGTGACTTTTCCGTAGGTTTCGGCCGGCTCTGACAAGACTAACGCACCCTGAGCGCGGCTTTCGACTTCAAAACGGTAAAGGCCGGGCGGAAAGGGTGCGCCACCAGACGTGACGCCTGCCCACTGCACCGGTTCGGTGGAGTTGGGAATTGTGAGGCGCTGCACCTCGGCCCCGGCGGCGTCATAGACTACCAACTGCACATTGTCGGCCACTGCTGCGGGAGTTGGCGAGATTGTCAGCGGCGCCCCGTCAAAGTGTACAGCCGCTGTTGTGCGGGCTTCCATCCCGATCCAACTGGACATCTGCGCCATGTTGCTGGCCCCCAATTGGGCGGTGAGAGCCGTGAGCAAATCATTGGATTTGACCTGCTGTTCCACCATGGAAAACTGCGCCAGTTGGGCGGCATATTCCGAAGAATCGATGGGTTCTAGCGGATCTTGATACTTGGCCTGCGCGGTGAGCATTTGCAGAAACGTTTCAAAGTCGGATGAAAGAACTGCGTTGGTCTGTGGCGGTGGGGCCGGGGCGCCAGATGTTGGCGAGGTGGCGGCGGTGACGTCCATGACGTTCCTTTCTATAGGCGCAAATCAAGACCACCGCCGCGCTGCGGCGGTGCGGTGGCCTGTACGGTGTTCGTTGGTGGCGGCAGATCTGGATTGCCTGTTTGTTGATCCGAGGTTTGATCCTTGGATGCGTCTGCTTGATCTTGGGGCGTTTGCCCCCCGGCGAAGGAGAAGGCGACGTCTTCAAACCCTAGCTTCAGGAACTCCTGATCCAGAATGCCGATATGGCGGCGCAGCAAATCCATTGTCTCGGGCCGTTCTGCAGTGACATGGACGGCGAGCCCTCCATCAGCGGAGACGAGATGTAATTTCAGGCGTCCCAACTCTTCGGGGTTCAGTGTGATTTCAACTGGTCGATTGGGAAGGGATTGCATCGCATCGGCAATCTGTTGCGCGACATGGCTGGCCAGCTCTGGACGGGCCATAACTGGGGTCATAACCGTGGGGCTGGCCGCCAGTTCTGTGCGAAAGGACAGGGCAAAGTCAGCCCCGGATGACAAATTGTTTCGCCCCTCGGTCCGTTGATCGACTTGCAGCTTGGCCATGGGTGCAGCGGCTGTTGTTGCGCCGATTTGCGATGTGGTTTGAGGGCTCGCTTGCATTTGGGCCTGCGGTTGCAATTGCGAGGCTTGCCGCGGTTCAATCTTGGAGGATTGCGCGGCGGCTGCCTTGGGAGGCGCTGGCAGATGCTCGACGTGTGCTTGAGAGAGGCGCGGTATTGGTTTGCGTGGAGGTGCAATTGGGCTTTGCTCAACATAGGAATGGCGCCGCCCGAGATCATTGAAACGATCAGCGGTCGAGGGTGTTTGGGCGCCCGTCTGGGTCTGCCACGTTACAGGCTGGATAGGACTTCGGAGTGCCGGCGCGACATTTGATGCGGGGAGCTCTGATGCTCGCGCAGTTTTGGTGCCTGCCGCATCGGGCTTTAGAGGATCGGCAAAACGGGCAGTTGGCAAAGGGTGCCGGATCTGCGGCTGGATCTTGTCATTGGGTACTGCGGGGGTTTCGCGATTGACGATTGGGGGCGGAGCCACATCATCCACGAATGTTGTCATCGAACGAACCGGCGTTTTGTTCGTTGCGCGAACCTCAGGAGCCGCAGGTAGATCAGGCACTTGGTCTTGGACTTTTGGGGCCAGTGGTTGCACTTGATTTTGCGTCAGAATTGGCCGGCCCGGCTTGCCGAATTCAGGAACTTCTTGCGGCATGTGTTGCACAGGTCTTATTTGCGTTTCGGAAGGATTTACCTGCAAAGACCGTGCGTTTTCAGGTGTAGTCGTCGCCTCTCCTGCCGTCACCAAGGCTGGTTCGACCGGGCGCGGCTGAGTTGCGACAGCCGAAGGCTGTGATTGAGCTGGTGTTGGGGCATGCGCTGGCATTTGGAGTGATGTTTTTTGCCCATCCGCTTGCGTCGAGGGTCGTAGAATGATCCGTTGAACAATTGGTAGGGGCCGCACTTCATCTTTTGACACTACGCCGGTGTTGCCCCGAACCGGGGTCATGTTGGGGCGGTCTGGATCGAGATTTGTCTCCGGCACTGCGGAGCTGGCGGGGGTAGGCGTCGCGAGTTTCTTGCCATGATGCATCGCCGCCCATTCCTCCACCCCGGCCTGCGGAAACGTCGATTTTTCCCTTATTTCGGTTGGTTGGGATGACGTCGTCAGTGCCTGCTTTGGATTGCCCTGATCCGGGGTGTCCACCTGTTGGGCATCCAATATCTCACCCTCAATAGACTGCGCCTCAGGATCATCTGCAGCATCGACGTGAGACGCGGGATCATTCTCAACAACCTTGGGGGCAGGTTCTGGAGCCGCTTTCTGCACCGGAACTTCAGCTGGCAACATGGCCGAAAACAGATCGCTGAATGCAATTCCCTCAGCATTTGCTGGCACCTCCGCAGGCGCCAACTGACCCAGCGCGCCCTGTTTTGCCACATCTGCGGTGCCCGTGCCCGTCAATAGACCTACCAATGATTGCATCGCATCCTCCGGAAGTTTCTGCCCGTGGCTGCTGGTATGCGCGATCGTCCTTACCTGTTGTTTACCGAAACAACGGATAACCGAGAAATATACGCAGCAATTTAAGGATCACACGATGCAGATTGTGCCCGTCATCCCCCCTGAAGCCGCCGCGCATAGGGACCAGCAATTACGGACTGCCGCGCAAGACCTTGAAACGACGTTTCTGGCAGAAATGCTCAAGTCAGCAGGGCTGGGGGAAACCCGTGGGGCCTTTGGCGGAGGTGCGGGCGAGGATCAGTTCGCCTCATTTCTGTTGCGTGAACAGGCGGCTGCAATGGTGCGTGCTGGTGGTATCGGACTAAGCGAAACAATTTTTGAATCCCTAAAGGAGAGAAATGATGCAACCCCAATCGACTGACCTAGCCTTGGACGACCTGAGCGCGTTGTTGGATGCGGAACGCGAGGCGCTCATTGGTGGCGATCTGGAAAGTTTGGCGGACATGTATTCGACCAAAGAAGCCCTGATCGGATCGGTGAACCAAAACCCCGAGAAACACGATCTGAAATCGCTGGAGGCCTTGGATCGTAAGGTGCGACGCAATCAGCTTTTGCTGGACGGGGCACTGGAAGGTATTCGCGAAGTCGCACGGCGCATGGCCGCCCTGCGAGAGACCAAAGGTTCATTGGAAACCTATGGTGCAGACGGCCGTAAACACAGCATCGAAATGAACGCCGAAACCTCGGTCGAAAAACGCGCCTAGAAGTCGGGTTTGGAGGTTTAAATAAAAATCGGGCTACTCAGTCACAACGCATTTAGGAGGTGTTAAGGCTCCACGCGGCAAGTTGTCCCTGCATCCGAGGTCGGATGGCGCAGCCTTTTCAGACAAGGCGCTTGCACATGTCAGAACGACATTTCGTCCAGCCCCAGGGGGGTGGGACCTCACGGACGCAAAGCGTCAATGACTGAAGGAACGTGCTTATGTCGAGCATTCTTACAAACAATTCCGCAATGGTTGCGCTGCAAACGCTGCGGTCGATCAACAAAGATCTGGCGATGACGCAAAACGCGATCTCGACGGGTAAAGACATCGGATCAGCCAAAGATAATTCCACGGTCTGGATCACCTTGGCGTTGGAGGTATAGGCCCGCTGGGTCTGGATCATCGAGGTCAACTCGCCCGCGACATCAGTAGCGGATTCCTCAAGCGCAAAGGCCAGTACGTCCCCCGTTGGGCCATCGGACGCGTCCCATAAAAAGAAAGATCCACTGTCCACGGATGGTTGAAAGGTCTGGTGGTCAAGCGCGACCATCCCGTTGGGGTTTGGCAAATCGACCAGTGGCACCTGATAAATCCGGCTGGTGATCCCGGTGTCGAAATAGGCATAGACATAGCCGTTGGCGTCCACCTCAACGGAGGTCATATTGCCCACGGGCGATCCGTCTTTGGCAATCGACACCGGCGCAAAGTTGTCAGACAGCTGTGTGATCCCGTCGCTTTCCCCGATTTGCCCAATGTCGATCTCAATCGGGCCTCCTGCGACATTGACGATCAGGCTGCCGGTCAGGGGATCATACGCCCCGCCGGACACCGTGGTCACCGTTGCCAGGGTGCCGCCCGATGTTCGATCATCGGCAAAGGTCAAAGTGTATTCGCCGATCGTGGTAAGCGGATCGACAGAATCGGTCAGCGTCATCGTCCATTCGTTCGAAGATCCCGTCGCTGGAACCGTTGGTGTGAATGTAATGTTGACGCTTTCTGATGTACCGAGATTGCCGAAGTATTCGATCGACAATTGCTGTGTGTCGCCGCTGGCTGATGCTTCGGTTTCCGTGGCAGGAAGGTTGATGCCCAAGGTCATATTTGTGGTCGGTTCACCCGAGAACAGATTGACGTTGATTTGCACCGGTTCCAGCCCGTCAGCAGTGTCGCGCGGATAGGTTGGGATTGTACCATCCGTATTTGCGGGCCATCCAAGCAGGACCAGTCCGGAGCTGGTGCGCAGATACCCTTCTGCATCGGTGCGGAACGAACCGGTTGTTGTCAAAAACAGCGAGGTATCGCCATTGGCCACCTCAACCTCTGTGGCTTGTGCCACCGGCAAAAAGCCTCGCCCTCGGATCGCCAGATCAGTGGCATTGTTGGTGGACACGAGCGGCCCACGTTCGTCGACCAACCGCTGGGTGTCTGCCCGTACGCCGCCAGCAGAATACGTGCCGCCCCGAGACGAGACGACTAGAGATTCAAAGTCGGTTTGCACCCGCTTGTATCCGTAGGTCGACGAATTTGCGATATTGTCAGAGATAGAGGCAAGGCGGGTTGCATTGGCCTGCAACCCAGCCACACCAGCGTTCAGGGAAGATGAGATTGTCATGGAAGCGCCTTTCTGCGGTGGCAATCAACGTTGCCCCAACCCATAGCCGCCATGGACTTAAGGGCAGGCTAACAGATAAAATGCGTCTTATTCCGCCACCCTTTTGATCAATTCCGCTTGGTATCCCGCAGCAAGATCACCTCGATCCTGTTGTTGCGCCGCGCCATTGGATCACGCACCGCCAAAGATCGGTCGGCATGTCCTGTCACACGCTGGACCCGCTTGGCATCGATCGACACCTCTTCAAGCAGGTGACGCATCTGATCGGCGCGATTGGCAGACCGTTCCCAAACAACACTTTGCGCCAACACCACGGGGTCTGATCGTACATGCCCGCCAATGGCAATGCGGTTCGTCACGGTCTTGGCCAACTCTGCAATCACCGCCGCCAGATCCCTAAGCAGTTGCGCAGGTTCATCATCCTCCGCTTTAAACAGAGGGACATCCTCAAGCTCGAACAGCTCGATCACCAACCCCTCGTCGGTGATCCGCGTGACAATATGCTTGAGAGCGTTTTCCATCACCATGGTTTCCCCGCCACGGCCCATCAACATAGCCTCAACCGCCTCAACCGCCTCAACCGCCTCCTGCTCGGCGTTCTTTTCGCCCTCGGACGTGCCACTGGCCCCGCGCGCCTGATCCTCCATCGAGGAATGCGGTGCAGTCGCGCCAGTGCCGTTTTTCGGCAAGGTCATTTCCGAAAAAATACTCTCGCCGCCAAAGGCGCCATTGCCACCACCGGAGACCCGATTAATCGGAATCGTCGGTGAAAAATAATCCGCGATCCCTTTGCGTTGTTGTTCGGTTGTTGCATTCAGCAGCCACATCAACATGAAAAACGCCATCATCGCTGTCACGAAATCCGCATAGGCAACTTTCCAGGCACCCCCATGGTGCCCGCCGCCTGCGATGACCTTTTTCTTCTTGATGATGACTGGCGCTGCATTTGCTTGCGCACTCATCTCCACCACCTCTTTTCACCCGACAACAGGTTTACGGCAGCAGGGCTTACCGCCTGCTTAACAAGTTCAATTGTCACGATTTGATTGTGGCTCTTGCGCTTTGCCCGGACCTGACGCCAGATGGCAGCGAACGGAGAGCCTTGCATGCAAACCATCGAAACGGACAGCAGATATTCCTGGTTCAGATTGGTCCTGACCCTGCTGGTGGCAACCATTGCAAACGCGGGGATGTGGGCGATCATCGTGATCATGCCAGCGGTTGAGGCCGAGTTTGGTACCACCCGGGCCGAAGCATCCTTGCCCTATACGCTGACGATGATCGGCTTTGCGCTTGGCAACTTTTACCTCGGCCGGGCGGTCGACCGGTTTGGGGTAGCCCTGTCACTGATTTTTGCAGCGTTGACGGTGGCGCTCGGGCTTGTGCTGGCGATCATGTCACATTCCATTGTGCTGCTGTCAGCGGCGCAGCTGATCATCGGCTTTGCGTCAGCCATCGGCTTTGGCCCGCTCATTGCTGACATATCCCACTGGTTTGTGCGTCGCCGCGGCATTGCGGTGGCGCTGGTTGCAAGCGGCAATTATCTCAGTGGGGCAATCTGGCCAATGCTGCTGGCGGGCGTCTTGCAAGACAGCGGCTGGCGGGCGGTGTATCAAGTGATGGCGGTCGTGACGCTTGTCGGGGTGATCCCGCTGGCCCTTGCCCTGCGCCGGCAGGTTTCGGATGCTGCCCATGAGGCGGCGCAGTTGGCCTCCTCTTTGAATGCGCAGTCTTCCGGGCTCAGCCCGCGCGCCTTGCAATATCTTCTGGGACTTGCCGGGATCGGTTGCTGTGTGGCGATGTCCATGCCGCAGGTCCATATCGTGTCTTATTGCGTTGATCTCGGGTTCGGCCCTGTGGTTGGCGCCGAAATGCTGTCGCTGATGTTGCTTGGCGGGGTTGGCTCGCGCGTGGTCTCTGGCTTGCTGGCGGATCGGCTTGGGGGCGTGCGAACGCTGTTGATCGGGTCTACCCTACAATGTTTGGCACTGTTTCTTTACCTGCCCGCAGGCGGGCTGGTCTCGCTCTATGTGGTCAGTTTGGTTTTCGGTCTGTCACAAGGCGGCATCGTGCCAAGCTACGCTTTGATCGTACGCGAATACATGCCCGCGCGAGAGGCAGGTGCGCGGGTCGGCTTTGTGATGATGGCGACCATCATGGGCATGGCGCTGGGCGGATGGCTGTCTGGCCAGATCTATGACCTCAGCGGGTCTTACCATCTGGCCTTTATCAACGGCATTTTCTGGAATGGGCTGAACATCGCAATCATGCTCTGGCTCTTGCTGCGCAGCAAGCCACGTGCGCCGCGCGGCGCAGTAACGGCCTAGATATCCAACCAATTGAGCCTGCAGCAGACACCCGGGGCTTTGCCCCGGACCCCAGAGGTTTAAGGGCCAAATGAAGAAAAAGGCGTCCTTGTCTTCATTTGGCCAGAAAAACCTCCGGGGGAATCGCCGCGCAGCGGCGATGGGGGCTGGCCCCTTCTTTCGCTGGAAATTGAGTGATGATGCCGCCGTTCAGGCCAGTTCGCCGCGTTCCTGGGCCAGTCGGATCTGTTTTTGCCGCTCGCGGAACCGCTCCTTGTCCCAGTCCGACGTTTTGTCATGGCACTTGTGACAGCTCACGCCCATCTCGTATTCCGGCCGTTTCATGTCTTCTGGCAGAATTGGCTGGCGGCATCCGTGGCACAGGACATGCGGGCCTTCCGCCAAGCCGTGTCCAACACTCACCCGGTTGTCAAAAACAAAACATTCGCCGCTCCAGGTGCTGTCATCCTGGGGCACCTCTTCGAGATATTTCAGGATGCCGCCCTTGAGGTGATAAACATCCTCGACGCCTTGGCCGAGCAGGTAGTTGGTGGATTTCTCACAGCGAATCCCGCCTGTACAGAACATCGCAACTTTCTTGTTGTGGAACCTGTGTTTGTTGGCTTCCCACCAAGCCGGGAACTCACCAAAGGTTTTGGTTTCAGGATCAACCGCGCCATCAAATGTGCCAATAGCCACTTCATAGTCGTTCCGGGTGTCGATCACGGCGACGTCGGGGCTTTGGATCAAGGCGTTCCAGTCTTGCGGATCGACATAGTGGCCGACACTTGCCCGCGGATCGACATCGGGCTGGCCCATTGTCACGATCTCTTTTTTCAGCCGCACTTTCATTTTGCCAAAGGGTGCGCGATCGCTGGTCGCCTCTTTCCACTCCAGATCGGCGCATCCCGGCAGGGCCTTGAGATGGGCAAGCACTGCATCAATGCCTGCACGCGGGCCGGCGATGGTGCCGTTTACCCCCTCACGGGCCAACAACAGGGAACCTGAGACATCCTGCGCGAGGCACAGCTCCAGCAAAGCAGGTTTCACGGCAGCCGGATCATCGAACCGGGTGAAATGGTAGAGTGCAGCGATAATATACATGGCCTGCAATTACGGCTTTGGGGGGCTGTTCTGCAAGAGGGGGCTGGGCTAGTTTCCCTTGAGAACGGCCCAAAAACAAAGGAATTCACCATGAAAGCCCTGATCGTGATCGACCAGCAAAACGATTTTTGCCCTGGTGGCGCCCTTGCCGTGCCAGAAGGGGACCAGATCGTGCAGGGGATCAATGCTTTGATGGCGGATTTTGATGCGGTGATTCTCACGCAAGATTGGCATCCGGCGGGGCATTCATCCTTTGCCTCAAGTCACGATGGCAAGAGCCCTTATGACGTGATCGACATGCCTTACGGGCCACAGGTGCTTTGGCCGGACCATTGCATTCAGGGCAGTATAGGCGCGAAGTTCCACATGGAATTGCAGCAAGACCGCGCCGATCTGATCATTCGCAAAGGCTACAACCCGGCCATCGACAGCTATTCCGCGTTCTTCGAGAACGATCACAAGACCGCAACGGGTCTCGAAGGCTATCTGCGCACGCGGGGCATCACGGAGCTGACGATGGTGGGTCTTGCGCTGGATTTTTGTGTGAACTTTTCAGCGGTGGATGCCGCCAATCTGGGGTTTGACGTGACAGTGCGCCGCGATCTATGCCGCGCGATTGATCTTGATGGCTCATTGGCCGCCGCGCTTGAAGGCATGGAAAAGGCTGGTGTGACGCTGGCTTAAAGCCCGTCAAAGATCGGCCTGCCCCGCGCAATGATCCCTTTCACCAGTTTGAGACCGCGGGTTTGTTGGTGGCGATCGCCAAAGCGGTCGTTCGATACCACGGGCAGGGTCTGCTCTCGGGCGAACTTCAGGATAAATGCATCTGCCTCGGTTTTGGCCGGGCAAACCCGCACGCGGGCCTGCGGCAGGCCCAGAGCCTTGGCAAAGCTCTTTTCGGTCAGGGATGTGTCGTTCAAATGATGCCGCGACGAGGCGTCGAGAAACACAAACGGCGCATAGCCGCGGCGGCGCAGGTCATCGACAACGATACACAATGTCGACAGTTCGGCTTGTTCGCCATCCCAATACAGGACGTTGGTGCCGTCGATGACGATCTCCTTGCTGTCAGGCTGTGGATCCTGCGGCGCGGTTCGGTCTTGTGCCGGAGGGCGGGATTTGCCCAGCCGCGCACCAAGGGCGAGGATCAGGACAAACAGGGCCGCACCGATCCAATAGGGTTGATAGATCCCAGTCAGTGGATAAAACCGGGACAGATACACACCGAACAACGCTGTCAAAACCAAGGTGATTAAACCAAAGCGGGCAAGGCAGGCGAAAAAACCGACGAAGGCCAGAATTACCGTGCCGAGACGAATAACATCAAACTGATCCATGAACCTGCCTTTCAAACCACACCGCTGGCATTTGAATATCCGCATTCTGCCGGATCAATGGGTGAATAATGTGGCAGGCCTATCACCGTGAGTTGAAAAAGTGCAATGCCCGACAGAACGGGTTTTTGCCGGTCCGCACTGCGCAGCAGTGCGTGACAGCTGGGCTGAGCCTGCTTGCCAGTGCCGCCCGGCTTTGCTTTAACCGACGAACCTAATTGCCGGAGCCTCTCATGGTCGATATCGCAACCCGCGTCTGGAACCACAAATGGAAGATTGACCCGATTGTCCGGTCCCTGATCGATACCGACTTTTACAAGCTGTTGATGTGCCAGTCGATTTTCCGCAACAAGCCGGACACGCAGGTCACCTTCAGCCTGATCAACCGGTCCAAACATGTGCCGCTGGCCAAACTGATTGACGAGGCCGAACTGCGCGAGCAATTGGACCATGTGCGCACCCTTTCGCTGAGCCGGGGCGAAAGCACCTGGCTGCGCGGCAATACCTTCTACGGTAAGCGCCAGATGTTCAGCCCCGAATTTATGGAGTGGTTCGAGGGTTTGCGCCTGCCGCCCTATCAATTGGAACGGCGCGGCGATCAATATGAGCTGACCTTTGAGGGCAAATGGCACGAGGTCATGCTGTGGGAAATTCCCGCCCTTGCCATTCTGATGGAACTGCGCGGCCGTGCTGTGCTGGATCAAATGGGCCGCTTTGAATTACAGGTGCTTTATGCCCGGTCGATGACCCGCGTCTGGGAAAAAATCGAGGTGCTGCGTGATATCCCAGACCTGTCGATTGCCGATTTCGGCACGCGGCGGCGGCATTCCTATCTGTGGCAGGACTGGTGTGTGCAGGCCATGCACGAAGGTCTCGGAGATGCGTTCACCGGCACGTCAAACTGCAAGATTGCCAAAAGCCGCGAGGTTGAGGCGATCGGCACCAATGCCCATGAGCTGCCGATGGTTTACGCGGCCTTGGCCAAAGATGACGCCGCGCTGGCCCAAGCGCCTTATGACGTTTTGTCCGATTGGCATGATGAGCACGAAGGCAACCTGCGCATCATTCTGCCTGACACCTACGGCACAAAGGGTTTTCTCGACAATGCGCCTGATTGGCTTGCTGGTTGGACCGGCATCCGCATCGACAGCGGCGATCCTGCAACCGGTGCCCAAACGGCGATTGATTGGTGGAAGTCACGCGGCGAAGATCCGCTTGAGAAACGGGTGATCTTTTCAGACGGATTGGACGTCGAAAAGATTCGCACCTTGCACGCGCAATTTGCCGACAAGGTCAAAGTGTCCTTTGGCTGGGGTACGTTGCTGACCAATGATTTTCGCGGTCTGGTGCCCAATGACGCGCTTGCGCCATTCTCATTGGTCTGCAAGGCGGTGTCGGCTAATGGGCATCCTACGGTCAAGTTGTCGGACAACCCGAACAAGGCGATGGGACCGCAAGACCAGATCGACCGTTACAAGCACGTTTTTGGCGTTGGCGATCAGGCCGCAGAAGAGGTGGTGGTTTAAGCGCGTTCTGCCCGCCTCAACCGCCGTTCGCGCCAGATGATCAGCAACCCGCCAACGATGATCAACAACGCACCGGGGAAAAGTTCGCCCCATGGGGCCTCATCAAAGAACGCCCAGCCAAAGACAAAGGCGATGGGGATGCCGAAATAGCTGAACGGGGCCAGATCGCTTTGTTCGGCCATGCGGTAGGCGGCGATCAGCAACAAAACGGCGGTACCGCCAAAGGCGCCCATCCCGCCGATCCAGATCAGATCACCAGTGTCTCTGATCGGTGAAAAACCCGTTGTCAGCACTGCAAGCAAAAGTGCTCCGATGGCTGCGAGGGCCGATGAATAGAGGTTGATCAAACCTGTCGGCACTTCGGCGTCCATCATCCGCGCGGTCACGCCGGTCAGCGCATAGCAGGCCGCCGCGGCTAGGGGCAAAAGCGCCGCTGGCGTAAAGGTATCCCGCCCCGGACCAACCACCAAGATCACCCCGACAAAGCCGACCAGAACAGCCGCCCAACGGACCGGCCCAACCTTTTCACCCAGCAGTACGGCCGCCAATGCGACCATAAACAACGCATTGGCATAAGTGATGGTCGATGCGGTGGCAAAACTAAGTAACCCGAGGGAAAGATAGAAGAAATATTGCGCAAAGGTCAGTATGAACCCGCGCAACAACGCCAGCTTCCATTGCCGCAGATACCAGCGCCGTCCCGCCTGATGCCAAGCCCGCGACGACCAAAGCGCAATCGCGGCCGGGATCAGGCCAAAGAGGTTGCGATAGGCCGACAATTCCGCCGCGCCGTAAGCGCCGGACAGGTGTTTGATGATCAATCCCATGGAATCGAACAAGACAAGCGCGATCATTGAATAACATATCGCTAGGGTCGTTCGGCTGAGGTGCATAAGGCTCCGTTCTGGCGGGCACGATTCGCGCGGCGCTGCGCCCATGCGATGATTTATCTGCACATTCCTCAGATAAGGCCAGCAAAGATGCGTTTTAGGCGCTTTGCCTGTCGCAAAACAACCTTGCCAACATTCTGGTCAAATGCGACATTTGCCGGGCTTGGTGTTCCGAAGCGCATCCAATCTGGGTGTGGAACCGAACAGGGAATTCAGTAAGGATCGTCCGCGATCCGAAGCCGAAGCCGCCCCCGCGACTGTAAGCGGTGAGCCTGCGCCCACTATGCCACTCGTCCTCGGACGGGGAAGGCGGGCAAAGGCCACGACCCGCGAGCCAGGAGACCTGCCAAGCAAATGAAACGCAATATGCCGTCGGGTGTGACGGTAAGGAGAAAAAGAAGATGACAACAACAACCAAGACACGCGCAATCAGCACATCCCGTTTTGTTCCTGCGGTTTTCGCAGTGGCACTGGGTGCGGCACTGATCACCCTGACCGGCCACGTTCAGGCAGCGGCCCTGCACGATGCGGCACATGATGTCCGCCACGCCACAGGCTTTCCCTGCCACTAAGCGCGATTGCGTTTAGGTTTTCTGCGGCCTCACCTTGTTGGGTGAGCCGCTGAAATAGTCTTCCCTTCGCGGGGTTTTTGGCGTTTCCGTATTCTGATTGCTTGGAGTGGCGGCCGGTTATCGGCTGCTTTCTTTGCGTTATGGCATCCGCTTTTTTAAATCCCGCATCTCGCGCCACAGGCGCAGTACCACAAGGATTTGGATTTCCATGTTGTCCCGTTTTACCATCAGCGCCGTTTTTGCCGGTGCCGCCGCTGGTCTGTTGACCGGTCTACTACAGCTTGTTTTTGTACAACCTGTCCTCTTGCACGCCGAACTTTACGAAGGCGGCGATCTTGTCCACTTTGGCGCCGAAGCCGTCAGCGCCCATCCGGAACTGCCCGGATTTGACCTGATGCGCGACGGCCTTAGCGTGATTTTCACCATGCTCACGTATACGGGCTATGCCTTGATCCTCATCGGCGCGATGAGTTTTGCCGAAGAGCGCGGCACACCCATCACGGCCCGTTGGGGTATCCTGTGGGGGATTGCGGGGTTTGTTGCATTCCACCTCGCTCCCGGATTTACCCTTGCACCCGAAGTGCCGGGTGTTGCTGCCGCTGACGTGACCGCCCGGCAAGTCTGGTGGTTTGCCACCGTGGCAGCAGCGGTTGTGGCGCTCTGGCTGATCGCTTTTGGCCGGTCGCCGATCATGATCTTGATCGCAGCGGTTCTGTTGGCCGCGCCCCACCTGATCGGTGCGCCCGAACCTGATACCTTTGCCGGGCCTGTCCCAACCGAAATCGGGGCCCTGTTTGCCGCCCGCGCCTTTGGCGTTGGCCTTGCCGCTTGGGTGATGCTTGGTGCCTTCGCGGCCTATTTCTGGCAGCGTGAAGGGGAGCAGTGACATGAACCGGACGCTTTCTCTTTTTGTGATTGGTCTGGTGTTTGGCGGCGGTCTTGGCTTTGCCATTGCGGCCGGAAATGGCGTCACATTTGATGGCCATGACCACGCCGATCCATCCGCCCACGGCGGTGCAATGGATCACGCCGCAATGGGCCATGGCAGCGATCACGAGATGATGCACGACACGCCCATCGACCTGCCTGCAGCAAATGCGCCGACAGTCGCGATGGAGTTGACCGACGATCCGATGGCAGGTCACAACCTGCACATCATCACCAGCAACTTTGCCTATGCCCCGCAGCAGGCCAGCCTTGCCCACACGCCGGGTGAAGGCCACGCGCATGTCTATATCAACGGAGAAAAGCTGGGCCGCGTTTATGGGCCTTGGTTGCACATCGCCAGCCTGCCCAAGGGCGAGGTCACAGTTGAGGTCACATTGAACAGCAACGATCACCGGCCCTTGTCGGTGAACGGCACCGCCATTTCCGCCAGCACCACGCTGACGGTGGACTAGGGGCCGCTTGCCCCGATCACATCGGTGGGCTAGGCCCTGCGCCAGCCCGCCGAAATCTGAAAGGTCAAACCCATGACCACAACATTGCATGTTTGCACCACCTGCCGCGCCGGTGAAGTGCTCGAAGAAGACGCCCCGCGCCCCGGTGCGCAGCTCTATGCGGCCCTCACCGAAACTGGCGCGCCGGATGGTGTGCAAATCATCGGCGTTGAATGCCTGTCGGCCTGTTCCCAAGGCGCGGCGATTGCCCTGTCTGAGCCCGGCAAATGGAGCTACGTCTATGGCCGTCTGACCAAGGCGGATGTGGACGACATCCTTGCCGGTGCTGCCGCCTATGCCGCGACCGATGATGGCCTTGTCCCATGGCGCGAGCGCCCCGTTATTTTCCGCAAGCAAAGCCTTGCGCGTATCCCATCTCTGACCTTCCCCGAGGAGCCCAAAACATGAACGACCTGTCCAAAATTCCCGTCACTGTGATCACCGGCTTTCTCGGGTCCGGCAAAACCACGCTGATCCGCCACTTGATGACCAATGCAGGCGGTCGCCGCCTTGCGGTGTTGGTCAACGAGTTTGGCACCGTTGGCGTGGATGGTGATATCCTCAAATCCTGTGCGATCCCTGATTGCCCGGAAGAAAACATCGTAGAGCTGGCAAATGGCTGTATCTGCTGCACCGTGGCTGACGATTTTATCCCGACCATCGAGGCGCTGATGGACCTGCCGACGCGCCCTGACCACATCCTGATCGAAACCTCCGGTTTGGCGCTGCCCAAGCCGTTGCTCAAGGCGTTTGACTGGCCTGCGATCCGGTCCAAGATCACCGTTGATGGCGTGATCGCGCTGGCCGATGCCGAAGCGGTGGCGGCTGGCCGTTTTGCCGCTGACGAACATGCGGTGGACGAACAGCGCAAGGCGGACGAATCCCTGGATCACGAAACGCCGCTGTCCGAGGTGTTCGAAGATCAGATTTCCTGTGCCGACATTATCCTGATGTCCAAGGCCGACCTCGCCGGTGACGATGGCCTGTCCAAAGCCCGCAGCGTGATCGAAGCCGAAAGCCCGCGCCAGATCCCGATCCTGCCGATGAGCGAAGGTGTGATTGATCCAAACGTTGTTCTGGGCCTCAACGCCAAAGCCGAAGACGATCTTGCCGCACGTCCATCGCACCACGATGGCCACGATGATCACGAACATGACGATTTCGAAACCATCGTTGTGCCAATGCCCGAAGTGGACGATGTGGATGCCTTGGTTGCCGCTATCGAAAAGCTGGCCAACGAACAGCATATTCTGCGCGTCAAAGGTTATGTCGCTGTCACCGGCAAGCCGATGCGCTTGTTGGTGCAGGCTGTGGGCGCACGGGTGCGTCAACAGTTTGACCGCCCTTGGGGCAGTGACGCGCGGCAGGGCCATTTGGTGGTGATTGCAGAACACGATCACATCGACACCGCAGCCATTCGCGGCGTTTTGGGGGCCTGATCCATGCATGTGGTCTTCCGCGAAAGCCATGGGCTGGAGGATACCGAAACTCCGTTTGATCCGGGGCAAACCCCTGCGGATCTGGTGGTGCTTTCGTTTTCCGACAGTGACCTCGGCGCTTTCGCGGCAGGCTGGCACCGCGGCGGCGGCGTTGAGGGCAAATTGCCCACGCTGCGCCTATGCAATCTGGTGGCTTTGCGCCATCCCGCTTCGGTCGATAACTACGTAGAACAGACCCTAACAGGGGCCAAAGGCATCTTGATCCGTCTGATTGGCGGAGAAAACTATTGGCCCTATGGCATCATGCAGGTGCAGGATTTTGCCCGCCGCAATGACATCGCCTTGGCGATCCTGCCGGCCGATGGCCGCGAAGATCCGGCGCTTGATGCCCATTCGACCTTGCCTGTGTCGACCCTGCGACGGTTGCAGCACCTGTGCGACACCGGCGGGACCGTGGCAGCACAGGCCGCATTGGCGCAACTGGCACTCGCGGCGGGGTTCTATGCCGGACCAGTCAAAGGCACCAAAACCGTGCCGCCCTGCGGTGCCTATGATCCCGATTTAGGGGTCATACCCTTGCCCGAACCGGCGACGAATGTGGTCGCTGTCACCTTTTACCGCAGTTATCTTACAGCTGCTGATACCGCGCCCATTGACCAGTTGATCCAAACCCTCCGCGATCGGGGCTTTGCCGCTGTGGGGCTTTTTGCACCGTCGTTGAAGGATGAAACGGGCCGCGCCTTTTTACACGATGCCTTGGCCCATCTGAGGCCCACAGCCATTATCAATGCCACGGCATTTTCCGGGCGTGGCGGCGATGGCACGTCGCCCCTTGATGGCACCGGATGCCCGGTGTTTCAGGTCGCGCTGTCCACTGCGCGGCGCAAGGATTGGGACACATCCGAACGCGGGTTGTCCCCTGCCGATCTGGCCATGCATGTGGTGCTTCCCGAAGTGGACGGTCGCATCTTTACCGGTGTTGTCAGCTTCAAAGCGCCGGACAAGAAAGACCCACACCTGCAATATTCGCGCTTTGCCCATAGGGTAGAGATGGACCGGATCGAGGCCGTTGTTGATCGCCTTGAAGGCTGGCACCGGTTGGCCCGCACCCCAGTGCAAGACCGGAAACTTGCGCTGGTTTTGTCCACTTACCCCGGACGCGCCGATCAGATCGCCCATGCTGTCGGTCTTGATGCGCTTGCCTCAACCGAGGCGACGCTGGCCGCGCTGGGGGGTGCTGGCTACAGTGTGACGCAGGCAGAGCGCTTTGGTGAGATCCTGACACAGGAAACGCTTGCGTGGGATGCGGCGGATTACACCGCGGCGCTTGCCAAATTGCCTCAAAACTTGCGTGATGATTTGGCCACCGCGTGGGGTGATCCTCAGGATGATCCATTGTTCCGGGAGGGCGCATTCCATTTCCCCGCGCGGGCCTGCGGCAATGCATTGGTGGCGCTGCAACCAGAACGCGGCAGCATTGATGCCCGCGACGCAGATTATCACGATCTCGAACGGGTGCCGCGCCATTCCTATGTTGCTTTTTACCTCTGGCTGCGGGCGCAAGGCCAGCAGGCGCTGGTGCATATCGGCGCACATGGCACCCTCGAATGGCTGCCGGGCAAGGCCGTGGCCCTGTCTGATGAGTGCTGGCCCGAGGCGCTGACCGGCGATTTGCCGGTGATCTATCCGTTTATCGTCAACGATCCCGGTGAAGCCGCGCAGGCCAAGCGGCGCATTGGCGCGGTGACATTGGGCCACCTTCCGCCCCCGATGAAAGACAGCGAAACACCTGATGGACTGCTGCAATTGGAACGACTGCTGGATGAATATTCCACCGCCGATGGTCTTGATCCAGCCCGGCGCGACCGTCTGATTGATACGATCCGGTCCGAGGCGCAGGCGGCGGGTGTGGAAAAGGATCTGGGGCTGGATGACGATGCCAGCGCCGCCGAAGCGATCACCCGCATTGACCGCTTTGTCTGTGACATCAAAGAAAGCCAATATGGCGACGGCCTGCATATTTATGGTGCGGGGCAGGGCGAATTTGACGGGCTTCTGACCGCGCTTGATGGCAAACGGGTCACCTCCGGCCCGTCCGGCTCTCCCTATCGTGGGCGGTCCGATGTTTTGCCAACCGGGCGTAACCTTTACGCCGTGGACCCGCGCAGCGTGCCCAGCCGCGCCGCTCATGCCCAGGGGGTCAAACTGGCCGAAGAGCTGATCCGCCGGCATTTGCAGGACGAAGGGGATTATCCCAAAGGATTGGTGATTGATCTTTGGGGCTCTGCCACTATGCGCACCGCTGGTGAAGAGGTTGCCATGGCGCTGCACCTTGCCGGACTGTCACCCAAATGGGATGCAGGCAGCGAACGGGTCAGCGGCTTTGAAATCCTCCCATTGGCCCTGTTGAACCGCCCACGCATTGACGTGACATTGCGGGTGTCCGGCCTGTTCCGCGATATCTTTCCAGGTCTGTCGCAATTGTTTGAATCCGGTGCCGCCGCCTTGGCAGACCGTGAAGAGGCGGCGGATATGAACCCCTATCTGGAACGCAGTCCGCGTGTTTTTGGCCCCAAACCGGGGCTTTACGGTATGAACATGGAAACGGCTCTGCACGACTATTCCGACGACGGGCGCACTGCCGCTGGGCAGGCGTGGCTCAAAGGCTCCGAATGGGCGATCAACGCCAAGGGTGAGGCCCATCAGGATCGTGCCGCGCTGGAACGGCGTTTGCACAAGGCGGATGGTTTTGCCCATGTGCAGGATCTGCTGGAAAGCGATGTTCTGCTGGCCTCTGACTATGCCGGTCACGAGGGCGGTTTTGCCGCCGCGATGGCGCATCTGGGCGCGGCCAAGCCCGCGATGTATCATGTGGACAGCACTCGACTGGACGCACCCAAAGCCCGCACCATGCCCGAAGAGATTGCCCGCGTTGTCCGCGCCCGCGCTGCCAATCCGGCTTGGGCCAGCGGTATGATGCGGCACGGGTTCAGAGGCGCAGCTGAGGTTGCGGCGACCCTCGACAATCTGGCGGCTTTCGCACATCTGACCCGCGACGTGCCGGGGCATCTGTTTGATCTTTACTACGACGCTACGTTGGGACGTGATGATCTTGTGGCCTTTATGCAGGACGAGAACCCCCTCGCACTTGAAGAGATGCGCAATCGCTTTGCTGCCCTGCGCGATGCCGGGCTTTGGGTGACCCGTCGCAATTCGATCAATGCTGAAATGGACGGTGTAGAATGACAAACGCCGCCCGCCCCGATGACCCACTGATCAAAGGTTGGTGCCCCGGTGCCCTGCGCCCGATGCTGTCGGGCGATGGTTTGGTGGTGCGGGTGCGCCCCTTTGGCGGGCGATTGCGCCGCGCACAAGTGGACGGTCTGGCGTCCTTGGCGGCGGCGCATGGCAACGGGATGGTGGACCTGTCGAGCCGGGGCAATCTGCAACTGCGCGGTGTGCGTGAAGACAGCTTTGGCGCTTTGATCGAGGGCCTGCGCGGGTTGAGCCTTCTGGATGTAAATGCCGAAGTTGAAGGCCGCCGCAACATCCTAATCACACCGTTCTGGACCGCTGGCGATGAAACCGAATACCTAAGCGCCGCGCTGGGCGATGCACTGGCCAAAGCCAACGCGCCGGACCCGCCGGTCAAATTCGGCTTTGCGGTGGATACCGGCGATTTGCCTGTCTTGCAAAGCGCCTCTGCCGACATTCGGCTGGAACGCGATGCACAAGGTGTTTTGATCCTGCGGCCGGATGGCGCGGCGTATGGCAAACAGGTAGATGTTCAAACCGCGATAAGCGAAGCGATACAGCTGGCCCATTGGTTTGTTGCCCATCGCGGTGAACACAATCGCATGGCCAAGCTGCTGGCAACGGGCCAGCCGCTTCCGGTTGGATTCAACCGGCCCATACAGACACAGACCTATCAACCCGCACCGGGCCTGTCCGAACAGGGAGTTCTGACTGGCCTTGCCTTTGGACAGCTCACCGCGCAAACCCTCGCTGGCCTCGCCAAACACGGCGCGTTGCGCATGACGCCGTGGCGTATGGTCCTGATCGAAGGCGCCGAACAGATGCCGCCAATGCCGGACCTGATCGCATCTCAGGATGACCCGTTGTTGCGGATCGCGGCCTGCACCGGTGCACCCGGATGCCCGCAAGCGCTGATTGAAACGCGCCCTTTGGCCCGCGCTTTGGCGCGGCAGCTTCAGCCAGATCAAACCCTGCATGTCTCCGGCTGTGCCAAGGGCTGCGCCCACCCCAAACCCGCCGCTTTGACCATCACGGGCACCGCCCAAGGTCTCAGCCTCATTCACAATGGCCGCGCCTCGGATGATCCGGCGCAAACCGGTCATTCCCCGCACTCCATCCTTAAGGCGATCTGATGCCCCATACCTACATCACCGACGGCGCGGAAATTTACCGCCAGTCCTTTGCCACCATCCGTGCCGAAGCGGATCTGGCCCGCTTCACCCCTGAAGAAGAAATCGTGACCGTGCGCATGATCCATGCCGCGGGCATGGTCGGGCTGGAACAGCATGTGCAGTTTTCCCCCGACATGGCCATCGCCGCCCGCGCAGCGCTGGAAGACGGCGCACCAATCCTGTGTGACGCCTATATGGTCAGCGAGGGGATTACCCGCAAACGCCTGCCGCGCGAGAATGAGGTGATCTGCACCCTGCGTGACGCACGTGTGCCGGGCATGGCCAAGGAAATGGCCAACACCCGCTCTGCCGCCGCGCTGGAACTGTGGCGTCCAAATCTGGCCGGTGCGGTTGTGGCGATTGGCAATGCGCCAACGGCGTTGTTTCACCTTCTCAACATGCTCGAAGATCCGGAATGCCCGCGCCCTGCAGCAATCATCGGCTGTCCTGTCGGCTTTATCGGCGCGGCAGAAAGCAAAGAGGCCTTGATGCAGGATTTGCCGGTGCCGTCGATGATCGTAAAAGGGCGGCTGGGCGGATCGGCCATAACAGTGGCGGCGGTCAATGCCCTCGCCAGCCGGGTGGAGTAAATCATGGGCAAAGTGATCTGCGCGGGCCTCGGCCCCGGCGACCCGGACTTGATGAGCGTCAAATCAGACCGCACCATTCGCGGCGCAAAACATCTGGCTTTTTTCCGCAAGAAAGGCCGCGCCGGACAAGCCCGGACTATTGTCAAAGACATGCTGCGCGAGGACGTGATCGAATATCCAATGGAATATCCGGTCACCACCGAGCTGCGATTTGACAGTGATGAATACCGTCAGCTGATGGTCGATTTCTATGCCGAATGGGCGGACCGGCTGGCCGAACTGGCACAGGATCACGATGTTGTCGTGCTGTGCGAGGGTGATCCGTTTTTCTATGGATCCTTCATGCATCTGCACACCCGTCTGCAAGGCCGCGCCGAGGTTGAGGTTCTGCCCGCAATCCCCGGCATGGTCGGCTGCTGGAACGCGCTGGATACGCCTTTCACATGGGGCGATGACGTTATGACCGTCCTGATGGCGACCCTGCCGGATGACGAACTGGTGGCGCATATGGACCGCGCCGATGCGTTGGTTGTGATGAAAACCGGCCGCAACATGCCCCGCGTCCGCGCCGCGCTGGAACAGGTGGGCCGTCTGGATGATGCATGGCTGGTCGAGAAAGGCACCATGCCCGGTCAACGCGTCGCCAAACTGGCCGATGTGGATGTGGAGGATTGCCCCTATTTCGCGATTGTTCTGGTCCATGGCCAAGGCCGCCGTCCGGAGGCAGACACATGAGCGGCTGGATCGCCATCGCCGGTTTGGGACCGGGGGATGAGGCTTTGGTCACACCTGAGGTAACCGATGTTCTGGGCCAAGCCACCGATGTGATCGGCTATATCCCCTACGTTGCCCGTGTTGCGCCGCGTGAGGGGCTGAACCTGCATCCGACCGATAATCGCGTTGAATTAGATCGCGCTTTGCATGCGCTGCAACTGGCGGCGGATGGGGCGCGGGTGGTTGTGGTTTCTTCGGGTGATCCGGGTGTGTTTGCAATGGCCTCTGCCGTTTTCGAAGCGCTGGAAAAACACCCCGAATATCAAGACACGGACATTCGTGTATTGCCCGGCATCACCGCAATGCTGGCCGCCGCCGCCCATGCCGGGGCGCCTTTGGGGCATGATTTTTGCGCCATCAACCTTAGCGATAATCTCAAACCTTGGGATATGGTTGAACACCGTCTGCGCATGGCCGCGCGGGGCGATTTTGCGATGGCGTTTTACAACCCCCGCTCCAAATCCCGCCCGCATCAGTTTGAGCGCACCCTTGAGATTTTGCTAGACGAATGCGGGCCAGACCGCCTGATCATCTTTGCCCGCGCAGTCAGCACCAAGGACGAGGTGATCAGAACCGTGCCCTTGGGCGAGGCGACACCGGACATGGCGGATATGCGTACGGTTGTTCTGGTCGGAAATTCCGCGACCAAACGCATTGGCCGCTATGTCTACACTCCGCGCAGCGCCACCTGATCATGGCCAAGCCACGCCATCACCGCGCCGATGTCGGCGGCGATGTTTTGCCCCGGCAAAGCGGGGCGATCCGCGAGGATGACAGGCAGGCCCAATTGCCGTGCGGCGGTCAACTTGGCCTCCGCACCGCGCCCGCCCGCGTTCTTGGCAACGATATGGGTGATCTCGTGATCTTGGAGCAGCGCAAGGTCTTGTGCCACGTCAAACGGGCCACGGGCGATCACGACAGCGGTATAGGGCAGCGGCAAATCCCCTACAGGGACGTCCACCAAACGCAGCAGGTAATGATGCTGCGGCTTGGTCGCAAAAAGACCGATATGCTGCTTCCCGATCGCCAGAAACACCCGCGCCGGTTCGTCGGGCAGGGCAGCAACTGTATCTTCCAACGTCGGGACAAAGGTCCAGTCGTCCCCGGATTGCGCTTGCCATGCCGGCCGTTCCAAGCGGATCAGTGGCGTGGCGGTTTGAGTGCAGGCCGCATATGCATTGCGGCTCATCCCCGCCGCAAAAGGATGTGTGGCGTCAATGACATGTGTGATAGCCTCACGGCGCAAATAGGCCGCCAATCCTGCCACACCGCCAAAGCCGCCGACCCGTGTCGGCAAGGGTTGTGGCACAGGGGCATTGGTGCGCCCGGCATAGGAAAATACGCTGTTTACAGCGGCTTGGGACAGAGCCTTGGCCATCTGGCTGGCTTCACTGGTGCCACCCAACAAAAGGACGCGCATGATGGGTGATCCCTGGCTTGATATTATCGGAATGACAGACGATAGCGCGGCGGCGCTGCCCTCTGCAAGCCGTGCCGCGATTGATGCTGCGGATGTCATCATTGGCGGGCCGCGCCATCTGGAGCGAGTGGGTGCTGGCGAACGCGGGCAACCTTGGCCCGTGCCGTTTTCCGTCGATCCAGTGCTGGCCCTGCGCGGGCAAAAGGTGGTTGTGCTTGCCTCGGGTGATCCGTTCTGGTTCGGGGCCGGAGGGAGCCTTTCTGCCCATCTGAAACCGGGAGAATGGCGGGTGCTGCCTGCGCCCTCCACCTTTGCCCTGATCGCGGGCCATCTGGGCTGGCGCATGGAAGAGATCACCTGCCACGGCTTGCACGCTGCACCGCTTGCCCGGTTGCGGGTGGTGCTGTCGCCAAACGGGCGCATGATCTGCTTGCTGCGCGATGCTGATGCCCCTGCAATGCTGGCCGCATGGCTGGCTGATCAGGGCGCAGGAGAGGCCACGCTCTGGGTCTGCGAACGGATGGGCGGCCCGGATCAGCGGGTTCGCCAAACCACAGCGCAGGGGTTTGACCTCAAGGATGTGGCGGCCCCCGTTGCGGTTGCCGTGGCGCTGCCCAAAAACGTTGGTTTGTCCCGTGCCTCTGGCCTGCGGGATGACAGCTTTGCCCATGATGGCCAGATCACCAAACGGCCCGTGCGGGCCTTGACCCTTTCTGCCTTAGCGCCCCGACCCGGTGAAACCCTTTGGGACATCGGTGCGGGATCAGGATCGATTTCGGTTGAATGGTGCCTCGCGGGGGGCCGCGCCACCGCGTTTGAGATCAAGCCAGCCCGCGTCCTGAATATCCGCCAGAACATCAACGATTTTGGCATCGATCACCGGATGCAGGTGATTGAAGGGGCTTCCATTGACCAGATCGCGGACCAGCCTGCGCCCGATGCGGTGTTTGTGGGCGGCGGTGGTTCCGCGGCGCTTTTCAATCGCTTGTTTGAGATCCTACCCAAAGGCACACGTCTGGTTGCCAATGGCGTCACGCTGGAAGCGGAAGCGCTTTTGATGCGGCTGCATGCGGCCAAGAGCGGTGATCTGCTGCGCGTTGATCTGTCACGCCCCGAACCTCTGGGCCGAATGCGCGGCTGGCACGCCGCCCGTCCCGTCCTGCAATGGAGTGTGGTTCTATGAGGGTCGCCGGTATCGGATTTCGCGGCGCGGCCGGTTTGGCCAGCCTGCAAGACGCCCTGCAACGCGCCTTGGATGCGGCGGGCGGCGGCACGCTTGACGCATTGGTCAGCGAGGCGGCCAAATCCCGCGAACCTGCATTTCGCGAACTGGCGCAACTGCTGCATCTGCCCGGCTTAGGGGTCACCCAGTCCGATCTGGAGCAGATGATCACCCCCACACAATCTCAGCGCATCCAAGATCGTTTTGGCACCGGATCACTGGCTGAAGCCGCCGCGCTTGCCGCCGCTGGTCCAAAAGCGCAGTTGGTTGTACAGCGTGTTATCTCGGGCGATGGTATGGCCACCGCCGCTATCGCCGAAAGCTAAAGGAATCACTTCCCATGACCGTTCATTTCATTGGCGCAGGCCCCGGCGCGCCGGATCTTATCACCCTTCGCGGGCGCGACCTGATCGCGGCTTGCCCGGTCTGCCTTTATGCCGGATCACTGGTGCCGGAGGCGCTGCTGGGCCACTGCCCCGAGGGCGCAAAGATCGTGAACACCGCACGCATGTCGCTGGACGAGATCATGGCGGAAATCAGTGCTGCCCACGCAGAGGGGCATGACGTTGCACGGCTGCACTCGGGCGACCTTTCTGTCTGGTCCGCGATGGGAGAACAGCTGCGCCGTCTACGAGCCTTGGACATTCCTTATGACGTAACGCCGGGTGTCCCGTCATTTGCCGCCGCCGCTGCTGCGTTAAACGCCGAACTGACCTTGCCGGGTGTGGTCCAATCGGTTGTCCTGACCCGCACCTCTGGCCGCGCCACCGCGATGCCGGAAACCGAAGCCTTGGAAAACTTTGCCAAAACCGGCGCGACCTTGGCAATCCACCTGTCTGTGCATGTGCTGGACAAAGTCGTAGCAAACTTGACACCCCATTATGGCGCGGACTGCCCCGTCGCCGTGGTCTGGCGGGCCAGTTGGCCGGATCAGCGCATTGTCAAAGCCACCCTCGCCACCCTAAAAACCGCCATCGGCGCAGAGATGGAGCGCACCGCGCTCATCCTCGTCGGCCATGCCATCGGCGCAGAAGACTTTGGCGAAAGCCGCCTTTACGCGGGCGATTATGACCGCCGCTTTCGCCCTGTCGGCACCGACCCCCGCTTTCCGGAGACCGCAGAATGATCCCCCCCGGCCTGCTGATCTCCGCGCCGTCCTCCGGCACTGGCAAAACCACCTTGATGTTGGGCCTGCTGGCCGCATTGCGCGGGCAGGGCGTGAACGTGCAACCCTTCAAAAGCGGCCCCGATTATATTGATCCGGCGTTCCACACAGCCGCCTCTGGCCGCGCGTCCTTTAACCTCGACAGCTGGTCCATGGACCGCGCGATGATCGACGGTTTGGTCGGCAATGCGGATGGCGCGGATCTGATCCTTGCCGAAGGGTCGATGGGTCTGTTCGACGGCGTCGCAGTGCCCGGTGCCTGCGGCAACGGAGCCAGCGCGGATACCGCAGCCCTGATGGGATGGCCCGTTGTGCTGGTGCTTGACGTCTCGGGCGCTGCGCAATCCGTGGCCGCCACGGCGTTGGGCTTCAAACAGATGCGCCCGGATGTGACCCTTGCAGGTGTAGTGCTGAACCGCGTTGCATCCCCGCGTCACGAAACCTTGGTGCGGGTCGGCATGGATCAGGTGGGCGTGTGCGTTTTGGGGTCACTGCCGCGCCGCAAAGAGATCGAAATGCCAGAACGTCACCTTGGTCTGGTGCAAGCGGGCGAACAGGAAAACCTGCCCGAGCTTTTGGCAGAAGCAGCGGCTTTTGTCGCGGAACACGTCGATCTGGACGCCCTGCGTGTTGCGGCGGCGGGCACGTTGGATACAGCGCCGACACCCAAAAAGATCACCCCTCCCGGTCAACGGATCGCGCTGGCCCGCGACGATGCTTTTGCCTTTGTCTATCCACATCTGCTGGCGGGATGGCGTGCCGCCGGCGCCGAAGTGCTGCCATTCTCGCCGCTCGGCAATGAGGCACCGGACGGCAGTGCCGATGTTTGCTGGTTGCCCGGCGGCTATCCCGAATTGCATGCGGGCAAACTGGCGGCGGCCGAGACGTTCCGAACAGGTATCCAAGCCTTTGCCCAAACAAAACCCGTGCATGGCGAATGCGGTGGCTACATGGCCATGGGCGCGGGGCTGGTGGATAAAGAAGGCAACCGGCACCAGATGACCGGGCTTTTGGGCCTTGAGACCTCCTTTGAGAAACGCAAATTCCACCTCGGTTATCGCAAGGCCGATCTGAACGCCGCCATCCCCGGCCATAGCGCCCGAAGCCAGCTGCGCGGGCATGAGTTTCATTATGCGACCATCCTGAACGAACCCGATGCCCCTCTCGCCGCGATCACCGACAGCAACGATCTGGCGGTTCCGGAAACCGGCTCGGTCCGGCAGTTCGAGGGCGGCGGTGTGGCCACCGGTACATTCTTTCACATGATCGCGGAGGCCACATGACCGGCTTTGTCTCCTTTGTGTCTTCGGGCCCCGGTGATCCTGATCTGCTGACGGTCAAAGCGGTGGATCGGCTGCAAAAGGCCGAGGTGATCCTGTTTGACGACCTCAGCGCCGGACCGATCTTGGAACATGCGCAACCGGATGCAGATCTGATCGGCGTCGGCAAACGCGCCGGACGGGCCTCCCCCAAACAAGACCACGTGAGCCGCGTATTGGTAGATCACGCCGAAGCGGGCCTGCGGGTTGTGCGGCTCAAATCCGGCGACAGCGGCATGTTCGGTCGGCTCGAAGAAGAGATTACCGCACTACAGGCGGCGCGTATCCCGTTCGAGATCATCCCCGGCGTGACCTCTGCCTCTGCCGCCGCTGCAACAGCAGGCATTCCGCTCACCCGGCGGCTGAGTGCAAGGCGGGTACAGTTTATCACGGGCGCCGATGTCACGGGTGCCTTGCCTCCAGATGTGAACATGGCGGCACTGGCCGATCCGCTGGCTACGACCGTGATCTACATGGGCAAACGCACCTTTCCGGGCCTCGCCGCACGTCTGATCGAACACGGCCTGCCCGGCGACACCCCGGCGATGTTGGCCGAGGCTGTCTCAACCCCCGACGAAAAGCTGCACCGCTTTACCATCGCAACACTGGCCGAACATCTCGACAGCACCAGCAGCAGCACACCTGCGTTGATCTTCTACGGCCCGCTGGCGGAGCTGAACGGATGAGCGTGCCGGTGCAGCTTCTTGTTTGCCGGACCTGTAGCCCCGATGGCGGTTTTGTCGATGTGGCACGGCAGGCACTACCAGACCTTGAGGTGCGCGGCGTGGAGTGTATGTCTGGCTGCACCCGCGCCCAAACCGTCGCCTTTCGCAGCCCCGGAAAGGTGGCATACCTCTTTGGCATAATAACCGAGGCCAACTTCGAAGAATTGCGCACCTTCGCGCGGCTCTATGACGCCTCCGAGGACGGCACATTTGACGATGCCCGCGTGCTTGGCGATCTGCGCACCCGCGCCATCGCGCGCATTCCGGGATAATCCAAAGCATGAAACTCACCCTCATCGGTATCGGCACCGGCAATCCCGAACACCTGACCTTGCAAGCCATCCGGGCCATCAATGCCCAAGATCTGATCCTGATCCCGCACAAAGGCGAAGGTAAGGCCGACCTCGCAGAACTGCGCCGCGCAATCTGCGATGAGGTGCTGACCAACCCGCAGACCCAAATCACCGGTTTTGACCTGCCTGTGCGGGATGAGGCGACAGCGGATTACCGGCAACGGGTGGATGAATGGCACGATGCCATTGCGCAGTGTTGGCAACAGGCGATCGCGGCGCATCCCAAGGCGGAAAAGGTCGCGCTTTTGGTTTGGGGCGATCCGTCACTTTACGACAGCACCCTTCGCATCGCTTCGCGCTTGTCTCCGGTACCGCAAATCGAAGTGATCGCGGGCATCACCTCTCTGCAAGCCTTGACCGCCGCTCACGCTATCCCCGTCAACGAGATCGGCGCGCCCTTCGTGATCACAACCGGCCGCCGCCTGCGCGACGAAGGCTGGCCCCAAGGCATAGACACATTGGCGATCATGCTGGACGGCACCTGCGCGTTCCAGTCTTTGCCGCCCGAAGGTGTTCACATCTGGTGGGGCGGCTATGTTGGCATGAAAGAGCAGATCCTCTGCGCCGGACCACTGGCCGAAGTGTCAGACCAAATCGTCAAAATGCGGGCCGCTGCCCGCGCCGAACACGGCTGGATCATGGACATCTACATCCTGCGCAAGGCGGCTGTGTAAGCGCCGTACCCTGCTTCATTTGGCAAGAAAAACTCAAGTGCGCCCTCTCGGCCTGACAATTTGATCAGCTGTTGGGATCGACCTTGCCGCGCAGTGATTTGACTTCGCCGCGCACCTTCTTGGCTTTCAACCGGCGCTTCTTGGACCCCAATGTTGGCCGCGTTGCGATGCGCCGTTTTGGGGCAACCAGAGCTTTGCGGATCAGCTCGGCCAGCCGTTCGCGGGCAATGTCGCGGTTGCGGGCCTGACTGCGGGTTTCGTCACATTGCAGGATCAAAGCACCCTCATTGGTCCAGCGCCGCCCGGCGAGCCGTCGCAACCGGGTTTTCACCGGACCGGTTAGGGAGGGCGATGTCTCGGCTTCGAACCGCAATTCAACAGCCGTCGCAACCTTGTTCACATTCTGCCCGCCCGGCCCTGAGGCGCGGACAAAGTTTTCGGTAACTTCCCAATCTTGCAATGCGATATCGTCTGTGATGCGTAACATGTGCCTATAGTCGCATCCGGCAACGCCAAGGTGAAGGGGCGCAAACGAAATGGGCCGCCCCTGTTGCGGAGCGGCCCAATCGAATGGTTTACGGAGGTGGGTCGGTTAGACGCCTGTCCACCAGGGTTGTTTCAACCGCCAAGGGCTGCCTTAGCGGGTTACCTCCCAAGCTGTTCCGACACCTCTCTCCAATACCTTTCTTGACACTGGATCACCTCCTTTACATTTGTTGAACTCACCTGAATCGTTGCACAGGTTATTCAAAACGCAAAGTGTTTTTTTCGGCGGTGATGTCGAAATGCGCGGCTGCGCCGCATTTGATTCTTTTTGGGAATGAGGGGCGTGGCCCCTCAAACTCCCCGAGTTTTTTTGGCCAAATGAAGAGGGTCAGGTGGCGCGTGTCAGCCTTGCTGTGATCATTCGGAACGGGATCAGGGCAATCAGGGCGAGGCTAAGTTTTACGGCCCAATCGGCCACGGCCAGTGAGACCCAAAGCGGGGCAATGGGGCCGCTGCCCAGCAGGGGCAGAGTTTCGGCCGCCCAGCTAACATCCGTGGCGGGATGGATGAAGGAGAGGCCGCCGGAGAAGGCGATGGAGAAGAACAGGACCGTATCAACCGTGCTGCCGACCAGGGTGCTGGCCAGTGGTGCACGCCACCATGTGCCGCCGCGCAGGGCGGCAAAGATTGCCACGTCCAGAAGTTGGGCCACGAGAAAGGCGATGCCCGATGCCACGGCGATGCGCAGTGTGACCAGCGGGCCAAATTCGCCCATGATCTGTGTGCCGATCAGGGAGCAGATCAGCCCAACCACAAAGCCGACAAGCACGACGCGCCGGGCCGCAGATGCGCCATAGACGCGGTTCATTACATCGGTGACGAGGAAGGCCAGCGGATAGGTGAACGCCCCCCAGGTGAGCCAGTCACCATAGAGAAACTGAACAAGGATATTGGAGGCCACGACGATGATGGCCATGGCAAGGATGCCCGGAAGATATGTGCGTGTCATGTGTAAAACCGTTTTTTGCAAGGGTGCGGCGACTTGGCCTGCGGGGATTCGCAGACAGGGCGGGCTTTACGGTGTTGTGGGCGGCCCTGCAAGTTATTCCGTCAGGGCATATTCGATGATCTGGGTGTGTTGGATCGACAGAAAGTTGTCGTCTGACACCAGTAAAAGGCGGATTGCGCCTGCCGGATCGCGCCAGACACTGATCGCTTCGAGATTGTCAAAACGGGCCGGTCCGGTGCTGAGCAGGGTTTTGGGCCGCAGGGGTGTTTGTGACAGATCAAAGCGGCGGATGCGGCTGCGAAAGCCAAGCGGAGTGGCCGCGCGTTCAAGCAGGTAAAACAGACCGTCCGGGCCAATATCCGCGCCGACGGGCAAGAAAGGACCATGACGCGGGATGTGGTGGGTTATGCTCCATACACCTTCCTTGAAGCGAAAAACCGGAAAGGGCCGGTCCACTTTGCCTGAGCGTTCGGGGATGGCGTAAAGCGCCCCGTCCGGTCCGGCGGCGAGGGCTTCGATCCCGGAATTGGGCTGGAACGCGGCGAAGTCTTTGGCACGGGGCAGGGTGGCGATTTGGCCGGTGTTTACATCCAGATGCGCCACATGGTGATCATGTTCTGCGGACAGGTAAAAAGTGCCATCGCCGGTGCGCGCGAGCCCTTCGGCATCGTGATCGCCGGGGGTGTCTGTGCCATTCCACAAGATGTGATGGCTTTGCAGAGAAAACCGGTCAATCGCGCCGTCTGGCCTGCGGGCGACCTGTGCGGTGACAAGCGTTCCACGGTCGCTGATCAAGGTGATCGTCTGCCCGTCTTCAGACACTTCGGCACCTGAAAATCCGCCAAACCATGGTGCGTCTTCGGCCCAGTTGAGCTTGGACAACAGGTGCAATTTTGGCTCTGTATGCGCTGTGGTCGCGGCACAGGTCAGGCATAGCGCAATCAAGCAGAGGCGCAGGATCAGTTGCCCAGAACCGTTACGCATTGGGCAGGCAGATCAGCCAAGAGCAATTCGCGGCGCGGTTTGCGTTTCGGCGGGTTCGGGTCCGGCGGTGGCGGGTTGAGGATGTTGCGTTGCCATTGCCGTGCATCTGCACAACCATCACCGGCTGGCGGTGCCTTTTGATTGACGCAACCGCGCAGTCCTTTGGGGCAATTTAGCCGGACGTGGAAGTGGTAGTGATGGCCGTACCATGGGCGAATCTTGCGCAGATAGCTGCGGTCGCCTTTCTCATCGGCGCACATTTGCACCTTGGCGCCCGGGAAGACAAAGATGCGGGCCGTGCGCGGGTCTTTTGCGGCGGCCTTTAGGATATTGTGATGGGCGCGGGTCCAGTTTTCATTCACATATGCGCCTCTGGCCCGGCGGGTGGAAATCGACGAGATGTTTTCGCGTTGCTTGGCCGTCAGAGACAGAGATTGCGGCGGCAGCATCCAGATATCGGCATCCAGACCAACCTGATGACTGCGGTGCCCGGTGAGCATCGGACCGCCACGCGGCTGGCTGAGATCACCGACATAGAGACCCTTCCATCCCGGTTGAGTGGCGGCAAAGGCGGACAGTTTCTTGACCATATCTACCGTTTCAGGATGCGCCCAATTGCGGTTGCGTGACAAACGCATGGCCTGCCAGGTCGGGCCGGTTTCGGGCAGTTGTTCGGCCCCGGCAAGACACCCCTTGGCATAGCTGCCGTGGGCAGCAGGGCTCTGGTTGGAGGCAAAGCTTTTGGCGCCGAACAGCTTTTTCGCCTGCACATTGCTTTGGGCGCCGCCGGAAGAACCGACCGTTGGCAGCACTTCACGTTCGCCGCTGATGTCTCGCGACCCGCCGCAAGAGGCGAGCAGCAGGGCAAGGGCCGCACAGGGCAGGAAACGAGACAGGATCATTTTGAGAAATCTCCTTGTGGTTTGACCCATGCTAACAAAATCAACCCTATGATGAACAGCCCCACAACTGGGGTAATGCCCAAACGCTGGCTGCCGGTCACGTCACTGGCGATGGCGATCAGAGCAGGCGCGAGGAATGACGTGGCTTTGCCGGACAGGGCATAAAGGCCAAAGGCCTCTGTCATCCGTTCGGGGTTGCCTTGGCGCGTCAACATGTTGCGAGAGGAGGCTTGCAACGCCCCGCCCGCCGCGCCGATCAATGCACCGGCCACGTAAAACAGGATGTCCGGCAGTGCCGACCCTTCGGCGAGGGTAATCCCCATCGCCGATGTCGGGGTCAGTGAAATGATCAGGCAAGCGGTCAAAATCAGGATAATGCAGCAGGTGACAATGACAGGCATCGGCCCCACGGCCCGGTCCACACGGCCACCAATCCAGCAGAACACCGCGCCGGAAATCGCAGCCAGAATGCCAAAGACACCAATTTCAATGATCGACCAGTTCAGCACACCCAACGCGTAAATGCCGCCAAATGTGTACATGCCGTTCAGCGCATCACGGTAAAACATGGATGAACCGAGATAGGCCAGCAGCGAGGGGTGGCGGGGCAAGTTGGCGAGGGTGTGCCCCAGATCACGCAGTCCTTTGCCAAGCTTGTAGCGGTCTGACTGCGGGGTCAGGGTGTCACGGATATATAGGAAAAACGGGATCATAAAGACGGCAAACCAAATCGCAGTCAGCGGTCCAACGATGCGCGTGTCTGCTTTGGTTTCCGGGTCGAGCCCGAAGAGCGGCGAAATGCCCAGCATCGTTTTGCCGCTGTCGCCCGCCTGAAACAGCATCAACATCGCAACCAAGGCGACAACACCGCCGACATAGCCAAAGGCCCAGCCGGACCCGGAAATGCGGCCCAGTTCGGCGCTGTCATCGTGCAGCTCGGGCAGGTAGGAGTTGGTAAAAATTGTCGCAAACTCCATCCCGATCAGGCCAATTCCAAAAAAGAACAACGCCCAGATCACCGAGAAATCCTGCGGTGCGGTCCACCATGTGCCCGCAGCCCCGACGACATAGAGGATTGAAAACAGCCAGATCCACGGCAGTTTACGCCCCGAGCTGTCGGCCACGGCGCCCAAAATCGGGGCAAGCACGGCGATCAGGATACCGGTCATGGTCAACCCATAACCCCAATAGGCCTGTGACTGCGCCTTGGCCGCGTCGAGAGTCATGCCACCTTCGACCAGGGCGGCGGTGGCCGTCTGCGCAAAATAGGGGCCGAAAATGAAGGTCAACATCAGCGTGTTGTAGGGCTGGCTGGCCCAGTCAAAGAAATACCAACCCCAGATCCGCTTGCGCGCGCTTATGTTTGCCATTGTCCCACCCCGTTTGTTCTAAACCAAAAGTAGTACAGGCAATGGAAGGCCGCGCAAGCAAAGGTTTTGTGGCAATTGGGTCAGGAACCGCTTGACGGTGGTGCAATCGCCGTTTGCATGGGTGGCCAGGGACGTTGGGCGTCTGATGCGCACCATGCGGCAACCCAATCGGGCATCGGCGGGGAGATTACGGTCTGTCCCAAAGCGGCCAAGACACGGTCCGGTGTCACCAGCCCGTTCTTGTCAGTCACCGCAGAGCGGAACAACACATGGCTGGCACATTCGCCGTTTTTCTTCCACATGCTTTGCTCAAGGTAGATAAACTTGTCATCCCAACACAGGGTGCGGCTGCGCATTTCGAATCGTTCAAATCCGTGAATGCGACGGCGGAAACGGGTGCTGACCCCGGCCATGGTCATACCCCAGCGTTCGCGGCGCAGAATGCGGATCAATCCGCCCCGTTGCGCCATGCCCATGCGCCCCAGATCATACAGCGACATCGCCCGGCCATTGTTCAGCTCAAGCCAGAAATCCAGATCATGCGGCCAGCAGATGTGATGGCTGACATGGGTTTCGGTCAATGATTTGAAAGGCGGCTGACGGCTGGCCAGCCAGGTGTCTTTGATCATGCGAACAAATGGAAACATCGGTCTCTCCTTTGCCGCGATAACCGCCACTACTTGACGTGCGCGTCAACCATGAACCTAGCGGCACCCTTGCGGTTTTTGGCCGCGGCGCTTAACTGAAAGGCACGTCTTTGAAAGGGCCCTAGATGACATCGCTGTTCCAAATTCTGATGCTGTTGCTCGACATCCTGTATTTCATCGTGATTGCCCATGTGATCATGTCCTGGCTGATCAATTTTCAGGTGCTGAACCTGCGCCAGCAACTGGTGGCGCAGATCTGGTACGGGCTAAACCGCCTGCTTGATCCGGTTTATAGCCGTGTCAGGGCGATCATTCCGCAGATGGGCGGTCTTGATCTGGCGCCTTTGGTTGTCCTGATCGGTGTCGCCATCGCGCGGATCGTGCTGATGAACAACGCGGCGCTGTTCTACTGATCTGATCCCTGCCTACCCTCTCGCACGAATTGATCGACCATTCGTGCGCGGGGACTTGTTCACCCATTGTTAGTGTGGGAGTCTGCATAAAAAGAGCAGACAGTTTTAAGGACTCCCATGACAGGCGCTGCCACGCTGCTTCGTGATGTATTTGGCTTTGACGCCTTCCGCCCCGGCCAACAAGAGATTGTCGAGGCGGTGACGGATGGCGAAAATGTGCTTGCCATTATGCCAACAGGTGGCGGCAAATCCCTTTGCTTTCAATTGCCTGCGATGATGCGCGATGGGGTGACGGTGGTTATCTCGCCCCTCATCGCCTTGATGCGCGATCAGGTCCGATCCTTGCAAGAGGCCGGGGTGGGTGCAGGGGCGCTGACCTCTGGCAACACCCCCGAAGAAACCGATGCCGTGTGGGAAGGCTTGGAGGCTGGTACGCTCAAGCTGCTTTATATGGCACCGGAACGTTTGGCGGCCGGATCGGTCACAGGAATGCTCAAACGTGTGGGCGTCAGCCTGATTGCGGTTGATGAGGCCCATTGCGTCAGCCAATGGGGCCATGATTTCCGGCCTGACTACCTACGCATTGGCGAATTGCGCCGTGCATTGGATGTGCCTCTGGCCGCATTCACCGCGACGGCCGACATCGAAACCCGCGCCGAGATTGTGCAAAAGCTGTTCGATGGCACCCCGCCCAAAAGCTTCCTGCATGGGTTCGACCGGCCCAACATCCATCTGGCCTTTGCCGCCAAAAACAAACCACGCGATCAGATCCTGACGTTCGCCGCTGCGCGAAAGGGGCAATCCGGCATCGTCTATTGCGGCACCCGCGCCAAGACCGAAGGCATCGCCAAGGCGCTGCGGGACGCAGGCCAAAAGGCGATCCACTATCATGGCGGAATGGAAGCCGAAGACCGCCGCATCGCGGAACGTCAGTTTCAACAAGAAGACGGGTTGATCGTCTGTGCCACCGTGGCCTTTGGCATGGGTGTCGACAAACCTGACATCCGCTGGGTGGCCCATGCGGACCTGCCCAAAAGCATTGAGGCCTATTATCAGGAAATTGGCCGTGCCGGGCGCGATGGTGCGCCTGCCGAAACATTGACCCTGTTTGGCCCTGACGACATCCGGTTGCGCCGGTCACAAATTGACGAAGGCCTCGCCCCGCCAGAGCGCCGCGCGGCGGATCATGGCCGGTTGAATGCATTGCTGGGGCTGGCGGAGGCCTTGGAATGCCGCCGGAAAACTCTGCTCAGCTATTTTGACGAAACCGATGTGACCTGTGGGCGCTGTGATCTGTGCGACAGCCCCGCCGAGGTGTTTGATGGCACTACCGCTGTGCGCAAGGCATTGTCGGCGATCCTGCGCACCGAGGAATGGTTTGGTGCGGGCCATCTGATCGACATTCTGCTGGGAGTGGAAACCGACAAGGTCAAGGCGCGGGGCCATGCCAGTCTGCCGACCTTTGGTGTGGGCGGTGAATATGACCGGCGCCAATGGCAGGCGGTGTTTCGGCAGATGATGGGGCATGATCTGATCCGCCCTGATCCCGAACGCCACGGCGCTTTGCGCATGACTGATGCCGCGCTGCCAATTCTGCGCGACGAGGCCAAGATAAACCTGCGCCGTGACACCATCAAAGCGGCGGGCGCGACCCGCAGGCCCGCGGTCAAGGCGATGGTCAGCGAAGAAGACGCGCCGCTGCTCTCCGCGCTCAAGGCCAAGCGCCGGGCGCTGGCCGAGGCGGCGAAGGTGCCCGCCTATATCATCTTTACCGACCGCACATTGATCGAAATGGCCGAAACCCGCCCCCGTGATCTGGATGGCATGGCACGGGTTGGCGGTGTGGGCGCAAAAAAGTTGGAGACCTACGGCGCGGCCTTTCTCGAAGTGATCAACGGCGAGGCCGAGCAAATGCACCCGACCCGCCGCAAACTGGCCGGACGCGAGGCGGGCAATGTCTATGATCAACTGTTGCAGGTGCAGGCCGATCTGGCGCGCGGCATGGCGGGCACCGATAAACCGCTAAGCTGTTCTGCCTCGTTGCTGGCCAAGGTGGCACAGCTGCGCAACGCGGATGAGACCGCGCTTGAGCGGCTGCTGGGCGAACGCCGCGCCGATCGTTTTGGCCCGGCGTTTCTGGACGTCCTGCGGGACGCGAGCTAGATCAGTCAAACCGAAGGGGAGAGAGTTATGTTGGTGGTGATTTCTCCGGCCAAAAGGCTGGATTGGGCTGAGCGGGATGTGACAACCACGCAACCGGATTTTCAGGATGATGCCGTGCGGCTGGCCAAAACCGCCCGCAACCTGACCTTGGGCAAGCTGAAAGGCCTTATGGACCTTAGCGATGATCTGGCCCGTCTTAACCGCGACCGATTTAACGCTTTTGAGACAGACCCCTCCGATCAGACAACCCGTCCCGCGTCGCTGGCATTTGCTGGTGATACATATCAAGGGTTGGAGGCGGCCAGTCTGGACGCCGATGAAATGGCATGGGCGCAGGAGCACCTGCGCATTCTGTCGGGCCTTTATGGTGTGCTGCGGCCCTTGGATGCGATCCAACCTTACCGTCTGGAAATGGGCAGTCGGCTCAAAACCCGGCGGGGTGCGAACCTTTATGACTATTGGCGTGACGGGCTGTCAAAGGCGCTGAATGCGCAGGCGGAACAGGTAGGAACGGATGTGCTGGTCAATTGTGCCAGTCAGGAATATTTTGGCGCAGTGGCCCCAAAGGCCCTGAAACTGCGGGTGATCACACCGCAATTCATGGAAGACAAAGGTGACGGCAAAGGCCCCAAGATCGTCAGCTTTTTTGCCAAAAAGGCTCGCGGTGCGATGGCGCGGTTTATTGTGCAGAACCGGTTGACCGATGCTGATGCAATCCGGGATTTTGATATCGGCGGCTATGCCTGGCAAGAGGCCGCATCGACGCCCGACAAACCGGTGTTCGTGCGGCCCTATCCCTCATCCTGAGATAGGTGAAGCGGGGCAAAATCTGCCGTCCAGGCCGCTTCGATCTGTGCAACAATTTCGGGTTTTCGCAGGGGCTTGGTCAGGTAGTGATCCATGCCAGCCTCAATCAAAAGCTTGTCATCCCCGGCCATCGCATGGGCGGTCATAGAGATGATCGGCACGCGTTTGCCGCTTTGAGATTCCAATCGCCGGATCGCGGCGGTGGCCTCTTTTCCGTCCATCTTGGGCATGGAAATATCCATAAAAATCAAATCCGGCACGGAGGTCCGAAACAAGGCGACGGCATCCTCGCCGTTGCCCGCAAAGGTCAGGTCGATGTTCAGATCCTTGATCATCTTGCGAAAGACCAACTGGTTGGTCTTGTTATCCTCAGCCGCTAGAATGCGCATCACACGCGGTACATCAGAACCGTTCGGCAACGCGCCCTCAGGTTTAGGGTGCAGTTTGGCCAAATGGGCAAGCAACGCCTCGCGGGGCAGAGGTTTTGGCAAAACCCCCTGCACCAGAATTGCCGCCGGATCGCCCTGCGCATTAACGGGGTGATCACTGCAAAGCAGGATCGGCACGCTATGCCCCTGTTCGCGCAACGCCTCGGACAATTCAAACCCGTCCATTTGCGGCATGTTATGGTCGGTGATCAGTAGATCAATCTCTGGGCCAAAACCGGCCAAAGCGTCCCTGCCGCTGATACAGGCGGTGACCTGCAAGCCCAGCTGCGTCAATTGCCGTTCTAGAATGCTGCGATGGATTTCGGTGTCATCCACAATCATCACGTGGCGCAGACCTTCGGGGCGGGCAAACCCGGCAGCCATCGAGGCGGCCTGCGGGATCATTGGCAGCTTCACGCCAAAGCATGCACCGTGCCCTTCTTCGGAGGTGACCCAGATCTGCCCGCCCATCATCTCGACCAGCCGCTGGGAAATCGCCAAGCCAAGCCCAGTTCCGTCAAACTGACGGTTGCGTTCGTTTTCGACCTGATTGAACTCTCCAAAAATGTGATCGACCATGTCGGCGGGAATGCCAATGCCGGTGTCCTCGATGCTTATATGTACCTGCGCGGTCTTGGCGTCCTCATCGACAACGCCGGTCACCCGAACCAGAATGTGCCCCTCTGCGGTGAATTTGACCGCATTGCCAATGAGATTGGTCAGCACCTGCCGAATACGCCCCGGATCACCGATCAATTGGCTTGGCAAAAACAGATCGTAATCCAGCGCCGTCCGCAGACCTTTGTCCCGCACAGAGGGTTGCAACAGCATCAGAACCTCTTGGATCGCACGTTCCAAATCAAAGGTTTCCGGATGCAGATCCAGCTTTTTCGCTTCGATCTTGGAATAGTCCAGCACGTCATTGATAATCACCAACAGCGCCTCGCCAGAGTTTTTGATCGTCTCGACATAAAGCTGTTGTTCGCCGTCCAGTTCGGTGTCGGCCAGCACCTCTGCCATGCCAACCACACCGTTCATAGGCGTTCGGATTTCGTGGCTCATATTGGCCAGAAACGCTGATTTGGCGCGGTTCGCGCTTTCGGCGATGGCGCGGGCCTCTTTCAGCTTTTTCTCATAGGCAACCGTGGCCGTAATATCGAGACCAAGCGAGACCATATCGCCCCCCGGTCCGCGCTGATCATGCAATTTGATCGACGCCCCGTTCCACAGTTTGATGATCACCGGATCGGGGTCGGCGGAGTGCAAGCGTTCCGTCATCATCTTGCGCCAGTCGCGGGCGGGCATATCGCCCGTGTTCACAATGCCCTCATCAGTGAGAACCTGCAAAATGGTGATGTAGTTGACCCCCGGTTTGACCACCTCTAGCCCGTCAAACACGTTCAGATAGGCGCGATTGGCCATGATCATTTCATTGTCGCCATTAAAGAAGGCAAAGCCGTCCTTGATCGTCTCAATGGAATACCACAGCCGCCGTTCGGTGATCGCAATGCGTTGATTGGCGGCACTCAGGTCCGATTTGACACGTTGGTTTTCGCCTCGGATGCTTTCGACCTCGGCGCGGGTTTCGACGATTTCTTCGCTGAGCTGTTGGGCGTGGCGGCCCAGTTTGCGATTGGCGGCAAACAGCTCGGCCTTCTTCAGCTCAAGCATCCGCTCAGCCGCGAGCCTGCTGCGCCGCTCTTCGGTCAGTTTGCTGGCAAGGCTCATCCGCCGCTCCGCCGTGTTTCCGTGTTCGCGCGCAGACTGCGCAATCAGGGTGAACATCCGCTTAAGGTGCGTGCCAGACTTGTCTGATTTCATGGCCCGTGGCACCCTTGCGGTATTTCAAAGGGAGATTGTGATGCCGCGTTTGCGCCTGTTGAAGAGTTTGATTGTTTGCATTGCGGCTTTCGCCGCTCCCGCTTGGGGGCAGGATGCATTGCCTGATCATCGCTACCTTTTCACACGGGACGTGGATTTTTACGGTGCGGATCTAACCAATCAGTTTGATACCACGCAGGCGGCTTGCGAACGGGCGTGCAGCGCTCAAGACGCCTGTGTCGCCTTTACATTCAACACCCGCTCCAACGCTTGTTTTCCAAAATCTGCCCTGTCTGACCGGCACCCTTATGTGGGGGCCGTGTCTGCCCGCAAAGTGGTGACTGACCCGGCAATTTTGGCCACGCAACAGGCGCGTACAGATGCGCTTGATTTCCTGCGGCAAAACGATTTTGGCAACGCTCGCCTACAGGTTCTGGAAAACGCCCGGCGGTTTAGCTTTTCGGATGAAACCGCAGATGGCCTGATCGGCGCGATGACGCTGGCAAAGCAAGGCGGCAATATCCGTTCGGCGCTGTTGTGGGCAAGCCAGGCGGCGGCTTTGACGGACCGGGGTGACATTTGGGTACAGTTTGCGGAGCTGTCGTTGAAACAGGCAGACGCTGCCCAAGACAGCGGCAAGAAACGCCAGTTTCGCCGCGACGCGCTGAAGGGTGCGGTAAATGCCTATTTGCGCGCGCAAACCCCCGCCATTCAAGTGAACGCGCTTGAGGTCATGTCCCGCGCCTTGGAAGTCAGCCGCCGCGGCCGTGATATGATCCCGGCGTTGCGGCTTGCACTCACGATCGCGCCGCGGGACGATCTTGAATTGGCCCTTGATGATGCCATCGGAAAATACGGGTTTCGCGTGGTTGAACACCGCGTTGACAACAACGCCGCCGCGCCGCGCATTTGCGCGGAGTTCTCGGAAAAGCTGGTGCAGATCGGTGTCGATTACGAGCCATTTGTACGGATCGAAGGGCGCGGTTTGGCGGTGCAAGCGGACGGGAACCAACTTTGCATTGACGGCGTGGAACATGGTGCGCGATACGACGTGACCCTGCGCGAAGGCCTGCCCGCCGCCAGCGGCGAAGCTTTGCACCGCGATCTGCGGTTGCGGCTTTATGTTCGTGATCGCGCCCCGCATGTCAGGTTTGGCGGGCGTGCCTATGTGTTGCCGCGATCCGAACAGGCGGGCATTCCGGTTGAAACGGTCAACCTCGATACATTGGACCTCAAGCTGCGCCGTGTCAGTGACCGCAATCTGGTGCGGGCGATCCGCGAAAGCTATTTCGGGCGACCGCTCAGCAAATACGAAGATGATCAGTTTTCGCAAACCTTGGCGCAGGATATCTGGCAGGGCAGTGGCACGGTCCAGAACACTCTAAACGTGGACATGACGACCCGTCTGCCGCTGGGTGATGTGCTGGGCCAACAGCCCGCCGGGATCTACACGCTGAGTGCCTCTGTGCCGGGGCAGGATCCCTATGACAATCCCGCCGCGACCCAATGGTTTGTACTGTCCGATCTTGGCATTTCCACAATGTCAGGTGTCGATGGCATGCATGTAACTGTGCGCCGTTTGGCCGATGCGCAGCCTCTTGCCGGCATTGAGTTGAGCCTGATTTCCCGTGCCAATGCGGTGCTTGGCAAAGCCACCACAGATGCAGATGGATTTGCGCAATTTCCTGCCGGACTCAGCCGCGGCGATGGCGGGTCCGCCCCCGCGCTGTTGATGGCAGAAGACGGGGCGCTGGATGTTGCATTCCTGCCGTTGACCGACCCCGCCTTTGATCTGTCCGACCGGGGCGTGGAGGGGCATCCGCCCGCGCCGCCCATTGATGTGTTCATGACCACAGATCGCGGTGCCTACCGCGTTGGCGAGACGATCTATGCCACCGTCCTGACCCGCGATGCTCAGGCGCAGGCGATTGATGGCCTTCCAGTAACCGCAATCCTCAAACGCCCCGACGGCGTGGAATACAGCCGCAGCCTCAGCAGCGATGCGAAGGCGGGCGGTCATGTCATTGCATTGCCCTTAGGGGCGGATGTGCCGCGCGGCGCTTGGCGGATTGACGTACTGACCGACACAACAGCGCCAGCATTGGCCAGCCAGACCGTTCTGGTCGAGGATTTTCTGCCAGAGCGGATTGACTTTGACCTGTCCCTGCCGAACGCCCCACTACGCCTGACGTCAGCGCCGCCGCTCACAGTTCAAGTGGATTATCTCTTTGGTGCGCCGGGTGCCAATCTGTCCGTTGAAGGGGACGTGCGCCTGCGGGCCAAACGCGAGATTGACGGCTATCCGGGTTATCGTTTTGGCCGCCATGATGCTGTCTTCCGGACCCAGACGCGGTTCATTGGCAACGCAGTCACCGATGCGGAAGGCAAGGCGGTTTTGCCGCTGACCTTGCCTAAGCTGGAACAAGATCCGGGCCTGCCGATGGAGGTCGAGATGATCCTAAGGGTCGCCGAAGGATCAGGCCGCCCGGCGGAACGCCGCCTGACCAAAGCGGTGGGCAGCGACATGCCGATGATCGGCATCAAGCCGTTGTTTGAGGATGTGCTGGCCGAAGGCAGCGATGCGGCGTTTGACCTGATCGCCCTGGACCCGCAGGGGCAGACCATGCCGATGCAGGTGCGTTGGACCCTGAACAAGGTTGAAACCCGTTACCAATGGTATCAGCTTTACGGCAATTGGGAGTGGGAGCCGACAACCCGCCGCACCCGCGCCGCCACCGGTGAGATCGCGCTGGGCGCGGAACCTGTGTCGGTATCCGCGCCAACTGAATGGGGCGAATATGAGCTGGTCGTGGAACGGATCGGCAATGACTACGCCGCCGCCTCGGTTGCGTTCTATTCCGGCTGGTATGGCGGTGATGGATCGACCGATACGCCAGACCGGCTTGAGATGTCGCTTGATGCCGAAAGCTATGCTGTTGGCGATCCGGTGCGCCTGCGCGTTGCCGCGAAATCTGCCGGTGTTGCGCTTGTCTCGGTTCTGTCCAACCGTGTGATTGAACGCAACGCAGTGACCGTGGATGCTGGCGAAAACATGATCCCGCTTACTGTCACCGATGAGTGGGGCAGTGGCGCTTACGTCACTGTGTCTTTGCTGCGGGGAATGGATGAAGCCGCCAGCCTGAACCCTGCCCGCGGTCTGGGCCTTGCCCACGCCGCCGTGCGCCCCGGCAAGCGGGCATTGTCCGTCAGTTTGAACGCGCCGGATGTTGTGGATGGGCAGGCAGGCACCCTGCGCGCCGCCGTTCATGTCGAGGGCGTGCAACCGGGCGAAACCGCCTATGTGACGCTGGCGGCGGTAGACGTGGGCATATTGAACCTCACTGGGTTCAAAGCCCCGGACCCAAACGATCATTATTTTGGCCAGCGCCGTTTGGGCGTCGAGATGCGCGATATCTATGGCCGTTTGATTGATGGGATGAACGGGGCGCTTGGCACGGTCAGGTCCGGCGGGGATGCCGCCGCAAGCGCACAGGTGCAATCGCCGCCCCCGACCGAAGAGCTGATGGCGTTTTTCACCGGTCCGGTCGCAGTGGGCCCCGATGGCCGCGCCGAGGTCGAGATCATTCGCCCTGCCTTTAACGGCACAATCAAGCTGATGGCGGTGGCATGGTCCGCCAGCGGGGTTGGGAATGCCTCTGCTGATGTGATTGCCCGCGATCCGGTTGTGGTCACGGCCTCTTTGCCACGGTTCCTTGCCCCCGGTGATCAAAGTCGGATGTTGCTGGAATTGGTCCATGCCGAAGGGGCCTCCGGCCAGATGTCATTGCAAGCCTTTGCCGATGCGGGTGTGGCATTGGGTGATTTGCCAGAAGATGTAACCTTGCCCGAAAAAGGCAATTTGCGGATCAACGTGCCGGTCACAGGGCGCGAGATTGGCGATCACTTGATCACTGTGTCCCTCACCACGCCAGATGGCAAAGAGCTGCGCAAAGTGCTGACTTTGCCGGTGCGCATCAACGATCCAGAGGTGGCCGTCACGCGACAATTTTCGTTGGGCCAAGGTGAAACCTTCACCTTTGATGGCAATGTCTTTGCGGGCCTGCGCCCCGGCACCGCGTCGGCCACGCTGACGGCTGGCCCCTTGGCGCGGTTTGATGTGCCCGGCCTCTTGCGCCAGCTTGACCGCTATCCATACGGCTGCACCGAACAGGTCACTTCAAGCGCGATGCCGCTGCTTTACCTCAGTTCGGTTGCGCAATCGGCAGGCCTGGGAGAGCCCGCGCGGATCGAAGGCAAGATTGGCAAAGCCATTGAACGTGTGTTGAACCGGCAGGCCAGCAACGGTGCTTTTGGACTGTGGCGGGCGCAGTCCGGTGATTTCTGGCTGGATGCCTATGTCACCGATTTCCTGTCGCGGGCGCGGCGCGAAGGGCATGCGGTGCCGGATCTGGCGTTCTCGCTGGCAATGGACAACCTGCGCAACCGGATCAACTACGCCCCCGATTTTGATGCGGGCGGCGAAGATGTGGCATACGCTCTGTTGGTGCTGGCCCGCGAAGGTGCGGCGCAAATGGGTGACCTGCGCTATTATGCGGACACCAAAGCGGACGATTTTGGCACCCCGCTGGCTGCGGCGCAGTTGGGCGCGGCGTTGGCGGCCTATGGTGATCCGGTGCGAGCCGACATGATGTTCCGCAAGGCGGGATTGCTGTTGTTGCGGGATCGTGACCAACGCCAAGGGTGGCGCGATGACTATGGCACCAACCTGCGCGACACTGCAGCGGTCCTGAAACTCAGCGCCGAGGCGGGAAGTGCCGCGATTGATCCGGCCACATTGATCAGCTGGACCCGGCGGGAGACAGGCAGGCTTTCGACACAAGAAGCCGCTCAAGTTGTCTTGGCGGCCCATGCCCTGACCGGCCCGCAGGCCGTACCGAGGTTGGAGGTAGATGGCGCGGCGGTCAACGGTCCGTTGGTCAAACGGTTGACCGACCGTGCGCCCGCGACATCCCTGATCCGGAACCTTAGCGATGTGCCAATGGATGTGACCCTGACTGCCTTTGGCGTGCCAGAGGTTGCGCCAGAAGCGGGCGGTTATGGCTACAGTGTGACCCGCCGCTATTTCACCATGGAGGGCAACTTGATCGACGGGGCCATGCAGACCGGGGACCGCATGGTCGTCGTGATCGAAGTGACACCCTTTGAAGACATCGGCGCGCGGCTGATCGTCGATGATCCACTGCCCGCCGGGCTTGAGATCGACAACCCCAACCTGCTGCGCAGTGGTGAGATCGGCGCGTTAAGCTGGCTCAACACCAAGCCCGCCGAAAACGCCGAGTTCCGCAGTGACCGGTTCATTGCGGCGGTGAACCACCGCAAGGCAGAGCCGTTTCAACTGGCCTATATCGTCCGGGCCATAACGCCGGGGCAGTACCACCATCCGGCGGCCTTGGTCGAAGACATGTACCGCCCCGAATACCGCGCCACGACTGCCAGCGGCACATTGACCGTCCTGCCATGATCCGCCGCTTTGGCCTTTTTGCCCTAGTCGGGCTTTTGGGCCTTGGCGCGGGGCTGCGTGACGGTTTTGACCGCTGGGTTGATGAAACGGTCGTGCCACCGGTGTTGGTGGAAACCTCTACCGAAGTCCGGGATCAGCACGGTGCGTTGATGCGGGTGTTTCCGGTCGAAGATGGCCGGGTACGGCTGGCAGTGACACTTGATCAGGTTGATCCTGGGTTCATCGCCATGTTGCTTGCCTATGAGGACAAGCGTTTCTATCGGCACAGCGGTGTAGACCCCTTGGCGATATTGCGGGCGGCAGGCCAAGCGATATGGCAAGGCGAAATCGTTTCTGGCGGATCGACCCTGACAATGCAGGTGGCGCGGTTGTTGGAAAATTCCGGCACCGGGCGTTGGCATGGCAAACTGCGGCAAATCCGGCTGGCATTGGCGCTGGAACGGCAGTTGGACAAGGATCAAATCCTGTCGCTTTATCTGTTACATGCGCCTTATGGCGGCGCTGTTGAAGGGGTGCGCGCGGGATCGCTGGCATGGTTTGGCAAAGAACCCGCGCGATTGACCACGGCAGAAGCTGCGCTGTTGGTGGCCTTGCCGCAAGCCCCCGAGGTGCGGCGCCCCGACCGCCATCCGGCACGCGCCGATGCGGCCCGCGCCCGTGTCCTGTACCGCACCAAAGCCGCCGCGCAAGACCACCTGCCAGAACTGCCAGATCGCATGGTGCCTTTCGTTCGCCGGGCGCCGCATCTGACAGATCGGATCGCGGCGGAAGATCCCTTGCGGCACCGTTTTGATCTGACGCTGGATGCGCAGCTGCAGGCGCAACTGGAAGCATTAGCCGCCCATGCCGTGCGCGGCCAGCCGCGCGGCGTGTCTGCTGCGATGCTGGTGGCAGATCATCGGACGGGGGCGATACTGGCCTCTGTCGGATCGCCGCAATACGCCGCGATTGGCGGCACCGCGGGGTTTGTCGATATGACCCGCGCAGTCAGATCGCCGGGATCGACGCTCAAACCCTTTGTCTATGGGCTGGCCTTTGATCAGGGGTTGGCGCACCCCGATACGTTGATCAACGATGCGCCCGTGGCCTTTGGCCGTTACGCGCCGCAGAATTTCGACGGCCAGTTCCGCGGTGAGTTGACAGTGCGCGAAGCGCTGCAATTGTCTCTGAACATCCCGCCTGTCCTGCTGACCCAAGAGCTGGGCGCGGCGCGGTTGATGGCGGGCCTAAGGGCCGGCGGCGCGGTGCCGCGCTTGTCTGGCAAACCGGGATTGGCCGTGGCGCTGGGCGGTGTGGGTCTCACGCTGGCCGATCTGGTACAACTTTACGGAGCTTTGCCACAGGGCGGGCAGGCCGCACCACTTTATGTGATGCAAGGCGGCGCGCAGCAACCGCGCAACCCGATGATGAGCCGCGCCGCCGCATGGCAGGTCTCGCATATCCTTGCCAGCATCGCGCCGCCCAGTGGCACTGCCGCCCGTGCCGGGCAGATCGCCTATAAAACCGGAACGTCCTATGGGCACAGGGATGCTTGGGCGATTGGTTTTGACGGATCACATGTGATTGGCGTCTGGCTGGGGCGTCCGGATGGCACACCGGTGCCGGGGGCTTTTGGCGGTGATCTGGCCGCGCCAATCCTGTTTGAGTCCTTCGGTCGTCTGAAGTTCGCCCCCGATCCTTTGCCCGCGCCGCCCCCCGAAACCCTGATCGTCAGCACCGCAGCCTTGCCTGCGCCGCTGCAACGATTCCGCCCGCGCGATGCGGTGTTCGCCGGGGGTGCAAACCGCCCGGTGGTGACCTTTCCGCCGGACGGCGCGGTGCTGCGGCGCGGCCTTGATGGTGTGTCCCTGAAGCTGAGGGCCGGGGTGCTGCCCCTGACGGTGTTGGTGGACGGCGCACCGATGGTCACCGGATTGCAGCGCCGCGATGTGGTGCTGCCGCTGACATCACCGGGGTTTTCGCGCATTTCGGTGATTGATGCCAAGGGCCGGGCCGCGCAGGTGCAGATCAGGCTGGACTGACCTCGGCGCAGCTGTCACCAGTGGCACGATAGTCCAATTCAAGAGCCCCCGCATGTCCCTCGCCCTGTCTGTTCTGCCGCTGATCCTGATCATCGCTCTGGGATATCTATTGGCCAAAAGCGAGGTGCTGCCCAAGGCGGATTGGAAGGGCATAGAAACACTGAGTTTTCGGGTGTTGATCCCTGCGGTTTTGATCCTGACCTTGTCTCGCACAGATTTGTCTTTCGCGCTTTATGGCGGTGTCATGCAGGGGTTTCTGCTCACATGGGCGGTGATCGCTATTCTGGCGTTGATGCTGCGCCTGTTGCCGCGGGCGCGGCTTGCCAACCCCGGTTTCACCACGATCTTTCAGGCGGGCACCCGCTGGAACGCTTTTGTTGCCCTCGCCGCAGCAGAGCAATTTTTGGGCGCTTCCGGGCTTGGTGTGATCGCCATCGCGATTGCGTTGTTGATCCCGACGATCAATGTGACCTGCATCATCGTCCTGACGGCGTTTGGCCCGCAATCAGCCAGCGCAGGACAGGTGATCAAGACCGTCGCAAAAAACCCGCTGGTCCAGGCCTGCGCGGCCGGGTTGGTGATCTATTTCAGCGGTATCACCTTGCCAATTCCGGTGATCGAAGCCCTCGATATGGTGGGCAGAGGCGCCTTGGCCGTCGGGTTGCTCGCCGTCGGAGCAGGCGTCAGTTTGCGGCGCTTAGGGCGCTGGGATTGGCGGTTGGGCACAGCCGTTTTGTTGCGGCCCTTGCTGGCCCCCGCCGTGTTCGCAGCCATCGCGGCGACGCTGGGCTTGAGCCCAGAACAGACCTTGGCTGGTGTTCTGGTCTTTGCCGCACCTGCCGCATCGAATGGATACATCGTGGCCAAGCAGATGGGCGGGGATGCCGACCTTTATGCGGATGTGCTGACGTGGCAAACTGTCCTGTCTTTGGCGGTGTTGCCGCTTTGGGCGGGCTATCTTCTGGGCTGAGTTTTGCCCATGCTGCGCCAAGACGGATCGCGGACATTGCCCCGCTCTGCGGTGCTGGATAGAACCTCGGTATGAAACGCATTTTACCTCTGCTGCTAACCCTTGTGATGGCACAGCCCCTTGGCGCGCATCCGCATGTGTTCATCGACACCGGGTTGACCCTTGCTTTTGGCCCGGAAGGGCGGTTGCAGCGGGTCAAAGTGATCTGGATCTATGATGCATTTTATTCGCTGTTGATCACTCAAGACATGGATCTGGATCAGGACGGAGATGGTTTGCTGAACCCGGATGAAAAGGCTGAACTCACCGGCTTTGACATGCAATGGGTGGAGGGGTTCAACGGTGATCTGGTGATCACACAAGAGGGGCGGGAACTGGCCCTGTCAGGACCACAGGACGTGACCGCAACCTTTGTCGAGGGCCAAATCGTGACGACCCATTGGCGCGATGTGACCCAAGACACTGCTGGCAGCGGCACATATGAAGTCACGCCCTATGATGCCAGCTATTACACGGCATACGAAGTGACGCTGCCCGTAGAAATTTTGGGCGCGGATCAATGCCGCAGCCGCATTGCGATGCCTGACATCACCGCCGATCTTGATGCCTTGCGTCAGGAACTGTTTGCCCTCGACCGCCAAACCCAACCCGAGGACGCAGGGCTCCCGAATATTGGCGCAAAGTTCGCCGACAAAGTGGTTGTGACATGCGCCTCCTCCTGAGTTTGATCGCCGCTGCTGTGCTTGCGCTGTTGCTGGCGCTTTGGGCCATGGGCGGTGTTGATGCCATCGGCCAATGGGCCGCCGTGCAGCAACGCGGCTTTCAGAACACCATCGCTCTAGCGCTGCGGGCCGCGCGTGCGGGCGAAAGCGGTGCAGTTATTACTTTGCTCGGCGCCTGTTTCGCCTATGGTCTGGCCCATGCGGCAGGGCCGGGGCATGGCAAGGTCTTGATCGGCGGATATGGATTTGGCCGCGCTGTGCCGATGCTGCGGCTATCAGTGATCGCGCTTTTGGCTTCATTGGGGCAGGCTGTGACGGCGGTGGTTCTGGTCTATGCTGGCGTTCTGATCCTGAACCTTGGCCGCGACAGCATGATCGGGATCACGGAACAGATTATGGCACCGGTCAGCTATGGCGCCATTGCCCTGATCGGGCTTTGGCTTTTGTGGCGTGGCTTGCGCAGGATGATGGGGCGGCGCGAAACCCACACCCACGGTCACGACCATGCCCACAATCACAACCCTAACCACGATCACGGTGCAGAGGTCTGCGGTCATTGCGGACACGCTCATGGGCCGACCTTGGAACAAGTCGGGAAAGCGAATGATCTGCGAGCCGCGCTGGCTTTGATTGCCGGGATCGCCGTGCGCCCCTGCACGGGCGCGCTGTTTGTCTTGATCATCACGTGGCAAATGGGCATCGGGCCGCTGGGCGTTGCGGGCGCATTTGTCATGGCCTTCGGAACCGCTTTGATCACAATTGCCGTGGGGCTGGCCGCCGCCGGGTTGCGGGGCGGGCTGCTGGCGGGTCTCGCCGGATCGACCCGTCTGGCGCAGGCTGCATCGGTGGTCGAAACCCTTGCCGGAGCGGTGGTTTTTGCGATTGCCCTTACATTGCTACTCCGGGCGCTCTGACGCGGCAGGTCATTGTGATCAGGACGGCTGGTCCAGCCGCAGGATCATTCCGTGCTTTTCATCAGCGTTGTATCCAAGGCGTTCGTAGAATCCTTTGGCGTCATTGTCCCGCCCGGTCAGCAGCATGATCTTGTAGGCGCTAGCGGCCTGCGCTGTTTCGGCAAGCGCGGCCATCACCGCCCGAGCACAGCCCTTGCCCCGCGCGTCCGGCAAGGTCACGACATTTTCAATCAGCCCAAAGGGGCGACCATGATAGGTCATGTTTGGCATCAAATGCAGGGTCGCCATGCTCACGATGCGGCCTGCCTGTGCGGCACCCATAACTGTGGTGCCCGGATGGCTGAGCAGTTGGGCAAATGCGCCAAGACCGTCTTCGAAACTGATCAAACTGTCGCCCGTGGAAAGCGCCGCGTAGAGTTGCCGTGCATCGGCATAGTCGGAGACGGTCAAAGGACGGCAAGACAACGTCACCGCCGCCCCTCCCGCAGCCAGCCAGCGGTGATCAACACAGTTGCCAAAATCAGAACCAACCATGGTGGCAGAATGGGGGTCTGGCGCACATCCAAGGTCTCGTAGGCGCCCCGGGGCGTCAGGCCAACCCAGCCGCGACCGGCCGCCGGACGGCCCGCCCGCACGTTGCGGAGGCGTGGCACGCCATCCTCGATCCGGGCAACACCGCCGCGCAGCGCCGAGACAGCCGGCTGTAGCGCCTCTTCACTTGCAATGGTCTCGACAAACTCGCGTGGGGCCGCGGGGCCAAGTCCGATGACAGCGTCCTGATCCCCATTCGCCAACCGGTAAAGGCCAATTTCTGGCCCCTGAAAATTGCCTTCAAAGGTGCCGGGGGCAGTCTCGGTCATTGTGACCTCGCTGCTGTTGCCCTCAGGATCGGTGACCGTGACGGGCGGTACAGTTTCGCCCAGAGTGCGGCGTAGAATGCGCATGTTTTGCCCCTCTGCTGTGGCGGTCAGGGCCTCTTCTTCAAGTTCCGGCTCTTTCATCATCCAATGGGCCAACCGGCGCAGCAGCTCAAGTTGCGGTCCGCCGCCCTCGTAGCCACGGCTCCATAGCCACGCGTGATCGGAGGCCAGCAGCGCAACCCGCCCTTCATTGACCCGGTTCAGCACCAGCAGGGGACGCCCGTCGATACCCTCCATCACCACATGCCCCTGCGGATCAGCGACATCAATCTGGCGCAGCCAGCGGCCCCAATCACCATTGCCGGGCAGGTCGACCGTCACAGGGTGGCGTTTGCCCAGATCCGTGACCTGCGGCAGATAAGGATCCTCAATCACACGCGCGGTTGGCGTCGCAGGCAGCACAGCGCCCAGAGGTGAGCGAAAGATGCTGTCTGCGCTGGCAAAGTCAGGACCAGCCGCTACCAAGACGGCACCGCCCTGCCGGATGTAGTTGGCCACATTGTCGAGATAAAGCGCAGGCAAGATGCCGCGCCGTTTGTAGCGGTCAAAGATGATCAGATCGAAATCGTCGATCTTGTCCATGAACAATTCGCGGGTAGGAAAGGCGATCAGAGAAAGTTCATTCACCGGCACGCCATCCTGTTTTTCAGGGGGACGCAGAATGGTGAAATGCACCAGATCTACCGAACTGTCGGACTTGAGCAGATTGCGCCATGTACGCCCGCCGGGATGCGGCTCGCCGCTGACCAACAGAACCCGCAGACGGTCGCGCACACCGTTCATCTGGATCAACGCGGCATTGTTGCGGTCGGTAAGCTCACCCTCCGCCTTGGGCAGCGAAAAGCGAATGACGTTGCGCCCGCCATGGGGCAGGGTCACGGGCAGGTCCAGATCCTGACCAATCGGCACCCGGAAGCTTTGCGCCGGTTCGCCGTCAATCGAGATATCAAGCACCGCCAGTTCTTGCCCTGCAGGTGCCGCGCCCAGATCATCGATGCGCAAGGTCAGGGTCACAGGCTCACCAATGATCGCAAAGGCAGGGGCGTTGCGCACGGCCAACCGGCGGTCCCAATCAGAGGATTGACCGGACAGGATCAGATGCATCGGCGCAGGCAGGTCCACGGGCAAATCGGCGTCATGCACCCGCCCGTCGCTGAGTGCGAGTATCCCCGCCACGCGGGCAGAGGGTTCTTCGGCCAATGCATCGGCCAGCGCCGTCATCAGTTCGGTTCCGGCATCGCCCTCGCCATCCCCCACCGTGATGCGGCGCAATTCCGTGTTCGGGCGGGCGACCACCGCCGCAGCAAGGGCATCTGCCGCGGTTTGTGTCTGGTTTGCGCGGGTGCCCAGCTTCTGACTTGCGCTTTCGTCCGAAACCATCAGGACGATATCATTGAGCGGCGCGCGGTCTTCTTGTTGATAAGACGGGCCTGTCAATGCGCCCAAGACCACCAGCGCGGCCAAAGCCCGCAGCGGCCAGCCGTTCAACCCACGCAGGATGGCCAGAATGATCCCGATCAAGGCCACGATGACAACAACCAACAAAAGCGGCAGCGGGATCAGTGGGTCAAAAACGAGTGTAGCGGTCATTGGCCCAACCGATCCAGCAAAGCAGGCACATGCACCTGATCCGATTTGTAATTTCCAGTCAGCACATGCATCACGAGATTAACGCCAAAGCGGTTGGCAAGCTCGCGCTGGCGCTCCCCGGCATAGCCGCGTCCGACCGGGAGCAATGGCGCACCGTCACCGCGCACGGCCCATGCCGCAGCCCAGTCATTGCCGCCGATCACCACCGGCGTCACCCCGTCATTGAGGTTACGAAACGGCATGCCTTCGATGCGTTCGGCATCGGGTGGAGCGGCCTCGACCCACAGATCGCGGCTGGAATGGCGACCGGGGAAGTCTTGCAACAGGTAAAAGGTGCGGGTCAAAACGTGATCCACGGGCAACGGCTCCAGCGGTGGAATATCCAGCGGCGCGGCCAGTTCACGCAATTTGCGGCCATTCGGGCTGGCGGCCCCATAACGCGAGATGTCCGCATCGCGGGTGTCAAACAGGATCAAACCGCCTGACCGCAGATAGGCATTCAACTTGCCATAAGCCTCGCTTGAAGGGCGCGGTTGATCAGGGGTGATCGGCCAATACAAAATCGGGAAAAACGCCAGCTCGTCCACTTCCAGATCAACGGATGTGGGCGGTGCAGGCTCAACCGAGGTGCGGAAAAACAGGATGTCCGACAACCCTTGCAATCCTGCAAAGGCAATGTCGTCCAATTGCCTGTCTCCGGTGATCACATGGGCAAGTGATACGTCCACGGTTGCGGCAAGAGCAAAATCGTCAGTGTTGTCTTGCGCCTCTGCTGGCGTGGTCCAACCCAATGCCGGAAGCAGGACGGCAAGCGCCAGCGCGGGAGCATTGCGGCGCAGCAACCGGCCAGAAAGAGAGAGGGTCGCCACCACATCGGCCAAGAGGAGCAAGATTGAAAGGCTTAATAACAACCCCGCGATCGGCTGTTCCGGCGCAACCGCCAAGCCGCGCACAGGCACGCCCACGGGCCAGCTGGCAGGGGTTAGATCACTGTCTTGATTGAACACATTGCGGGCCAAACGACTGTCGCCACTGCCGTAAATACCGGGCCGCATAGCCGGGCCAGCGGGCGCGGCGACCAAGTCTGCCCCGTCCACTCCGGGCAGGTTGCCCGCATCAAACAACGCGCCATACCCATCCATCACGCGCAGCGGTGTCCATGTGGTCCCCGCCAGATCCTTGGCCTTGGGGGCGGCCGAGGCAGATGAAACCGCCAGCCGTTCCATCATTTCGACAAAGAGACCGGACAAGGGCAAGGTGGACCACTCCGCCGTGGCGGTGACGTGAAACAATACGATTTGGCCTTGCCCCACGGCTTTGCGCGTCACCAGGGGCGTCCCATCACTCAGCGCGGCAATTACCCGGTTGGCCAGTGTCGGATCGGGCTGAGCCACGACCTGAGCGGTCACAACAACATCATCCGGAACACGCAGGCCAAAGAACGGCGAGGTCTCGCGGAAGGCGGCCAGCGCCTTGGGTTCACCCCAGCTCATCGCGCCGCCAACGCTGCGCCCGCCAGCGCGCAGACGCACGGGCATCAGCGGATCTTCATCAATGCGGCTAATGTCACTGGCGGCAATCCTCGGTCCGGCAAAACGCACCAACATCCCGCCCTTGTCGATCCAATCCAGCAAGGGTTGTGTTTCGGCATCCGAGACCGTCGCAATATCCGCCAGCACAATCACATCAGGGTTGGCAGGCAAGACATCGGTTAGCGAACCGTCAATCAGATCGGCGGTCGGTTGCAGCGCCTGTTCGATGTAGTGCAGCGGCGACAGCAATTGCAGCCCCTCCTGATCATTCCGCCCCCCGATCAAGGCAACCTCGCGGCGGCGCAGCGCGTCATCGACCAATGTGATCGCCCCGGCGGAGCGTTGCCCGGCGATGGCGAAACCGGTGATACGGGCCCGCAGTTCTGCGGGCAGGGAAAGCTCTGCCTCCGCCAGTGCCGCGCCGCTTTCAAACGTCGCTTCGGCGGTGGCAAGAATACGGGCATTGCCTGCGGGATCACGGCCCTCGGCCTGCAAAATCACGGATCTGGCAGGCCCGGCCAAAGCGCGTTGAACGTTTAATTTGACCACGCTGTCTTGATAGGTGGCGGGGGCGATGGCCAAGACATTGGCGGCGGTCTGGAACACTTCGACAGTGCCCTTCGTTTGCAAATCCGACAACAGCGCCGCCCGCCCCGGATAGTCGAGTGCATCGCTGAACCAGATCGTGTCAAAGGCGGGCAGTTCCCCAATGATTGCGCGGGTCTTGTCCAGGGCAATAGGCGCAGGCTGCCATGCAGCGGGGGTAAATCCGGCAAGCCGGTTGCGCCAAACATCTGCCGATTGAAAGGCGGGTTGATCCGGGCGGGTTAGGGTCAAGATGCCGACCGTGCGGCCCGCCCGTCCCGCCCGAACCAGCTGCGCTTCGATGGCTTGGCTCTGTTGCTGCCAACGCGCCGCGCCTGCCCATGATCCGTCAAGTACAATCAGCAAAGGACCGGTCCCTGCGGCCTGATCCTCTTCGGGGTTCAGCACCGGACCGGCCAACCCCAGAATAATCGCTGCGACAGCAAGCATCCGCAGCAGCAAAAGCCACCATGGTGTGCGATCCGATACAGTTTCTGCGTCCTTTAACCCAAGCAGCAGCGCCACACCCGGAAAACGGCGCCGGATCGGTGCAGGCGGCACCGCCCGCAGCAAAAGCCACAGGATTGGCAATGCCAGCAACGCCGTTAAAATCCACGGCGTGGTAAACCCGATGCCGCCCAGAATGGTCATGCCGCCGCCCCCTGCCGCGCATCAAGCGCACCATAAAGCCAGAGCAAGGCCGATTGCGCCGAAGCATCCGTATGGTGAAGTCCGTACTGCCAGCCGGTCAGGGCGCAAAGCTCTGACAGCTCCTGCTTGCGAGCGGCGAGCCGCTCCAGGTAGCGGGATTTGAGGTCATTCGCTTTGAGGGTCTCATGGCTCAATGTGCCGCCCATGCTTTCGAAGATAGTGCGACCTGTGAAGGGAAAGGCCTCTTCAGAGGGATCGAGCACATGATACAAAATCCCGCGCACGCCGCGATCAGCGGCCTTGGTCAGCGCTAGTTTAACCGCTTCAAGATCGCCCATGAAATCAGAAATGAACACGGCCCGCGCATGGGGTATCATCGCGCGGTGTTCGGGCGGGCTGTAATCAGTTGGGTCGTCTTGGGTCAGCATCTCGGCAAGGCGCAGCACCTGCGGGTTGCCCCGGCGCGGCGGCAGGGCGGTGCCGGTCAAGCCCACACGTTCACCGCCTCGGATCAGCAGAACAGAGAGCGCCAAACCCAAAAGCCGCGCCCGGTCAGCTTTGTCCGGCAAATCCTTGGTCGAGGCAAAGCGCATAGAGGCACCCTGATCGACCCACAGCATCACCGATTGGGCAATCTGCCATTCGCGTTCGCGCACATACTCCTGATCCCCCATCGCCGATCTGCGATGGTCAATCATTCTGCGGCTGTCGCCGTATTGCGCCGGCCTATACTGCCAGAAATCGTCACCAAGGCCCGCACGTCTGCGCCCATGCGCACCCAGTAGAACCGCGCCTGCCAAATGCTCTGCCCGCGCTAAAAGCGCCGGAAGCCGGGCGGCCTGTTCTTCGGCCTTGGCGCGGAGGTTGGTTTGCGGTGTCACGCGGCGGCCTTTGCCCCGCCAAGGGCTGCGGCAGTGTCGTCGATCAGCGCCTGCAAACTGTCACCCCGCGCCCGCGCGGCAAAATTCAGCGCCATCCGGTGGCTCAGCACGGGACGGGCCATAGCGGTCACGTCTTCTGCCGACGGGGCCAAGCGGCCCTCCAACAATGCCCGCGCCCGCACCGCCAACATCAGGGCCTGAGCGGCGCGTGGGCCGGGGCCCCATGCCACAGTTTCACGCACTTGGGCGCTTGCGCTGCTTTCTTCGGGGCGGAAAGCACGGACCAGATCAAGGATCATCTCAACCACAGAATCGCCAACCGGCATCCGGCGGAGCAGCCGCTGCGCCTCGATCAGTTCATCCGCAGTGAAAACTTCCGTTGATTGCGCCTCGGTCTCGCCCGTGGTGGCAATCAGAATATCTCGTTCGGTGTCACGATCAGGGTAGGCCACATCAATCTGGACAAGGAACCGGTCAAGCTGCGCCTCGGGCAGGGGGTAGGTGCCCTCTTGTTCGATCGGGTTCTGTGTTGCCAATACGTGAAACGGCATGCCCAAGGAACGGTTTTGCCCGGCCACTGTCACAGTCTTTTCCTGCATCGCCTGCAACAGCGCCGACTGGGTGCGCGGCGAGGCGCGGTTGATCTCATCGGCCATCAAAAGCTGGCAAAACACCGGCCCTTCGATAAACCGAAACGCCCGCGTGCCATCTTCGGCGGTGTCCAATACTTCGGAGCCAAGAATATCTGCGGGCATCAAGTCAGGAGTGAACTGCACCCGATTGCCATGCAGGCCCATCACAGTGCTTAGCGTTTCAACAAGCCGCGTCTTGCCCAATCCGGGCAAACCGATCAGCAACCCGTGCCCCCCGCACAGCAATGCGGTGAGCGTTAGATCCACCACCCGGTCCTGCCCGATGAAACGGTTGGTGATGGACGCCTTGGCCTCGGCCAGCTTGGCGCTCAATGCTTCAATTTGCGCCACCATATCTTCCGCTTCGGCCATGACAAATTCTCTCTCTGGTTTATATCGGTTAGTGTAAGTGTATCTCTCTGACAGGAAATGGCAAAAGCAATGAGCGGACAAAAAACCGTTACCCCCTCCGCAGAAGGCATCCTTGCCTCTGCAAAAGCCGCCAAAACACGCGGATTGCCGCCGCTTGAGAAATGGAACCCCCCATTCTGCGGGGATCTAGACATGCACATCCGGCGCGACGGGACGTGGTTTTACCAAGGCACCCCGATTGGCCGGCCCGAATTGGTCAAATTGTTTTCAACGATTCTCTGGCGGGAGGGCGACGATTATTTTCTCGTTACTCCAGTGGAAAAGGTCGGGATCACTGTTGAAGACGCGCCGTTTGTTGCTGTGGATTTTGAGGCCGAAGGTTCCGGAACCGATCAGTTGCTTCGGTTTGTCACCAATTTGCAGGACGAGGCATTGGCAGGGCCGGATCATCCGATCCGCGTGGTGCGCGACCCCGAAACGGGAGAGCCGTCACCCTATGTTTTGATTCGCCGCAATCTGGAGGCGCTGATTGATCGCAAAAGCTTTTACCGGTTGGTCGATATCGGCGCACATCATGACGGTTGGTTTGGCCTATGGTCGGGCGGGGAGTACTTTGGAATTATTCCGTCAGATGAATTGCCGGACGGGTCTTAAGCGCCCATGAAACCTGCCGCGAACCTCAGCCTTTTGTGGCCGGAATTGCCCTATCAAGACCGATTTGCCGCTGCCGCTGCTGCGGGGTTCAAGGCGGTGGAGGTTCTGTTTCCCTATGGGCCGGACACTGCCATCACTAAAGCGGCATTGGCAGAACACGGGTTAGAGCTGATCTTGCTCAATGCGCCTTCGCCACTGTCAGAGCCACGTGGATTTGCGGCGGAGGTGGGTGGCGCGGCGGCATTTCGCGGCGATATTCAAACCGCCTTTGACTGCGCCGACCTGCTGGGCGCGTCATATATTCACGTCATGACCGGCGAGGGTGAAGGGGCGGCAGCAAGATCCGCCTTGATAAATAATCTGAGCTGGGCTGCTGATGCGGCGCCTGCCGGGATCACCCTGACGCTTGAGCCGCTGAACCCGGTGTCGATGCCGGGTTACTTTCTGAATGACTACGGACTTGCGGCCGACATCCTAGCCGCAGTCGAGCGTCCCAATGTCGCACTGCAATACGACAGCTTTCATGCTCAGATGATCCATGGTGACGCGGTTCAGGTGTTTGAGACTTACCGTGATCTGATTGCCCATGTGCAGATTGGCGATGCGCCAGAACGCAGTGGGCCGGGCACGGGCTTGGTCGATTTTGCATCGCTTTTTCAGGCGTTGCGGGCGGCTGGCTACGCCGGTTGGATCAGCGGTGAATACCATTCAGGCACGCGCACCGAAGAAACTTTGGATTGGATGACTGCCCTATGATCCCCGCCCGTTTTGCCCCGGTTCTGTTTGGTTTTATTCTGTCGGGATTGATGTCCCTGATGGTGTCCGGCATCGCGACCTATCGGGCAATAGGTTTTTCGGATGTGTTTATGCCATCATGGATGGGCGCGTGGGGGACAAGCTGGCTGGTGGCCTTTCCCGCAGTGTTGATCGTGGCGCCGATAACCCGGCGTTTGGTCGCGGCATTGGTGAAGAAGCCGCAAGGTTAAGGGAAATAGGTGGGCGCGTCGCCATCGCTCCATTTGGGATATTTATCCATGATCGCGGCAAAACGGTCTGACGTCAGAAAACGTTCCAGCCACGCGTGAAGGTTCGGCCAGGGTTGCGCGTCAAACCATGCCTTGTCGATGAAGGCGAACTGCCGAACAAAGGGCAATATCGCGTAGTCAGCCAGCGTAGGTCTGTCGAAGATCCACGGATCAATCGCGGCATCCAGTTCCGCTAAAAACCTGGCTGCCTGATCGCGATGTGCTGAGGGATCTTCATCAGGATAGCGGGTCGCGTATTTGGTGCGGTCCAGCGCATGTTTGAACGGCCCGTCCGCCCGTGCGATCCAATCGTGACCCGCCTCGGGCATATTGAGCCATCCTTCGGGATCATGGCGGGTAAGCGCCCAGATCATGATGTCGAGGCTTTCATCAATCACGCCCGCTTCGGTGACAAGGCAAGGCACTGTCCCGCTGGGTGACGCATCAAGAAAGGCAGGCGCCTTGTCCCGCAAAACAATCTCGCGCAATTCCGTGGCGATACCGCTGGCGGACAAGGCCAGACGCGCCCGCATGGCATAGGGGCAACGGCGAAAGGAATAAAGGATCGGAGTCATGCCTATGGGTTAGCGGAATTTGGCGGGTGAGGCCATGGCGGCAGGCCCGGATTCAAGCGGGCAGCGCTTCCCTAATGCGCCTCGGCCCAGTTCGCGCCTGTTCCCGCATCCACGGTCAGCTTCACATCCAGTTTCACAACCGGATCATTGGCGTTCTCCATCACCTCGCGGGCGGCGGCGATCAGGGTGTCCTCGGCCCCTTTCTCCACCTCAAACAGCAGTTCATCATGCACCTGTAACAGCATCGTTGCAGGCAGATTAGCGATGGCATCTGGCATCCGGATCATCGCACGGCGGATCACATCGGCGGCGGTGCCTTGGATCGGCGCGTTGATCGCGGCGCGGGCGGCAAAACCGGCATGCGGACCCTTGGCACCGATGTTGGGCGTGTGGATCTTGCGACCAAACAGGGTTTGGACGTAGCCGTGTTCTTTGGCAAAGGCCTTGGTGTCATCCATATAGGTGCGAATGCCGGGGAAGCGTTCGAAATAGCGGTCGATGAACCCCTGCGCCTCGGAACGTGGAATGCGCAGATTGCGGGCAAGACCAAAGCCGGAAATGCCATAGATCACACCAAAGTTGATCGCCTTGGCACGGCGGCGCACGTCTGGCGTCATTTCGTCCATCGGCACATCAAACATCTCGGACGCGGTCATCGCGTGAATGTCATCGCCTCGGGCAAAGGCTTCCTTTAGGGCGGGAATATCCGCGATATGGGCCAGAATACGCAGCTCGATCTGGGAATAATCCAGTGCGACCAACGTTTTGCCTTCTTCGGCGACAAAGGCCTCGCGGATGCGGCGGCCTTCCTCGGTGCGGATCGGGATGTTTTGCAGGTTCGGATCGGTCGAGGCCAAACGCCCGGTGGATGCCCCCGCGATGGAGTAGGAGGTGTGCACGCGGCCCGTATCCGGATTGATGTGGGTTTGCAGCGCATCGGTATAGGTGGACTTCAACTTGCTTAGCTGCCGCCAATCCAGAACACGCGCGGGCAAATCATGCTCGGTGGCGAGATCTTCGAGAACATCAACGCCAGTCGAATATTTGCCGTTCTTGCCCTTCTTGCCACCCTCGATGCCCATTTCATCAAACAGGATCTCGCCAAGCTGCGCGGGGGAGCCAACGTTGAACTTGCGGCCGACAATCTCGTAAATCTCGTCTTCCAGCCCTGCCATTTTCTGGGCAAAGGCATTGGACATCCGGCTCAGCGTGTCACGATCCACCTTGATCCCGGACCGCTCCATCGCGGCCAGAACCGGCACCAAGGGGCGTTCGAGTGTTTCATAGACCTTCGTTACTTCAGCGCGGTGGAGTTGCGGTTTCAGCAATTGCCAAAGACGCAGGGTGATATCAGCATCCTCGGCGGCATATTTGACCGCCTCTTCCAATGGAACCTTGTCAAAGGTGATGGCGGATTTGCCGGAGCCAAGCAGCGGTTTGATCGGGATCGGCGTATGGCTCAGATACCGCTCTGACAGGGTGTCCATCCCATGATTGTGCAGGCCCGCGTGCTGTGCGTAAGACATCAGCATCGTGTCATCAAAGGGCGCAACGGTGATGCCGATCTGGGCAAAGATCTTGGCGTCATATTTCATGTTCTGCCCGATCTTGAGGATGCTCTGATCCTCCAACATCGGGGTCAACATCTGCAATGCCTGTTCAACCGGCATCTGGCCCTCGGCCAGTTCATCAGATCCAAACAGATCATCACCGCCATGCGCCTTGTGAATCAGCGGGATGTAACAGGCCTTGCCCGGCTCCGTTGACAGCGAGATCCCGACCAGATCGGCGGTCATCTCATTCAGGCCGGTGGTTTCGGTATCCACTGCGACATAGCCAACCTCATAGATCGCATCGATCCACTTTTGCAGCGCATCCGTATCGGCAACGTGCTCATATTTCTCGGCATCAAACGGCACGTCATCGGCTTGCGGCGCATCGGGTAAAGTAGGTGAGGTTTCGGCAATCACCGGCGCTTCGCGGCCCAGAACCTCGGCCACCCGCTTGGACAAGGTGCGGAACTCCATCTCGGCAAGGAACCCAAGCAATGTATCCGCGTCAGGGTCGCGCACTTCGAGATCATCCAAGGTGAAGTCCAGAGGCGTGTTTTCGTCCAGCAACACCAACCGCCGGGACAGGCGGATCTGTTCGGCATGATCAGTCAAGGTCTGGCGGCGCTTGGGCTGTTTGATCTCTTCGGCGCGGGCAAGCAGGGTTTCAAGATCGCCATACTCGTTGATCAGCAGGGCGGCAGTTTTGATCCCGATCCCCGGGGCGCCAGGCACATTATCGACCGAATCGCCCGCCAAAGCCTGCACATCAACAACGCTTTCGGGATACACGCCAAATTTCTCGAACACGCCATCGCGGTCGATGGTTTTGTTCTTCATGGCGTCCAGCATTTCAACGCCGCCGCCGACAAGCTGCATCAAATCCTTGTCAGAGCTGATGATGGTGCAACGCCCACCCGCCGCACGGGCCTGCACGGCGAGGGTGGCAATGATGTCGTCCGCCTCAAAACCTTCTTTTTCTTTGAAGGCAATGTTGAAGGCTTCGGTCGCAGTCCGGGTCAGCGGCATCTGCGGGCGCAGATCCTCTGGCATCGCCTCGCGGTTGGCCTTGTAGAGATCATACATGTCGTTGCGAAAGGTATGGCTGCCTTTGTCAAAGATCACGGCGGCATGGGTCGGCGCATCGGGGCCGGTGTTCCCCTCCACATAGCGGTGCAGCATGTTGCAAAATCCCGCAACCGCCCCGATCGGCAAGCCGTCAGATTTGCGCGTCAATGGCGGCAGGGCGTGATAGGCGCGAAAGATAAAGGCAGAGCCGTCAATCAGATGCAGGTGGTGGCCTTTGCCAAATGTGCCGGACATGAATGGCTTCCTCTCGCAGGTTTATGTGTGACGTGACGCACCGGGCGCTGCCCTAGGGCAAGCGCCACCGCTGTCTGGTCATGTTTAGAATACGCCGCAGCGCCCGCGCCGCAAGCGTGCGTCTGCCAGTTGGCTCAGACTTTGCCTTCAAAATCGCTATGCACGTATTTGCAATCGCAATAGCCGCATTCGACATATCCGGTCTCGCGCGGGATTTGCAGCCAGACACGCGGATGGCCAAGCCCCCCTTCGCCGCCATCACAGGCAACGCGGTAGGTGTTCACGATCCGGGTTTCGGGCGCTTGCTGGCTCATGTTTTGCGGTCCTTGGCTCAGGGCTGAATGCTGATCACTTATGCCCAATGCCGGGCGTCAGAACAAGACCTGCTATCACGCAAACCGGCAGCGGCAAAAAGCCTCGGGATGGATGCGGCGGCGCAGGAAATCCGCGCATCTGGCATTGTGTGCATGAAAATGGTTCACCCCGACGCGTGCAGGGGGTAAAAGGCCACAAAACAAGGCGCAATTGGAGCAGTCCCAGCATGAACACCCCAAAACCCGTGGTATTGTGCATCCTCGATGGATGGGGGCTCAGCGATGTGAAAGACGGCAATGCGCCGTTTTTGGCCAAAACGCCCACGGTCGACCGGATCATGCGCGATTGCCCCAACGCAACGCTGATCACCCATGGGCCGGATGTGGGCCTGCCGCGTGGGCAGATGGGCAATTCCGAAGTGGGCCACACCAACATCGGTGCGGGCCGGGTGGTGGCGATGGATCTGGGCCAGATCGATCTGGCCATCGAGGAAGGCACCTTTGAACAGAACCAACGGCTTGTGGATTTTAGCGCCGCGATGAAGGCCAGCGGCGGCACAGCACATTTGATGGGCTTGGTGTCCGATGGCGGGGTGCATGGCCATCTGACGCATATGATCGCGGCGGCCAAAGCGCTGGATGATGCAGGTGTGCCTGTTGTGATCCACGCCTTGACCGATGGCCGCGATGTCGCGCCGCGTTCTGCCAAGGGGTTTTTTCAAACGCTTGAGGCGGCGTTGCCGAGCGCGGTCAATGTCGTGACGGTCACGGGCCGCTATTTTGCCATGGACCGCGACAATCGCTGGGGCCGCGTTGAAAAAGCGTTTGAGGCCATTGCCCGTGGACAGGGATTGGCGGCTGATGATGCGCAAAGCGCAGTCGATGCCGCTTATGCGCGGGATGAGAATGACGAATTTGTGCAAGCCACAGTGATCGGCGGATATCAGGGTGCGCAAGACGGCGACGGGTTCTTCTGCCTCAACTTCCGCGCCGACCGCGCGCGCGAGATTATGGCAGCACTGGGAGATCCGGCATTTGATGGGTTTGATGCGGGCCAACGCCCCGATTGGGCGGGTTTGATGGGCATGGCGGCCTATTCGGACCAACACACAACCTATATGACAACGGTCTATCCCAAGCCCGAAATCGTCAACACTTTGGGCGCTTGGGTCGCCAGCCATGGCCTGCGCCAGTTTCGCTTGGCCGAGACCGAAAAATACCCCCATGTCACGTTCTTTCTGAACGGCGGCGAAGAAACGCCATCAACAGGTGAGGATCGGTTCATGCCAAAATCGCCGGATGTGGCGACCTATGATCTGATGCCTCAGATGTCTTCGGCAGAGGTCACCGACCGTTTTGTGGGTGCGATTGAAGATGGCTATGACCTGATCGTCGTGAACTATGCCAATCCCGATATGGTGGGCCATACCGGCGATCTGGACGCGGCAATCGCGGCTTGCGAAGCGGTGGATGCCGGGTTGGAGCGGGTCTGCGCAGCGCTGGAAAAGGCGGGCGGCGCGATGGTGTTGACGGCGGATCACGGCAATTGCGAGATGATGATTGATCCTGAAACCGGCGGTGCGCACACGGCCCATACGCTCAACCCGGTTCCTGTGGCCCTGATCGGCGGGCCAGACGGGGCGCAGCTTGCAGAGGGGCGATTGGCCGATCTGGCGCCAACATTGTTGCACCTGATGGGGCTGAAACAGCCCGAGGAAATGACAGGGGCATGCCTGATCTCATGATCCGCGCGGCACTCCTTTCACTGATGCTCTGGCCCATGGCCGGTCTGGCGCAAACCGATGCGGCAGATCAGGCGCGGGCGGCCTCTGCCGCCTTGGAAGAGGCATCAGGCCTGCTTGACGATGCTGATGGCGCTCGCGACCGGGTCAAGGCGCTGACCGAAACGATACAGGCATTTGAAACCGGCCTTGGCGCGATGCGCGAAGGGCTGCGCCGTGTGGCGATCAAAGAGGCAGAGCTGTCGGCAAAGCTGAGCGCCCGTGATGGCGAGGTGGCCCAGCTTCTAGGAGCATTGCAAAGCATCAGCGGCAATCCTTCGCCCGTGACCCTGCTGCACCCCAGCGGGCCAACGGGAACGGCGCGGGCGGGCATGTTGCTGGCCGAACTTACGCCGGCGTTGAACCGCCGTGCGGACGGATTGCGCCGCGATCTGGAGGATGTGCAAACCCTGCAGGCGCTGCAAACCGATGCCGCAAAACGGTTGCAGGACGGACTGACCGAAGTCCAAGCCGCCCGCACCGCGTTGAACGAGGCGATGGCGAACCGCACAGACCTGCCGCTGCGCTTTACCGAAGATCCGGTGCGCACGGCGATTTTGATTGCCTCAACAGAAACGCTGGACGGATTTGCCAGCGGCCTGTCAGAGATCGTCACCGACGAGGTCGCTCCCGCCCCGGCAAAACTGGACGGCGTTGCGGGTGATCTGCCCCTGCCGGTGCAAGGACTTGTCCTGCACGGCGCCGGTGATGTGGACGCCGCAGGGGTCAAACGCCCAGGTATCATTCTGGCCACGCGCCCACAGGCGATTGTGACAACGCCCACAGCCGCCACCGTGCGCTATACCGGTCCGCTGCTTGATCTGGGCAATGTTGTGATTCTTGAACCGCAAGCCGATGTGTTGTTCGTTTTGGCAGGTTTGGACGTGGTTTATGCCAAAACCGGCGAGGTGATCGCAGCGGCAACGCCAATCGGGCTGATGGGGGGTGGTCAGACGGCGCAAGGCACGGCATCCTCACCCCTTCGTGAAGGCACTGGCACTGACCGTTCAGAAACGCTCTATATAGAAGTAAGACAAGACAACATTCCACAGGACCCCAGCGATTGGTTCCGAACCGACAAGGATGGATAAGAATGAAGAAGTTTGTGATGGCAGCCCTTGGCGGCACAGTGGCGGGTGTGATTGCAACCACCCAGATCGCCGCGCCTCTGCTGGCGCAGGAAAGCGCCAAGACCGAAAACGTCTATGAGCAGCTGGATCTGTTTGGTGACATTTTCGAACGCATTCGCGCCCAATATGTCGAGGACGTGGACAGCAGTGAGCTGATTGAAGCGGCGATCAACGGAATGCTGACCTCGCTAGATCCGCATTCCAGCTATCTGTCCCCCAAAGACGCGGCCAAGATGCGTGAACAGACTCGCGGCGAATTTGGCGGGCTGGGCATCGAGGTCACACAAGAGGACGGCTTTGTCAAAGTGGTCTCGCCCATGGATGGCACACCTGCCTTTGAGGCGGGCATCGAAGCGGGCGATTTTATCACCCATGTAAACGGTGAAAGCCTGTTGGGTCTGGTGTTGGATGATGCGGTCGAGATGATGCGCGGGCCGGTCGGGTCCGAGATCGTGATCACCGTAGTGCGCGAAGGGGAACAGGAACCCTTTGACGTTTCAATCATCCGCGACACGATCCAACTGACCGCCGTACGCGCCCGCACTGAGGGCAACACCGCGGTGCTGCGCCTGACCACCTTCAACGAACAGACCTACCCCAAGATGAAAGAGGGGCTTGAGGCCCAGATTGAGGCCGCGGGCGGTATCGACGCGATCAACGGCATTGTGCTGGATCTGCGCAACAATCCGGGCGGTCTGCTGAACCAGGCGATTGCCGTCAGTGACGCCTTCCTCGAAGAGGGCGAAATCGTCAGCACCCGTGGTCGCACGTTGGAAGACGGCGACCGGGTCAATGCGACGCCGGGTGATTTGTCGATGGGCAAGCCGATTGTGGTATTGATCAACGGTGGTTCGGCTTCGGCCTCCGAGATCGTCGCGGGTGCCTTGCAGGACCATCGCCGCGCGATTGTGATTGGCACCAAAAGTTTCGGCAAAGGCTCGGTTCAGACAGTCATGCCACTGCGCGGCAATGGCGCGATGCGTCTGACCACGGCGCGGTATTACACCCCCTCGGGCCGGTCCATTCAAGCGCTGGGCGTGTCACCTGACATCGTCGTGGCGCAACCTTCGGCTAAACCCGAAGAGGATGAGGCAGATACACCAGCCCGCAAGCGCCGGTCAGAAGCGGACCTGCGCGGCAGTCTGAACAACGACAGCCTGACCGAAGACCAGATCAAACAGATCGAAGAAGATCGCGCCAAAGCGGAAAAAGCCGCCGAACTGCGCGAAGAGGACTACCAGCTGGCCTATGCCATCGACATTCTCAAAGGTCTGTCGGCACTGGGACCAAAAAACTAAGCTGATCCAAAGAAACCCTCAAAGCCCGCCTTCTTGGCGGGCTTTTTTGTTGTCAAAGCACGGCAGCCAGCCCCGACGACAACGCTTCTGTCTTGGCCGTATCACCGCCGCCGATCAACAGAAAGCCGATCCCGTTTTCCACCCAGCTGACCCCGGCCATGTCGAACATAACAGTTGTTTTTGGTCCGCGATCCGGTCCGCTCACCGATTTCAGGCAGAGCGCCATTGGGGTGCCATCCTCCGCCAGATATGCCACCTGCAACAAGGGTGATCCATTCAACCCCAACATCTGTGCGCGTTTGAAATCCAACCCTGCAACCGACAGCGCCTCAGACAAATCCACACCAAAGGTATCTTGCGCACGGGCCAGAACCTGCGCCGTTTCTGCGGACGGCTGTGTGGCGCCATCTAATGTCTCAGTGACATAAAGCGCCTGATAAGAGGCAATGGTGGCGATCCAGCCCGTGTTGGGGGCAGGGCGCATAAAGTTGGTCACAGCAACACCAATCACAAACGACGCCGCTATTGCCGATGCCACCCAAATGCCGCGCGATGGCGAAGGGGCAGCGCCCGCCAGATGCGCAGGCAACGCGGGCGCATCCAGAACGGCCGGGTTCATCGACAGTTTGAGAAGTTTCATCGGCACGGCAAGCGCATCCAGTCGGGCCGCAACCGCTCCATCAGATTTGGCCGCTGCCTTGATCTGCGCGGCCTCCTGTTTGTCCAACTCGCCATCCAAAAAGGCGGTCAGTTCCTCGTCTGAAAATGATGTTCTGTTCTCGCTCATCTCAGGCTCTTTCATCCGGAAACTTCTGCGCGATGGATTTGCGGGCGGCGGCCAGACGGCTCATCACTGTGCCAATCGGGATCTCCAACATCTGTGCCGCATCTTTATACGCATAGCCTTCTACATAGACGAGCAGGACCGTCTCGCGCTGGCTTTCTGGCAGGTTCCTTATGGCGTTAAACACTTCACCTGTAAAAATATTCGCTTCGCTGCTGGCAGAATTGGCGGCGAGTTCGACCTCTTCCACGGGCACCAGCCCATTGCCCCGGCGCACGGCCTCACTGCGCAGCTCATTCAGCCAGATGCGGCGGGTGAGGGTGAACATCCACCTGTCCAGATGCGTGCCTGCCTCAAACTTGCCCGCGTTTTCCAGCGCTCGCGTGCAGGCCTTCTGCGCCAGATCATCTGCCGCCGCCCGGCTCCCGCTGAGCATCAGGGCAAACCGCCACAAGCGCGGGTAAAGGGCAGGAAGCCCTTCACGCACAACGCTTTGACTGTTTTTCTTGACGGACCAGCGGATGGCGGCGCCTCATTGGCAGTTACAAATTCAGCGGCGCGGCTTTGACGTCAAAGCGCGGGCCATGCTGCGAATAGTACAATCAGGAATGGCATTTTTTCAAACTTATTTGGATCTTGGCCCTAAAGCGGCGTTGGAATGCCGCCCTAGGCTGTCTCGACGCAATGGCGGCGGAAGGCGCTTTTGAGCATGTCCAGTTCCGCGCGCAGCAGATCCATTTCAGCAAGGATATCGTCGGACAGAACCTCGCCTGCGACAAGGGTCATGTGACCCAGTTTCCGATCATGGGTGGCGTCCCGGATCAGCAATGTGTGAACACCGTCCGCGATCATTTCCTTGGGGACGGGAATGGACAACATCCAGTGATCGGCCTTGGCGTCATGGGACAGGACGACGTCCTGCACCTCGACATCCTGATGGGTCACAACAATCTGCGGCTGGGTGTCGCCCGCACCGGTAATGATCCCTTGCCAGACCCCTTGCCGCATCTTGGTTTTGGTCAATTTCAACATATTGGTCCTCAAAGCTGAGCGCGGGGACGGCGCGAGAAAGTCAAATCGCGCAGCACCACCTGGTTCATTTGCGGCCCCTCAAAGATGAGATCGACCCAAGCCCGCTCCACCCGTTTTTCGTTGATGTTGGAATAGGCCAGATCAAACTCAATGCGGATGTTCTCTTCGTTCAGGGGCAGTTCGCGCACAATCTGTTCGGTATTGGGACCATGGCGGATGTTGAGCCGGGTAAAGATTTCCAGCGGTTTTTCCATTTCCACAATCGCGTCCATGCGCAACAAATGGGTTCGTTTGAGGCCGATTACACCGTCATCCGGCAGGTCGATCACCAGCGACAGGAACGATCCGTCGAACTGAAAAACATCAAGACGCAGGCCGTAAGGCGCGAGGTCTTCTTCGCGCAGATTTCGCAACTGGCGGAGGGTCAGTTCAGAAAACTCACAATCATGGAACAGCGTCACCTCGCGGCCCAACATGGATTTGTTGGCAATCGCCGAATACCCCGGTGTCGGCAGCGGGCCGCGCCACAATTCGGGCCGCCACGCCCAATCGGCGTTGTGTGGCTTGAAAAAGTTGGTTGAGCCGATCATCGGCAGCGCCAGCCGGTCGTCCGCGATGTGGATCAGCCGGTCAAGATGCGTCTTGAGCAGCCGCGCCTTGTTGCGTTGCCGCCGCAGTTGGGACAGGTCCGTCTGCCGCGCACGCCGCGCTGCGCGCGCCCATCGCAAAATGTTGCGCGAGAAAACCTTTCCTTCCAGAAAGTTGAAGCCGAGTTTGGACATACCTGTAAGCGCCCTGCATTTTTGCGCAGTGTATCCAGCCGAATGGTTTCATTCAAATGAATTGGCGACAATCTGATGTTGTTTCGGTGCCCGTTTCCATTTTGGAAACAATTATTTCGCGTTTCGCGCCCGAGTTCCCGTGATCAAGGCGGACAAAAGCGCCCCGCCCTCGCCGGATACCGCCGCCCCGTTCTTGGGACCATAGACTGCCAGGCCGATCAAATATCCGCCAATCAGGGCGGTACCCCGCCATTGCTGATCCGCCACATCCTGCGTTGGGGCCGTGCCGGTGGCGCGGAATACCACGCTTTTGCTGTGCTGGGTTCTATTGTGAACATCGCTTAGCCCCATGGCGCGGGCGCTTTGATCTGGGGTGGGAACGGTGATGCCGGGCTTGGCTGGTGAGATGCTGGCGGTGATGATGCCCAAAGGCGCACCGCGCGATGTGTTGGATTGCCCCAGAACATCACATCGGGCCATGATCGCAAATCGTGCGGTCAAGTTCTTTGGGTCAATGCAATACCCCTTGGGGGCCACAAGGGTGAAGCCTTTGCCCATCATCTGTGCCTCGGTCACAGGTGCAGTTGTTGGCCCTGTCGTGGCAGCTGGCAGGTTCAGACCGTCCAGAAAAGCAGCGCCCTGCCCCTCCTCGCAACCGGCGAGAAAGGACAGGGCAACAATGGCTGCGGCTGGGCCTTTACAGGTCCATGTAATCATGTGTTTCAGCCGCTGCGCCAGGATGTGTGACCGCGCCAAGGTAGGTTGGGCCAACAAGTTGGGCGTATTTCCAAAGTGCACCGGAAGCATAGTTTGTCGGACGCGGGCCGGACCATTCTGCCCGGCGGCTGGCCAACTCTTCGTCGGTCAGATCAACGGTGATCGACCCTTCAACCGCGTTGAGCGTGATCATGTCGCCGTTTTTCAGCAGGCCGATTGGACCGCCCAGTGCTGCCTCCGGGCCAACGTGCCCCACACAGAAGCCGCGAGTCGCGCCGGAAAAACGACCGTCAGTGATCAGGGCGACCTTTTTGCCCATCCCTTGGCCGGATAGGGCCGCAGTGGTTGCCAACATCTCGCGCATGCCGGGGCCGCCGCGTGGCCCTTCGTTGCGGATCACAAACACGTCGCCTTCGGAATAGGTGCGGTTCTGCACTGCCTCGAAAGCGTCCTGTTCGCATTCGAACACCAGCGCAGGGCCAGAGAACACGATGTCTTCATCGGACATGCCAGCGATTTTCACAATCGCGCCTTCGGGGGCCAAGTTGCCCTTCAGGCCAACAACGCCGCCTGTGGTGCTGATTGGGTTTTCAACGGCGTGGATTACTTTGCCGTCTGCCTCACGCTCAATCTTGTCCAGCTCTTCACCCATCGAATAGCCTGTGGCGGTCATGCAGTCGGCATGGATCAAGCCCGCTTTGCGCAGTTCTTTCATCACCACCGGGACGCCGCCCGCTTCGAACAGGTCTTTGGCAACGTATGCGCCGCCCGGCTTCATATCGACAAAATGCGGCGTGTCGCGGAAAATCTCGCAAACATCATCAAGGAAAAACTCGATTCCGGCTTCGTGCGCCATGGCGGGCAAGTGCAGACCTGCGTTGGTAGAACCGCCCGTGCAGGCCACGATCCGCGCTGCGTTTTCAAACGCCTCACGAGTACAGATGTCGCGGGCGCGGATGTTTTTCTCAATCAGGTTCATCACTGCCGCGCCAGAGGCCACGGCATATTCGTCGCGGGATTTGTAAGGCGCAGGCGCACCGGAGGAGTTCGGCAACGCAAGGCCAATCGCCTCAGACACACAAGCCATGGTGTTGGCCGTGAACTGGCCGCCGCAAGCTCCGGCAGACGGGCAAGCGACCCGTTCAAGGATCTCCAGCTCCGCCTCGGTCATGGTGCCGCCCTGCCAGTTGCCAACGGCCTCAAACATGTCTTGTACAGTCAGGTCACGATCCGCAAAAGCGGCAGGCACATCCGCGCCCTCTGGCGCTTTGCCCGGCAGGATTGAACCGCCATACATAAACACCGAAGGCACGTTCAGGCGGATCATTGCCATCATCATACCGGGCAGGGATTTGTCGCAACCGGCAAGACCCACCAGTGCATCGTAGCAATGGCCGCGCATGGTCAGTTCCACAGTATCGGCAATTGCCTCACGCGAGGCCAACGAAGACCGCATGCCCTCATGGCCCATCGCGATACCGTCGGTGACAGTGATGGTGGTGAATTCGCGCGGCGAGCCCTGTTCTTGTTTCACACCAACTTTCACGGCCTGTGCCTGACGGTTCAGCGCGATGTTACAAGGCGCCGCTTCGTTCCAGCAGGTGGCCACGCCAACCAGAGGCTGGTGAATTTCCACATCTGTCATGCCCATCGCGTAATAGTAGGACCGGTGCGGTGCACGGGCCGGGCCTTCGGTCACATGGCGGCTGGGCAATTTGGATTTGTCAAAACGTTGGTTGGTGGACATGGCGAAGCTCCCGAAGATAGGCCTGAAATACTGGTTTGTCCTTGGTCTAGTCGTGCAACCGCGCTGCTGCAAGGCCAAGCGGCTATGTTGTAATACACACCAAGCGGCCTTAAATTTACAAAACCACAACAATGGGCATGTCCACGCCCCAAAAGGCCCAGTGAAAGAGCGGTGCATGGAACCCAGCCTATTTTCCTTTATCTGGAAGTATTCCCGCCGCGAGCAATTGTTCTTATTGGCCTTTACGGTTTTCACGTTCCCTTTCCTCTACGCCACGCTGGAACTGCCCAAACGCATCATCAACGATGCCATCGGCGCCACCGGCAGCGTGATTACAGTGTTCGACGTCGAAATGACGCAGGTGCAATTCCTGCTGGGCCTGTGTTTTGCCTACCTCGGCTCCGTTCTTGTGCATGGGCTGCTGAAAATGCGGCTCAACACGATGAAAGGCATTCTGGCTGAACGGCTTTTGCGGCGTTTCCGGTTTCAACTGGTCAGCCGGATGATGCGGTTTCCGCGCAGTTATTTCCAGAACACCAGTCAAGGTGAGCTGGTCAGCATGGTCACATCCGAGGCCGAGCCGATGGGCGGCTTGATGGGGGATGCGGTCGCGCAGCCGGTATTTCAGGCCGGTCAGATGCTGATCATCGTGACGTTTCTGTTTATGCAATCGATATGGTTCGGGCTGGCCGGTATTGCATTGATCCCCTTGCAGGCGTGGCTGATCCCGGTGTTGCAGCGGCAGATCAACCTGTTGAACAAAGAACGTATTGGTGAAGTGCGCCAGTTTGCCGCCGAGATTGGCGAGACAGCGGCAGGGATCACCGATCTGCGCACCAATGGCGGCTGGCGTTTCCGGCTGGCCCATTTCACGGACCGTTTGGGCCGGCTTTTTGATGTGCGGTTTCGCATCTATCAAAAGAAGTTCTTTATGAAGTTTCTCAATAACTTCATCACCCAACTGACGCCCTTTTTCTTTTACGCTGTGGGTGGTTATCTGGCCATCAAGGGGCAGATCACGGTCGGGGCGTTGGTTGCCGCGCTGGCCGCCTACAAAGACTTGTCGAGCCCTTGGAAGGAACTGCTGACGTATTACAACCAGACGCAGGATATGTCTCTGCGCTGGGATATCGTGACAGAACGTTTCGATCCCTCCGGCGTTATTGATGAGGCGCTGTTTGAGGGCGCACCGAGTCAGATTCCGCATCTGCGCGGCGAGATCGAATTGCGCAATGTCTCGGTGCGCAACACAGATGGCAACATGATCCTTCAGGATATTTCTCTGAAACTGCCACCGGGCAGTCAGGTGGCCATTCAGATGGAAAGCCAGGCCGAGCGAACGGCCCTGTCGGAGGTGCTGACCCGCGAGGTGATCCCCGCGCGGGGCAAGGTCACGATGGCCGGGCATGACCTGAGCGGATTGCATCAGGCGATTGTCGCCGCCCGCATCGGATACGCCCACGCGCAACCTTACATTTTCAAGGGCAATATCGGGGACAACCTGTTGATGCCCCTGCGAACCAGCCCAAAGACGGTGCTTTGGGATCCGGCGCACAAGGATCGGCGCGGGATTGAGGCGCGACGCTCCGGCAACAGTCCGGACAGCACAGCGGCCGATTGGCTGGATCCGGAGCTGGCCGATCTGGGATCAGCCGATGACATCAACCAATTCTGGCTGGAAATTACCGAGGCACTTGGCACCGCTGATCTGATTTTCCACCGCATGCTCAACTCGCGCATGGATCCGGACAAATATCCCGAACTGGCCCGCCGCATTGTCGAGCTGCGCGAAGAGGTCGCAAAGCGCCTCAAAGACGAAGGGCTGGATAAGGCCGTTCACCGGTTTGACCCTGAAAAGTTCAATCCGGCAGTGCCACTGGGCGGCAACCTGATCTTTGCCGCGCCGGTGCGCGACATCAGTCAGCAAAGCCTTGTCGCGGAAAAATCGTTCTTGTCGATGTTTGTAGAACAGGGACTGGCCGAACAGGGCATCGCGATCTCGCAGACCTTGGTCGAAACGCTGCACCAGACTTTTGGCATGGATGGCACCGATCACCCGCTTTTCACGGCTTTGGGCATCGAAGAAGACCTTTACGAGCAATTGGTCGACATCGCAAACCGCCGCCGCGACAAAGGGGACAACGCCCTGAACGGTGAAGAATTTGCGCTGCTGTTGACGGTTCCTTTTGCCTTGACCGCAGAACAGATCGGCCCGTCTTTCCCCGAAAGCTTCAAAGAGGAAATCCTGACCATCCGCAAAACCAATGGTCCGTTCCTGCGCGAGCAGGCCAAGGGCATGTTCGTGCCGATTGCGCCCGAAAATTATTTGCCCCGCCTGACCATTCTGGAAAACCTGATCTATGGCCGGTTCTCTTCGATGGCGGGATTGCAGGCCGATAGGGTACAGGAGATTGTTACTGAAATTCTGATAAAGCATGATCTGAAACGGCAAGTTTCGGTGAACCTTTTTGATGTGCCGACGGCCATCGGCGGTGCCAACCTACCAGCCGCCTTTCAGGAACGCGCAGCCTTTGGGCGGGCGGCAATCAAGCGTCCCGATGTAATGGTGTTCAACCAGACAATGGGCGGTCAGGAACAAGCCAACCACGCCCAGATCCGCAACCGTTTGCACGACCTATTGCCCAATGCGACGCTGATTTTTATTCAGGACAGTTTCCCCAATCCTGAAGAGTTCGACGTCTTTATGGAAATCCGCGATGGACGCCTTGATGGGGCTGGCCAAGACGAAGAAGACCCCAACGTCAGCGATGACCTGCGTCGCAAGCTCAGGATCATCTCACGCAACGAATTGTTCGGCAGTCTCAGCCCGCGCAACCGGCGTCTGCTGGCCTTTGCCGCGCAATGGTACAGCGCCGAACCGGGCGAGCGCATCTTTAGTCAGGGCGAGCGCCCCGATGCTGCCTATCTGTGTTTGTCCGGCACGGCTGAAATGAGCTGGACCGACGGCAATGGCGTCGCGCATCACATTTCTTATGTAGAGCCGGGGCGCCTGATCGGGGATTTGTCGATCATCCAGAATGAACCGCGCCAGCTGGATCTTGATGCGGTGGAGCCGGTGCAATTCCTGCGGATCGGTGCCGAACAGTTCCGCGCTGTGGTGGAAAGTGACCGCACCGTGCTGCTCAAATTGCTGGAAACCGTGGCGGGCCATTTGACCGAACTGGCCGATATCCTACGTGAGGCCCGCGTGCAGATGCCGCAACGTATGATGCAGCTTGAAGAAAGCATCGAGACAACTGATAAGCCTGCGGAATGAGCCCAAATTCAGCCTACGCCCTGCATGAAATCTTCATCGCACCTGCACGGAAGAAACCAGCGCTTTGGCGGCTTCTGGCGGGGCTGACGCTGGCCGTGGTTGGCTATGTTGCGCTGAACCAGATGTTTTTTCAGCTGGTGTATGGGCTTGCGGGCGACGGGGCCTATGCCCTCTACAATGAGCTTTCGGACGGCACCACACCGCGGGCGATGTTGCTGCTGCTCTTCAGCTTTGGCTTTATGGCGATGGCGGTCGGAATTTCCGTCAGATTGCTGCACAGCCGGTCCATGATGACCTTGCTTGGCCCTCTGAAATTGGCGCTGACCGATTTTCGTGCCGTCAGTCTTGCGATGATCGCGCTGGGCGTTTTGCTGGTGGTCCTGCCACCGTGGGACATGGGCGGGACGCTCTCGGACAATGTGCCGTTTGGTCAATGGATGGTCTTGCTGCCCTTCTCGCTATTGGGGGTGTTGGTGCAGGTCAGTGCCGAAGAACTGGTGTTTCGCGGTTACATCCAACAACAATTGGCGGCGCGGTTCCGCTCGCCTGTGGTCTGGATGGTATTGCCATCGCTGTTGTTCGCGGCGGGGCATTACCTGCCTGAATCTGCCGGGGAAAATGCGATGTTCATCGCCCTCTGGGCAGGGATTTTTGGCATGTTGATGGCCGATCTGACCGCGCGATCTGGATCATTGGGCCCGGCCATCGCGGTGCATCTGTGGAACAACGTCACCGCGATCCTTATCGTATCATTGCCGGATGACCTTTCTGGGCTCTCGCTTTATCATTCCCCCTTCGGGATGGCGGATGCCGATGCCGTGCGGGCCTGGCTCCCGGTGGATTTTGCGCTGATGTTTGTCTCGTGGCTGGCGGCAAGGGTTGCGATACGCCGCTGATTGCAATTTGTGCAGTAGGGTCTTATTTGGAAATCAGTTTTGCCATCAGGGGCTATGTATGAACTGGATCACGAACTACGTCCGGCCACGGATCAACTCGATCTTCTCGCGCCGCGAAACGCCGGACAATCTGTGGACCAAATGCAATGAATGCGGCACCATGCTGTTTCATCGCGAGGTGTCGGAAAACCTGAATGTCTGCACCAATTGCGGGCATCACATGGCGATCTCGCCGCGTGAGCGGTTCAAGGCGCTGTTTGATGGCGGCATCTTTTCCGAGATCAAAGTGCCTGCACCTACGCCCGATCCTCTGCATTTCAAAGACCAGAAGAAATATCCCGACCGCATGAAAGCGGCCCAAAAGCAAACCGGCGAATCCGAGGCGATGCTTGTCGCGCACGGCGAGATGGGCCGCACGCCCATCGTCGCTGCCGCGCAAGACTTTAGCTTTATGGGCGGCTCCATGGGGATGTATGTGGGCAACGCCATCATCGCCGCCGCCGAAGAAGCAGTGAAACTCAAGCGCCCGCTGATCCTGTTTTCCGCTGCGGGCGGCGCCCGGATGCAAGAAGGCATCCTGTCGCTGATGCAAATGCCGCGGACCACGGTTGCGGTTCAGATGCTCAAAGAGGCGGGTCTGCCCTATATCGTGGTTCTGACGCATCCAACCACCGGCGGTGTCACGGCCAGCTATGCGATGCTGGGCGATGTGCATATTGCCGAACCCAATGCGCTGATCTGTTTTGCGGGGCCGCGTGTGATCGAACAGACCATTGGTGAAAAACTGCCCGAAGGGTTCCAGCGGGCCGAGTATCTGCTGGATCACGGAATGCTGGACCGTGTGACGCCGCGCACCGAGATGCGTGAAGAGCTGATCACGATAACGCGGATGCTGCTTGGCCTGTCGCCCGCCGTGCGCGGTGATCTGCCTCCGCCCGAGGCATTGGGGGATGCAAACAGCGAGGATGCGGTCAAGACCGATGCAGCATCTGTTGATCCCAAGAAATGAGCGCGGCCACATCTGACGCCATCCTAGACCGGATGATGGCGCTGCATCCCAAGATCATTGACCTCACGCTGGATCGGCTGTGGCGCCTGCTTGACGCGCTGGGCAATCCGCAGAACGATTTGCCGCCCGTGATCCATATTGCGGGTACGAATGGCAAAGGGTCCACCCAGGCGATGATCCGCGCCGGGCTTGAGGCGATGGGCAAGACCGTGCACGCCTATACCTCGCCGCATCTGGCCCGGTTTCACGAACGTATTCGACTGGCAGGTGAGCTGATTTCAGAAGACGCGTTGATGGCGGTTCTGGATGAATGTTATGCCGCCAACAACGGCGAAAACATCACCTATTTCGAGATCACGACCGCCGCTGCGCTGCTTGCGTTTTCGCGGACCAAGGCAGATTACACCCTTCTTGAGGTCGGACTGGGCGGCCGGTTGGATGCCACCAATGTCATCGACACTCCGGCGCTGACCATCATCACGCCGGTCTCTGTGGATCATCAGCAGTTTCTGGGTGAAACACTGGCAGAGATCGCAGGGGAAAAGGCCGGCATCATCAAACGCCGCGTGCCTTGCATCATTGGCCCACAAGAGGACACGGGGCTGGAGGTGATGGAACAGGTCGCCGCCCGCAACATGGCGCCGGTTGTGGCTTATGGTCAACACTGGCACGTCGGGACAGAGGCAGGGCGCCTGATTTATCAGGACGAAAGCGGCCTGCTTGATTTGCCCTTGCCGAACCTGCCTGGCGCCCATCAGGTGCAAAACGCTGGGGCTGCATTGGCCGCCCTGCGCCAGCTTGGCGCAGATGAGGCCGCTTGCGAGGCGGCTGTGACCAAAGCGTTCTGGCCTGCACGGATGCAACGTCTTAAGGGCGGACCGCTGTTCGAGATTGCTGGCGATGCAGAGCTATGGCTGGATGGCGGTCACAATCCGGCGGCCGGTGATGCCATTGCATCGGTCTTGTCTGAGCGCGGCACACGGCCCACCTATCTGATTTGCGGGATGTTGAACACAAAGGACATCGGCGGCTACCTGCGGCCTCTGGCGGCACAGGCAAAAAGCCTGCACGCCGTGTCCATTCCCGGCGAAAGCGCGACCCTTGCAGCCTCTCAAACCGCTGCTGCGGCGCGAGGCGAAGGGATGGAGGCATATGAGGCGGAAAGCGTTGCAGAAGCCCTTAGAGATATCGTCGCCAAAGACCAAAATGCCCGTGTTTTAATCTGCGGATCGCTTTATCTGGCGGGTGCGATCTTGCGCGAGAACCACTAGATCTTGATCTTTTGTAACTGATCTCTACGCAGAAACGAAATATTAGTGTATGTTTGCCCTAATTCAGGCGTGGCTTGACCACAAAAAACTGAATGCTTTGGAGGGCGAGCAAGATGAGTTATCAGGGAAATGTCGGGCGGACTCCGTCCGCTGAAATGGATGACCGCACGGTGTCACAAATGATCTTTGTGGCGGTGGGGCTGGCGATTGTTGTGGGCGGACTTTGGCTGCTTTATCAAGGCAATGCGCCCTATCATCCTGATGTTCCGATGTCGGACAACGAAAGCTATTTGGCGATCGAATCCTGATCAGCCCAGTCTTCGGATTGCATCTCGCGCAGCCTTGAGGCTGTGCGCTCAAACTCGAACGTGCCTTCCCCCTCAACATAGAGCATTTCGGGAGAGGCGGCAGCAGAACAGATTAAGCGTACATGCGCCTCGTAGAGCGCATCAATAAGCGTCACAAACCGCTTTGCCTCATTAAAGTTGGAGCGGCCCAATTGCGGAATGTTGTCCAGAAGCAACACCCGTGTGGCCTCCGCCAGTGCGAGATAATCCGCGGGTCCAAGTGGCCTGCCGCATAGCTCATGAAACCGGGCTCGGGCCATGCCATTGCGAAACTGCGGGATCTCCACCTCACGGCCTTTGACGTGCAAAACCATAGGCGTGCCCGCGCCCCCCGCCAGATCATCCCAGACCGCATCCATCGCCGCGCGGCTTTCCGCGTTCACCGGGGTGAAATAAACCTGACTGCCCGCCAACCGGTCTTGGCGGTAATCGGTGGGGCTGATCAGTTCATGCACCACCATCCGGTCCTTGATCAGCTCGATGAAGGGTACAAACAGATTTCGGTTCAACCCGTCTTTGTAAAGATCATCCGGCAGCCGGTTTGACGTGGTCACCACCACAACGCCCGCCGCAAATAGCGCCTCAAACAGACGGCCAACAATCATTGCATCGGTGATGTCGGTGATCTGCATCTCGTCAAAGGCCAGCAGCCGCACTGAGCTGGCCACATCGGCGGCCACCGGCGCAATCGCATCGTCAACACCGGTTTTGCGGGCCTCGTGCATGGCCGAGTGGATCTCTTGCATAAAGGCGTGAAAATGCACCCGACGCGCGGGAATATCGTGCAGGTGATCGACAAACATATCCATCAACATGGATTTGCCGCGCCCCACCCCACCCCAAAGGTACAGCCCCTTCGGCGGCTCCGGTGCTTTGCGAAACAGCCCCTTTTTCACCGGCTGCATCAACGCATCACGAATACGGTCAAACTCTGGAAGAATGGCTTCCTGAGCCGGATCGGGCTGCAAGCTGCCCTCGGCAATCATCCGGTCATAAGTTTCGCGCAGGCTGGTCATACCACAGGCTTATCGCCCCGCTGGGGGATTGAAAAGTGTCGCAATGGTTCAAGAGGTCGCTGATGCATCAATCTCCCTTCGTGCCCCATCACAACGCTTGATTTGACCCTTCGCGATCTGTGGGTAATCTGGCCGGACGTCAACGCATCGGAGCCAGCATGCAGCACAAAACCCCATTGTTTACGCCGGTCCTGATTGTGGGCTGTGTGATCATCATGGTCAGCTTTGCCGTGCGGGCGTCCTTTGGGGTGTTCCAGATCCCGATTGCCGAGGAATTTGGTTGGCTCAGGGCAGAATTTTCGCTGGCGATTGCGATCCAGAATCTGGCTTGGGGCGTTGGCCAGCCGATCTTTGGCGCATTGGCGGAAAAAATCGGTGATCGGCGGGCCATCATTATCGGCGCGATTGTCTATGCGGCTGGTCTTTTGTTGTCGGCCAATTCTGTTACCCCGCTCGAACATCAAGCCTACGCCTGGCTGGTGGGTTTCGGGATCGCGGGCACCGGCTTTGGCGTGATCCTTGCCGTGGTTGGCCGCGCTTCGTCGGATGAAAACCGGTCGATGTCGCTTGCCATTGTCACCGCAGCGGGCAGCGGCGGCCAGATTTTCGGGGCGCCGATTGCCGAATGGATGCTGGGTTTCATGAGCTGGCAGGGCGTGTTTGTTGTGTTTGCAGGCGCAGTTATGGCAATGATCCTAACCTTGCCCATGATGCGGGCACCTGCGCTGGCGACCAAGGCAGAGCTGGAAGAAAGCCTTGGCCAGATCCTGATGAAGGCGGCGCGGGATCCGTCTTATACGATGATCTTTCTCGGCTTCTTTTCCTGCGGCTATCAGCTTGGCTTTATCACGGCGCATTTTCCGGCCTTTGTGACCGAACTATGTGGCCCGATCCTTGCGGGCGGGGTGCTGCATAGTGTCGGGATCACCACAACTTCGGCGCTGGGGGCGGTGGCCATTTCCTTGATCGGGCTGGCCAATATCGCCGGGACGTTGACTGCGGGTTGGGCGGGCAAGCGGTATTCCAAGAAATACCTTCTGGCCGGGGTTTATGTGGGCCGAACCATTATCGCTGCACTGTTCATCATGTTCCCGATCACGCCGATTTCGGTCATTCTGTTTTCTGTTGGGATGGGGTCATTGTGGCTGGCCACGGTGCCGCTTACCTCGGGGTTGGTCGCGCATATCTACGGGCTGCGCTACATGGGGACGCTGTATGGCATCGTCTTCTTCAGCCACCAATTGGGCAGTTTCCTAGGCGTTTGGTTGGGCGGACGGATGTATGATGCCTTTGGCAGCTACACCGCTGTTTGGTGGATCGGCGTTGGCGTTGGCGCGTTCAGCGCGATTGTGCATCTGCCGATCCGTGAGCGCCGTCTCGAAGGGCTGGTGACAGCCTAACGGCTGCGCCAGCGATCTAGAATGTAGCGGCTTGTCATCAAGTCCAGATGCGCCCCGCCGCCGTTTTTGAACAGGGTGATTTCATCCTCTGATGTGCGTGTGAAATTGGCCAAATCATAATAATCTGCCACCAGATGATCCCGAGCGATCACACCGGTTTCAAGCGGTGTATTGATCTCGCCGATATGGCCAATGGTGGTATCAAAACTGTCCACAAAGACCCGCGAGCGGGTGATCGCGGTATCATCCACCTCGCGCATATCGGGGCGGTAGGCGCCAATCAGATCGACGTGCTGGCCCGGTTGCAGCCAATCGCCTTTGATCAGGGGATCGGTAGACATCGTTGCACTGGTGATGATGTCCGCAGCCTCCACCGCGGATCGCAGATCCGTGGCAATGCGCAGGCCGGGCAGTTCTGCGGCCATCTTTTCCGCATTGGCGGCGCTGCGGTTCCAGACGGTAAACTGTGCGTCAGGAAACACCGCACGATAGGCGGCATGCAGGGCGCGGCCCTGATTGCCAGCGCCCACGATCAGGATATTTTCGCTGTCTGGCCGGGCCAATCGCCGCGCAGCAAGCAGGCTATCACCGGCGGTTTTCCATTTGGTCACGAGGTGAAAATCAACAATCGCCTCAAGCATACCATCCGCATCGGCATACAGGTTCAGCCCGCCATTGATCATCGGGGTGCCCTTGGCCGGATTGCCCGGAAACACCGTGGCGGATTTGACCGCAATCCCCAGACCGTCAATCCATGCTGCCCGGCTCAGCAAGGTGTCATCGCCGCGATAGAGAAAGGTATCACCAATCTCGGCCTTGGGCAGGGCATGGCCAGCGGCCAAAGCGTCCGTCAGGCCGATCCAGTCCAGCACTGCCTCGCCCGCGTCAAAAGGGATAAAGGGAATGTCGGTCATATTGCGTCCTCTTCGGTCAACAGCCCGGCAAGGACCAGCCGATTGGCCCAGCCTTCCGGGCCTGTGAAATGGTGTGTTTGCCAGCCACGTGCGGCGGCGGCGTTGATATTGTCGATCCGATCATCGGTGAACAAAAGGGCAGCTGGATCAACGCCGCTGCGGGTCTCAAGCGCGGCATAAATATCCGCATCGGGTTTAATGATCCCCAAATGCCCCGAGATATAATCCCCGTCAAACTGCCGAAGGAACGGGTAGCGTTCTGCCGCCAGATCATAGGTCTGAATGCCAAAGTTGGTGAGCGAAAACACAGGAACTTGCGCCCGTTGCAAGGCCCGCATCAGGCGCAGTGAATGGTCAATCACGGGGGCGGCGATGTCGATCCAGCGGTCATGCCACAGCTGAATTTCGGCCCGCCACTGCGGATAGGTTTCCGCGGTGTCATAGATCACATCACGAAAGGTCTCGCCGCGATCAATGCGGTCGTTCATGCCGTGCAAATCGACCTCGGCAAACATCGCGCGGCGGCGTGCCTCGCCAATCTGCGCGTCAAAGAACCGCTCTGGCAACCATTCGATCAAAACATTGCCGATGTCGAAAACCACCGCTTTGGGTGTCATGCGCTTGTCCTCATCATTGCGGTGGAAACGCTCATAACCGCGCCGCTGCACGCAGCTCCCGCTCCAATGCGTCCAGAAATCGGGAACGGTCAGCTTTGGTAAACCCTTTGCCGCCGCCTTGCCTGAACGGGTCAGCGGCCCGCAAGTCTGCCATCAGGTCACGGGTTGCCAGAACGTTGCCGATATTGGCTGCGGTCAGCGCCTCGCCATTGTGTTTGAGAACCTTTGCACCCGCCTCTACACATTTGGCGGCAAGGGGGATGTCGCCGGTCACAACCACATCGCTGATGCCTGCGCGATCCGCGATCCACATATCCGCAACATCCGGCCCATCAGGTACGATCACGGTTTCAACCAGCGGATTTTGCGAGGGCCGCAATCCGCCGTTGGACACCACGAACATCCGTACCTTATGGCGGGTCGCAACCCGCTCTGCCTCGGCTTTGACAGGGCAGGCATCAGCGTCAATGTAAAGCGCGGTCAATGGTTTCAGGCTCCGTAGAGTGCATCTGCGTGAAAGGCGATATGATCTTCCATAAAGGTTGAGACAAAGAAATAGCTGTGGTCATACCCCGGTTGCATACGGAAGGTGCCCTGCTGCCGCTTGGCAGCGATCGCGGCGGCCAATGCCTCGGGCTTGAGCAGATCAAGAAACTGATCCGATGCGCCTTGGTCGATCAAAACGGGCCCGTCAAAGCCGTTTTCCTGCATCAGCAAGGTCGCGTCATGTTTGGCCCATGCGGCGTCATCCTCGCCCAGATAGGCGGTCAATTGTTTGCGGCCCCAGTCGCTGGCGGTTGGGTTGGCAATTGGCGCAAAGGCCGAGACAGACGTATACCGGCCCGGCAGGTTCATCGCCAAAGTCAGCGCCCCGTGTCCGCCCATCGAATGGCCGGTGATGCCCTGCCGCGTCAGATCAACGGCAAAATTTGCGCCGATCAATGCGGGCAGTTCTTCTGCGATATAATCCCACATCTGAAAATGCGGCTGCCACGGATCTTGGGTCGCGTTGACATAAAAACCGGCCCCCTTGCCCAGATCATAGGCCTCATCATCGGCGACATCGTCACCACGTGGCGAGGTATCAGGAAACACCAGCGCGATCCCATGTTCGGCCGCCCAGGATTGCGCGCCTGCCTTGGTCATCGCGTTCTCATGTGTGCAGGTCAGGCCGGACAGATACCAAAGCACCGGCACGGGGCCATCGCTTGCCTCTGCGGGCAGGAACAGGCCAAAGGTCATCTCGCAACTGCAAGCCGCAGAGGTGTGGGAATAAACACCCTGTGTGCCGCCGAAACAGGCATTTTCGGAAATGGTCTTCATCATCGGATCCTTTTGTCATGTCCGCCACGCCGGGCCGGACCTTGCAACAGTCAGTACTGGAAAGATCAGCCCCCTGTCACCCCCGCGATCACAAGGCTGACAGTGACAATGCTGAGGGCTGTGGAGAATAGAATGGCAGTTGAGACACGTGCCGGGGCCACACCGTAATGTTGGGCTAGGATAAACACATTGCCTGCCACGGGCAGGGCGGAGACCGCAATGATCACCCCTGCTTTGAACGGGTCCACGTCAAAGATATAAAGCGCGGCAATGCCGACCAATGCCGGATGCAGCACCAGTTTGCAAAAGCTGAGCCAGCCTGCGACTTCGATGCGTTCCGCGGATTTGAACGCCAGGGACGCACCAATCGCAAACAAGGCGCCCGGTGTGGCGGCACCGCCCAGAATGCCAAGGAAATCGTTGATCGGCTCAGGGATCGGAAGGGCGAAGCCGGCACAAATGAACCCAAGCGAGATCGCCACGATCATCGGATTGCGCACCAGACCCAGCGCAATAGACCGGATCATCCGAAGGCTGATCTGGCCGTCACGTGCCCCAGTAATCAAGATCACAATAAGGCTGGAAAACACGATCAGATCAACGGCCAGTGCCAGCAACACCGGGCCAATCGCCTCTGCACCCAACAGCAGCGTCAGCATCGGAACACCCAGAAAACCAGTATTTCCGATGGCGGCGCATTGGGCCTCAATCGCGGTGGTCGGCACGTCCAAACCGCGCAGAAAGCCGACGATGGTGGCGACACCGTACACAAATGCCGTGCCCCACAGATAGGCCGCCACCAAACGCCCATCCCAGACCTCGGCCAGCGACAGGTTTGCCGAAAACCGGAACAACATGGCCGACAGGGCAAAGTAGAACACAAATTTGGTCAGATAGGCCGTCGCCTCTTCACTGAAAAAGCGGGTGCGCCCGGCCCAGTACCCCAGACCGATCAGCAAAAAGAACGGCAAAGTCTTGAAAAAGATCGCCAGCATAGCCTTGGGTAACCAGCCAGAGGGGCGGGCGCAAGGTGCCTCGGCGGCCCGTCAGCCTGATCCGATCAGAACACCCGCCGCAAAGACCAACGCACCGCCCAGCACCACCTGCATAGCCGCGCGAAAGAATGGCGTGTCCATATATTTGTTCTGAATCCACGCAATCGCCCAAAGTTCAATAAAGACAACGACAAATGCGGTGATCGTCGCGGTCCAGAAATCCGGGATCAAATAGGGCAGGGCATGGCCCAACCCGCCAACGGTGGTCATGATCCCAGAGGCAAAGCCGCGCTTCCAAGGCGATCCCCGACCCGACAACTCTCCATCGTCTGAGGCCGCTTCGGTAAAGCCCATGGAAATCCCGGCCCCGACAGAGGCCGCCAGACCAACCAGAAAGGTTGTCCATGTGTCTTGGGTGGCAAAGGCGGTGGCAAAAATCGGCGCGAGGGTCGAAACGGAACCGTCCATCAGTCCCGCCAAGCCCGGCTGAACCCATGTCAGGATAAACTGCCGATGCGCACGATTGTCCTCCTCGGATTGGGCATCGCCGGACAGATGGGCCTCTGCCAGCTCAGACGCGGTGGACTGGTGCCCCGCTTCGGCTGCGGCGAGATCGCCCAGAAGCTTGCGCGTTGCCGTGTCGGATGTGCGTGCTGCTGCCGCCAGATAGAAGTTTTCGGCATCCCGCTCCATCGCGGCGGCTTCTTCGCGGATGCGCTCAAGCCCGAGGTTCTCAACCAGCCAGACCGGGCGGCGGGCATAATATCCAGAAACATGCTCGCGCCGGATCAGCGGAATGGTTGACCCAAACCGCGCCTCGTGAAGGTCAATCAACCGTTTGCGGTGGGTGTCCTCTTCGGCGGCCATCCCGTCAAATACGGCCGCGGTGTCAGGAAAATCCTCACGTAGATTTTCCGCATATCCACGGTAAATCCGCGCATCATCTTCCTCGGAAGAAATGGCAAGGGCCAGAACCTCCTGTTCGGTCAGATCTTTGAAACGTTTGCGGGCAAGCGAGAAGCGCATGGCAATATCCTCTGGCTGTTTAGAATGATTCTAATACTTGCGGGCGGCCAGAACAACCGACTTTGCGTGACGGAAGGGGATTTATTCCTTGGAACTAAACAAAACGGTTTATATTCTCATATTCAACAGTCTGGAGCATTCATGACAGCACTCGCACAACAGATTCGCAAAGGCCGCAAGTTCGATCAGGTTCTTGCCGGTGCCCGCGAGGTGTTTATGGCCGATGGGTTCGAAGGCGCCAGCGTGGACGAAATTGCCCGTGTTGCCGCCGTGTCCAAGGCCACGCTCTATAGCTATTTCCCTGACAAGCGGCTGCTGTTCCTCGAAGTGGCCAACGCTGAATGTTGCCGCCAATCAGACGAGGCGATGGATCAAATCGATCTTGAAGCGCCGCCGCGCGAGGTGCTGATGCAAACCGGCTGTCATTTTGTCAGGTTCATCACCTCGAAATTCGGACAGCAGATCTTTTGCATGTGCGTGGCGGAAAAGGACCGTTTTCCCGAGTTGGGTCAACAGTTCTACAATTCCGGCCCTGCTGTGATGCGCGCCGAAATGGCCGAGTATTTCGAAATGGCCGAAGCGCGAGGCGAGTTGCGGATCAAGGACAAGCTGCTGGCGGCGGACCAGTTTGGCGACCTGTGCAAGGCTGACATATGGACCCGTTTGATTTTTGGCGTGGTACAAACAGTCAGCGAAGAAGAAATTCACTATGTCGTGGAAAACGCTGTCGATACATTTCTGGCGAGGTATGGCGTATGAGGGGCCCCATCGCATTGACGCTTTTGGTTTTGGCAGGGTGCAGCGGAGAGCCTGCGATAAACGCCTGCGGTGCGGACCAGTGGCGCAATTTGCTGGGCAAGCCCAAGGCCGCGTTGTCCGTTATCGGGAAAGATCTGCGGATCATTCACCCCGGCGATGCCGTGACGATGGATTTCAACCCTGCGCGGCTCAATGCTGAGATCGACGCGCAGGGCAAGATTGCAAAACTGGCCTGTTATTGACCCTTGGGGCGGTTGTCGACGATCCGCACGGCCTTGCCCTCGGATCGCGGCACGCCGCCCACGTCTGCCACATCCACTTTGATGCTGACACCCACGGTCTGCTTGACCTTGGCGGACAATTGTCTGGCCGCGGCAGTACGGCTTTCATCGGTCATTGATGCGTCCGCGCACTCGCAGATCACCCGCATTTGGTCCATCCGATCCGGGCGGCTCAGCTCGATCTGGAAATGCGGCGCCAATGCTTTGACCTCCATCAGGGCTTCTTCGATTTGCGTCGGGAAAATGTTCACACCGCGCAGGATGATCATATCATCGGTACGCCCGGTGACCTTTTCCATCCGCCGCATGGACCGTGCCGTACCGGCCAGCAGGCGGGTCAAATCGCGTGTCCGGTAGCGGATGATCGGAAAGGCCTCTTTGGTCAACGAGGTGAACACCAGCTCGCCGCGTTCGCCATCTGCTACGGGTTCTCCGGTTTCGGGGTTGATGATCTCGGGATAGAAATGGTCTTCCCAGATGTGCAGCCCGTCTTTGGATTCCACACATTCCATGGAAACACCCGGCCCCATCACCTCGGACAACCCGTAGATATCTACAGCATGCATATCGAAAGCTTCTTCGATTTCGAGCCGCATCGCGTTGGTCCACGGCTCAGCGCCGAAGATGCCGACCTCCAATGAGGATTTGCGCGGATCGACGCCCTGCGCGGCAAATTCGTCCAGGATAGACAGGGCATAAGAAGGGGTCACCGTGATGCCTTTGGGCTGAAAATCACCGATCAACCGGACCTGCCGAGGGGTCATGCCGCCAGAGACAGGCACAGTTGTCAGCCCCAGATAGTCAGATCCCAGATGGATGCCCATCCCGCCAGTGAAGAGCCCGTAGCCATAGGCATTGTGCAACATGTCACCGGGGCAAAGGCCCGCCGCCCGCAGCGACCGCGCCACAACCGACCCCCAGTTGTTGAGGTCGTTCTTGGTATAGCCCACAACCGTTGGCTTGCCCGTTGTGCCGGAGGAGGCATGCAGCCGCGCAACCTGTTCGCGCGGCACTGCAAAGAGCCCAAACGGATAGTTTTCGCGTAGATCGTTTTTGACCGTAAAGGGAAACTTCGACAGATCGGCCAGTGAGTGCAGATCATCCGGGTGGACACCCGCCGCATCAAAACTGTTCTTGTAAAACGGCACGTTGTCATAGGCATGGCGCAGCGACCATTTCATCCGCTCAAGCTGCAACGCCTGTATCTCGTCGCGGCTGGCAATTTCAATTGGGTCCAGTGTGGATTTGGCGGGCGTCAGATCTTTCATCAGGATGGAACCTCTTGGGGAAAATGTTGGCCTTTGACGGTGCGGGACAAACCGCGAAACAAGGCGATGGTCCTGCCGTCTTCTCCGGTGACAGTGACATCATAAACGCCGGATCGCCCGGTTTTTGATACTTCCGTAGCAGCGGCGGTCAGCAATTCACCGTCAGCACCGGGGGTCAGATAGGTGATCTGGTTTTGCTGCGCGACGGTCAGTTGATTGTAGGTGTTGCAGGCAAAAGCAAAGGCGCTGTCGGCCAGCGCAAAAGTAAAGCCGCCGTGGCAAATGCCATGTCCATTCAGCATATCAGGCCGAACGCGCATGGTCAGTGTCGCTTGGCCCGGGGCGATTTTAGTGATGCGCATGCCCAGCCCGCTCGAAGCGGGATCTTTGGCATACATGATCTCGGCACATTTTTCGGCACAGGTCTGGGGGGTCATTTTGCTTCGCACATATGTTTCATAAATCGGGACATTTGCACAACTTTGTAACGCTTTCAATCCTTTTTGATCGGCCATCGGGCTTGATTTGTCGCGCCAACAGCGCAACTGTGAGTATATGACGATGCATTCCCCTCCTCAGGTTACCCCGTTTGAGCGCCCGCCCGAGCAGGTCGCCTTCCACCGAACAGAGCTGTCCGTGATCTTGTCTTTGTATGGACGTATGGTCGCGGCCGGAGAGTGGCGCGATTATGGGATTTCCTGTCTCAAGGAAGTGGCGGTGTTCTCGGTGTTCCGTCGCACTGCCGAGATCCCGCTTTACCGTATCGAGAAACGACCAAAGCTGCGCAACAAACAAGGCATGTATGCGATTGTTGGCACAGGCGGCCAGATCATGCGCCGCGGTCACGATCTCAAGGCGGTCCTGCGGGTGTTGGAACGCAAACTTATCCGGTCTGTTGATTGAACGTGATCAAAGGCGGCGGTGTCCTGTCACCGGCCCATCGCCCTGCGCTTCGATCCGCTTGATGGCATCGTCAATCGGTTCATAAACCGTGCTCATCGCGCCTGCGCTGGCATGTAGAATGGTTTGCGGATCACTGACAATCGCCACATGGCCCTTCCAGAACAGCAGATCGTTGCGCTGGTAAGCCTCATTGGTGGCATGGCCCAATGTCTGTTGCTGATCGCTATCGGCCGGGCAGGGCATACCGCAAGCCAACAAGGCCGCCTGAACCAGACCTGAACAATCAATGCCCCATCGGCTGTTGCCGCCCCAGAGATATGGCGTGCCAAGAAACCGGGCCGCGATCTCTGCCGGATCGGAGTAAAGTGTTTCCAATGGGGCAAGGTGATTGAGTGGGATAAACCCAAGAGAGGTCTGTGCAAAATTCCCCTCACCACCCGTGACCGCTACACGGCTACCAAAGCTGAGCGAGATCAGATCAGGTGATTTGAAATCCGCCCTCTCAAAGGCGTGCGTTGCTGGAGTGCAGACCTGATGACTTGCCTCTTGTCGCGGTCCAAGGGTCTGGCGCTGCACATAGCCGCAATAGCCATCTTTGGCCGATTGCACATATCGCCAATCCCCATCGTCGCCCAATACAGTCACCATATCCCCATAAATCAACTGCCTGTCGCGCGGGCCATCCGGGCTGCGGCGCAGATCGGCTACGCTGACAGCAATCTGTGCGGGATCGGCGCGGGTTGATTTGTCCGGGTCCGGGGTCAGGCGTCTGTCGGTCATGAGGTCAAAATCTCATCAAGCGCGGCAAAAACTGCGCGGGTGGCTTGGCCAACGCCGCCCTTTGGCCGCGCCGGCGCCGCAGCAGGTTGCCATCCATAGATGTCAAAATGGGCATAGCGGCTGTGAGTGACAAAGCGGCGTAGGAACAACGCGGCAGTGATGCATCCGGCAAAGCCACCCTTTGGCGCATTGTCCAGATCGGCAATGCCCGGTTCGATCATCGCCTCGTAAGGGTCATGAAACGGCAGGCGCCAGACAGGATCGGCCTGCACACCTGCGGCGTTTTCCAGAGCTGCCACAAACCCCGCGTCATCCGAGAAATAGGGCGCAAGGTCCGGGCCTACAGCAACCCGCGCCGCACCGGTCAACGTCGCCATCGAAATGATCTGATCGGGTTTTTCTTCGTCAGCCAGCGCCAATGCATCGGCCAGAACCAACCGCCCTTCGGCATCGGTATTGTTGATCTCGACCGTCAGACCCTTGCGCGAGGTCAGAATATCCTGCGGGCGGAAGGCATTGCCGGAAACGGCGTTTTCCACCGCCGGGACCAGCACCCGCAGCTGCACCTGCTTGCCCGTTGCCATGATCATATGCGCCAGACCCAGCACCGCCGCCGCGCCGCCCATGTCCTTTTTCATCAGGCCCATCGATGCACCGGGCTTGAGGTTCAAACCGCCGGTGTCGAAACACACACCTTTGCCAACCAATGTCAGGGTCGGTCCACTGTCGCCCCACCGCATATCAATCAAGCGTGGGGCGCGATCCGCTGCGCGGCCAACGGTGTGGATCATCGGCAGGTTCTGTTCCAGCAATTCATCGCCGGTGATCACGTTGATTTGCGCGCGATGCGCCTTGGCCAAATCCCGCGCCGCTTGTTCCAGATCGGGCGGGCCCATGTCGGATGCTGGCGTGTTGATCAAGTCGCGGGTCAGGCATTCCCCCGCCGCCAGTGCCTCGACCTCGGCCACGTTCACAGCCTCGGGTGCAAGCAATTCCGCGGCAATGGGGGATTGCGATTTGTACCGATCAAAACTGTGGCGCGACAATAGCCAACCCAGTGCCTCGACGGATTTTTGATCATCCGGCAGGCCAGAAACAATCTGGTAGATCCCTTTGGGCAATTTGGCCGCTGCCGCCGCCAGATGAAACCGGCCACGCGCTCGGGCCGCTGCTGTGCCGAAACCGGCAACGGCCATCATCACAGTTCCATCGGCCGCCGGTATCGTCAAGGCTTGGCCAAGGCCGCCGGTGAAACCCTGCGCGGCGATCCAGGTTTGGGCCGCTTCTGGTTGATCACTGAGCCACGCATCAAGCCCGTCTTCGGCAATCACATGAAGCGGCAGGGCGGACGAGGCATCGGATGCAAAACGAGGTGGCATAGGGCACTTTCTAACGGGTCAATAATTGCGCCCAGCCTACCCGTTCCAGCGTCACCCGCAAGCCATCTCGAAGCCAGATCATTCGGGCATTTCGTCAATATCCCAAATCGCAGTCAGCGATCGCTCCCCGATCCGAAACAGCCGTGACAGGGTCGCTGCAAGGGCAGTTGCGTCGTTGTTGGTCACGCATTGTCCAACATCACGGGCGACCTTCGCCAGATCCGCCATGCCGATCTGATCCGATATGGCGATCAACGACCGCGCACTTTTTTGCAGATCGGCCCAAGCGGCATCGCGGAAATGCTGTTCGCACTGCGTCAACCGCCGTGCCAGATCTTCTAGAGCACGGCAAACGACATCTTCTGCCCCCGCTTCGCCCAATTGTGTGTAAAGCGCGCCCAGCCGATCCTGATCCACACTGATTTGTTCCATTGGTCGGATTTGCAGAACCTGCATCAACTCACCCCTTGTTCAGCCCCCACGGCCAAAGCGGACTATTGTTCAAACAAGTATGCAAATGGTTGCTCTGCCACTGTATTTTCGCTCGAATTTGTTCGGGAATTAAGCTAACCCTGCGGAAATGTTTCAGGAGACCTCTCAATGATGGATCATGCAAAGCCGCTTCCGGCATATCTGTTGACGCGTTATCACGGGTGGAAGGCCACCGGTTATGCGGACAACAAATCGTGGTATCGGCGACTGGCCACCGAGGGGCAGCGCCCCCGCGCCATGGTGATCTCTTGCTGTGACAGTCGCGTGCATGTCACTTCGATTTTTGGAGCCGATCAGGGCGAATTTTTCATTCACCGCAATATCGCCAACCTTGTCCCGCCCTGTGAGCCGGACGGCCAGCACCACGGCACATCCGCCGCCGTGGAATACGCGGTGCGGGTTCTGAATGTCGCGCATCTGATCGTACTGGGCCATTCCAGCTGTGGCGGTGCAAAGGGCTGCCTTGAGATGTGCAAGGGCAACGCGCCTGAACTGGAAGCCAAAGACAGCTTTGTTGGCCGCTGGGTGGACATTCTGCGCCCCAAATATGGCGAGGTTGCTGATATTGAAGACGAACAAGAACAAGAACGGCAATTCGAAAAACATGCGGTGATGACGTCACTTGAGAACCTGATGACCTTTCCATGGGTCAATGAAAAGGTGACAAACGGCGAATTGAGCCTACATGGCTTGTGGACGGACATCGGCGAAGGTGGGTTGGAATATTTCTGCCCGGAAACGGGAAAATTCCAGCCAGTTTAACAGGGCATTTGGGGCATGGAAAATCTGTTCTCTCTCGCGGCGGACAACCTGGTCTCGCCCATTATCTTGTCGTTTGTTTTGGGTGTCGCAGCTTCCCTTGCGCGGTCTGACCTGAGCATTCCAGAGGCTGCGGCCAAGGCGCTGTCGATTTATCTGCTTTTCGCTATCGGCTTCAAAGGTGGGGTCAGTGTTGCCGCGCATGGCATTGACGCGCGGCTCGGGTTGGCCTTGCTGGCGGGGATCATTCTTTCGGCGGCCCTGCCGTTGGTCGCCTTTGGCCTGCTGCGGGTGATGACCGCGATGAGCCGGCTAGATGCGGCGGCTGTTGCGGCGCACTACGGTTCGATCTCGATTGTGACATTTGTAGCGGCGACCTCGGTTCTGGAAAGCCGCGGTATCGCTGCGGAGGGGTACATGGTCGCGGTGGCCGCCGCGATGGAAGCGCCCGCGATCCTGTCTGCCCTGTGGCTGGTGGCCCGTGGCGGAGGCGGCGATAGCAAAGGCATGGATGGCGCGCTCATGCGTGAAATCATGTTGAACGGATCCATCGTTTTACTCGTCGGCGCGTTCCTTATCGGCTGGGCCACGGGCGAAGAGGGGCTTGCGGAAATTTCCAGCTTTATCGTTTCGCCGTTCAAAGGTGTGTTGTGCCTGTTCCTGCTTGATATGGGGCTCGTCGCGGGGCGCGGTCTGCGTCAAGGCGGCGGGATCCTCACACCATCGGTTTTGGCGTTTGGCGTGTTGATGCCCCTGATCGGTGCAGCGGCGGGCCTGGCTACGGCACTTGCGCTTGGCCTCACTCCGGGCGGCGTAACATTGATGATGGTTTTGTCGGCGTCCGCCTCTTACATCGCGGTGCCAGCGGCGATGCGCGTGGCCCTGCCTGAGGCGAACCCGTCACTTTACCTGACCCTCTCGCTTGGGGTGACCTTCCCCTTCAACCTGACACTTGGCATTCCGCTTTATGTCGCGGTGGCCCAAGCTGTGACCGGAGGCTGACCTATGCAAACCCACAAAGCCAAACGTGTTGAGATCACCATCGAAGGGGTCATGCAGTCGCGCCTCACCGATGCGCTGAAAAAGGCCGGCGTGACCGGCTATACTGTGCTGCCGGTGTTGGGCGGCTCGGGCAAATCCGGTGAATGGAGCCGCGCAGGCCAGGTCAGCCGCGCCTCAGGCATGGTGCAGGTGATTTGCATCATTCGGCCCGAACGACTTGATGGCTTGCTTGAGGGTGCCTTTGCCGTGGTCGAACGCCATATCGGCGTGGTCAGCGTGACCGATTGTGATGTGCTGCGGGCCGAACGATTCTGATCAACGCAAGATCTTGTCCTCGGGCCAGCGCAGGTTTTCCTCAATCGTGATGGATGTTGTTGCGCCAGCGGCCACGTTCAGAGCCCACTGCAAAATGCCGCGCCGGTCATCTAGATTGGTCTCATCAGGCGTAGGAGTGGCGGACCAGTCAATCTGCAAGTCTTCCTGCGCGGTATAGGGCACCGCCGCCTGCACCTCGACCTGCCAATCCTCTGATCCGATGTTCTGGATGTCCATCCGCATGCGATCCGTCTTGGCATTGGACCGGCTTATAATCCCGCGATCCCCTTCGCTCTGGTCCAGAACGGTATAGGTCAGGCGCAAATCCTCAATCGGTCCAAACGGAAGCTCTGCCTCGTCGCCCGCAGGGATCAGCCCAATATTCACTTGCCCAATCAGGGTATTGTCCACGAACAACGCCACCTCATCCGCAGGCAACAGTGGCTCTTGGGTGGTGTTGGTAAATTCCGCCATCAAAAACGCGGTCTGATCGGCGCGCGGCACCGCACGGGCAAAGCGGCGGGCAGGAAAGGTCAATGTGTCCAGCGCCACACGGGTGTCATCCACACCGCTGGCGATGTTGACGGGGGTGGCAAAATCATAGCGTACGCCGGGGCCGTCGAAATTGGTCATGCCCATGGCCTCCTCAACGATCACCGGAGCTTCGATCACCGGCGCTGCGGCATAGCTTTCGGCGCTGTCGGCCATCTGGCGTGTCAACTTGGCGCGGGGCGACTCTTTGTCTGCCAAGGTCAGTCGTCGCGGGTAGACGTGTGACGGTTGGGTCTGGCCCGATGGCACAAGCGTGGACAGGGTCAGCGCGACCCCCTGCCAGTTTTCGCCGCTGCGTTGAGAGACAACTGCCCCCCGTTTGATCGAAAGCTGCGGCGCGTCTTTGCCGTCCAGATGAATATCATAGGTCGGAGCCCAAACCGCATCGACCAGATATTCCAAAGCAATCGTCACCTCACCAGCCGCCGGGGCCATGATATCAAGGGTCAGCTGCGCGTGTTTCTCCGGCGGTGGAGTGAGCGCAGCCAGCGCGGCCTTGGCCTCTTGCAAAGCTGTTTCCAGATCGGCGCGGCCCAACTCAAGATCCCGTACGGCCTGATGGGCCGCCAAGGCATCTTGTTGCGCGACAAGGCTTTGGGTTCCGATCATCTGGGCCAGTGCCTGCAAACTGCTGGCATCAGCGGGCAGCCCTTGGTTTTTGCCCAGGTCACTCAGAAACGCGATCTGTGTCTGTGCTGCACTGGCGGCCAGACCGGCGGCTGCGATTTGGTCATCCAGTTCGCGCAAGGCGGTTTTGGCAGCTTCGATCCCGTCTTTGGCGGCGGTGATTTCGGCGCTATCTGCTTTGGGTTGCGGCAGCACAGCCTCATTGCGGAATTGGGTCGTGCCCAAGGTTGCACCCATGACCGAAACCCGCAGATATTCGCGATCCATTGTGTGCGGCAAGTCCGGCAGGACGATCTGATGCGCGCCCTGGGGCAGGGTGACAGTGGCCTGACGGTGGACCGTTGCCAGATAAGGATAAACCGTGACCGCCTGCGGTTCGGATCGCAGGGTAAAAACATCCGCCATCGCGGCAGATGGCAGCAAGGACAGGCAGGCAAAGAGGACACGCATAATTCAATTCCTATAATTACTGGAACCAGTCTGCACCCTGACAGCCAAAAGAAAAGGGGACCAAACGGTCCCCTTTCCCCAATCCGTATTTTGAGCGGATATCAGCCCTTTTTCAGAACTTCCCGGCCCAGCAACTCAGCGATCTGAACGGCATTCAGCGCCGCGCCTTTGCGCAGGTTGTCGGACACGCACCACAGGTTCAGGCCATTGTCGATGGTGCTGTCCTGACGGATACGGCTGATGAAAGTGGCGAAATCGCCGACACATTCAACCGGGCTGACGTAGCCGCCGTCTTCGCGTTTGTCGATCACCATGATGCCCGGCGCCTCGCGCAGGATATCGCGGGCTTCGTCCTCGTCGAGGTGATCTTCGAACTCGATGTTCACCGCTTCGGAGTGGCCAACAAAGACCGGCACGCGCACACAGGTTGCCGTGACCTTGATCTTGGGATCGACGATCTTTTTGGTCTCAGCCACCATCTTCCACTCTTCTTTGGTGGAGCCGTCTTCCATGAAAACGTCGATGTGCGGGATCACGTTGAACGCGATCTGCTTGGTGAACTTTTGCGGGGGCTTGTCGTCCGTGGGGTTGTAGATCGATTTGGTCTGATCCCACAGCTCGTCAATGCCCTCTTTGCCCGCGCCGGACACCGATTGGTAGGTGCTGACGACAACGCGCTTGATCGTGGCGCGGTCATGCAAAGGCTTCAGCGCAACAACCATCTGCGCGGTTGAGCAGTTGGGGTTGGCGATGATGTTTTTCTTGGCATAGCCGTGAACGGCCTCGGGGTTCACCTCAGGCACGATCAGTGGAATGTCCGGATCGTAGCGATAGAGCGAGGAGTTGTCGATTACAACGCAGCCCGCCTTGGCGGCGCCGGGCGCGTATTTCTTGGTGGCTTCGGAGCCAACAGCAAACAGCGCCATGTCCCAGCCGGTGAAATCAAACGTATCAAGGTCTTTGCACTTAAGCGTCGTGTCTCCATAGCTGACTTCCGTGCCCAAAGACCGACGGCTGGCCAGTGCCACAACCTCGTCCGTAGGGAACTGGCGCTCGGCCAGAATATTCAGCATTTCGCGGCCCACATTGCCTGTGGCGCCCACGACGGCGACGCGATAACCCATCTGATTTCTCCAATATATATAGTGATGGTCGCAGCCCTTTAGCCTGCCTGACGGACAAGTAAAAGGGGCTCAGCTGCGATGGCGGTGCCTTTGTGGCTTCAATCCGCGTTATCGCGGCTGAAAAGGTACACCAAAAGGCCAATCGCGAGGCTTCCGGCGAAAAGGACATAGACCGCAACATAGGGGCTGGCGGTGGTGGCCGCACCGGGCAAGGCGGCGCTATAGACCTTGCCGGAAAAGAACTGCGCGATGCCCACGCCGCCAATGCTGAAGAGGTTCAGCATGGTCACTCCGCGCCCGATCAGATGCGGCGGCAGAAAGCTCCGCCCATGGGCCATGATCACAGGATAGGTCGCGCTGAAAAAGCCGATGATGCACAGCATGGTCACGGACAGAGCCAGAGATTGTGCAGGCTGGGCGATCAGAACCGCGCTTGCGGCAAGTGTGATCACGGTGCCCGCCACGATCATCCATTTACGGGACGGCAGCAGCCGATCTGCCGGACCATAGGCAAGCGCCCCCACAACCATGGCAATGCCCATCAGTAGGCTGGCCTGACCCACGGTGCTGGTGTTTGCGCCAAACACATCCGCCAGATACGGCCCGATCCAAAGCCCGCGCACCGCACCCGAGATCGCATAGCTGACCCCCATGATCGGAAAGATGAACCACAGCGCCCGCAATTTGAACAGCTCGGCCAGTGATCCCTTGGATTCGCCTTCAACCTTTTGGGGATCGCGCACAAACATCAGAGCACCAAAGGCCACCAGCGCAGACACGGCTGCCAAAGCCCACAGCGCGTTGCGCCAGCCCAAAGTTTCGGCAGCCAGTGCCATTGGGTAGGAGGCAACCAGATTGCCCAGACTGCCAAGCCCCACCATCATCGAGGCGAGCACAGCAAACTGCGCGGGGGGATAATCGCGTGCAAAGATATAGTACGAGGCCATCAGCACTGGCGAGCAGCCGATGCCGATCAGGGTCATGGCGATGCTGATATGCAAGGGCGTGGTCGCAAGTGCAAACAACGCCGCGCCGCCGCTGCCCCCGACTAGCAAAGCCCATGCCATCGTCCGCCGCGGTCCTATGCTGTCCAGCGCCGCACCGACGGGGATTTGCATGGCGGCAAAAGACAGGAACCAAAGCCCGGAGGCAAAGGCCAGATCATCAGGTGTCGCCCCGATGTCTTGTTCCAGAATGCTGGACAAGACCGCAAGAAACGCGCGGAAGAACTGGCTCAGGACATAGCCGAGACCCAGAAGGAATATCCCGGTGTTCATCCCTTCTGCGCTTTCCATTTTGCCGTGAGCGCTTGCGCACCATGGCTGAGGATCAGCACATCCGCACCAACCGCCACAAAAAGCGCCCCTGCCTCGATGGCTTCGTTTGTCATTGGATCGTGGGTGGACAGGATCCCCGGCGCTTTGCCTGCTGCGCGAATGCGGCGCAACGCATCCATGATCACGGCCTGCACATCGGGATGCAGGGAATTGCCCATATGGCCCATGTCCGCCGCCAGATCTGCCGGTCCGATAAACACACCATCCACACCGTCAAACGCGAGGATTTCATCCAACGCGGCAATGCCCTTTTTGTTCTCGACCTGCACCAGCAAACAAATCTGTTCATCCGCCGTCTTGCCGTAGTCTTTGATCTGGGAAAACCGCGAGGCGCGGGTCAGCGCATAACCGACGCCCCTGTCGCCATGGGGCGGATAGCTCACATCGCGTACCAATTGCCGGGCCTGTTCGGCGCTCTCAACCATTGGCACGAGAACCGTTTGCGCCCCGGCGTCCAAAACCTGCTTGAGCATATAGGTCTCACCCACAGGCAGGCGCACCACCGCATGGCTGTCAGAGGCTTCAAGCACCTGCAACTGCGCAAGGATAGACCGCAGATCGTTCGGCCCATGCTCCCCGTCGATCACCATCCAGTCAAACCCGGCGGTGCCCATCAGTTCTGCGGAAAACGTATCGCCAAGGCCAAGCCAGCAACCAAATTGAAGTTGCCCGTTTTGAAGGGCGCGTTTGAACGGGTTGGGTTGAACGGGCATGATCATTTCCTCGGCAAGGGTTGCTGCACCCTAGACAAGGTTGCTCGGGATTGACCAGAGGGAACAATGTACCAATTTTCCGGCCTTTGGCGGCGGGCTAGGGTAGGGCGACTTGCAGTCGCTCAGATCACTTTGATCACGTCTTTGTCGATGGCCAGCATATAGCCGCGCCGCGCGATGTTCTTGACCAAAAGTTCTGACACCAGCTGATTGCCCAAGGTATCGCGCAGCCTTTTGATGCGGGTTGCGCCTGCCGCCTCATCACAATCCGCAGCACTGCGGCCAGAGATGACCCCTTCGATTTCGGAACCGGACATGACCTCATCATCCATCCGCGCCTCGGCCAGCACAGAAAGAGTTTCCATTGCGGCCCCGGTCAGCTTGAACCCGAAGTTATTGAGATAGACAGTGTTCTCTTCGCGGCTGATCAGCAGGGAATTGACCTGAATACCGGCCCGTTCAATCTGTGCCATCCGCCGGTTGAACCCGATGAGCAGCACCAGAAACACCAGTGCGGCGATCAGCATGGCACTGGCAAACACCAGCAGCACAAAAATCACCACACGGTAGCTGTTCAGCGTGTCGGAAAACGCGGTGCCTGATTGCGCGAGAATCTCAAGCAGCTTGATCTCGGCACCGCTGGTCAGATCGTCATTCTCAACAAAGATCCGTTCGACCTGCGCGTTGAACTGGTTCGCATCCGGCAAGGCCCAGAACAGCAACACTGCCCCAAGCAACAGCAGGGCAACAATCGCCGCAATGCCGCCGCCCACAAATCGGCCGCCAAAGCGGCGCATATCAGAAGCGGAGGTAGTTTGATCCGGCACTGTCTTTCCTTTCCGCCAATCCATCGGGGCCAAAAACACCCAGAACATTCAGCAAGGTCCAACCTTGCTGTGCCAATCGGGCGACCAATTCTGATGCGGCGGCACCGGAGGTGCAGGCACCGTTGATCTGCGCGACACCGTAATGCAGGCGCAGGGGGTTGTCCTGTTTGGCCTTGTAATCAGCATAGCAATCCGCGGCATGCGCGGGCTGGGCAAGGCCAATCGCAAAAGCGAGGGCAAAAGAGATAATGGCGTGTTTCATGATACCTTCCTGCGCTTTTGCAGGGCGTTATTCAATATCCAAGGCCAGATGGCCCCGTTGATATTCGATAACAGCCCACTGTTATTGCCTGTCTTAAAGGGGCCGGGCCACCTTTGAACCAGAGCATCCCTCCATCCCGCTCTTGCACGGGGTTCCCGCGCAGACCTGAAGAAAGGATCAGACCCATGTACCGCAGATTTATCGCCACCGTCGCCGCTGCGTCGATTGCCATCACCGCCTTTGGGGCCATGCCCGCCCGCGCCGATAATGATGACGCCGCCCGCGCTTTGGCCGCCCTGTTGGGCATCGCGATTGTGGGCAAGATCATTCACGACAACAAAAAAGACAAAAGGGCGCATCACTATGAAAAGAAGCACGTGAAGAAAAACCACGTGCCCCACTACAACCAGCCCAGCTACAAGCCGCCGCGTTATCAGCCAAAGCCGCGCCCGCTGCCGCGCCGGGTGGATCGCAAGCTGCTGCCGGGTAAATGTTTCCACAGCTACCGCACAGGACGGGGCAAAGTGCGGATGTTTGGCCGCCGCTGCCTGAAGAACAACTATGACTTCGTGAACCGTCTGCCCCGCCAATGTCTCTATGTGTTTGATACCCCGCGCGGCAATCGCCGCGGATATGAGGCCCGCTGTCTGCGGGATCGGGGCTACCGCTTGGCCCGCAGGTAACTGCGTGTCCGGACCGGTGGCGCGCCCCCGTGCCGCCGGTTGGAGGCGGGAGAGTGTTCGGGCAGTCTTCCGCCTTCAAAAACAGTAACGAGTAAACTGTTGCAGACAGCCCGGCCCTTGAGGTTCGGGCTGTCTTGCGGTTTGGGTGTGCCATGATACCAGATTTTACATTTGAGCGTGCCGCACAGGCACAGGGATACAGCCGCATCGCCGGCGTTGATGAAGTGGGGCGCGGCCCGCTTGCCGGTCCAGTGACAGCAGCGGCGGTCGTGCTGGACCCTGAAAACATCCCCGAGGGACTTAACGATTCCAAAAAACTGACAAAGAAAGCCCGCACCCGGCTTTATGACGAGATCATGCAGGTGGCAGATGTGTCGATTGCCCATGCCACGGTCGAAGAGATTGACGAACATAACATTCTGCGTGCCAGCCACCTCGCAATGCTCCGCGCCCTTGAAGGGCTCAAGACGCCAGCGGACTTTGCGCTCATTGATGGCAATATGATCCCCCGCGGTTTGGTCCTGCCTTCCCAAACAATTGTCAAAGGTGACAGCCTCTCACAGTCGATTTCGGCGGCTTCAATTATGGCAAAAATTTGTCGGGATTGTGTCATGTTGTCATTGGCGCAACAGCATCCCGGTTATGGATGGGAAACCAACATGGGATATGGCTCAAAAAAGCACATGAATGCGCTGCAAAAACTTGGTGCCACCCCACACCATAGACGTTCGTTCAAACCGGTCCACAATATCTTGTATCAAGAATAAAACTTAACTGATTGATTCAAAAAGAATTTGACCGCGAATCGCCTTGGGGTCATCCTGTCACCAACCACAGAGTGCAAAAGCACCGCGGACAGAGGCAGTATGATGAAGACCATGACAAAGGGCGCAACAGCGCTTCCCTTGAACGAAATTCTTGCGGGTGACTGCATTGATCTGATGAACGCATTGCCGGAATGCAGCGTTGATCTGATTTTTGCCGACCCGCCCTATAACCTGCAATTGCGCGGCGATTTGCACCGGCCTGACAATTCCAAGGTCGATGCCGTTGACGATGAATGGGACCAGTTCGCCAGCTTCAAAGCCTATGACGAATTCACCCGCGAATGGCTCAAGGCCGCGCGGCGGTTGCTCAAGCCAAATGGGGCGATCTGGGTCATCGGCAGCTATCACAACATCTTCCGTGTTGGTGCGGCGCTTCAGGACCAGGGGTTCTGGATTCTCAACGATGTGGTGTGGCGCAAGTCCAACCCAATGCCCAACTTCCGCGGCAAACGTTTCACCAATGCCCATGAGACAATGATCTGGGCGGGTAAGGATGAAAACAGCAAATACACCTTCAACTACGAGGCGCTCAAAGCGCTGAACGAGGGCATCCAGATGCGCAGTGATTGGGTCTTGCCAATCTGCACCGGTCACGAGCGGCTGAAGGATGACAACGGCGATAAGGCACATCCGACCCAAAAACCGGAAAGCCTACTGCACCGCATTCTGGTGGGCTCCACCAATCCCGGTGACGTTATTCTTGATCCGTTTTTTGGCACGGGCACCACGGGTGCTGTGGCCAAGATGCTGGGCCGTGACTTCATCGGTCTGGAACGCGAAGAAAGCTATCGCAAGGTGGCGGCAAAACGCATCAGCAAGGTGCGCAAATTTGACCGCGAAGCCCTGCAAACAACAACATCAAAACGCGCAGAACCGCGCGTGCCTTTCGGCCAGTTGGTCGAACGCGGCATGTTGCGTCCGGGAGAGGAACTTTATTCCCTCAACGGTCGCCACAAGGCCAAGGTCCGTGCCGATGGCACATTGATCGGAAGCGACGTGAAAGGTTCTATTCATCAGGTCGGCGCGGCGTATGAAAAAGCGCCAAGCTGCAATGGCTGGACATATTGGTGTTTCAAGAAGGACGGCAAACGTGTGCCGATTGACCTTCTGCGCCAACAGATCCGCGCCGAGATGGCCAACTAAACACCCAAACATTCGAACACCGCCGGTGCCCGCGACCTTCTTGCCGAAGGATCGCCCTAAAGGGCACTCAACTTGGCCCCGCCTTTTGGCGGGGCTTTTTTTATTTGAGTGTGGATTGATCCACCACCGCCACCTCAGGCAACGCGTAATAGTCGCCTTTGTCATCCGGATACAGCTGCCGATCCATGGACAGACCGCTGTCCCCGTCAATGGATCCGGCCATAACCGAGATGTTGTCGCTGGTCTCTTCGGTCCAGAACATCTGGCTGCCGCAGGTGGCGCAAAACCCGCGCCGTGCGGTTTGTGACGATTGGAACCAGGTCAGGTGGTCCTGTCCGGTGATGGCGATGCTGGATTTGGTCGTTTGGGTTGCGGCGACGTAATGGCCCGAAGATTTTCGGCATTGCGTACAATGGCACCCGACAACCGGGCGTGGTGAGCCTGATATTTCGTATTTGACCAGACCGCAAAGACAACTTCCGCGCATAGATCCCTCCTGCATTGTTACAGACAGGTTAGGACTGTTTGCACTGCTGTGCCGCGCAAATACGAACCCAATCGGCGTCTGCGCGACTCGCGACGAGACCGATTGCGAGGCTTAATTGAGTGTCGGCTGTGCTCTGTTCCTTGATCTTGTGGTCATGAGCGACATCACGGCGTGGACGTAACGGCTGTCAAATTCGGTTTTTGACAGAACATAGGCCACGCCCGCCGACTGTGCTTTTTCCCACATGAACGGGGAGGGCCAGTCACTGACCAAAATGACCGGGATTTGCGCAAGCTTGGGGTCTTCGGCCAGTTCCAGTGCAAAATTTGCGCCGAGCCCGTCAGGCAGGTTATTGTCGAGCAAGATCAGTGTGATCGGTTTGCGGATCAATGCGGAGCGCGCTGACCTTAACGTTGCCGCCACTTCGACATGCATCTCATGATGCGACTTTCCAATGATCCGGGTCAGGCGTTCCCGATCAAATTCACTGTCTTCAATGATCAGGCAGGTGCCTGACGGTTTGGACCTTGGTCGCATGTTGGCTTGCATGACACCCCCCGGTGACGGCTGATGTCACAGGCATGGCAGAAAAGTCTTAAGAAAGCGTTCGACCCCCTCAGCGGGGCATTGGCGTGCGGCGCTTGTTATAGTCGTGCCAATCGGTGATTTCGGGGTAATACATCTCGCGCCAATTGCGCACGCGGGGGTTCATGATCCGCTTGAACAAAGGCGGCACCATCGCGGCCATGGTCATCACCGGATAGCCATAGGGCAGTTGCGGCGCTTGATCGGTGCCGTAGGTCTGCAACACCGGAAACCGGCGGTCGGGTTTGTAGTGATGATCCGAATGCCGTTGCAAATTGATCAACAGCCAGTTTGACGCCCGGTGCGCCGCATTCCACGAATGGCGCGGCTGGACATGTTCGTATTTGCCATCCCCCAGATGTTTGCGCGTCAGCCCGTAGTGTTCAATGTAATTGACCAGTTCAAGCTGCCAGATCGCCACGCCCGCCTGAACCAGAAACAAAAGCAGACCGGTCATGCCGCCAAGGATCAGCGCCAGCAACAGAAACCCAGATTGCAACGCCCAATAGCGAAAGAACGGATTGCGCCGGTCGGTCCATGGCAGGTCTTTGCGGGCCAGCATCTGTGCCTCGGCCCGAAAGGCGGAGACCAGCGATTGCCGCAAAACACGTGGATAAAACCGGTGAAACCCTTCGTTGTACCGCGCTGTCACCGGATCGCGTGGGGTCGCGACATAGCGGTGATGCACCAAAAGATGTTCAGACCGGAAATGCGAATAAAGCACCATCGCCAGCAGGATATCGGCCCACCAACGTTCCAGATTGTTTTTCTGATGCATCAATTCGTGACTGTAGTTGATCCCGATGGTGCCAGTCACGACGCCAACGCCCATAAACAGGAACACGCGTTCCGCTGTACCCAGATGTTCGGCATAGGGCACATATAGGATCAGCCCAAACACAGTCAGGGCCTGCGCAGGCACCCAGATCAATGTGACCAGCCGATACCAGAACATATCGTCCTCAGAGGCCTCAAGATCAGCATTGTCGAGGTTCAGGCCTAGCACCGCATCCAGCAACGAAAACAGGAACCACGTCACAATCGGCAAAAGCGCAATCGACCAGCCACCCACAAAAGCGCAGATCCAGGTCAGCGGGATCAGCCCGAGCGATAGCCAAAAGGGCAGGGCACGGGAAATCCGGGCCAGATCTTGCGGTGCGATTGCGGTGTTTGGCATCAAGGCTCCTGCCGGCTTAGTGGCGTGTTTGAGGTTGATATACCGTAAACGGTGATCCTCTCAAACACTGACGCCGCGCTATTTGCGCGACAAATCGAACGCTTTGCGCATGACTGTCGGCAGATCGGAGGGGCGAAATTTGTCCGGCGGGATAAAAGCGCCTTTGGTTGGGGCCGTATCGGCGGAAATGGTCGCGGTTTGCACGCTCAATAACAGGTGGAAATGCGTGAACGTATGGCGCACCTCACCATCAAGCGGTTGCCAGTTGGCCTGCACCGGCGGATCACCCAATGGCCGTTCTTCCTGTGCATCAAGCCATTCCGACCCCGGCCAGCCCAGCATACCGCCCAGCAATCCCTTGTCCGAGCGTGTCTCCAGCAACCAAGCGCCATCGGCCCGTTGTGCCAGATAGACCGTGCCATGGCGCACCGGCTTGGGCTTTTTCGGGGTCTTCTTTGGCAAATCCGCCGCCGTGCCCCGTGCCCGCGCCAAACACGGATCGCGCCATGGGCAAATGCCGCAGGCGGGCGATTTGGGGCTACAGATCGTTGCGCCAAGGTCCATCACAGCCTGTGCATAATCGCCCGGACGGTCTTGCGGCGTCAGAGTTTCGGCAAGCGCCATCAGCTCTGGTTTGGCGGCGGGCAGCGGTGTGTGAATATCATAAAGTCGGGCCATCACCCGCTCTACGTTTCCATCCAGCACGGTGCGCGGCGCGTCAAACGCAATCGAGGATACCGCTGCGGCGGTGTAGGGGCCAATCCCCGGCAGTTTCAGCAACGCATCATGGTCCGCCGGAAACGCCCCATCATGGTCAGCAACCACCGCGCGTGCGCATTTCAACAGGTTGCGGGCGCGGGCATAGTATCCAAGTCCGGCCCATTCCCCCATTACATCGGCATCCTCGGCACCGGCCAGATCCGCCACTTTGGGCCAGCGGGTGACAAAACGGGTGAAATAGTCCCGCACCGCCGCAACAGTGGTCTGCTGCAACATGATCTCGCTCATCCAGACGTGATAGGGATCGGGCAGTTGGCCCGCCTTGCGATCCGCCGGGGCCACCCGCCACGGCATCTGGCGGGCATGCACGTCATACCAATCCAGCAAGATGCGCGGCAGATCGCCTGTCTGGTCTGTCTCACGCATTCTTTATGGCTCCGCTGTCGCTCTGGGCTGGTGATACGGGGGCAAACCATTATGTTGAACCCGATCCAAAGGGAAACATAGTCATGCCGCCACGGCGCGCCAGTACAAAAGGGTTCAAACGGACGGACAGCCTGCTGACCGACCAGATCCGCCGTGCCAGCGAGACCCGCGGCTTTGCCCAGTCACGCCTGCTAACCCAATGGGCCGAGATCGCAGGCGCCGATATCGCCGCTATGGCCCGCCCGGTTGAGGTTGGCTATGGTCGGGGCGGAATGGGCGCAACTCTGACCTTGCTGACCACCGGGGCCAATGCGCCGATGCTGGAAATGCAAAAGGAAAAACTGCGGCAAAAGGTGAATGCGGTCTATGGCTACAACGCCATTGCCCGTGTCCGGATCACCCAAACCGCCGCCACCGGCTTTGCCGAAGGCAAGGTGGATTTCTCCCATCAAAAGCCCAAGGCGCCCCCGGCAAAACCTGACCCCGCGCTGCGTCAAAAAGCGGCGGCGACAGTTGATCCGGTATCGGACGATGGTTTGCGCGATGCCCTTGCGCGGCTGGGCGAGAACATATTGAACAAGAACAAACGCTGAAAAGCTGACAAAGGAAACGACATGAACCGTAGAAATATGATCCTTGGCGCGTTGGCCGTTGTGGGAACGGGCGGCTGGTACCTGACCAGCAACTCGCGCAGCGGGTCAACACCCGTGAACCCGTTGGCGAATGCCGCAAATGCGCAAACCAGTGGTGAGGTGGATACGTCGAGCGTGCCTGACATGGTGCTTGGCAACCCGGACGCAGCTGTGACCATCACCGAATATGCATCTTTCACCTGCCCGCATTGCGCGGCCTTCCACGAGGGCACGTTCAAAAAGCTCAAGGCGGATTATATCGACACCGGCAAAATCAAGTTTGTCTACCGCGAGGTCTATTTTGACCGACCCGGCATCTGGGCATCTTTGATCGCCCGCTGCGGCGGTGAGGAAAAGTTCTTTGGCATCATCGACCTGATTTACAAAAGCCAATCTACATGGGCGCGGGCGGGTGAGCCTGCGGCAATTGTCGATGAGCTGCGCAAAATCGGGCGTCTGGCGGGATTGGACAATGACGCCATCGAAGCCTGCTTGCAGGACGGCAAACAGGCCGAGACGCTTTATGCGTGGTTTCAGGAAAACGGCAAAGCCGATGATATCGACAGCACACCCAGCTTTATTATCAACGGGACCAAGTACAGCAACATGGCCTATGATCAGCTCAAAGACATCATCGAAACAGAGCTGGCCGGCTAATGACCGCACCGCTGCAAGGGCTGAAAGTTGTTGAACTGGCCCGTGTTCTGGCTGGCCCATGGGCCGGTCAAACACTCTCTGACCTCGGATGCGAGGTGATCAAAGTCGAAAGCCCCGATGGCGATGACACCCGCCAATGGGGTCCGCCCTTTGTCACCCGCGACGAGGATGTGACCGCAGGGTATTTCCACTCCGCCAACCGCGGCAAAGCCTCTGTAACGGCTGATTTTCGCAGCGCCGAAGGGCAGGCCAAGGTCAAAGACCTGCTGCGCGACGCGGATATTGTGATCGAGAATTTCAAGACCGGCGGATTGGCCAAATACGGCCTCGACTATGACAGCCTGAAAGACGCGTTTCCGGGGCTGATCTATTGTTCCATCACCGGCTTTGGTCACACCGGCCCCTATGCCCACCGCGCGGGCTATGATTTTATCATCCAAGGCATGTCCGGTCTGATGTCGATCACTGGAGAGCCGGATCGCCAGCCGCAGAAATCCGGCATGGCGATCACAGATATCTTCACCGGCATCTATGCCACGACCGCGATCCTTGCGGCAGTGCATCAGCGCAGCCAGACCGGCAAAGGCCAGCATATCGATATGGCATTGCTTGATTGCGCCGTGGCGATCATGGGCAATCAGGCGATGAACTACATGCTGACCGGCAACGCGCCGGGGCGCATGGGCAACGCCCATCCCAATCTGACCCCCTATGAGGTTTTTGAGAGCAGTGATGGCCATCTGATCATCGCCACAGGCAACGACGGTCAGTATCAACGCCTCTGCCGGTTTCTGGGTCTGGAGGATATGGCAACCTCACCGGATTATTCCAAGAATGCCGACCGTGTTGCGAACCGGCCAGAGATGATCCGGCGGCTGAATGAGGCCACGTCAAAGCGCAGCCGCGATGATCTTCTGGCCGATTGCGAGGCGCATAATGTGCCTGCGGGACCGATCAATGAATTGTCCGATGTGATGGCCGATCCACAAGTGGTGGCGCGGGGGATGCAGATCGAATTGGACGGTGTGCCGGGGTTGCGGTCACCGTTTACCTTTTCAGGCGCTGATCTGGCGCTGCACCGACCGGCGCCGAAACTGGGCGAAGACGACTGATCCCGATAGGTCAAAACATGTGGATTACGCTGGCTTGGGCAAGCTATCCAAAGCATCAAACAAAGCGTTGTTTTCCGGCAAGGCAAGGCGCACCGGCAAGGTGATCACTTTGCTACGGAAATTCGCAGGCAGGCGCACCGCATCCTTTTCCGTAGTGACCAGCTGCGCCCCTCTGGCCTTTGCATCCGCCTCTAATCGGGCCATCAGCGCAGGTGTTAAAGGTTGATGATCGTCCAGGGCCTCGGCATGTACGATCTGCGCGCCAAGGCCCCGCAAGGTGGCAAAGAACTTCTCCGGATGCCCGATGCCGGCAAAGGCCAAAGCCTTGGTATCCGTCCAATCCATGCCGGTTTGCAAAGGTGCAAGTGCAGCCTGTACACGCGGCAGGGCGCTGGGCAACGCGGCGATATCAAACTCTGATTGCGCGGCCGCATCCCCAATCGACAACAGCAGATCAGCCCGCGCCAATCCAACCGCCGCAGGTTCGCGTAGCGGCCCTGCGGGAAGGCACAATCCGTTGCCAAACCCCTTTGCGGCGTCCACCACCACAATGCTCAGATCTTGGTGCAGCGCCGGATTCTGGAACCCGTCATCCAGCACAATAACGCTCGCGCCTGCCTCCTGCGCGGCCAGCGCCCCGGCGGCGCGATCGTTGGCCACCCAAACCTCTGCAAAGGCGGACAAGAGCAACGGTTCATCCCCGACATCTGCCGCCCTGTGCCGCGCAGGATCAACCTGCACAGGCCCATCGAGCGTGCCGCCATGCCCGCGCGAAACAATGTGCGGTTCGTGAAACAGGCCGCGCAAATGTTCCACCACGGCCATGACCGTGGGCGTTTTGCCTGTACCGCCCGCGTTGATGTTTCCGACACAAATCACGGGAATATTCAGTCGCTCCCGCGCGCCCTGTGCCAACCTGCGGGCCGTTGCCATGCCGTAAAGCGCGCCCAACGGGCGCAGCAGTTGCGCCCGCAGATCCGGCTTGGGTTTATGCCAAAAATCCGGCGCTCGGGTCATTTGCCTGCCTCTCTTGTGTCCAGAATATCTTGGATCAGATCGGTGATCTTGTCCGTCACCGCCGCGCCTTTGCTGATCACATCCCAACCGGCATGGGCCATCGCTGCGGCCTGATCGGGGGCAATCAACCGCGACACAGCTGTGCCCAAAGCATCGGCATCATTCACAATCCGCGCCGCCCCGGCTGCCGCTAACCGCGTGTAGGATGGCATGAAATGGCGTACCTTTGGCCCATAGAGCACGGCAGAGCCAAGTGCCGCCGCATCAAACGGATCACAGCCGCCTTCACCCGCGATCAAGGAAGATCCAAGGAACGAAACAGGCGCAATGCGAAAAAACAGGCCCAGATCGCGGGTATCATCGGCAATCAGCACTTGCGTCGACTCGTCGGGAAAGCCGTCATTTCCCCAATTGAGCACCGAAAAGTCCCGCTCAGCGGCCAGCGCTGCTGCGGCACCCGCGTCCTGCGGGGTGGCTGGATGCAAGATCAACAACAGCCGGTGGGACAGGCGCATCGCCTTGCGATGGGCCGACAGGACAACGGGCACTTCTTTTGGCAAGACCTGCGCGGCAAACCAGACCGGGCGTCCGCCGATGGTCGCGGACATTTCCGACAAATCGGAGTCCACATAAGGCAGGGCCTGTCCCCCAGCGAGCAGCGGATCGGTCAGGTCGATCTGGTCGCGCGGCTGGCCCAGTTGCGCCAGCCGTCGCCGCGCCGCTTCGCTCCTTGCCATGACCGCTGAGAATTGTGACAAAAGCCGCCGCGTCAGATCGGGCAACCAGCGGTCGCGCCGTCCGTCGAAACCGCGGGTGTCTGCATCGACCAGAATGAGCGGGCAGTGCCGCTGCGCGGTCTCAAGTATCAGGTTTGGCCGCAACGCGCCCCAGGCCCAGACACAGGCATCAGGTCGCCAATGGTCCAGAAATGCGGCAACGGCGGCAGGGTGTTCGCTGGGCGCGGGCGCTTGGATAACCGTGACATCGGGGCGTTGTTGCAGAGGCGGCGGTGCAGTATCGCCATCCGGCAGCGTGATCAAAACATGCAAGCCTATCCGCGCCCCGCACATCCGCACGGCCAAATCCTGAAGCGCGATCACATTGCCCGGCTCGGCCGCATGCAGCCAAAGCAGTTCCCCCATCGGGCGCGGGGCAAACGGTTCTTTGGTCTGTGCCTCTGCCCGCCGGGCCAAGGCCCGATAGGCGGTCAGCCCCAGCGACCGCGCCATAGGGAGTTAGCCCAACTCTTCGGTGGAAGACGCAGCTGCTTCTTCGTCGCGCAAGCGGTGCAGGTGCGCGATGAAATAACGCATATGCGCGTTGTCCACGGTCCGCTGCGCCTCGTTTTTCCAAGCGTCATAGGCGGTCGCGTAATCGGGGAAAATTCCGACGATGTGGAGATCATCGACATTTTTAAAGACGTTTTCGCTGGGGTTCACCAGTTCGCCGCCAAAAACCAGATGCAGACGCTGTGCCATAATGCTTCCTTTGATGGGTGTAGATTGATCTCTGCCTATCAGATGCGGGGCCTCACGCAAGGGCGTCAATCAGCGCAATTTGAGAGGGTGCACCGCCCGCAACCACGCCATTGAGCCGCGGATCGGGGTTGTTAAAGCGCAGCGGCAGGCCGGTTTGGTCAGAGCAAACCCCGCCAGCTTCGGCCACGATCAGCGCTCCGGCGGCAATATCCCATTCCCAACTCCGCCGCAGTGTCAGCATCGCGTCAAACCGTCCCTGCGCGACCAGTGCCAGCCGGTAGGCCAGTGACGGGCGATAGTTGCGGGAAAAGGCGGGGGTGATGCCATTGCGCCAGAACGTTTCGTGCAACGCGGGTTTGGCAGCCAACACCGTGGATTTTCCCAGATCGCCCTGCATGGTTGCCCGGATCGGAACACCATTGAGAAAGGCCCCGCCACCCAAAGAAGCGGAATATAGCTTGTTCCGCAGGGGCAGGTAGACCACGGCGGCGGTGATCACGCCTTGGTCCGCTACGGCGATGGCATGGGCCCATGTGCTTGACCCCTCTACAAAACTGCGGGTGCCGTCGATTGGGTCAACGATAAATACACGATCTTGGGTCAAACGGTCGGTGTTGTCTTCGGTTTCTTCGGACAGCCACCCATAATCGGGCCGCGCTTGCCGCAAGTTGGTCAGCAACAGATCATTTACCGCCAGATCGGCCTCTGTCACCGGGCCTGCATCGCCGGGCTTGTCCCAGCGCGCGGCGGTTTTCCCGGCAAAGCTGGTGGCGACACGCCCTGCCATGCGGGCGGCATCAATCAGGAGGGGCAGGTCACGCGCCGGCAAGGGTCATTCCCGGTACCAAAAGCGATGGCACAACGCGGCTCAGGTGTGTGCGGGCATCATTGGCGGGTCGCATATTGCGCAGCATATCGCGCAGATTGCCCGCAATCGTGCATTCGTTGATCGTATGGGTGATCTCACCATTCTCAACCCACAGGCCAGCCGCCCCGCGCGAATAATCGCCCGTGTTGGGGTTGATTGTGCTGCCGATCATTGAGGTCACCAAGAGTCCGGTGCCCATCTCGCGGATCAGATCATCGCGGCTGGCTGCACCTTGGGTCAGTTCGATATTCCAGTTGGACGGCGAGGGCCCCGATGATGTGCCGCGTGCCGCGTTTCCTGTAGGCGCGAGGTCCAGCTTGCGGGCCGTGGCCAAATCCAGGGTCCACCCCTGCAAAACCCCGTTTTCCACAATCATCCGCCGCGCCGTTGCCAGCCCTTCCCCATCAAAGGGGCGTGATCCGCTGGCGCGAGGGCGGTGCGGGTCTTCGATCAGCGACAGATGATCGGGCAACACTGCCTCTCCCATCGCATCGCGCAAAAACGAGGCGCCCCGTGAAATGGACGAACCGTTAATCGCGCCAAGCAAATGGCCGATCAAGCTGGAAGAAATCCGTTCGTCAAACAGCACCGGAAACGCGCCCGTCGGTGGTTTGCGCGCATCAAGCCGCGCTACGGCGCGTTCGCCTGCGGTTTGGCCGATGTCATCGGGCGCACGCATATCGGACTGAAAAATCCGGCCATCACCATCATAGTCACGTTCCATGGAGGTGCCGCTTCCTGCGATGGCAACACAGGACAGCCCGCGATCTGTCCGGCTGTAACCGGCGTCAAAACCGTTGCTGGTGGCAAAATGGGTGGCATGGGCCGCATAACCGGCGCTGGCCGATTGCACTTGGCTGACCCCTTTGACAGCCAATGCTGCCGCTTCGGCCTGCGCGGCATCATCTTGCATGGCCTGCGGGGTTGGCTCTGCCGTTGGATCGACAAGCTCAAGCGCGTCGAGGTTCCAATGGGTGGCCAGCTGATCAGGATCTGCCAGACCGGAAAAGGGATCTTCGGGGGCCTCTTTGGCCATGGCAACGGCGCGTTCGGCCATCTCTTCGATGGTGCGCGAAGAGGTATCAGAGGCCGAGACAATTGCGGAGCGGTGCCCGACAAACACCCGCAGACCGATATCGACACCTTCGGACCGCTCCGCCTGTTCCAGCGCTCCTGCCCGCACATCGACCGACACGGATGTGGCCCGGATCGCCTTTGCATCGGCACTGTCGGCACCGGCTGTTTTGGCAGCCTGCAACAGGGATTTGGTCAGCGCATCAAGAGGCTGGGACATAAAACACTCCGGCTTGGGTCGGAAAGACAGGTAACCCTCCCCATCCGGCAGGACAAGGGGAGGGTCAAAGAGCGGCTGAATGGGCCGCCGCTAAAGCTAAGGTTGGTTACTTGATCCGCTGCCCATTGGCGAGGATCTGACCATCTGCGGTAAAGTCGATCGTGGACTTCAGCTGATCCGGCCCGCCCGCTGGCACGGTGATCATCCCCATCATCATACGCGGCATCATCGCCTGATCCGCCGGGATCAGACCCATGGAAACCAGTTTGTCGATAAGGCCGTTGGCCCCATCGAGGGTAAAGGAAATGCTGCCCACAGGTTTGGGAAAACCGGGGATCGTGGTTTTGTCGGTGTTGTCGAGTGCCACCTGACCGTCCGCTTCGAACTTGGCGCCAACCGCGTCCAGCAGCAGTTTGTTGATCGTGACTGCTTCCACCTCACCGGGCACATCCGCACCCATATTTTCGGCAACCTTGGGATCAAGGTAATCGACCAAAAGCTTGGCTTTGCCCGCCAGATCAATGACCAACGTGGCCGGATCGCGGGGCAATTGGCCCGCCGGATCAAAGATACCCCAGATCAGATCGGACATTTGGAAATCACCCATGGTCAGGCCAAAGGCAAAATCCTGCTGTTCGTCTGATTTGCTCACCGGGATGGCGAGGTTAAATGCGCTTTGCGCCATGCTGAGTTCAATCGGGAAGGGCAGGTCGGCCACGTTCATCGTGACCTGCAAATTGGTTTGCCCGCCGCCATAGCTTACTCCATCCGCTCCCAGATCAACGCTCAGACGGCTGCCCTGAGATGAGGTGTTAAGGGACATATCGCCGTTCACCGGATCGGTCACCTGCATCGCGGTTGCGCTGGACCCAGCGTTGAAAGCGCCGGTGATCTCAAACCCGGCTTTGATCATCGCGGATGTGTCCGAGGCCTTTTCCAGCAAAAGCGGGATCGCCCCTTCTGCAGACATCTGAAGGTTTTGCAGATTGCCATTCAGGGTGACTTGGTTGCCCTCTTCGGGATTGTCCACGAACAGATCATAGGTGATCCCGCCCACGCTGCCGGATTGTTGGTAGCCCCGCAAATCACCAATTGTCATGCTGGTGTTGCTGACCAGCCCGGTTCCGGTCACATCAAACCGCGCGGTTTCTGGACCAATCACTTCACCGTCCGCCTCCAACTGTTGCAGCTTGAGGCCAAAGGTGTCGGCAGTATAGGCGTAATTCATTTGCTCGGGGGTGCCGCTAACGATCATGGAATGGCCGCTCTGAATGTAATCCATCGTCAGTTTGAACGCCGAGGACGAGGTGCCGTCGGTGCCGGTCATGACCATTGGCAGGGTCTCGGGCATGACCACAGCAACTGATCCGTCACCTTGCCCGACAAATACAATCGTGCCCATCGACATGTTCATCGAACCGGTCTGATCAGGCATCTCAAAACCCAGCTGGATGTCACTGACGGTCAGGTTGTTGCCGCTGGCGCTTTGCTGGCCCTGCACGCTGTATCCCATGCCTTCCATGTATTGCTGCCAATCGCCCCAGACCTGTGCTGGTGTGAGATCGGCCAAGGCGGTCTGCGACAGGAAAACCATCGGAACGGCAAAGCAAAGGGAAGATGTGGAAAAGCGGGACATAGATAAATCCTTTGTGGCAAATTTCGCGTCAAGGTCGTGCAAACCCCCGGCAGGGTCAAGCCGCCGCAGGGGCGGGGGCTGGACCCTCGGTCAGGGGAAGACTACCACATGGGGCAATCAGGTTGCAAAACCCAGACCCCACACAAAGGAACACGTTATGGATATGACCGGAAAAACCGTAATGATCACGGGCGCCAGCCGCGGCATTGGCGAAGCGGCTGCGCGGGTCTTTGCCGATGCGGGCGCAAATGTCGCGCTTCTGGCCCGCTCTCAGGAGGCGATTGCGCAGATCGCAGGCGAGATCGGCAAACAAGCCATTGCGATTCCCTGCAACGTGGCACGGTTTGGTGAGATGTCTTCGGCGGTCGAAACCACGGTGCAGGCCTTTGGCGGATTGGACGTTCTGATCAACAACGCAGGCGCAATTGAACCGATTTCGCGTTTGGCCGAGGCAGACCCGGACGGTTGGGCGATGAACATCGACATCAATCTCAAAGGCGTGTTCAACGGCATCCGCGCGGCGTTGCCGGTGATGAAGGATGCAGGCGGCGGTTCGGTGCTGACCATATCCTCCGGTGCGGCGCACGGCGCAATAGAAGGGTGGAGCCACTATTGCTCTGGCAAGGCGGCGGTGAATATGTTGAACCGCTGTTTGCATCTGGAAGAAGCCGAAAGCGGCATCCGCGCCATTGGTCTGTCACCGGGCACAGTCGCCACGCAAATGCAGCGCGAGATCAAGCAAAGCGGCATCAACCCGGTCAGCAAGTTGAACTGGGAGGATCATATTCCAGCCGACTGGCCTGCTCGCACGTTGCTTTGGATGTGCAGCGCCGAGGCAGATCGTTTCAAAGGCGATGAAATCTCCCTGCGGGATGAGGGCGTGCGCAAGGCGGTTGGCCTGATATGATCGAAACGAACCGCAAGGGTGATGTGCTGACGGTCACTATCAATCGCCCGGACAAAGCCAATTCGCTGACCCATGCGATGCTGTCCGAATTGGCTGATGTGATGGAAACCGCTCAAGACGCGCGGGCGGTGATCTTGACCGGACAGGGCAAGGTATTCAGCGCCGGTGCGGATCTGGACGAGGCGCGCGCAGGATTGGCCAAATCGGATGTTTGGGAACGCCTGTCCGGGGCCATCGCGGGCCTGCCCGGCCTGACCATCGCGGTCCTCAATGGAACGTTGGCGGGCGGCGCGATGGGCATGGCGCTGGCTTGTGATTTACGGATCGCGGTGCCGGGGGCCAAGTTCTTTTATCCGGTGATGAAACTTGGCTTTTTGCCGCAACCCTCTGATCCGGCCCGCATGGCAGCCTTGATCGGCCCGTCCCGAACCAAGCTGATCTTGATGGGCGGTCAAAAGATCGAAGCCCAAGAGGCGCTAACCTTTGGCCTGATTGACCGGATCGTCGCTCCAGAGGATCTGTTACAGCACGCAAATGACCTGACAGCCGACACCGTCGCGGCGGACCCTGCCATCGCCCAAGGCATCAAGGAAATGTGCCGCAGTTAGATCAGCGGCACAATCGGCACATCACAGGCGGAAATGGCCAAAAGGCCCGCAAAAACAATCATCCAACGCATGTGATACCCTTCTATATTGAGCGAAGTCTGCCCCGCCGCGGGCAGGCTGTCCAGCCTACCGCTTGCGCCCCCCGCCCGGAACCTTTGACAGAAACCCCGGCGGGCGTTTGGCCACCCATCTGGCGAATTTCGCAAGCCGCGGATGCCCAAGCAGCGCCTCTGGCGTGTTGTAGGATTGTGCTAACTCCGCTTCGGTTAAGGTCGCATGAATTTCGCGGTGGCAGATGTGGTGCATCAAGACCACCGGCCCGCCTTTGCCGCCCTTGAGCTTGGGGATCAGATGATGCTGACTTTGTCGCACATCGGGCGGGATGGGCCGATGGCACAGCGGGCATTGCGGGTGGTCCATGTGCAAAATCCTTGAACCTTTCGGGGCGGGCAGGCAAGAGGATGGCGCGATCCGCGTTTTTGACAAGGAAAATCCATGGCCCTCGACCTTTCTGACCAGCCGGAAATTGTGCAGCAGGCCTATGGCTATGCCCAGCAAGGATGGGATCTGGCGCTCAGCTGGCTGCTGAGCCCGGCGGCTTGGTCACAATTTGCGCTGCTGGTCATTGCCTATCTGGCGGCGGTTATCGTGGCGCGGCGGTTGCGGCCGGTGTTGAACCGCCAGATCACGCCGGCCGAAGAGGCCACTGGCGTGATTGCAGACAGCCGCCGCTTTGCCGTGATCTTTCTGCCGTTGTTGTTGCCTTTGCTGGCCTATGGGTTCACGGCCATTGGCGAAACGCTGGTGCGGTCAATGTTCGACAGTGGTGCGGTGATCGCCTTTGGCAAACGGGTGTTTCTGTTCCTCGCGGCCCGCAGGTTGGTGCGGGATATCGTCCATGATCCATTCCTGAAATTGCTCGGGCGATATGTGCTGTTGCCGGTGGCCGCGCTTTATATGTTTGGTGTGCTGGATGATGTTCTGGCCGCCCTGACGGCACTGACGGTCACCTTTGGCAATATCTCTATTTCGGCCATGGCACTGATCCGCGGGATCATCGCGGGGTCGATCCTGTTCTGGCTCGGCGGTTGGTCCACCCGCCAGACCTCGCAATTTATCGACGCACAGGAACAAATGCGCCCGTCTGTCCGGCAATTGGTTGGCAAGGCCATCGAATTTGCCATCTTTGCAGCGGCCTTCCTGTTGTTGCTGAATATCATGGGGATCAACCTTGGTGCGCTGGCGGTCTTGGGCGGCGCCATTGGTGTGGGTCTTGGGTTCGGTCTGCAAAAGATCGCCTCGAATTTCATTTCTGGCGTAATCCTCTTGATCGAGGGGCAGGCGACGGTTGGTGACTTTGTCGAACTGGACGGCGGCGAAAGCGGAAAAATCGTCAAGATGACCGCCCGCGCCGCGATTTTGGAAACCTTTGATGGCCGCTGGATCGTGGTTCCGAACGAAGATTTTATCACCACCCGCGTCACCAACTTTTCCGACAGCGGATCGGCCAACCGGTATGAGGCGCCATTTTCGGTAAGCTATGACACCGACATCAATCTGATCCCGCCGTTGATCGAGGCGGCGGTGTCCAAACATCCCGAGGTGCTAGATGCACCCTATCCACCCGATTGCGAGCTGCGCGGCTTTGGTGACAGTGGCATTGATTTCGCGGTGGAATTCTGGGTGAACGGCCTGGATGACGGGCCGAACAAATACACCTCGGATGTTTTGTTTCTGATCTGGAATGCTCTCAAGGATGCTGGAGTGGAAATCCCCTATCCACAGCGCGTGGTTGAGATCAAAGGCCCGATGCCGGAGCTGAAATCATGAAACAGGCGGTGGTGATCGGCGCAGGCCCCGCGGGCCTGATGGCGGCAGAGGCAATGGCTGAGGCCGGTCTGTCTGTGACCGTCTGTGAGGCCAAGCCCTCGGTCGGGCGCAAGTTTCTGATGGCGGGAAAGTCCGGCCTTAACCTGACCAAAGACGAGACAGGCAGCAGCTTTCGTGCGGCCTTTGCGGAGGGTCGCAAGCCGCTTACCCCGATGATTGACGCGTTTGATGCAGATGCGGTGCAGGCCTGGGCCAAAGGTTTGGATCAAGAGGTGTTCACTGGCAGCACGGGGCGGGTTTTTCCGGTTGCGATGAAGGCCTCGCCATTGTTGCGGGCATGGATGACCCGCCTCGCGGCGACGGGGGTGCAGACCAACACCCGCTGGCGCTGGCAGGGATGGCAGGGCAAGGATCTGGCCTTTGACACACCGGATGGACCGCAAACGCTGTCTGCTGATGTGACAGTTCTGGCGCTGGGCGGTGCAAGCTGGGCGCGGCTGGGATCAGACGGTGCTTGGGCCGGTATCCTTGGCGGCAAAGATGTCCCGCTGGCGGCCTTCGCCCCTGCAAATGCGGGTGTTTTGATCAATTGGTCGGCGCATATGGCCAAGCATTTCGGCGCGGCGATCAAAGGCGTGCAATGGACGGCTGGGCCCTATGCATCAAAGGGAGAAGCCGTGCTGTCGGCGCAAGGGCTAGAGGGTGGCGGGATCTATTCAATTTCGCGCGGCGTGCGCGAGGGACATCCGTTGGTGCTGGATCTTTTGCCGAACATGTCCGTGGCTGAGATCACCGCAAAACTGTCGAAACCGCGCGGCAAGGCAAGCCTTGCCAATCATCTGCGCAAAACCGTCAAGCTGACCCAAGCGCAGATCGCATTGTTGCAGGAAATGGCGCGGCCCCTGCCCGATGGCCTGCGGGCAACGGCGCGGTTGCTCAAGGCGGTGCCCGTGCAAAACGCGGGGCTGCGCCCGATGGATGAGGCAATCTCGACGGCAGGCGGACTGCCCTTTGAGGCATTGGACGAGGGGCTGATGATCAAAGCGCTGCCGGGGGTGTTCGCCGCTGGTGAAATGCTGGATTGGGAAGCGCCGACAGGGGGTTACCTGATCTCGGCCTGCCTTGCGACAGGCCGCTGGGCCGGGCAACATGCGGCCCGATGGGCGGGTTAAGCGGCGGCGGGTTCTTTGGCTTGGGCGGCCTTGAAGGCATCCCGATCGCGCAGACCTTTGGCCCAAGTGTTCAGCTTGTCATCAACCCGGGGGAAGCCCGCGCCGATAGACCAGTTGATGCAATGTACAGCCAGAATATCCGCATGGGTCATCTGATCTCCCATCAGGAAGGGCCCCTCCAAACGCTCTGATAGCAGCCCGGCAGCGCGACCAAACTCGGCTTTGAGACTGTCTTTGATCTGCGGCATCCGCAACGCTTCGGGTAAGACAAAGCTGTGCTTTGCCGCCGCCCAAAGGATCGCGTCGAACTCATCGATTAACCAAAAGGTCATGGCGTCCTGACGGGCGCGGGCGGGCGTACCGGCAGGCGCGGTCAACATGCCATGCTTGTCGCCAAGATAGGTCATGATCGCAACGCTGTCGGTCAGCACATCATCGCCATCCACCAAGGCCGGGATCTTGCCCGACGGATTGTGCTTGAGCGCCTCTTCGGACCGCGGCGGAGCGGCGATTTGAACATAGTCCTGCCCCAACTCTTCGAGCATCCACATCACGCGGAAGGCCCTTGATTTGGTCGCGCCGATCACCTTGTACATCTGTTGTCCTTTCGATCAATCGTGCCTGTTCAGCGTTGTGTGCCCAGCATTGCAAGTCGGATGAATGCCCGCTCCACCAGCGCCATTGCGGGCGCATTTTGTCCGGCAGAACGCAATTTGAGGTCGGTGTCCGTCAAAACGGTCAATGCGGTTTCCAGACGTGCCGCACCCCAGTTGCGGGCCTGCCGCGATACGCGTTCACGGTCGCGCACACCATAGATCGGCCCGCCGGGGTTGGCGGAAATGCGGTAGAGGGTGCGAAAATGCCGGGTCGCCATGATACACAGGGTGACGGGATTGACGCCTTGCCCCTGCAGTTTGCTCATCACCGGACCAATATCGCCCGTCCGCGCCTCGGCCACCACGTGCAGGATGTCATCCACATCCGCCTCGGTCGAGGTTGGTGCGCAGGCGGCGACATCATCGGGGGTCAATGGGGCCGTATCGTTCAGCTTATACAGCGCCAGCTTTTCCAGCGTCTGACGAAAATCACCGGGGTCCAGCGCACGCGCCAAATCTGTGAGGTTCGCCATCGCGTCAGGTTCCGGCTTTAGCTTTGCCTCCGCCAACAAACGCTCAATCTCGGCGCGGTCGGGCGGCGTGTCATAAATCGCTGTGGCATAGGCGTTGCGGTGTTCTTGAAACGCCTTGAGCACTTTGGAGGTTTTCTTGAGATCACCACCGGTGACAATGATCTGCGCATCACCGGGCTGCCAGTCGGCAAGGGTGTCGATCAGGATTTTGGCGATGTTGTCGTTGGCCTCTTCCACCAACGCCGCACGAGGACCGGGGAAAAACCCCACTGCCTTGATCGCATCCAAAAGCATGGCCGGATCACGGCGCAGTTCGGCGGCGGGCATCCGCGTGAGGCGCATTTCCTCCTCGGCATTGGTGCCAAGCAGCGCCTTGAGAAATTCCTGCCGTTTCAGCGCGACACGCATCGCATCACTGCCATAGATCAACAGACCGGTCTTGTCCGGATCGGGCCGGGAGAAATAGCCGTTGGCGTCGCGGGGGCTTAGCTTCATCAGCTCAGATCGGCGGCGTAAAGGCGGGTGATCACCTGATCGGCCAATATCACCATCAGACGTTTTTCCGCGTCCTGTTTGCTGGCCAATGTCGCCACAGTGGTGCCTGTGGCGGAATAGCCGGTGAAGTTTTCCACCCTGCCGGATGTGATGATTTGCCCGGTTTCAAGATCGCGCAGGGCATAGTCCACAGACCCGATGAGATCAAAACGTGTGGTTTCACCCGCCCGGTTGATCGCCAGACGTTCCTCATTGGTGCTGACATTGACTGCCAACCCATAGGCGGGAGACGCACTGCGCCCCAGCTTCTGTTCAATTTCGCGGGTCAGGAAATAGCCGTAGCGTGCGTTTGGCGGATCAACCTCGATCCGGTTTTGTAATAGCTGCCCGTTGCCGCCCGGCCCATAGACCGGCTGAAACCCGCAGGCGGCCAGCGCCAGAGGGGCCAGCAGCACAAAGCGGCGGCGATAGGTGGCTTTAGGCAACGACATTCACAATCCGTCCCGGCACAACGATGACCTTTTTCGGCGCAGCGCCATCAAGGCTTCGCACAACAGCTTCGTGGGCCAGTGCGATTTTTTCAACATCTTCTTTGGGCATATCGGCCGGCACTTGAATTTCAGCCCGGCGTTTGCCGTTGACCTGAATGGGCAGGGTCACGGTGTCATCCACCAGCATCGCCTCATCCGCCTTGGGCCAAGGGGCCGTCACGATCAGGCCGGTCCCGCCCTGATGCGCCCAGATATCTTCGGCCAAATGCGGGGTCATAGGCGACATCAGCTGTGCCAAGGTCATGATCGCCTCGCGCTGTGCAGCGTAACCAGCCTTGGATTTCTGCAAGGTGGCGGTGAAGGCATAAAGCTTTGCGATGGCCGCGTTAAAGCCAAAGCTTTCCACACCCATCGTCACATCATGGATGGTTTTGTGCATAGCGCGCAGCAGATCATCGTCACCCTGGCCTTTGGCATCTTTGTCCATTTCGCCGATGCGGTCACAAATATTCCAAACCCGCGTGAGGTGCTTGAACGCCGCATCCGCGCCTGAGGCTGTCCATTCCACGTCCCGCTCGGGGGGTGAATCGGACAGCACGAACCAGCGGGCGGTGTCTGCGCCGTAGTTGGAGATAATGTGCAGCGGATCGACCACGTTTTTCTTGGACTTGGACATCTTGGCGGAGGGGATGATGATTACTTCACGATTTTTCCCACTAAATTTTCTCTCACGGACATACAGTTCATAGAGGTTTTTGTGGTCCGAAGAGCCAATTGCCTCTTCATCAGCAGAGGACTTGAGCACCGCCAGAACATTTGTATGAGAATGCTTATTTGGGTTCGGAAATTCGATGACTTCCTCAGGGTGCAAATAATTTAGCCGACGCATGGCCTTACTCTTTAGTTGCTCTTCCGCCTCAGGACCGTCGCCAACGACTGGTGGTGCAGCCGTATTCTCCCACAGTTCATAAATCTCATGCGTCACCATGCCTTGGGTAAAGAGCGCATCAAAAGGTTCAATCGCCGATTCTGGCAAATGGCCGGTGATCTGCATCGCGCGGGCAAAGAATCGCGAATAAAGGAGGTGCAGAATCGCATGTTCAATGCCGCCGATGTACTGGTCGACGTTCATCCAGTATTTGGCGTCTTCCATGTTGGTCGGCGTTTCGGCTCGTGGTGCGGTGAACCGCGCAAAATACCAGGACGAATCGACAAAGGTATCCATCGTGTCGGTTTCGCGCTTGGCCGGTGCACCGCAAGACGGGCAGGCGCAGTCGCGCCATGTTGGGTGACGGTCCAGCGGATTGCCCGGCGTGCCAAAGTCCACGTCATAAGGCAGCTCAATCGGCAGGTTCTCTTTTTTCTCTGGCACCACGCCGCAGGCATCGCAATGCACGACAGGGATCGGGCACCCCCAATAGCGTTGGCGGGACAGGCCCCAATCGCGCAGGCGGTATTTGGTCACGCCTTGGCCAACGCCGTTCTGCTCGCAGAAATCAACGGCGGCGTTTATCGCCTCTTCGCCGGTCTGCCACGCGTCGCCAGCAAAACCGCGGTTGTAGAAGACCTTGTCCGATTTTGCGGGTACATATGCCTCTTCCAAAACCTCGTTGGCGTCCTCGGACGGCAGATAGGTCGAGATGATCGGCAACTCGTACTTTGTCGCAAATTCAAAATCGCGCTGGTCATGCGCGGGGCATCCAAAGATTGCGCCGGTGCCGTAATCCATAAGAATGAAGTTGGCGATATAAACGGGCAGTTCATGGGCCGTATCAAAGGGATGGCGCACGCGAATGCCGGTGTCAAAGCCCAGCTTTTCGGCGGTTTCAATTGCTTCTTCTGTGGTGCCGCCTTTGCGGCATTCAGCGCAGAACGCTGCCACATCTTCGTTTTCGCGCTCAAGCATTTTGGCCAGCGGATGATCCGGGGAGATCCCGACAAAGGACGCGCCCATCAATGTATCGGGGCGGGTTGTGTATACCTCGATCCGGTCATGTCCCTCCGGGGCATCAATCGTAGAGAAAGCAAACTGAAGGCCGCGCGATTTGCCGATCCAGTTGGCTTGCATCAGTTTGACCTTGGCAGGCCAGTTGTCGAGCGTGTCCAGTGCGGCCAGCAATTCTTCTGAGTGGTCCGAAATCTTGAAGAACCATTGTGTCAGCTCGCGCCGTTCGACCAATGCGCCAGACCGCCAGCCGCGACCGGCCTCAACCTGTTCGTTGGCCAGAACCGTCATATCGACCGGATCCCAGTTCACCACCGCGTTCTTGCGGTAAACCAATCCTTCGTCGAGGAAATCGAGGAACAGCGCCTGCTGCTGGCCATAGTATGCGGGATCACAGGTGGCAAATTCGCGAGACCAATCAATCGACAGGCCCAGCGGCTTCATCTGGCCGCGCATGTCGTCGATATTGCCGTAGGTCCAATCTTTTGGGTGTCCACCAATGGCCATCGCCGCGTTTTCGGCAGGCATCCCGAACGCATCCCAACCCATCGGGTGCAGCACATTGTGCCCTGTCGCGATCTTATAGCGGGCGATCACATCGCCCATTGTGTAGTTGCGCACATGCCCCATGTGGATACGCCCCGAGGGATAAGGGAACATCTCAAGCACATAATACTTGGGCTTGTCAGCGGCGCGGACCGCATTGAACACTTCGTCTTTTTCCCAGGCTTGTTGCCAGCGGGCTTCGATCTCGGCGGGGGTATATCGGGGCATCGTTTAGCGGACCTTTGGAAATAGAAAACGCCGGGCTGCTTGTGTCACAGGGCCCGGCGTTTGTGTAGACAGTTATTCTGTTCGGGCTCAGAGCTTGTTGTCTGAGATACGTAGCTCACGCGCACGGGAAAGAATCGCGTCTTCGACCGCGCGGGAGGTTGCTTTGCTGACGGATCGGCCGCCGCGCGTTTGCAGGGCAACGTTCAAAGACCGCGCATCAAGGGCGGGATCATCAATCAGCACCGTGGCGCGATAGGCGCGACCACCACCGGGCGGTGTGCCATAGCCGGTGACGATCACACCTGTATATGGATCAACCGTTTGAACTGGCAGGAAGTTGAGCACTTCAAGAGATGCAGACCAAAGATAGCGATTCACCGATACTGTGTTATCCGCTGTTTTTGCGCGGAAAATCGACCAGACCGTATTGTCGGGGTCGGTTTCAATGGCCGATGGGTTGTTTGCATTATTATAATAGGCAGGCCGTTCTGTGGCTGGACGCCCCAGCTTACCAATGGCGCCGCAAGCGGTCATCGACCCTACAATCAAGAGGGACAGTCCGATTCTGCAAACTGTTTGACGCGCCATTCGAGCATTCCTTTGCCTGTTTGATCACTGGTCTATCCAAGCTGTGCGGTCTGGGCAAGGCATATGTATTGGTGCGATTCCCAACGAAATCAGGGATTCAAGGCTGCAATTGTGTCCGACTTGGAAGGCAATGGGGAAAAACTGTGGCAAAGCTGCACCATTGAGCGCGACATTGCGGTCTGGCGTTTCTGGCGTCTTGCGCAAATGGGGGCAAAGGAGGCAAACACCCTGCATACCCTTTCCGGATTCCCCGGTCTGGGCATGTGAATTCAAACCGAGGGAAAACTCATGAAAAAAGTTCTCTTCGCTACAACAGCTCTGGTTGCGACAGCCGGCGTTGCAGCAGCAGACGTTACATTCGGCGGCTGGGGCCGCTTTGGTATCCTGTACAACGAAGCAAACGTTGGCAACGAAACCAACATCACAAGCCGTTTCCGTCTGCAGATCGACGCATCCGCAGAATCTGACGGTGGCGTAACATTTGGTGCACGCGTTCGCATGCAGCAGAACAACACTGACAACGGCAACAGCCCAGCAGGCACAGGCTTCAACGGCGCGCGTTTCTTCGCACGTTCCGGCGGTCTGGAAGTTGGCGTTGGTAACATCTACGGCGCGATCGAATTCATGCCTGGCATGTACCCAATCGACCTCGGCCTGACCGGTCTGGGTTATGAGTACACTGCATACCAGTTCCGCGCTGATGCGTATTCTTCCGGTGGCAACGGTTCCGCAGGCTCCAACGGCGTTGAAGTTCTGTACTCCATGGGCGACCTGTCCTTCCACGTGTCCGCTTCCGACACCAACGACCGTATCGCAGCACACGCAGCATACTCCTGGAACGGCTGGACATTTGCTCTGGGTGTTCAGGACTCCAACAACGCGGCCGACACTGAGCTGGCGGCTTCTGTTGGCGGTTCCTTCGGTCCAGTTGACGTGACTCTGGCCTATGCCGACAACGGCACAGCTGGCGACCACATCACTCTGGCCGGTCGTTTCGACGTTGGCGCAGCAACAAACGTAGAAGTCTACGTTGCTGATGCGGACAACTTCGCAAACGCATCCTACGGTGTTGACTTCAACCACGATCTGGGTGGCGGTACATCGCTGCGCGGCGGTATCGCATCGCTGAGCTCCGACAACATCCGTGCCGATCTGGGTGTTCGCTTCAACTTCTAAGTTGATTTGAACCACGGTTTTAGGGGCAGGCCTTTGGTCTGCCCCTTTTCTTTTGCGCGGGTCTGTTGTTTTCTGCCGCTCCCATCCTCCAAGAGCGTTAGATCATGAGCCTGCAAGACATCACCGTCCGCATTTCCCAAGCCGAACAAGACGCAGGGCGCCAGCCCGGATCGGTCAAACTGATCGCGGTCAGTAAAGTGCAGCCCAATGAACGGGTGGAGGGTGTGCTGAAACAGGGTCACCGCTGTTTTGGCGAAAACAAGGTGCAAGAGGCCGCGGGCAAATGGCCCGATTTCAAAGACAGGTTTGACGGCGTTGATCTGCATCTGATCGGACCACTGCAAAGCAACAAAACCCGCCAAGCGATGGAGCTTTTTGATGCCATCCATTCTGTTGACCGGCCCAAACTTGCCAAGGCCATCGCACGCATTGCCCAAGAGATCGCGCGCTGCCCTGATCTGTTTATTCAGGTCAACACCGGCGAAGAGCCGCAAAAGGCCGGGGTGATGCCAAGTGAAACGGATGCCTTTGTTGCCGAATGCCGCGCGCTTGATCTGCCGATCAAGGGATTGATGTGCATTCCGCCAGCAGATGAAGAACCATCGTTGCACTTTGCTTTGCTGGCCAAAATCGCCAAACGCAATGATCTGGCTGGTCTGTCCATGGGCATGAGCAGTGACTTTGAGCGGGCCATTGCATTAGGCGCCACGCACGTGCGCGTCGGCTCTGCCATTTTTGGGGATCGTGTCCCCGCCTAGATCAACGGACGATCAAGCGAGTTCCGTGGTCCGTTCTGGCCGCGATCCAACGCAAATCGTCTCTGCGCAGTCCAATGCAACCTTCGGTCGGGAAACCCGGCCGCCTTTGTTGGTGCACAAAAATAGCAGAACCAAGACCCGCCTTGGCATCCGGCCAGTTCCAATCGGTCAGCAATATAAGATCATAAAGCGGGTCCGCCCGCCGCAAGCTTTCTGCGCTAGGCACATAAGGTACCCGGACCATCTGATTATAATCCGCATCCCCTGAGGCATCCGACCACAAATCACCCGGCCGGATTGGCAACGCCCAAGGCGCAGGGGCGGCCATTCTGTCGGGCCGGTACAGCATCCCGACAATGCGGTGAACACCGCGCGGCGTGGCGCCATCTCCTTCTCGCTTGTCCGATGTGATGCCACCTTTGCCAATGGTGCAAGGAAACCGCCGCCCGAGAAACCGCAGGCCAAGCGGCGTCAGCACCATATCTTCGGGCGTCATGGTGACCATATCAGAGCAGATGGCCCGATTTGGCGGCCTTGGTCGCCAGATAATCACGGTTGTAGTGGTTTTCCCCCACCATCAGCGGAACCCGTTCAGCCACATCAATGCCGCTGGCCTGCATCATCTCAACCTTGCGCGGATTGTTGGTGAGCAGGCGCACGGCGGAAAACCCCATGGATTTCAGAATATCGGAGCCAAGCCGGAAATCGCGCTCATCATCCTCAAAACCAAGCCTGTGATTGGCTTCAACTGTGTCAAACCCTTGATCCTGAAGCGAATAGGCTCGCATCTTGTTGGCAAGGCCGATCCCGCGCCCTTCTTGGTTGAGATAAAGCAGAACGCCGTGCCCCTCTTGCCCCATCTGAGCCAGTGCCGCACGCAATTGCGGGCCGCAATCGCATTTTAGGCTGCCCATGACGTCTCCGGTAAAACAGGCAGAATGCAGCCGCGCCAGCACGGGTTTGCTGCGGTCAGGACGGCCCACTTCGATGGCGTAATGTTCCTCGCCGCCGTCTTCGGGGCGGAAAATGTGCAGCCGTCCCGCATCGGAAGCTTCCATTGGCAGGCGGGCATTGACCACCGGGTGCAGATCACTGCGCAAAGACAGGATCGGCATGGCCGCAACCAGATCCAGCGCGGTCAGCCCATGTGTGTTGGCAAAGCCGCGTCCGTCAGGCAAATCCAGAACCAGAATCGCAGGCAAAAGCCGGGCCGATTTCACCAATTGCAACGCAGTGCGATGGGCCTGCACATCACCACCACGGGCGCATTTGAACGGCCCTTTCATCGGCGAGCGCAAATCATCAGCCGGATTGGCGATGCTTTGCACCCAGGCTGGTGTCGCGTCGTCGGGCAGAGGCAGCCGCGCCAGATCCTCATCATAGACCCGCGCCTTAAGCGTCTCGGCCCGCCGCGCGGTCACTGTCAAAACGGGATCACCACCCAAAGCCAGAAGATCAGTCAGCCGCTGCGCATTCAACGTTTCAGCAGCCAGAACCAGCACAGATTGCGCCCCGTTCAGGACAACAGGCACGCCCATGCGCAGGTCAGCCCGCGCGCGGGCCAATTGTTCAGTGATGTCCGGACCAAAACTCATGTGATATTATAACTTCTTTGTTCGATACGGTCTACTTACGCCTTCATGACACAGATTGAAACAATTCAGGTGCTTTGCAACACGAGGCTGTGAAAGAATTGCAGCAAACCTTGCCGCAGCGGGATGCAAGACGCATCTATATCCCAAGTTGATTGGAGAAATGTATGGCCCAGCTCAAAAAGATCCTGCTTGTGGATGATGACGACGACTTGCGCGAAGCGTTGAGCGAGCAATTGTTCATGACCGAAGACTTCGACGTATTCGAGGCGGAGAACGGGGCTGATGCGATGTCCCGCGCTAAGGAAGCGATCTATGATCTGGTCATCCTTGATGTGGGTCTGCCCGATACCGATGGCCGTGAACTGTGCCGTTTGATGCGCAAACAGGGTGTAAAAAGCCCGATTGTAATGCTCACCGGGCATGACACCGACGCAGACACGATTCTGGGTCTCGATGCCGGGGCCAACGACTATGTCAGCAAGCCGTTTAAGTTTCCGGTTCTGCTGGCCCGTATCCGGGCCCAGCTGCGCCAGCATGAACAATCCGAAGACGCCGTGTTCCAGCTTGGGCCATATACCTTCAAACCTTCGATGAAGATGTTGATCACCGAAGACGACCGCAAGGTGCGCCTGACCGAGAAAGAAACCAATATTCTCAAGTTTTTGTACCGGTCCAACGATGGTGTGGTGCCGCGCGATGTGCTGTTGCACGAGGTCTGGGGCTACAACGCAGGTGTCACGACGCACACGCTTGAAACGCATATTTATCGGCTTCGGCAAAAAATTGAACCAGATCCGTCAAATGCGCGCCTTCTTGTTACGGAAAGTGGTGGGTACAGGTTGATGGCCTGATTCGCGGGAACCATTTTCGCGGAACCGAATTATTCCCCTGAGCGGCGGGGTTTTCATGACCCGCCAATCGGTTTGAACCCGAAGCATATGTCCGGGCAATGACATATACCTCCCTGTTGGACTTGGGCCGGACATATTGTCTGGCCCATTTTTTTGCGCGGGGCTGCTCAGATGTACAAATGACGTTACGGCCCGTGGGCTAGCGCCGCCTCCTTCGCTGCCCCATGTTGAGGACAACAGGAGAAAACACATGAAACAAGTGATCTACGAAACCTTTGGCAATCCGGCGGATGTGCTCAAAGTGGTTGAAACCCCTGATGCGCCACTGGGCGAAGGGCAGGTGCGGGTGCAGGTGCTGCGTGCACCGATCAACCCCTCCGATCTTATTCAGGTGTCCGGCAATTATGGTGTGAAGCCACCGCTGCCTGCGATTGCGGGCAACGAAGGGCTGGGGCGCATTGTTGAGGGGCCGGGCGAAGGGCAATTGGTTTTGCTGCCAGCCGGGCAGGGCACTTGGGTCAGCGAAACAGTATGCGATCCGCGCCATTTGGTGCCGCTGCCCGAGGGCGATCTGGACCAGCTTTCGATGTTGTTGGTCAATCCGGCCACAGCGGCGCTTTTGCTGTCGGATTACGTGGATCTGAAAGAGGGCGACTGGGTGATCCAGTCTGCTGCGAATTCTGCCGTGGGCGGTTATTTGGTGCAATTGGCCAAGGCCAAAGGCATCAATGTGGCCTGCGTTGTGCGCCGGGAAAGCGCGGTTGCCGGGCTGAAGGAACTGGGCGCAGATGTGGTGTTGGTCGACAACCCGGATCTGGCGCGAGACGTCAAAGCGGCCACGGGCGCCAAGATGAAACTGGCCGTGGATGCGGTGGCGGGCAAAACTGCTGGCCGCCTTGCTGACACGCTTGAGCCGGGCGGAACCTTGGTGAATTACGGCGGCATGTCGAATGAGGACAGTGCGATTGGCGCGGCCGCCCTTATTTTCAACAACATCACAGTGCGCGGCTTTTGGCTGGTCACATGGATGAACGCAGCGGACAAGGCGACCCGCGCCGCGCTTTATGCCGATCTCGCGGGCCAGATTGCCAAGGGTACGCTCTATGCCCCTATCGACAGACATTTCACCCTCGATGAGATTGCCGAAGCGGCGAAATATTCTTGGGCGGGGGAACGAAATGGCAAGGTGATGATCGCGCCCAACGGCGTCTGATTTCATCATGGCGGCGGGCGGCGGCAAGGGGTAGGGTGCGGCCCAAACACCCCAAACCGGAGCCTGCCGCCCATGTCATTTTCCCTCGCCACCTGGAACATCAATTCTGTTCGCCTGCGCGAACCTCTGGTGCTGCGTCTGCTTAAGGAACAAGGGCCGGATGTTCTGTGTTTGCAGGAATGCAAAAGCCCGGTGGACAAGATCCCGACCGAGGCCTTTCACGAGGCGGGCTATACCCACATGGTTGCGCGGGGTCAAAAGGGCTATAACGGCGTGGCAATCCTGTCCCGCTTGCCGCTTGAGGATGCCGGTGATCGCGATTTTGCCGCGCTTGGCCATGCCCGCCACGTGGCGGCCAAGCTGGAGAACGGCACCACAATCCATAACTTCTATGTGCCTGCAGGCGGTGACAAGCCGAACCGGGAGATCAACGAGAAGTTTGGTCAAAAGCTCGACTACCTGTCCGAGATGCGTGATTGGTTTCACGCACAAAACCCCGAGAAATCCATCATGGTGGGTGATCTGAATATCGCGCCGCGTGAAGATGATGTCTGGGACCACAAAAAGCTGCTCAAGGTGGTCAGCCATACGCCGGTTGAGGTTGAAGCACTGGCCGAGACCCAAGATGCGGGCAATTGGGTGGACATCACACGGCAGGATATCCCTCAGGGCAATCTGTATAGCTGGTGGTCTTATCGCTCGCCCGATTGGGATGCCGCCGACAAGGGCCGCAGGCTCGATCATATCTGGGCGACACAGGACATTTCGAATGCCGGTCATTCCAGCCATGTTGTGCGCGATGTACGTGGATGGGAACAACCCAGCGACCACGCGCCGGTTTTTGCGACCTTTGACCTTTGAATCTGCGCCAACTGTCTACATATAGGCACCAAACGCGCAACGCGAGGAAATGAAAATGATGGAACTGAACCTGTCGGGTGCGCCCGATGCCGATCTGATCAAAGACAGCGACGAAGCGTCGTTTATGCAAGACGTGGTCGAGGCGTCGCAGACGACTCCGATCGTGGTGGATTTCTGGGCGCCATGGTGCGGCCCGTGCAAAACGCTTGGCCCGCAACTTGAAGCCGCAGTGAAGGCCGCAAAAGGCGCGGTCAAGATGGTTAAGGTCAATGTTGACGAGGCGCAAATGATTGCTGGTCAGTTGCAGATCCAATCCATTCCGACCGTCTATGCCTTTCACAAAGGTCAGCCGATTGACGGCTTTCAAGGTGCGCAGCCAGAATCCGAGATTAAGGCGTTTATCGACCGCGTTGTGAAATCCGCTGGCGGCGAAGCGCCGGGTGATCAACTGGATGAAGCGGTGGCCGCCGCCGAAGAGATGCTGGCCGAAGGCGCAGCGGCAGATGCGGCGCAGACCTTTGCCGCCATCCTTGGCGAAGACCCGCTGCATGCGGGCGCTTATGGCGGCATGGTGCGCTCCTATCTGGCGCTGGATGATCTCGATCAGGCCGAAGCGCTGCTGAATGGCGCCCCTATCGAGATCTCCAATGCCCCCGAACTGGAAGCCGCCCATGCCCAGCTTGAACTGGCACGCCAAGCCGCCGATGCCGGTCCCGTGGCCGAACTGACCGCCGCCGTCGAAGCCAGCCCCGAGGACAACCAGGCACGGTTCGATCTGGCGCAGGCGCTCTATGCCAATGGTGATGCCGAAGCGGCGGTGGATCACCTGCTCGATATCTTCAAGCGGGATCGCGAATGGAATGAAGGCGCTGCCAAAACGCAGCTCTTTACCATTTTTGATGCGTTGAAACCCAACGACCCGGTGGTCCTCAACGGGCGGCGCAAGCTTAGCTCAATGATATTTGCCTGATCGGTTTGGCGGGCTAGATCGTTGTCCATGATACAGCCAACCGAGTTGCCCGAAACGATTGCGATTTTTCCGCTGGCAGGGGCATTGCTTCTGCCGCGGTCGCGGTTGCCGCTTCACATCTTTGAACCGCGCTACCTTCAGATGATATCTGACGCGCTGAAGACGGACGGGCGGCTCATCGGCATGGTCCAGCCAAACGAGGTTCCGGGCCGCGAAGGGCCGGGGTTGCAGACGATTGGCTGTGCGGGCCGGATCACGCAGTTTTCCGAGACCGAGGACGGACGCTATATGATCACCCTTGGCGGTGTGTCGCGGTTCCGTGTGGTGCAAGAGGTTGAGGGGTTCACGCCTTATCGTCGTTGCGACATCAACTGGGACGGGTTTGAGCGTGATCTGGGCAAGGAAGAAGGCGACAACGGCTTTTGTCGCACACCGTTCTTGTCCCTGCTTGGCCGGTACTTTGACACGCTTGGGCTTTCTGCCGATTGGGACACGCTGAAAGAAGCTGACGATGAATTGCTGATCAATTCCCTGTCGATGATGCTGGAATTTGATCCCGAGGACAAACAGGCGCTGTTAGAAGCGCCATCGCTGGAAACACGGCGCGAAACATTGGTGACGCTGATCGAATACGCAATGCGCGGCGGTCAGGAAGAAGGATTGATGCAATGACCAACACCGAAGTGCAGTTTGATCGCCGGATGCTTGAGGCGTTGATTTGTCCGCGTACCCAAGCCACCCTGCACTATGATGCAGACAAGCAGGAACTTGTGTCAAAAGAGGCCGGTCTGGCCTATCCGATCCGCAACGGCATTCCTGTGATGCTTGAAGATGAGGCACGCATCCTCGACTGATCTTTTCGGATCAAAGCGGTTTGCCTTGCATCAATCGGGGCAATTCCCCGCTGAGGCCTGCCGCTTCGCGGATAAAGCCGCGGCGCAATCCCGGAAGGGCATTCACCGCCGCCATTCCCAAATCACGCGCTGCGCGTAAGAGTGGATTGTCGTTCGAAAACAGCTTGTTAAAGCTGTCTGTGGCCAGTGCCAGAGATGTGTTGTCAAAGCGCCGCCATTCTTGGTATCGGGCCAAGGCTGCGTCTGATCCGATGTCTTCGCCGCGCTGCTGTGCATCTGCGATCACTTCGGCCAAGGCAGCCACGTCGCGCAGACCTGCGTTCAGCCCTTGCCCCGCGATCGGGTGCATCCCGTGGGCCGCATCCCCAACAAGCGCCACACGCGGGGCAATCATCTCATGCGCCAGTGACAGGCCCAAAGGATAGGTAAACCGTGCGCCCGCCAACGATATCTGCCCCAGGAAACTCCCGAAACGAGGCCGCAGTACGTCAATGTAATCGGCATCAGGCAGGGCATGAATGCGGGCGGCATTTTGGGTTGTCTCGCTCCAGACGATGGACGACCGATTGCCCTTGAGCGGCAAGATCGCCAGTGGTCCGGGCGGCATGAAAAACTGGTGTGCGACGCCACCATGGGGCAATTCGTGGTCGATTGCACAGACCAAAGCGGTTTGCCCGTAACCTTGGACAACACGTTTGATCCCGGCCCGTTCGCACGTGCCACTGCTGCGCCCATCCGCGCCGATCACCAGACGCGCTCGCAATGCTTTGCCGCTGTCCAATGTGATCGTGATGCCGTTTGCATCGACATCCTGCCCAACCACTCGTGTGCCGTTGATTTGAGTGATGCCGAACTTGGATTTCACCGCGTCCAGCAAGGCACGGCGCAAATGGCGGTCTTCGACCATGTACCCCATCGGGCCTTCTTCGATTTCGGCGTGATCAAACTGCATCACGAACGGCGATGGCCCTTCACCTGCGCGCCCATCGGTAACTTTGATCTCAAGCATCGGCTGCGCATCATCGGCGATCTGGGGCCAGACGCCTAACCCCTGCATCAACCGCATAGAGGCATGGGCCAGTGAATAGGACCGCCCGTCGAACTTTGCGTTCTTGCGCAGCTTGAGGTCCAGTGCGTCAATCACGGTGACTTTCAGGCCAATTTGCGCCAAAGCAAGCGCCAGCGCTGGCCCGTTCAGGCCACCACCCACAATTGCGATATCGGTATCAAATGTCATGCCCTTAGATATGCGCGGCAGGTGGGGATTGTCCATGTGCCCAAGCGCCGCTACCGTCACCAAAAATCACAGAAAGGTAAGATCATGCAGGACTGGCTAATGATGACCGCCGCAGATTTGGGACGCGGGATTGCGGATGGGCAAATTGATCCGGTGGATTTGTGCCAGACCTATCTGGACGCGATTGATGCCCATCCCCTGCGGGACCGAATCTATGCCCGCGTGACGGCAGACCGCGCCTTGGCCGAGGCGCTGGCGGCGTCCGAACGGGCCAAATCGGGTCATCGTCTGTCACCGCTGGATGGCGTGCCTGTGTCGTGGAAAGATTTGTTTGATACCGCAGGTGTAGCAACGGAGGCCGGATCCAAACTGCTGGAAGGGCGGGTGCCGGACCGGGATGCAGTTGTCTTGCAAAACGCCACCGCTGCGGGCCTTGTTTGTCTGGGCAAAACCCACATGAGCGAGTTGGCGTTTTCAGGGCTTGGGCACAATCCCAGCACGGCAACGCCGCCATCGGTAAACGATCCTGACGGGGTCTCGGGCGGCTCATCCTCCGGGGCTGCGGCGTCGGTTGCCTTTGGTTTGGCGGCGGCTGGCATCGGCTCTGATACGGGCGGTTCGGTGCGTATCCCGTCCGCGTGGAATGACCTTGTGGGCCTCAAAACCACCTCGGATCGGCTGACCCTCGAAGGGGTGGTGCCGCTTGCGCTTCGGTTTGATACCATTGGCCCACTTTGCCGCTCTGTTGAGGATGCGGGCCTGTTGCTGGCCGCGCTGGAAGGGGGCAAAGTCGCCGACCTGCATCACGCCGATGTTGAAGGCCGCCGTTTTGCGCGGCTGACCACTGTTGCGCTGGATGATCTGCGCGAGGCACCCGCCGCTGCCTATGTGGATGCGCTTGCACGGCTCGAAGCGGCGGGCGCCATCATTGAGGACATCGATGTGCCGGAAGTGAACGAGGTGATGCCTCTCTCCGGATGCCTTTACACAACAGAGGCTTACGGCTTGTGGCGCGATGTGATCGAGGACAATCCGGACAAGATGTTCTCTGAGATCCTCGAACGGTTCCGTCTCGGCATAGGCTTTTCCGGCCCCGATTATGTGGCCGCTTGGGCGACCTTACATGCGGCCCGCGAAGGGTTCTATGCCGCCACCGCCGGGTTTGACGCGGTGCTTCTTCCAACCGCGCCGATCTTGCCGCCCAATCTGGCGCGGCTCACTCAGGACCATGATTACTATGTTTCGGAAAACCTATTGGCGCTGCGCAACACCCGCATCGGCAACCTGATGGGCGGTTGCGCCCTGACATTGCCAACGGGCACGCCGTCTTGCGGATTGATGATGATGGCCCCGCCAAATCACGAAGAACGCCTGTTGCGGCTTGGGGCAGCGGTCGAAGAGGCGTTGGGATGACATTGGCGTAAATGCCACAAAGAGCCCCGGAATTTCCGCGAGTTCTGGACGTATCGGCGAGCCTTGGGTACTTTGAACAAAACGGGGCGTTAATGATCCCGACCTGAGGCAGTTTTGATGTTGTATCCTGAGCGGTTTTCGAACCTTCCGGCCCATGCGTGGCCGCGCCTGCGCGCCCTTCTGGACGTGCACACCGGTGGTGGGCCGCTCATTCAAATGACAATCGGGGAACCCAAACACGCCTTTCCGGCCTGGGTGACTGATGTGATTTCGCAAAATGCCGCCGGGTTTAACCGCTATCCGCCCAACGATGGGTCGCCAGAGTTGCGCAGTGCCATCGCCGGTTGGATCGACCGGCGCTACGGCGTGAGCATGGATGCCGATACCGAAGTTATGGCGCTGAACGGCACGCGCGAAGGGCTGTACAACGCTGTGATGGCGGTTTGCCCGGAAACCAAAAATGGCGAAAAACCCGCCATTTTGATGCCTAATCCGTTTTACCAAGTGTACATGATTGGCGCGATTTCCGGTGGCGCAGATCCGATCATGGTGCCTGCCACCGCAGAAACCGGCCATTTGCCCGATTATCATGCGCTGCCCGAAGACCTGCTGCGCCGGACAACGGCTGCGTTTATCTGCTCGCCGGCCAACCCACAGGGCGCGGTCGCGGATCGCGATTATTGGACCCGGCTCATTGATTTGGCCGAAACCTATGATTTCAAGATTTTCGCCGATGAATGCTATTCCGAGATTTACCGCGACACCCCGCCAACTGGCGCAATGGAGATGGTTCAGGCACTGGGCACTGACCGCAACCGCGTTGCGATTTTTCATTCGCTTAGCAAACGGTCCAACCTCCCGGGGCTGCGGTCTGGATTTGTGGCCAGCGGACCAGACACGATCCGCGAGATCAAGCAATTGCGGAACTACGCGGGCGCACCCTTACCGCTGCCGCTGCAACAGGCCGCTGCCGCAGTCTGGAGCGATGAGGTGCATGTAGAAGAGAACCGCAAGCTTTATCAGGAAAAGTACGAGCTGGCCGATCGTATTCTTGGCAATGTGCCGGGTTATATGCGGCCTGATGCCGGGTTTTTCCTGTGGCTGCCTGTTGAGGATGACGAAAAAGCGGCGGTCAAGCTGTGGCGCGAGACCGGGGTGAAGGTGCTACCGGGTGGTTATCTGGCGCAAGACGTAAACGGGGAAAACCCCGGCAAAACATATATTCGGGTCGCCTTGGTGGCCCCAAAAGAAGAGACGGCACGCGGATTGGAATTGATCCGCGACTGCCTGTACTCGGCATAATTCGAGGGAACAGAGCAATGGCATATCAGACACGCGGGCGCGATCCTCTGCTGGACAGCAACATGGCTGAAGCGATTGAAAAACGCGGCAAGGAATTGTTGGGTCTTGGCCTGATCCTGCTGGGCATGATGGCTGTTCTGATGATCGGAAGCTACACGCCGGATGATCCCAACTGGATGGTGTCCACCGATGCGCCGGTGCAAAACTGGATGGGCCGGATGGGCGCGTCTATTGCAGCGCCATTGTTTATGATTGTCGGTTGGGGGTCATGGGGCCTTGCCGTTGTTCTGCTGGTTTGGGGTATCCGTTTTGCCCTGCACATCGGGCAGGAACGCGCCGTCAGCCGCCTGATCTTTGCGCCGATTGCCGTGGCTTTGGGGGCGATCTATGCCGCGACCCTCGCACCGGGCGAAGAATGGCTGCAAACCCATAGTTTTGGCCTTGGCGGGTTGTTCGGCGACACCGTCATGGGCGCAGTTCTGACCGTTTTGCCAATCGGATCCAGCTTTACCGTGAAGCTGATGTCCTTGCTGATGGGCGTGTCGATTCTGACGCTGGGGGCCTTTGTTCTGGGCTTTACCAAGGCTGAATTGCTGCGCATCGGTCGTTTCCTTTTGGTGGGCGTGATCATGGCCTATGCCATGCTGATGACGATGCTCGGGCGCGGTGCATCGGGCGCGGTTCAGGCCGCTCATCAGATGCAGGCTCGCCATGCTGCACGCCGTGAACGTCTGAGAAAAGAGGCGGATGAAGCCGCCGCCTATGCCGCGATCCAGGAACATATGGAGATGTCGGCCCAGCCCCAGCCACAAGCGCAACCGCAAGAACCGGTTGAGGAAAAAGTCGGGATCATGGCGCGTATGCCTACGCTGATCAAACGTCCCGAAACCATGCCCGAGCCAGAGCTGGTGGAAACCTACAGCGAAGCTGTGATCGATGAGGTTCCGGGCGAGGATCGGATCAAATCCAAGATCGCTGACGTGATCAAGAACCGCGTCCGCAGCACTACCGCGCTGCACACCCCGACAACTGCGCCCCTCACCAAGGGCCGGGGCAGGGGGCCTGATCCGCTTGTCCTGAACACCGCGCCGGTTGCTGAATTGCCGCCAGAGCCGCCGTTGACAGCATCCCTGCGGGCCGAACCGCCACTGACCGCTGCCGTCCAGCCGCAGATGCAGGTTCTGACCCCCGCACCGCAGCCCGCGCCAGAACCCGTTGTTGCGCAGGTTGCCGCAGATCCGCTGCCGCTTGAAAGCTCTACGATGGTCGAAGCGCCAGCCCTCGCGCCGGTCATTCCGGTTGCAGAGCCGCGCAAGGTGGTCCAGCAGCCCGCCCGCAAATTGGTCCAGCCGTCCAAACAGGCCAAAGCCGAAGCACAGCCCACGCTGACCTTCGAAGACACCCATCCGGGTTTCGAATTACCACCACTAAACCTTTTGGAAAATCCGGAACAGGTCCAGCGTTTGCATCTGTCTGATGAGGCGCTCGAAGAGAACGCGCGCATGTTGGAGAACGTGCTGGATGACTATGGCGTCAAAGGCGAGATCGTCGCCGTGCGCCCCGGTCCGGTTGTCACCATGTACGAATTGGAACCCGCGCCGGGCCTCAAGGCCTCTCGCGTGATTGGTCTGGCCGATGACATCGCCCGTTCCATGGCGGCCCTGTCTGCGCGTGTGTCTACCGTGCCTGGCCGCTCCGTAATTGGTATCGAACTGCCCAATGAGAACCGCGAAAAAGTGGTCCTGCGCGAGATCCTCGCGGCACGTGATTTTGGCGACAGCAACATGCGCCTGCCGCTGGCGCTGGGCAAAGACATTGGCGGCGATGCGGTTGTCGCGAACCTTGCCAAGATGCCCCACCTGTTGATTGCCGGGACCACCGGTTCGGGTAAGTCGGTTGCGATCAACACCATGATTCTGAGCCTGCTCTACAAGCTGACGCCAGAGGAATGCCGGTTGATCATGATCGACCCCAAGATGCTGGAACTGTCGGTTTATGACGGCATCCCGCATCTGTTGTCGCCGGTTGTGACCGATCCGAAAAAGGCTGTGGTTGCCCTGAAGTGGACCGTGGGCGAGATGGAAGAGCGCTATCGCAAGATGTCCAAAATGGGCGTGCGCAATATCGAAGGCTACAATGGCCGCGTTCGCGAGGCCCTGTCCAAAGGCGAGATGTTCAGCCGGACCGTTCAGACCGGATTTGACGAAGACACCGGCGAGCCGATCTTTGAGACAGAAGAGAACACACCCGAGGCACTGCCCTATATCGTGGTGATTGTGGATGAAATGGCCGATCTGATGATGGTGGCGGGCAAAGAGATCGAAGCCTGCATTCAGCGTCTGGCGCAGATGGCGCGGGCCTCGGGCATTCACCTGATCATGGCCACACAGCGCCCCTCGGTTGACGTAATCACCGGTACGATCAAGGCGAACTTCCCCACGCGGATTTCATTCCAAGTGACCTCCAAGATCGACAGCCGCACCATTCTGGGCGAGATGGGCGCCGAACAGCTTTTGGGCATGGGCGACATGCTTTATATGGCGGGCGGCGCCAAGATCACCCGTTGCCACGGCCCATTTGTGAGCGACGAAGAGGTCGAAGAAATCGTCAACCACCTCAAAGCCTACGGTGAGCCTGACTATATTTCTGGCGTAGTTGAGGGCCCGTCCGAAGACAGTGAAAGCAGCATCGATGCGGTGCTGGGGCTGGGTGGCAATACCGATGGCGAAGACGCGCTTTATGACACCGCCGTTCAAGTGGTGATCAAAGACCGCAAATGTTCGACCTCCTACATCCAGCGGAAACTGGCGATTGGCTACAACAAGGCCGCACGTCTGGTGGAGCAGATGGAAGATCAAGGTCTTGTCTCGCCTGCCAACCATGTGGGCAAACGTGAAATTCTGGTGCCAGAGCAGGGCTAGACCCCGGTCCGATGTATCAACAGCATAGAAAACCGCCGATCCATGTGTCGGCGGTTTTTGCTTATTCGGCGCCGGGTTTGCGCGGAATTTTGCAGGCTGATATCGCATAACCGCGCAATGCGCCCTATGTGTAAAGCCAAGCAGTCAGACAGGAAGACATTATGCGTATTTTGACGATGGCCGCCGCAGTTTTGGCGGCAGCATTTGTGACAACCCCGGTTGCGGCGGTGGCGGAAAAACTGCCGCTGGGCGAGATTTCTGCCTATCTGAACAAGCTTCAAACCGCCAAGGGCGAATTCACGCAAATCAATGATGACGGGTCGATCAGCACCGGCACCATCTATATCAAACGCCCCGGCAAGGTGCGGTTTGAATACAACCCACCTGAATCGGCGCTGGTTGTTGCGGGCAGCAACACGGTTGTGATCTATGACAAGAAATCCAACCAGCCGGCAGAAAGCTATCCGCTCAGCCGCACACCTTTGTCGATCATTCTGGCCCGCAACGTGGATCTGGGGCGCGCAAAAATGGTGACAGGCCATCGGTTTGACGGCACAGCCACTGTGGTCAAAGCGCAAGACCCCGAAAACCCCGGTTACGGCAATATCGAGCTGAAGTTCACGTCAAATCCGGTTGAGCTGCGCCAATGGGTGATCAACGACAGCGGCGGCGGGCAGACCACCGTTGTTTTGGGAGATCTGCAAAAAGGCGGCAACCTGCCCAATAGTCTGTTTGACGTGGGTGCCGCACAATCCGGGCCAAAACGCTGATGAGGGTCCCTGCCCAAGCGGGCAGGGATATAAATCAGAACCGGCGCAACCGGCAGCTGGAAATCTGTTCACGGTACATAGTAGATCGGGCGTCGACCTTTCCTGCCACGGCCACCAGCCATGCTTTTCTATTGTAAGTCTGACGCGAGAACCCGGTGTGACCTTCGTGGTAAGCCAGATATTGGTTGCGGGCGTCCGATAGAGGGATCCCATTGCGATCTTTGCTTTGAGTCATGTACCAACCCATAAAATCGCTGGCGTCGCGAATGCGGTCCCGCTTGGCCGTGCGGCGGTTTTCTGCGCGGCGGTATTCATCCCATGTCGCATCCAGCGCCTGACTGTAGCCATAGGCACTGGATTGGCGGCCCATCGGGATGACACCCAGCACATATTTGAACGGTGTCCGCGCATCGGCGACAAACTTGCTTTCCTGATAGATCGTCGCCATCTGGACGTGGATTGGCACGCCCCATTTCCGCTCAACCTTGCGGAACGCTTTGTAATATTCGGGGCGCTGTTTGAGGATCGTGCAGGCGTTATCCAGATCCCGCGGGGCAGAAGACTGCCCACCGCCACAGGATGCCACCAACAGCACAATAATCAACGCGCGAAGAGTTTTGCTCATTTGCCTCTCGCTTTTTCGTTTTTATATTTTGCCGTAGTTTATCAGATTCTAAGCGGGCGTCACATCACAATTTTCACAGCAAAAGCGCCAGAAGCAGCGGCAATGCGCCGATCGACATGAGGGTCGAGGCCACGACCAACCCGGCAACGGCTTGCGAATCTGCGCCGTACTTTTCGGCCAACAGATATGAGGTGACGGCAACGGGGGTTGCCACCTGCAAAACCAACACGCCAAAAGCGGTCTTGTCCAAACCAAACCAGCGCCCCGCGATCCACGCTATGCCCGCACAAAGCACCAGTTTCACCAAGGAAAGGACAATCGCCTGCCCCATCCCGGCAGGCGACAATCGTGCAACCGCGACGCCCAGTGTGATCAGCATCAAGGGGATCGCCATCTGCCCCACAAGGGTCAGCGTATTGGTTAGAAACACCGGCGTTTGCCATCCTTGCCACAGGAATAACGCACCCAGCAATGTCGCCCCGACCAATGGCTCGCGCAGGACTTTGCCAAACGACCCCGCCCCCGCCACCAGCCAGATCCCAAAGGTGAAGGACCAGATGACCATGATCGCAAAGACCACCACTGCATAGCTGAGCCCGGTCTCGCCAAATGCAAACAGCGCCAATGGCAGACCCAGATTGCCCGTATTCCCGAAAATCAGCGGCGCGGTAAAGGTGCGCCGATTCAACCCCAACACAAACACAAGGGCCACCGCCGCAACGGACACCGCCGCATAGGCTACCACGCTGGCCAGTGAAAGCGCGGTCAGGGCCGCCGGATCAATCTTTGTGTTCATCAAGGAAACAAAGATCAGGCAGGGAACGGCGAGGGTCATCGCCATCTGGGTCACAAACTGAATCCGGTATTCAAGCCCCATCTTGACCCAGACAAACCCAATCCCAGCCAGCAAAAATACCGGTGCAACGATCTCAAGCACTGTAAGGGTAAGGTTCAACAGACTGTTTCCTTCAATTGCCGCCGCGTGATTGGACAAAAGCCACTTGAAACGGTACCTAACGAAAGGTAGGGCCTGCAGTTATGCTTCGAACACGTGCTAAATATCACCTTGGGCAAATCGTCCGCCACAAGAAACATCCCTTCCGAGGGGTGATTTTTGATGTCGACCCTGAATTTGCCAATACCGATGAATGGTACGAAGCCATCCCGGAAGAAAGCCGGCCGGTCAAAGACCAGCCTTTTTATCACCTTTTGGCCGAAAATGACCAAAGCTACTATGTGGCTTATGTATCGGAGCAAAATCTGGTTGCCGATTATTCTGGCGAACCTGTGGATCACCCCGATATCCCCGATCTGTTTGGCCCCTTCACCGATGGCGCCTACCCGCTGCATTTCCAGCTGAACTAAGAACGGGGGCTTAGGCCGCCTTGTGTTTTGCAACGGGCAGTGTGCCTCAGTACCCCAGTGCACATCCGTCTTTCCGCGGATCACTGGCGCCTTCCAATACACCATCCGGGCGCAGGCGGATCGACTGGGCACCGCCGATGGCTGCCTCTGTGATCTCGACCTGATGACCCAAATCGGCCAGCGATTGGCGCACAGTGTCCGAGTAACCCCGTTCGATCTTGAGGACGCCGCCATCCGCAAAGGCCCGCGGCGCATCAATAGCGGTCTGCATATCCATTCCGAAGTCTTGTAGATTGGATACAAACCGCGCATGCCCGCAAGGTTGATAGGCCCCGCCCATCACGCCAAATGGCATGATCACCTTGCCGTTTTCGCGGATCATCCCCGGAATAATCGTATGCATGGGGCGTTTGCCGCCCTTCAATTCGTTCGGGTGGCCGTCTTGCAAGGTAAATCCGGCCCCCCGGTTTTGCAGTAGAATGCCAAATTTGTCAGACGCGATCCCCGATCCAAACCCATGAAAGATCGAATAAATCATCGAAACGGCCATGCCATCGCGATCAACCACGGTGATATAGACGGTATCTTTATGGACTTGCTCGGTCAGCGGCGCGGCGGCCGGCATTGCCTTTTTGGGGCCAATCAATGCCGCCAACTTCTGCGCCGTTTCCGGGGCCAGCATGTGATCAAGGCGGCTGGTGTAATCCGGGTCAGCAAGGAACCGGTTGCGGGCATCATAGGCCAGCTTGCTTGCTTCCGCCTCAATATGCACACGCTCCGCGCCAAATGGGTCCATCGCAGCGATATCAAACTGATCGAGAATATTCAGCAGCAATAGCGCTGTTGCGCCCTGCCCGTTTGGCGGATGCTCTACCACATCAACACCTTTGTAGGGCGCTTCAACCGGGGTTGCGGGGTCGCTGGCCGCTGCTGCAAAATCCGCAGCGGTATGAACGCCGCCTTGGGCCGTCAACGCGGCAATCATATCCTCGGCAATTTCGCCGCTGTAAAATGCATCCCGCCCCGATTTTGCCACCCGGCGCAGCACCTCCGCCTGACCGGGCGCGCGGAAAACATCGCCGGTCTTGAGGGCAGCGCCGTCCTTTAGATAATACTCGCGGGCGCATCCCTTAAGCTTTTCTGTCTCCAACGCCCAATCAAACGCAACCCGAGGCGCGACAGGAACCCCCTCATCCGCATAGTGAATGCTCGGGGCCAAAAGCGCATCCAGCCCCAGTTTGCCAACCTGATCAGACAACCCGCAAAACGCATCCATGGCTGTTGGGATCGTCACCGCATCCGCAGAATAGAGCGGCACGGTGGTCTCACCCCGCGCCCGTAGATTTGCGGCATCAAGGGCAGCTGGCGCACGCCCAGATCCGTTCAGCGCAATCACCTCATCCGATCCGGCTTCTGAATAAAGGACAAAACAATCTCCGCCGATCCCGGTCATTTGCGGCTCGCAAATACCCAACAAGACCGCACCCGCAATCGCCGCATCCATCGCATTGCCGCCGCGTTCCAGAATGTCGATGGCGGTTTTAGCGGCCAAGGGGTGTGAGGTCGCGCACATGCCATTGCTGGCAAACACAGGGGACCGTCCAGGAAAGTGAAAGTCGCGCATTGATGGCTCCGTCAGTGTTGGTTTGACGGGAACCTAGCCCGCCTGTGCGGGACTGCCAATGATGTAGGGGAAAGATCCTCGGCGCCGCGCATTGGGTGGGGGCTATAAAGCGCGACGCCGAGGGAAGCCTTGTGAAGCTACAGGACCAGATATGCCCTCAGACCACGGCGCAATTATGATCAGATCACGGCACTTGTGGGAAACATCACGGCAGTTTTAGGGCATGGTTAATAGGGGTGCGCAGGGGGAGCATCGACGAATGGCCCTGCTGGTGAAATCACCGGCAAGGCCTCTCAAAACCGAAATGAAACGGGGATCAGCCCTCGGCGTGCAGGGCAACCGCCAACCGCAGGTCAAGCTGGTTGGTGTGCCCAACCCGTTGGTACCGGATGTCTTTCGCCAGATCCTGTATCAGGAACCATCCAAAACCGCCCTCGGGCATATCAATGGCATCCACATCGATGTTCTGGGCCATCCCAATCGGCGTCTTTCCGTCGGGCATCGCCATCCCACGATCAACAATCCGTAGATGGAGCCCATCACGCAGTTGCTTGCACCGGATATGAATCGCTTCTTTGCGCCTGCGGTCTGCATAGGCGTGTTCAACAATGTTATTCAATGCCTCGGCCATCACCAGCTCAACCGTGCCAGCCTCTTCCACATCAAGGGCCAATGGTCCCAACCCGGCCAGCAGGGCACTCAGCGCGCCGCGTACATCGGATTGTTGGTTGTTGAGCGACACTTCAAACGGTGGCAGTAATCCCAAGGTCAATGCTCCTGTGTCCGGGCGCGTCATGGCTTGCTCATGCATGGTGAACAGCGAGCGCGTCATCAAGGGTGGCAAAAAGCTGAAAAACACTGTCCATCCGGGTGAGGGTGAAAACCCGTTCAACCGGTGCCGTCAGCCCGGCAAGAACCAACTGCCGATCCGGGGCGAGGTGTTTCATGGTTGCGACAATTGCGCCCAGTCCACTGCTGTCAATGAACTGCACCTTTGCAAGGTTGAGGATCACCATCGCGCCTGATCCAGCAGTATTGCGCCGCATGGCATCTTTAAAGGCCAGTGCAACAGCAGCATCAATGCGGTCTTCCTGAACCGTCACGATACATCTGTCCCCTTCAATCTTTGTGGAAACTTTCATAAGTAAACCCCTGAGACCCGAGCGTTGCATCAAGGCATAGCGGTAAATCCTTACCAACTGATGAGCAGCGCCGACCAAGGAGAACGTGATGCGAAATGTTGTAATTGCGGGCGCGGCCCGTACGCCCATGGGCGGATTTCAAGGTGCATTTGAGGGCATGACAGCCGCCGAATTGGGTGGACATGCGATCAAGGCCGCGCTTGATGGGGCGGGCGCCGCCCAGGTGCAAGAGGTTCTCATGGGCTGCGTTCTGCCTGCCGGTCAGGGACAAGCGCCAGCGCGGCAAGCCGGGTTTGCTGCCGGTCTGGGCGAAGAGGTGCCGGCCACAACCCTGAACAAAATGTGCGGCTCCGGCATGAAGGCCGCGATGATCGCCTTTGATCAGGTCGCGCTTGGCCATACGGAAGTCATGGTCGCCGGCGGCATGGAAAGCATGACCAATGCGCCCTACGTCTTGCCCAAAATGCGCGGCGGTGCGCGGCTGGGCCATGGTCAGGTGATTGACCACATGTTCCTTGATGGTCTCGAAGATGCCTATGACAAGGGCCGCCTGATGGGCACCTTTGCCGAAGACTGCGCCGAGGCGTTTCAGTTCACCCGCGAAACCCAGGATGAATATGCGCTGGCCTCGCTGTCCCGCGCGCTTGAGGCGCAGGAAAGCGGCGCGTTTGAGCATGAGATCGCCCCGCTTGAGGTCCGCTCGCGCAAGGGCAGCACAACCTTTGCCGCCGATGAACAACCGGCCAGCGCCCGCCCCGAAAAAATCCCGCAACTCAAACCCGCCTTCCGCGAGGGCGGCACAGTCACTGCGGCCAACTCATCGTCAATCTCCGACGGCGCGGCCGCGCTGATCGTGGCGTCCGAAGAGGCGGCTGAGGCGCAAGGCCTGACGATCCGTGCCCGTATCATGGGCCACGCCAGCCACGCCCAGGCGCCGGGTCTCTTCACCACAGCGCCTGTGCCTGCCGCGCAAAAACTGCTGGACCGCATTGGCTGGTCAAAAGAAGACGTCGACCTGTGGGAAGTGAACGAAGCCTTTGCCGTGGTGCCGCTGGCTTTCATGCATGAAATGGGCCTCAGCCATGACATCGTGAACGTCAACGGCGGCGCATGTGCACTGGGCCACCCCATCGGCGCCTCTGGTGCCCGGATCATGGTCACGCTGCTCAACGCTCTGGAGAAACGCAATCTCAAGCGCGGCATCGCGGCCATCTGCATCGGCGGCGGCGAAGGCACTGCCATTGCAATCGAACGGGTCTAAACCCTTTTTGGCCTTAAATATTCACGGGGGTCCGGGGGCAGTCAGCCCCCGGTCGCCGTTTCAAGGGCACACATCATGACAGTTGACTACCCCACCCTTGCGAAAACCCTTGCTGCCCTCACCGAGGGAGAAAAGGACGCGGTTGCACTGATGGCGACAGTGGCTTGCGAGGTGCATCATGCAGATGACCGCTTTGACTGGACCGGCTTTTACCGTGTCACTGGGCCAGAGATGCTCAAGATCGGGCCGTATCAAGGCGGACATGGTTGCCTGTCCATTCCGTTTTCACGGGGCGTTTGCGGTGCGGCGGCGCGGGATCAGGCCGTGCAACTGGTTGCGGATGTCGATGCCTTCCCTGGCCATATCGCTTGCGCCTCGTCCACCCGTTCCGAACTGGTTCTGCCGGTTTTTGACGGCAACGGCAGCCTGATCGCAGTCTTTGACATCGACAGCGACCAACCGGCAGCTTTCAAAGCGCAGGACGCCGACGCTTTGAGCGAAATTCTCAAATCGGTCTTTTCAGCCGCAATCTAGATCCGTGAAATAATTCTGGATTTTTTCACGCGACTCAGGCATCGTGAAATTCGAGCTAGAATTTTCACGGACCTGACATGCAGCACAGCACCCCGGACAGACCAGACACTTTGGGCGCCGATCTGCGCGCCCTGCGCAAAAGCCGGGGCCTGACGCTGACCGATATGGCCGATGCGCTGGGCCGCTCTGTCGGCTGGCTCAGCCAGGTGGAGCGCGACATCTCCGAGCCTTCCATCACCGATCTGCGTCACATCGCGGCGGCGTTGGATGTTTCCGTTTCAATGCTGTTCCGCCACGAGGCCGCCCCCGCCCATGAGGCCGGTTTTGTTGTGCGCAAAGATGCCCGCCGGACCATCGGGGCTTACACGGCCGGTCTGGTTGAAGAACTGCTTTCCCCTGATTTGACTGACGATTTCGAAATGGTGCATTCCACCTTTCAGCCGCACAGCCGCATCACCGAAGAGGTCATCCGTCAAACGCAGGAAGTGGGCTATCTGCTGTCCGGTAAGCTGGAGATTGAAATCAACGGCACCACCCATCTGATCCACCCCGGTGACAGCTTCCGTATCCGGGGCGAGCCGTTTCGCTGGGCCAATCCCTTTGATGCCCCTGCGGTGGCGATCTGGGTCATCGCCCCGCCGGAGTATTGATGCATGAGCTTTGAGGCCTGGATCGTTTTCGCGTTGTTCTGGTTGGTCTTTGTCACCACGCCGGGGCCAAACGCCGTCAACTGCATCAGCAATGGCATGACCCTTGGTTTCCGCCGCAGCCTGATTGGCGTGCTGGCGATCCTCACACAGGCCACGTTGTTTCTGATTTTGTCCGCGTTGGGTGTGACCGCTCTGATCACGGCATCGCCATTGGCCTTCACGGCGGCCAAACTGATTGGCGCCGGCTTTCTGATCTACCTCGGTGTGCGTGGTTGGCTGAACGCCAGCACGCCCGTACCAGAGGTCACGCGGCCTGCGCGGTCCATCTATTTGCGGGCCTTCGCCATCGCCACGATCAATCCCAAAAGCGTGGCAGGATACCTCGCGGCATTTTCGCAGTTTGTGCAACCGGGCGTGCCGATCTGGGATCAGATGGTTGTGATCATGCCAACCGCGTTGAGCCTCACGGCCCTTAGCTACATCAGCTTTACCGCGCTTGGCGCCGGGCTGGGAAGGGCGGCGATGGGGGCGGTGTTCAACGTATGGGTGCGCCGGGTCATGGCCGTTTGTTTCATCATCTACGGCGCCCTTCTGGGCAGTGCCGCCACACCGGGGAGGGCGTGATGCAAGACCAGAACGATGTTTTAAGGGGCAGCTGCAACTGCGGTGCGGTCACCTTCACCGTGCATGACGGCGGGCAAAGCGTGTCGGCCTGCCACTGCGGCCAATGCCGCAAACAATCGGGCCACTACTGGGCCTCAGGATATGCGCCCCGGTCAAATTTCGACATCACCGGCGAGGTGCGTTGGTTCGACCTGACCGAGACCGCAACGCGCGGCTTCTGCCCCGCCTGCGGCTGTTTCCTGTTCTGGAAGGCCCATGACGAAGACGGGATGAGCTTTTCACTGGGTGCTATTGACGGCCCGACCGGGCTGTCCCTGCAAAAACACATCTTTGTCGCGGACAAGGGTGATTATTACGAGATCGCGGACGGCGTGCCGCAAAGGGAGCAATAAAGATGAGCAACTTTCCATCAACGGCCCGTGTGGTCATCATCGGCGGCGGCGTTGTCGGCGTGTCGTCTCTGTATCATCTGGCCAAGGCAGGCTGGACCGATTGTGTGCTGCTGGAAAAGAACGAGCTGACCGCGGGCTCCACTTGGCATGCGGCGGGCAACTGTCCGAACTTTTCGACCTCTTGGGCGGTTATGAACATGCAGCGATATTCGCTGGATCTTTACGCGGGCCTCGAAAAAGAAGTCGACTATCCGATGAATTACCACGTCACCGGCTCCATCCGGCTGGCGCACAGCAAAGAGCGAATGCAGGAATTTGAACGCGCCCGGTCGATGGGCAACTATCAGGGTCTCGACCTTGAGATGATGGCCGTCTCGGACATGAAAGACCGCTATCCATTTATGGAAACCCACGATCTTGAAGGTGGTCTGTGGGATCCGGCGGATGGCGATATTGACCCGGCGCAGCTGACCCAGGCTTTGGCCAAAGGGGCACGGGAAATGGGTGCACGGATCGAACGGTTCTGCCCTGCGACCGGCGTAACCCGCGATGGGGCTGAATGGATTGTGCATACCGACAAGGGCGACATCCGCTGTGAATACGTGGTGAATGCTGCAGGCTATTATGCACAACGTGTTGCGGAGTGGTTCAAGCCTTACGGCGGGCGCACCCTGCCGATGACGGTGATGAGCCACCAGTATTTCCTGACCGAAGAAATCCCGGAACTGGCCGCATGGACCAAAGAGAACGGTCGCAAGGTGCCGCTGCTGCGGGATGTGGATACGTCCTATTATCTGCGTCAGGACAAGAATGGTCTCAATCTCGGCCCGTATGAGCGGAACTGTAAGGCCCATTGGGTCACGCCCCAAGACCCGATGCCAGAGGATTTCTCATTCCAGCTCTACCCCGACGATCTGGAGCGTCTCGAATGGTACATCGAAGATGCCATGGCACGGGTGCCAATGCTGGGCACTTCCGGTGTGGGGCGCGTGATCAACGGGCCGATCCCCTATGCTCCAGACGGCTTGCCGTTGATCGGGCCGATGCCGGGCGTGCCAAATGCGTTTGAGGCCTGCGTGTTCACCTTTGGCATCACCCAAGGAGGCGGCGCGGGCAAGGTGCTCGCTGAATGGATCACCGAAGGACAGACTGAATGGGACATGTGGGCGGTCGATCCACGCCGCTACACCGATTACACCGATCAGGACTTCTGCGATCAAAAAGCGATGGAAACCTATGGCCACGAATATGCCATGCATTTCCCGCACCATGTCTGGCCTGCGGGACGGGATCGCAAGCTGTCTCCGGTCCATGACAAAATCCTCGCGGCAGGCGGCCAGATGGGCACTTTCAACGGCTGGGAACGCGCCAACTGGTTTGCCAAACCGGGCGATGACACCTCCGAGGAAAGCACCCAAACATGGGATCGCAACGGCCCTTGGGCGGTGCGCGTCAAAGAAGAGGTCGAGGCGGTGCGCGATGGCGTTGGTGTCTTGGACCTGCCGGGCTTTTCCCGGTTCAACCTCTCTGGTGAGGGTGCCGCCGAATGGCTGCGCGGGCGGATCACCGGCGGCTTGCCCAAAGTGGGGCGTATGAATCTGGCCTACTTTGGTGACAATCGCGGCCGCATCCTGACCGAAATGTCGATCCTGCGCCACGGCGAAGATCACTTTACCCTGATCACTGCCGCCACAGCGCAATGGCATGACTTTGACGTGCTGCGCCCGGCGCGGGATGCGGGGCTGAGCCTGACGGATCACACCACCGAATACTCAACACTGATCGTCACCGGCCCGCAAAGCCGAGCGCTGTTTGAAGCGTTGGAGACCAAGGCGGACCTGTCCTTGGGATGGTTGACCCATCAAGCGGCCGAAGTGGCAGGCAAGCCATGCGCATTGGCGCGGGTCAGTTTTGCCGGTGAACTGGGCTGGGAAATTCACGCCGCCAACGCCGATATTCCCACGCTTTATGATGCGGTGATCGGCGCAGGTGCGAAACCCTTTGGCATGTTCGCATTGAACTCTATGCGGATCGAAAAAGGCTACCGCGCCTGGAAGGGCGATCTGTCCACCGACTATACCCTGCTCGAAGGGGGACTTGACCGTTTTGTCAAACTCGACAAACCGCAGGATTTCCCCGGCAAGGCCGCGATGCAGCTGGAAAAGCAGGCAGGCAGCAAGAAACGCTTTGTGATCATGACCGTTGATGCGGGCGATCAGGACGCGCCCTACATGTCGACGGTCTGGCATGATGGCGCGGTTGTGGGCGAAACCACATCAGGCGATTGGGGCTACCGTGTGAACAGCTCTGTCGCGCTGGGTATGTTGCGGGCCGATCTGGCGGTGCCGGGCACAGAGGTCGAGATCGATATTTTCGGCAAAATGTGCAAAGCCACAGTGCAACCAGATCAACCGCTTTGGGATCCACAAAACGAACGCATCCGGGCCTGATCCATGGCACGCGGGTCCAGCCTCCTTGCCCGAGAAGCGCCCCGTCAGGGGCGCTTTGACATCATTGTCGAGGATGGTTTTGTCCTGACTGAACTGGCCGCGGTTGTGGATGTTTTGCGCATCACCAACCGCGTCTGCCAGCAAGAGGTGTTTGGCTGGCGCTTTCGGTCGATATCGGGCGGTGCCAAACGGGACAGTGTGGGCGTGACCGTGGACACCGCCCCTTTGGCCGAACGCCCTTCGGTGGATTATGCGATCATGCTGGGCAATGCCGATGCGGGGGCGATGGCTGTTCCGCTCCGCCGGGTATTGTCCGCCTATGGGGCGCGGGGTGCCCGGCTTTTCCTGCTGGCGGAGGCCGCAAGTCACTACATTCGCAGCCACAACAAGGGCGCGGTTCATACCACCCATTGGGAAAACCGGCTGGCCCAGTCCGAAGAGGTGGATGCCAGCGATTGGGGTGCAGAACTGGCCCGCGATCATGATGGGATCACCACTTGCGCCGGAATGGGTGCAACTGTGGATCTGATGTTATCGGTTGTTGCGGGGCATGTCTCGCAAGCGGCGATGATGAATGTCAGTGACATTCTGTTGCATCACCACGTCCGCGATATGCGCACGCCGCAGCCCTTCGGCAGTGACCAATCGTCTGCTTTGGGCGATCCTGATCTGGATGCCTGCATCGCATTGATGAAAGCCAACCTCGAAGAGCCGCTGCCGATACAAGACCTTTGCCGCCTACTGAATATCTCGAACCGGTCTCTGGAACGCAAATTCAGCCGATACCTGGGACTGACACCCAACAGCTACTATCGCGAGCTGCGGCTCAACAAAGCATCCGCGCTTTTGCTCAACACCTCTCTCAGTATCCGAGAAGTTGGACTGGCTTGTGGGTTCTCCAGCAGTTTCGCGCCGCTCTTCAAGACTGTGTTCGGCTGTACCCCTGCAGAGGCCCGCCGCCGCAAACGTCCGACCCCCGCAATTGCGCATTCCGCCGGATAGCCGCCGTTTTTAACCTGACCAGCGCGTCTGTTTCGCGCCATGATCGCCCAACATTCAACCCAAAAGGTGCCCACCATGCCTGTTCCCCCGTCCAAAGCCCGCGTTGTCATTATCGGTGGCGGCGTCATCGGTTGTTCTGTCGCTTACCACCTGACCAAGCTGGGGTGGAAAGACGTTGTGTTGCTAGAACGCAAACAGCTGACCTCTGGCACCACCTGGCATGCGGCGGGTCTGATCGCGCAATTGCGGGCCACGGCCAATATGACCAAACTGGCCAAATATTCGCAGGAACTTTACGGCAATCTCGAAACAGAAACGGGCGTTGCAACGGGGTTCAAGCGCTGCGGGTCGATCACCGTGGCCCTGACCGAAGAACGCCGAGAAGAGATCTACCGCCAGGCGGCGATGGCCCGTGCCTTTGGTGTGGACGTTGAGGAAATCAGCCCAAAAGAGGTGCTTGAAAAATACGAACACCTGAACATCGAAGGGGTCACAGGCGCGGTCTATCTGGACAAAGACGGGCAAGGCGATCCGGCCAATATCGCACTTGCGATGGCAAAGGGCGCCCGACAAGGCGGCGCGCAGGTTCTTGAACGCACCCGCGCCACCGGCGTCACTCGCGCGGGTCGGCGGATCACCGGCGTGGATTGGGCGCAGGGCGAGGAAACTGGTCACATCGCCTGTGATATGGTGGTGAACTGCGGCGGCATGTGGGGACATGAGGTTGGCCGGATGCTGGGCGTGAATGTGCCACTTCAGGCTTGTGAGCATTTCTATATCGTCACCGAAGCCATTGAGGGGCTGAAGCAACTGCCGGTCCTGCGCGTGCCGGACGAATGCGCCTATTATAAAGAAGACGCAGGCAAGATCCTGCTTGGGGCCTTTGAGCCAAACGCCAAACCCTGGGCGCTGGATGGTATTCCGGCGGACTTTGAATTTGACCAGTTGCCCGAAGATTTTGACCACTTCGAGCCGATCCTCGAACATGCGGTGAACCGGATGCCGATGCTGGCCGAGGCGGGCATTCATACGTTCTTTAACGGGCCGGAAAGCTTTACCCCCGATGACGCCTATCACCTTGGCCTCGCGCCAGAGATGGACAATGTCTGGGTCGCAGCGGGCTTTAACTCCATTGGTATCCAGTCGGCTGGCGGCGCTGGCATGGCGCTGGCGCAATGGATGCACGACGGTGAGAAACCCTTTGATCTGGGCGATGTCGACATCATCCGCATGCAGCCCTTCCAAGGCAACAAAACCTATCTGGCCGAACGGTCCAAGGAAACGTTGGGCCTGCTCTATGCCGATCACTACCCCTACCGGCAAAAGGCCACTGCACGCGGTGTGCGCCGCACGCCCTTCCATCAGCACCTCAAGGACCGCGGCGCCGTGATGGGCGAGCTGGCGGGCTGGGAACGCGCCAACTGGTTTGCCGGTCCGGGGCAGACACCGGAATATGAATACAGCTGGAAGCGGCAAAACTTCTTTGAAAACGTCCGCGCCGAACATATGGCCGTGCGCGAGAACGTCGGCATGTACGACATGTCATCCTTTGGCAAAATCCGTGTCGAAGGGCGCGATGCCTGTGCCTTTATGAACCACATCGGCGGCGGGCAATACGATGTGCCCGTGGGCAAAATTGTCTACACCCAATTCCTGAACCAACGCGGCGGGATCGAGGCGGATGTGACCGTCACGCGCCTGTCCGAAACCGCCTATCTGGTGGTGACCCCCGCGGCCACTTGTCTGGCCGATGAAACATGGATGCGCCGTCATCAAGGCGCATTCAACGTGGTCATCACGGATGTCACGGCAGGCGAAGGTGTGCTGGCCGTTATGGGGCCGAACGCTCGTAAATTGCTGCAAGCCGTCTCGCCCAATGATTTCAGCAATGCGGTCAATCCTTTCGGCACCGCGCAAGAGATCGAGATCGGGATGGGTCTCGCCCGTGTGCACCGCGTGACCTATGTGGGTGAACTGGGCTGGGAGATTTACGTCAGTGCCGATCAATCTGCCCATGTGTTTGAGGTGCTGGCAGAGGCAGGCGCGGACATGGATCTGAAACTCTGCGGGATGCATATGATGGACAGCTGCCGCATCGAAAAGGGCTTCCGCCACTTTGGCCATGACATCACCGCAGAAGACCACGTGCTGGAGGCGGGCCTCGGCTTTGCTGTAAAAACCGACAAGCCCGATTTTATCGGCCGCGATGCGGTGCTGCGCAAAAAAGAAAACGGGCTGGAGGCGCGGATGGTGCAATTCCGCCTGACTGATCCTGAACCGCTGCTTTATCACAATGAACCGGTGCTGCGGGACGGTGAAATTGTCGGTTACTTGTCGTCGGGTTCTTATGGGCATGCGCTGGGCGGTGCGATGGGCCTTGGCTATGTGCCATGCAAAGGCGAAAGCGCGGCTGATGTCTTGGCTTCTTCCTACGAGATCGACGTGGCAGGCACCCGCGTCAAGGCAGATGCATCGCTGAAACCCATGTATGACCCGGCCTCCGAGCGGGTCAAAGTTTAGGGCTGGTCGCCCCCCACAATCGCGGTTACGCATGACGGCGGAGGATCCGCCATGCGTAACCCAGACACCCTGCCACCCACCAAAAACGAAGACACACCGCAAGGTCTGGCCTATGCGATGGGCGCCTATGTGTTTTGGGGGTTTCTGCCGCTTTATATGAAACTGCTCTCGCATATTCCGGCGGCCGAAGTGGTTGCGCATCGGGTTGTCTGGTCCCTGCCGATTGCTGCGGTGGTGTTGATCATCTTGCGCCGCACCGACGCCCTGCGCGAGGCGCTGCGCAATCCGCGCATGCTCGCTATGGGCTGTGTGACGGCGGCGCTGATCTCGGTCAACTGGGGGATCTATGTCTGGGCGATCACCTCTGGCAATGCGCTTGAGGCGGCGCTGGGCTATTACATCAACCCGTTGTTCAGCATCTTCCTCGCGGCGGTCCTGCTGGGGGAACGCCTGACCAAGGCGCAAATGCTGGCGATTACGCTGGCTGCGGGCGCGGTGCTGGTCCTGACGCTAGATGCAGGGCGGATGCCGTGGGTTGCACTGGCACTGACCGTATCCTGGGGGTTTTACGCGCTGGCCAAGAAAAGCCTGCCGATTGGCCCCAATCAGGGGTTCTTGCTTGAGGTGCTGATCCTGATCGTTCCGGCGATTGGCTATCTTGGGTACCTTACCGCGACCGGCCAATCGCATTTCAGCCTCGCACCGACCCGCGACACATGGCTGTTGATCGGCTGCGGCGCGGTGACGGCTGTGCCGTTGATGATCTATGCAAACGGGGCAAAATTGCTGCGCCTCTCGACGATTGGCGTCTTGCAATACATCGCACCAACGATGATCTTTCTTGTGGCGGTTCTGGTGTTTGACGAACCGTTTGGAAAGGCAAGGATGATCGCCTTTCCGATGATTTGGACCGCGTTGATTGTCTATTCCGGGTCGATGTTCCTGAGTATGCGGAAAACCTCAAAAACTTAAGCGCAGGCCCTAAGACAGCGCCTCTCGCAGCTTGAGAAACCGCGGATCGGTCGCAACGCGTTTGTTCATCGCCTCGCGCAGCGCACCGACGGTTTTATGTGGCCGCATCACCACCTCCAGCTGCTGCATCTCACCGGCCTCGTTCAAGGTCATCAGATCCAGCCCGACACAATCCAAGCCATCGATCTTGCACTCAAATTCAAGGATCCAATAATCGTCCTCACCCAGCACCCGGCGATAGCGGAAGTCCTCAAACACTTCGCCAACATGGCCCAACACCGCCGAGACCGCCTCGCGGCCCCGCCATGTCGCCCAATAGGTCGGCGGCATGAAGCGGATATCGTCGGCCATCAATTCCGACACGCCCTCATGATTGCCCTCAAGTACCATATCGTGAAACTTTTGCACTGTGGGATGCATCTCAATTCTCCTTTGTTTGGCAAAGACTGGCATGAGGTGGGTTGAAAACCCACCCTACATCTGTGATCGAACGGCCTATGGACGTTACGTATTCTCCGCCCCAAGACCCGCTGGTGATTCTGTATGAAGATGCAGAGGTTCTGCTGGTCGACAAACCCGCCGGTCTGCTGAGCGTGCCGGGCAAGGGCGAACATCTGGCCGATTGCCTGCTCACGCGGGTGCAGGCCGCCTTTCCCGATGCTTTGCTGGTGCACCGTCTGGACCGCGACACATCCGGCGTTATGATATTTGCCCTGACGCCCTATGCCCAACGCCACCTTGGGCTGCAGTTTGAAAAACGCATGACCCGCAAAACCTACGTTGCGCGGGTTTGGGGCGTTCCGGCGGAAAAGTCCGGAACGATTGATTTGCCCCTGATCGTGGATTGGCCAAACCGCCCGTTGCAGAAGGTTTGCCATGACACGGGCAAACCGGCGCAGACAGACTGGCGTGTGATCAAGAACGAGGGCACTACGGCCCGCGTGCGCCTTATGCCGAAAACCGGCCGCAGCCATCAGTTGCGCGTGCATATGCTGGCGCTGGGGCATCCGATCTTGGGCGATCCGTTTTATGCCAGCGGCCCTGCCTTGGATTTCCCGCGCCTGATGCTGCATTCCGAAGAACTGCGCTTCAACCATCCACAGGGTGGCCGATCCGTAAAAATTCGGGCGAAGGCACCGTTCTGAGAGGGCGGGATTGAGTTTTTCTTGCCAAATGAAGCCAAGAAGGCCGCTTTACACTTCGTTTACCTTGCGCGGCTAACGTCGTGTCGCGCGGGTAGCTGGAGAGCGACCCCGTGTGCCAAGTGAAGCCCCGTTCGGCCGGGCGCACCGGTCTGGACGGGGTGATGGCACTTTGCTTCATTTGGCAAGAAAAACTCAATCCTACTGGTTCTCTCGGGCGCGGCCAGTTGAAATGAAAAAGGGCCGCCCGAAAGCAGCCCCAAATCACGCGCCAGTGATGGCGGTTTATTCAGCGGCCCAACCGGACACGGCTTTAACTTCGAGGAATTCCTCAAGGCCGAACACGCCACCTTCGCGGCCGTTGCCAGATTGTTTGTACCCGCCAAACGGTGATCCCATGGCAAAACCCTGACCGTTGGTTTCCACCATACCAGAGCGCAAGCGGCGCGCCACGCGGCGGCGTTTTTCGGTGTCTTCGGTCTGGATGTAGTTGGTCAAACCGTAGGGTGTGTCGTTGGCAATTGCGATGGCTTCCTCTTCGGTCTCGAAGGGGATGATCGACAGAACCGGACCAAAGACTTCTTCCTGCGCGATGGTCATGTCGTTGGTGACATCGGCAAAAACGGTTGGCTTCACGTAATAGCCACGGTTCAAACCGTCCGGACGGCCCAGGCCGCCTGCCACGAGACGCGCCTCGGACATGCCTTTTTCGATCAGGCCTTGGATCTTGTTGAATTGGGCCTCAGACACCACCGGACCGATGTGCTTGCCCTCTTCGGAGGCCGGGCCGACGTGGGTGTTGGTGGCCACGTCCGCGGCCATTTCCACGGCTTCGTCATAACGCGATTTGTGAACCAACATTCGCGTTGGCGCGTTGCAAGACTGACCGGAGTTGCGGAAGCAACGGATTGCGCCCGCTTTGGCTGCTTTGGGGTGCGCATCTTCAAAGATCACATTGGCGCCCTTGCCGCCCAGCTCAAGCGAGACACGCTTGAGCGTATCTGCCGCCGCCTTGGAGATCGCAATGCCTGCGCGGGTGGAGCCGGTGAAGCTGACCATGTCCACCTCTGGGTGGCTGGACAACTGGCTGCCGACACCGGGGCCATCGCCATTGACGAGGTTGAACACGCCAGCAGGAAAACCGGCCTCATGCACGAACTCGGCAAACAGAACGCCGGACAACGGTGCAATCTCGGATGGTTTCAGGATCACGGTGCACCCGGTCGCCATTGCCGGGATCGCCTTGAGGATGATCTGGTTCATTGGCCAGTTCCAAGGCGTGATCAGGGCGCAAACGCCAATCGGCTCAAGCAGGGTCTTTTCGCTGGAGGTAAAGTCGCGTTCAAACGAGAAATCCTCAAACGCCTTGAGGAAGCCGTCGATGTGCCAGCTGCCCGCGCCAACCTGCTGGGCGCGGCTCAGATCAATGGGCGCACCCATTTCCTGCGACATCGCCTGTGCCATCTCTTCCTGACGGGCGATATAGACCTCTTTCAGCTTTTCGATCAGGCGGGTCCGCTCTTCTTTGGAGGTTTGCGACCAGCTGTCGAAAGCGGCACGCGCAGCAGCGACAGCCGAGTCGGTGTCCGCCTGCCCGCCAAGCGAGATGACAGCGCATTGTTCTTCGGTCGAGGGGTTGATGACGGCATAGTCATTGGCCGCTGCTGGCGCGACCCACTGGCCATTGATGTAGAACTCTTTTTTCTCGAGCATGACAGAAATCCTTTATTTCGTTGATGCAACAGGGTCCGTCCCTGACGAAATCTGCGCCACTTTGTCACTGAGCATGTGGTGCTGCAAGAGAGGGGATGCAACTGGACTTAAGAATTATTACATCATGCATACAGCATTCTGACAATTACCCCGGAGGATACCATGGGTTTGCGCATTAACGACACTATTCCCAATCTTACTGTCGAAACCGATCAAGGCAGCATTTCCTTGCATGACTGGATTGGCGACAGCTGGGCGATCCTGTTTTCCCACCCCAAAGATTTCACGCCCGTTTGCACCACCGAATTTGGCGCCGTTGCGCAGCTGGCGGATGAATGGGCCAAGCGCGGCACCAAAGTGATCGGCGTTAGCGTCGATGGTGTTGAGGACCACAAGAAATGGAAGGGCGACATTGAAAAGGTAGCCGGGGCCAAGGCCGGTTTCCCAATTATCGCAGACACCGGTTTGGAAGTTTCCAAAGCCTTCGACATGCTACCAGCAGAGGCCTATCTGCCCGACGGCCGCACGCCAGCCGACAGCGCCACGGTGCGGTCGGTTTTTATCATCGGCCCGGACAAACAGTTAAAACTGTCGATGACCTATCCGATGACCGTTGGCCGCAACTTTGCCGAAGTGTTGCGGGCGCTGGATGGCTTGCAGATGTCCACAGGCAATGGCGTGGCAACTCCGGCCAACTGGAATGTCGGTGATGACGTTATCATTCCGCCAACCGTTTCCAACGACGATGCAAAAGCCAAGTTTGGCGAGTTCACAACAGTTCTGCCCTACCTGCGCACAACCAAAGCGCCGGGCTGATCCTAGTCGAAGTTGAGCTCTGACTTCGACAACAGCAACAACGGATAATTTCGCGCGGTGGGCCTGTCTACCGCGCGGAACCGCGCCGCACGGCCCCGGCGCATCGCATACATATGCGTGTAGCCAAGCGCCTGCGCCGCATCCAGCGCCGGACTGCTGCCGTCTTGAACAGATCGGCGGTCCACTTCGATCCCCAAGACAGGGCTGTGATCGGACAATGTCTGTGCTGCGCCGCGGATCACCTCTGGCTCGTGCCCTTCGACATCGATCTTCATGAAGGTGATGCGTTTGCCGTCTAATGGCAGCTGCATCTCGTCCAATGCATTCAGTTGCAACGCAACCTTTTCATCCAACGGGTTGCCATTTGTCGCGCTTGCACCTGTGCCACCCAGATTGAAGGCCGGTTGGATCACCTCCAACACATGCGACCGATCAGACAGCCCCACGGGATGAACGGTGACATTGGGCCGTAAACGGGCGTTGATCCTGAGCAGATCCAGCGCCTTTTCGTTCGGCTCAAAGGCGTGAACATGGTCAAACACACCGGCAAAGTTCACCGCGTGATTGCCAATATTTGCGCCCACATCCAGACATATCCCGCCCTTCTCCAATTGTGGAAACACATGCCGTTCCAATGCCGACAACTCGCGGTGCGCAAAACGCCCGTCGAGGTGGATCTTGGCGGTGATCAGATCAAAGGCATACCCAGCCAGCGCAGGCCGCCCCGCATCTTGGTGCGAACGGACCGCAGAGAGCATCAAATGCTTAAACAAGGCGCGGTAGAGAAAGTTCATGGGAAATGAGTAAGGAGCGGGATTCCGCTTGGCAAGTATTAGGTTTGCTGCACAACCGCTGGTTTTCCACGGGCGTAAAATCAGTAAAATCAACGGCCAAACAGCAAAAAGCCCCGATGTTTCCATCGGGGCCTTTCCAAAGATTTTCAGAACAAAGAGAGGATCAATCCTCTGCTTTTTCTTCTTTCTTAACTTCTTCGCCAGTTTCCTGATCCACAACTTTCATGGACAGGCGCACCTTGCCGCGATCGTCAAAGCCCAAAAGCTTCACTTTCACTTCCTGGCCTTCCTTCAGAACGTCCGAAGGATGGTTCAAGCGGCGGTTTTCGATCTGGGACACATGCACCAGACCGTCGCGCTTGCCAAAGAAGTTCACGAACGCACCGAAGTCGACGATTTTCACAACCGTACCGGTGTAAACCATGCCTTCTTCTGGCTCTGCCACGATCGAATGGATCATGTCGTAAGCTTTCTTGATGCTGTCGCCGTTTGGCGACGCAATCTTGATGATGCCTTCGTCGTTGATGTCGACTTTGGCGCCGGACACTTCAACGATCTCACGGATCACTTTACCGCCCGAACCGATCACTTCGCGGATTTTGTCCGTTGGGATCTGCATGGTCTCGATGCGTGGTGCGTGAACAGAGAAATCTGCCGCGCCGGAGATGGCTTTGTTCATCTCACCAAGGATATGGATCCGGCCTTCTTTGGCCTGTGCCAGTGCCTTTTCCATGATCTCTGGTGTGATGCCTGCGATCTTGATGTCCATCTGCAAGGAGGTGATCCCCGCTTCGGTACCGGCCACTTTAAAGTCCATATCACCAAGGTGATCTTCGTCGCCCAGAATGTCGGACAGGATCGCATATGATCCGTCTTCTTCGAGGATCAGACCCATCGCAACACCGGCCACAGCCGATTTCAGCGGAACACCCGCGTCCATCATCGACAGAGAGCCACCGCAGACAGACGCCATAGAAGACGAGCCGTTGGATTCGGTGATCTCGGACACAACGCGGATGGTGTAGGGGAAGTCGGTTGCCGCAGGCAGAACCGCCTGAAGCGCACGCCATGCCAACTTGCCATGACCAATTTCGCGGCGGCCGGGAGGGCCCACGCGGCCAACTTCACCCACCGAATAGGGAGGGAAGTTATAATGCAGCAGGAAGTTGGATTTGAAGTTGCCATGCAGCGCGTCAATGAACTGTTCGTCGTCACCGGTGCCCAGCGTGGTCACAACCAGACCCTGAGTTTCGCCGCGTGTGAACAAGGCAGAGCCGTGCGTCCGGGGCAGCAAACCTGTTTGCGAAACGATATCGCGGATCTCGTCGGTGTTACGACCATCGATACGCTTGCCGGTTTTCACAACGTCACCGCGCAGGATGGAGGCCTCAAGACCTTTCATCGCAGAACCGAGGTTGGCGTCGGAAAGTTGCTCTTCGCTCAGCGCGGCTTTGATGGTGTCGCGGGCAGCAGAAACAGCGGCGGTGCGCTCTTGCTTGTCGGCGATTGCAAATGCGGCACGCATTTCTTTTTCGCCAGCTTTGGCCACGGCTGCGGACAGATCAGAGTAGTCAACCGGCTGGAAGTCAAACGGCTCTTTCGCGGCGTCTTCGGCCAGATCGATGATCAGGTCGATGACAGGCTGGATGCTGTCATGTGCGAACTTCACAGCGCCGAGCATTTCTTCTTCGGTCAGCTCGTAGGCTTCGGATTCAACCATCATCACGGCGTCTTTGGTGCCGGCCACAACCAGATCCAAACGCTGTTCTGGGTTCAGGCGCAGGTCCTGCATATCGTCAACTGTTGGGTTCAGGATGTATTCACCATCCTCGAAGCCAACGCGCGCGCAGGCGATTGGGCCCATGAACGGCGCGCCAGAAATGGTCAACGCGGCAGAGGCGGCGATCATCGCAACCATGTCCGGGTCGTTAACCAGATCGTGAGACAGAACCGTACACATCACCAGAACTTCGTTTTTGAAGCCGGGGACAAACAGCGGACGGATCGGACGGTCGATCAGGCGGGCTGTCAGAGTTTCTTTCTCGGTGGGGCGTGCCTCACGTTTGAAAAAACCGCCTGGCACTTTACCGGCGGCATAGTATTTCTCTTGGTAGTGGACGGTCAGCGGGAAAAAGTCCTGACCGGGCTTTTGCTGGCGTGCGAAGGTGACGTTTGCCATCACGCTGGTTTCGCCCAGCGTTGCGATGACAGAACCGTCTGCCTGACGGGCCACTTTACCTGTTTCCAGTGTCAGCGTCTCTTCGCCCCACTGAATGGATTTTGTCGTTACATTAAACATCTACGTTTCCTGTGTTGGCCAATTGGCCTTTGCATAGGGGGCGAATTCCCCCTGACCTCGGTATCTTCTTTGTCAGGCGCTGAGGTCCGGGCGCCGGCTTTCAGATTGCGGGGGCATACAGGTTTTTTGGTGCAATGGAAAGCCTTGTGAATATGCGCAATACGGGCGGCCAAGGCGGGCGGTGGGGGGTGGTTTGATTTGTTCGGCTTCAACTGGCCGGATTTGTTCTTTCCGGGGAAGCCACTTCGGAATTTTCGAAAAACCCGGGGCCGCGCGGCACAGCGCCCGCAACAAAAAACGCCCGGCTTGAACCGGGCGTTTTAAGTAACTCTGAGATGCGGCTGCGCTTAGCGGCGCAGACCCAGACGTTTGATCAGGTCCTGATAACGGGCCTCATCTTTGCCTTTGACATAGTCCAGCAGCTTACGGCGCGTCGCGACCATTTTCAAAAGGCCACGGCGACCGTGGTTGTCTTTTTTGTGGGTCTTGAAGTGCTCTGTCAGCGTGGCAATACGCGAGCTCAGAACAGCAACCTGTACTTCGGGCGAACCTGTGTCGCCTTCTTTGGTGCCGAAATCTTTCATCACGCGTGCTTTTTCTTCGGGCGTAATCGACATCGGGGTCTCCTTCATAGGATAAAGTGAAAAGGAATGGCGCAGGCCGGGATGTCGTCCAGCGCAGGCCCATGGAGATACCGCCCCCCGATGGGAATCAGCAGGCGATGGGCGCGTATAGGAAATCCGGAGGAGTTTGGCAAAGGGTATCTTCGTACACCGCTTGGCTTGTTGCACACCATTCAACGCTGTTCGCGTTCTACGTCAAACAGGCGCAAACCCCAGATCCCGCGCCACGCTGAGCGGGATAAGGGCAAGATCAGCTTCGGCCAGTGGGGCTGGCCCGCCAATTTGCGCCATCACGCGATCCCCCATCCGGACCTGCAACTGGCCGGTTTCTTCTGGGTCTTCTTGGATGTGAACTTGCGGTTCTGGCACGCTTGCATCGCTGTCGTCCCAGACAAAAACCAAGGCATCCTCGGCTGGCTCAAAGTCATGGATTTGCGCGGTTTGATCCTGCGCAATCCAATCGGCAGCATTTGCCGCAATTTCCGGCACAGGCGATGCGGCGTCTGGCGTCGCGGTTTGCGTCTGGGTCTGGGTCAAACAGGCTTGGCTTTGGTCCTGCTTCACGCTTTGAACCTCGTCCACTGCAACCACCTCGGCGGGCGCCACGGTGCCAACGCTTAACGCACTCATCAATCCGGCCATCCCAAACATATGCTTCCCGATCCGCTTGCCCATTTGCGCCGGCCCGTTTCCGGGTACCAGCATTCAAACCGCTTGGTAGCTTGGGGAGGTTAATACGCCTCTAAGGCGGGCCGGTTTATTCAGGTCCAGGGCACGGGCTGCTGCACATAAGGCAGGTAAAGCGGATGTTTGGGGTGGCCTTCTTTGGACAAGCCCAGATGGAACAGCGGCTTTGGCCCTGATCTGAGCATATCCGCGACGACCAAACCGCGATCTTGATGCGCGCCATGCACGCCCCAGGCTGCGATGATGCGGTCCGCCCATTCGGCACCATCCTTTAATATTTCGTCATTTTGCGGGCCTACGGGATCTGAGGCTGCCTTCATGTCGCGCGGGTCTGTGGCCCGCCAAGCAAAGATGTTGGTCACACGAAACCCGCCAAAGCCCAGCGTCCGCGCCCGTCTTTCACAGCGTTCAACCGTTGGATCGTTCTGCACCTCGGTTGCTGTCGACGGGTTCAACATCACAAACATCACCCGCTCGGTACCTGCGTCCCAGACACGGCTGAGGCTATAGCGATACCGCTCGCAGTCAGAATAGACCGCCGTGGAGGGCGCATCGCCCTTGGTATGGCTGCGGGTGATCACCGCGGCCTCAGGTGTTGAACACGCGGGAGGGGTGCAATTCGCCCGATTTGAACCGCCCAACGGCAACGGCCTTGCCCTCAAAAGAGGCCCAGCATTCATCGCCGTATTCCACGTCATGGGCGATCACCATGCCGGGATTACCATTGCGCAATCGCGTGGCCCCTTCGGCACTGGCCTTGACCTCGGGCAGATCACACAGGCCTTCTTCGAGTGGTAGCAGATGTTCGTCCAACTCGGGCGTGCGAGCCATTTCCTCAATCTGCTCGATTGTCAGGCCCTTGGCGGCCTCAAACGGGCCGGACCAGATGCGGCGCAACTCGCGCACATGGCCATAACAGCCCAAAGCCTCGCCCAGATCCCGCGCGATAGACCGGACATAACCGCCCTTGCCGCAGACCATCTCAAGCGTCACATGATCGGCATCGGGCCGGTCGGTCAACAACAGGCTTTCCACAAACAAGGGCCGCGCCGCCAGATCCATCTCTTCGCCGTCACGGGCGCGCTTATAGGCACGCTCCCCGTCGATTTTGACGGCGGAAAACTGCGGCGGCACCTGTTCAATGTCGCCGATAAACTGGCCAAGCGCCTCTTTGATCGCGGCATCATCGGGCCGCAGGTCAGACGTCTTGATCACTTCGCCTTCTGCGTCATCGGTATTGGTCGCCGCGCCCAGTGTGACAGTAAATTCATAAGCTTTCAGCGCATCGGTGATATAAGGAACCGTCTTGGTGGCTTCGCCCAAAGCCACGGCCAGAACACCGGTTGCATCCGGATCAAGGGTGCCTGCATGGCCCGCCTTCTTGGCGTCCAGCGCCCAACGGACCTTGTTTACCACTGCCGTCGATGTGGGCCCGGCGGGTTTGTCCACCACCAGCCATCCCGAGATATCCCGGCCTTTGCGTTTACGCGCCATGTTTGCCCCTTACTCGCTGTGCGCCTGCGCTATACAGAGTGAGGACCGCCCTGCCCAGAGGGGCAGGCAAATAATCCAGAACCGATTGCGCGACGTTACTTCGCGCTCTCCACCACACCGATGATCGGGCCAAGCGGGGTAAACCCGGCATCATCCCGGCCAAGCCCCGGCGCACGGATACGCGAGACATTGCCATCGAGATAAAGCGCATTGGGCAGTTTCAGGTGATCGCGGAACAAGCTGCCAAACTCGTGAAAGGTGACTGTGTTGTCAGAAATGACAAAAACCGCCCGTTTGCCATCTGCCGATGTTCCAACCCCGTTGCGGATATAACGTGACGTGCTGTCCGGCAGGAAACGCGGATGCAAGGCCCCGTCAATCACCAACATCGGGCCCGATTGTGTGGCGCCATAACACTGGGGGTTCTGCGCCAGATAGGCGCTTGTCTCAAACACATCGGCGCGGCTTTCGCGCAGACACAGGATACCATTCGGGAGCAACCCGAAGTTGCCCGGACCCGCGCTTGATATCACCCGGCGCTGCTGCTGGCCTTGTTCAATGTAGTGACCTACGGGCGCACGATCTTCATGGTACATGCCTGCGTTCATGGCAAAGCCCAGCTGTTTGCCCTGTTGGCGCAATACGCGGTCAATGCTGCCGAAATGACCGTAAAGCAGATCGTCACTGTCCCACAAAAACAGCCGCAGCTGTTCTTCGACGGGGGTCACTTCGCACAGGGTATAGGCATTGCCGTCGTAAGTTTCTTTGCGGCACTCCGCCGCCTGCGCCGCAGAGACGCACAGCAGCAGCGCAAATGCCGCCAGCCGGATCATGCCTCGCCGATATCGTCCGGCGCATCTGCGTCGCGGCGCACGACCTCTTGGTTCAGCATACGGCGGGTTTCGTCCATCTGGTCAAAGGTCTGATCCAATTGAAACCGCAGATCTGGCGAAAACTTCAAAGTCAGCTTTTTCGCAACCATGCGGCGCAGCTCACCCTTGTTGCGGGCCAGCAGTTGCAAAACCTCGTCCTGCCCCTGACCGCCCAGCGGCAAAACATAGGCCGTCGCGATCTTGAGATCGGGTGAGGTACGCACCTCGCCCACAGTGATCGACATGCGGTTCAACTCGGGGTCATGCACATCCCCGCGCGCCAGCACCTCGGACAAAGCCCGGCGGATGGTTTCGCCCACACGAAGCTGGCGTTGCGACGGGCCGGGGCCCTCATGAAACTTGTTCTTTCCCATGACCCCCATCTAGTGCGTCCCAATGGCTTTGCCAAGCGGGTGAAGGCAGGCTACACCCACGTCAAAGCGATGCAGGAGATCAAAGCCATGACCCAGACCACCGGCGTGACCATCACAGGAGCCTCTGGCCGTATGGGCCAAATGTTGATTGCGCAGGTCAATGCCTCGGACAAACATCATCTGGCTGGCGCGGTTGAACGCAGCGATCATCCATGGGTTGGCCTGGATCTGGGCGAGGTTATGGGCGGCGCATCAACGGGCCTCAAGGTCACGGACGATCCACTCGAAGCGATCGCCAAATCGCAGGCAATCATTGATTTCACCGCACCCGCCGCCACGCTGGAGTTTGCCGCATTGGCCGCGCAGGCCCGCGCTGTGCATGTGATCGGCACCACCGGCATGTCAGACGACGAGATCGCGGCGCTTGAGCCAGCTTCGCGTCATGCGGTGATCGTACGGGCCGGCAACATGAGCCTTGGCGTGAACTTGTTGACGCAGCTGACCAAACGTGTGGCTGCCGCATTAGATGAAGACTACGATATCGAAGTGATCGAGGCGCACCACAACCAAAAGGTCGATGCGCCCTCTGGCACCGCCCTGATGTTGGGTGAGGCCGCCGCCGAAGGGCGCGGCGTTGCACTGAATGATGTGGCCGACCGTGGCCGCGATGGCATCACAGGCGCCCGCAAACGCGGCGACATCGGTTTCACGGCGATTCGCGGCGGTGATATTGTTGGGGAGCACGATGTGATGTTCGCCGCCGCTGGCGAGCGGATCATCTTGCGCCATATCGCCTCTGACCGGTCGGTGTTTGCACGCGGCGCGCTCAAAGCTGCGCTTTGGGGGCAGGGCCGTGCACCGGGACAATACGATATGCTCGATGTTCTGGGGCTGAATGACACGTCGGGCTAAGCGCGTGGCCTTTCAGGTGATCTGACAGGGGAATTGCGGTCCAACAGTGCCCGATTTCCCAAAAAAATGTCCAAAATGAAACCAAACATGGTTTGGAAACGTATCTGTTTCAGAACTTCTCTTTGGAGGTGAGTGATGAAACGATTGATTGCGTTGGGCGCTGCAACGCTGATGGCTTTGGCAGGCCCGGTCATTGCGGATTTTCAAAAGGTAAGCAGCCGCGCTGAATTTGTGGCGCTTGTGGACGGCAAAACCCTGTCACGGCCCCTGGTGCGCCTACAGGTCAGTTCGGACGGACGGATCAGTGGGCGCGGGGCCACATGGGACATCAACGGACGCTGGCAATGGAAGGGCGGCTACCTGTGCCGCAGCCTTGAATGGGGCGGCGATGATCTTGGCTACAATTGTCAAGAAGTGCGGGTGAATGGCCAACGCATGCGCATCACATCTGATCGCGGTACAGGCGATTCGGCTGAGTTCAAGCTGCGCTGATCAAAACGGGCGCTGATCAAAAGTCGATCGCGATGCCCTTTTTCTCCCAATCCCCATAACGCACGGGCTCTGGACCGTCGCGACCGCCCAATTCGGGTGGCAGATCCAGTGCCTCCGCCTGTTTGCGGCGTTCTGCGGCCTCGGCCAATGCGCGTTGCGCGGCTGGAGGCAGGTCTGCCTGTGGCTCTTTGCGGTCCGATCTCTGCGCAGTCTCTGTCATGCTGTCCTCTTGAGGCATTCTGCGCATTGATATACGTGCCGATATGCCCACGACAACCCAAGACCCCGAATAGACAGGAAACCGCAATGGCAGACACAGGCGTTCAAGCCCGCAGAAGTGCGGTGTATATGCTGGATCAAATTCTGGGGGATGAGCCGCGTTTGATGTCCGAACTGCTGGCGGGTGGGGTGTTGGACAAACTGCCCCCCGATGACCGCGCCCGCGCCCAGCGGCTTGCCGTTGAAACTCTGCGCGGGTTGGAACGTGCGGATCGCCTGCTGCAAAAACACTTGAACAAGCAACCGCCGCTGACCATTCGCAATGTGCTGCGTGTCGGCACTGTTGAACTGTGCCAAGGCGGCGCTGCGCATGGTGTAGTGAATGCGATGGTCAATCTCGTATCAAGCCATAACAAATTGAGTCACCTCAAAGGCCTTACCAATGCGGTGCTGCGCAAAATCGCAACTGACGGCCCCGAGGCATGGGCCGCCCTGCGTGCCCCGCGCCTGCCCAAATGGTTGCGTGGCCCGTTGATTGAGGCATGGGGCCCAGATGCGATGGCGGCAATGGAAACGGCGCATTTTTCCGGTGCGCCGCTGGATTTGACCGCCAAGGGCGATGCAAAAGCATTGGCTGCGCTGGTGGGGGGAACTTTGCTGGAGACCGGCACCGTGCGCGTCGAAAACGCAGGCCAAGTGTCCGCAATGCCCGGTTTTGCCGAAGGCGAATGGTGGGTTCAAGATGCCGCTGCCGCGATCCCGGTACAGGTTTTGGCGCCCCAAAAGGGCGAAACTGTTCTGGACCTTTGTGCCGCGCCGGGCGGGAAAACGATGCAATTGGCCGCCGCTGGCGCAGAGGTGACGGCGGTTGATTCTTCGGTGCCTCGCATGGTGCGGGTCAAAGAAAACCTCGCACGGGTTGGTCTCACGGCCAAAACCCTGACCAAAGATGCCCGCGCAGTGAAAGGCAGCTTTGATGCAATCTTGCTGGATGCGCCCTGTTCGGCCACCGGCACAATGCGCCGCCACCCTGATTTGCCCTATGCCAAGGACGGGTCCGAATTTGGCGATCTGATCGAATTGCAGGGAAAGTTGATTGACCACGCTTGGACATTGCTCAAACCCGGCGGTCGTCTGGTGTTTTGTACATGCAGCCTGCTGCCCGACGAGGGTGAAGTGCAAGTGGACGAGGCACTGGAGCGGCACGAGGATATGACCGTGGACCGCGATGCCCTGAGGCGCGATGGTGTCTCGGAGGATTGGATCACCACCGAAGGCGGCCTGCGGTTGCGCCCGGACTTCTGGGCGGATCAAGGCGGCATGGACGGGTTCTACATCGCCTGTCTGCGCAAGGCGGGTTGATCAGCCTGCGGTCTCTGGCGGATTGTTGATCGCCAGATAGGCGGCATTGGGAATGTGGGTCAAACCCTTGAGGCAAAGCGCGTCACGGTCCGCTTGATCCAGCCCCGCGATCGCCGCCGAGACTGCGTCGTATGTCGCCTGCCGGTCGACACCAGCCGCCGCGATATAGGGCAGGCCGGGGGTCGGAGGGGTTTGGGCCAGAACCCGCAGATCAACTGCAAAATCATCGTATTTCTGGATCAATTCCCACGTCACCACGTCGAGCGCGGCAATATCTGCCCGCCCTTCCGCCACGGCGCGGGCCGAATTGAGATGCCCATGGCTTTGACTGCGGTTCTCAAACCAGAAACCATGCTTTTGGGCCAATGCATATGGCGCCGCATAGCCAGATTGCGAAAAGGTCTGATTATAGGTGAATAGCGCATCGCGATAGGCAGGCAGGTCTGTCCGCTGATCATCCGCCCGCACCACAATCACGCTGTTGTAATAGCCTGCATCACAGCCCTTTACGCCATAGTCCGGCGTGCCGATCAGCGTGACCTTGTCATGCAGCCATTTGCGGTAGGGCATGCCGCAGGTCTGGCTCAGCACCAGGTCATCGGCGGCCCAGACTTCAAATTCATCTCGGGTATTGTCAGGCTGATCCGGTGCCACGATGCCGCGCTGGGCGAGTTCCGCGCGGATCAAAGCCCAATACCGATCATGGGCCTGAGCATTCTCGGGGCGCAAATACATCATCAAGCTGGCAATCACGGGCAATCCTCGGCTGGTTTCAAGGTGCAGTTCTAACCGCGTCAAGCTGATCACAACAGCCCATTTGCGACCAAACCCGCCGATGCTACCCTACTGGGGCAAAAAGCGGTGACTCAGCGTCTTGTGCGGGCTATGCTTGCGTCAAACGCCGTCAGAGCGTCAAGGGCAGCGAGATATGTTCAATATGACCAGCTTGAAAGCGCGCAAGGCGCGGTTTCTCAATCGGTGGCACGCCCGCGCGGCGACCCGCACCCGTGCGCAGGTCAAAGGATTCGTGTCATCACCTGAGCCCCGCACCATCGGATCGTTCGCCCGCGGGCGGCAATTGATCGCGGGCAATTTTCTGTTTGCCGGAACTTTGGTGAATGCGCCCGGCCAGTCTATGTGGGCGATCGACCCGCCAGACGCGAATTATGCCGCTGAACTACAAGGGTTTTCCTGGCTTGATGATCTGGCCGCATTGGGCGATCCGGCGGCGCGGTCTGCGGCGCAGGACTGGCTTTGGGGCTGGATCGAGACCTATGGCAAGGGCAAGGGGCCGGGGTGGACACCTGACCTGACGGGCCGCCGTTTGATCCGTTGGATCAACCACGCGCTGTTCGTGCTGCGCGGTCAGGAAGCGGCACAAAGCAAAGCATTCTACCGATCCCTTGAACAACAGACCCAATTCCTCTCCCGCCGTTGGCGGGGCGCGGCACCGGGTTTGCCGCGCTTTGAGGCGCTTACTGGTTTGATCTACGCCGGTCTCGCCCTCGAAGGGCAAGAGGCGCTGGCCGATCCCGCGATCAAAGCGCTGGCCCGCGAATGCAGCATTCAGATCGACGATCAGGGCGGTTTGCCCACCCGCAACCCCGAAGAACTGCTGGCCGTGTTTACCCTTCTGACTTGGGCGGGCGCGGCACTGCATGATGTTGGCCGCACGCCACCCCGAGAACACCTCGCTGCGATTGAACGGATCGCACCCACCCTGCGCAGCCTGCGTCATGCCGATGGCGGTTTGGCGCGGTTCCACGGCGGCGGGCGCGGTGTTGAAGGCTGGCTTGACCATGCGCTGGCCGCCTCCAACGTCCGTGCAACGCAGCCCGAAGGCCTTGCCATGGGGTATGCCCGCTTGTCCGCAGGGCGCACCAGCGTTGTGATTGATGCAGACACGCCGCCGATTGAGGATGCCTCGGTGAATGCCCATGCCTCGACGCTGGCATTTGAATTGACCTCCGGTCGTCGCCCGTTGGTCGTGAACTGCGGATCGGGCGCGTCTTTCGGCCTTGAATGGCGCCGAGCAGGGCGGGCAACGCCCTCGCATTCCGCCTTGTCGTTGGGCGGGTTTTCCAGCGCCCGATTGGCCGAACCGGATCGCCATTCAGGTCTGGAAGAGCTGATCGAGGGGCCAACCCATGTGCCGGTTGAAATCAGCAGCGCCCCCGATGGCCTGCGGTTTCAGGGCGGTCACAACGGCTATGTCAAATCCCATGGTTTGACCCATGCCCGCACGCTTGAACTCACGCTGGACGGTCGCGGGATTGCCGGCGAGGATATGCTGCTGGCGATGGAGGATGGCGACAAGCGACGCTTTGACGCGGCGCTGGACGCGGGAGAGCTGAAAGGCTTGCGCTTTGACATCCGTTTCCATCTGCATCCGGATGTGGATGCGACGCTGGATTTAGGCGGCGCGGCTGTTTCGATGGCGTTAAAGAGCGGGGAAATCTGGGTTTTCCGCCATGACGGGGCGCATAACCTTTCGCTTGATCCGGGGGTCTATCTTGAGACAACCCGCCTCAAACCCCGCGCGGCACAGCAAATTGTCCTAACCGGGATGGCATTTACCTATGCCACACGCATCAGGTGGTCCTTGTCCAAAGCGCAGGAAACTGCGATTGGCGTGCGTGATCTGTCTATGGACGATCCCTATTCTGATGACGACTGACCAAAGGACCACTGCCATGCCTGATTTTGCCCCCGTCAAACGCGCCCTCCTTTCCGTTTCCGACAAGACCGGGTTGGTCGAACTGGGCAAGGCATTGGCCGGGCACGGCGTTGAATTGCTCAGCACAGGCGGCACCGCCAAGGCGCTGCGCGAGGCGGGTCTCGACGTTAAAGACGTGGCCGAGGTCACCGGCTTCCCCGAGATGATGGATGGCCGGGTAAAGACGCTGCATCCGGTGGTGCATGGTGGTCTGCTGGCCCTGCGTGACAATGATGATCACGTTGCCGCGATGAACGAACACAACATTGGCGGCATTGATCTGGTGGTGGTCAATCTCTATCCGTTTGAGGCCACCGTAGCCAAAGGCGCCGAATACGCCGAGGTGATCGAAAACATCGATATCGGCGGACCTGCGATGATCCGCTCTGCCGCCAAGAACCATGGCTTTGTCAACGTTGTGGTCGACACCGAAGATTATGCCGCCGTGATCGCCGAACTGGAGGCCAACAGCGGCCAAACCTCCTATGCCCTGCGTCAGCGACTGGCACAGACGGCTTATGCCCGTACCGCGGCCTATGACACCGCCGTCAGCACATGGATGGCCGCGCAGGTGGATGCCACACCGCGCCGCCGCACCTTTGGCGGCACCTTGGCGCAAAGCCTGCGCTATGGCGAAAACCCGCATCAGCAGGCGGCATTCTACACCGATGGCACAAACCGCCCCGGCGTGGCGACCGCGCAGCAGCATCAGGGCAAGGAACTGTCCTACAACAACATCAACGACACCGATGCCGCCTTTGAACTGGTCAGCGAATTTGCCCCCGCGGGCGGTCCGGCCTGCGCGATCATCAAACATGCCAATCCCTGCGGTGTGGCAACGGGGTCAACCATGGTGGAGGCCTACACCCGTGCTTTTGATTGCGACCGGACATCGGCCTTTGGTGGGATCATCGCATTGAACCAAACATTGGACGGGGAGACCGCTGAAGCGATCAGCGGGATCTTTACCGAAGTCGTGATTGCCCCCGGCGCTGATGCGGATGCGGTTGCCGTGTTTGCCAAAAAGAAAAACCTGCGCCTGCTAACCACCGATGGTCTGGCCAACGCCGGTGCCGCGCAATTGGCCGTGCGCCAAGTGTCCGGTGGTTTTCTGGTGCAGGACAAAGATGTGGGCCGGATCACGCGGGATGACCTCAAGGTTGTGACCAAACGCGCGCCATCTGATCAGGAACTCAGCGATCTGTTGTTCGCCTGGACCGTGGCCAAACACGTCAAATCCAACGCGATCATCTATGTCAAAGACGGCGCAACCGTAGGGGTTGGTGCAGGCCAGATGAGCCGCGTGGACAGCACACGCATTGCTGCCCGCAAAGCACAGGACATGGCCGAGGCGATGGGCCTGCCCGCGCCGCTGACCCAAGGGTCGGTTGTGGCCTCTGATGCGTTTTTCCCTTTTGCGGACGGTTTGATCACCGCCGCCGAAGCGGGCGCAACCGCGCTCATCCAACCGGGCGGCTCTATGCGCGATGACGAAGTGATTGCAGCGGCGGATGAGGCGGGTCTTGCGATGGTCTTTACCGGCATGCGCCACTTCCGGCATTAAGACAGAGGGCGGCAGATGCGTATCTTTTATTGGGCCGGATTTGCCGCCTTCTTGCTGGACCAGATCAGTAAGTACATTGTGATCCACCTGATGGATCTGTCGCGCATCCGCGCGATTGACGTGATGCCGCCGATCCTCAATTTCCGGTACGGCGAAAATCGCGGGATCAATTTCGGCATTCTGGGTGATGCCCCTGATGCCAGCCGCTGGGTGCTGATCGGGTTGGCTCTAGTAATCTGCCTTGGCGTGTATTTTTGGATGCGCCGGGCCAAGACCGGCGTTTTGGCGCAGATCAGCGCCGGATTGCTTGTCGGCGGTGCTTTGGCAAATGTCGCGGACCGGGTCATCTATGGCTACGTTTTGGATTTTCTGAACATGTCGTGCTGCGGCATCAACAACCCCTTTGTTTTCAACGTTGCGGACATCTTTATCTTTGCGGGCGCTATCGGTTTGGTCTTTTTTGTCGATGACCCAAAAAAGGCTGGAAAAGCGACTGCGAAAAAACATAAGTGACATTGCCCACCTGCCTGCGATATTGAAAGGCAGACCCATAGGAGACGACCCATGCGCCGTATCGCTTTGATTGCCCTGATCCCGCTGGCCCTTGCGGCTTGCTCCAATCAGGGATTGAGAGATCTGCGCAGCTCTTCTGATGGGCCGGATGAGTTTATGATCCAACCGGTAAAGCCGCTTGAATCTCCGGACAACTACGCAACGCTGCCTGCGCCGACACCGGGCAAAGCCAACCTGACGGACCGTTCTGCGCTGAATGAGGGTGTGCAAGCCTTTGGCGGGCGTCCGCAATCGGCGGATGCGGGTATCCCGGCCAGCGACGGTGCATTGGTGCGTCACGCCAGCCGCAATGGGGTGTCGGCCAACATCCGCGAGGAACTGGCCGAGACTGACGCCAAGTTCCGCAAGCGCAAGGCGCGGTTCACCCAGTTCCGCATCGTGCCTGTGGATCGCTACAATCAGGCGTACAAACGTCAGGCTCTTGATGCCGACAAAGAGGCCCGCCGCTGGCGCCGCGCCGGGGCACGCACCCCGTCTGCACCCCCGGCAAATTGATCAAGTGTCATCGCTGAAAGTGCAGATCGCCCCTTGATTGTACGCGCAACCCGCGTACCTAAATGCACAAGCGAAACATTCAAAGGACGCTCCATGTTCAAAGCGCCGATTTTTGCGGCCTTGGCGGCGGTTTTCCTGCCGTTTGCCGCAGGCCATGCCACTGCCAACGAAGCGGTCAGCCATTTCACCCTTGAAAACGGGATGGATGTGGTCGTGGTCGAAGATCACCGCGCCCCGGTTGTGCAACAGATGGTCTGGTATCGCGCCGGATCTGCGGATGAGCCGAAGGGCGCATCAGGTGTTGCGCATTTTCTGGAACATTTGCTGTTCAAAGCGACTGACAAAATGGATTCGGGCGAGTTTTCCGCGACCGTGGCCGCAAACGGCGGGCGCGACAACGCCTTTACCAGCTATGACTACACTGCCTATTTTCAACGTGTGGCGGCAGACCGTCTGGAACTGATGATGCGGATGGAAAGCGACCGGATGCGCAACATCCGCCTGACGCCTGACAACATTCGCACCGAACGCGACGTGATCTTGGAAGAACGCAACCAGCGCACCGAGAACAATCCATCCGCCCTTCTCAACGAACAAATGAACGCAGCGCAGTATCTCAACCACCGCTACGGCGTGCCCATTATCGGTTGGAAACACGAGATGCAGACACTCGATCTGGATGACGCGCTTTCGTTCTATGAAACCTATTATAGCCCGAACAACGCCATTCTGGTGGTCTCAGGTGATGTGGAGCCCGAAGAGGTCCGCGTTTTGGCCGAGAAGTATTATGGCGTGATCCCGGCCAATCCTGATCTGCCCGAACGCCTGCGCACCGAAGAACCGCCCCAGAACGCGGAGCGGCGGCTGGTTTTTCGCGATCCGCGCGTAGCACAGCCCTATGTCAGCCGGTCCTATCTGGCCCCGGAGCGTGATCCGGGCGAACAGGAAAAGGCCGCTGCATTGACCATTCTGGCGGAAATCCTCGGGGGTGGCACGACCTCTTTCCTCGCCGAGAAGATGCAGTTCGACACGCAGGTCGCGACTTACACGGCGGCCTATTATCGAGGCAGTTCCCTTGATGACACCACGTTCAATTTCATCGTTGTTCCGGCAGAGGGCGTCACCCTGCAACAGGCCGAAGATGCCCTCGATGCGGCGCTCGCGGATTTTACCGAGACCGGCGTTGATGCTGAGCAACTTGACCGGATCAAACTGCAAATCCGGGCCTCGCAGATCTATGCCCGCGATGACGCCGACAGCGTTGCCAACCGTTATGGCCAGGCGCTGGCGATGGGGATGACTGTGCAAGACGTGCAAGACTGGCCGAATGTGCTTGAGGCCGTAACCGCACAGGACATCATGCAGGCGGCCGGCGAAGTTCTGGACCGGCGGGCGTCCGTCACCGGATGGCTGATGAAAGCGGAGGCGGCCCAATGAGACTGATTTTTGCACTGATCCTGACAGCACTGGCCAGCCTGCCTGCCCGCGCCGAAGTGGACATTCAATCCGTCACCAGCCCCGGCGGGTTGACCGCATGGCTGGTCGAAGAACCTTCGATCCCATTCGTCGCACTGGAAATCCGGTTTCGCGGGGGGGCGTCACTGGACCGGCCCGGAAAACGTGGGGCGGTGAACCTGATGACGGCGCTGCTCGAAGAGGGGGCTGGCGACATGGACGCCCGCGCCTTTGCCCGCGGGGCAGAAGTGATTGCCGCCAGCTACGATTTTGATGCCTCCAATGATGCGGTGGCAATTTCAACTCGGTTTTTGACTGAGAACCGGGCGGCATCGGTGGCCTTGCTCAAGGCCGCGTTGCAAAAGCCGCGCTTTGACGAAGAGGCCATCGAACGGGTGCGGCGGCAGGTGTTGTCGATCATCCAGTCTGATCAGAAAGACCCCGATGACATCGCCAGCCAGACGTTCAACCAGATTGCCTATGGCGATCATCCGTACGGCTCGTCCCTGAATGGCACCTTGGAAAGCGTTGCGGCACTGACACGCGATGACCTGTTGGCGGCACACAGCGATGTTTTGGCCCGCGACCGGATCTATATCGGCGCGGTTGGCGACATCACACCCGAAGAGCTGGGCGCATTGGTGGACGATCTGCTGGGCGATTTGCCTGCCACTGGGGCCGACATGCCGCGAATGGCAGAGGTCACCATCCCCCCCGGCGTGACGGTGGTGGATTTTGCCACGCCGCAATCCGTTGCGATCTTTGGCCAGAAGGGGATCAAGCAAGACGACCCCGACTTTTTCGCCGCGACCATTCTCAACCATGTGATCGGCGGCGGGTCGTTCGAAAGCCGCCTGATGAGCGAGGTGCGCGAGAAACGAGGGCTGACCTATGGCGTCTACTCCTATCTGGTGCCGCGCGATCTGGCAGAGGTCTATATGGGCAATGTCAGTTCCGCCAATGACCGAATTGCGCAGGCCATTGCCGTGATCCGCGAGGAATGGGACAAAGCGGCGGCTGAGGGCATCACCTCGCAAGAGCTGCAGGATGCCAAGACCTACATCACCGGGGCCTATCCTTTGCGGTTCGATGGCAACGGGCCGATTGCGAATATCCTTGTGGGGATGCAGATGATCGGCCTGCCGATTGATTACATCCCAACGCGCAATGACAAGGTTGAGGCCGTAACGCTGGAGGACGTGACGCGCGTTGCGGGGGAACTGCTTGACCCTGAGGGGCTGCACTTTGTTGTTGTGGGGCAGCCCGTGGGGGTCGAGAGCACGGGCAACTGAGCAGCCTGCCCAAAATGAGGCGCTAAAGCGCCACACGATATTGGTTCTGGCCATGGGCCAGAACGCTTTTTTGAGTTTTTCTTGCCAAATGAAGGCAGGGATTACTCCCCGTAGGGCACCCAGATGTTTTTGACCTCGGTTGCGGCTTGCAGGAACTCCCGCCCTTCGCCAGCGGTCCCGTGCCAGTCACGGGCGATACCGTTGTTGACCCATGTGCGCTTGAGGTTATGCGCGGATCCCTTTTCGATGATCCCGCTCAGCTCACCTGCGCCGAAGGACCAGACCGCATCGACATCCATGTGCCGCGCCAGCGGATCGGCGATATCTGATTGCGGGCCTGTCAGGATGTTCACCACGCCCGCAGGCACGTCGGAGGTTTCAAGCACTTGCACAAAGTCGGTTGCGGACAGCGGGAAGGGCTCGGAGGCGGACAGGATCACCCGATTGCCCATGGCGATGGCAGGTGCCATGCAAGAGATCAGACCCAGAAGCGGCGCCTCGGCGGGGCAGAGCGCGCCAATGACGCCCACGGGTTCCTTCATTGCCAGTGCAACACCGCGGATCGGAACGCCGTGCACCTGACCGTCGTATTTGTCGGCCCATGCGGCATAGGTAAAGAGGCGGCGCACGGCGGCGTCTACTTCTTTTGCGCCGGATTTGCCGCCCTGCATCGCATCGAGGCGGCTGGCAAATTCATCGTGACGGGCGGCGAGATTTTCGGCGATGTAATAGAGAATTTGTGCCCGCATGTGGCCAGTGGTTTTTGACCAGCCCTTGGCGGCTTGTGCCGCTTCGACCGCGTTGCGGACATCTTTGCGATTGGCCAGCGATGCATGGCCCAGCAACGCGCCTGATTTGCCCCAGACCGGTGCAGAATAGCCACCGTCAGGCCGCGCCTGTTTGCCGCCGATGTAAAGCTTGGCGGTGCGGTCCACCGGATCGGCTGGTGCGCCTTCACCGGTGAAGGCATCAATGGATTTGAGTGGTTTGGCATTGCCTTTAGGCTTGGTGTAGGCGCTGAGCCCTTCCCAGCCGCCCTCGCGGCCAAAGCCGCTTTCGCGCACGCCGCCAAAACCGGCAGCAGCATCCATCAGATTGGTGCCATTGATCCAGACGATGCCGGCGACCAGCTTGGGGGCGATATCCAGCGCCAGGTTGACGTTTTCGGACCAGATTGTCGCCGCCAGCCCATAGAGGGTGTTGTTGGCCAGCTGCACTGCCTCGGCAGGGGTGCGGAATGTCGTGGAGACCAGAACCGGGCCAAAGATCTCTTCTTGCATCAAGGTATCGGCGGGGTTCAGTCCGGTGATCAATGTGGGCGGGTAGAAACATCCTTCGGCGGGCATCTCTGCATCGGACACAAAACGTTCGCCTGCGGTATTGGCCTCGACCATGCTGGAGACCGATTGCAGTTGCACCGGATCGACCAAAGCGCCAACGTCGATGCTTTTGTCCAGCGGACTGCCGACGCGCAGTTTGTTCATCCGGGCAAGGAGTTTGGCATAGAAACGGTCCGCGATGGGTTCATGCACCAAAAGGCGCGATCCGGCGCAGCAAACCTGCCCCTGATTGAACCAGATGGCATCAACCAGACCTTCGACCGCGCTGTCGAGATCGGCGTCGTCAAATACGATGTAGGGGGATTTGCCGCCCAATTCCAACGTGAGGGCCTTGCCGCTGCCGGCGGTGGCTTCGCGGATGCGGCGGCCCACGGCGGTGGAGCCGGTGAAGGCGATCTTGTCCACGTCGGAGTTGACGATCATTTCGCCCACGGCGCCGTCGCCGGTGACGATATTGACCACACCCTTGGGCAGACCCGCCTGACGGCAGATGTCGGCAAAAAGAAGGGCGGTAAGCGAGGTATATTCCGCCGGTTTCAGCACCACGGTGTTGCCCATCGCCAGCGCTGGCGCGATCTTCCATGCCAACATCAACAGCGGGAAATTCCACGGGATGATCTGACCGCAAACGCCCAAAGCTTCGGCATCGGGCAGTTCACTGTCCATCAGCTGCGCCATGCCTGCGTGGTAGTAAAAATGCCGCTGCGCCAATGGCACGTCGATATCGCGGGCCTCGCGGATCGGCTTGCCGTTGTCCATCACCTCCAGCACCGCGAACAGGCGGCTGTGTTTTTGCAACAAACGCGCCAGCGCATAGAGGTATTTTGCACGGCCATGTCCACCAAGCGCGGCCCATTTCGGCTGGGCCTTGCGGGCCGCTTTGACGGCGGCGTCCACATCGGCCTGGGTGGCCTGTGACAGCGTTGCCAGAATTTCGCCTGTTGCCGGGTTCTTGCTGTCGAAACCATCACCGGCCTTGGTGAACGCCCCGTCGATGAAATGGCCAAACCGGTCGCCTTGATCGACCAGCCATGCCAATGCTTCGGCGGCGGCCTCGGGGGCGGTGCCATACTCCATGGTTTCAAAGATGTCAGCGACGCTCATAGTTCACCCTTTTCAAAAGTCTTGGTCCAGCGCTTGGCTTAGCTTGTGGCGTGGCGGTATCCGGCGGAATAGCTGCCGGTGACGTGGTGTTCGAGTTGCCGCTCGATGTCATTGAGCAGCGAGGACGCGCCAAACCGGAAGAGGTCCGGCTCAAGCCAGCGATCGCCAAGCTCTTCTTTCATCAGCGCCAGATAGGTGATCGCGTCCTTGGCCTTGGAAATGCCGCCCGCTGGTTTGTAGCCAACGCGAATTCCTGTGCGGTCGTAATAGTCGCGAATGGCGCGGATCATCACCAGACTGACGGGCAGGGTGGCGTTGACACTTTCCTTGCCGGTCGAGGTCTTGATGAAATCGGCACCGGCCATCATGCACACCAGACTGGCACGGGCAACATTGCGCAGGCTGCCCAATTCGCCGGTGGCAAGGATCGCCTTGACGTGCGCATCACCGCAAGCGGCGCGGAAGGCTTTCATTTCGTCGTAAAGCGCCTGCCAATCGCCGGTCAGGACATGACGGCGCGAGATCACGATGTCGATCTCGGCGGCGCCTGCCTCAACGCTCATTTCAATTTCGCGGATACGCAATTCGAGCGGGGAAAGACCCGCAGGAAATCCGGTAGACACCGCCGCGATGGGGATATTTGTGCCTTCCAGGGCGCGTTTCGCGGCCGGGATCATCTCGTGATAAACGCAGACGGCGCCGGTTGTGATCGGCTTCATCCCCAGTGCATTCAAAAGATCAGGCGCAACTGGTTGGCGGGCCTTGGCGCAAAGGCGCGCCACCCGGCGTTCGGTGTCATCTCCTGACAGCGTGGTCAGGTCAATACAGGTGATCGCACGCAAGAGCCACGCCGCCTGATGGGCCTTTTTCACGGACCGGCGGGCAGGCAAAGTCGCGGCACGGCGTTCCACGGCGGAGGTGTTCACCTGCACGCTGCGCACCCAGTCGAGGTCAAGCGGCATACCGGGATTGCGCGGTTCCGTGACCTGCGGCAGATGCGCGTCGGTTGTTGTCGCGTCAGTGGTTTTTTTATCGGTGAGCTGGGCGGCCATGGGGCATCTCCGGTTCGAACAGATGGTCAAATTGCCACGGGCGGCAGGGGAATAGCAAGATGCCCTGCCGCGCGGTCACAAATGTATCAAAATGGGCAAAACCGCAGGAATAGTGGCCGGTTTGGCCCAAAGTCGGCGGAAAAGCGCACCAAAGGCCCGTGAGTTAGAATGATATTGAGAATTAGTCGCAACAAGCTTGACTTAGTTGAGAATCAATCGCATCTATTACGGCAAGGAGATTGAGTTCTATGGATTCTTTGTCGGTAACACGTCGCGCGGCGCTTTTGGGTGGTCTCGCGGTTTTGGGAACGGCCCGCTTTGCACAGGCGGCTGGCCAGCTGAATATCGTTGCCACCACCGGGATGATTGCCGATGCCACCCGCCGTGTAGGCGGTGATTTGGTGACGGTGCGGGCCTTGATGGGACCGGGCGTTGATCCACATGGCTATCGCCAGACCCGCAGTGACATCGTCGCGATGACCCGTTCGGATCTGGTGCTGTGGCATGGTCTCTATCTCGAAGCGCAGATGGAGCGTTTCTTTGAAGAGCTGGGCGGCAAACGACAAGTCGTCGCCGTGGCGGAGGCCTTGCCGAAAGACAGTTTGCTCAGCCATGCGGACTATGACGGGCGCTACGACCCGCACGTCTGGATGGACCCGGCGACTTGGATTGGTGTGGTTCAAGAGATCACCCGCACACTGATCGCTGCACGGCCAGAACATGCCGCCGCCTTTGAAGCGAACGCGGCAAGCTACACCAAAGAATTGGACGCCTTGGTCACCTATACCGCCGAGGCCCTGCAGCGTGTGCCGCAAGACCAGCGGGTTTTGGTCACCGCGCATGACGCCTTTAGCTATTTTGGCAAAGCCTATGATTTTGAGGTGATCGGCATTCAGGGCATTTCGACCGCCAGCGAGGCGGGACTGAACCGGATCAGCGAACTGGTCGACGTTCTGGTGGAGCGCAACATCGGCGCGGTGTTTGTCGAAACGTCTGTGTCGGATCGCAACATGCGGGCCTTGATTGAAGGTGCCGCCGCACGCGGGCATGAGGTGCGCATTGGGGGATCGCTGTACAGCGATGCAATGGGCGCAGATGGCACTTATGAAGGCACCTATATCGGCATGATTGATCACAACGCGACCACCATCGCCCGTGCGCTGGGCGCGGATGTGGCCCCTGGCGGTATGTCGGGCAAACTGGTGCAGGGGAGTTAAGTCATGTCATTGGATCTGGTCACAACCGACGCATTCGCATCTCAGGAAACCGCCCGTCAGGACAGCCCCTTGGCGATCCGAGGGCTGACTGTATCTTATGGTCAGAAACCTGCGGTCTTTTCTGTCGATATGACGGTTGAGGCGGGCAAGATGACCGCGATCATTGGCCCCAACGGTGCGGGCAAATCCACCATGCTCAAGGCCGCGCTGGGCATCATCAAACCGCTGGCGGGCACAACAACCGTGTTTGGCAAACCGGTGGCGCAGCAACGCCAGAAAATTGCCTATGTGCCGCAGCGGGCTTCGGTCGATTGGGATTTCCCAACGCGGGTGATTGATGTGGTTCTGATGGGGCTTTACCCCAAGCTTGGCCTTTTGGGGCGGGTGCGTGCGGCGCACCGCGAAAAAGCCGAAGATTGCCTTGCCCGTGTTGGCATGCAGGATTTTGCCACCCGCCAAATTGGCCAGCTGTCCGGCGGCCAACAACAGCGGGTGTTCCTTGCCCGTGCCTTGGCACAAGACGCGGAGCTGTATCTGCTGGATGAACCTTTTGCCGGTGTCGATGCCGCCACGGAAAAGGCGATCATCGCGGTTCTGAAATCCCTGCGCGATGCGGGCAAAACCGTAGTGGCGGTGCATCACGACCTCAGCACCGTCGCCGAATATTTCGACAATGTATTCCTGATCAACACCCGCCGCATTGCCGAGGGCAGCGTGGTCAACACCTTTGTCTCGCGGCACCTGCAAGATGCCTACGGTGGTCGCCTTGCCGGTGCGCAGATGGATGCGCTGGCGCTGTCATGATCTTCGACGCATTGCTGTTGCAGCTGGGCTATAACGCCACGCTTGTGACCCTTGGTGCGGCCTTGCTGGGCATGGCTGCCGGCGTCGGTGGCACCTTTCTGTTTTTGCGCAAACGCGCCCTCGTCAGTGACGCGATCAGCCATGCAACGCTGCCCGGTGTGGCGCTGGCGTTTATGGTGATGGTGGCGCTGGGCGGCGATGGGCGTAATCTCATTGGCCTGCTGGGCGGCGCGGCGATTTCCGCGGCGGCTGGTCTGTTGTTGGTTTCATGGCTCAGCTCCAAAACCCGCCTTGCCGAAGATGCCGCCATCGGGTCTGTGCTGTCGGTGTTCTTTGGTTTTGGGATTGTCCTGCTGACCGTCATCCAAACCATGAGCGCAGGACGGCAGGCTGGCCTCGAAGGGTTCTTGCTTGGCTCAACCGCAGGCATGTTGCGCAGCGACGCCTTGGTGATTGCGGTCTCGGCGGCGGTCACGCTGGCGCTGGTGCTGCTGATGCGGCGGCCGCTGACCTTGGCGGCCTTTGATCCTGAATACGGAACCTCCCTTGGCCAGAACGTGCCGCGCACCGATCTTGCGATGATGGGGCTGGTGCTGGCAGTGACGGTTGTGGGTCTGAAGATTGTGGGCCTTATTCTGATTGTGGCGCTGCTGATCATTCCGCCCGTGACCGCGCGGTTTTGGACAGAGCGGACCAATTATGTGGTGTTGATCTCTGGCCTGCTGGGCGGGGTATCGGCCTATATCGGTGCGGCGCTTTCAGCGGCTTTGCCGGATGTGCCAACCGGGCCGATCATCGTGCTGGTTGGTTTTGCCCTGTTTCTGATCTCGCTGCTGTTGGCGCCCCAACGCGGGCTGGTCTCTGCCGTCACACGGCATCTGGGCTATCAGCGGCAGGTGCATCTGCGGCAGGGCCTTTTGGCATTGGCGCATGGCCAACCGATCTACGAACGCATGACACTGCGCCTTTTGCGCAAACGCGGCTGGGCCTTGCCTGACGGCGTTGCCACCCCCGAAGGCAAGGGGCGCGCGGCCAAGGCGATGCGCGACGAAACCCGCTGGCAAGAGATCCGCCGCGATCCGGCGTTTGAAGTGGCAGCATCCCGCTATGACGGGCTGACCGAAATCGAAAGCGTCCTGACCCCAGACCAAATCATCGAAGTGGACCGCCGCATTGGCCGCGCCGGACCGGTGCCCGCATGAACGGCGCTGAATTTGTTCCACTGTCCCTTGTGCCGATGCTGACGGGCATTTTTGTAGCGGTGGCCTGTGCGCTGCCGGGCAATTTCCTCGTGTTGCGGCGGCAGGCGTTGATCGGTGATGCGATCAGCCATGTTGTGCTGCCGGGGATTGTTGTGGCGTTTTTGATCACGGGCGTGGTCAGCACATGGCCAATGTTGCTGGGCGCCGCCGGTGCGGCGGTGGTTGCCGTTGTCGCGATTGAGGCGGTACGCCGCCTTGGCCGGATCGAGGCAGGCGCGGCAATGGGCGTGATCTTTACTGCGATGTTTGCGGGCGGTGTTCTGCTGCTTGAACAATCGGACACATCATCAGTGCATTTGGATGTCGAACATGCGCTTTATGGCAATCTGGAAAGCCTGATTTGGCTGGACGCGACCGGCTGGTCCTCCTTGTGGGATTGGCAGGCGCTTAAGGGTTTGCCGGTAGAGCTGCCGCGCATGGCGCTGACGCTGGTCGTGGTGGCCGCGTTTATCGCGCTGTTCTGGCGGCCCCTCAAGATCAGCACCTTTGACGAAGGGTTCGCCCAGACCATCGGCATGCGCACCGGCCCCTTGGGGCTGGCGCTGGTGATCATGGCGGCGATTGCGGCAGTGGCGGCCTTTGATGCGGTGGGCAGCATTATCGTGATCGCAATGTTCATCTGCCCGCCCGCAGCGGCGCGGCTGATGACCAACCAGCTTGAGCATCAGGTGGCGTGGTCCGTTGTCTTTGCCGTGATCGCGGCGGCTCTGGGCTATGTCATTGCGGGTTACGGGCCACTCTGGATCGGTTTGCAGGATTCGGTCTCGGCGGCTGGCATGATTGCGACCATGTCGGGGATCATCCTAGGGCTTGCTGCCCTATTCGGCCCGCACCGCTTGCGCGGATCAGCTGCCCCGATAGGTTGAATAGCCGAACGGCGACAGCAAAAGCGGCACGTGGTAGTGCGCGTCGCCGTCCGAAATGCCAAAGCGCAACGGGATTTCATCCAGAAACCGCGGATCTTCGGCAGGGGTGCCGATACGGTCCAGATAAGCCCCTGCCTCAAACACCAATTCATAAGTTCCGGTGGCAAACTGCCCTTTGGGCAGGATCGGCGCATCGGTGCGGCCATCTGCATTGGTCTGCATCTGCGCGAGTTTGAGCCGGTTTGTGCCTTCGATCCGGTATAGGGTGATCGTCATCCCCCCGGCGGGCAAACCGCGCGCGGTGTCCAGCACATGTGTGGTCAGATATCCTTGCGACATGGGAACGCTCCTGTTTGTTGCCCCGGAGCGGATGAGGATAGCTGCCCTGCCAGTCAGGTCAATGCAGGGCGGCAAACCGATTCGCGCACTGATTCGCATGTTTTTTGTAAAGTGATTCGTTTTTGCTTTGACCTGCGAATCATCCCTTGCGTATATGGAGGCCCACACCACAGTCAGGATCGGCCAATTGCGTGCCGTGACCTGTGGTCAAACGTCTGGGGGGACGTAACACATGAAATATTGGACCGTTCAGGTCAGATCATTCCGGCAAGGCGGCGGTCAGGCCCGCGCAATGCCAGTGGTGCCGCACTCCCATGCGCCGGGGTTGGCCCCCCGTGGCAGCCTATCCAGCAGTTACAGATTGGCCCGCGTCCGATAACGTTAGACCAAGAACAAGCGCAGATGCATCAGCCATTCTGGCAACGGGTCGCCTCAACGGGCGGCCCGTTGGCGTTTCAGCGTGGAAATTGTCCAATTGCAGCGCTTGCTGGATTTGTGCAGGGTGAAAGGCGCGCAAACAGGATGCAGATATGACCCGCTACCCCAGAGATTTTCGTGGCCACGGCGCAACCCCGCCGGATGCCGGATGGCCCGACGGTGCCCGCGTTGCGGTGCAATTTGTGCTCAATTACGAAGAGGGCGGCGAGAATTGTCTGCTCCATGGTGATGCGGCGTCAGAGGCCTTCCTGTCCGAAATTGTCGGCGCGGCCCCTTGGCCCGGCCAACGCCACTGGAACATGGAAAGCATCTATGACTACGGCGCACGGGCGGGGTTCTGGCGTCTGCACCGCTTGTTCACCGGCGCAGATATCCCTGTCACGGTTTACGGCGTCGCCTCTGCTTTGGCCCGCGCCCCCGAACAGGTCGAGGCGATGAAAGATGCCGGATGGGAAATCGCCAGCCACGGGCTGAAGTGGATCGACTACAAGGACCACAACGTCGCGGATGAACGTGCCGACATCGCCGAAGCCATCCGCCTGCATACCGAAGTTGTAGGGGAAGCGCCGCAGGGCTGGTACTGCGGCCGCACATCGGTGAACACCGTGGCCTTGGCAGCAAAGACAGGCCAGTTTGACTATATCTCTGATACCTATGACGACGATCTGCCCTATTGGACGGAAATCGATGGTCGCGAGCAGTTGATCATCCCCTATACGCTTGATTGCAACGACATGCGGTTCGCCACACCGCAGGGGTTCAATTCGGGCGATCAGTTCTATGCCTATCTGCGCGATACCTTTGATGCGCTTTATGCCGAAGGCACCCAAGGTCAGGCCAAGATGATGTCGATTGGTCTGCATTGCCGTTTGATTGGCCGCCCCGGACGGGTGCAGGCGCTGAAACGGTTTGTCGAGTATATCAAGGGGTTTGAGGGTGTCTGGACCCCGCGCCGCATTGATGTCGCGGACCACTGGCGGGCGGTGCATCCACCCGCGCCGCGCGGCCTGCGGCCCAGCCAATTGTCACGCTCTGATTTCGTGGCGGCCTTTGGCGGGATATTCGAACATTCCGCCTGGATCGCCGAACGGGCGTTTGAGCTTGAACTGGGCCCGGCACATGATTGTGCCGCAGGGTTGCACAACGCTTTGGCGCGGATGTTCCGGTCTGCGACCCGCAACGAACGCCTTGGCGTGCTGACCGCGCACCCGGATCTAGCGGGCAAGCTAGCGGCTGCAAAACGGCTGACAGCGGAAAGCACCGCAGAACAGGCCAGCGCAGGATTGGATGCGCTGACCGATGCAGAACGCAGCCGGTTTGAGGAGCTGAACACCGCCTATGTGGCCAAACACGGCTTTCCTTTCATCATCGCGGTGAAGGATCACGACAAAGACGGCATTCTGCGGGCCTTTGAAACGCGGATCAGCAATGACACCGACACCGAATTTACCACCGCCTGCAAACAAGTCGAACGCATCGCGCGTCTTCGGCTGGAGGATATGTTTTGACCTATGCGTTCCCCCCCGGCGGTCTGCCGGATCAATCCGTTAACCCCGAAGGCGCGGCAATCTTTACCGAAGCCTATGCCGTGATCCCTGCCAGCACCCAGCGCGATATCGTCACCAGCTTTCTGCCCGGGTGGAAAGGCATGCGCATGTGGGTCTTGGCCCGCCCGCTGAGCGGCTTTGCCGAGACCTTTTCCCAATATGCGGTTGAACTGACACCGGGCGGCGGGTCAGACGCGCCCGAAGTGGACGACGAAGCGCAATCGGTGATCTTGGTCACGGCAGGCCAATTGACCCTCAACATCGACGGGAAAACCCATAAGTTGATCGAAGGCGGTTATGCCTACCTGCCACCCGACACTGTCTGGACCCTCTGGAACGATGGTGCGGACTTGTGCAAGTTTCACTGGGTGCGCAAACGCTATGTTGTGGCCGATGGTGTCGATATGCCGACCGCATTCGTGACCTCGGACAAAGACGTTGCCCCGATTGAGATGCCTGACTGCGACGGCGTCTGGGCCACCACGCGCTTTGTCGATCCGGCTGATCTGCGCCACGACATGCATGTGAACATCGTGACCTTTAAGCCCGGCGGGCGCATTCCCTTTGCCGAAACCCATGTGATGGAACATGGGCTGTATGTGCTGCAAGGCACGGCGGATTACCTGCTGAACAAGGACTGGGTGCCCGTTGGCCCCGGTGATTTCATGTGGTTGCGTGCCTTTTGCCCGCAGGCTTGCATCGCCACGGGCAAGGAACCGTTCCGTTATCTGCTGTATAAAGACGTGAACCGTCACATGCCGCTATGAGCCGTGAGATCCGTGCGGAGCCTTTGAGCGCCGAGGCCTTCGCGCCCTTCGGTGATGTGCTGGAGCTGCGAGATGCCCCTGACAAAATGATCAACGCGGGTCTGTGTGGCCGCCATCACGATTTGGCGGCGCTGGACTTTGGGCCAGAAGGCCGTGCCGGGATCAGCCTGTTTGACGCCCAGCCGCGCAGCTTTCCTTACGAACTGACACTGCTTGAGCGTCACCCCGAAGGATCGCAAGCCTTCGTGCCGCTGACAGAACACCCCTTTTTGGTGATTGTCGCACCCGACGTTGAGGGCAAACCGGGCACCCCTCGTGCCTTTCTGACCACCCCGCATCAGGGCATCAATTTCCATCGCGGAACATGGCATGGCGTGTTGACCCCCTTGCATGCGCCGGGGCTATTCGCGGTGGTGGATCGCATCGGAGCGACACCAAATCTGGAAGAAATTTTTCTTGATCCACCGTATATTGTGGTCCCATAGTTGCTGCGACCCGGAAAAACCGGGCGAAAAACAGCAAGTCAGGGACAGAATATGACAGATACCTCCTCATCGGTCGGCTATCACGACCCTTCAAATACACCTCCACTTGGCCAAGCTATACCATTGGGATTGCAGCATGTTTTGGCGATGTTTGCCTCAAACGTCACACCGTCGATTATCGTTGCAGGTGCGGCTGGTCTGGCCTTTGGCGGGACAGAGCAAGTCTACCTTATCCAGATGGCTATGCTCTTTGCCGGGATTGCGACGCTCTTTCAAACTGTCGGTTTTGGGCCAGTTGGTGCGCGGCTTCCGATTATGCAGGGCACGAGTTTTGCCTTTGTTGGTGTGCTGGCGGGGATCGCCGCCACACAAGGCCTCAGCGTGGCACTGACGGCCTGCATCATCGCGGGTGTGATCCACTTCCTGCTTGGTGCGGTGATTGACAAGTTGCGCTGGCTGTTTCCGCCATTGGTCACGGGTTTGGTGATTTTGGCCATCGGCCTTTATCTTATTCCGGTTGCGATCAAATACGCGGCGGGCGGTGCGGCCAAGTTTCAGATGGAAGCCGAAAGCTTTGGCTCGCTGATGCACTGGACCGTTGCCCTTTCGGTGGTGATTGTCGCTCTGGCGCTTAAGTTCTTTACCAAAGGCACGCTGAGCAATGCGGCCATTCTTGTTGGGTTGATCGTCGGTTACATCGTCGCCTATCTCAGCGGTATGGTCAGTTTCGGCGCAGTCTCCAAGGCCAGTTGGTTCACTGCGATCAAGCCACTGCCCTATGGGTTTGAATTCTCTCTGGGTGCGGTGATTGCGGTCACGCTGGTCTCCATCGTTTCGGCGATTGAAACTGTCGGCGATACTTCTGCCACCACCAAAGCAGGCGCCGGGCGCGAAGCCACAGACGCAGAAATCACCGGCGCGACCTATGCTGACGGTTTGGGCACAGCAGTGGCCGGTGTCTTTGGCGGTTTGCCCAACACATCCTTCAGCCAGAACGTGGGCATTGTCGGCATGACCGGCATCATGAGCCGCCATGTGGTGACCATTGGCGCTTTGGTGCTGATCCTATGCGGGTTGGTTCCCAAGATCGGCGCGATCATCGCCTCCATGCCTTTGCCGGTTCTGGGCGGCGGTGTGATTGTGATGTTCGGCATGGTCGCAGCAGCAGGCCTCAACGTGCTGAGCGAGATCAACATGAACCGGCGCAATATGGTGATCATCGCCGTTGCGCTGGCCGCAGGTCTGGGTCTGAACCTTGTGCCAACGGCGGTTCAATATCTTCCGGGTGTTGTAAAAACGTTGGCCACATCGGCGGTTGCCCCAACGGCATTGGTGGCGATTGTCCTCAATCTGGTACTGCCCGAAGAAATCTAGATAAACTCACGGACACGCCCCCTTGCGCGGGCGTGTCTTTCCCGTTCTTGTAGCGGGACATTTTGTTTACCGGAGCTGTCCTCATGTACGATCTCGCCGCCATCTCCAGCTGGATAGAGTTTGCCGTGCGTTGGGTGCATGTGATCACTGGCATCGCCTGGATCGGATCGTCGTTTTACTTCATCGCGCTTGACCTCGGGTTGCACCGCGACCGCAACCTTGCCTCTGGCGCGGATGGTGAGGAATGGCAGGTCCATGGCGGCGGGTTCTACCACATCCAGAAATACCTGATCGCTCCGGACCAAATGCCCGGTGATCTGATCTGGTTCAAATGGGAAAGCTATGCGACCTGGTTGTCCGGTTTTGCCCTGCTGGTACTGGTCTACTACCTGGGCGCGGAGTTCTATTTGGTCGATCCATCGGTGGCCGATATTGGCACGGTGCAGGCGGTTCTGATCTCGCTGGCCTCGCTGACCTTTGGCTGGATCGCCTATGACCAGATCTGCAAAAGCAAGTTTGGCGATGACAACACCCGCTTGATGATCCTGCTTTATGTGATCCTTGTCGGGATGGCTTATTTCTATACCTCAGTGTTTTCCGGCCGTGCGGCGCTGCTGCATCTGGGGGCGTTCACCGCCACGATCATGTCGGCAAATGTGTTCTTTATCATCATGCCGAACCAGCGGATTGTGGTCGCTGATCTACAGGCCGGGCGCACACCCGATGCCAAATACGGCAAGATCGCCAAACAGCGCAGCACCCATAACAACTACCTGACGCTGCCGGTGATCTTTATGATGCTGAGCAATCATTACCCGCTGGCCTTCGCATCCGAGATGAACTGGCTGATCGCGGCATTGGTGTTCCTGATGGGGGTTACGATCCGGCATTATTTCAACACCGTGCATATGCGTGCGGGCAATCCGATCTGGACATGGCTGGTCACGGCGCTGATCTTTGTTGTGATCATGTGGCTGTCCACCGCGCCGATGTTCCAAGCGGAGGAACGTGAGGAGGCGCATGGCCCGGCCCTGCGCTTTGCCCAGGCCGAAGGGTTTACGGATGTGCAGGATATCGTCATGGGCCGATGCAGCATGTGCCATGCCGCCGAACCTGCATGGGAGGGAATGCATTGGCCGCCCAAGGGCGTGCGGCTTGAAACCGAACACCAGATCGCAATGGCAGCCAAGGAAATCTACCTGCAAGCGGGCCTGACCCACGCCATGCCGCCCGCCAACCTCAGCTATATGCAACAAGACGAACGGGCACAGATCATAGCCTGGTACACCGCCGCCACAAAATAGCTGGGGATAACCCCGTTTCGCCCTGATATCCGGGTTTAAGAATCGGCCATTCCCATGCTAGGTTTTGCGCTATGGCGCATCCCAACCCCAACATAAGCGAAAATCAGCCCGTTATCCGGCAATTGGACGACGCCGCGATCAACCGCATCGCCGCAGGTGAAGTGGTGGAGCGGCCCGCCTCTGCGGTGAAAGAGCTGGTGGAAAACGCTGTTGATGCGGGTGCCCGCCGGATCACGGTGGAATATGCGGACGGCGGTAAGACATTGATCCGGGTTACGGATGATGGCTGCGGCATCGCGCCGGATGATCTGCCGCTGGCCTTGTCGCGCCATGCGACCTCCAAAATTGACGGCACGGACCTGCTCAACATCCACACCTTTGGCTTTCGCGGCGAGGCATTGCCGTCCCTTGGCGCTGTGGGCCGGTTGACCATCACCAGCCGCGCCGCAGGTCAGGGCGGTGCAGAGGTCACGGTCAGTGGCGGCAAGATGGGCGCGGTCAAACCTGCGGCCCTGAACAGCGGTACGGTCGTCACCCTGCGCGATCTGTTTTTTGCAACGCCGGCGCGGCTCAAGTTCATGCGCACCGACCGCGCCGAGGCGCAGGCGATTGGCGATGTGGTCAAACGTCTGGCAATGGCAGAGCCTTTTGTGCAGATCGTGCTGCGCGACGTTTCAGGCGATGGCGCAGGGCGCGAGGTGTTTCGCGCCGACGCTGAACAGGGCGAATTGTTCGATGCGCTGCATGGTCGTTTGGCGCGGGTGTTGGGGCGCGAATTTGCTGATAACTCGCTGCGCATTGATGCGGAACGCGAGGGGCTGCACCTGACCGGTTTTGCCGCGCTGCCGACCTATTCGCGCGGCTCTGCGGTGGCGCAATACCTGTTCGTGAATGGCCGTCCGGTGCGGGATAAACTGCTGACCGGTGCCTTGCGCGGCGCCTATTTCGATTTCCTCAGCCGTGACCGCCACCCGGCAGCGGCGCTGTTTCTGGACTGTGACCCAACGCTGGTGGATGTGAACGTGCATCCTGCAAAATCCGAGGTGCGGTTTCGCGATCCCGGTCTGGCGCGGGGGCTGATCGTTTCGGCGCTGCGTCATGCGCTGGCCAACGCCGGGCACCGGGCCTCAACAACCGTGGCCGGTGCGACCTTGGGCGCGATGCGGCCTGAACCTACCGGCGCAAGGGTCTACCAGATGGATCGCCCCTCAGCGGGCGCCCGGCAGGCGGCCTATGAGGGGCAAGCGCCCGGATTTGCCGAAACCGCTGGCATGTGGGGGCGGGTCGATAGCCCGCCGCAAGAGATGGTCGAAACCGAAGAACCGGCGCAGCATTACCCGCTGGGCACGGCACGCGGTCAGGTCCATGAAAACTACATCATCGCGCAGACCGAAACGGGCATGGTCATTGTCGATCAGCACGCGGCCCATGAACGGCTGGTCTATGAGAAACTCAAAAACCAGATGGCCGAAAACGGCGTTGCGGCGCAGGCGCTGCTGATCCCCGAGATTGTGGAGCTGTCCGCTGGCGATTGTGCGCGGCTATTGGAACTGGCCGATGAGTTGCAGAAATTCGGGCTGGGGATCGAAGCGTTCGGCGGCAGTGCCATCGCAGTACGCGAAACGCCCGCGATCCTTGGCACGGTGAATGCCCGCGCGTTGGTGCTGGATATTCTGGATGAGCTGGCCGACCAGAACGACAGCAACATCCTGCAAGCGCGGATCGAGGCGATCCTCAGCCGCATTGCCTGCCACGGCTCTATCCGGTCGGGCCGCTGGATGCGGGCCGAAGAGATGAACGCGCTGCTGCGCGAAATGGAGGCGACCCCGCATTCAGGCCAGTGCAACCACGGACGCCCCACTTACGTAGAACTCAAGCTGGCCGATATTGAACGGCTTTTTGGACGGACATGATCACAATCGCAGGGCAGACATATCAATGGGGTGATCCGCAGGTTACGGCGGCGCTGATCGGGGCGGGGGTGATCGTTCTGATCCTGATCCTGCTGATCATGGCGGTGCGGGCAGCGGGGCGTTCGGCCCAGATGGCCGCGCCGCTGGCGCAGCAGATGCAGATCCTTGGCGGCCATGTGCAACAGCTTGGCGCAGGCCAAGAACAATTGCGCGGTGGTTTGCAGACGGTGTCGGACACTCAAGCCAACGCGCAGGCCCAGATGATCCAAAGCATCGAATTGCGCATGGCAAACGTGCAGCAACAGATGCAGGATCGTCTGGCGGACAACGCCGCCAAATCCGCGCGGTCTTTGGCCGAGATGCAGGAACGAATGAACCACACCCTGCACGGCTCGGCCAAGCAGACGACCACCAGCTTGACGCAGTTGCAGGAACGGCTGGCCGCGATCGACAAGGCGCAGGACAATATCACCAAGCTGAGCGGAGATGTCCTTAGCCTTCAGGATATTCTCAGCAACAAGCAGACCCGCGGTGCCTTTGGCGAGATCCAGCTACATGACATCGTGTCCAAGGCGCTGCCGTCCGACAGTTACAGCCTGCAAGCCACCCTTTCCAACGGCAAACGCGCCGATTGCCTGATCCATCTGCCGAACCCTCCGGGGCCGATTGTGATCGACAGCAAATTCCCGCTGGAGGCCTATGAAGCGCTGCGCAATGCCAAGACGGATTATGAGTTGAAAGAGGCCGTGGCCAAGATGAAAGTCTCGGTTAAGACCCATATCAAGGCGATCTCGGAAAAGTATATTTTGGACGGGGAAACCGCCGATGGCGCGTTGATGTTCCTGCCATCCGAGGCGGTCTATGCCGAGTTGCACGCCAACTTCCCCGAGCTGATCCGCGATGGATTTGCCGCGCGGGTCTGGATCGTTTCGCCGACCACCTGCATGGCCACGCTCAACACCATGCGGGCCATTCTCAAGGATGCGCGGATGCGGGAACAAGCCGGCGCGATCCGCAAGGAACTAGGCGCGTTGCATGGTGATGTAGAACGGTTGGTGACCCGCGTTGGCAACCTCGACCGGCATTTTGGTCAGGCCCGCAAGGACGTGGACGAGATCATGATCAGCTCTGAAAAGGCGGCCAAACGCGCGGGCCGCTTGCACAACTTTGATTTTGAAGAACTGTCCAGGGATGGCGCGGAAACCACCGTGGTCCCGCTGACCAAACCTGACGTCTGATCACACCGCAGCGAGATGTTTGGCAAAGGTCGCTTCGGCCCGCGCCCAGACACCCGCCTGATCCCCCGCCAATGACCGCAGTGTCGGCAGCAATTGCCCGGCGTAGTCCTGCGCGCTTTCAAGCGGCAGCATTGACGGCAGGTTATCAATGGCCGTGACATCCAACGGCGGATCATCATGCACCCGCAGCGCCGGTTCCGCCCAAGTGGTGGTCTTGTCATAGACCTGAACGGGGTTGAAATCGCTGTCCGGATCGCAGGCCACATCGCCAATCACCCGCAGTTTGCGCAGGCTGGCTGGCGCATCAGGGCGCACGAAGGGCGGCGTGTTCGGGCCGGCCAAAATGCAGTTGAAGAACAAGGTGTGATCCAGAATTTCCGGGAACGGCCCGCCATGTGCCGTTTCGGCCATGTCCCATCCGGTGACGGTGACGTCCATCGCTTTGCACAGGTCCGCAGCGCCGGTGCCAACCCGCCCCAATGCGCCGATAATCAGCGCATCGGGGGCCTGATCCATAAACGGGGCCAGTTCCTTGCGCAGGGCGGCTTTCATTGCTTCGGCATTCGGATAGGGGGCGACCGGTCCGGCCATCTCGCCGCGTTGCTGTGCAGCCCAACATTTGAGAGCAACCGCCGCCCCGGCAAAGCCTGCCCAATACCCAAACGCCGCCACGCGTCGCCCGTTTTCATCGGTCAGATATTCCAGATCCAGCAAGGTACCGCCGCCCGCCTTGAACCGTTTGAGCAAGGCCTGTCCGGCAGATTGCCCTTTGAAAGCATGACCAAACATGATGTGTCGGTGCGGCAGCGGTGTGCCGTCTTCGGGCAGTTCCTTGAGGCCAAAGATGATCGCATCAACGGGGGCATCGGGCCAGCTGTAGGCTGGCGCAATGGTGCACCCGGCGTCTGCGTAATCCTGCGTTGCAATCACCCGGCTGTCTGACACCTCAACCGTCACGGTAAATCCGGCGGCAAGCAAATCTGCCGCGCCCTCGGGGGTCAATCCGACACGGGTTTCATTGTCGCGCTGTTCGGCGCGGACCCATAGATGTGGCATGGTCATAGCATTCCCTTTGCGCGAACGGATTTAACACTGTCCCGCGCATCCATGCGGGGAAGAAAGGCATCAATTTCAGGGAAGTCCTTGCGCGGCACGCCGTCCCCCTCAATCCAGTTGCAAACGATAAAGAGGTACAGATCGGCGATGCTGATCCGGTCCCCCAGAACAAAATCACCGCGCAGGCAATCGGATTGCACGTATTCGGCGCTGGCCCGAACGGTTTGCGGGACTTTGGCCTGCATATCTGCATGGCTTTCTGGTTTGTCGGCCCAGCGGCTGCCGCGCATCTTGTGGGCATGGGCGACATGCATGGTCGAGGCCAGATAGAACATCACACTGCGCATATGCGCGGCCTCTTCGGCATCCGTTGGGATCAACCCGGCCTGCGGCGCGAGATCGGCAATATACTCAAGCAAGGCGCCCGTTTCGGTCAGGATCGTACCTGCCTCGGTGATCAGCGCGGGCACGCGGCCCTTGGGGTTGATCGCCAAATACTCCGGCTTGGTCTGCGCGGCGGCGGCAAAATCCACCTTCACCGGCTCATAGGCAAGCCCAGCCTCTTCGAGGCCAAGCGCAACCGCAATCGAGATGGTGCCGGGGGCGTAATAGAGTTTCAGCATAAGATCACCTTTTAGATATGGGTCTGGGCAAGACGCCTGTCGGGGGTTTCCAGATGGGGCACCGCGTTGAACAGAACCGGCGACCAATGCCCGCCGATCGGGAACAGCCGGTGCATTGACGTGTGCATGATCGCCAGCGCCATGCGGGCCATCGCAGGCACGCTCAGGCCCATGGCCTGTGCCATCACCATTGAGATCAAACCGCCAGATGTGACCACCAATGCGGGGCCATCCCCCGCCGCGATATCGCGCAACGCGCCTTCGATCCGGTCGTGAAAATGCTGCCAGGTTTCGGGCGTACCTTCCAGCTTGCCGGATTTCCAATACTCAAACACCGTTGGCAAATGCGAGGTAAAGCTGCCCTGTTCGGTCGGAAACGGCACGCCGTGCTGCTCCTCTAGCAAACTGGCCAGTGTGAAATATTCCAACTCGTTCAACCGCGCATCGCGTTCGGCAACCAGACCGGTGGCCATGCCATCGGCGGTTTCGCGGTGGCGGATCAAAGTGCCGGTGAACAGTCTTGTGTGGTGGCTTCCGGCCTCGCGCAGGTAATGGCCCAGCCAAGCCGCTTGTTCATGGCCCAGATCGCTAAGCCGGTCATAGCTGACCTCGTCTTTGGCACCTGAATTGGCCTGCCCGTGGCGGATAAGAGTGATATGCGACATGTCTGAAATTCCTTCTTGCGACTTTGATAGGGCAGCAAGGACCAAGTGAAAAGCCATCCGCGCCAATACGAAACCTGCGATCACCGCACTGACGTGGTTTGGCGCAAACTTGGGGCAGGGCGTCGGGAATGGGACTCCCGCAAAAACCGACAATTGGCTATAGAGGCAGCAGCGCTTTTCAGGAGGACAGGATGGCGGACAAGATCACATTCACGCTCGACGGCGAAAAAGTAGAGGCCGAAGCGGGCTTGACGATCTGGGAAGTGGCCAATGGCCGCGGCCTGAAGATCCCGCATCTGTGCCACAAACCGGCACCGGGCTATCGCCCTGATGGCAATTGCCGCGCCTGTATGGTCGAGATCGAAGGCGAACGTACGCTGGCGGCCTCCTGTATCCGCGAGCCCAGCGAAGGCATGGTGGTCACCACCAACAACGCCCGCGCCGAAAACGCCCGCAAGATGGTGATGGAACTCTTGGTCGCGGACCAACCCGCGCCCGAAGTGGCCCATGACCAATCGAGCCACATGTGGGACATGGCCGCGCTGAACGGCGTGAGCGAAAGCCGGTTTCCCAAGATCGAAGAGGGGCGCATCCCGCTGCTGGATGACAGCCACGTTGCAATGTCGGTCAATCTGGACGCCTGTATCCAATGTGGCCTGTGCGTGCGTGCCTGCCGCGAGGTGCAGGTCAATGACGTGATCGGCATGTCGGGCCGTGGCCATGACAGCTATCCCACATTCGACATGGCGGACCCGATGGGCGCCTCCACCTGCGTGGCCTGCGGCGAATGTGTGCAAGCCTGCCCCACGGGCGCGTTGATGCCCTCCACTGTGGTGGACGAAAACCAGGTTGGCGACAGCGCCGATTTCGACAGCGAAGTCGACAGCATCTGCCCGTTCTGCGGTGTGGGTTGCCAGATCTCGCTCAAGGTCAAGGACGGCAAGGTTAAATATGTCGAGGGCATCAATGGCCCCGCGAACGAAGGGCGGCTTTGCGTCAAAGGCCGCTTTGGTTTTGACTATATCCACCACGATCACCGCCTGACCAAACCATTGATCCGCCGCGACGACGCGCCCGCCAAGGGGTTGAACGTTGATCCCGGCAACTGGCAGGAGTTCTTCCGCGAAGCCTCATGGGATGAAGCCCTCGATTTTGCCGCCAAGGGTCTCAAAGACATCGGCGGCACGGGCGTTGCTGGCTTTGGCTCTGCCAAATGCACCAACGAAGAGGCCTATCTGTTCCAGAAAATGATCCGCCAAGGGTTCGGCCATAACAACGTCGATCACTGTACCCGCCTGTGCCATGCATCATCTGTTGCGGCGCTGATGGAGAACGTCGGTTCCGGTGCGGTGTCAGCCACGTTCAACGAAATCGAGAACGCGGATGTGGCGATTGCTATCGGGTGTAACCCGATTGAAAACCACCCCGTCGCCGCAACCTATTTCAAGCAGTTCACCAAACGCGGTGGCAAACTGATTGTGATGGATCCGCGCGGTCAGGCGCTCAAGCGGTTCTCAAGCCATATGCTGCAATTCCGCCCCGGCACAGATGTGTCGATGCTGAATGCGATCATGCATGTGATTGTCGAAGAGAACCTCTTTGATCAGCAGTACATCGAAGCCTACACCGAGAACTGGGACGCCGAAAAAGAGCACCTCAAGGATTTTTCACCTGAAAAAATGGCGGAGGTCTGCGGCATCGACGCCGAGACCCTGCGTGATGTGGCGCGGACCTTTGCAGGTGCCAATGCCGCGATGATCTTCTGGGGCATGGGGGTCAGCCAGCACATTCACGGCACCGACAATTCGCGCTGCCTGATCTCGCTGGCGTTGATGACCGGTCAAGTGGGCCGCCCCGGCGCGGGCCTGCATCCGCTGCGCGGCCAGAACAACGTGCAAGGTGCTTCTGACGCGGGTCTGATCCCGATGTTCCTGCCCGATTATCAACCGGTCACCGATGATGGTGTGCGCAGCGCTTTTACCGAAGTGTGGAAAAGTGAGGACTTCTCCAACCAGAAAGGTCTGACCGTCACCGAGATTATGGATGCGGTGCATGATGGCGATATTCGTGGCATGTATGTGCTGGGTGAAAATCCGGCGATGTCGGACCCCGATGTCGAACATGCCCGCGATGCCTTGGCGAAACTGGATCATCTGGTGGTGCAGGATATCTTTATCACTGAAACCGCAAATTACGCTGATGTGATTCTGCCCGCTTCGGCCTTTGCCGAAAAGTCCGGCACGGTGACAAACACCAATCGTCAGGTGCAAATGGGCCGACCCGCTGTGCCGCCCCCCGGCGAGGCGCGTGAGGACTGGTGGATCGAGGTTGAGCTGGCGAAACGTCTGGGTCTTGGCTGGGACTATCAAAGCCCTGCCGATGTGTTTGCCGAGATGAAGCAAAACATGAAATCGCTGAACAACATCACCTGGGACCGCCTTGCCGTCGAAAACGCGGTGACCTATCCGTCGCTGTCGCCCGAAGATCCCGGTCAACCGATTGTGTTTGGCGATGGTTTCCCGCGTGCCGGTGGCCGCGCCAAATTTACGCCCGCATCGATCATCGCACCCGATGACGTGCCGGATCAGGATTATCCGATGATTCTGACGACCGGTCGCCAGTTGGAGCATTGGCACACCGGGTCTATGACCCGCCGCGCCAGTGTTCTGGACGGTTTGGAGCCAGAGGCAAACTGTTCGCTGCACCCCTCTACGCTGCGCAAGCTGGGCGTGGTTCCCGGCGATCATGTGCGCCTGACCACCAAACGCGGCTCGATCGAGATTATGGCCCGCGAAGACCGTGCCGTTTCGCCGGACATGGTGTTCCTGCCCTTTGCCTATGTCGAGGCGGCGGCGAATATTCTGACCAACCCTGCGGTGGATCCTTATGGCAAGATCCCCGAGTTCAAGTTTTCGGCCGTGAAGGTTGAAGCGGCGAACGCCCAGGTTGCGGCAGAGTAAGTTCTGCTTTGATCCAAAGGTGCGCCTGACGGCGCATCCGATATTATTTGGTTGATGAGGGAGCCTTGCCCCCTCAAACTCCCCCAGAGTATTTTTTGCCAAAAAGAAAGAGGGGGCATCATGCAGATAGATGCGGCGCGATTCCTTGCGGATCTTCATGTTTTGCGCGGATTCGGTGCATCGGGCGTGGGCAAAGGTGTGGTTCGGCCTGCTTATTCGGCGCCTGATTTGGCGGCCCGCGATTGGTTGGCTGGGCAAATGCGCGCGGCGGGCTTGACCATGGCGGTTGACCCGATGGGCAATCTTTTTGGCTTGGCGAATGGCCCGTCGATTTTGCTTGGCTCGCATTCCGACAGTCAGCCTGAGGGCGGATGGCTGGATGGGGCGCTGGGCGTGGTGGCCGCATTGGAAGTGGCTCGCGCCGCGCGGGAGGCAGGCGGACCTGCAGTTTCTGTGGTGTCCTTTCAGGATGAAGAGGGCCGGTTTGGGGTGACCACGGGATCGGCGGTTTGGTCCGGGCATTTATCGCAGAATGAGGCTGATGGGTTGGTGGATCACGCGGGGGTGCGATTGGCCGATGCACGGGCTGTGATGGCGGATCGGGTGACGGGGGATGTTGATCCGGCCGGGTTCACCGGCTTTATCGAGATGCATATCGAGCAGGGGCCGACGCTGGACACCGCGAACGAGCAGATTGGCGTGGTGACGGATATTGTTGGCATCCGCGATATGAAGATCACATTTGATGGCCAGCAGAACCATGCGGGTACCACGCCTATGCATCTGCGCCGCGATGCCTTTCAGGCGGTTTCGGCGTTCAACGCATTGCTGAATGATCGGCTGCGCAATGTGGTAACGCCCAGCACGGTTTGGACCATTGGACATCTGGCGCTGCATCCCAATGCCTCTTCGATTGTTCCGGGGCGGGCCGTGTTTTCGATGCAATGGCGCGATGGGGATGTGGATCGTTTGGCCCGGATGGAGCAGGTGATCCGGGACACGGCGGATGAGGTGGCGCAGGCGCGGGGTTTGACGCTGGGCTATGGGCCGCTGTTGGGGCTGGAGCCGGTGGCGATGGACACGCGGTTGCGCGGAGCATTGGCGGAACAGGCAGAAGCCGTTGCGCCGGGCCGCTGGCGCGAGATGCCGTCGGGGGCGTTACATGATGCCACCAATGTGTCGCGTCTGATGCCTGTGGCGATGGTGTTTGTGCCGTCCATTGGCGGGATCAGCCATGCTTTTGAAGAGGACACCGACGAGGCGGATCTGGTTGCCGGGCTTGAGGTCTTGGCCGGAGCGGTTGCGCGGCTGGGTTAGGCCCAGCTGACGTCCCCGAGAAAGATGTAACCCGCGCCATAGATTGTCTTGATCAGCTGCGGGTTTTTGGGGTCTTCGCGCAGTTTGGTGCGCAGCCGCGATATTCGCACATCCATGGCCCGATCAAAGCTTTCTGATGCTGCACCCCCTAGGCTTTCTTGCATCTGCGTGCGGCTGATCAGACGTTTGGGGCTGTCGAGGAACAGGCGCAACACTTCACCTTCGGCATGGGAGAACGGGGTTTCGCCGCCTGTGTCATCCTCCAGAATATAACGATCAAAATGTGCGGTCCAACCGCTGAAGCTGGCGGTGTCACCGGCTTGGGGGGCCGGTTTGGTGTTCCGCAGGCGGGCGCGGATGCGGGCCACGACCTCTGCCGGATCGAAGGGTTTGATGATGTAATCGTCTGCGCCCAACTCAAGCCCTGTCACACGGTCCTGCACCTGCGAGCGGCCCGAGATGATGATCACAATCGCCCCCTGCTCCAGCGCCAAACGGTGCACAAGGGTCAGCCCGTCGGTGTCAGGCAAGCTGAGGTCAACGAGGCAGACATCGGGGGCATGTTTGGCCAAAGCCGCCTCGAACGCGCGGGCGCGGCCAAAGCTGAGGGTGGTAAAACCGGCCTCTTCAAGCACATCAACGAGCATACGGCGGATCTCCGGCTCATCGTCGAGAATGGTGACAAGCGGTTTGGTCATTCGGCAGCAACCTCGTTGGGGGTGATCAGCGCGGCCAGATTGGCGGCAGTGAACGGTTTCTGCAGGACCGGCGCAAGGGTTTGCGCCTTGAGGAACATCTCGTGGTCCTTGGGCAGGGACGTCATCAGGATAAAGGGCAGCTTTCGGTTCACCCGTTCTGCCAGATCGAGGCCCGTGGCCTCACCGATCAGCTGGATATCGGACAGCACCATGGCAATGTCGGGCAGATCCGCCAGCAGGGCCGTGGCCTCATCCGCGCTGGTGGCTTCGATCACCGAATGGCCCAGCCCCATCAACATATCGCGCACACCGGCCCGCAGATCGTCTTCGTCTTCGACCAGCAAAACCATGCCCGTGGTGGCATGAAGCGCAGGGCGGTAGGGCAGGCGCAGCACCACTTGGGCCCCGCCGCCCGCGCCATTGGACAGGCGCAGGTCGCCGCCCGCGGATTTGGTCAGATCATAGACCATCGACAGGCCTAGCCCTGATCCTTCGCTGCCTTTGGTGGTGAAAAACGGATCAATGCCTTTTTCCAAGGCTTTGGCGGAAAATCCGGGCCCGCTGTCTTGCATCACCCATTCGATCCAGGTGTCATGCACTGACCGCTGTGACAGGGTGATGTGGCCGCTTTTGCCGCAGGCATCGCGGGCGTTCAGGATCAAGTTCAGCAGGCTGTCCTGCACCATGCCCTTGTCGAGTAGGGCGAGCGTTTTGGGGGCCTCATCGACCACGGTTAGGGTCATCCCGTCGGGCAATGTGGGTGCGGCCAGCGTTTCGAAATCGCGGAGGAAAACGCTCAGATCTGTGGCCGAGGGGCGTAGTGCGCGTGGGCCGGTCACATCGGCAATCGCGCTGAGCAAGGCACCGCCGCGCCGCGCCACGGCCAGCGTGCCTTCGATCAATTCATCCGCCCCGCCCGGCATATCAGGCAGCCGGCCAAGCCGGGATTGCAGGCCAAGGATAATCGTCAGCAGGTTGGAGAAATCATGCGCCAGACCGGAGATCATCTGGGCAGCCAATTCGCGCTTGCGGGTTTGTTGCAGTGCGACGCGGGTTTGGGTTTCTTCGGTGATGTCCATCGACAGGATGTAGATGCCGCCGCGGGTATCGGGGGTGAAGGCCACGCGGATGCGGCGGGCGCTGTGATCGTCGGTGAATTCAAGCACAGACGGATCGCCAGCATAGGCCTTGGCAAGCGATGGTGCGATGCGTTCATAGGCGGAAGGGCCCAAAGCCTCACGGCTGGTCAAGCCGATGATATTGCTGGGTCTTCCCGGGATCACGGAGGACAGTCGGCGGTTGGAATAGGTGTAGATACCATCGGCGTTCACATGCGCGATATGGGCTGGCATCATCTCGGTGGTCAGGCGGGTGCGGGCCTCACTTTCGGTGAGCTGGCGTTTGGTTTCCTCAAGTGTGGTGATCATCGCCGCCAGTTCGCGGTTGGTCGCTGACAATTGTTCGGCGTGGGCCAATACCTGATCGCTCAGGGCGTCGGACCGCGCCCGCAGCAGCGCCTCTTGTTGCTTGGTGCGGGTGATGTCTGTGTAGACCGTGACCCAGCCGCCCTGAGGCAGCGGCGAACCTTCCACACTGATGGTGCGGCCATTGGCGCGGGTGCGTTCCATGTAATGCGGTTTGAAAGCGCGGGCCTGTTCGACCCGCTCGGTGGCGAATTCCTCAATATCGGTGACATGGCCATATTCGCCGCGTTTCGCCAGATGCCGGATTGTATCCTCAAACGGGGCTCCGGGGGTGACCAGCGCATCAGGCAGATTGAACATCTGTTGAAACGGGGCGTTGCAGACCACAAGGCGCAGATCGGAATCGTAGATCGTCAGCGCCTGCACAATCAGGTTCAGCCCTGCGGATGTCATCGCCTTGGTTTGTGCATCGCTGAGTGTCATCGCGCCCCCTGCCTTATCGCTAACACCCAAAACGGGCATGCGCCAAGGGTGCAAACAGGACTTTTTGCTGTGTAACAATTCGTAAGGATTGAGAAAACTTCAGGAAAAAGTTGACCGCCAGTCTAAACCCAACATCCTTGTGAGGAAGAGAATCGCACAAGTGATCTGGCCTGCCAAAGTGGCGGGTATGGGAGGAATACAAATTGGCCAAGCCGCTGACGCGCGCCGACGGACCGCAATCCGTTCCGGCGCTTTTGCAACGCAACGCAACACAATTCGCGAACGCACCTGCGTATCGCGAAAAGGAATATGGCATCTGGCAAAGCTGGACCTGGGCCGAAACCCATGATGAGGTTCAGGCGCTTGCACTGGGGTTGATGAACCTTGGTGTAAACGAGGGTGATTTTGTCGCGGTGATCGGGCGCAACCGTCCGTACCTTTACTGGGCCATGATCGCCGCCGAGATGGTCGGCGCGGTGCCGGTGCCGCTTTATCAGGACGCCAACGCCGAAGAGATGGCCTATGTGCTGGGCCATTGCGGCGCACGGTTTGTGATCGTTGGTGATCAGGAACAGGTGGATAAGGTGATCGAGGTGCAAGAAGGACTGCATCAGTTTGAACATCTGATTTACCTCGATCCGCGTGGTTTGCGCAAATACGACCACACGACATTGCATCAATACAGCCATGTGCAGGATCAGGGCCGCGCGGCCTATGATGAATACATCAAAGAGCTGGATCGCCGCATCGCCAAGCTCGATTATGACAGCACCGGTGTGATGCTTTACACGTCCGGTACCACGGGCAAGCCCAAGGGTGTTGTTCTGTCGAACCGCAATGTGATCGAAACCGCCAAATCGTCTTCGGAATTTGACGGGCTGCGCCAAACCGACGATATTCTGGCCTATCTGCCGATGGCCTGGGTGGGCGATTTCATTTTTTCCGTTGGTCAGGCGATGTGGACGGGTTTCTGCACAAACTGCCCCGAAAGTGCGGAAACGATGCATGTCGATCTGCGCGAGATCGGGCCGACTTACTACTTTGCTCCGCCCCGCGTGTTTGAAACACAGCTGACCAACGTCATGATCCGTATGGAAGACGCCAGCCCCTTTAAAAAGCGTCTGTTCGACTATTTCATGGCCCATGCCCGCAAGGTTGGCCCCAGCATTCTGGATGGCAAACCCGTTGGCGGCTGGGATCGTCTGAAGTACCAGCTTGGCGAATTGTGCATCTACGGACCACTGAAAAATACGCTTGGCTTTAGCCGGGTGCGTGTGGGTTACACCGCGGGTGAGGCGATTGGGCCCGAGATCTTTGATTTCTACCGCTCGCTTGGGATCAACCTCAAACAGCTGTATGGCCAGACCGAAGCCACCGTGTTTATCACTGCGCAGCCTGACGGCGAAGTGCGCAGCGATACCGTTGGTGTGACCTGTCCCGGTGTTGAGCTGAAGATCGCGGACAATGGCGAGGTGTTCTACCGCTCTCCGGGTGTGTTTGTGGAATACTACAAAAACGCGGAAAGCACGGCAGATACCAAAGATGCCGAAGGCTGGGTCGCGACGGGCGATGCGGGCTTTATCGAAGAAGGTTCCGGCCATCTGCGCATCATCGACCGTGCCAAAGACGTGGGCCAGATGGCCGATGGATCGCTCTTTGCGCCTAAATACGTTGAAAACAAGCTCAAATTCTTCCCGAACATTCTTGAGGTTGTGGTGTTTGGCAATGGCCGCGATGAATGCACGGCCTTCATCAACATTGACCTAACCGCCGTTGGCAACTGGGCCGAGCGGAACAACATCGGCTATGCCTCCTATCAGGAATTGGCACGCCACCCACAGGTGATGGACACGATCCAGAGCCACGTAGAAGAGGTGAACAAATCGGTTGCAGAAGATGCAATGCTGTCAGGCTGTCAGGTGCACCGTTTTGTGGTTCTGCACAAAGAGTTGGACGCGGATGATGGCGAACTGACACGGACGCGCAAGGTGCGTCGACGGATCATCGAGGACAAGTTCCACGACATTATCACCGCACTTTATGATGGGTCCAAATCCATCAGCACCGAAACCGAAGTGACCTATGAAGATGGCCGTAAAGGCAGCATCAAGGCCACATTGGAAGTGCGGGATGCCAAGGTGGTCCCTGTGGCCCGGAAAATGGCCGCCGAATGATGGGTCAAGTGAGGCCCGCATGGACGGCACAGCAAAGAATTGAACTCAGGGTGAAGGGGGGCGCGGTGTGAACGCAACTGCAGAAAGCTATACCACCGAAGACGGGCGCACGATTGGGCCTGTGGTGATGGAGATGAAGAACATCACCCTCCGTTTTGGCGGGGTTGAGGCGATCAAGGATATCTCCTTTGACATTCGCGAAGGCGAGATCCGCGCGATTATCGGCCCGAATGGTGCCGGCAAATCGTCAATGCTCAACGTGATCAGCGGCTTTTACGTCCCGCAGGAAGGCGAGGTCTGGTACAAAGGCAGCCGCCGTCCGTCGATGAGGCCCTATCAAGTCGCCGAGCAGGGCATCGCCCGTACGTTTCAGAACATCGCCTTGTTCGAAGGGATGTCTGTACTGGACAACGTGATGACGGGCCGTTTGACCCATATGAATACTGGCCTGTTTGCCCAGTCTTTCTGGAAGGGCAAAGCCGAGCAGGAAGAGATCGCCAACCGCGAAGTTGCGGAAAAGATTATCGACTTTCTCGAAATTCAGGCGATCCGCAAAACCCCAGTGTCACGTTTGTCCTACGGTTTGAAAAAACGTGTGGAGCTGGCACGGGCCTTGGCGGCCGAGCCGTCGATCCTGCTGCTGGATGAACCGATGGCAGGCATGAACGTCGAGGAAAAAGAGGACATGAGCCGCTTTATTCTCGATGTGAATGACGAATTTGGCACCACGATTGCCCTGATCGAACACGACATGGGTGTTGTGATGGACCTGTCCGACCGTGTGGTCGTGATGGACTACGGTAAAAAAATTGGCGACGGCACACCCGACGACGTGCGCAACAACCAAGACGTGATTGATGCCTATCTGGGGGTGGCCCATGACTGAGCATTTGATTGAAAAGGGAGCACACTGATGCCCGAACAACTGGCTTTTACAATCGAAGTGTTCCTCAATGGCCTGATGGCCGGGGTGCTTTATGCGCTGGTCGCGCTGGGCTTTGTCCTGATCTACAAGGCGTCCGGTATTTTTAACTATGCCCAAGGGGTCATGGCGCTGTTTGCGGCGATGACGCTGGTGGGTATCCAGAACGGACAAGTGCCGTTCTCGCATCTGATCAACGCCATTCTGGGCACCGATGTGCACCACTTTGGCTGGCATGTGCATTCCGCGATTGCGATCGTCTTTACCGTTGCGGTGATGGTGCTGCTGGCGGTCTGTGTGCAACGGTTCGTGTTCCGGCATCTGGTCGGGCAGGAGCCAATCATCCTGTTCATGGCAACCATCGGTCTGGCGTATTTCCTCGAAGGAGTCGCTGATCTGATGTGGGGCTCTGAGATCAAATCACTGAATGTTTGCGCAACAGAGGGCGCCTGCCTTCCGCAGGGTCTGAACATGTGGATCGACGAGACAACCTACAACGCCTTTGGTTACGGCTTCTTTATCGATAACCTTGATATCGTGGCCAGCATCGTTGCGATCATTCTGGTGGTTGGGCTGGTGATGTTTGCCCAATACACCAAACAGGGCCGTGCTATGCGGGCTGTAGCGGATGACCACCAGGCGGCGTTGTCGGTGGGTGTATCACTCAACTTTATCTGGATTTTGGTCTGGTCGCTTGCGGGTTTTGTCGCACTGGTGGCAGGCATCATGTGGGGCGCAAAATCGGGCGTGCAGTTCTCGCTGTCGCTGATTGCGCTTAAGGCTTTGCCAGTGCTGATGCTGGGCGGCTTTACCTCAATCCCCGGCGCGATTGTCGGTGGCCTGATCATCGGTGTGGGTGAAAAGCTGTTTGAATTCCTGATCGGCGCGCCCTTCCTTGGCGGCGCAACCGAGAACTGGTTTGCCTATATGCTGGCGCTCTTGTTCCTGGTCTTCCGGCCGCAGGGTCTGTTTGGGGAGAAGATCATTGAGCGCGTATGACCAAGCTATCCCGCAAACCCACGCGACCGAATACTTGAGAGGGAACTTCTAAATGTTCTACCGTGAAGCCGGCGATTTCAACACGTCCTACGCCGAGGACCAGCAGACATTCCCGATCAAATTTGACCGTTACCGGTACTATGTGGTGCTGTTTATCGCGATCTTTGTGGTCCCGTTCATCATCAATGACTACTGGGCAAACTCGTTCCTGTTGCCGTTTCTGATTTACGCAATTGCGGCCATCGGGCTGAACATCCTCGTGGGCTATTGCGGGCAGGTCTCACTTGGCACCGGGGGGTTCATGGCGGTGGGTGCCTATGCCTGCTACAAGCTGATGACGGCGATGCCGGACGTCAGCATGTTCATCCACGTTCTGCTTGCGGGTCTGATCACAGCCGCGGTGGGGGTTCTGTTTGGCCTACCATCGCTGCGGATCAAAGGGTTCTACCTTGCTGTGGCGACACTGGCGGCGCAGTTCTTTCTGGTCTGGCTTTTTAACCGGGTGCCGTGGTTCTACAACTACTCTGCCTCTGGCCAGATCAACGCACCCGAGCGTGACACATTTGGCATCCTGATCACCGGCCCCAATACCGAGGCCTGGGCGACTTATATGTTCTGCCTGATCTTCACCATCGCATCAGCGCTGGTGGCACGGAACCTGACGCGCGGCTCTGTCGGGCGCAAATGGATGGCGATCCGCGATATGGACATCGCCGCCGAGATCATCGGGGTGAACCCGTTGCGGGCCAAACTGACGGCTTTTGCGGTGTCCTCGTTCTTTATCGGTATCTCGGGCGCTTTGTTCTTTTCGATCTATCTGGGCGCGGTGGAAGTTGGCGAAGTCTTCGGCATCACCAAATCCTTCCTCGTGCTCTTTATGATCATCATCGGCGGCCTTGGCTCTATCTTCGGCTCTTTTGCGGGCGCAGCTTTCCTTGTGTTGCTGCCGGTCCTGCTCAAAATTGTCGGCGTGGATTGGCTGGGCTGGCCCACGGATATCGTTGCGCACTTGCAGCTTGTGATCGTGGGTGGTCTGATCGTTGTGTTCCTGATCGCGGAACCACATGGCCTGGCGCAACTGTGGCGCGTGGCCAAAGAAAAATTGAGATTGTGGCCCTTCCCGCACTAGGGAAGGCCATGGGAAGACGACGGGGCAAACCCTGTCGATGGCGGGGTGAACCCCGCCCTACGGAAATCGGATAATATCCAAGGGAGGAAACACCGATGAAATATAAACTAGGTACACTGGCCGTTGCAGGCCTGATGGCGGCAAGCCCGGTCATGGCGGATCTCGTATTCCCAAGCCTGAGCTACCGGACCGGCCCATACGCCGCTGGCGGCATCCCGTTTGCCGATGGCTATGCGGATTATTTCACCATGCTGAACGCCCGTGACGGCGGCATCGGCGGCGTGATGGCCAAGGTCATCGAATGCGAAACCGGCTATAACACCGAAAAAGGTGTGGAATGCTACGAATCCACCAAAGGCGAAGGCGCTTTGGTGTATCAACCGCTGTCCACAGGTATCACCTACCAGCTGATCCCGAAAACCACGGCTGACAACATTCCGATGCACACCATGGGCTATGGCCGGACGTCTGCTGCAAACGGCAAAGTGTTCAGCCACACGTTCAACTATCCTGCGAACTACTGGAACGGTGCCTCCGGCGCGATCAACTATCTGCTGAGCGAGAACGGCGGTGATCTGAAGGGTAAAAAAGTTGCTCTGGTTTACCACAACTCCGCCTACGGCAAAGAGCCGATCCGCACCTTGCAGGAACTGTCCGCCAAGCACGGCTTTGAATTCAAGGAAGTGCCAGTTGACCACCCCGGTCAGGAGCAGAAATCCCAGTGGCTGCAAATTCGCCGCGACAAGCCTGACTATGTGATCATGTACGGCTGGGGCGTAATGAACCAGGTTGCGGTTCAAGAAGCGGCCAACATCCGTTTCCCAATGGAAAACTTCATTGGCATCTGGTGGTCCGGTTCCGAGAACGACGTTCTGGCAGCAGGCGACAAGGCTGACGGCTACAAGGCGCTGACATTCCACGGAGTTGGCGATGACTTCCCGGTGTTTGACGACATCCAGAAGCACGTTGTTGATGCAGGCAATGCGGCCGGTGCTGGCGATCAGATCGGTACTGTTCTCTACAACCGTGGCCTCTATGCCGCGATGCTCGCAGCCGAAGCGGCGAAGACTGCACAGGAAATCCACGGCACCGCAGACATCACCCCGGCGATGATGCGCGATGGCATGGAAAATCTGGAGATCACCGAAGAAAAAATGGCCGGCCTCGGCATGCCAAACTTCGGTCCATCCTTCAGCGTGTCCTGTGACAACCACGGTGGTCCGGGCCTGATCGGGATGACCCAGTGGGACGCGACCGCAAAAGAGTGGAAGCTGATCTCTGAGTTCTCCGAAACAGACATGTCTGTGATCCAGCCGCTGATCGACGCGGATTCCGGTGCCTATGCATCTGAAAACAACATCGAAGCGGGTTGTAAGTAACCGTTTCCCTCTGGCCGCAGCATCCGTTGCGGCCAGAGATCCCACGATTTTAATGAAGGGTTTGCCCCATGCTGGATGCTGCCAATACCGCCGAGACTCAGGTCGAGAATGTCCTTGAGGTCAACAATATTGAGGTGATCTACAATCACGTGATCCTTGTATTGAAAGGCGTGAGCCTGAACGTGCCCAAAGGTGGCATCACCGCCTTGCTGGGCGGCAATGGCGCGGGCAAAACCACCACGCTCAAGGCGATTTCGGGTTTGCTGGCCTCTGAACGGGGCGAGGTGACCAAAGGGTCGATCAAATACCGCGGTCTCGATATTCAGGACGCCGATCCTGCCGAAACCGTGAAAAAAGGGGTCGTGCAGGTGATGGAAGGCCGTCACTGTTTTGAGCATCTGACCATCGAAGAGAACCTGATGACGGGCGCCTATACCCGCACCGACGGCAATGCCGCCATCGCAGCCGATCTCGAAATGGTTTACAACTATTTCCCCCGTTTGAAAGAGCGCCGCAAAAGTCAGGCAGGCTATACCTCAGGCGGAGAACAGCAGATGTGCGCCGTGGGCCGCGCCTTGATGAGCCGCCCCGAGACCATCTTGCTTGATGAGCCTTCCATGGGGCTGGCGCCACAACTGGTGGAGCAGATCTTTGAGATCGTCAAAGCCATCAACGAACAGGAAGGCGTAACTTTCCTTCTGGCCGAACAGAACACCAACGTTGCCCTGCGCTATGCCCACTATGGTTACATCCTTGAATCGGGCCGTGTGGTGATGGACGGCCCTGCCGCCGATCTGCGCGAAAACAAAGACGTTAAGGAATTCTATTTGGGAATGTCGGATGAAGGGCGCAAATCCTTCCGCGATGTGCGCAGCTATCGCCGCCGCAAGCGTTGGCTCAGCTAAGCGCGTCCCAAGACTGATTTTATTGCAATTTTAACCGGGGTAGATGCCATGGCCAGCACCTCTTTCTTTGACGACCAAGAAACGCGCAGCGCCGATCAGCGTGCAGCGGATCAATCCGCGCTTTTGCGCAGCCGTCTTGCGGCCATCACCGAAGCCCCGGCGCAGTGGCGCGATGCCGCTGCAACCGTGCAAACGGCGGCGGATCTCGTGGCATTGCCGGTGCTGCGCAAATCCGATTTGTCAGGCTGGCAAAAGCAAAACCCGCCTTTTGGCGGTATCGCGGTCAGCAATGTCACCCATGTCTTTCAATCCCCAGGTCCGATCTATGAACCCGGCAGCACCAGTGTGGCCGATTTCTGGCGCATGGGGCGGTTTTTGAATGCTGCCGGATTTGGTGCGGATGATATCGTGCAAAACTGCTTTGGATATCACCTGACCCCGGCAGGCCACATGTTTGAAAGCGGTGCGCGGGCGGTTGGGGCCAAGGTTCTGCCTGCGGGCACCGGCCAGACCGAACTGCAGGTCCGTGCGGCGGTCGATATTGGCACCACCGGCTATGCGGGTACGCCCGATTACCTGAAGATCATTCTCGAAAAAGCGGATGAAATGGGCGAAACGCTCAAGATCACCAAGGCCGCCGTGGGCGGCGGGGCGTTGTTCCCCTCCTTGCGCAGCTACTACATCGATCGCGGCATTGCTTGTCTGCAATGCTATGCCACCGCCGATCTGGGAAACATTGCGTATGAGAGCCCCGCGATGGAAGGCATGATCGTCGATGAAGGTGTAATCGTTGAGATCGTGACCCCCGGCACCGGCGATCCTGTCGCCCCCGGCGAGGTTGGCGAGGTTGTCGTGACCTCCCTGAACCCAGATTACCCTTTGATCCGTTTCGCCACCGGCGATCTGAGCGCGGCCATGGACGGCACATCGCCTTGCGGGCGCACCAACATGCGGATCAAGGGCTGGATGGGCCGCGCCGATCAGACCACCAAGATCAAAGGCATGTTTGTTCGCCCCGAACAGGTGGCCGAACTGGTCGCCCACCACGCCGAAGTCGCCAAGGCCCGTGTCGTGGCCAGCCGCGCCGGAGAACAGGACGTGATGACCGTCCAGATCGAAGCCAGTGGCGGTGACGCGGATGCCTATGCCCAATCGGTTCAGCAATTGCTCAAGCTCAAGGGCAAGATCGAAGTCGTCGCCCCCGGCAGCCTGCCTAAGGACGGGTTGGTGATCGAGGATCAGCGCAGCTACGACTAAACCCGTGCCATCAGGTGTGCACGCACTGGTATTCCTGAGCAGAATCGTCGAAATAGGGGCATGACCCTGAACCCGGCCCAAACCCCGACCAAAACCGCCCCGCGCGACGGGATACGGGTGCTGTCGTTTGTGTCCGTATCGGTGGCTGTTGTCTGCGCTTTGCCGATGCTGGCAGTGCTGATTGCTGCGCTCAGTGGCGGCACCGAGACAGTTCAGCACCTGATTGATACGGTTCTGGGGCGCTATGCGGCGACCACGCTATTGCTGGTTCTACTGGTGTCGATCGGGACTTTTGCCATCGGCGTTGGGGCGGCATGGCTCGTCACAATGACCCGGTTTCCCGGAGTTAAGATCCTTGAGATCGCGCTGGTGCTGCCCTTGGCCTTTCCGGCCTATGTTCTGGCCTATGCCTACACTCACGTGCTGGATCACCCCGGTATTGTCCAAGCGACCCTGCGGGATGTGACAGGCTGGGGCCCGCGCGATTATTGGTTTCCCGAGATCAGATCACTGGGCGGCGCGGCGGCGATGCTGGTGCTTGTCCTCTATCCTTACGTCTATCTGTTGGCTCGCGCCGCCTTCCTGCAACAAAGTGGCACCACCTTTCTCGCGGCGCGTGCGTTGGGATCCAGCGCATGGGCCGCGTTTTTCAAGGTCAGCCTGCCGCTGGCGCGTCCGGCGATTGCGGGCGGCGTGTTGCTGGCGGTGATGGAGACCATCGCGGATTTTGGCACTGTCGCCTATTTCGGGGTGCAGACCTTTGCCACCGGCATCTACACCTCGTGGTTTTCGATGTTTGACAGGGCAGGGGCGGCGCAACTGGCGCTGTGCCTGCTTAGCTTTGCTTTGCTGCTGGCGCTGCTCGAACGCATTCAGCGGGGCCGCGCCAAATACCATGATCCATCGCGTCGCAGTCAGGCGATGCCGCCCATTAAGCTTAAAGGGTGGGGTGCGGCGGCGGCGATGATTGTATGCGGTATTCCGGTGTTTTTTGGCGCGGTGCTGCCGATTGGTGTTTTGCTGGTGATGGGGCTGGGATCAGAGCAAAATCTGTTCAGCCCGCGCTATCTGGGGTTCATACAGAACTCCGTTACACTGGCGGGCATTGCGGCGGTGGTGACCGTCTGCGCGGCAATCTCCGTCGGGTTCTTCCAACGGCTGCGACCGGGGCGTCTGTCCAACGGATCGGCCTATGTGGCGCGGCTCGGTTATGCGGTGCCCGGTGGGGTGATTGCGGTGGGTCTGCTGGTGCCTTTTGCGGCCTTTGACAATGCCTTTGATGCCTGGATGCGGGCGACCTTTGACATCTCGACCGGACTGCTCATCACCGGATCCATCTGGCTGTTGATCGCAGCCTATCTGGTGCGGTTTCTCGCGGCGGCCCTTGGCGCCTATGAGGGCGGGCAGGCGATGGTGCATGCCAATATGGACGCCGCCGCGCGGTCGTTGGGGCAGAGCCCGCTTGGCACCCTGCGCCGAGTGCATCTGCCGATCCTTGCGCCCAGCTTGCTGACGGCATTGCTGATCGTGTTCGTCGATGTGATGAAAGAGCTGCCCGCGACATTGATCATGCGGCCCTTCAACTATGACACATTGGCGGTGCAAGCCTACCGACTGGCCAGCGATGAGCGCCTCGAAGGGGCGGCAGTGCCGTCACTGGTGATTGTGGCGATGGGCCTGCTGCCGGTGATCCTGATCTGCCGCCAGGTCGGGCGCAAACGCTAACCCGCGAAGCGGGCCTGCCACGCCGCACGGGTGATCCGCCAGCATTGCCAGACGCCAGATTTGCCGCCCATTGTCAGCGTTCCATCATAGGCGTGCTCTGCCCCCAGTTTTGCAGTGGCCCGCTGCGACCGGATGTTGGTTGGGTCGATGTGCAGCCAGACCTCATCCACCACCTCAAAGGCATGGGCAAACATCAATGCCTTCATCGCGCGGTTGGTGTCGCCGCCCCAATGGTCACGTCCCAAAAAGGTATAGCCGATGGACACGCTCCCGGGATGGTCCGGTGCCTCATAGTATCGGGAACAACCGATCACCCGGCCACTGCCTTGTTCCGTCACGGCCAAGGTGCCGCCGCTGGCCAGCAAGCTGTCAAAATAGGGATCGAACACCGCCCGTTCATGACGGGTCTTGGCAGGATGCCCCGCCCAGATGGCAGGATCGCTGGCCGCTGCAAATAGCGCGTCACGATCCTCAGGTCCGAGAGGGCGCAGGCAAATATCAACACCCTCAAGCGTGGGCTGGGGATCAAATTTGGGGTGCATAATAGACTCTAAAAATAAAAAACGGGGGCAGACCAATGGCCTGCCCCCGAAGGTGATCGAAATGGATCACAAGGTCCAATAGCTTTTGAACTTATTCCCAGCCCACAGTGTTAAAGATCTTTTGCGCGGTCGGAATGTTCTGTGCCACATCGGACAGGTTCACATCGTCCGCTTTGAATTCACCCAACTGCTTCACAGATGCCGCCAGTTCCACACCGGCAACTGTTGGGTATTCGTCGTTGCCGTTGGAGAAATAGACCTGTGCAGAGTCCGAGGCGAGGTATTCAAGGAACTTGATCGCGTTGTCTTTGTTTGGCGCATGCGCAGCAACGCCGCCGCCCGACAGGTTCATATGTGCGCCATTGCCGTCTTGGTCGGGAAAGACCACGCCGATTTTTTCGATGTCCGCGCTGACGCCTTTGACATCTTTGCGGATCGCGCGGGCAAAGTAATAGGTGTTGGAAACCGCAATTCCGCATTCGCCGGACACGATGCCACGCAATTGGTCGGTGTCGCCACCCTGTGGTGCGCGGGCCATGTTGTCCACGACGCCCTGCGCCCATGCGGTCGCTTTTTCTTCGCCCTCATGAGTGACGATGGAGGCCAGCAAGGTCTGGTTGTAGGTGTTGGTCGAAGACCGGATGCAAACCTGACCTTTGTAAGCTGGATCGGCCAGATCCATGTAGGTTGCGGGCGGGTTGGTGATCCCGGCTTTGTCGTAGAAGATGATCCGCCCACGTTGTGAGAAACCATACCACTGGTTGTCGTCATCTTGCAGGTTTGCCGGAATTTTTTCTTCGAGCGTGGCGCTTTCGATGGATTGCAAAAGGCCCATATCCTTGGCGCGTTTCAGGCGGCTGGTGTCGACGGTCAACAACAGATCGGCAGGGGAATTTGCGCCCTCGGCCTGCATCCGTGCCAGCAATTCGTCGGCTTTGCCTTCAATGCGGTTGATGGTGATGCCGGTCTGTTCTGTGAAATCGGAATACAGCCGTTCATCGGTGTCATAATGGCGCGAGGAATAGAGATTCAACTCGCCATCGGCCAAAGCGGGCAGCGCCAGCGCGATCAGCGCGGCAGCAGATGTGGTTGTCTTAAAGAGGGTCATAGTGGTGTTCCATACTGTTCAGAATTTCCTGACTGAAACAGTAAGAAACAGATTCTTGCGGTGGGCGCAAGGTATTCCTGATTATTTTTGTTGGGAAAGGCGCCCTGCCGCCGGAACGGCAGGGCAGAGGATCAGCCTTGATCCCCGATTTTGTCCTGAGTCTTGCTGTCAAAGTCAGAGGCATCATGCCGTTCGTGCAACTGCATCGACAGATCATCGCCAAAGGCCCGGTTGACCATCCGCCCACGTGTCACGGCGGGACGGGCATCAATGGCCTCGGCCCAACGCAGCACGTTTTTATAAGAAGTTACATCAAGGAATTCTGCAGCACTATAAAGTCGGCCCAGAACCAATTGACCGTACCAAGACCAGATCGCCATATCGGCAATGGAATATTCGCCGCCGAAATAGTCGTTGTCGGCCAAATGGCGGTCCATCACATCAAGCTGGCGCTTGGTTTCCATGGCAAAACGGTTGATTGGGTATTCGAACTTCTCTGGTGCATAGGCATAAAAATGGCCAAAGCCGCCGCCCAGATACGGCGCACTGCCCATCTGCCAGAACAGCCAGCTGAGTGCCTCGGTACGCTGCGCGGGATCTGAGGGCAGGAAGGCACCAAATTTTTCGGCCAGATACAGCAGGATCGCGCCGGATTCGAACACCCGCTGTGGCGCATCGCCGGACCGATCCATCAGGGCAGGGATTTTTGAGTTGGGGTTCACATCAACAAAGCCAGAGCCGAACTGATCGCCCTCACCGATATTCACCAGCCATGCGTCATATTCTGCCCCCGAATGCCCTGCGGCAAGCAGCTCTTCGAGCATCACGGTGACCTTGACGCCATTGGGCGTGGCGAGCGAATAAAGCTGAAACGGATGTTTGCCGACGGGCAGCTCTTTGTCGTGGGTGGCCCCGGCAATGGGGCGGTTGATGCTGGCAAAACGTCCGCCGCTTTCTGCATCCCAGGTCCAAACCTTGGGCGGTGTGTATTCGGTGCTGTCGGCCATGTATTTTTCCTCTTTTGGTTCTGCGGCACGTCCTGCACCGGCTGTCACAATGCAAGGTAGTCGGATCGCGCCGGGTCACAAGTGGCGCGGCCAAATTGCTTTGGCGGCCGCAATATGCGCAATTGTCCCAAACCAACGGAGGGCAACAGATGAAACGGCGGTTTATTCAATGCGATGTGTTCAGTGACACAGCGTTGCGCGGCAACGGGCTTGCGGTGGTGCTGGATGGCGCGGGGCTAAGCGATGCGCAGATGATGCAATTCGCGATCTGGACCAATCAAGCCGAGACAACGTTTCTGGTGCCGCCGGAAAATGCGGATGCCGATTACGGGGTGCGAATATTCTCGCCCACCCGCGAGATGGATTTTGCGGGTCACCCCACATTGGGCAGCTGTGCCGCCTGGCTGCATGCCGGCGGTGTGCCCAAGGTCGCAGGCCGTGTCATGCAAGAATGCGCCATTGGTCTGGTCGAGATTGATCAGTCCGGCGCTGTCCCGGCCTTCGTCGCCCCGCCAACCCAGATTGATGGGGCGGATCAGGCCGAGCAGGCGCGCATCGCTCAGGCTCTGGGTCTGACCGAGGCCGATATCGTCGCCTCGGCGCGACTGGACAACGGCGCGGCGTTCAACCTGATCGAATTGCATAGCGCCGAACGGGTCTTGTCATTGGATGCTCGCGCCGTGTCGGCACCCGAATTTCGCGGTGTGGCGATCCTTGGAAAGCATCCCGTTGGTGCTTATGCCAATTACGAATCGCGCAACCTGACACCGGCATCGATGATGGCCGAAGATCCGATCACCGGATCCATGAATGCGGCGATTGCGGTTTGGCTCAAATCACAGGGGCGGTTGACGGAGGATATCGTGATTGCCCAAGGCACCGCCATTGGCCGCAAGGGCCGGGTGTTCGTCAGCAACCGAGGTGCGGATGTGATGATTGGCGGGGCGACGACAATCGTGATTGAGGGCACGGTGGATATCTAACGCCTTGATCCATAGGCCCGAAATAGCAAAAGGCTGCCTCCGAAGGGGCAGCCTTTTGAAAAGCTCTGACTGTTACCAGTCTACCGATCAAATTAACCCTGACGGGCTTTGAACCGGCGCTGTGTCTTGTTGATCACGTAAACGCGGCCTTTGCGACGCACAACGCGGCAATCACGATGCCGGTTTTTCAGCGAGCGGAGCGAATTGCGAACTTTCATAGTCCTTATCCTTCCATCTGTGGCCCCGCCTTCCTTATGAAAAGAAGGACCAGCGCCGGGTTACGGACGGCCCCCGAAAGGACCAGTGAAACAGGTGGTGGGCGATACTGGGATCGAACCAGTGACCCCTTCGATGTCAACGAAGTGCTCTACCGCTGAGCTAATCACCCACTTAATCAGCGTGTTATCCCATGCCCCAAACAAAAACGGGGCGCGAAATGCCGCGCCGGTTGGGGTGCTATAAAAGGAGTCGGAGCTTTGTTCAAGGGCTTTTGGTAATTCAAATTTATGGGCTATGAAGAGGGAGAAAGGGGCGCATATGTCCAAGACCGCTTATGATGTTCTGCACCCGGTGCGCAACCGGTCTTGTGTGGTCTTTGCCTCGCCGCATTCGGGGCGGGATTATACGCCTGATTTTCTGGAACAAACTGTGCTGGATGCCCATCTGATCCGGTCTTCCGAAGATGCTTATGTAGACCAACTATTTGATTCGGCGGCGGAATTTGGCGCGCCCTTCCTCATGGCCGGTGCGCCGCGCGCCTATCTGGATCTCAACCGATCTTGCGAGGAGCTTGACCCGGCCCTGATCGAAGGCATTCGCCGTCAGGGGCATAACCCACGTGTTGCCTCGGGCCTTGGGGTGATTCCACGCGTGGTCGCCAATGGCCGGGCGATTTATCATGGCAAGATCAGCCATGCAGATGCCACCGATCGCATTGACCGTTTCTGGCGGCCCTATCACAGCCAACTGCAAAACCTGCTGGATGCTGCACAGCAACGTCACGGGCAAGCGATACTGATCGATTGCCATTCCATGCCGCATGAAGCGATGGACGGTATTGCGCGGGCAGGTGTGCGGCGGCCTGACGTTGTGCTTGGCGATCGGTTTGGCGCTTCGGCGGCAGGCGAGGTCGTGGACCGTGTTGAGGCGGCGTTTCTGTCCGCGGGTTTCACCGTCACCCGCAACACGCCATTCGCAGGAGCCTATATCACACAGGCCTATGGCCGCCCCTCCCGCAATCAGCACGCTGTGCAGATCGAATTGGATCGTTCGCTGTACCTTGACGAGGCCAAGGTTGAGATCAACGCGAACTTTGACGCAGTAAAAACAGCCCTGCGGCAGGTTGTGGCAGAGGTCGCCGGGATTGGCCAAGGCCGGGTGCCACTGGCCGCCGAGTAGCGATCACGCGGTGCCAAGCCGCATGATGCCGATACCTACGAACAGAACGGCGATACCGGATGTGACCGTGCGGATCTGGTTCCAGACCTGCCATTGCGGCGAGTAATCCGCCCAGATAATACGCGCAGCCTCAATGTCTTGCGGCACAGCTACGCGTGCCAATGCCTCATTCATGGGGATGTTGAACGCTGCGGTCAAAGCGACGGCCAACAGGGCAACCACGATCCCTGCCAATCCAAACCAAAGCGCCGCACGGCGGTGTCTTTCACGAAACATCACGTAGGCAGTGAACAGCAGAACAGGTGCTGTGCCAAAAAACGCAGGCGCAAACACCGCATTGCGCACAGAGGCGTTCATCGCCTGCATTGCGGCAATTGCCACGCGCGGGTCAGCCATATCCAGCCCCCACATGGTTGAGCAGACCCAAGCATAGAAAAACCCAAAGAGCGCGGCAGAGAGCAGCAAGCTAAGCAGGGCAAGCGGGCGCATAAATGATGACATTTCAATCTCCAATATCCGTATTGATGTGTACGTCTTTACATATCCGTATCGATATGTACGGTACTGAGTCAAGGGGAATGCCAAAGAATGCGCGACGACAAAAAGCAACAAAGACGCCGCCAGATTGAAGCTGCGGCTTATGATCTGCTGGTGCAGTACGGTTACGATGGTACGTCGATGCTGGCGGTGGCCAAAGCCGCAAAAGCATCGAATGAAACGATGTACCGCTGGTATGGCGACAAAAACGGGCTGTTCGAAAGCATGGTCCGCGCCAATGCCGCAGAGGTACGTGACGCATTGCATGCCTTGATCGAGGACGGCCTGCCGCCGTTGGAGATTTTGCGCCGACTGGCCCCGGTGTTGCTGGACATGCTGTTGGGCGAAAAAGCTATCGCGCTCAATCGGGCCGCCGCCGCAGATGCATCCGGCGCTCTGGGTCGGGTTATCGCGGCTTGCGGGCGCGAGGAGGTCTTGCCATTGATCAAAGAGGTTTTAGTCGCCGCGATCCAGCAAGGGGCATTGCGACCACCTGCGCAGGGTGAGATTGGCAGTTTGTTCATGCACCTGCTGGTTGGGGACCAGCAAATGCGCCGCGCCATCGGGGTGCTGCCCGCACCGTCCGCAGCGGAGATAACACTGCAGGCCGATCAGGCAGTGTCACAGCTCATACAGCTTTGCCGCCCTACCGCAGCGCCCGCCCCTTGACGATGGCCTTGCTGCCGTATCGATCGCGGATCTGATCGGTGGCCCGTTCTGCCTGACTGCGCTTAACCGCATCGGGGTCCAATAAATCACCGGCAAGATCGGCGCCTTCCGCGGGACTGAGATCGGAGATGCCGCAACCAATCAGGCGGAATGGCCCCTGGTCGCCCAACTGGTCAAATAACGCGCGAGCGTGGCGGTAGATACGATCCGCCAATTGCGTCGGATCATGCAGCGACACCCGCCGCGTGAGGGTTTTGAAATCCGAGCGTTTGATTTTAAGCGTGACAATCCGGCCCGCCAGATCCTTGGCCTTGGCACGATCCGCGACCTGTTCGGAAAGCCGCCATAGATGGCCGTCGAGAATATCGGCATTGCCGGTGTCCTCAAAGAACGTGGTTTCCTTACTGATGGATTTGACCGGCTCATGCGCCGAAACCCGCCGCCGGTCTTGCCCTCGCGCCAAATGCCAGAGCCGCTCGCCCATGCCGCCGAACCGGGCGACCAGATCCGTCTTTTCCCAGCGCAACAGGTCCGAAAAGGTGCGAATGCCTGCTTTGTCCAGCGCACCTTGGGTGACAGCGCCAACCCCCCAGATCAGCTTGACCGGTTTGTCCCGCAGGAAATCATCGGTTTCTGCCGCGCCGATCACCGAAAACCCATGCGGCTTGTCCAGATCAGAGGCGACCTTGGCCAGAAACTTGTTGTGGCTGAGGCCAATGGATCCGGTCAGGCCCAGCTCATCTTTCATGCGCCGCACCAACCCGGCCAACATCACCGCAGGCGGTGCGCCATGCAGACGGGCGGTGCCAGTCATATCCAGAAACGCCTCGTCCAGCGACAAGGGTTCAATCGATGGCGTCAATTCCTCCATCATGGCGCGGATGGCGCGGGAGGCCTCAACATAGGCATCCATCCTTGGCTTGATGATCACGGCCTCCGGGCACAGTTTGAGCGCCTGAAACATCGGCATCGCGGACCGCACCCCCCGGATGCGCGCCACGTAACAGGCCGTGGACACAACGCCGCGCCGCCCGCCGCCGATGATCACAGGTTTGCCGTTCAGTTCGGGATTGTCGCGCTTTTCGACCGAGGCATAGAAGGCATCACAATCCATATGTGCTATGGAAAGGGTATCAAGCTCGTCATGCACCAGAACGCGCGGGCTGCCACACGAAGGGCAGCGCCGGGCCGGGGCGATTTGAGACAGGCAATCACGGCAAAGGGCGGCCATGGTCAGACACCGTTGGCTGAGGTTTCGGGGGTGAGTTTACCGAATGGGAAAGCAGATGAACATGGCCGATGATGAGACATTTGGAGGGGCCAAGGTGGCCCTGTTTCTGGGGGGCAGCTTGGTCGTCATTTTGCGCGATGACTTACCCGATTTACCTTATGCCAATCATTGGGATTTGCCCGGTGGTGGCCGCGAGGGAAGTGAGACAGCTTTTGAATGCGCGCGCCGCGAATGCTTTGAGGAATTGGGCCTGCAAATCACACTGGCATCGGTCCTCTGGAAACGCGCCTATCGGTCCGGCGAAACGGTCAACTGGCTTTTTGTTGTGGGTGCCCCAGCGGAAACTTCACAAGATATAGTATTCGGCGATGAGGGGCAGCGATGGACCTTAATGGAACCACAGGTGTTTCTGTCCCATCCCATGGCGGTGCCACGGTTTCAGGATCGGCTTCGGGATTACCTTGAGGAACGGGTGAACTGGCCCAAATAGAAAGCCCCCCGCTGCGTGTAGCGGGGGGGAGGTGACGAACATCAGGAAGAACCAGTTCGTCGGGGAGTATCACCTGTTACAAAGCTACCATATTTGGGCAATTCGACATAGGATGTTGAACTGTGATCGGAAGGTCAAACTCAGCTATGTTGTGATTTTGTTACAGTCTGTGGTTGAACTTTGATTTCAGTGGGAAATCTCGGACAGGATTGCCTCCGCCGCTGTGCGCGGGGCCTCGGATTGCCAGATCGGACGCCCCACAACGATATGATCTGCACCATCTGCGATGGCCTGTGCCGGAGTTGCGACACGTTTTTGATCGCCCAGTGCCGCCCCTGCGGGACGCACACCGGGGGTCACGATCAACCGGCCCGCTGCCTCGGGCAGAGCGCGGATCATCGCCGCCTCTTGGGGGGAGGCGATGACGCCATCTGCGCCCGCATCAAAGGCACGGCCCGCGCGTGTGCTGACCAGATCGGGCAAGTCACCCTGTTGGATCAGCGCGGCATCAAGGTCTGCGCGATCCAGAGATGTCAGGATGGTCACGGCAAGGATCTTCATGTCACTGCCCGCCGCGCCTTGTTTGGCAGCACGTACAACATGCGGGTCGCCATGCACGGTCAGGAAATCCAGATCGAACTGCGCCAGCCCGCGCACGGCGGCCTCAACCGTGGCGCCGATATCAAACAGTTTCATGTCCAGAAAGATCCGCTTGCCATGCTCTTGCTTAAGCTCATTGGCCAGCGCCAGCCCACCCCCGCAAAGCATCCCCAAACCGATCTTATAAAACCCCACCGCGTCTCCAATGTTTTGGGCAAGCTCCAGCCCCGCGTGGGCGTGTGGAACGTCGAGGGCAACAATCAGGCGGTCATCGGTCATGGCAGGGCTCCGGGCAAGGTTCAAACGGTCTTGCTCTACGTGGTTGCCGCGTTCAAGTCCATCACCGATCGCTGAGCCCATCTTGCAAAAAAGAACCCGGCCATGCGGGGGGAGCATGAACCGGGTCAGTGTCAGAGACAATGCAGGCAGCAGAGGTCTCTGGGATGCAGGGACGCGGGGACAGAACGCGCGTCCTTGCACCGAGGCTATGGGGGAGGCAGAACCCCCACAGGAACTTAAGCCGCGTTGCGCTGTTCGCCGCTGATCAACGTCTCCAGCCAACGGACCGGATCAAACCGGGATCGCGGGGCGCGTTGTTGCGGGGCAAAGCGTCGCATTTGGGAATGCAACCCGCCGCGCTTGGCATGGCGGCGCAGCGCTTGAGTGCGCAGGCCCTTGGCGGCGTCTTCAAATGACATCGTAATGGGCGCCTCGATGGCGCAGGCATATTTGCGTGCACCCGTTTCGCCATAAACCGTGACACAAGCCTCAAAGCTTTGATTGGCGGCGTTGTATATAACGTCGGTCAATTTGATCGGGCTGGTCTGCATGATGGTCTCCTTGCGGGGTCCTGTTTGGTTTTGTGTCTTCATCGTGTTTCTCAAAAATACAACGCGGGACAATGCGATTTGGTTTCATTTTGGCGCAAACCACCTGGACAAGAGCCGCGTACAGTGACTTGCATACCTTCGATTTGGGGATGGTTGGACAGCAAAACAAGGGGGAATAGATCGCACAGCGCATCACGAAACCGGGAGTTGGGCAGAAATCCGCGCAAGCTCAGCATCAAGAAGCGCCCAAAAAACGACGGCTACAGACTTGAACGCGGGCGGCAAATCCCCAAATTAAGAGCGAGGCCCAATAGGGTGTGTGCCGCCGGGCGGGCGCATCCAGCAACAGGGCGCTTAACAAAAAGGAGAACACCATGGACTTGAGCAAGTTCACGGAGCGGTCGCGCGGTTTTATTCAGGCAGCGCAGACAATCGCGACACGGGACAACCATCAGCGTTTGACCCCCGAACACATTCTAAAAGCATTGCTGGACGACGATCAGGGGCTTGCCGCCAATTTGATTGCGGCGTCTGGCGGTGATCTGGGCCGCGTGACCGATGCGCTGGAACTGGCGCTTGGCAAAATGCCCAAGGTCAGCGGCGATGCCGCGCAGGTCTACCTTGATAATGCCACGACCAAGGTGCTGGACGATGCTGCCGCGCTTGCAAAAAAGGCTGGTGACAGCTTCGTGCCGGTTGAGCGTATTCTGATGGCGCTGTGCATGGTCAAATCTGGTGCAAAAACTGCGCTGGAGGCTGGTAAGGTTACCGCGCAGGGCTTGAACTCTGCCATCAACGATGTCCGCAAAGGGCGCACGGCCGATACGGCCAGCGCCGAAGACGGCTATGACGCACTCAAGAAATACAGCCTTGATCTGACGGCCCGCGCCGAGGCAGGCAAGATCGACCCGATCATTGGCCGTGATGAAGAAATTCGCCGGGCGATGCAGGTGCTCAGCCGCCGCACCAAGAACAATCCGGTGCTGATCGGTGAGCCGGGTGTGGGTAAAACCGCGATTGCCGAAGGGCTCGCGCTACGCATCGTGGATGGCGACGTGCCGGAAAGCCTGCGCAACAAACGCCTGTTGTCGCTGGATATGGGCGCGTTGATTGCTGGCGCAAAATATCGCGGTGAGTTCGAGGAACGTCTTAAAGCCGTACTGACCGAAGTGACCGAAGCCGCCGGTGAGGTGATCTTGTTTATTGACGAGATGCATACCCTTGTTGGTGCGGGCAAGGCAGACGGGGCTATGGATGCCTCGAACCTGCTGAAACCTGCGTTGGCGCGGGGCGAGCTGCATTGCGTCGGCGCGACCACGCTGGATGAATATCGCAAGTATGTGGAAAAAGACGCGGCGCTGGCCCGCCGGTTCCAGCCTGTGATGGTGCTTGAGCCAACGGTCGAAGACACCGTCAGCATCCTGCGCGGGATCAAGGAAAAATACGAGCTGCACCACGGAGTGCGGATCAGCGATTCTGCCTTGGTCGCGGCGGCAACCCTGTCGCACCGCTATATCACCGATCGTTTCCTGCCGGACAAAGCCATCGACCTCATGGATGAGGCAGCCAGCCGTCTGCGCATGGAAGTGGACAGCAAACCAGAAGAGCTGGACGCGCTGGACCGGCAGATCCTGCAATTGCAGATCGAGGAACAGGCGCTCACTTTGGAGGATGATCAGGCGTCCAAGGACCGGCTGGACACCTTGCAAAAGGATCTGGCCGACCTGCAGGACCGCAGCGCCGAGATGACAGCGCAATGGCAGGCCGAGCGGGACAAGCTCGCTGGCGCCCGCGACATCAAGGAAAAGCTGGACCGTGCCCGCGCCGATCTGGACATAGCCAAACGTGAAGGCAATCTCGCCAAAGCGGGGGAGCTGTCCTATGGCGTGATCCCGCAGCTTGAGAAAGACCTCGAAGCCGCCGAAAGCCGCGAAGAAGGTGTGATGGTCGAAGAGGCCGTGCGCCCCGATCAAATCGCATCGGTGGTGGAGCGTTGGACGGGCATCCCTGCTGGCAAGATGCTGGAAGGGGAGCGGGACAAGCTGCTCAGGATGGAAGATCAGCTGCATGGCCGCGTGATCGGGCAGGACAGCGCCGTCAAAGCGGTGGCCAACGCGGTGCGCCGTGCGCGGGCCGGCCTGAATGACGAAAATCGTCCCTTGGGCAGCTTTCTGTTCCTTGGGCCAACCGGTGTAGGCAAGACCGAGCTGACCAAAGCGGTGGCAGAGTTCCTGTTTGATGATGACAATGCGATGGTGCGCATCGACATGTCAGAATTCATGGAGAAACATGCGGTTGCCCGCCTGATCGGTGCGCCTCCGGGCTATGTTGGCTATGAAGAGGGCGGCGTTCTGACGGAAGCGGTGCGCCGGCGACCTTATCAGGTGGTGCTGTTTGATGAGGTTGAAAAGGCCCATCCGGATGTCTTTAACGTGCTGTTGCAGGTTCTGGACGATGGCGTTCTGACCGATGGTCAGGGCCGCACGGTGGATTTCAAGCAAACCTTGATTATCCTGACCTCGAACCTTGGCGCGCAAGCGCTCAGCCAACTGCCAGATGGCGGTGACATGGCGCAGGCGAAACGGGATGTCATGGATGCCGTACGGGCGCATTTCCGGCCTGAGTTCCTGAACCGTTTGGATGAGACTATCATCTTTGACCGTCTGGCACGGGATGACATGACCGGCATCGTCGATATCCAGCTGGCGCGTTTGTTGAAACGTCTGGCGGGGCGCAAGATCGCGCTGGAGCTGGATGCGGGCGCCAAGACCTGGCTTGCGGATGAGGGCTATGACCCGGTCTTTGGGGCGCGGCCGCTGAAACGGGTGATCCAACGGGCGTTGCAAGATCCGCTGGCCGAGATGCTGCTGGCGGGCGATGTGCGGGACGGTGATACGATCACGGTTTCGGCCGGCACGGACGGTCTGATCATCGGAGATCGCGTTGCTGCCAGCAATCGGCCCAAACCGGATGATGCTGTGATCCATTGAGGCGGGGCCCGCATGAAACGCAAAGCCAAAGGCCGGGGTGATCCCCGGCCTTTTCTTTTGGTGCCTTGACCTGCAAGAGTTGTGCGATCTTCGACCAACCTCGGAAACCGTAACTGCGATGACCATTCTCACGACCCCGCGTCTTGTTCTGCGCCCGTTTGATCCGGCGGATGCTGAAGACTTGTTTGCAGTCTTCGGCAACCCAGCCGCTATGCGATATTGGAGCACGCTGCCCCATGCCTCTGTCGCGGTCACGGCCCGTATGATCGAACAATCGCTTGCCGCGGACCCGAGCCAGCATGCCGAATTTGCGATCGAACATGATGGCAAAGTGATCGGCAAAGTTGGCCTTTGGCAGATGCCCGAGATCGGCTATGTCCTGCATCCCGATTATTGGCGGCGGGGTATCGCAACCGAAGCGGTGCAGGCAGTGATTGCCCATGGGTTCGAGACCCTCGGCCTCGCCCGGATCACTGCGGATGTTGACCCCGAAAATCTGGCCTCTCTGGCAATGCTGAAAAAGCTGGGGTTTGTGGTCACGGGGCAGGCACAGAACACGATAAAGATTGGCGGCAAATGGTTCGACAGTATCTATCTGGAATTGGCCGCGCCTGACCGTTGATCTGCATGCCGGGGTTTATTCCCGGCCTGATCTGTGGTGCATGGTGCCATGGCGACAGCAGATTACATTCTTTTTGATTGCGATGGCGTGTTGGTGGACAGTGAGCCGCTGACCCAAGCCGTTCTACAACAGAACTTTGCCCGGCACGGTTTGATGATCAAGACCGAAGACATTGGCCGTTTGTTTGTTGGCGGCACGATGGAGGGCGCGATGAAAAGCGCACGCGTGCTGGGCGCGGAATTGCCAGATGATTGGCTGCTGCAAATCCATGCTGAGGTATACGCGGTCCTGGATGCGCAATGCGAGGTGATCCCCGGCGTGCCAGATCTGCTGGACCAGTTGGACCGCGCCGGGATCGGCTATGCCACCTGTTCAAACGGCCCGATGGAAAAGATGCAGGTTACCTTGGGCCGCTGCGGTCTTTGGGACCGGTTCGAAGGGCGGATCTTTTCGGCCCATGATTGCCCGGCAGCGAAACCTGCGCCTGACGTTTATCTTAAGGCGGCCTTTCATGCCCGCGTCGCGCCCGCCCGCTGTGCCGTCATCGAAGACAGCGCAACCGGAGCCAAGGCAGGGCAAGCGGCAGGGATGACCTGTTTTGGGTATCACGCGGACGCCGACCCAGAAAAACTTCAGCCGTTTTGCGACGCGCTTTTTGACAATATGGCGGATCTGCCGGCGCTTCTTGATCTGGGATGACCTGTCCTTCAGGGCTACACGTGCGGGCAAAGATGCCTCACACGGTATCTGACAATCCGGTGTGATCCCTGAAACACAGGCGTATTTCAATTGGCTGAAACCGGCGCGGGCACTACCTCCGATGTAGATGTACAAAGGAGCATGTCATGGCGCACCGCTGGACCAACACCCTGAAAGACCGCGATTGCACACCGGAATCGGTGTTTCTGAACCGGCGGCAATGGATGGCCGGGGCTGCGGCTGGTGTCGGATTGGCCGGGTTGGGCATGCCCGCCGCCGCCAGCGAAACGCTTGAACCAAACAGCTATGACGACATCACCCAATACAACAATTATTACGAGTTCGGCACCGGCAAGGGAGATCCGGCCCGCAATGCCCATACGCTGACAACCGCGCCATGGTCGGTCAAAATCGACGGATTGGTGGACAAGCCGGGCGACTACGCCTTTGAGGATATCCTCAAAGCCATGACCATCGAGGAACGCATCTACCGCTTCCGTTGTGTTGAGGCGTGGTCGATGGTGATCCCGTGGAACGGATTCGAATTGGCTGATCTGCTGGCAATGGCGGGCGTTCAGTCGGATGCGAAATACGTCGCTTTTGAGACCGCACTGCGCCCTGATGAAATGCCGGGTGTTCGCTTTCCCGTGCTCGATTGGCCCTATGTCGAAGGTCTGCGTCTGGATGAGGCGATGCATCCGCTGACCATCATGGCGACAGGTATTTACGGCAAGGACATCCCGAACCAGAACGGTGCCCCCCTGCGCCTTGTGGTGCCATGGAAGTATGGCTTCAAGTCGATCAAATCTGTGGTGCGCATCACCCTGACGGACAAACAACCCGCAACCAGCTGGAACAAAGCCAACGCTCGTGAATACGGCTTTTACAGCAATGTGAATCCCCAAGTGGATCATCCACGTTGGTCACAGGCCAGCGAACGGCCCATCGGGGGTGGATTGTTTGCCAAACGCAAACCGACGCTGATGCTGAACGGCTACGAAGAAGACGTCGCCGCGCTCTATGCTGGAATGGATATGAAAAAGAACTTTTAAGCGCTCTGGGCGTAATCCAGATCAAACTCCAGATCCGGGCGCAACTCTGTCTGGGTGGGCATCAACCGGTTTGCCCGGACGATCCGTTCCATATCGGCCATGAACCGGCCTCGCTGCGCGATGTATTTGGGAACATAAAGCGGCTTTTGATCGACAAAGGCCAGAACAAGGACCGGACGTTTTCCATGATCGCGGATGCTGATCAGACTTGTGAGGTCTCGCGACTGCGGCACAAAATCACTGCCGCAGCTTTCGATCTTCTGGGCGTCGTAGGTGACGCGCTGCACAAACAGCACCATAAACCAGTTATACGCCAGCAAAACACCCACGAGGGCAAAGGCTGCGTTCTTGATCAATTGATTGCTGATGGTCAGAGCATTCCAGAACGGTGTCGTGTCCACGGTGAACAGCAAAACCAGCGCAACAAAGGGCACAATGACACGGATACCCCATGCCGGGCGTAACTCTGTCCACCCGGTTGATTGGTCCTCTGTGTCTTCGACCTCACGCAGTTCGGCAGATGGGTGTGCTGTCTCACCGGATGCAAACACCGGTGGTCCGGCCTTGTCGTGACGCCATTTGGCGATGGTGCCGGTCACAGCCAGCCCGGCTATTACGCCCACAACAGTATATATCATTGCCTGATCATGCGTCATCGTCCGTGGTCCGCTGTTACACGCTGCATTCTGGCAGCACCCTTTCATCGGAATTTAATGTGGTGACAATGGGGCGCAGGTTTGTCCAAAGAGAGAATGACAGTGAATAGTATCCAACAAGGTATAAACGTAGCCGCCCGCAAGATCCCGACATGGGCACTCTATATACTATGTCTGCTCTGGGTGCCTTGGCTTGTCTATTTGGCACAAACCGGGGGGCTGGGCCGTGAGCCGATCAAAGGGCTGGAACATGCGCTTGGTGAGTTTGCGCTAAAGCTTCTGATCGTTGGTTTGGCTATCACGCCGCTGCGCCGTCATCTGGGCATCAACTTGATCAAGTTCCGCCGGGCCTTCGGGCTCTTGGCTTTTATCTATGTCACCTTGCACCTCGCGGTCTGGGTGGTTCTGGATATGAGCCTGCTGTGGGGGCAGATGTGGGCCGATGTCTGGAAGCGCCCCTATATTACGATCGGTATGGCCGGGTTTCTGTGTCTGGTCCCTCTGGCAATGACCTCAAACAACTGGTCGGTCCGTAAGATGGGCTCAAGCTGGCGCGCGCTGCACAAGCTGACCTATGGGGCCGTGGTGCTGGGCGCCGTTCACTTCATTTGGCTGGTCAAAGGCATCCAGCTAGAGCCGCTGATCTATATGGCGGTGATCCTCTTGCTGCTCGCCTTGCGGATCAAACCCCGCAAAGCGGGCTAGGGGCGACTCGCTGCCAGGATCGGGGCATCCAACCATCTGCGATTCCCTGAGTTCGGACCCGATTCACATGTGAATCGCCAAATTGAACCGATTCATCGGGCTTTTCCGGGCGAGTCTCCGGCTCAATGGGCCCGCACAGCAATGCCGCTATACGAGATGTTGTGCCACGCCGGCCCAGTTGCCCTATGGTAAGAGCAATAATGCTGCTCAACAGGTCGGATTTCAGACATAAAATGCAAGCAAACCCCTGTTTTTATACAAAAAACAGGGGGCGTTACAAAAAATGCATATTTCCCGAAAAAAGGGGTTGCGGGCATCGGTCCATAACTCTAGAACCCCCCTTACCGGACGAGCAGAGACGCTCCAACGGGG
>NZ_QBKU01000006.1 GCF_003054325.1 Sulfitobacter mediterraneus
GCCACAACATCCCGCACCTTCGCGTCATCTTCTGCTTTTTCTGTCTCGGGCTTGCTGCGCTTGAGAAATTCGATCGCCATTGCTCTTATCCTTGAAATCTAAGTTGTTTTAGTCTTGCGCGATCCGCGCCCCTGTCTGCGCGTCGAACAGGTGGCAAATCTCGGTCGGAATGGCACCTGTCACAGTCTGGTCAATCTCGGCGCGATAGTCCTTGTTGGTCTTGATCGATACCAACGCACCGCCCTGACGCCATGTGATCATGGTGGCATCGCCCAAAAGTTCCACTGAATAGACCGGTCCGGTGATCTGGCCGTCCGCCTCACAAACATCGGCGTCTTCGGCACGGAAACCCAAGGTCACCGGACCGCTGTGCCGGGTTTTCAGGCCTTTGATTGTCATGCCTTCGGCAGTGAAGGTGCCGCCATCAATCCGGCCATCGATCAGGTTCATCGCGGGGGATCCGATAAAGCTGGCCACAAAAGTGTTGGCGGGTGTGTTGTAGATTTCGGTGGGCGTGCCAACCTGTTGGATCTCGCCTGCGTTCATCACCACAACGCGGTCGGCCAATGTCATCGCCTCAATCTGGTCGTGGGTGACATAGACCGTTGTCACCTTCAGCTTGCTTTGCAAGTTCTTGATCTGCGCACGGGTCGAAACGCGCAGCTTGGCGTCCAGATTGGACAGCGGTTCATCCATCAAAAACACGGTCGGTTTGCGTACGATGGCACGGCCAAGCGCCACCCGTTGCCTTTGCCCGCCGGACAATTCGGCGGGGCGGCGGTGCATGAAATCTTCCAGCTCCACCATGCGCACGGCCCGCATCACCATCTCGTCGTGCTGGTCCTTGGGCACGCGGCGCACCCGCAGCGGAAAGCGGATATTTTCATAGACCGACAGGTTCGGATAAAGACCATAGGATTGGAACACCATGGAGATATCGCGGTCTTTCGGCGGCAGATGGTTCACCACCTGATCACCCAGCAGGATCTCGCCCTCGCTGACCCCTTCAAGGCCCGCAATCATCCGCATGGTCGTGGACTTGCCGCAACCCGACGGGCCCAGCAGCACCAGAAATTCTTCATCCGCAATATCGAGGTTGAGGTCTTTCACGCCGACAAAGTCGCCCCATCGCTTGTTGATATTTTTGAGTTGAAGTCGGGCCATGACAGAGACCTATCCTTTGACTGCGCCAGCGGTCAGGCCGCTGACAATTTGGCGTTGGAAAAACATGATGAGCACAAAAAGCGGGATGATGGCCGAGACCACAGCGGCGACCGCATACATGACCTTGCCCTCTTCTTGCGTCGAGCCGAGGAAGCTGTTGATCTTGGGGATCATAGTGGCGTTCGTTTCGGTCAGCAGCATCGAGGTGGTGGTGAAATCGTTGTAGGCTAGCAGGAAACTGAACAATCCGGTGGTCACTACGCCGGGCCACATCACCGGGATGATCGCCAGACGAAACGCTTGGAACCGGGTACAGCCATCAACCATTGCGGCCTCATCCAGATCTTTGGGTATAGACAGGAAAAAGCTGTGCAGCATCCAAAGGGTGAAAGGTTGATTGATCGCCACCAGCACGATGATGGTGGTCGGCAAATAGCCCCAGATATTCAGTTGAAAGAACGGCAACAAGTAACCTGAAACCAGCGTCACATGCGGCATGGCACGAAACACCAGCGCGGCGATCAGGATCCAGAAGGTGTAGCGAAAGCCGGACCGCGCCAACGCATAGCCGCCCAAAGTGCCCAGCGTCAGCGAGATCATTGTAACGCAAAGCGTTACGATGCCGGTGTTCATCGCGGCACGCCAGAATTCCTTTTCGATCCAGGCGCCGCGATAGCCATCAAGGGTAAAGGCACCGCCGGTTTGCGCAGTGGTGGCGGGACCGGCGATTGCGTTCATCCAATCGGCGCGGGAAAAGAAATCGCCCTCCGCCTTGAACGACCCCCATGCTGTCCACAGGAATGGAAAGGCCGCGATGAACAACCAGACCAGAACGAATGCTACCGAAAGGACCGCAAGCGCGGTGGATTTCTGCGCCGCTGGATTGTCACTGGATGTTTGGAACAGGGCCATGGCTCAAGCCTTTCGGTTGAATTCGCGGGCGTTGCGGAACAGCACCGGCAGCAGCAGGATGATCACACCGATGATCGTCAGCATCGACGTCGCGGCAGCGGACCCAAAGAGCGGGGTCTCAGCCTCGCGCAGGTCGGTGTAGATCAGATAGCTCAGCGAGGTGGCGCTGGCGGAGGCAGAGAAACCGATGATTGGCTCAAAAATCCGGAAGTTGTCCATCAGCTGCATCAGCGCCACAAAGGTCGCCAGCGGCAGCAGATAGGGCATCACCACAAAGCGGATCTGCTCCCACCGGTTGGCGCCATCGACCATGGAGGATTCCAACGTATCGGAGGGCACGGTTTGCAGTCCGGCGTAGAAGACAACAAAGGCAAAGGGCGCAGAGTGCCAGACGCCGTAAACAAACAACGTGACCCAGGTCAGCGTCGGGGAGGCCTTGAGCGATAGCGATGGATCGGCAAAAAGGTATTGCAGGAAAGCCCCCACAACACCGCGGCTGTCGATCATCCAGAACAGCACCAGCGAGCCCACCAGCGGCGTGACGATCATCGGCAGCAGGGAAAAGAAGATCACCGGCCCCTTGAGAAAACTCGGGATCGAATTGACCACCACGGCGATGATAAACCCAAAGACAATCACCAGCGGCGTGACGATAAATGTATATGACAGCGTAAAGATCAGCGCCTTGTAGAACGGCAGGTTCATGATCCGGTCGCGGATTTCGCCAAAGTTCTCAGAGGTCGCTACAATCTCGGTGATCTCATCAGTCGCGAGGTGGCTGGAGTTTGTGTAAGTGTCCAACCCGTTGAACCGTCCGGCGGGAGAGTCTTCGCGCACTTTGCGCATCGCATCCTGATCGACCGCCACTTCGGGTGTGCAACCAAACGGGCCGCAGGTTTCGGTTTCGATCATGATCTGCTCATGTTCGACAAACATCGACTGATAGGCGACCGAGATAATCGGAACGGCGATGAACAATGCCATTGCCAGCAGTGACGGCCAGATGAAGGCCATAAATTCCTTGTGGGTCATAGCGGCCCCTGCCCCCCATTAGCCGGATACGGATCGAAGATTAGTAAGGGGGCTTTTACGCCCCCTTACAATGTCTGGCACAAAGCTTAGTTCAGAAAACCCGCTTCTTTTGCCGCAGTGTTGTAGGCGGCGGTGATGTCATCCAATGCCTGCTCGGCGCTTTCGCTGCCTTGCAGATATTCAATCACATTGTCCCCCAGTGCCGTGTGCAGGAGGCCCATGTAAGGGACCATCGGATAGGGGCGTGCCTTGCCTTGGAGATTGGCAACAACACCGTCAGCAGCAGGGGTTGGCGCATAGCCATCCACCAGCCAGACAGCCAGCTCCTGGTTCTCCGCGATCACTTGGGGGGAGATTCCCTTCATCATTGCGCGGAAGGAAGCTTCGGCATCCTCGTCAGAGATATTCTTGGCGATGGTGAACCCATCCCACCACAGCGCCGCAGACGGAACGCCGCCATCCATAAGCGCCGGCATCGCGGCAAGCGCTGTTGCTTTGGCGATCTCCGGTGCAGGGCTGTCGTCGCCGATATAGGCGCTGGCCCGTGAGCCCCAGGATGTTACAAAGGCAAGCTCGTTTGCCTCCCAGATCGGTTTGACGCCATTGGTGTCATAGGTCACGTAATCGGGGCTCATGTAGTTGGTCATCGCCTTGAGCGTTTCGAGCGTCTTCATGCCGTTGGCATTGTCGATATCCAACTCAGCAGATCCCGCCTTGAAGAAATCACCGCCGGTGCCGAGGTAGGCGTTCACAAACTCCGCCGCGAGGTTCCAACCGGGCTTGAAGTTCGCCGCCAGTGGATATTCCATCACGCCTTTGTCTTTCAGCATTTTGGAGGCTTCGATCAGTTCAGCATAGGTGCCGGGCACCGCGATGCCGTGCTCTTCCAAAATGTCCTTGCGATAGAACAGGTGCTGCGCGTTGGCCATAAAGGCAATCGCCATCACCTTGCCGTCCACCTTGATCAACTGCTGCGGCAGCAATTGTTGTCCCCATTTTTCAACATAGGCATCCAGCGGGCGGATCAGATCTTCGTTCAGCAGTGGCACGATGGAGTTTGTCGCAACAATCGGCACAGTATAGCTGGCCGGGTTGGTGGTCAGCGCAGGCACCTGAATGTTCTTGTGTTCGGTCGTGGCGTTGCTCGTGACCTCGACACTGTCATTGGCGCAGGTCTTGGCCGCGTCCGCGATCACATGCAGGGCTTCAAAGTCGTTGGACAAGATCCGGACCGAGCCACCCTCGATGCCGCAATCGGCCAAAGCTGCTGTGGTCGACATCGCCAGACCACAGGCAACAAGTGCTGTTGTGAGTTTGAATTTCATTGGAAACCTCCCATTGGTTTTTCTTTTCCCCTCCGGCGTCCGGAACTTGCCCAAACACCGCCCGAAACCCGATTCCGAGTCTCGTTGTGGCCTCAGTTGTGCATATTTTGAATACGCATTCAAGCTTAGATTTTGCGCTCCTCTTGGTAGCGATTTCGATCATTTCTCCCATTTACCTATGATTACTTAAACTTTTGACTTGAAATTACTGCTAAACGCGCAAGCTGATGGGTCGCCCATAAAGAAATATTTGCAAGCGTATTCATATCTGAGTAGCCTTTCATCCAAACCCCCGATTCTGAAGGTGACCCATGAATAAACAGCAGCCCCCCAAACAAGCGCCAGCCGCAAAAGCCCCCGAAGTTCTTCAGGCAGAGCGCCTTGATTTTGTTGATCTGGTCCCGGATGACCGGCCAAGGGCGCAACCCATGCGCGGGTTTGATCCGATCTACACAGACATTGTGGATTACATCATCCGCTGCACCCACAAGATTTGGGACGAACGTGATGTCGGGCTGATTTACACCCATTATACACACGATTGCGTGGTCTACGGCGCGACCGGTACGATCTACACCCGCGAGCAGGTTGTGCAGGACACCATTCAACGCATGTTCATGCTGCCCGAACGGCGCGGCATGGCCACTCAGGTGATCTGGCGCGGTAATGAAGATGACGGGTTCTACACGTCGCATCTGGTCACCGGCTCTGGTCGCCATACCCAGCCGGGGGTCTACGGCAAACCGACGGGCCGCAACTTTGTCGCCCGGACCATCGCGGACTGTATGGTTTTCGAGAACAAGATTTACCGCGAATGGCTGGTTGTGGACAGCATGGCGCAGATCAAACAGATCGGCCTTGATCCGCAGGACTATGCTGAAAATCTTGCGCAGGGGTATTTTGACAAAGGATTGCTGTCCATCGACATCGGTGAAAACGGCCGCCTGTCCGGGCAATATCCGCCCGAAGCCAAACCCGATCTTGAGATTGCGCATAACGACCTAGAAGAACAGGTTCTGATCTGGTTGAACGACATTCACAATCGGCGGATGTTCGGCAAGATCAACGAGGTCTACGCGCCAACCATTCAATACCACGGTCCGCTGATGAAAGAACTTTATGGGCAGGCGGCGGTGATCCACCAGACGGTGGGCTTTTATGCGTCCATTCCTGATGGCCATTTCATGCCGCAGCATATCTGTTCCGTGCCTTGCGACGAAGGCGGTCACAAAGTGGCGATCCGCTGGGTGGTTGAGGGGCACCACCTTGGTTGGGGTATTCTGGAAGATCTCGGCGCACCAACCGGAAAACGGGTTCAGGTCATGGGCATGACCCATTTGCATATTCGCGATGGCCGGATTGTCGATGAATGGGTGAACTATGACGAAATGTCGATCCTGATGCAGGTCAAATTGGCACAGATGGCAGACCGGCCCAGCGCGGTTTTGCCAGAGGCCTAAGGTCAAAAGACCGTCCCCCATGGTCTTTGCCATGGGGGACGGCCGCGCTTGCGGTGCGCCCTAGATGCTTTTGATAGATCCGCCGTCAATACGGATCTTGGAGCCAGTCACATATCCGGCCCGCGCAGAGGCAAGGAATGTGACAACATCGGCAAATTCTTCCGGCTTTCCATAGCGCCCCGCAGGAATGGTGGCGCGGGATTTTGCCGCGACGTCCGCCACATCGGTTTCGGTGCGTTTGGCAGCGGCCGCGTCCAGTTCATCAACCCGCTGTGTATGAATCCGGCCCGGCATCACGACATTGACGGTGATCCCGTCCCCTGCCACCTCATTGGCCAATGTCTTGGACCAGCCCACCACGGCAGAGCGGATACCGTTGGACAGTGCAAGGTTCGGGATCGGCTGTTCAACACCGGATGAGGTGATCGAGACAATGCGCCCCCATCCGCGCCCCTTCATCGCAGGCAGCAACCGTGTGTTGAGGTGGAACAGATTGGCGGCCATCGCCTCAAAATGGGTCAACCACTGGCCGCGTTCTGCTGATTGTGCGGTACCGGGGGGTGGGCCGCCGCCGTTGTTCACGATGATATCGACGCCGCCATCTTTGAGCAGCTCGTCAACCACCCCGTCCACTTGCGAAAGATCCGCCAGATCCAGCGCCAGCGGTGTGACATCCGTCATGCCCTCTGCCCAATCCGCAATCTTGTCGCGGCTGCGTGCAGCGGCAAAAACTGTTGCGCCTTCGGCAGCCAGCGATTTGGCGATGGCCATGCCAAGACCGCGGCTGGCACCCAACACAAGCGCCCGTTTTCCGTTCAGTTCGAGATCCATCAGCCCAGTTCCTTCAATCGTTGTTCTTGTCGTTCAATCAAACGGTCCACTTCCGCGCGACTGTTTGCCGACAAACCCGCGCCCGGTTTACGCAGGGCGTCATGGGCAATGATCCCGCGCCGGGCCAGTGTGTATTTTCGGATGGCAAGGCCCATGCCCGGCTGTTGCTCAAAACGGGCCAGCGGCAAATAGGCGTCAAAGATATCGCATCCGCGTTCGGCCTCTCCCTTGGTGTAGTGTTCGACCACGCTGACCATCATCTCTGGGTAGGCAAAGCCGGTCATGGCACCATCGGCCCCGCGTGCCATTTCCTCGGGCAGGAACAACCCGCCATTGCCGCAGAGGATCGACAGCGGCCTGTCCAGCGCGCCCGCCTTGCGCAGCGCGGTGATTTTTTCCAACCCCGGCCAATCCTCATGCTTGAGGCAAACGCAGGTTGGCAGATCGTTGACTATTCTGGCGATCACCTTGGGCGCGATCTGCACCCCTGTGACCAGCGGGAAATCCTGCAAGACAAAAGGCACATCGCCGATCAGCTCGGCCACCTGGCTGTAATAGGTCACGATTTGATCATCGGTACGCAGATTTCCAGGCGGTGCCACCATCACACCGGCCGCGCCAAGATCCATCACCATCTGCGTCAAGGCCCCGATCTGGGCAAAACCGGGGGCGGACACGCCCACAACCACCGGCACCCGGCCATCGACACGGGCCAATATCCGCGCCACCACATCACGCGATTCCTCAACTGTCAGCTTGGGTGCTTCGCCCATCATGCCCAAGACCGTCAGCCCTGTTGCACCTGCACCGAGGTAGAAATCCACCATCGAGTCGCAGCTGTCCATGTCGATGCGCCCGTCCGGGTGAAAGGGCGTCACGGCGATCACAAAGACGCCTGCAGCTTGGGGAGTAAGTAAAGTCATTGTTGGTCCTATCGTGTCTTTTGAAGTGCCACCCGCCCGATCGCCATTGCAGTGGCGGCCTGACAAGGTTCGACCACCGGAATACCGAGGTGGGTCTCAAGTTCGGTGCGAAAGGCGGTCATGCCCGCGCAGCCCAGAATAGCGACGTCCGCCCGCGCGGTGTCACGCAGATGCGCGCCCACGGACTTGAGCCGCTCAAACGTGCGGGTTTCATCGGCCAGTTCGGCCACCCCCAGTTCCAGCGGGTGATCCCCCGCCAGCCGGTCCATCACGCCCATCGCGCCCAGGTATCGCATGTGCCGCGGTATGCTGGTGGACAGGATGGAGATGATGCCGAACCGTTGGCCCAGGGTCATCGCCGTCAGGATAGAGGCCTCCGCAATGCCCAGTACCGGATGGTTTGATTGTTCGCGCAGCGCCGCCAGCCCCGGATCGGAATAACATGCCACGACAAAGGCGCTGGCGTTTTCTTCCAGTGCCGCGCAATGGGCCAACATTGGAGCCACGACCCCATCCACATGGGCTTGCGTTTCAATGCCCGGCGGCCCTTCGGCCAAAGTCCGCGCCTCAATCGGCACCGGCGCGGCAGAACGCATCGGATCCACGGCGCGGTCAATGCCATCCGTGACAAACTGGCTGCTGTTGGGATTGATCACATAGATGGTCATGTGGGTGTTGCCTCTCTTCCCCAAAAATCATCCGGCAGGGCCATATCGGCCTGGCCGCCACCGATACGTTGCAGCATCACGGCACATTGCCGCGCTGCATCGGCGAGGATCTCATCCTCATGCACCTGCGTTGCACGGCCATCCTCAAGCACCATGGCCCCGCCAACCATCACATTGCTAACATCATTGCCATTTGCAAAACAGACCAGCCGGTGCAGCGGCATGTTGGGCGGGAACAGATGCGGGCGGCGCAGATCAACGGTGATGATGTCGGCGCGTTTGCCAGTCTCCAAAGACCCGATATCGCCTTCCATGCCCAAGGCCCGCGCGCCGCCAATCGTGCACATTTCCAGTGTCTGGCCGATGGGCAGGACATCTGCATCCTGAAAATGCTTGCGGTGATAATGCATCGCCTGCTGCATGTGGCGGAACATATCCGCTGAGCGGTCGGGCGCGGTCGCGTCCGAGCCAAGCGCAACCGTCGACCCTTGCGCCATCAGCTCAATCGCGGGGCAGCGCCCCGAAATGGAGGCATTGGCGGAGGGGTTATGGGCCACCTTGGTGCCTGTCTCGGCGATCAGTGCGATCTCGTCATCGTGCAGATCAATGCAATGGGACAGCAAGGATTGCGGCCCTAACAGCCCCAGCTCATGTGCCCTGCGCACCGATCCACGCCAGTGTCCGTCTTGGGTAAAGATCGCGCCTTTGTCTTTGGCAAATTGCCGGACCGCCTGGCTTTGTGCGCAGGCGGCGGCATAGTCTTCGGGCGCCATGTCGCGCTCATGTTCGCCGCGCAAGACAGGATAGAGCATGGCGATGCGGATCGTGTCATCTGCCTTGCCGTGCCATTCCTCAAAGATGTGTTTGCAGGTTTCGAACTGCTGCTCGAAACTCACCGGAAAGGTCGTGCGGGTGCCGCTATTCCAATGGGCATAGTCAATCGGATGCGGGGCGCGGGTCGGCCCCACGGCAACAACCGACCGGGTGCCGACGGACAGCACCCCGTCGCAATGCGCCTTGGCATAGGCCGGATCGTCTGTGCGCATGATCGTATCGCCGCCGCCCAGCAGGGATACCCCGGTGGTCACACCAAACCGCAGCCGCTCCAACGCGGCAAGGCGGGCCTCGGCAAACCAGAACGCCGCGTCCGAGGCTTGGGTGTAGACCTCGCCGCAGATCTCCTCCCAACGGTTCCCATTGTGCATACCGATGGATTTGATCAGCCCGTGGCCGGCGTGGGCATGCACATCCACAAGGCCCGGCAGAATGATCTGATCCGTGCAATCAATGACCTGCGCCGCGTGCACCTGATCGGCCAGCGCCGCAGCCGCGCCCAAGGCGACGATACGCCCTCCCGCAACCGCCACCGCGCCACGATCCACCACGTCACGCTGTACGTTCATCGTGACTAAGCAGCCGCCGGTAAAAAGCGCATCTGCCTCAATCATGGCAGTGTCTCCAGTTTTGGCAATTGTCGCACGTCAATGACCCCGTCCGCTGGCATTTCGAAATCCGGGTTCGCGCCCCAAAGGCCAATCACCCGGACCGGATTGTAAAGTGTCAACCAAGCCGGATCATCCTGCAACAGCCTATAGGCCTCCTGCCAGATCTCGCCCCGCAGGTTGCGGTCGGTTGTCACCCGGCCCTCGTCGATCAACGCTTCGATCTTGGGGTTCTTGTACCCTTGCCACCACGATCCTTTGACCCGCCCGTCGATCTTTTCATAAAGTACGCGGTAGGTGCTCATCGGACTGGAATCGAACACGCAAAGATCGGCGATCTCCTTGCGGCGCACCATATGGGCGTAGTCTTCCCGCTCCGGATGCACGGTGACCGCCAATGTGATCCCGACCTCGACCAATTGCGCGGCCAGAGCTGCGGTCAACCGTTCGGCCTCATCAGGCAGCCGCGTCGGGCAATCCACGCTCAACGTCAGACCAGAGCCATGCCCGGCTTCGGCCAACAGCCGCATGGCAGTTTCTCGATCCGTCGGGATCGTGGCGTCTTGGCAGGAGCCATAATGATTTGGACTAACGAACCCGTGCAGCGGCTGCGCCGCGCCAAGCATCACAGTTTGCACAATCGCGTCCCGGTCTACCGCGAGGCTCAACGCCCGGCGCACGCGCGCATCGGCCAGCGGCCCCTGCGCGGCGTTCAGCAAATAGATGATGGCGACCGGCGACAAATAGGTGTGGCGCATAGCGCCCAACCGGCGGGAGGCCTCAAAATCCAGCCCATTGGCAATGGCTACTTCACCGCGCTCCAGCATCGCAAATCGCTCTGCCGGGTCATTGACAAGCTTCCAAGTAATCTCAGCATTGGCGGGCGTTCCGGCAAAGTGATCCGCAACGCGGGTAGCGGTGATCTGGGTTTCATCAACCGATTGCAGGCGGTACGGGCCACTGCCGATTTGCACGGAATAGTCCTTGGCATCAAGGGCGGCAAAAGCAGCGGGCGCGACGATGAAACCTTGCTCCAACACATCAAGCAAATCCGCCATCGGGGCGGCCAGCCGCACGGACAACCGATGCGGGCTCAGAATTTCCAGCGCTGCTCCGCCAAGAAATTGCCGCCATACAGCAGGCGCCCCAAGGGTATAGCCTTTGTCGGCCCGCGCCATACGCTCAAGGCTCGCAGCGACAGCCGTTGCGTCACAGGCGGAACCGTCATGAAATGTCACGCCCTCTTGCAAATCAAAAACCCAATGCCGCGCATCGTCGCTCACGGTCCAGCTTTGGGCCAGATGCGGCACAAAATCGGTGCCCGCACGGCGCACCAAGGTATCATAGATCGCATGCAGGATCGGCAGCTCGTCACTGGCATCCGTACAATCGTGGGGGTCGTGAATGCCTAAACGCGCCTGTGCGATTGTGGTCATGGGCGATCCCTTTCCGGTTCATCCGTCAGGTGGCATGCCACGGTTTGCCCATCGCCCACATCCTGTAGCGCGGGGCGTTCGCGGGCGCAGCGGTCCCATGCAAAGGGGCAGCGGGTCCGAAAACAGCACCCCTCCGGAAGATCAAGCGCCGATGGCACTTCGCCGCTGAGCACAATTTCCTCGCTGCTGCGTTTGGGTTTGATGCTGGGCGCCGCAGAAAGAAGCGCACGTGTATAGGGATGGCGCGGACGCGAGAACAAAACGTCACGCGGCGCGTTCTCAACCATGAAGCCCAGATACATCACGCCAACACGGTCCGCGATGTGATGCACCACTGACAGATCGTGACTGATGAACAGATAGGCCAGTCCAAATTCGTCACGCAGGTCTTTCATCAGGTTCAGGATTTGGGCCTGAATGGACACATCCAAGGCCGAGACCGGCTCGTCCGCCACAATCAATCCCGGCGTCACCGACAGTGCACGGGCAATGCCGATCCGTTGCCGCTGCCCGCCGGAAAACTGGTGCGGATAACGCCCGGCATGTTCCGCGTTCAGCCCCACCCGCGCCAACAGTTTTTCAATCTGATCAGGCACGGCCTTGCGGTCTGCGGCGGTCTTGGCTTGCTCCAGCAATGGCTCTGCCACGATGTCGCGGACTTTCTGGCGCGGGTTGAGCGAGGCGTAGGGATCTTGAAAGATCATCTGCATCTTGGCGCGCACTGGCAGCATCTCGGCGAACCCGTGACCGGCGATATCTTCGCCATCGACGTGGATCTCGCCAACGGTCGGTTTGTAGATGCGGGCAATGGTTTTGGCGACAGTGGATTTGCCGCAACCGCTTTCCCCAACCAACGCCATGATCTCGCCCCGGCCAATGGAAAAGCTCACACCATTCACGGCCCGGACAATCGGATTCTCAAGCCGCAACCCGCCACTGTCCAGCTTGAGCCGGTCCAAAAGGCCGCCGCCAATGGGGAAGTGCATTTCGAGGTCGCGCACCTCCAGCATGGGATCAGGGGTCAAAGTCATGCAAGCTCTCCCGGTTTGAGGGGGAAATGACACGCCGCCCAAAGCGAGCCATGCTGCGCCGTGAGGGTTGGCTCACGCTCCGCACAAAGCGCTTGGGCCCGTGGGCAGCGATCCTTGAAGTTGCACCCTTTGGGTAGGTTTCGGATGTCCGGCACCGATCCGGGGATCTGCTTCAAACGGTCATGGCGTTCGGCGGTGTCCGGGATGCTGTCGATCAGGCCCCGGGTATAGGGGTGGGTCGGCGTCTCGATCAGTTCTCTGGTTTTGCCGCGCTCCACAACGTTGCCGCAATACAGGACCGTGATGTGATCGGCCATTTCGGACACCACCGCCAAATCATGGGTAATCAGGATCATCGACGCGCCCTTGTCCGCAATCTGTTGCCGCATCAGCTTGAGGATCTGGCTTTGGATGGTCACGTCCAACGCGGTGGTCGGCTCATCGGCTATGATCAGCCGCGGCCGCGCCAGCATGGCAATCGCGATCACGACCCGCTGCCTCATGCCGCCAGAGAACTGGTGCGGATAGGCCTTGAGACGTTCCTCAGCCCGGCTGATGCCGACGCTTTCCAGCATGTCGATACAGGCCTGCTTGCGGGCCGCGGCATCCAGATCAGAGTGCAGGCACAAGACCTCGTCCATCTGGCGTCCCACTGTGTGCAATGGATTGAGCGAGGTCATCGGATCCTGAAAGACCATCGAAATCTCGCGTCCGCGCACTTGCCTCAGCCGGTTCTCACCCGCGGAGACCAGATCTTGCCCGTCCAGCAGGATCTGCCCGCCCTCGATCTTTCCGGGGCTGTCGATCAGGCCAAGGATGGAAAACCCGACAACCGATTTGCCGCCGCCGCTTTCTCCGACGAGGCCCATCACCTCGCCTGCGCCGACTTCGAAGCTGACACCATTGACCGCTTTGACCGTTCCGGCAAAGGTGTGAAAATGGGTGTGCAGATCCTGCACAGCAAGCAACGGCTTTGACTTGATTTGCCTGGTCATTTGAGCCTCGGATTAAGTTCGTCGCGCAGGAAATCGCCAAACAGGTTGATGCCAAAAACCAAGGTCATGATGGCCACGCCGGGAAAGACCGAGGTCCACCACAGACCGCTGAACAGCACGTCAAACCCGTTCTTGATCAACAGGCCCAACGAAGGCTGGGTGATCGGCACACCGACACCCAGAAAGCTCAGCGATGCTTCGATCAACACGAAGGTGCCGACCTGAATGGTCGCGATCACGATTAGCGGGGTCAGCACATTGGGCAAAACATGTTTGCGGATGATTTTGCGGTTGGACAGCCCGGCCACCTTTGCCGCCTGCACGTACTCCTTTTCGATCTCCGAAAGGGTCGAACCGCGCACTGTTCTGGCATAGACCACCCAGCCCACGGCAGTCAGCGCAATCAGAACCTTGTCGATGCCGGTGCCCACGGCGGACATCAGAAACAGGGCAATCAGGATTGAAGGGAATGACAGTTGAATGTCGGCAATCCGCATGATGATCGCATCGGCAATGCCGCCATAAAAACCCGCGATAAGGCCCAGCAGTGTGCCAAGCGTACAAGAGGCGATCATCGCCACCAGCCCGATAAACACCGAGATCCGCGCACCATAGAGGATCGACGCCCAGACATCCCGCCCCTGCCCGTCTGTGCCAAGCGGAAACCGCGGATCGCCGCCCTCCAGCCACATGGGCGGTTTGTAGCTGTCCATCAGGTTGAGCGCGGCAATATCATAGGGATCTTGCGCCACCAAAAACGGGCCTGCCAGCACCGCAAAGGCAAAGAACGCCATAAGCGCACTGCCAATGATGGCAGAGGAGCTGCGCTTGTAGTTGTGAAAGAATTCGGATTGGAAGAAGCCAGTCATCATATGCTCATTTCAGCGTGATGCGCGGGTCGATCAACGTATAGACGATGTCGACGATAAAGTTGATGACCACAAAGATCAGCGCCACCAGCATCAGGTAGACGACAATCACCGGGCGGTCGGCGCGGTAGATGCTGTCGATCAACAATTTGCCCATGCCGGGCCAGGAAAAGATCGTTTCGGTGATTGTCGCGAATGCGATCAGATCACCCAATTGCAGACCAAAGATTGTCACCACCGGGATCAGCGCGTTTTTAAGCCCGTGTTTGTAAAGCACATCCCGCCGCGTCGCCCCTTTGGCGCGGGCAAATTTCATAAAGTCCTGACGCCCCACTTCCATCATGCCGGCACGGGTCATGCGCAGCAAAATGGCCATGGTGCCAAGGGACAGGGTGATTGCTGGCAACATGATGTGATGCCAGCCGTCCCACGTCAGCAGGCTGATCCGCAAACCAAGAAATTCTGCGGTGTCGCCACGACCGGATGAGGGAAAGACCCCCCAATGCACAGCAAAGAGGTAGATCAACACCATGCCGACCCAGAATCCCGGCAAGGATATTCCTAGCAGCGATCCAGCCATGATGACCCGGCTGATCCGGCTGTTGGGGTTGGCACCGGCATAAACGCCCAAAGGGATCGCCACCACAATGGCAAGCGCCATGGCCACCAGAACCATTTCGACCGTGGCTGGCATCCGTTCAAGAATGAGGGTCATCGCAGGTTGGCGGAACACATAGGAATTGCCAAAATCGCCCTGCACCAGACTGGTCAGAAACTTGCCGTATTGCACCAGCAACGATTGATCGAGCCCCAGCAAACGGCGGGCCTGTGCGATCTCGGCGTCTGTGGCGTCAATCGGGACAACCATGAACACCGGATCCCCCGTGAAACTCATCATCAGGAAAACAATCACCGAGACCACCCAAAGAACGAGGGTCATCTGGATCAAACGTTTGAGCAGATATCCGAACATCAGCGCCGATCAGCCTTGTTTGATAGGGAAAAAATGGCCCCAACGCGCATTGGGCGTGCCAGGGCCAGTTACGGGGTTATTTGACGTCCATGTCGTAGGCCCACAGGAACTTGTCCACGCGCGGCTCAAGCATCACGCCATCACGGGCGGCGTAGATGTCTTGCTCATAATGCAGCGGGATCATCGGGACATCGGCCATCAGGATCTTGGTCGCTTGCTGCAAAAGCGCGTCACGCTCTTCGATCTTGGGGGTGGAATCCGCCTGATCAACAAGTGCATCCATTTCAGCGTTGGAATAGGAACCACGGTTCACCTGTCCATAGCCGTCTTTCTTGCCCCGTGAATAGAACAACGCACCATACATGGACCCGGCATCGCCCGACGGCACGTCCCAGCCGCTCATGATAAAGCTGGAATTCTCTGTCGGCACACGGATGTAGCCCCAGAAATTCGACTTGGGCATGATGTTCAGTTGCAGATCAATGTTGATCTTGGCCAGCATCGAGGCCAGCGCCTGTGCAATCTGGGCATCGTTCACATAGCGGTTGTTGGTCGCATCCAACGTCATGGTGAACCCGTCGGCGTAGCCTGCCTCGGCCATCAGCGCCTTTGCTCCGTCAATATCCAGCGGATACATCTCGCGGAAGTTCATGCCATCGACATGGCCAATGTGGGATGAAGGCACATATTGATCCGAGGGTGTTGCCAGCCCGTTCATCACAATCTTGTTGATCGCGTCCACGTCAATCGCCTGTGCAATCGCCGCCCGGACCCTTTGGTCGGTCATCGGATTCTTGCCCTCGATGGTCGGGGATTCCTCCCGCATGTCCATGGCCAGTACGACATTCAATAGACTGGGCCGTGTGATGACGCTAAACCCGCCCTCTTTCTTCACGCGGTCCACGTCGCGCACGGCAAGATCCTGGATCACGTCCACTTCGCCGGTCAGCAATGCCGCCGTGCGGGTGGCCGGATTGGTGATCGGGCGGAATGTGACCTCTTTGATCTTTGGTGCCCCGGCCCAGTAGCCATCAAAGGCCTTCAGAACCAGTTTTTCCTCTTTGATCCATTGATCCAACATATAAGGCCCGGTGCCCATAGGCTTGAGGTCCATATCGGTGTCACCGGTGGCGGTGGTATATTCCTCATCAAGGACCAACAATTCCGCCAGATCATTGGGCAAAACCGCATAGGGTTTGGGCGTTGTGATCTCGACCGTTGTATCATCCACTGCCGTGATGGAGGCGATGTTTGCCACCAGATCAGGACGGATGGATTCGCGGGCCTTTTCGACGGTGAAAACAACATCCGCTGCAGTGAAGGCATTGCCGTTGTGGAAGGTCACACCATCGCGCAGATTAAAACGCCACGTGGTCTCATCGACATTTTCCCAGCTTTCAGCAAGGCCCGGCCCAAAGGACAGATCCCCCGCACGCTTCACGAGCGGATCATAAAGGTGGTAATACATGATGTTGGACGACAGCTCTTCTCCCGCGAGGGGGTAAAGATGGCTGGGATCGGATGTCAGACCGATGGTCACGGATTTGCCTTCGGCTTGGGCCATGCTGGCCGCCGCAGCAAGAACCGCCACCCCGACAGCTCCGGCCCGAAGGGCGGTTTGAGACAGATATTTCATGGAAACTCCTCTGGTTGGTCGCGTTTGCGAAAAGTAGAACCGGACGGTTTGCCGCCCTTGTTGTGGTTTGGGTTAAATGGGTTTGGGTGATCAGTGCCCCGGCTTCGCGGTCTGCACCTCGATCTGGTATCCCTCGGGATCGTTCATAACAAAGGCGCGGATGCCCAGCTCTGCGCTGTCGCGCGGCTCCGTCAGCCCATCAACATTCCGAGAGGCCGCCCAGGCATGCCAAGCGTCCACATCCGGTACCCGCAGGCACAATTGTACGGTCTTGGCTTCAGCCCAGTTCTGCATGCCGCGGGCCTCATCGACGAGGCCAACATGGGCCTGCCCGTCGATCCGGTAAATTTTTGACCAGCCTTGATCAATGGCCAGATCGAAGCCAAGCACAGTCTCGTAGAAGGCCATCGCTGCGGGCAGGTCACGGTAGTACTGAAAGGTGACTGCCAGAACGATCCCATCATCCGGACGCTTTACCTGTGTCGAAGTCATCTAGTCACTCACTTTGGATCAATTTGGTATCCGGACGGTATACCATTTGAACACCGAGTCAATAGGCCTCTCCTAAATCCCCGCGTAGGCTGCAGGGGCGCGGATTAAAACGGGTGGTAGATGTGTGAAATAATGGCTTCGCGCACGTTGCTCAGGTGCAACTTCATCGCCGCTGAAGCAGCGTCAGGCGCTTGCGCGGTGATCGCGTCAATGATCGCCAGATGCTCATGGCAACCGGGCAAAAGCCGATCGGGAATCGACCCCTGATCGAACATCCTGGTCTTGTTCTTGAGGCCCTCTATCAGCTCGACCAATATGTTGGATCCCGCCAGTCGCGCAATCTCAAGATGAAGATCCCGGTCAAGTTTGGAATGGGTGCGCGGGTCGGGTCGCTCGCCCTCGATAAACCCAACGATCTGCGCCCGTAGGTCCAGCAATCCATCATATGAAGACTTTGAAATAGCGGCCTTTTTTGCAGCTTCGCACTCCAACAGGCTGCGGGCGTGAAGGATCTCCATAATGTCGCCCAGCGAGACGCTGCTGACCATGGGTGTGCCCCCGGCAGACCGGGTCGCGAGGCCTTCGCTGATCAGCTGGCCAATCGCCTCGCGGACGGGGGTGCGCGACACACCAAGCCGGTCGGCAAACTTCTTTTCGCGCAGCAGGGTGCCGGGTTCCAACGTGCCATCGAGAATCATCGCCTTCATCCGCTCAAACGCAGAATTCCCCAAGGTTTGGACGGGATCGGCCATTGTTTCTCCTTCGCTGCTTGCTCGACTATGTCATATTTATATCCGAGGCATCTTTAAAGATATGAGAAATGGTATACACTGAGTATTTCAATATGCAAAATTTGGCGTTGGACCGGGCATGAACAGCAAGACATTCGATCTCATCATTCGCGGCGGCACCATTGTAACGCCGCAGGGCATGCAACATTCTGACGTGGGCGTCACCGGCGGGCAGATCACCGCGGTCGCGCCGGATTTGCCCGACAATCAAGCCGAGGTAATTGATGCAGGCGGCCATCTGGTCTTGCCGGGCGGCGTCGATACACACTGCCATATCGAGCAGATTTCTGGCGCAGGGCTGATGAATGCCGATACCTTTGAAACGGCAACGCGTTCCGCGGCCTTTGGCGGCACAACCACCGTGGTGTCTTTTGCCGCGCAGCATCCGGGACAGAAGATCAAACAGGTCGTGGCAGAGTATGCTGCACTTGCCCAAAAGGGCGCGATGATTGATCACGCCTTCCATATGATTGTTGCCGATACGGCCAATGGCAATTTGACCGATGATCTGCCCAGGTTGATCGCGCAAAACCACCGTTCAATCAAGATTTTCACCACCTATGACAAGGTTCGCCAAGACGACAAATCCATCCTCGATATTCTAGATCTGGCTGCTCGCGATGGCGCATTGGTATGTTTTCACGCAGAGAACGACGGGCTGATCCGCAACATGACCGATAAACTGCTGGCGGAGGGCAAAACCGCACCGAAATACCACGCCGCGTCGCATCCGCGCGAAGCAGAAATCGAGGCAATTGACCGCATGTGCCGCTTTGCCAAATTCACTGGCGCACGGATCATGATCTTTCATGTTTCCACCCGCGAAGGGGCAGAGATCGTCCGCAAGGCCCGCGCCGAAGGTGTGAATGTGCAGGCAGAGACCTGCCCGCACTACCTGTTTATGACAGCGGACATTCTGGAGCAGGACAATCCGGCACGGTTCATGTGCTCTCCGCCGCAACGAACCACCGATGATCAGGATGCCCTTTGGGACGCCATTGCGGATGGCACGTTGTCACTTGTCACTTCCGATCATGCGCCCTACCGGACGGACGCCAGCGGCAAGTTCGCCAATGGGCGTGATGCCCCGTTCAACAAAATCGCCAACGGCATGCCCGGGCTCGAGACCCGTTTGCCACTTATGTTCAACGCCATGGTCACCCAAGGGCGCGGCGGGCCGGAAGCGTTTGCTCGCGTCACCGCAACAGCCCCCGCGCAGGCTTTCGGATTGCTGAACAAAGGCGCGATTGCACCGGGCTTTGATGCAGATATAGCAGTCTGGAACCCTGATTTGAGCCATACCTATGGCGCCAATGATCTTAAGGACAATGTCGGGTATAACCCGTTTGAAGGCACCACGGTGACAGGCATACCAGTGACTGTTCTGTCACGGGGGCAAGAGATTGTCCGCGACCGCGTATTGCACAGCCTGCCCGGTCATGGCGCTTGGCAACCGATGACATGGCAGGGGAATCGGCGCGACACGTAAGGGTCACCCTCCGCCTCGCATGGGCGCAAGATGGGTATTTCGTGCAACAAACGAGGCCTCGAACGACCTCTTGTTAACGGGCTGTTCTTCGGGCCGGCAATCGGCAAGGCGGGCCGCCTCCTGTGCCAGCTCATCCACCTGCATTGCGATAGTGGACACGCCCCCGCCCAGCCAAGCATAGTAAGACGGATCGCCATACCCGACAAAACCTGCGCCCTCTACTGCACCTTGATCTGCCTCCAGAAAAACGCTGAGCGCTCCGTTTGAAATTTCAAACCCGCCACAGACAATCGCCGTCACATTGCCCGCTTCCAACAATCGCGCCGCATTTCGTTGGCCGGTGCTAAAATCCGGGGCGCCTAGTGTGATCAAGCGCTCATCACTCGCAAGGCCCGCCGAGGCGAGCCCAGCTTCAAACGCCGCTCGTCGCGCCCGCCCCGAGGACAGCCGTTCATCCGCACCTATATAACCGATGGACCGATGCCCCAGTCCTGCCAAATGCTGCACAGCTTCGCCAATGGCCCTGTGGTCCTCAACCAGTATGGAGGACGCAGGTTGGCCCATGTCTTGTTCCCGGATCAGCTGGATCACATTCACCCCGTTGAGGTGAGCCGAGACATTCCGAACCGCGCCCGGCGCCGGCACGTGGATCACCGACATTGCCTGAACCTCGTGCAATCGCTCGAAGGCGCGCAGCTCGGTTTCGGGGTCATCATTCGTCAGATGGATGATCAAATGCAATGAATGATCTTCGCAAGATTGCGCCAGCGTATTGGCAAAGCGGGCATAGAATTCATTGACGATATTGGGAAGCAGCAAGCCAACAATCTTTGTCCCGTCGCCGCGCATGGCCTTTGCCGCGGCGTTTTTCACATAGCCAACTTTGCGGGCATGATCCTGAACAGCTTTGCGGGTGTCGGGCCGCACATTCGGATGATCCGAAAGCGCCCGTGACACTGTCATATGTGAAATTCCCAGATCTCTGGCAATGGACTTGATGGTGACGCGATTGCTCAAGAAAGAATCCTATTGGTTTTGGCGCAGGTTAGCATTTCTGGTTTGGATGTGTTGACAAATATGTTGGCGTTATCGCATATGTTCACGTGAACACGATGCAGGGAGGCAAAGCCCTTGGCAAGCGAATTTGAGAAAAGATGCGCGGAATTGCTGGTCGAGCTTGGCTTGATCAAAGCCGGGCAAAGCTGCACCGCAACGCCTTTGACCGGCGGTGTGGCCTCTGACATTGGCATGGTGGAATTTGAGGGCCGCAAAGTCTGTGCCAAGTTCGCTTTGGCCAAGTTGAAAGTTGCCGAAGACTGGTTCGCGCCAGTCCATCGCAACCGCGCCGAATACGAATGGCTGCGAGTCGCGTCAGGCATCGCGCCTGATGGCGCGGTAAAACTGTTTGGCCGCTCCGATGCGCTCAATGGTTTTGCCATGGAATTTCTGGATGGGGCTGACGTCTATCTTTGGAAAGACGCGCTGTTGGCAGGGCAGGCCCCGCAAGGCGAGGCCGCCGTGGTTGGCGATCTGGTGGGCCGCATTCACGCCGCTTCGACCCAAGAGGGTTTCGATACCGCGCCATTCCACAATGCCGACGATTTTCGCGCCCTGCGCATTGAGCCCTATTTGACCTTTACCGCAGGACGGCACCCGGATTGCCGCAGCGCCCTTCATGCGCTGGCGGATATGCTTTATTCGGCTGATCGCGTGCTGGTCCATGGTGACGTCAGCCCGAAAAATATCTTGCTTCGCGGCGGGCGTCCGGTGGTTCTGGATGCGGAATGTGCCACCCTTGGAGATGCAAGTTTTGATCCATCCTTCTGTCTCAACCATCTGGTATTGAAATCCATTCACCTACCGCAAATGGCGGAGGTTTATTTGCAGGAAGCCAGCGCCTTTTGGCACAGCTATCGCGCCCATATCACATGGGAAGCGGAAAGCGCATTGGAACAGCGGATTTGCCGATTGCTGCCCGCGCTGATGCTGGGGCGGGTCGATGGTAAATCACCCGTCGAGTATTTGAATGCCGCCTCGCAAAGTTTGACCCGCGATCTGGCGCGATCTTTGGTTCTGGCGCCGCCAGCAACCTTGGCCGAGGTTTTCGGCACCATCCATCAGGCAATAAAGGACACACAAGCGTGAGCGAAATTGCATCAATCCATGGAATGCGGGTCTGGGACTCGCGCGGTAATCCGACGATCGAGGTTGAAGTCGCCCTCGCAGACGGATCGACAGGTCGGGCCATTGCGCCAGCCGGGGCGTCACGCGGCACCCGAGAGGCGGTCGACCTGCGCGATGGCGGGACGGCCCTGCGCGGGATGGGCGTTCAAAAGGCGTTAGACGGGATCGCAAGGCATGTCGCTCCTGCGTTGCGCGGACTGGATGGTTTGGACCAGGCTGCGGTTGATGCCGCGCTCATAGATGCGGACGCCACTGCGCTGAAGGAAAACCTGGGCGGCAATGCGATGGTTGCGACCTCGCTGGCGGTGCTGCACGCCGCTGCCGATCATGCGGGCAAACCGCTTTGGCGGCATGTTGCGGACAGTTACGACTGCGCTCCCAAATTGCCATTGCCCGAAATCCAGATCTTTGGCGGCGGAGCCCATGCGGGCGGGCGCGTCGATATTCAAGACTTTATGATCATGGTGCCCGGCGCGGCCAGCTTTGACGAGGTGATGGAGATCACCAACGAGGTCTATTTTGCCGCTGGCGATATCATGGCCCAGCGCGGCAAACTTGCTGGCGTGGCAGACGAGGGCGGCTGGTGGCCGCAGTTTGACAGCAACGAAGAGGCGCTTGAGACGCTGGTCGCAGCCATTGAGAAAGCTGGCGAAAAACCGGGCGACCGCGTTGTGATCTCGCTGGATATCGCGGCGTCTGAGTTTGGCACCGACGGAAAATACCGTTTGTCACTCGAAGACCGGGATCTGGACAGCAGCGGCATGATCGACATGTTGGGCCGGTGGATCGACAGCTATCCGATTGCGTCCATCGAAGATCCGCTGGGCGAGGATGACCCCAAAGGCATGGCCGAATTCACGCGTCGGTTTGGTGGCCGCGTGCAAATCATTGGCGATGATTATCTGGTGACAAATGCCGATCTGGTGCGCGAGGCAATCTCGCAGGGTGCGTGCAATGCCGCGCTGATCAAGGTCAATCAGGCCGGAACCGTGAGCGAATCCATTGCGTGTTTTGATGCAGCCGTGAAACAAGGATGGGGCGCAATCGTGTCTGCGCGTTCGGGCGAGACTGAGGATGTCTCAATCAGCCATCTGTCTACGGGGCTTGGCTGCGGTCAGCTTAAGGTCGGGTCGTTTACGCGCTCCGAACGGATGGTAAAATGGAATGAATGCCTGCGGATCCAGCGTGATCTGGGCAAAGACAGCTTTGTTCAGGGGGCGCCTTTGGCGCAGACCTGGTGGGGCAAGCAAAAGAGCTAAGGAACAGACTATGAAATTTCTTCGATTGGGTGATGCTGGGCAGGAAGTGCCATGCGTATTGGACCAAAACGGTGTGGCCCGCGATATCCGCAGTGTTGCCGCAGATATCGGGCCGGATACGATTGATGGTTTGCAGGCCAAGCTGGCCAATGCCGATCTGACCGCGCTGCCCGAGGTCTCTTCGGACGGGGCGCGGGTCAGCAGCCCGATGTCCCAGCCGCGCAATATCTATTGCATCGGTTTGAACTACTCCGATCACGCAGCCGAGGCAGGTTTGCCCATTCCGGATGAGCCGATCCTGTTTACCAAATCCTCCGGTACGTTCTGCGCCCCCAATGATCCGATCCTGCACAGCCCCAAAATGACCAAATTGGATTGGGAGGTTGAGCTGGGCATTGTGATTGGCAAATCCGCGCTGAACATCAGCAAGGCAGAGGCCAAGGATCACATTCTGGGCTATACGCTGGTCAATGATGTGTCCGAACGGGCCTGGCAGCAGGAACGCTCAGGCCAGTGGTCCAAAGGTAAATCCTTCCCCAATTTCTGCCCGACCGGCCCGATGATCGTAACCGGTGATGAGGTTGGCGATGCCGCCGCACTGCCCATGTGGCTGGATGTGAATGGCCAACGGATGCAATCCGGCAATACAGACACGATGATCTTTGATTGCCAGACCATCGTCAGCTACCTCAGCGAATTTTTGCGCCTTGAACCGGGTGATCTGATTTGCACCGGCACCCCTCCGGGTGTGGGCGCTGGCATGAAACCGCAGGTCTGGTTGAACTCCGGCGATGTGGTGCGCCTCGGCATTGATGGTTTGGGCGAACAAACCCAAACCGTTGTCGCTTTGTAAGGCAGCCGTCCCATGAAAAAGCTACGGTCACAGCAGTGGTTCGACAATCCAGACAACCCGTCTATGACCGCGCTTTATCTGGGCCACTACCTCAATTACGGGCTCACTCTTGAGGAGTTGCAATCGGGCAAACCGATCATCGGCATCGCCCAGACCGGCAGCGATCTGAGCCCGTGCAACCGGCATCATATTGAACTGGCCAAGCGGGTGCGCGACGGGATCACGGCTGCGGGTGGTATCTGCCTTGAGTTCCCCGTGCACCCCATTCAGGAAACCGGCAAGCGCCCGACGGCGGCGCTTGACAGGAACCTCGCCTATCTGGGGCTGGTCGAAAGCCTTTATGGGTATCCGCTGGATGGCGTGGTGCTGACCATTGGTTGTGACAAAACCACGCCAGCGCTTCTTATGGCGGCGGCAACTGTTGATATTCCGTCCATCGCTTTCTCTGTTGGGCCAATGTTGAATGGCTGGCATGACGGCAAACGATCCGGCACAGGTCAATCCATCTGGCTGGCCCGGAAGATGCTGGCGGCGGGTGAAATTGACGATGCTGAATTTATGAAGATGGCCACGGCATCAACCCCGTCCGTGGGGTTTTGCAACACCATGGGCACCGCCACCACGATGAATAGCCTGGCCGAGGCTTTGGGGATGCAATTGCCCGGCGCGGCGGCCATTCCTGCGCCCTACCGCGAACGCGGGCAGATGGCCTATCACACCGGCCAGCGCATTGTGGATATGGTGCGCGAGGATCTCAAACCCTCTGACGTGATGACCCGCGCGGCCTTCGAAAACGCGATTGTGGTCAATTCTGCCCTCGGCGGCAGCACAAACGCGCCGATCCACCTTAATGCAGTGGCCGCCCATCTGGATGTCCCGCTGAGCAATGATGACTGGCACAGTTTGGGCCACCACATTCCATTGCTGTGCAATGTGCAGCCCGCAGGTGAATACTTGGGCGAAGATTTCTATCGCGCCGGCGGGGTGCCTGCGGTTGTGAAGGAACTGCTGAACGCCGGCGTGCTACCGCATCCGGACGCCATGACGATCACGGGCAAGTCAATTGCCGAGATCTATGCCGATGCCAAAGTGCCAGAGCGAGACGTGATCCGCACTGTGGCCGATCCGATGAAAGAGGCGGCGGGTTTTCTGCATTTGTCGGGCAATCTGTTTGACAGCGCGATCATGAAAACATCCGTGATCTCGCCCGACTTTCGCAAAAGATATCTGTCTGACCCCGATGATCCCGACGCCTTTGAGGGCCGCGCCATCGTGTTTGACGGACCAGAGGATTATCACGACCGGATCGATGACCCGGCTTTGCAGATCGACGCCGATTGCGTTCTGGTGATCCGCGGCGCGGGGCCCATCGGATACCCCGGCGGCGCAGAAGTGGTGAATATGCAGCCGCCCGCCGCCCTCATCCGCGCCGGAATTTCAGAGCTGCCCACGCTTGGCGATGGCCGTCAATCCGGCACATCCGGCAGCCCATCCATTCTCAATGCCAGCCCCGAAGCCGCAGCAGGCGGTGGATTGGCCTTGCTGCAAACCGGTGATCGGGTTCGGATCGATCTAGGGCGGCGCAAGGTGAATGTGCTGATCTCCGATACTGAATTGGCGGCGCGCAAAGAGGCGCTGGAACAGGCTGGCGGCTATCAATACCCCGCCCATCAGACCCCATGGCAAGAAATCCAACGCGGCATGGTCGATCAACTGGACCGCGGCATGGTTTTGAAACCAGCGGTCAAATACCACGCCATCGCACAGCAAAATCAGGTTCCCCGTGACAACCATTGATGCCCCCCTCACCTCGGCCCGGCGGGCTTTTGCCGCCTATCCAAGCCTGAAAGGCAAATGCGCCTTTGTGACCGGCGGCGCGACGGGCATTGGCGCCGCGATGGTGCAGGCCTACGCGGATCAGGGGGTCACTGTCGGCTTTATCGATATCGCTGAGCAGCAGGGTCAGCAGCTTTGCCAGCAGATCACCGAAACCGGGGGCACGGCGTGGTTTCGCCGGGTTGATGTCACCGACATCGCAGCGCTTCAGACCGCGATTTCAGAATTTTCGGATGCCGTGGGGCCAGTTGATATTCTGATCAACAACGTGGCCAACGACACCCGTCATGCAATGCAGGATCTGACGCCCGAAGGGTGGAACCAATCCTTTGACGTGAACCTGCGACCAGCGTTCTTTGCCATTCAGGCCGTCGCAGAGACCATGATCGACCGCAAGCAGGGCAGCATCGTCAACTTTGGTTCGATCTCATGGAAGGCCAAAGTGGACAGCATGCCAGCCTATACAACGGCCAAGGCCGCCTTGCATGGGTTGACCCGTTCCTTTGTCAAACCGCTGGGCGCGGCGGGCGTGCGGATCAACACGGTGTTGCCCGGATGGGTGATGACCGACCGCCAAATCGCCTTGCATCTGGATGCAGAGGGCGAGGTGTTCTTGCAGGCCAATCAACCGCTTGCTGGTCGCATCACCCCGGAAGACGCGGCCGCAATGGCACTTTTCTTGTCTGCAGATGACAGCGCGATGTGCACAGGTCAGGAGTTCTCGGTCGATGGCGGATGGATCTGATGGCTGCAGGTGCAACAGCAGAGATATTTGACCAACGCCGCTGCCGCTTGGGCGAAGGTGTGTTTTGGCACCCGTTGCGGCAACAGCTTTTTTGGTTCGATATTCTGGGTCGAAAGTTGCACAGCAAACACAGCGGAAAACCGATCACCTGGGCGTTTGACGAACATGTCTCCGCCGCTGGCTGGATCGATCACGACACGATCCTGATCGCCAGTGAAACCCAGCTTTTTACCTTCAACCTGGAAACCGGCGCCCGGCAGCAGATGACCCTGCTGGAGGCTTCCAACCCGATCACCCGTTCCAACGATGGCCGCGCGGATCCGTTTGGCGGGTTCTGGATCGGAACCATGGGCAAGAATATCGAAGCGGGCGCAGGGGCAATCTACCGCTTTTACAAAGGTCAATTGTACCAGATTTTTGACCAGCTGACGATCCCGAACGCCATCTGTTTTGCACCCGATGGCAAGGTTGCCTATTTCACGGACACCCTGACGCAGATCATCCACAAACAGCCCTTGGACAACGACGGCTGGCCACAAGGCAAACCACAGGTTTTTGCGGATCTTCGGGCCGAGGGTCTGTTCCCCGATGGGGCCGTTGTGGATGATACCGGACATCTGTGGAACGCCCAGTGGGGCGCATCGCGTGTGGCCCGCTATGCGCCTGACGGGTCTTTCGTCAGTGCGGTGGAATTTCCAGCACAGCAAATCAGCTGCCCCGCCTTTGGCGGATCTGGACTGGATCGGTTGTTTGCAACTTCAGCGGCGGATGGGCTGCCAGAGGATCAGGCGGATCAAGGCAAGACATTCGTCATCCAAACAACAATCAAAGGCCAGCAAGAGCATCAGGTCTTGCTATAGCTTTCGGTCCATCAGGTGCCGGCGGAAAAAACAAAGGCGGTCCGCTGCCGATAAACCGCGCCGGGGCGCAGGATCGGTGAAGGGGCAAGCGGGTTGTTGACCGCGTTGGGCCAGTTCTGCGGCTCAAGCGCGATACCGGCGTATTCCGGCCACTGCGCCCCGCCCTCAGACACCAGATTGGTCAGCGCCCCGTCATAGATCTGCAAACCCGGTTCGGTGCTGTGAATATCCATGCTGATGCCGCTGTCAGGGGCGCTCAGGCGGGCAAGGTGCGCCTGACCTTGGCGGTGGTCGAAGCAATAGTTGTGATCAATCCGGCCATCCCGCAACGCGGCACTCAAAGGTTTGGCGCGGCGCAGATCAAATGCGTGGCCGGTCAATGGCTCCGGCGCATCATGCGGTATCAACCCTTCGTCGGGCCTCTGGTAATGCTGGGCAGGGCTATAAAGCACGTGATCCAGAACCGACCCGGACAGGCCTAGGTTGAAATACCCGTGATGGGCAAAATTGCAGGGGGTTGGCAGGCTCGATGTTGCGGTGATCTCAAGCTGAAGGGCCGGACCTGCCGTAATCGCATAGGTCAGCTCTACATCCAGCGCACCGGGAAAGCCCATGTGACCATCGGCCAAATGCAGCGCAAGCGTGACCCGGTCCAGCCGGTGCTCCGCAACCTGCCAATTCAGCCGCGATGTGCCCTCGCGCCCACCATGAAGCATATGCCTGTCGAGAAAATTCTGATCGGTTTGATAGGTGGTGCCGTCGATGGAAAAGCGCCCTTCGGCAATCCGGTTGGCACAGCGCCCGACAGTCGCACCCAGATAGATGGCTTGGTCGAGATACCCCTCAAGATCATTCAAACCCAACACCAGAGATTGCGGGTGGCCCTCCAGATGAAGGCTTTGCAAGGTCGCGCCATAGCTCAGCACATTGGCGCGCAACCCCTGCCCCACGATCGGGATTTGCCAGACGGTTTGGCCATCCGGCAGCGCCCCAAAGGAACGCAGGGCAGGTTGTTTTGTCATGGGTTCAGTAAGTCGCGCGGCCGCCGGACATGTCAAACACGGCAGCAGTTGAATAGGAACATGCCTCGGAGGACAGGAACATCACCATTTCGGCAACCTCATCCACTGTGCCCATGCGCCCCATCGGGATCTTGGCAAGCATGTAGGAAATCTGTTCCTCGGTCACATCATCCAGCATCTCGGTCTTGATCACCGCAGGTGTGATCGCATTTACCCGAATGCCGGTTTGCGCCAGTTCCTTGCCCAGAGATTTGGTCAGGCTGATCACCCCCGCCTTGGAGGCCGAATAGGCCGAGGCGTTAGGATTGCCCTCTTTGCCCGCAACGGAGGCCACGTTGATGATGCGGCCATAGTCATGCTCTTTCATGAAAGGCACCACCGCGCGGGCACAATGGAACACTCCGTTCAGGTTGACCTGCATCACGCGAGCCCAATCATCTGGTGGGAAAGCCTCTACCATGGCGTTTGGCCCTGCAATCCCGGCGGAATTGACAAGGATGTCCAGCCCGCCCATCTGATCGTTTGCCTCATGTGCGGCAGCGGCCACATCGGAAAAGTCGCTGACATCCACAACCCGGTGCATGACAGGGCCAAAAGCTGCTAGCTCCTGCGCCTTTTGAGCCAAGGCATCGGCGTTGGCATCCCAAAGGCAGACCTTTGCGCCACGCTCCAACATGGCGCGGGCTGCCGCCGCCCCCATGCCGCGTGCGCCGCCAGTGATGATCGCCTTGCGCCCCGAAAAATTCTGCGCGTTCATAATATTATCCTTGTTATTCATTGTGGAACGGGTTGCGTTCACATCAACATTTTGACGATTTCATCATGGCTTTCGCGGTCCTGCGGGCCATTCAAATTGACCGTGCCGCGCCGCGTGCCCGAGCGCATGACGATGGCCCGTTCCGCAACTTCCATAACGTGTTCGATATTGTGCATGATCACGATCACCGACAGGTTATGCGACTTCAGCGTGCGGATCAGATCCAGCACTTTGCCGGTTTCGCGCACCCCAAGGGCGGCTGTCGGTTCATCCATGATCACCACTTTGCGGCCCCACATCACCGATTTGGCGATGGCGACACATTGGCGCTGACCACCCGAGAACGCGCTGACCTCCTGGTCAATGCGCGGGATGTTGATCGCCATCTGGCTGACGGCTTCGCGGGCCTCGTTGCGCATGGCGTTGCGGTCCACAAACCCCAGCATCTTGCGCCAGCCACCGCCGACCTTTTCCTTGCCGGCAAACACATTGGCGGCCACATCCAGATTGTCGAACAACGCAAGGTCTTGGTAGATCGTTTCAATGCCGTGATCGCGGGCCTCATGTGGTGTGCCAAATGAGACAGCCTGCCCGCCGATCCGGATCTGCCCCGCGTCGGGCTGGTAATAACCTGACAAGGTTTTGATCAGCGTCGATTTGCCTGCGCCGTTGTCGCCCAGCAGTGCAAGAACTTCGTTTTCATAAAGTTCGAAGTCCACACCGCGCAGCACTTCAACAGGGCCGAACCGTTTTTCGATACCGGTCATTTCGACCACTTTGTTTGGTGCGGTCATGACCGTTTCCCCCGGTTGATAATGGCATCCGACAGGACAGCAAGGATCAGAACACAGCCCGATGCGACCCCCTGCCAATAGACGGACACGGCGTTCAGAACGAGGATGTTATTGACCAAAGCGAGGAACAAAACCCCAAGCGCCGCGCCCAAAACCGTGCCGCGCCCGCCATAGATCGAACAGCCGCCAACAATCACTGCCGTAATCACTCGAAGCTCCATTCCCGTTGCCGTATTGGGAAAGGCCGAGCCAAGCCGCGCCACGACAACGACACCGCCCAGTGCGGCGAGAACCGAACAGATAACATAGCCCATCAGCTTGAGCCGTTTGACATTGATCCCCGCCCGCAGCGCCGCCATTTCAGACCCGCCGAGAAAGGCAAATTTGCGGAACCAGACGTTCTGCCACATCGCCATGTGGAAAAGCACGATCAACACAACAACAAGCACAACCAGATTTGGCAGACCAAACAGCAAGTCACCATTTGCCAGCGCCTTGAAACTGCCGGGGATCGAAGACATCGCGTAACCGCCAGACAGGATGTACACCGCGCTGCGGAAAATCGTCATGGTGCCAAGGGTTGTGATCAATGGGTTGAGCCCGACATAGGCAATCAGATATCCGTTCACCACGCCGACAACGACACCGGCACAAAGCCCCGCCGCTATGGCGATAGGAATAGACAGGCCCGCGTTAAAGGCCAGTGCAATCACAACCGCACTTAGCGCCACAACAGAGCCGACCGAGAGGTCAATGCCGCCGCTGAGCAGAACAATCGTCAGGCCAATGGCGACGATCATCTCAATTGACATGCCGATCACCACGTTCTTGATGTTGGCGGCGGTCAGGAAATAGGGCGACAGCATTGTCGCGGCGATGGCGGTGATCAGGATCATCACGCCAACGATAAGCTCGCGGCTCAGCAATAGGCGTTTGAAATCAAACCCTCCTGCATCTCCAAGCCGATCAGTGTTTGTCTGGGACAAGGTCATGGGACCACTTCATGAGAAAGGACAGATATGTCCGGCCAGCGGGATGCCAGCCGGACGTGAGGCCGCTTAGGAACAGCTGCCGACAAGGAATGAATCGGCGTTTTCTTTCGTGATGAAGAACATGCCGGGATCAATTTTTGGCGGCAGAACAGAGACACCCACATCCGCGCCGGGCGTGCCGTCGAGGTTGTTGTTCACATATTCATACGCCAGTTTCAGAGCGAGGAACCCTTCGAGGTAGGTGTTCACCGCCGAAGTTGTCTGAATGGCGCCATCCTTGATGCCGCAAACGATGGGATCAAAGACATCTGATGCCACGACCATCACTTCGCCTTTGCGGCCCAGTTCGGTCAATGCAGTCGCCACGCCCGTACCGGTTGCGTTGATCACAACTAGACCGTCGATGTCCGGATTGCCAAGCAGCATGGTCTTGGTGCGTTCTGCTGTGATTTGGTCATCACCCTGATTGTCTTCGATCGCGACAACCTCATAGGCGGGTGCGTTGGCAGACAGATAATCTTTCAGGCCTTGAATACGCACTTGCAGGTTGGTTTGGTTGATGGCTGTCAGAAGGCCGATCTGCCCCTCTTCCTTGCCTTGCCCCTGCAGCAGCTCGACGATCTTTTTACCGTACTGAAAACCGACGTTGTAGTGATCTGGCCCCACGAAGGTGATGCGCGGGCTATCTGGTGCGTCGCTATCAAACGTGGCCACAGGCACACCCATTTCGGTGACGCGCTTGATGGTTTCGGACATGGATGGATCAAATGCACCGGTCAGAAACGCCTAAGGTTGGGTCAGTGCGATCTGCTCCATCTGGTTTTGCGTTGCGATGTTGTCAAATTCGACCGGACCGGTGAATTCGAACTGCACGCCCAGTTGATCAGCCGCATCCTGCGCACCCTGACGGATCGGCACCCAGAACGGGTGGCCCGAGATCGGAACAACCATAACGTATTTCTGATCCGACACATCCGCCGCATAGGCACCTGTCACAGCCGCCGCAGAAAGCGCGATTGCCGCGAGGGTTGATTTGATAATTGACTTCATTTGGGTCCTCCCTGAACACCGTATGCCGTCCCGTTTGTCGGAGCGGCAGAAGCGCGACAGATGGATCAAGCCATCTCATCGCAAATTGGTACATTGAATGAACCATAAGACCAAAATAAGATCTGTCAAGCGCCCCTCGGACTTCAGGCTTTTGGCAATTCCAACGCGCTTGTGGCCAAGTTATTATAGATACGATCCATATGGCGGTGCATCATTCGGCGGGCCAGATCAGGATCGCCTGCGGTGATCGCCGCGAGAATTTCGCGGTGATCCCGAATCGCATAGTCCCGCATTTCGGCGGTCGAAAAGTGATCTTCGAGGCGTTGATAGTATTTGCCGCGCTGCATATTCCACAGATCGCGCACCATATCGGCCAACACCGTATTCTGGCTTGCGCGGGCGATCTCGCGGTGGAATTGCCGGTCTGATGGGTGCCGCAAATCATATCGCCGCTCGCCTTCTTCCAAGGCTTGCGCGGCTGCTCTGATCCGCTCGATATCCGCCTCAGAGCCCAGTTTTGCAGCCAGATAGGCCGTTTCCCCTTCCACCGCTCGGCGGGCTTGTATGATATCAAGGGGGCGTCGCCCGCTGTCGTCCAGCGATGGCAGGCGGTTGGCATTGGACAGCGCATCCTGAGCCACGAAGATCCCGCTGGAGGTGCGGATTTCCAGCACACGGCTGAGTTCCAGCACAACAAGGGCCTGACGCAATGACCCACGGCTGACCTTCAACTGTTCGGCAAGATCACGCTCTGACGGAAGGCGATCTCCGGGGGAAAAATCACCGGCAAGGATGAGTTCGATCAGCAATTCCGCGATCTGGTCGTGTAGTTTGTTCTGTTTCAAAGCCTGAACCGGCATGCGTCCTCCTTCGGGCGGCTGGATAGCTTCAAGCCGCACCTGTCACGTGGTCTTTGGTTCAGTCTATAAACCGATTGGCGAACACACAAGCTTGGCCATCAACGGGCGTGCAAAGGCGCGTTCTCAGAATTTGGCGACCAGCTGGCGCAACGACGCCACGTTCATGCGTTTATAGGCATTCTTCCGGTGGGTGATGATGGTGGTTTCTGCCAGCCCCAAAATCTGCGCGGTCTGCGCGGCGGTGCGTCCCTTGATCGCCATTGCGGCAACTTCTCGTTCGCGGTGCGTGAGGCCCGGATAGCTGAGTGCCAAGCGTGCCTGAATATCCTGCTCCATCCAGACAGAACCTTTCAGCGAAAACGCGACATGCCGCTCCACCGCTGCAAGAAGAAACGCCAACAGCGCCTCGGCTTTTGCGCGGTTAGGCTGATCAAAAATGCCGGTTTCTTCGGCCGTATAAAGGCTCACCGATAAGCCATAGGTCGACGTCCGGCGCACGAGGGAGATCCGTCCCGCAATCCCGGGTAGGTCGTAACAATCGCGCCGATAGGTAAAGGATTTGATATCGGCAGCATCTTGGTGGGTCAGGAAATCCCCTTCGCCTTTGCTGCCGGACAGCAGTGCCGTGTTTGGGTCTTGATCAATGTGGCGGGTGTAGCCCTGTGCCGCCTGCTCCGCCCGTCGTTTTCCTTTGCAACTGTCGGTCCCGACCAAAAGCGGCACGTCCCGGTCCCCCTGACAGAAGATCGATACAAAATCAGCTCGGCACACCTCGTGACCTAGCTTGAGCAAGGCAGGCACCAACCCAGCCGATCCGATATTTTCCACCAGTCCCGCACATTGGGCCGCAGTGAGGGCCAAGACATTTTCGTTCGCCGGATTTGATTTTTTCAATGCAAGCACCCACCGTGTATTCGGCCCGATCTTAGTGGCAAGTCAGACAACAGAGTATTCCCAGGCTCTTTCCTCATCAATGAGGAATGCCACAATCTATCGCGCAGGCTACGACTTGGCCAACTGCGGTGACATTCTTGCCAGCCGCAACAACTTACCCAAGGAGGCCCCTCATGTTTGCCCGCGAAAATATTGCATTTGATCCAATTGCCCTGCCCGACCGTGCAGACCTAACTGATGCGGAAATAATGGCGCAGGCGCAGGCCTTCTACAGCGCAATGTGCAAGCGGCATACGGTGCGCGATTTCAGCAATCGCCCCATTGACCGCGCCGTGATCGAGAAATGTATTCTCACCGCCGGCACCGCGCCATCGGGCGCCAATCATCAGCCATGGCATTTTGTGGCGATCTCAGATCCGGCATTCAAAAAGCGCATCCGCGATGCTTCAGAAGAGGAAGAACGCAGGTTCTATGAGGGCGGCGCGGGCGATGAGTGGCTCAAGGCGCTTGAGCCCATTGGGACCAATGACAACAAGCCTCACCTTGAGGATGCGCCATGGCTCATTGTGATTTTTGCCCAGCGTTGGGGCCATTTTGACGATGGCACGCGCTACAAGAACTATTACGTGCCCGAAAGCGTTGGGATCGCTACGGGTTTTCTGCTTGCGGCGCTGCACCACGCGGGCCTGACATCTTTGACCCACACCCCCAACCCGATGAAGTTTCTCAATGACATGCTGGGGCGGCCACAGTCGGAAAAGCCCGTGATGATCCTTGCTGTGGGCCATCCGGCGGCCGATGCCACCATCCCGCGCGTCGCCAAGATCAAGAAACCGCTGAGCGAGATCCTGACCGTTTCTGAGTGACTGTCTGTCCGATAGCATCCGCCCATTTTACCAAACAGATGAGAAGGCTGTGCCATGACCTATGTCGTGACCGATAATTGTATCGCCTGCAAATACACCGATTGTGTCGAGGTTTGCCCTGTTGATTGTTTCTATGAAGGGGAGGCAATGCTGGTGATCCATCCCGACGAATGCATCGATTGCGGCGTTTGCGAGCCTGAATGTCCGGCTGATGCGATCCGCACAGACGCGGAGCCGGACAGCGCCAAATGGGTCGCGCACGCGCGGCAATTCGCAGAACTTTGGCCGGTCATTACCGCCCGCAAGCCGCCCCTGGCAAATGCCGCGCAGCGTGATGGCGAGGCAGGGAAATTCGAATTGTTCTTCGCACAGGCCCAGACCTAGGATTTGGGGAAGGATTCTAGGCCGGATGCGCTTGAAACGCCACTTCGCATCTTGGTGAGCCTTTCAGGATAGATCGGGACGGATCGTGAAAATCGGCCCGAGATCGGCTTGACAATTGCCCCTTCACCCACAAGGAAGGCGGGCATTGGATGACCTATCTGAAACGTCCATCAAAAGGTCCGTTTCATCCGGTTTGTTCAGTAAAGTTGTCGTATAAAACAAGGTCCATTTCTGCGTTCACGCGATGACTTAATTCAAATAAAATTCGGAGTACTATTATGCCTCGTATCGGTATGAAATTGCCTGATGTGACATTCCGCACCCGCGTGCGCGACGACAGCATCGATGGGCCAAATCCCTTCACCTGGAAGGACATGACAACACAGGATTATTTCGGTGGCCGCCGTGCCATCCTGTTCTCGCTGCCCGGTGCGTTCACGCCGACATGTTCGACCTATCAGTTGCCCGGTTTTGAAAATCTGGCGGGTGAATTTGCCGAACAGGGCGTGCAGGACATTTATTGCCTTTCTGTTAACGACGCATTTGTGATGAACAAATGGGCCGCTGATCAAGGTATCAAGACCGTCAATGTCATTCCTGATGGTTCTGCGGAATTTACCCGCAAAATCGGCATGTTGGTGCAAAAAGATAATCTTGGCTTTGGCCTGCGCAGCTGGCGATATGCAGCAGTTGTGGATGACGGTAAGATCGTCGCTTGGTTCGAAGAGCCGGGCATCGAAGACAACTGCGCGGATGATCCATACGGCGAAAGCAGCCCTGAGAACATTCTCAAGCATCTTAAGGCAAACAACCCCTTCGCGGTTGCCTCCTGATTGGTTGCACTCAGGCTGTTGCTGGCCGTCGATGAATGGTTCAGCCCCGCAGATCTGCGGGGCTGTTTTTATTTGTGTGTCCGAAGTTTCGGATGTGCCCGAGATCACCCTTTTGGGCATTAAGCGGATGTTAGCGACCTGCCCTTACACCCCGCCCTGCAACCCGTCATCCGAATGCAGGAGCCAACAATGAACAAGCCGCTAATCACAGCATGCCTGATGTGCACCGCCACCGCCGTGGCTGCCGCCGATCTTCAGGAAATGGGCGATATGTCCAAAGAAATGGTGGCCCGTGCCGTCACCCACTACCAACAGGTCGGGCGCGAACAGGCCGAAAAGGATTTTAACCACAAAACTGAGGAATGGTACGCCGACAAATACTTCCTGCATATGTTCGCGATGAACGTAGATGGTACCGTCTGGGCCGATAACGTCTGGCCCGAATTCATCGGAACGGATTTTACCGCCGCGGCCGGTTTTGACGGATTTGAGTTTGGCCATGACATCATCGCAAACACGCCGCAGGGCGGTGAAGTCTATCAGGTGCAGTTGAAATTCATGAACCCAGAAAGCGGTGATCTCACACCATCCGTCGGCTCTTGCGTGCGCGCCGATGCTCAGAACATCCTGTGCAGCTGGGCCAACGGCTGATCCGCGCCACGAATGAAAGGCCGCAAGCCGTGTTCTTGACCTCAATTAAGCAGAAAATCATCTTTGTCGCCCTATTGTCCTTTATCGGGGCGACGGTGGTATCCCTGTTTTCCTATCGTGGCCTTGATGACGCCACCGGTGCCATGCGGTACCTAACCGAAATCGCGGCACCGCAGGAGAAAGCCAATAACGAGGCAAGCGCGGCGTTGGCGACGTTGATCCAGAAAATCTACCAATATCTTCTGTGGCTTGAGATGAATGGCCCTGCCGAAGATGCCGCCGAAATGCGCGGCCAGATTGATCAGATGATCGTGGAGTTGGACCGCTTTGCGGAGGCGGGGCTTGTCCCCGTTGAGAGTTTCACCGAGTTCAAAAGGAAGTTGAGTGGACTGTTGGGCATGGCAGAACGCAATCCAAGAATTGCCTTTGGTGGGTTGCGCGGCGCTCTGTCCGTTTATGGCGAAATATTTGGAGTGATTTCCGAAAACCTAATCAACTCGCAGGCAGAAACAGAGAACTCCGTCAAACGCGCACAAACCTCGATCAGCAGGTCCTTGTTTGTGATCCTCACCGTTGGGATTTCCACGATCGCTTTGAGCTTGCTCATCTCTATTGCCGTTAGCATCCGTCTGTCGCGCGGGATTCATAAGATGGTCAATGCGATGACTGCCATTGCCGCCGATCAAGATAACGTGGAAATCCCGAATATCGGCCAGAAAGATGAATTGGGCCAGATGGCTGGCGCATTGGTCGTGTTCCGTGACGGACAGCAGGCCAAACGTGATTTGGCCTTCGCGCAGGCCCAACATCAAGAGGCAGAAAAGGCCAAAGATGCCGCCGCAAGAGAGGCAGAAGCGGCCCGGCTTCAAGCCTTGCAAGAGCAGGCAGAACTTGAGCGGCAACAAGCAGAAGAAGCGCAAGAGCGATCCCGTAGAACAGAAGTGATGCAGGCCGAACTGGCAGGGGTTATCGCCCTGGCACAGGCGGGTGATTTCACCGGCAGGATGCAGAACGCAGCGACAGAGAACGACGACGATGCAATCCGCACCTCGGTGAACCAACTGGTTGAAACGGTCGAAGTTGGCGTCAAGGAAACCTCCCGCGTGTTAGAGGCTTTGGCAAAATGCGATCTCACCCTCAAGATGGAGGGGGAATTTCAAGGTGCCTTTTCCAAACTCAAATTGAATGTGAACAAAGGCACCTCATCGCTTGGCGATGCGCTTGGGCACATTTCGCAAAACGCCCAGATCGTCACGAACAGCTCTTCTGAATTGTCCAATGCGGCGAAAGACCTATCACAACGCACCGAAGGCGCGGCGAGCCGCCTTAGCACGGCCAATGACATGATGCGCGAGATCAACTCGGCCTCCCTGTCCGCGTCCGATCACGCCAACAAGGCCACCGAATTTGCCGTCAGTGCCCAGAATGCAGCGGAACAAAGCGGTCAGGTGGTCGATAAGACCGTGACAGCGATGGCACAGATTGCCGAGTATTCAAACAAAATCAGCGTTGCGACCGATGTGATCAATGAAATCGCCTTTCAGACGAACCTTCTCGCCTTGAACGCAGGCGTCGAAGCCGCCCGCGCTGGCGAAAGTGGCAAGGGATTTTCGGTCGTAGCAACCGAAGTGCGTTCACTTGCTCAACGGTCGGCGGAATCGGCACATGAGATCGGTCAACTGATTGCAAACAGTCAACGCGGTGTCGAACAAGGCAGCAAACTGATCACCGAACTGGGCAGCGCGATGAGCGATGTTGTCGCCCGCATTTCCAAAGCCGCGGAAGCGGTGCAGGCCATTGCTGTGTCCACCGGAGATCAGGTGCATCAGATCAAACAAATGGAAGGGACTGTTGTTGAACTTGAACAATTGACCCAGACCAACGCGGCGATGAGCGAGGAATCCTCCGCGGCGACAGCTGTTTTGCTGGAATCCGCCCAGCAGATGAAAGCGCTGATTGAGAATTTCAAATTCGAGGGCCAGACATCATCCGCAGGTATTGGCTCGGCTTTGTCTGCCGAATCTGCTGCTGACGCGCAGTGGTCAAATGCAGAAGCCCAGATGCGCGCCATCTGACCCGTGAAAAGACCAAGGAGGCAAGACACCGCGCCGGTCTGCACAGCCACAACATGAAACTTCATTGCTTTTCTATCACTTGATCTCTCGAACCGGATCGAGGCGTCCTGCCTCCCCGGTCCGTTGCCGTTTATATTGACGATATCCAATATCCACGATAAGAAATATCTTGATTATTCGTGGAGAGATTTCAATGAAACTGAGTGATGGCGTTGAATGGGCCGCGCATTGCGTTTTGCTGTTGGCAGCCCTGCCCGGAGAGGCGCGGCTTTCGGGGCGCGCCTTGGCCGAATTTCACGGCGTGCCGGAAAGCTATCTGCTCAAACACCTCAAAGCGTTGGCAAAAAGTGGCATCCTGAAATCTTTCTCTGGGCCTGCCGGGGGCTACGGCCTGGCGAGGGCTGCATCTGAAATCAGCATGCTTGATATCGTCCATGCGGTTGAGGGGAAGACCCCGGCGTTCCGGTGTTCAGAGATCCGCCGCCGCGGCCCGTGTTCGGTAAGAGACCACAATGCCTACCCCAAACCTTGCGGCATCAATCGCGCTATGCTCAGGGCCGAGCAGGCCTATCACACCGCCCTCAAGACCGAGACGGTGAGCGATCTTCTGACCGAATTTGCAGGGACGGTTGATCCTAGGATTGCGGCACTTGGCCAAGCTTGGGTCATCAAAAACATAAGGAACGCAGCATGATGAAAGTATTTGTCACCGGCGGCACGGGCGTGCTTGGCCGCCCTGTGATCCGCACATTGGTCAACAGCGGCCACAAGGTTATTGCATTGGCCCGCTCTCCTGAAAAGATCAGCGCACTGCGTGCCCTCGGCGCAGAGCCCGCAGCCGCCAGTTTATTTGATCCCTCCAGTCTGCGTGACAACATGCAGGGCTGCGACGCCGTCTTGCATCTGGCAACACGCATTCCCAAAACCTCTGACATGAAATCCCCCCATGCCTGGGCCCAGAACGACCGCATTCGCAAAGATGGCACCGGGAACCTCGTTGATGCCGCGCTGGCGACCGGAAAGGTCAAAACCTTCATCTATCCGAGCGTTTTCTTCATGTATGGAGACGGCGGAGACACCTGGCAAAGCGCGGCCACGGCCGAATTGAACCCGCCCGCGCCGCTACAATCGACATTAACAGCAGAGAACCACGTGACCCGCTTCGCGGCACACGGCGGCGAAAACCGGGGTATAAACCTGCGGTTTGGCAGCTTCTATGGACCCGGTTCCCGAGACAGCCAGGATATGCTTTCGATGGCGCGAAACGGCATTGTGATGCCCTTGGCCACTGGCGGAACGTTCAAATCGATGATCTGGGTTGAGGATGCTGCCAGCGCAATGATTGCAGCGCTCAATCATGCAAAGAGCGGCACCTTTGATGTTGCAGAAACAGAGCCGTACACTCAGGATCAAGCGATCAAAGCACTGGCAGTGGCGGTCGGACGGCGAAGCTTGTTTAAGCTGCCTCGGTTCCTGCTTCGGTTTGCGTTGAAACCGGACATGCGCGGCCTCTTGGGCCGCAGCCAACGTATCACCTCACAGGAATTTCGGGACATGACGGGCTGGAAACCTGAGGTGAAAAACCAGACCGAGGGATGGCAAAGGATCGCACAGGGCGACGCGCGTACGTCAATCGCGAAAGCCAAAGCAGCGTAACCGACCGCATTCAAAGAACGCATCTGGCTAGGGTCAGGACCCATTAATTTTACGTCGCTGGTTTGGCAGGTTTTTACTGTAGCCAGGCACCTCTGCGCAGGAACTCTTGTTGAATTTCAAGCAGATGTAACGCAGCTCACAGGAAAAACCCGCCAAATCCTTCGGACGTCCAAACCTCTTCATTTCAGCGGCGTGAGCCATTTGCAGTTAACCCGTTAGCTGCTGCATGTCTCAAACCACTGAATTTTCGAGGTTTGGACGCCAGCGGCGCAAAATTAATGGGTCCTGACCCTAAGCCAAGGCGAGGATGAAGCGCCGGCTTGACCACTGCAAAGCTTCAATAGCGCTTTGACTGAAAACGCCCAGGTATTCTGGCTTGCAGCCAAGAAAAATGCGGCCAAGCCGGAACCGAACCTGCCGCCCTGCGTTATCGTCGGAGATCCCGGCCCGGCACCTCGTTTCTGAATTGCCCAGTCTACCGCTGGTCTGGGATCTCAAACCATGCATGTCCCGACGTGCCGCTGGTGCAGGCATTCCCGCCGCATATCTAATTTCGCCGCGCCAAAACGAAAGCCCAGACATATGACCAGCACGCTGATGACACGCCTCGCTATTTTGGGGATGGGCGTTGTGACGGCCTTTGCCACATTGGAATACGCCCAAGATTTCTTTGCCCCTGTGCTGTCTGCACTCATCCTGGGTATCGTCCTTTCGCCGCTTGTCCGGTTTTGGGAACGCATCGGCCTTCGCCCGTCATTGTCTGCGTTTGCCACGGTTGCGATCACGATGATTGCTGTCGTCTGCCTTGTCCTGCTGCTGGAACCCTACGTCGCAGAGGCCATCGCGCGTGCACCCGTTATCTGGGTCGAGTTGCGCACAACAATTGAGGGGATCAGGGCGATGATCCTTGGCTTGGATGAAATCGCCGAAGACGTTGTCGCGGCCGTCGATCCCAAAGGCGAACAGGCCCAGCCCCCTGCCGAAGGCATAGATGTACCCTCAATCACGGACGCTCTGTTTTATGCGCCACAGTTTCTTGCCCAATTGATGATGTTTGTCGGCGTCCTGTATTTCTTTTTGCTGACCCGGACAGAAATTTACCGCTGGGTCGGTGCCTCTGTTCCATCGCTGAGCCGAGACGATTTTTTGCACGCCGAACGGCAGGTCTCCCGGTATTTCCTGACCATTACGGCAATCAACGGATCGTTTGGCGTGGCCATTGCCGTGGTGATGCAGTTGATCGGCATGCCCGGCGCGGTGTTCTGGGGTGTCTCTGCGTTCTTTCTGAACTACATCCTCTACCTTGGCCCGCTTGCCTTGGGGGCGACACTTTTGGTGGCAGGGATGGTGGTGTTCAACGGCGCAGCCAGCTTTGCGCCCGCAGCGATTTATCTGTCGATGAACGCCGTTGAGGGGCAATTTGTGACCCCTGCGATGGTTGGCAAACGCATGTCGGTCAACACGCTCTTGGTGTTTGTGTCGCTGGTGTTCTGGCTATGGCTTTGGGGGCCAATTGGCGGCGTGATCGCGATCCCGCTACTGATCTGGATGATCACGATCACAGAACGCGCCTTGGGACAGCCCATTTCGGATGGCATCCCAAATTTGATCCGCACCAACCCCGATCAGAGTAAGCTTTGAGGGTTCATCATAGTTCTGCAAGTCGAAGCGGCGTTTGAGGAAACTGGGCGGCTTAGGGTCAGGACCCATTAATTTTACGTCGCTGGTTTGGCAGGTTTTTACTGTGGCTAGGCACCTCTGCGCAGGAACTCTTGTTGAATTTCAAGCAGATGTAACGCAGCTCACAGGGAAAACCCGCCAAATCTTTCAGACGACCAAACCTCTTCATTTCAGCGGCGTGAGCCATTTGCAGTTAACCCGTTAGCTGCTGCACGTCTCAAACCACTGAATTTTCGAGGTTTGGACGCCAGCGGCGCAAAATTAATGGGTCTTGACCCTAAAAATCGCCCGGTTCCAATTCAAAGGTTGCGGCGTCAAAACTCACTGTCATCTGGTACTGATTGTGATCGCGCTGCACGTCGATGTCAGCGCCCAACTGAATCGCAAAGGCGGTGATAAGTTTCGACCCCATGCCGGTGCTTTCGGGTGCGACCTCATTGCTCAAAGAGTTCACCAAAACAAAGCGGCATTTGTCCTGTGCATCACGGGTAAAAGTCACCGACATCCGGTTGTCCCCGTTTTCGGAGGCACCCACGTATTTCATCGCGTTGGTCGCAGCCTCCGAAGCCAAAAGCGACATCGGCACCGCCTGATCTGGGTAAAGCATGACATCTTCGACCTGCACATCAACGGCGATGTTTTTGGCAGTGTCCGTCCCGACCTCCACCGATCTTTCGATAATTTCCCGCACCAGTTCACCCACGTTGACCAACCCGCCGCTGCTGGTTTGATAAAGATCGCGGTGAATGGTGGCCAAACTCAAAACGCGGTCCTGCATGCGGCGCAGAATGCGTTTTGTATCGTCATGCTGCGCCTCACGGATCTGCATATTCAGGATCGACGAGATCAGTTGCAGATTGTTTTTGACCCGGTGATGCACCTCTTTGAGCAGCACATTTTTTTGCCGCACAGAATCTTCCAGTTCGGCCTCGTCGCGCAGGATCGAGTGGGCCATAACAAGAAACGAATTTTGGATGTTTTGCAGCTCGCTTGGCATCTCGCGGGTACGCTCGTCGGTCAGCAATGTGCGATTATCGGCAAAGCGCATCATCTGCGCGCCGACACTGCGGATATGGCGGGAGACCAGCCGATGAACCGCAAAAAGCGCCACCGCGAGGCTGATCATCCACATGAGTGCCGGAAACAGGCTGGTCGGTAGGATCTTGCTGATCTGGCCGGAAACACCGTTGTCTTTGTCCCAGACACCCAATGCAAAGATCTTGCCCGTTTCAATCGGCACAACCGCATAGATACGATCTTCGCCATAGACGCTTTGACGCGAAAATGTGCGTGCCGCTACGGTGGTGAATTCGGCCAGATTGGTGCCCAGCGGCAGGTTCGCAACAGCCGCGTCGGCGCCATTGCGGGAACTTAGAATTTCGCCGTTTTCGTTGAAGGTCAGTAGATCTAGAAGCGCTTCGTTTTCACTATCGTCCCCGAGTGCATTAAGGATCGAATGGGGAACCGAGACTGTGACAAATCCGGTCAAGTCGTCTTCTTCAAAGACCGGTTGGGAAATGTTGATCACCGATCCTTCCCCGTTTGGTCCGTCAATGCTCACCTCGATGCGGGGTGTCTCTGCCTCGACGGCTTCGGCGAACCCGGGCGCGTTGGCATAATCCAGTTCGACCCCGGTGGATGAGCAGGTCATCTTGCCGGAGATCGGCACATAGCCAATGAAGTTAAATATGCCGGCGTTTTCCAGAACCTTTGCCAGACGTTTGGAACAGGCCGCCGGGTTTTCCAACATTTGCGGCAGAAACGCGCCCACACCAGAGGCGAGACCGAATGCCCGCTGGATGACGATACGCTCTTCTGCCGCTGCCTGCTCTGTCAAACCCAGCAGAGCCAATTCCGAGTTTTGCTGCGCTTGTTCTGTCACGCTTCGGGTCTGGCTGACTGCGATCATGCCAATTGGCAGGATTGCCAATGACATCATCACTGCCATCCGGAACCGCAGGCTCTTGTACCAGCGCGGGGATTGATCTTCTTTCAGCGTCACTGCGGAACTGTACCTGCGCCGGAAATCACGGCCATAGTGGCGCGGTCAGTCAGCTCCATGGGGCCCTCTTCGTCCAGATGCAAAAGTTCCGTCAGCTTGGCGCGGCCACGGTTTGCCCGGCTTTTGACGGTGCCGACAGCCACACCGCACATGTCTGCGGCTTCCTCGTAGGAAAATCCGGATGCCCCCACAAGGATCAGCGCCTCGCGTTGTTCATCGGGCAGCAATTCAAACGCTTGTTTAAAATCGCTCAGCTGCATCCGGCCATCGTGTTCCGGCTTGACCGATAGGGTCGCTGTGAACACACCATCGACATCCGCGACCTCGCGGTTCAGCTTGCGGCGGCTGGAATAATAGGTGTTGCGCAGAATGGTGAATAACCAGGCTCGCATCTTGGTGCCGGGCTTGAACTTATCAATATTGGTCCAGGCTTTGACGACGGTATCTTGCACCATGTCATCAGCGGTCGCCCCGTTGCGTGTCAAACTCAACGCAAAGGCACGCAGGGCCGGCAAATGCTCGACCAACTCATTTCTTGGATCTTCGGACATTAACTGTTGCCCTTCTGCTCAGCATCCTGCGCTTTGAGAACATCAAGCAGATCTTTGAACCGATCAGGAAGCTGTTCCTGAACAAGGTCGGAATAGACCATCTTGAGGTTCTGATCGATCAAGTCTGCTATGCGCTCATCGTCTTTTGATTTGTTATCTGTCATTGCTTCTCGGTCTCTTTTTTTCGAAAAAACTCATCACCCAACGGAACCGAACGCATGATCACCGCGTTTGGTTCCGAAACAAATTGAAAAAAGGCAAAAAAGAATGTCGGATACACAAGACACTGTGGACCTTTCTGATCAGATCGCACGGGAACTTCCTTATCTCCGAAGATATGCGCGGGCGCTGACGGGATCTCAGACCAGTGGGGACAATTATGCAATCGCCACGCTTGAGGCGATTTTGGAAGACCGTTCCATCATTCAGGGCGATATGACAACCAAGGTTGGTCTGTTCAAATGTTTTCACGCCATCTGGTCCAGTTCCGGTGCGCCGGTGGTCGAAGATGGTGCGGGGGCACTTGGCAAGGCACAGGCGCATCTGGCGTCCCTTGCGCCCAACACCCGAGAAGCTTTGCTGTTGTCCACTGTCGAGGAGTTCACCATCGCACAGGTTGCCACGATCATGACCGTCAGCGATGAAGAGGCGCAGCATCTGATTGCAACCGCCCGCACCGACATGGAAAACAGCGTGTCCGGCCGTATCCTGATTATCGAGGACGAACCGATCATCGCTGCCGACCTGAGTGCAATTGTCAGTGATCTTGGGCACACCGTCACCGGCGTGGGCCGTACCCGCGCGGATGCGGTTGCCAAGGGCAAGGGCGACAAGCCTGATTTGATCCTTGCTGATATTCAGTTGGCCGACAATTCGTCCGGCATTGATGCGGTTAATGATCTGCTGGCCGAACTGGGCGATACGCCTGTGATCTTTATCACTGCTTTCCCAGAGCGGCTTTTGACAGGCGACCGGCCAGAACCCGCGTTTCTGATCGCCAAGCCCTACAAAGAAGATCAGGTGCAGTCCGCGGTCAGCCAGGCCATGTTCTTTGCCTCCACGGAAACGCTCAAGCGCTGATCTGACTGCCAGCGCAACAAGAAAACCCCGCCTGTCGCTCAGGCGGGGTTTTTCGTTTTTGGGTTCATCCTCTGGATCGCTCAAGCTCTATCCGGAAGAGTCTTTAAACGCCCGCGCGATCATGGTCGCGGCAAAAAGCGCCAGAAAGATCAGGAACAGGATCTGCGCGATGCCTGCCGATGCGCTTGCAATTCCGCCAAATCCAAAGATGGCCGCAATGATGGCGACCACAAAAAATATAACTGCCCAAGAAAGCATGTCATGGTCCTTTCGTTTGTGTTGGTGCGCCGCAACGTGGCGCTGATCTGAGACACCAACGGGCGGCCCCTTGGACAAGTTCCAAAGAATCTTGATCAATGTTTTTTGGAACCTTTTGCGCAGCCAGCTGTTTGTTGGTCAGAGACGAATAACCAAACGATAAGGAGTGACTTTATGGCACGCGCCAGCACCAACGGTTCCACAAAGGACGTTTCCGTCCAAGACCTGACAGATCAGATCGAAACCCTCCGCAAGGATCTGAGCGATCTGACAAGCACTATGGCCGACATGGGAAAAGCCAAGAAAGCCCAGCTTGCCGATGCCGCAGCACAGCAGGTTGAAACCGCCCGCAAAAAAGGTATCGAAACCGCAGATATGCTGGGCGGTCATGCCCGTGACGTGCAGGGGCAGGCCAACGATTTTGTGAAATCGCAACCGGCCACCGCGCTGGGTATCGCCGCTGGGGTTGGCTTTCTCGTCGGTTTGATGAGCACGCGCCGCTAACATGCTCAGCAAGGTCAAACATTCCGCGGCACGGGCCGCGCGCAAGGCCGGGATGGTCAGCGCGGGCGCCCTGTGCGTTCTGGTCGGGGCCGGTTTCTTGACCGGCGCTGCCTGGATCTTTCTGGCAACCGCCTATGACACGCTGATCGCAGCCTCTGTGATCGGCGCGGCCTATGCGGGCATCGGTTTGCTTTTGGTTGGACTGGCCGGATCAGACGAGCCGGAACAACACTCCGCACCAGAACCTGATCCCAAGGCGGCCCCGGCATCTGCTGATGCGCCGCCACTTTTGCAGGCCTTTTTGTTTGGATTGCAAGCCGGCGCCTCTAGTGATCGGCGCTAAGCCGCGAAACGGCCTTTTCCACCATTTCCGCAGAAAAAGGGCGCGGCAACACCACAACATGCGGCGCGGCATCATAAACAGCCTCCGCAGCATCGCTTAACAATATGCTGCGCTCCGCGAGGTCACATTGGACCAAAGCGGCGCTATCGTCCTCCGGCGGATCGGACCTCGGCTGCCAAATTATCAACGATGCCTTGCCGTAGTCTTTCACCGCCTCTCTGGCGACCGCCGCCGACCGAAAGGTGACGACATCCGCACTGGGATCCAAATCCTGCAACGTTTGTGCAAGATCCAGCGCCACGACGACATCATCCAGAACGATGACAACTTTTCTGCGCATGTGCTTTTCCCCAAAGTGAAGCACCAGCATACCGCCGCAAAAACACACCGCATTAAACTATGACATAGGAGCAGACATTAAATGGCCCAGAAGTGCGAGAATTGCCCGCTACGTCAAAAACCGCTTTTTCAAGACCTGTCACCGGACGAGGTCCGCTTTATGCAAAAGTTCAAGGTTGGCGAACTTGTCGTTGATCCGGGCGCGCCCATCTTGATGGAAGGGTCCAACAGCCCGCAGCTGTTCACTGCGCTGAGGGGTATGGGCATAAGATACAATACCTTGCAAAATGGCCGCCGTCAGGTGCTGAGCTTTGTTTTTCCGGGCGATTTTATCGGGATGCAGGCAGGGATCATGGGCGAGATGGGGCATTCGGTTGAGGCAACCACCCAGATGACCTTGTGTGTGTTTGACCGGTCGGGCATCTGGAACCTGTTTAAATCCCACCCTGAACGTGCGTTCGATCTGACATGGCTGGCCGCAAGCGAGGAACACTTTCTGGGCGAGGCGCTGTCTTCCGTCGGGCAGCGCAGCGCAATCCAAGCCATCGCGTGGGCGCTGGTGCGCGTGTTCCTGCGGGGTCGTGCGCTGGGGTTGGTGCGCAACGGCGTGATGCCCCTGCCCTTTCGGCAACAGGATTTAGCCGATGCACTGGGGCTTTCGCTTGTGCACACCAACAAAACGCTGGCGGTGTTGCGCGACCGGCAATTGGCGGCTTGGTCAGACGGCGAATTGCAGGTCAACAATCTGGAAGCGCTGGCCGATATTGCCGAAACAGACACCGAAAAACTGCCGGCACGACCAATTTTGTGACATCACATGGAACCAGACGGGTCAATCGTGCGTTAACCCGCGCAGGCTGATCAAGGAAAGATCCGAATATGGCCCCCAAACCTTACCAGTGTTGCGGCCTCAAATGAGCAAACGCGCCCTTGTATCCAAGCTGATCCAAAACGTCCGCGCCAGCTATTGGTTTTTGCCGGGATCTCTGGTTTGTCTTGCCGCGTTGCTGGCGCAGGGCACCTTGTATCTGGATCAGCACCCCGATTTCCTGCCCTTCGATCTTCCCAAGGGTCTGCGCGATACCCAAGTGGACGGCGCGCGTTCCTTGATGTCGATTATCTCACAATCGGTTTTTGGGGTCGCCGGGGTGATGTTCTCAATGACCATCGTGGCGGTGTCCTTTGCCTCGGGCAATTTTGGGCCGCGGCTGATTGGGAATTTCATGCGGGATCGCGGCAATCAATGGAGCTTGGGCATTCTCGTCGCGACCTTTGTCTATGCCCTGCTGATCACCCGCGCGATCCAAAGCCCGACGGGCGCGGATGCAGATCTGTCCACCGCCCTGTTTGTGCCCTATCTGTCGATCCTGATCGCACTTGGGCTGACCTTCGTGTCGGTCTTTACGGTAGTCTATTTCGTGCACCACATTCCCGAAACGATCAACGTCTCCAACATCACCGCGGGTTTGGGAAAACGGCTGGTCGCGGACATCAAAACCTTGATCGACACGCAATCGGACCGTGATCCTTCAACCACACCGACCCAGCCCACAGGTGATCCGGCCATGACCGTCACTTTGGGGCAATCTGGGTATATTCAAACGATGAACAAGGAACAGCTGCGCAATCTGGCGCAGGATCATGACCTGTTCATCGACGTGCCCCTGCCGGTTGGCGAATTTGTGACCGAAGATACGGTGGTTTTGCGGATTTGGGGGCCTCAGGTTCCCGATGAGGCGAAGGAGGAATTGACCTCCTGTTTCGCGCTTGGCCACAGCCCGACAGAAAGTCAAAACCTGATGTTCATTGTTGATCAACTGGTCGAGATGATTGCCCGCGCCATGTCACCGGGGGTCAATGACCCGTTCACCGCGATCAACTGTTTGAACTGGCTGCACTCGGCCTGTGTCGCAGCCGCCAATCACAAAGGCGGGTTGCGCCCCGTGCAGGACGGACCGGTGAAAACCAAAGCGCTGGAGTTTGGGGATCTTCTGGAGGCCAGCTTTGGCGTGCCGTGGAAGTATATCCACGCCGATCCCCTCTGCGCCCGTCATATGCGGGTGATCTTTGCCAAGCTGCCCAATCAGCTAGAAGATCCCGAACATCTGGATAGCTTTCGTGCCTTTATGGATCGGGTTGACCCGGCAATCTGATGTTAACGCAGCCGCGCCTCGGTTTTGGCATCAAAGAAATAGGCCGTGTCCGGGTCAAGAACCACGTCGACTGAGGTGCCCGATTTGATCAGTTCATCCCCCTTTGTCTCGACCACGATCCGCTCTGAAGTCGGGGTGTTGAGATAATCATAGGCCACCCCGCCCAGTTGCTCTGAAATATCCACCGTGATCGGGGAGCTTGCCGGCCTGATCGACAGATCCTGCGGGCGCAGGCCCACGGTGATGCTGCTGCCCTCAGTTGGCAAAGCCACCGACGCAGCGATTACGGCATCGCTCAACGCAGGAATGCGCACTTTGCCGCCCTCGACGATACCGTTCACAAAATTCATGCTGGGCGATCCGATGAACCCCGCGACGAACTTGTTATCTGGGTTTTGATAGAGCTCCATCGGGCTGCCGACCTGTTCAATGCGCCCGGCCCGCAGCACAACAATTTTGTCAGCAAGGGTCATCGCCTCAACCTGATCATGGGTCACATAGATCATCGTCGCACCGATCTTGTTGTGCAGGCGGCTGATCTCGACACGCATATCAACGCGCAACTCGGCATCAAGGTTGGACAGGGGTTCGTCGAACAAGAACACTTCGGGTCCGCGCACAATGGCGCGGCCAATGGCAACCCGCTGGCGTTGTCCACCGGAAAGGGCCTTGGGCTTGCGGCCCAGATAATCATCCAGCTGCAAAATCCGGCTGGCTTCGGCAACCTTTTTCTCGATCTCCGCCTTGGGCACGTTGTTCATCTTAAGCCCAAAGCCCATGTTCTCTTTGACCGTCATATGCGGGTAAAGCGCATAGGTTTGGAACACCATCGCGATGCCCCGATCAGAGGGATCATCATGGGTCACATCACGGCCACCAATATGGATCTGGCCGTCCGTGGTTTCTTCCAATCCCGCAATCATCCGCAGCAAAGTGGATTTGCCACACCCTGACGGGCCGACGAAAACGCAGAACTCACCTTCGTTGATCTCAAGATCGACGCCATGGATGACCTGAACATCACCATACTTTTTGACGGCCTTGGTAAGTGTAACACCGGACATTTCAGTATTCCTTCGCGGTTGTTAGGACGGGAATTGCCAAGACGTCGCCTCGGCCCCGATGTTTTCAGCAGCTTGCAAAAGCGGCGCACGGAATGCGTCCAACCCTTCAAGCGTATGGCGGGTTGTAGATGTGGCAATCGACAGCGCCCCAATGACCCGGCCATTGGTGGTCAGCACTGGCGCAGCGATTGAGATGATGCCCTGTTCATGTTCCTGCCGGTCAAAGGCGATACCCGCCTCGCGGATCGCTTCAAGCTCGATCGCGAGGCTCTCGGCGGTGCAATGGGTGGCAGGGGTGTATTGAAAATAGGCCTGTTGATGCAGCGCCAGTTGCAGGCGTTTGGGTGCCATAAAGGCCAGCATCGCCTTGCCCACACCTGTGCAATAGGCGGGCGCAACCTTGCCCGCTTCGGCGAGGGTTTCAAAGCGGTCCGTCGCCTCTAGCTTGTCGACGAACAGCACCTGACCATTGTCGATCTGCGCAAGGTGGACCGTTTCGCCAACCAGTGCCGCCAGTTCTTCGACAAAGGGCCGTGCAATCGGGGCAAGCGAGGCGTTCTTCCATGCCGTATGAGCCAGCCGCATCAGGCGCAGGCCAAGCGAATATGTCCCGTCCTCGGGGTCATAAGACAGCATGTGTTGATTCGTCAGCGTTTGCAGAAAGCGATAGAGCGTGGCTTTGGGATGAACGCTTTGCGCCAGCAGTTCGGAAAACCGGACGGGGCGGCCGATCTCTGCCACCATGTCCAGAATTTCCAAAGCTTTTCCGACTGTTCCGTCGTTTTGAACCGGCTTGTTCACGTCAAATTCCCCTCCCGCTTCAAAGGGCGCGACCCCATGAAACTGTTGACATGGATAGCCGATCAGCGCAGTGTTTTCAATAGTTGAGATTAGGGTTTCATTATTTGGAACCAACCGTCAACAGGGAAAGACCTGGGACCTTAGGGAGGAAACCATGTTCCATCGCACCAAAACTCTTGCCGCCGCTGTGGCAACTTCGACATTGCTTGCCTCATCGCTTTTTGCCGGTGAGCTGGTGATCAACACCGACACATCAGACCCCGCGCCAAAGGCCGCGTTCGAGGCGTTGATCGCAGGCTTTGAAGCAGAAAATCCGGACGTCAAAGTGACGTGGAACTTGTTTGATCACGAGGGTTACAAAACCTCGATCCGCAACTTCCTGACCGCCGATGCACCAGATCTGGCGAACTGGTATGCGGGCAACCGGATGTTGCCATACGTGAACGCCGGCCTGTTTGAGCCGGTTGACGATGTTTGGGCCGAACATGGGCTGAACGAAAGTCTGGCCTCCGCCAAAGGGTCGATGACCATTGATGGCAAGATCTGGGGCGTGCCTTACACCTATTACCAGTGGGGCGTTTACTACCGCAAAGACCTGTTTGAGGCGAACAACATCGCCGTGCCCACCAACTGGGACGAATTCAAGGCGGCGGGCGCAACGTTGACGGCGGCGGGCATCACACCGATCACCATCGGCACCAAATACCTTTGGACCGCTGGCGGCGTGTTTGACTATCTGAACCTGCGCACCAACGGCTATGACTTCCACATGGCCCTGACCAAGGGCGAAGTGGCTTGGACCGATGATCGCGTCCGCGCCACCATGGCCAACTGGAAAGAACTGATCGACGCCGGTTTCTTCCTCGAAAACCACGCCGCCTATTCCTGGCAGGAGGCCTTGGCGCCGATGGTTCAGGGTGACGCTGCGATGTATGTGATGGGCAACTTTGCCGTCGCACCCCTGCGCGAAGCGGGTCTGACCGACGATCAGATCGGGTTCTTCCAATTCCCGGTGATCAACCCCGATGTGCCGCTGGCCGAAGAGGCGCCAACCGACACGATCCACATCCCGGCCAATGCCAAGAACAAAGAGGACGCCAAAAAGTTCCTCGCGTATCTGGCCCGCGCCGATGTGCAGACCCAGATCAACAATACACTGGGCCAGCTGCCGATCAACTCCGGTTCCTCCGTGGGGGACGACAAGTTCCTGCAGGCCGGTTATGAAATGCTCAGCTCCACCACCGGCGGCATCGCACAGTTCTTTGACCGCGACGCGCCAGCCGAAATGGCCAAAGCGGGCATGGAAGGTTTCCAAGAGTTCATGGTCAAGCCAGAGCGTCTGGACGCGATCCTTGAGCGGCTCGAAAAAGTCCGGGGCCGGGTCTACAAATAAAGACGCCGTCTAAACAACGTGCTGCCGCCTGAACGGGCGGCAGCGCAGGCACCATCTGCGGCACTGGGGGAGGATGACATGAAAACCTACTGGAAAAAGAACCAGCAGCGTTTGGCACCCTGGCTGTTTCTCGCGCCGGGCATTGCGATGTTCGCCATCTACGTCATCATCCCGATTTTTCAATCAATGAGTATCTCGCTTTATGCCTGGGACGGCCTTGGCGAAAAAGAATACGTCGGTCTGTCGAACTATGTTGAGCTGATGGACGACGATGCGTTCTATACCTCGCTCAAGAACAACGTGATTTGGCTGGTGCTTTATATGCTGGCGATCCCGGCGGGGCTGTTTGTGGCCCTGTTCCTGAACCAGACAGTGCGCGGCATCCGGATTTACAAGTCGCTGTTTTTCTTTCCTTTTGTGATTTCTCAGGTTGTCGTCGGCCTTGTCTTTTCATGGTTTTACGACCCCAACTTTGGCCTATTGAACATCGCGCTTCAGGCAATTGGCTTTGATCCCATTGCGGTTCTGGCGGATGAGGATTGGGTCACCTACGGCATCATCGCTGCGGGCCTCTGGCCGCAGACGGCTTATTGCATGATCCTCTATCTCACGGGCCTCAACGCGGTTGACCCCGAACAGATCGAAGCTGCGCGTTTGGACAATGCCAAAGGGTTCAAGATGCTGTGGTATGTTGTGTTGCCGCAACTGAAACCGGCAACCTTTATTGCCATGGTTGTAACGGTGATCGGGGCGCTGCGGTCCTTTGACCTGATCTCGATTATGACCGATGGCGGCCCGTGGGGATCGTCGCGGGTTTTGGCATTTTACATGTATGAACAGGCGTTCTCGGAATATGGGTTCCGCATGGGTTACGGCGCGGCGATTGCCGTGGTGCTGTTCCTGATCATGATGGTCTATATCACCGCTTTCCTTGTCAAAATGTACCGCGACGAAAGGGGGCTATGAGATGTTTCCGACACCCATTGAAAAGACCTCAACCGCCAGTCAGACGTTTTACAAGATCGCCCTGCCGATTGCGCTGATTGTTTGGCTTCTGCCGCTTTTGGCTGTTGCGCTGACCTCGATCCGGTCGGCGGGGGACATCACGGCGGGCAACTATTGGGGTTGGCCGACCTCCTTTAACCTGCTTGAGAATTACACTGCAATTTTTGAAAACACGCCGATTGGCAAATACATCCTGAACAGTTTCAAGGTGACGATCCCAACCGTGATCGGCGCGGTGGCCCTGTCGTGCATGACCGGTTTTGCCCTTGGCGTGTACCGCTTCAAATCCAATCTGCCGGTGTTCTTCATGTTCGTTGCGGGTAATTTTGTACCCTTTCAGATTTTGATGGTGCCGGTGCGCGATCTGTCGCTGAACCTCGGCATTTACAACACCACCATGGGGCTGGCGCTGTTTCACATCGCCTTTCAAACCGGGTTTTGCACCCTGTTCATGCGCAACTTTATCAAAGCGATGCCCTATGCCCTGATCGAAGCGGCGCGGGTCGAAGGCGTGAGCGAAATCAAGATCTTCTGGTATGTCGTCATGCCCCTGATGAAGCCCGCGATTGCCGCGCTTTCAGTGCTGATTTTCACGTTCATCTGGAATGACTATTTCTGGGCAACCGTTCTGACCCAAGGGGCCGACACCCAGCCCATTACCGCAGGTCTTTATTCCCTCAACGGGCAATGGGTTGCGGCATGGCATCTGGTATCAGCAGGGTCTATCGTAGCCGCAATGCCACCTGTCTTGATGTTCTTCCTGATGCAAAAACACTTTATCGCCGGTCTGACCCTTGGGGCCGTGAAATGATCCAAAGCTGGCGGTTGGACGATGGACGACAGTCCCTTGTTTTGGGCTGCGCCGATGGGCGTTTGGCCGAAGTGATCTATTGGGGCGCATCCCTGCCCGTGGGTGAAAACCTCGAAACGCTCTATGCGGCAGGCAGGCAGGATGTGACCGGCGGTATGCTGGATAAGGCGCCTGCCTTGTCGATCTGCCCCGATGCCGGACGCAGCTTTCCCGGTCAGGCTGGTCTGTCGCTGCGCGGCGAGGAGGGGTCGGTGATCCATCCTGACCTGCGTTTGGCCGAAGCGCTGCAGGACGCCCATTCGCTGACTCTGGTCTACAAAGACCCTGCAATGGGCCTGACTTATACTGCGACCTTCAACATCAACGTCGCCACTCATATTATCTCGGGCCAAGCGCAACTGTCCTCCGATCATCCCGTGCGCCTCGAGTGGCTGGCGGCGCCGGTGTTGCCCGCACCTCAACTGGCCGATGAGATGATTGATTTCGCGGGTCGCTGGTGCGGTGAATTTCAGATGGTGCACAGCCCGTGGTCCGCTGGCATCCGCATGCGCGAAAGCCGCACAGGCCGCAGCGGACATGAACATTTCCCCGGTTTGGTCCTGCCTTGCCTTGGCGCAACCAACACTCAAGGCCATGCCTATGCCCTGCATTATGGTTGGTCCGGCGGGCACCGGATGGTGGCCGAAGAACTGCCCGATGGCCGCAGACAGGTGCAGTTTGGCAATGCCTCAGCCACCGAATTGGAACCGGGCACAGAATTTGCCACAGCCCCGCTGTATGCGACATTCTCGGCGCAAGGGATCAACGGCTGCGCCACCGCGTTTCAAAGGCATCTGCGCGATGCGGTTGTGCGGTTTCGCGATCCGGCCCGCCCGCGCCCGGTGCATTACAACTGCTGGGAAGCGATCTATTTCGATCACAAACTGCCGGACCTAAAAGACATCGCCGCCCGCGCGGCAAATCTGGGCGCCGAGCGGTTCGTGCTGGACGATGGTTGGTTTGGCAAACGCGATGACGACACCACATCACTTGGTGATTGGGTGGTGGATGCGCGAAAATATCCCGATGGTTTGGGGCCGCTGATTGAGCATGTCCAGGGTCTGGGCATGACCTTTGGCCTGTGGTTCGAGCCAGAGATGATCAACGCTAACAGCGACACCTACCGCGCCCATCCCAGCTGGGTTCTTGGCCCCGAGACCCAAATCACCGGCAGGCAGCAACTGGTCCTTGATATGGCACAGGCCGAGGTGCGCGATTACCTTTTTGACCGGATCTCCGCCCTGCTGGCGGCGCATCCCATCGACTATATCAAATGGGATCACAATCGGGTTCTGCCCGCGCCTGATGCCGCGCAAACCCGCGGTACCTATGCACTGCTGGATCGGCTGGGCGCAGCCCATCCCGAGGTCGAGATTGAAAGCTGCGCCTCGGGCGGCGGGCGCATTGATTTTGGCATTCTGGAGCGCACGCAACGGGTCTGGCTGTCCGACAGTAACGACGCGCATGAACGGCTCAAGATCCAGCACAACGCGGCGTTGTTCCTGCCGATGGTCGTCACCGGAAGCCATGTCGGCCCGCTTCATTGCCACACATCAGGGCGCAAGCATGACATAAGATTCCGCGCTTGGGTCGCGGCCCAGCGGCACATGGGGTTCGAAATGGACCCGCGCGAATTGACCGATCTTGAGACCGATGTCCTGCGCGATGTCACGGGCTGGTGGAAGGCCAATCGCGATTGGATGGCGCGGGCAGATATCCTGCGCCTTGATACAGGCGATGCGGCAATGATCGCAGAGAAGCAGATGGCCGAGGATGGCAGCCGTTTCGTGGCATTTGCCGGTCTTGCAGCCGCGCCTAACCAGATTGTGCCACGTCCCCTGCGCCTGACCGGGTTGGACGCAACCGCCGAATACGAGATCAATCTGCGGAACCGCGATGATCGCGAGCGGCTGTCACGCGGGGCACCGGCGCTGCGCAACGGGCCGGTCACGCTTTCGGGCGCCTATTTGATGAACAACGGTCTCACCCTGCCGTGGTCTTTTCCGGACCGGATGTGGGTGATCGAAGGAAAACGGTTATGACAGATGACAAACGCAGAAACCGGGCGTGGTATGGCAAGGCCGACCGGGACGGGTTTATTCACCGCAGCTGGATGAAAAATCAGGGGTTTCCGGATCACGTCTTTGATGGCCGTCCCGTTATTGGGATTTGCAACACATGGTCCGAGCTCACGCCGTGTAATTCCGGCCTGCGTGATCTGGCCGAAGGGGTGAAGCGCGGCGTCTGGGAGGCGGGCGGCTTTCCTGTTGAGTTCCCGGTGATGTCGCTGGGCGAGACCCAGATGAAACCCACCGCAATGCTGTTTCGCAATCTGCTGGCGATGGATGTTGAGGAATCCATCCGCGCCTATGGGATTGACGGCGTAGTTCTGCTTGGCGGGTGCGACAAGACCACGCCGGGGCAGTTGATGGGCGCAGCCTCGGTCGATCTGCCGACCATCGTGGTCAGTTCTGGCCCGATGCTGAATGGCAAATGGCAGGGCAAGGATATTGGGTCTGGTACGGACGTGTGGAAGTTTTCCGAAGCGGTCCGCGCGGGCGAGATGACCTTGCAAGATTTCATGGCCGCCGAAAGCGGGATGAGCCGGTCGAAGGGCGTGTGCATGACGATGGGCACCGCATCGACGATGGCCTCGATTGTTGAGGCGATGGGTCTGTCGCTGCCGACCAATGCCGCGCTTCCGGCGGTCGACAGCCGCCGCATGGCGCTGGCTCATATGACGGGTAAACGTATCGTTGAGATGGTCGAGGAAGAGTTAAAGCTCTCTGATGTGGTCAGCCGCGAAAGCTTTGAGAACGCGATATTGGCCAATGCTGCGGTGGGCGGGTCCACCAATGCGGTGGTGCATCTGCTGGCGATTGCGGGACGGGTCGGCATTGACTTGAGTTTGGACGATTTTGAACTGGGCAGTGATGTGCCCCTGCTTGTCAACTGTATGCCATCGGGGCAGTACCTGATGGAAGATTTCTGCTATGCGGGCGGGATGCCCGTGGTGCTCAAGGAGTTGGGCGAGATGATGCGCCCGGCCCGTACCGTTCTGGGGGGCGATATCGGTGTCTATGCCGATGGCGCGGAATGCTGGAACGAAGATGTGATCCGCCCGATGTCCAATCCGCTCAAACCCGCTGCCGGTCTGCGGGTGCTGCGCGGCAATCTCGCGCCGCAGGGGGCGATTATCAAACCCTCCGCCGCGACCGAAAGCTTGCTGGAACATGAGGCCGAAGCTTACGTGTTTGAAAGCATCGAAGAGTTCAAAGCCAACATTGACCGCGAAGATTTGCCGGTGACAAAGGACACGATCCTTGTGCTTAAGGGCTGCGGGCCAAAGGGGTATCCGGGCATGCCGGAGGTGGGCAATATGCTGATCCCGGCACGTCTGGTGAAAGAGGGTGTGCGCGATATGGTGCGCCTGTCTGACGCCCGCATGTCCGGCACCGCCTATGGCACCGTGGTTTTGCACATCTCGCCCGAGGCGCAGGCGGGTGGCACGTTGGCTCTGGTCAAAACCGGCGACCGCATCCGCCTGTCGGCCCGCGAAGGGGCGCTTGAGCTGTTGGTCGATGAGGCCGAGCTGGAGACCCGCCGCGCCGCATGGGCCCCGGACCCAGCCCATTACACACGCGGCTACGCAAAGATGTATGTTGATCATGTCCTGCAAGCGGATCAAGGCGCAGACCTTGATTTCCTCGTCGGCAAGGACACCCGCCCCGTCACAAGAGAGAGCCATTGATGCCCACAGCCACGTTTCACGATCTAAAAGATGCCTCCGTTTTCATCACCGGCGGAGGCGCGGGCATTGGTGCCGCGATCACCGAAGGCTTTATCGAACAGGGCGCCAAGGTCGCCTTTGTACAGCGTTCGGATGCCAGCGGGTTTTGCGATGACATGCAGGACAAACACGGGGTGCGGCCGCTGTTCATTCCCTGCGACATCACCGATGTCAGCGCCTTACAAGCGGCTATTTCAACCGCTGCCGAGGCCCATGGCGCGGTGACGGTTTTGGTGAACAACGCCGCCAATGACAAACGCCACGACACCGAGGACGTCACCGAAGAGTTTTGGGACTGGTCTCAGGCGATCAACCTCAAGGCCTATTTCTTTGCCTGTCAGGCGGCAATCGCAGGCATGCGTGCGGCGGGCGGCGGTGCCATCGTCAACTTTTCCTCGATCAGTTACATGATGGGCAATGCCGGATATCCATCGTACACGACGGCCAACGCGGGCATCAACGGCATGAGCCGCAGCCTTGCCCGCGAATTTGGCCCCGACAAGATCCGCGTCAACGCCTTGGCCCCCGGTTGGGTCATGACCGACAAACAGCGCGATCTCTGGGTGACGCCCGAAGCGCTGGCCGCGCATCTGGAGCGGCAGTGCCTGAAAGAGGAGCTGCTACCGCAGGATATCGTGGACGCGGTGCTGTTTTTGGCTTCGAAAACCTCACGGATGATGACCGGCCAGATGATGGTCGTCGATGGCGGAACAGTGGTGACAGGATAACAACATGAACGCGGTTGAATGGATTGCCGTCGATTGGGGCACCTCTGCCCTGCGGGCCTGGCTGATGGGGGCGGGCACGCCCCGGCTTTTGCGATCTGACAAGGGTATGGGCGGGCTGGCACCCGACCAGTTTGAAGCGGCCCTGCTGGATCTGGTTGGCCCTTACCTTGACGGGCCTGTGCCAGTGATTGCTTGCGGGATGGTTGGCGCGCGGCAAGGCTGGGCCGAAGCGCCCTATGCCAAGGTGCCATGTGTGCCGCCGGGGATCGGCAATGCCACCCGGCCAACGGTGGCTGATGCGCGGCTCCACATGCATATTCTTCCCGGCGTGTCGCAGGACAAGCCCGCAGATGTGATGCGCGGCGAAGAAACCCAGATCGCCGGTTTTCTGGCGCAGACACCGGATTTTGACGGCGTGCTGTGCCTGCCCGGCACCCACACCAAATGGGCGCAGATCAGCGCCGGAGAGATCGTCAGCTTTCAAACCGCCATGACCGGAGAACTGTTTGCCCTGCTGTCAGGTCAATCGGTTCTGCGCCATTCAATTGGGACGGGCTGGGACGATGCTGCTTTTGGCGAAGCGCTTTCAGATGCGATGTCACGCCCGCAGGCCATCGCGGCCAAGCTGTTTCAGATCCGCGCCGATAGCCTGCTGCACGCGCCAGCCCCGGACAGCGCCCGCGCCCGGCTTTCGGGCTTGCTCATCGGTCTCGAATTGGCTGCGACGAAACCCTATTGGCTGGGCCAAAGGGTCGCTCTGATCGGCGATGCCGCCCTGTGCGCCCGATACGCCGAAGCGCTGGCCGCGCAAGGCTTACAACCAGAACACACCAACGCGGACGAAATGACCCTCGCCGGGCTGTCAGCCGCCTATGCATCCCTAGAGGAGATTTCATCATGAGCCGCCCCATCATTGCCATCCTGCGCGGCGTCACCCCGGATGAGGCCGTGCCGATTGGCGGGGCCTTGATTGATGCTGGCATTGACCGGATCGAAGTGCCGCTCAACTCGCCCGATCCGCTGCGCAGTATTGAGGCGTTGGCGACGGCGTTTGGCGATCATGCGCTGATCGGGGCGGGGACGGTGTTAACGGCCAAGAACGTGGCAGATGTTGCGAATTGCGGCGGTAAATTGATCGTTTCCCCCGATTGCAACAGCAACGTGATCACCGCCACCAAAGCGGCTGGCATGTTGTCTTTTCCCGGCGTGATGAGCCCGACCGAGTGTTTTGCCGCGCTGCACCACGGGGCGGACGGGTTGAAATTCTTTCCGTCATTTCTGGTTGGCACTGCTGGCCTCAAGGCGATATCGGCGGTGCTGCCCCAAGGCACGCAAACCTTTGCGGTTGGCGGTGTGGGGCCGGATAATTTCGCCGAGTGGCGGGTGGCAGGTGTTACAGGTTTTGGCATCGGAACAGGGGTTTATACACCCGGCTTAACGGCCGCCGAGGTTGGCGAAAAGGCGCAGGCCATCACCGCAGCTTTTGATGAGGCATGGACATGACCGCTCCTGAGGTTTTTGACGATCGCATTTGTGTTCTTGGCGAAGGGCCGCTTTGGCATCCGCTGCGGGGCCAGTTTTTTTGGTTCGACATCTTGCGCAAATGTTTGATGAGCCGGATTGGTGAGCAAACCCTCGAATGGCAATTTGACGAACATGTCTCCGCCGCCGGGTGGGTCGATGAGAACCGGCTGCTCATCGCATCGGAAACCAGCCTTTCAACCTTTGATCTAAACACCGGCGACAGCGAATGGGTGATCGGGCTGGAGGTGGACAACACGGTCACACGGTCCAACGATGGCCGTGCCGACCCCTTCGGAGGTTTCTGGATCGGGACAATGGGCAAATCCGCCGAAAAAGGCGCGGGTTCAATCTATCGTTTCTATAAAGGTGAGCTGCGTAATCTTTACGGTGATATCTCCGTCTCGAACGCCATCTGCTTTGCCCCCGATGGGGCCTGCGCCTATTTCACCGACACCCACAGCAATCAAGTCATGCGCCAACCTCTTGGACCGGATGGTTGGCCTGATGGCGCGCCTGAGGTGTTTATCGATTTGCGCGAACAGGGTCTGAACCCCGATGGCGCTGTTGTGGACAGCACCGGTTGCATCTGGCTGGCGCTATGGGGCGCGGGGCAGATTGCCCGCTATGATCCGCAGGGGCAGTTTCTGTCGGCGATAGATTACCCTGCATCCCAGATGACTTGCCCTTCTTTTGGCGGGCCGGACCTGACCAGACTTTATGCCACCTCTGCTGCTGTGCATCTGGACGAGGCGCAGGGCGGCAAGACCTTTGTGATCCAGACAGATGTGACCGGCCAGCGCGAACATCAGATCATTCTATGACCGATCTGAAACGCAGCCTTGGCACCTGTTATTACCCAGAACACTGGCCCGAAGAGATCTGGGCCGACGACGCCCGGCGTATGGTCGAGGCAGGGCTGACTTGGGTGCGGATTGGTGAATTTGCCTGGTCGCGCCTTGAGGCCGTGCCGGGTGAATACACCTTTGACTGGCTTGACCGTGCGATTGAAACATTGGGCGCGGCTGGGCTCAGGGTCGTGCTGGGCACGCCCACCGCAACACCGCCGCGTTGGCTTGTGGACAAACATCCCGATATGCTGGCCCTCGATGCCGAAGGTCGCCCGCGCGGATTTGGATCGCGGCGCCATTATTGTTTTTCCCATGCGGGGTATCACGCAGAATGCGCCCGTATCGTCACCGAATTGGCCGAACGCTATGGCCGCAACCCTCATGTCGCGGCATGGCAGACCGACAATGAATATGGCTGCCACGACACCACGATTTCCTACAGCGTTGCGGCCCGCGCCGCCTTTCGCGGATGGCTGCGCACCCGCTATCGCGGCGTTGGAAACGACGGGAATATTGCAGCGTTGAATGCCGCCTGGGGCAATGTGTTCTGGTCGATGGAATACGATGACTTTGACCAGATCGAGCTGCCCAACCTCACGGTAACGGAACCAAACCCCGCCCATGCGCTGGCCTTCCGCCGCTTTGCCTCGGATCAGGTTGTGGCCTTCAACCGCTCGCAGGTTGAGATCATCCGGGCCCATTCGGACGCCCCGATCACCCATAATTACATGGGCCGGATCACGGATTTTGACCATTTCAAGGTTGGCGAAGATCTGGATTTTGCCAGTTGGGACAGCTATCCGCTGGGTTTCCTCGAAGATCGGGTCGGCGCGGATGCAGACCATCAGCGCCGCTTTGCCCGGCAGGGTGATCAGGATTTTCAGGCGTTTCACCACGATCTTTATCGTTCCGTTGGCAAGGGCCGCTGGTGGGTGATGGAACAACAGCCCGGGCCGGTGAACTGGGCCCCGTCCAACCCCGCGCCCGCCCCCGGAATGGTCCGGCTTTGGTCATGGGAGGCTTTTGCCCATGGCGCCGAGGCGGTGTGCTATTTCCGTTGGCGGCAAGCGCCCTTTGCGCAGGAACAGATGCACAGCGGCTTGCTGAGGATCGACAGTGCAGACGCGCCGGGGCTGGACGAGGCCCGCAGGGTCGCCGCCGAGATTGCCGAAGCGCCGGAGGTCTCTGCCGCGCAGGCACCGATTGCCCTGATCTTTGACTATGACGCCGATGCCGCTTGGGCGGTGCAACCCCATGGCGCGGGGCTCAGTTATTTTGGGCTTGTGTTTGACACCTACAAGGCCTTGCGCCGTCTGGGGTTGTCAGTGGATATTCTGCCGCCCGGTACGCAGGATTTCAGCGGGTACAAAGTCATCGCCGCACCCGGCCTGATGCACATGCCTGAACCCTTGAAGATCGCTCTGTCGCAGACACAGGCACAGGTGGTCTTGGGGCCGCGCAGCGGGGCGCGAGATGTGGATATGCGCATTCCTTTGCCGCTTCCGCCCGCAATTCCGGGGCTGGATGTGACTGTCGCGCGTGTGGAAAGCCTGCGTGCCGACATGCCCAGACCATTGAAAAGTGGCGGCGCAATCACTGGCTATTGCGAGGAATTGGAAGGCAGTGCAGAGGTGCTGGAGCGCAGTGAGGATGGCAATGCGGTGGTCTGCGCCACAGGGCATCTGCGCTATGTCGGGGCGTGGCTGGATCAGGCTGCGTTGAAACGGGTCATGGCTGCGGCCTGCGCTGATGCGGGGCTGGATACATTGGACTTGCCGGATGCCGTGCGCGTGCGTGACACTGGCAATGAACGGTTCTGGTTCAACTACGATCTGCACGCCGCTGACGCCGAAGGGCGGCGATTGCCGCCCCTGTCTGTGTTGCGAGAAACCTTGCCGGACTAAAGCCCGTTCACTGGCACCTTGAGCATCGGATTACCGTCTTTGTCTGTCGGCACTTCACCCGCACGCATATTTACCTGCAAAGACGGGATGATCAGCTTGGGCACGTCAAGCTGCTTGTCCCGCTCGGTACGAAACTTGATAAACTCATCGCGGGTCTTGCCGCCGCCAACGTGAATGTTGTTGGCTTTCTGTTCGGCCACGGATGTTTCCCACATGATCGCGCGGCCATTGGGGCCGTAGTCGTGGCACATGAACAAGCGGGTCTCATCGGGCAGCGACAACACCTTTTGAATGCTATCGTAAAGCTGCCCTGCATCGCCGCCGGGGAAATCGGCACGGGCCGAACCGCCGTCGGGCATAAACAGCGTATCCCCGGCAAAGGCGGCATTGCCCATTACATGTACCATGCAGGCCGGTGTGTGGCCGGGCGTATACATGGCAAAGCCTTGCATATTGCCCACCATATAAGTGTCGCCATCCTTGAACAGTGCATCAAACTGCGAGCCGTCACGCTGAAACTCTGTGCCTTCGTTAAAGATCTTGCCGAAGGTGTCCTGAACCACAAGGATCTTTTCCCCCACGCCGATCTTGCCACCCAGCTTTTCCTGCAAATAGGGCGCAGCGCTTAGGTGGTCGGCATGCACATGGGTCTCGATGATCCAGTCCAGCGTCAGCCCCCGCTCCGTGATCTCTTTGATCAGTGTGTCAGCGTGGTCATAGGTGATCCGCCCGGCGGCGTAATCGATATCCATCACACTGTCGATGATCGCGCAGTGATTGCTGCTAGGGTCTTTGACGATATAGGTGATCGTGTTGGTGGCCTCATCAAAATGGGCTGAGACGTCCGGCTTTACCGACAGATCAACGGGATAGGTCATAGGATAATCCTTGGTTTCTCGGGGTCAAATGCATGCGTGCCGCGTTCAGAGTAAACGCAGCACGGCAAAGCGCTCAAGGGGTTTGGCAAGGGACAGGCCAATCAGAGTTTGCAGGTCCGGATGCCAAAAATCCGGTAAAGTGGGCAAAACCGCATCGCAGATGTGGCAATCAGTACCAGACCAACCACCACGGCAATCACCGTCGCGGTGCCGCTGGCAAACAGGGCCATATTCGACACAAATGGAAGGGCGATCAGAACCAGCCCCAAAACAATGCGCAATACGCGGTCGATTGATCCTACATTGGCAGTCATCTCATCTCTCCTTTTTCAAGCGTTAACCCATCTTACCAGATGGCGCTGCCTGTCACGGTGACAATGTCACCAAGGCCAAAGGAGATTATCCCACGTGCCCCGCCAATTGTTCCAACGCGGCGCGATTGGTCATGGTGATGCTGCCCCGCCCCTGCGCGATCCAGCCGCGGCGCTGGTATTCTTGCAATTGCCGCGAGATCACCTCGCGGGCTGTGCCCAACTCGACCGAGAGTTTCTGGTGGGTCGTGGCGACCTTGTCCGCGCCTTCGGATAGATCAATCAACCGGTCAGCCAAACGCACATCAAGCCGTTGAAAGGCGACCTCGTCAATCATCCGAAACAGATCGGTGATCCGCTTGGAGAACGCCGCAAAGACAAAGTCACGAAAGGACTTGGATCGCGCCACCAAATCATCAAACACATCACGCGGCACCGCCGCCGCTTTCACCACGGTCTCCGAAATCCCCTCAGCCGCGTAATCCTCATAGGCCAGCAAACAGGCAGTGGTCAGCACGCAGCTTTCTCCGGCGTGAATGCGGTACAGCACGATCTCGTGGCCGGTCTCAGACACTTGTTGCACCCGCACTGTGCCATCCAGAAGAAACAGCATATTCTCTGGCGACCGATCCGGCCCGAAAATCATCGTGTCTTTGGGCACATCGACAATTGCACTGCGGCTCAGCAAGGTCTGTTTGATCTCCGGCTCCAGCCGCGCCAGCCCGGCAAAGCGTTCGACCCAATCGATGGTCAGATCTGTTTGCGCCATTGATCCCGTTCCCTTGCTCTGCTCAGGTCTATCTTGCCACTGCCAGCCACCCGGCGCCATGGGGCAACTTGCCCAGTTGGGTCAGGTGAACTTACGGAACAATTTGGTCTGGTCGAACATCTCTTCAAGCTCCTCCATACGCTCTTTTGTGTCGCCCCAGCTCAGGTTCTGAACCGCCGAGATCATGGTTTCGGTCAGCAGCATGGTGGTCACCGCGCTGTCCCATGCGGAGGGCACGACAATTCGGCTCGACAGGCTGATGTCAGCCAACTGATGCACCGGAGAGCGCCATTGATCGGTAAACAGGATTATCTTGGCCCCCTGCGCATGGGCCATTTCCGCCAGCTTGAGCGTGTTGTTCTCGTAGCGGCGCACGTCATAGATCACAAAGACGTCGCCTTCCTTCACATCCAAAAGGTAATGCGGCCATGTGTTTGACGTGGATTGGATGTGGGTGATCTTGGGGCGGATCACCTGCATGTGCAAAAACAGGTATTCCGCGAGCGTATGTGTGATGCGCCCGCCGACAATGTACAGGTGCCGCTGATCATCGGCCACCAGTGCGCAGGCTTCATCAAATCCTTTTGGGTCAATCTGGCCAAGGGTATGGCGGATGTTGTCGATCACCGCGTCGGTAAACCGATTGAGCATATGTTCTGACGGGGCATTCTCGGCCCAAGTGTCGTGCTTCTCGATCGGGTCTTTGGCTTTGGCCTTTAGCTCTTCGCGCAGCTCGGACTGAAAATCGGGATACCCTTTGAACCCCAGCTTTTGCACCATCCGCGCCACCGTGGGCACCGAAACATTGGCATCCTTTGCCAGCGCGGTGAGCGGGCCAAGCCCGGATGCGGGGTAATTTTCGAGGATGGAATGGGCCAACTGCCGCTCTGCGCGGGTCAGATCATCCAGCTTTTCCTGAATGCGATCTGAAATTGTCAGTGGTGCCTCAGACATAGTCACCCTCCCCTTTTGATTGATAATATAACAAATGAAACTTTGTTGTGATATATTTTTCACAATTTTGTTGACAGAGTGCCCTGTCGCCGCTCAGTTTGGCCGTCATGGAGGCGTGATGACGGACACACAGAATCAAGAACAAACAGACGTTGTGCAGGTGGTTAACCCCGCGGCTGGCTCTTCTGTTGTGTTGGTCTGCGAACATGCCTCGCACTATATTCCCGATTGTTTTCATAATCTTGGCCTTTCGGGTGACGCTCTGACCAGTCACGCGGCCTGGGATCCCGGTGCGATGCCCGTGGCGCAGCGGCTGGCCGAACGGCTTGATGCGGCGCTGGTGGCCAGCTGTATCTCGCGGCTTGTCTACGACTGCAACCGCCCGCCCGAAGCGCCAGATGCGATGCCGCCAAAAAGCGAGATTTTCGACATTCCGGGCAACCTCAATCTGTCTCAGACCCAGCGCGATGCGCGCACCGAGGCCTATTACCTGCCCTTCCGCGATGCCGTGGCCAAGACCGCCGCGCAGGTGGCCGAGCCGGTGATCGTCACCATTCACAGTTTCACTCCGGTCTATCACGGCAAGACCCGTGCGGTTGAAATTGGCGTGCTGCATGACAGTGACACGCGGCTGGCTGATGCGATGCTGCAAAATGCGGCGGATCACACAAAAGCGGTGGTTGAGCGCAATGCGCCCTACGGCCCCGAACATGGTGTAACCCATACTTTGAAAGAACACGGTATCGCAGGCGGTCATATGAACGTGATGCTGGAAATCCGCAATGATCTGATCGACACGCCCGAGCGCCAGACAGCCATGGCCGATATGATCGCCGAATGGATTTCAGACGCCTATAAATTGACCCAGGCAAAAGGGGCCGTGACATGCGTGGCGTAATGCGCGGCTATATCACTGCGGTGGACGCGGTGAACTATCGCATGGGCCGGATTGCCATGTACGGCATCTTTGTCCTGATGGGCGTTCTGCTGTGGTCTTCGGTCAGCAAGACCTTTTTCCTGCCTTCGCTTTGGACGCTGGAAATGGCGCAGTTTGTGATGGTTGGCTATTACATCCTTGGCGGTCCCTATTCGCTGCAACTGGGATCGAACGTGCGGATGGATCTGCTTTATGGTGGCTGGTCGCCGCGCCGCAAGGCATGGGTGGATCTGTTTACCGTGTTGCTGTTGATCTTCTATCTTCTGGTGCTGCTCTACGGCGCCATCAGCTCAACCGCGTATTCGCTGGGCTATTGGAAGACAGAGCCGATTTCCTATCTCTTTGGCGTGATCACCGGCAGCGAAGAGGTGGGGCGTCTTGAGCGGTCTTCCTCCGTTTGGCGGCCCTATATGTGGCCCATCAAATTGGTGATGATCATCGGGTTCACACTGATGATCCTGCAATGCCTTTCCGAATTCTGCAAAGACGTGCTGCGCCTGAAAGGTGAAGAAATATAATGCCTTACGAGTTGATCGCCACGTTGATGTTTTCAACCATGATGCTGATGCTGCTGACCGGCCAGCGAGTGTTTGGTGCCATCGGGTTTATTGCCGTTGTTGCCGCTTTGCTGCTTTGGGGCGACAGGGGCGGCTTTGACATTGGCTTTGCCGCTGCGATGAAGCTGATGAAGTGGTATCCGCTTTTGACGCTGCCGATGTTCATTTTCATGGGCTATGTGCTGTCGGAATCCAAGATTGCCGACGATCTATACAAGATGTTCCATGTCTGGATGGGCGGCCTTCGCGGCGGCTTGGCCATTGGCACAATTGGCCTGATGGTTCTGATTTCGGCGATGAACGGGCTGAGCGTGGCAGGTATGGCCATCGGGGCCACTATCGCCCTGCCGGAACTTCTCAAACGCGGATATGACAAACGCATGGTGACGGGAGTTATTCAGGCTGGATCGTCCCTTGGTATCCTGGTCCCGCCTTCGGTTGTTCTGGTGCTTTATGCGATGATCGCGCGGCAACCTGTGGGGCAATTGTGGCTGGCCGGTGTGGTGCCGGGGTTGATGATGGCCACGATGTTCATCGCCTATATCGCCATTCGGTGCCGGATTAACCCGTCGCTTGGTCCGGTGCTATCTGCCGAAGACCGCGATATGCCCCGCGATGAGAAACTGCGCCTGCTGCGCGCCGGTCTGCTGCCAATTATCATCTTTGCGGTGATGATGGTGCCTTTCGTGAATGGCTGGACCAGCCTCGTGGAAAGTTCTGCAATTGGCGCGTTGGCAGCATTTGTTGCCGCAGTGATCAAGGGGCGTATGACACGCGAGGTCTTTGAAAATTCGGTCCGCAACACGTTGGGTATCACGTGTATGTTCATGTGGATCATCCTCGCCGCGCTGGCCTTTGGTGCGGTCTTTGACGGGCTGGGCGCGGTCAAGGCGATTGAGAACCTCTTTACCGAACAACTCAATCTCAGCCCGTGGATGATCCTGATTCTGATGCAGCTCAGCTTTATTCTGATGGGCACCTTTCTGGATGACACAGCGATGCTGGTCATTGTAGCGCCGCTTTATGTGCCGCTGGTGGGGGCGCTTGGGTTTGATCTGATCTGGTACGGCATCCTGTATACCATCACCACGCAGATCGCCTATATGACACCGCCCTTTGGGTATAACCTGTTTTTGATGCGTGCCATGGCACCGCCCGAGATTTCGCTGCGCGATATCTACGGGTCCATTACCCCTTTTGTGCTGGTGATGGTGCTGGCCCTGACCCTCGTGATGATCTTCCCCGGATTGGCCACATGGCTGCCCGAGGTTGTCTACGGAAACTGACAAACAAGAAGCCGGGCCAACCGGTGTAACCTTCAACAAGGAGAACGACCATGACCACAAGACGTAAGTTTATCCAAGGGGCCGCCGTTGCGGGCCCGGCCGCGCTGGCCACGCCTGCGCTGGCGCAAAGCACAATCAAATGGCGGATGCAGACCTATGCCGGCGCCGCATTGGCCGCCGAGGTGATTGATCCGGCGATCAAGATGTTTAACCAGATCGCTGGCGACCGCATGCAGATCGAGCTGTTCTATGCCGATCAGCTGGTTCCAACGGGCGAATTGTTCCAAGCGATGCAGCGCGGCACAATCGACGCGGTTCAATCCGATGATGACAGCATGGCATCCCCCACCGAAGTGACCGTGTTTGGCGGCTATTTCCCGTTTGGCTCCCGCTATAGCCTCGATGTGCCGGTGCTGTTCAACCAATACGGCCTGAATGAGATCTGGGACGAAGAATATTCCAAAGTTGGCGTCAAACATATCTCTGCTGGGTCTTGGGATCCGTGCCACTTTGCCACCAAAGATCCGATCAACAGCCTGGCTGATCTGAAGGGTAAACGCATCTTTACCTTCCCAACTGCGGGCCGGTTCCTGAGCCAGTTTGGCGTGGTTCCTGTGAACCTGCCATGGGAAGACATCGAAGTGGCCGTGCAAACGGGCGAGTTGGACGGGATCGCGTGGTCGGGCATCACCGAAGACTACACCGTTGGCTGGGCTGACGTGACCAACTACTTCCTGACCAACAACATTTCTGGCGCTTGGGCGGGATCGTTCTTTGCCAACATGGACCGCTGGAACGAGCTGCCCGAAGATCTGCAAACCCTGTTCCGGGTCTGCTGTGACCAGTCGCATTACTATCGCCAGTGGTGGTATTGGGGCGGCGAAGCCAACCTGCGCGTCAATGGTGACAAGCTCAAGCTGACCACCATCCCGGACGAAGAATGGGCCACCGTCGAGAACGCCGCCCAGGAATTCTGGGAAGAGATCGCAGCAGAAAGCGACGTCAAACGCCGCGTTGTTGATATCTTCAAAAAGTACAACGCGGACATGGTCAAGGCTGGCCGTCCGTACCGTTACGGCTAAAACAAACTGTAGGGTGGGGATACTCCCCACCTTACGCCTCTATCTGAAAGGGATCACATGAACTTCGACGATCTGAAAGCCCGCGTCTCGGACGGCAGCATCGACACCGTGCTGGCGTGCTTTGTGGATATGCAGGGCCGCCTGATGGGCAAACGCTTTCACGCGGTGAATTTCGTTGAAACCTCTTACGCAGAGACCCATTGCTGCAACTATCTGCTGGCCACAGACCTTGAGATGGCTACGCCCGATGGCTATGCCTCAACCTCATGGGAAAGCGGTTATGGCGATTATGTCATGCAGCCCGATCTGGCCACGATCCGCCCGGTGCCATGGCTTGAGGGCACGGCGATGGTGTTATGTGATGTACTGGACCACCACACCCATGAACCTGTCCCGCATTCGCCCCGTGCGGTCTTGAAAAAACAGATTGCCCGCCTTGAGGCGCTTGGCTTTGACGCGATGATGGCGACCGAGCTTGAGTTCTTTTTGTTTGAACAAAGCTATGATGAAATTCGCAAAAACGGTTTCCGCGATCTGACCCCGATCAGCGGTTACAACGAAGATTACCACATTTTCCAGACCACCAAGGAAGAGGGCGTGATGCGGCCGATCCGCAACCACTTGTTCAACGCTGGCCTGCCGATTGAAAATTCCAAAGGCGAGGCAGAGACCGGTCAGGAAGAGCTGAACATCCGCTATTCCGCCGCGCTCGATTGTGCCGACTACCATTCGATTGCCAAACACGCGATCAAAGAAATCTCATGGCAGCATGGCCGCGCCGCGTCCTTCCTGCCCAAGTGGCATCATTCCAAGGTCGGCAGTTCCTCCCACGTTCACCAATCGCTTTGGGTCGATGGCAAACCGGCGTTCTTTGATCCTGATGCCAAATTGGGCATGTCCGAATTGATGAGCCATTACATGGCTGGGCTGATTGCCTATTCGCCAGATTACACCTTCTTTCTTGCGCCTTATGTGAACAGCTACAAACGCTTTTCCAAAGGCACCTTTGCCCCGACCAAAACCGTTTGGTCCGTGGACAATCGCACCGCTGGTTTCCGCCTGTGCGGCGAAGGCACAAAGGGCGTGCGCGTGGAATGCCGGATTGGCGGCTCGGATCTGAACCCCTATTTGGCGCAGGCCGCCATGTTGGCCGCCGGGATCAAGGGTATCGAAGACAAGATGGCCCTGCCCGCCCCGACCACGGGCGACGTCTATGAAGACGCCAAAGCCGCCGACATCCCGCAGACCCTGCGCGCGGCGACTGAAACCCTGCGCAACTCGAAATTCCTGCGCGAAGCGATGGGTGATGATGTGATCGACCACTACACCCGCTGCGCCGAATGGGAACAAGAAGAGTTCGACCGTGTGGTGACGGATTGGGAAATCGCCCGCGGGTTTGAACGGGCTTAATTGCGCGGCTTGCATGGGCCGCACGCCATCGTTAACGGGCAGCGATGCTGCCCTCTTTCGCTGTGAAACATCCTCTTCGGCGCTGCCGACATTCGGAGACAAGACATGAGTACAATCACCTGTATTTCGCCCATTGACGGGTCGGTTTATGCCGAACGTCCCGCGTTGACCGCCGAGGCGGCCAAGGCTGCCGTGGACCGCGCAACAGCAGCGGGGGCCGCATGGGCCGCGCGGCCGCTCAAGGAACGGATTGATCTGGTCATGGCCGGTGTGGCCAAGGTTGGTGAGATGAACGAAGAGATCGTGCCGGAGATCGCCCATCAGATGGGGCGGCCGATCCGTTATGGCGGGGAATTTGGCGGCTTCAACGAACGGGCCAGCTATATGGCCGAGATCGCCGAAGAGGCGCTTGCCGATATTGAACTCGAAGACAGCGGCGCGTTTCGCCGGTTGATCAAGCGGGTGCCGCATGGTGCCGTGTTGGTGATCGCGCCGTGGAACTATCCTTTTATGACAGCAATCAACACCGTCGCCCCGGCCCTGATCGCGGGCAATACTGTGATGCTGAAACATGCCTCGCAAACGCCGCTGGTCGGTGAACGGATGGCGCAGGCGTTTCATGCCGCCGGGGTGCCTGAAGATGTGTTCCAGAACTTGTTCCTTGACCACCAAACCACATCCGATCTGATCGCCGACAAAAGCTTTGGCTTTGTGAATTTCACCGGATCTGTCGGAGGCGGCAAAGCGATTGAAACCGCCGCCGCCGGCACTTTCACTGGCATCGGGTTGGAACTTGGCGGCAAAGACCCCGGCTATGTTTGCGATGATGCGGACATCGATGCGGCGGTGGATACGCTGATTGATGGCGCGATGTTCAACGCCGGGCAATGCTGTTGCGGCATTGAGCGGATCTACGTGGCAGAGCAGCATTTCGACGCTTTTGTCGAAAAGGCCGTGGCCATTGTGAAGGGCTACAAGCTGGGCAATCCTCTGGACCCGGAGACAACCCTTGGCCCAATGGCGCAGGCCCGCTTTGCCGAGGACGTCCGCGCCCAAACCGCAGAAGCGGTTGCCGCAGGCGCCACCGCGCATATTGATCCGGCAGATTTCCCGCAAGACGGCGGCGCCTATCTGATGCCCCAGATCCTGACGGATGTGACCCACGACATGCGCGTGATGCGCGAGGAAAGCTTTGGCCCGGTTGTGGGCATCATGCCCGTGAAAGACGACGCCGAGGCAATCGCGCTGATGAACGACAGCAACTTTGGTTTGACGGCCTCGGTTTGGACGGCGGACACCGCCCGCGCCATGGCGATTGGCGATCAGATCGAAACCGGCACTGTGTTCCAGAACCGCGCTGATTACCTTGATCCCGGTCTGTGCTGGACCGGCTGCAAAGACACCGGGCGTGGTGGGGGATTGTCGATCATCGGCTATCACAACCTGACACGGCCCAAATCATATCACCTAAAGAAAGCCTGATCCGATGACGCTCACTGCAAATTGGTCCTATCCCACCGCCGTCCGCTTTGGTGCGGGGCGCATTTCTGAAATTGCTGATGCCTGCAAAGCCGCTGGCATCACCAAACCGCTGCTGGTTACTGATCGCGGTTTGGCCAACATGGAGATCACAACCCGCACGCTGGATCTGCTAGAGGCGGCGAGCATGGGCCGGGCGATCTTTGCTGATGTTGACCCGAACCCGAATGAGAAAAACGCCGAAGCGGGCGTGAAGGCCTTTAACGAGGGTGGCCATGACGGCGTGGTTGCCTTTGGCGGCGGCTCTGGCCTTGATCTGGGCAAGTTGGTGGCTTTCCTTGCTGGTCAAACCCGCCCCTTGTGGGATTTTGAAGATATTGGCGATTGGTGGACCCGCGCCGATGCAGACGCCATTGCGCCAATTGTGGCAGTGCCAACCACGGCAGGCACCGGTTCTGAGGTGGGCCGCGCCTCCGTGATCACCAATTCCGAGACCGAAGAGAAAAAGATCATTTTTCATCCCAAGTTCCTGCCCAGTGTGGTGATCTGCGACCCCGAATTGACCGTTGGCATGCCGCAGTTCATCACGGCGGGCACTGGCCTTGATGCCTTTGCCCATTGTGTTGAGGCATTTTCCTCGCCGCATTATCATCCGATGTCGCAGGGTATGGCGCTGGAAGGCATGCGTTTGGTTAAGGAATACCTGCCCCGCGCATATGCGGATGGCACGGACCTTGAGGCACGTGCACACATGATGTCCGCCGCTGCGATGGGGGCCACGGCATTTCAAAAAGGGCTCGGTGCGATCCATGCCCTGTCCCACCCGATTGGCGCGATGTATCACACGCATCACGGCACCACGAATGCGGTTTGTATGCCTGCGGTCTTGAAGTTCAACGCGCCCGCCATTCGCGGGGTGTTCGACAAGGCGGCGCGTTATTTGGATATCGACGGCGGCTTTGACGGGTTCTGTGCGTTTGTTGATGATTTCAACGCACTGTTTCAAGTGCCGCGCAATCTGGGCGAGTTGGGGATCGAGACCCCCGATATTGACCGGATCGTAGCAGGCGCATTGAAAGATCCAAGCACCGGCGGCAATCCTGTTGAGATGACCGAGGAAAACACCCGCAAATTGCTTTTGCAGATCGTTTAAGCCTCTGCCCTCAAACAATAGAACGGTCAGGTGCACAGCGCCTGACCGTTTTTTTTGGCCCTATCGGAACACGCGGCACCCGGTTTCGGTGATTGCGCCCTTTTCGACGGGGTAGTTGCGTTTGGGGTTGATGATCGCCCGCTGAATGCCCGTCAGCCGGCGCATACATTGATTGGCCGCAGCATTCCCGGCGCGTCGTCCGTCCACATAGATGTCGAGCCAGACATAACCCTTATAGCCGCTGTGGCAGGGCCCGTTTTGGGGCGCATTCCCATCACCGCAGAGGTCTTCGACGATGGCGTATTTGCGCAGGCGCGGGAAATAGAACCGCGTGCCAGCCGGGAAGTCCATGATGCTGCGGCTGCCGCGTTTGACATGGCCGACCGCCAAGGTGACAGGGTCGGCATAGGTGCCGGTGCCGCCGGCGCCCCTGTGCAAGACGGGTCGCGCAATGGCCGTTGAGCCGCGCGGCGTGTTGTCCCAAAAGCTGTATCCGGTAAGAAATGCGCTGAATTGCTGTTCGGCTTGCGCGGCCCCTGCACCCAGCATCAGGCCGAGCGCCATCGTGACCTGCAAACAGGTTTTCTTGATCTGCATCTGGTTGATCCTCTTCGGTTTTTCGAGATCGGCAACGCGGTTTTTGTCGCTGCCCGACGCCTTCGAAACCTCAGCTAGATTTTATAACATGCTGTTAATTGCCGTCCCTGCGGGCGCGCTCTAACCTGCCGCAATGGCCTTGATCGGACAGGTCCGCGCCAAGGGCTGCACGGGCGTATAACAGATGGTTAACCATGTAGAGGATTGCTTTTGCGGCCAAACGCGACTGAAAATCCTGCCTAATCAATTTTACAGAATCACATGACAAATTCGCGAAACTTTCAGCCAAAGGCTGTTTCAAATTCGCGGGAATCAACCCTTGCGGTCTTTGCCATTCAATAATCTTGGCCGATCACGCAGATAAACCCCGTCTCAGAAACAATGGTGCCACATTGCCCTGCAAATCAGGGCGAAAATGTGCCGTTTGATGACTCGCCCAATTTTCGACATATACTAAGCTCATTCTCTTCAATGTTGGCGGATTTCCCGCGAATAGAGAACTGAATTCTAGTGGGTCTTTCTGGAGGGTGGCCAGACCGACCTAGCGCGCACTGCCAGTGCGGATCTGCCAACACGGCAGGTCCTGGGGGGTATTGCAACCAACTAGACCAAATGGACCGGGCTACAGATTTTGGACGGCGCTTTGCTGGCGCGGCTCAGGGTTTGTCCGGTCTTTGACATGTAGACCAAAGGCTGCCGCCCGATGAAGACAACAGTACGCAACACCGAAGGATCCCGTGGATGAGCCGCCTTGCGCGTTCATATACCGAGACCCGCGTTGCACGTGGCAAGTCGGATCGGGTGTTTCTGGACCCCAGCAACCGGCGCCGGTCGCGGGTGCTCCTGTCTGCGATGACCTTGTTTGCCGCTGTTTTGATCTGGCTGGTGGTGTTTTCCATCTCTTTGGTCTCCACACGCGGGATCAAGGCGGCGCTGCCGGACGAGATTATCACGCTCAAAGGTGAGTTTCATCAAACCGGCACTCATGATCATGCCAGCCATCTGCATGGTGCGGGCGGCAATCTGCCTGCGATCGAACGCTTTGCGCTTCAGGAAACCTCCAAGTATCGCTGTATTGCCGAGGACAAAAACGCCTCCGAAAATGCCCAGCGCGTTTATGCGGTTGTGCCCAGCCATCTGGTTGAATCGCCAGCGTCCCTGACCGAAAGCTGCGATGTTGTGGATGTGGTCATGCCAATGTGGTTCGACCTGCGTGTCGAACAGGACGCCCTGCGCGTTGGCGGTTTGGCCGATGACGCGCGTGAGGCTGTCCGCGGATATGTGGCGCAGCAAGAAGGCCGGGTCGAGGTCTTGCCGATCCTGCGCTTTGATCCATCAAGCTATTCCTATTTCGAGACCGCGAGGGGGCTCCGCGCGGTGGCGGCGGCACTGTCTGGTTTTGCTGACGACCTGGCCAAGAGCGACGAGGCGGTGGGCCTTTGCATTGATGCCAGTCTGATTGCAGCAAAAGGCAGTGCCGCCCTGGCAGAGGTGTTTCGCCCCTTCGCCAGCCGGATGGCCGATTTGGGCCTCCAGTCCTGCGGCGTCATCTCGGCCACCACCGAAGACGCCAATCTGGTGGTCACGGATCATTTCCTCGATCTGGTTGTTGTTAAGGGCTTTGAAGAACCATGGGTCGGGTCCGCCCCGCGCCCGGTTGCGGCACGTGACTGGTTTGAACAGCGTGTGATCGCGGTGCAGGACATCGTTGCCGAAGACAAGCTGGTGATGGCGCTTGGCAGTTTCTCTGTGGATTGGGTCTCGGGCCGGGCCAAGCCGGACACAATGCCCTATGCCCAGATGGCATCGGCCCTGGCCGAGGCTGAGGCGACACCGACCTTTATTCCGGCTGCCGGTGCCGCACAGGCGATCTATGTGGATGACAAAGGCCGCCAGCACCGCAGCTGGATCCTTGATGCGGCCTCTGCCCACAATCAGTTGATGTGGCTGAAAAAGCGCGGCGTGCGCGGTGTTGGCGTTTGGAACCTTGGTTATGAAGATCCCGGTCTCTGGGCGGTTCTGGATCAGGCGCAGCATGACACCCCGCTGGATGGCGATACGCTGAGCAACGTTGTGTTTACCAACTACGTGAACCGCATTGGTGCTGGGCCTTTTGTGGCCCCTGTCTCCATGCCGGTGATTGGGCAGCGTGAGGTCGTGCTGGATCCGCAGACAAATCAGGTTCTGGACGTCAAATATGACAGCATGGCCCGTCCCGCCAGCGTCCGCCTTTATGGGCGCGGCACCCCCAACAAGGTGGTCTTAACCTTTGATGACGGCCCGGTGCGCAACTACACCACCGAGACTCTGGATATCCTCAAAGAGACCAATACACCTGCGTCGTTCTTTGTGCTGGGCCACAATGCGCTGCAGAACCCTGATCTGATTGAACGCATTCTTGAGGACGGTCACGAGCTGGGTTCGCACACCTATTGGCATCCCCATATGAATGACATTTCCGCCTCCCGCGCGACGGTTGAGGTGAATTCGGTGCAATTGCTGGTCAACGGCATCACCGGACGCAGCATGCGCCTGTACCGTGAGCCCTATATGCGCAGCGGCGGGCCGATCACCTCCAAGGAAGTGGCATCGCTGCTGCCGTTGGAAGAGGCCGGATATATCATTACCGGTATGGATATCGTGCCACGCGACTGGCTGACCACCTCTGCTGAGGAACTGGCGGCTGAGGTGATCCGTCAGGTCGAAGAGAACGCGGGCGGCGTTGTTCTGCTGCATGACGGCGGCGGCGACCAAACCCAGACCGTTGCAGCCCTGCCTATCTTGATCGCGGATCTGCGGGCCAAGGGGTATGAATTCACCTCTATCGCCGATTTCCTTGATACCAACCCCGAAACCCTGATGCCGCATGTGGATGGGATCAGCACGGCGTTCAGCAGTGTGTCCTTCAAAGCGGTTGGCAATAGCTGGTCTTTGCTTGAGATCACGTTCTGGTCGGTCTTCGGTCTTGGCCTGTTCCGCGGATTGCTATTGTTGTTCCTGACGTCCCGCCGCAAACGCCATGTGGCCAGCTATGCCGCCGAGGTGCCAAGCGTGACCGTGGTGATCCCGGCCTATAACGAGGCTGATGTGATCACCCAGTGTATCGAACGGGTTTTGCAGTCACAGTACCCCTATTTCGACATTATCGTCGTGGATGACGGGTCAACCGATGACACCTACGCCAAGGCGCTGCCCTATGGCACTTTGCCCAATGTGACAGTGTTGACCCGACAGAACGGCGGCAAATCAGCGGCGATGAACCGGGCGCTGTTTGAGACCGAAAGTGATGTGTTGATCTGCATTGATGCGGATTCGCAAATTGCGCCGGATGCGGTAGGCCTGCTGGCCGGTCACTTTGGCGATCCCGATATTGGCGCGGTCGCGGGGCGCGTGGTTGTGGGCAACCGCAACAATCTGCTGACCCGTCTTCAGGCGCTGGAATACATCACAGCCCAAAGCGTGGAACGCCGCGCCAAGGAATACCTCAACGCGATCACGGTTGTGCCCGGTGCCATTGGCGCATGGCGGACCACCGCCTTGATGGAGGCAGGTATCTTCTCGACGGAGACCCTGACCGAAGACGCCGACATGACCATGGCCGTGATCCGGTCCAACTACCGCGTGATCTATGAAGACCGCGCTGTGGCCAAAACAGAGACACCCGCCACCGTGTCCGGTTTGCTGACCCAGCGTTTGCGTTGGTCGCTGGGCATGATGCAGGCGGGCTGGAAACATCTGGGCGCGGTGATCGAAGGGCGCAAGCTGGGCCTGATTTCCCTGCCTGATCTGGCGATCTTTGGTTATTTGATGCCGCTGCTGGCGCCGCTTGCCGATTTGTTCTTGCTGATCCTTGCGGGCGGCTATGTGATGGGCTGGATCAATGGCACCGAACCTGCCGTCACCACTGCTGTGCCGCCCACCTTGTTGCTGGCTTATCTGATATTGCCGGTGCTTGAGCTTTTCACTGTTCTGCTGGCGTTCAAGCTGGACCCCAAAGAAGATCGCCGTCTACTATGGCTCATCCCGATGCAGCGCGTGTTCTATCGCCAGCTGCTGTACATTTCGGTGATCCGTGCCCTGTGGCGCGCCACCACGGGTTCACTTGCCAAATGGGGCCATGCACAACGCGCCGGTTTCCAGTTCGACCAGACGAGACAGTCATGATGAACCGCCGCAATTTTCTAAAAGCAAGCAGCGCCCTGCCGCTGGCCTTGGCCCTGCCTGGCACCATGGCGCAGGCCCTGAGCAAATCGCGCAACACGATTGTTGTGATCGACGGGATCTCGGCGGCCGGTGATGCCGGCAGTCTGTCGGCGACGATGGAAGGATTGATCCGGCTGGGTGTGCCGATCAGCTGCATCGTGGAAACGGCCCATCCAGAGGCCGGCCCGCTGCGTGCGGATCATCCGGTGTCGACGCTGCTGCGCGATATGCGGGTCCGATTGCCCGGTTTGATTGACTTGCTGCCGGTGCTTCCCGATTTGGCACGCCGAACCACACATTTCCAAGCCCGAGAGGCCTATGACGCGCAGCACCGCCTGTTTGATGCGCTTTGGGGGGATCGTGAGGGTCAGTCCGCAGGATTCCGCCCCCGCGCTGTTGCTTGCGACATGTCCGAAAACGCGCTGCCGCCAACCGGCGTGCGCACCAGCGGCATCCGCAATGTCCTGATGCGCCCCCCCGCAACCGCCAGCGCAGCTGTGCAATCTCAGGCTTGGGACAACGGCGTTGTGCGTCTGATCGGCGGCAAGCGGGTCCAACTGACCGACGCGGCCACGCAGCTGCAAAATGATCCGGCCAACCCCGGCGAGCGTGTCTTGTACCTCTCCGCAACAGATCTGGCCGCCCTTCCTGCCGCTGAGTTGCCTGACCTTGCCGCGCAATTTGCCAATGCTGTGATGCAGCCCGATGGCGACACATGGGTCAGCCCGATCCTCGCCTCTGATGTACAATTCCGCGATGCTTATAGCTACAACCGCAAAATGGCGTTGCATTTCATGGCCACCCCCGGATCATCGGCAGTGGAACGTGCCATCCTCACTGATTTCCGGCTTGATCTGCTCAATGCCGGTCTGCCCTCCAGTTTTGGTGAGGCGGTTGAGACCGGCCAGACAGATCGAGACGGCACCGGTTATTGGATCGATATTCAGCGCACCAAAGCGGTGCTGCCCATCCTGCCGGTGCAACACTACCTTGCCGGTTCTGCCGCACTCGACCCTGCCGCGCTGAACGCGGATCGCAACAGCTTTGGCATGGGGGTGGAATTTCGGCCGCGCAGCACCGCCCACGCCGCCGGGATCACCGAAGACAACACCATGGTTGTCCCCGCAGAGATCATCCGTGACCCCGGCCAATTGGCTGAACTGGACCGCGGCGAGTATGGCACCGAAGATTTCACCGTCCTGATCTCCGATCAGGTGCTGCAAAACGCACCGCAGCGGAAAATCCTGAAGCAGGCCCTGCTTTCGCTGGCCGACGACGGGATCACCCGTCCTGTCACCCTGCCCGAGTATGTGCGCGGGATCACTCCAAGCGATGCCTACCTGAACCACTTCCGCCGAACCGCCGCCTATGCGGGCCGCGCCCGTGGATCAGATCGGGCGCAGGGCCGCCAAAGCCATGCGCAGCTGATGGAAGACGCCAAGACCGCGTGGCGCTATTTTGAGAAATGGACCAACCGCCGGACCGGCCTCTGCCCGGCAACGGTCAATTTCTCCGGCAGCGGTTCCACCCTGCACGAAGCCGTCACGATGTGGGACGTCGGCAGCCATATCAACGCATTGGTTGCCGCCAACGAGCTGTCTTTGATCACCGACAAGGCGTTTCAAACCGCCATCCGCAAAATCCTGCCCAACATCGCAGGCCGCAAATCGCAGGGACGTCTGCTGCCGCAAGGGTGGATCGCCACGGACAAAATCAAATGGGGCGTCAAGGATTTTGATGGCTGTGACGCCGGGCGCCTGATGGCCGCGCTTTACAATCTGGACACCCACAGCGCCACCAAGGACCGGGCGGAGCCGACCGTGCGGTCCTGGGATCTGGACAAGGTGATTAAGGACGGCGTGATCTACAACGTGACGGATGGGATCGAGACCACGACCTACCGCTCCCACTGCGCCCATTACGCGGCTTGGGCGTTCCGCACCTGGAGGCTTGAGGTCCGCTCGCCCTACGAGGTGTTTGACGGCAAAAGCGAAACCGACGGGCGGATCGCCCTGTTGGAAGCGGGCGGGCATATCGGGCCAATGGGGGCAGAGCCGCTGTTGCTCGAAGCGATTGAACTGGGGATGTCGCCGGAATCGGAATACCTCGCCGATGTGCTCTTTGCCGCGCAGCTTGAGGAATATGACGAGACCGGAAACCTGACCTGCGTGTCTGAAGGGCCCATCGACCGCGCCCCTTGGTTCACCTATCAGGGCATCCAGTTTGACGCGCCGGGGCGAATCTGGGCCACAGATACAGTCGCCAGTCTGCCCGAACACCGCTCCCCCGAGTTCCGCAAGAAAAACCATGTGGTCAGTTCCAAGGCGGCCTATCTCTGGGCGGCTTACAAGAACCACGACTATTGTGACTTATTGGTCGATTACGTGCGCGAACGGGCGCGGACGGACAATGGCTTTGCCTCCAGCATCTACCGCGAAACGGGCAAAGCGACGGCGACCTACGCCGACATCAACACCAATGCGATCATCCTGCAATCTATCGCCCAAATCATGCGGAACGCAGAAAGCCAGTAGCGGCCTCATTGCTCTCAGTATTGCAAACTCATTACAGATATGTAATGCTCCCCTCTAAACCGGATGGGGATGCTTGTGGCACAACTAGACAGACCACCGACAGACGATACCGATCTTTGCATTGGCACACGGCTGCGCGAATTTCGTATGGCGCAGGGGTATTCTCTGGCAAAACTTGCGGCGGTCACTGGTATCTCGGATGCGACCCTGTCCCGCGTGGAAAACGCGCAAACGCTGGTCTCGGCTCATAATCTCTATATCCTCAGCCAAGCGTTGAACGTGGATATCACCGCATTCTATGAACCTGCTGCCCATCCGATCCGCAGCGGCATAAGGTCAGTGTCCCGCGCCGGTGAGGGCCGCCAGATTGACACGGCGCGGTTCACCTCCGCCGTTTTGGGTGCCGATCTGTCGAACAAAAAAATGCACCCTGCCATCGATGTGGTAACCGCGACCGCGCTGGATCAAGTGGGCGGCATGGCCAGTCACAGCGGCGAAGAGTTCCTGCTGGTGATGGAGGGCGTGCTTGTCCTGCATTCAGAGCATTACGCCCCCCTGCGCCTGAACGCCGGAGATTCCATCTATTTCGACGCGGGCATGGCGCATGCCTATCTCACGCCCGATGGTACGCCCGCCCGTATTCTGGTGGTCAATTCCTCCGAACCCGATCTGGGCGATGCTGCGCCTGTTTCCACTTCCTCCTCCTGAAAGGCCACCAAAATGAACGCTGACCTAAACCTCAAACCCGAGGCGATCCGAAGCGCCGAACTGGTCCTGCCTGTGCAAGACCTGAAAACCGAGATGCCGTTTTTCCTTGGCCAGTTGGGCTTCCGGCTGGACACGATATATCCTGCCGATGATCCGGCTGTGGCGGTGGTTTCTGGTCACGGTCTGCGGCTGCGGCTGGAACGCGGCGCAGCGGTCGCGCCGGGCAAGGTGGTGCTTTATTGCGATGCGCCGGATGATCTGGGCGGTGTGGGCGCGATAGTGACCTCACCCAATGGCAATCAGGTCGAGATACAGGATGCCAATCCGCCGCTGGTGATCCCTGAGACGCAACATTCCTTCATGGTGCGCCGCTTGGCCGACAGCGACAGCTGGATCATCGGGCGGGCGGGCATGCGATATCGCGATCTAATCACCGACCGTCTGGGCGGGTCAATCATCGCCAGTCACATCCGCATTCCCGATGGCGGGCCGGTGCCGGATATGGTGCATTATCACACCGTCGGTTTTCAGCTGATCTTTTGTTATCGCGGCTGGGTGCGATTGGTCTATGAAGACTATGGCGAGCCGTTTATCCTTGAGGCCGGAAATTGCGTGATCCAGCCGCCGCAGATCCGCCACCGGGTGCTTGAAGCGTCAGACAATGTCGAGGTGTTGGAGATCGGCGTGCCTGCGGAACATATCACCACCATTGATCACGAGATGGAGCTGCCCAACGGCCCCGCGAACCCCGATCGGGAGTGGGACGGCACCAAGTTCGTGCATCACCGCGAGGATCAGGCGACTTGGACCCCATGGCGTGTGCCCGGATGGGAGGCGCGTGATACGGGCATTGGTGCGGCCACCCGAGGCATTGCAGGGGTACAGGTCAGCCGCCCCGGCACGAATGCACAGGGTGCTTGGACCAGCCATGACACCGATATCCTGTTCACCTTTGTCAAAGAGGGCAGCCTGACCCTTGAGGCCGACAGCGAAGGGCGCAAAACCCATGATCTGGTTGCGGGGGATGCCTTTGTCCTGCCGCCGTTCCTCAAGACCCGCTATGTCAAACCGTCAGACGATTGCGAGCTGATCGAGGTGACCTTGCCCTCGTCCTTTGGGACGACCGTTCATCAGGATTAAACGCAAAGGGCCGCTCCAGGGGGCGGCCCTTTGCTGCATTATCGCGCAACAGTAGATCAAACAGACCGGGTGATCCCGCCGTCAACGCGGATATTCTGGCCGGTGATGTAAGCCCCGCCGGGTGAGGCAAGGAACGCGACCACGCTGGCAATCTCGCTTAGCGAATTGCCGTATCGTCCCATCGGGATCATCGAACGGAATTCCTCTTTTTCCGGCAGGCTGTCGATAAAGCCGGGCAAGACATTGTTCATACGAATGTTCTCAGCGGCATATTTATCGGCAAAAAGCTTGCTAAAGGCGGCAAGCCCGGCCCGCATAACGCCTGACGTTGGAAACACCGGATTGGGCTCGAACGCGGCAAAGGTTGAGATGTTGATAATCGCGCCGCCACCTTGTTTTTGCATGATCGGAGTGACCAAACGCGACGGACGCACCGCATTTAGGAAATAGACCTCCATCCCTTCGTGCCAGTCGTCATCGGTTAGCTCAAGCACAGGTGCCCGAGGGCCATGGCCAGCAGAATTGACCAAGGTGTCAATGCGGCCCCATTTCTCCATCGCAAGATCGACCAGCTTTTGCAGATCATCATTGGATTTGTTGGTGCCAGTGATCCCGATCCCGCCCAATTCTTGCGCCAGTGCCTCGCCCTTGCCGGAAGAGGACAGGATCCCGACCTTGTACCCATCGGCAGCCAATGCGCGGGCGCTGTCCGCGCCCATGCCGCTACCGCCGGCGGTGATCAGTGCAACTTTGATATCACTCATAGTGTCCTCCATCAGGTTTCTTTTTTGTCGTTCACAATGTTCATCGATGCCACGCCGCTGTTTCCCAGCTCGACCGAGGCAAACGGGCCGCCGTGGCACATGTTGCCGGGGTCTTGGTTGTCCATCGGCGGGGTGTCGGCAAGCACCTGTTCGGCAAATTGTTCGGCGTTGTCTTTGGGGCGGTAACCGAGGAAAGACGCCTTGGCATTGTCCACCGGCACGCGGTCATTGTTTGACACGCCGTAAACGACGCTGAAACCCGTCACTGGGGTGTCGATGGACCGCTGCACCAGCTGAATCAGATCGTCATAAGACAACCATGATCCAAGCGCCCGCGCGTTGTTGACCTGTGCGCAGGACAGGATGCGCATATGCACGCTTTCCAGCCCGCGTTTGTCCCAATACATGCTGCCCAGATCCTCGGCAAAGCATTTGGCCAGACCATAGAAGGTATCCGGGCGGTGCGGCGCATCCACGCCGATAAAGTCGGTCTTGGGGTGCATCCCAACCGCATGGATCGAGCTGCCGTAAACCACGCGGCGCAGGCCTTGGCGATAGGCAGCTTCCCAGATGTTATAGGCCCCGATGAAATTCGGGCCGAGCAGTTTTTCAAACGGGCCTTCATCCGCATAGGCGCCCATATGCACAACCATGTCCGCGCCTTCGAGAACCTTCAGCATGTCATCAAGGCTGGCCAGATCACCCTTCATGTAGGTCTCACCGGGATAGAGGGTGCCAATGTCATCCACAATGTCGGTCGAGACAAGTTCATCACACATCCGGGTCAGCGGTTCGCGCAAGTAGGAACCAAGGCGGCCAGCGGCGCCTGTCAAAACGAGTTTTTTCATGGGTCAGTCTTTCTTGAGTTTTGATGTGGCCTGGGCAAGGCGGTTCATCGCCTTGTCCAGAACCTCGGCCGAGGTGGCCGTCGAGAGGCGGAAATAGGGTGACAGCTCATAGGCGCTGCCGGGTACGGCGGCGATGCCTGCCGCGTCCAGAAGATAGGCGGCAAAATCGATGTCGCTGGCAATCACATAGCCGTCTGGCGTCCTTGCTCCGATGAAATCCGCGCAGCCAATATAGGCGTAGAAAGCCCCGCCCGGTGCGTCGAGTGTCAGGCCCTCAATCGGCGCGATCCGGTCTACCACCAGATTGCGGCGTGCCTCGAACGCGGCGTTGAACCGGCGCACGTCGTCTTGGGGGCCGTTCAATGCGGCCACGGCAGCGGCCTGCGCGATGGTGCAGGGGCCAGAGCTGATCTGCGATTGCACCTTGGTCATTGCGGCAATCAAGGGCGCGGGGCCGCCCGCATAACCGATCCGCCATCCGGTCATGGCATAGGCTTTGGAAACGCCGTTGACCGTAAGCGTGCGGTCTTTCAGATCCGGACATGCGGCGGCAAAGGACAGGAAGTTGCGCCCGTCGAACAGGATGTGTTCGTAGATCTCATCAGACAGGATCAATACCCGAGGATGATCGCGCAGCACTGCGCCCAAGCTGCGTAGGGCCGCATCATCATAGGTTGCGCCCGCCGGATTGGATGGGCTGTTGAGAATGATCCAGCGGGTCTTGGGCGTGATCGCATCCGCCAGCGCCTTGGGCGTTAGGCAAAAGCCATCCTCGGCCTTGGCTTTGACCGTCACCGGCACACCGCCAAGGATCAGCACCATATCTTTGTATTGGCCAAAGTAGGGCGCACAAAGCACCACTTCATCGCCCGGCTCCAACGTTGCCATCAGCGCGTCAAAGATCACCTGTTTTGCGCCATTGCTGACAATCACTTCGGTTTCGGCAGAATAATTCAGATCGTTCTCGCGGGCGAATTTGGCACTGACCGCTTGCCGCGCGGCCAATGTGCCTTGGGTGGGCGGATAACGGGTGTCTCCGGCCAACGCGGCCTGATGCGCCGCTTCAACGATATGGGCAGGCGTGTCAAAATCCGGCTCGCCCAACCCCAGATCAATGACATCGCGGCCTGCGGCCTTGGCGGCCTTGGCGGCTTGACTGACGGCGGCGGATGCAGATGGCTTCACTGTGGCAAGACGGGCTGCGGCATAGGTCATCTGAGCTGGCCTTTCACCTCTGCCAACAAGGCATCGCTGGCCTTGGCCAACAGGCCGGTGTCACTGCCGCAAGCAACAAAAGTGAACCCGTCGTTCAGCAATTTGGCGGCAAATGCCGGATCAGACACCAAGGTGCCAACTGGCATGCCCTTGTCCATCAACCGCCGCGCAACCGGCATGATCGCATTCCAAACCGCATCATCCATCGGCTTGCCCAGCAGGCCCATATCGGCGGCAATATCCGCCGGTCCAAAGAAGATCCCGCTGACACCGTCCACGGCGGCAATATCCTCGGCTTGTTCAAGCGCCGATGCGGTTTCGATCTGCAACAGAACCGTGGTTTCATCGGCAACTTTGGCAAAATAATCCCCCACGCGGCCAAACTTGTTGGCCCGCGTGTTGCCCGACACACCGCGCATGCCCAGCGGCGGATAGCGGGTAGCGGCGACTGCTTTTTGCGCTTCCTCGACCGTTTGGATCATCGGAAACAACAGCCCCGGCACGCCCATATCGAGCAGGCGTTTGACGATCACCGGATCATTCCATTCGGGCCGCACAATGGCGGTTGTCTGGCTGGAGGCAAAAACCTGCAACTGGCCCAGAACGCTAAAGTAATCGTTGGGCGAATGCTCCATATCGATCAGTGCCCAGTCATAGCCGCTTGGCGCTGTGACCTCGGCGGCAAAGGCGCTGGCGAAACTGATCCAGAGGCCAAGCTGCTTTTGCCCTGCGGCAATGGCATGGGTAAACGGGTTCTGCTCCAGATCCATTAGATCACTGCCTTCTCGCTGACCGGCCGGTTTTGCCCGATCCGGTTGAAATGAAACTCGCTCAGGTCGAGGGTCTTGTAGTTGCCATGCAACATGATCTCGGCGGTGCCGCGCCCCATGGCCGGAGATTGTTGCAATCCGTGGCCCGAGAAACCGTTGAGGAAAAAGAAGTTCGAAACCTCATCATGTGGCCCCAAGATCGCGTTGTGATCAAAGGTGTTGTAGGAATAATGCCCTGCCCATTCGGACTGCACTTTGATCGCCTCAAACTGCGGGATGCGGGTCGCGAGGGTTGGCCAGATATGGTTTTCCCAGATCGAATGATCCATCGCGAAATCATCAAAGTCCACCGCCGGATCAATATCCGCGTGTCCGCCTGCCTGATAGGTGCCGCCGCCGTTTTCGCGCACGTGCACGCCAGAGGGATCAATTGTCAGTGGCAGGTCGCGGTCCAGCGGCTTTTCTGCCGTGAATATCCAGGTGAAACGCTTGCGCGGCTCAACCGGAATTTCGATCCCCGCCATTTGCGCGGTGCGGTTGGCGCGGGGGCCGGAGGCATTCAAAACCTGTCCGCAAGACACGATCTCGCCCGAGGACAGCGTGACACTTTCCACCTGCGTGCCGGCGGCATTCTTGGTGATTGCGACGACCTCGTTCTGGATATACTCAACCCCGGCCTCCTTCGCGGCGCGGCGCTGGCAATCAAACACGGCTGTGCCGTCCCAATAGCCTTCGTCAACCAGATTGATCGAGCCAAGCACGATGTCATCAAGGTTGTAGAATGGATAGGCCTGCGCAATCTCGTCGCGGGTCATCAACTGGGTCGCCGCCCCTGCGGCATGCTGAATTTTCTGGTTCTCGCGCAATACATCGGCAAAGCCGTCATTGTCCGCCAGATACATATATCCAAAACTGCGGATACCAAGGTCAGGCACACGGGTGTCGCCGCCCATGTATTCGCGCAGGTTTTTCACAAACTCGGCGGCAAACTGCGAGATTTTCACATTAAGCTGGGTCGAGAACTGCTGACGCATGCAGGAATTCGTGTGCATGGTTGATGAGTTCTGATAGGTCGGATCACGCTCCACCACCAGAATGCGTCCGTCAAAATCTTTGTCCTTGGACAAAAACCAAGCGGCCGACGATCCCATAATGGCACCGCCGACGATCACAACATCATAGTTTTGATGTGCAGGGGCTTGCAGTTTGCTCATGCTAGGTTCTCTCCTTTGTTGATGGCCGCTTGCACGGCGGCGATGTCTTCGGGGCTGAGCCCATAGTCTTTTGCGGCGGTCTCGGCCGAGATATAGCCGCGGGCCAGATCGCGTTTGACCAACGCCGGATCGCGCTGGGACGGATCGCCGTAGCCAGCACCGCCGGGGAAGGCCATCATCACCTTGCGGCCATGAGGCACAAATTGTTTGCCCTTGCCGTTCATTGTGCTGCCGTCATCCTGCGCAATCGTAGTGGGTGCGCCGGACGCGCCGCCACGGCGACCACGGGCCGGATGATCCACCCTGTCAAACATCGCCTGAATGTCAAACTCGTATCCTTCTTGTGCGCCCACTTCCATGAATTGCCCCAGACCGCCCCGCTGTTTGCCCGCGCCGCCGCTGTCTTCGCGCAGTTCCTTGCGCCAGATGATCACCGGGCCGACATGTTCGGTGGCCTCTACGGGCATGGTCATCACGCCCGAAGGGAAGGCCGTGGCGTTCAACCCGTCATGTTCGGGCCGTGCGCCTGATCCACCAGAATTGAAGGTCAACACCTCGGACCGCCGCGCGCCTTTTGGCGCAGGGCCATCGCTGCGCGGGCGCAAGGAAACCTGGAAGTTACACAAACATCCGGCTCCTTCGGCGGGCACCAGATCCGGCAGGATCTTATCGAGCGCATCATAGACCGTATCAGGCACAAAATGCCCAACGATATGGCGCAGGGCCACGGGTGCGGGGTGCACCGCATTCACGATGGTATCTTCGGGCGCGGTGATCTCAAATGGTGCAAGTGAGGCCGCGTTGTTCGGGATCTCCGGCGCGATCGCGCATTTGAGCGCATAGCAGGCGTAGGCCTTGGTGTAGACCAGCGGGCAGTTGATGCCCTTTTTGTCGACGCCGGTGGTGCCGGTAAAATCAGACAGGATGCGATCCTCTTCGATACTGACCTTGACCCTAAGCGTGATCTGCGTGGCAAAGCCATCCACCGTCATCTCGCCCGAGGCGGATTTGCGCGGCAGGGCGTTGATCCGTTCCAATGTGGCACGGCGGGAGTTTTCGAGGATGAAACCGCCGATCCCGTCCAGATCGTCCAGATCGAATTCCTCCATCATCTCGGCCAGCCGGCGATGGCCAATCTCGTTGCAGGTGGTCAGGGCAAAGATATCCCCGACCAATTGATCCGGCTCGCGCACGTTCCCGCGAATGATACGCACCAGCGTTTCATCCACCTCACCGCCTGCGGCGAATTTCATGATGGGGATATACAGCCCCTCTTCGTAAACACTGGCCGCATCCGCGCCAAACCCTCGCCCGCCGATATCCACGATATGCGCGGTGCAGGCGAAGAACCCCACGATAACACCCTTGTGAAACGAGGGCGTGACCATGGTGATGTCATGCAGGTGGCCGGTGCCTTCCCATGGATCGTTGGTGATATAGACATCACCCTCGATGATATTCTGGCGCCCTATCCGGCGAATGAAATGCGCAACCGCATCGGCCATCGCGTTAACATGCCCCGGCGTACCAGTGACCGCCTGGGCCAGCATTTTGCCGTGGGTGTCATAGACCCCTGCCGACAAATCGCCCGCCTCGCGCACAGAGGTGGAAAACGCGGTGCGCACGAGCGCCTGCGCCTGTTCTTCGACCACCGAAATCAGGCGGTTCCACATGACCTGATAGGCGACGTTTGAATGTTGCTTTGCCATGGGTTTACCCTTTCACGCTTACGTCGATGCAGCCGTCAGGCTGACGAATAGCCTTGCGGCTGGAGGGGATGATGATGGTGGTTTCATCCTCGGTCACGGCGGCGGGGCCTGCGATCTCTGCCCCTTCGGCCATTTGGTCGCGCAGGACCACGGCCGCATCCTGATAGGCGGATTTGGCCGGGTCGAACATCTGGCGGCGTCCGGCAACCGGTGCATCGCCCGCAGGCTGTGCCATGGCTATTTGTGCCACCTGTTCAGGCGGGGTTGTCGCGTTGACGGACCAAACAGTGATCTCGATATCAAGTCCGGCCACCTTGCGGCCGAACAGCTTGACGTAGTCTTCTTCAAACCGCGCCTCGAATGTGGCGGCATCTGGGGTCATCGCTTGATCTTCGGTCAGGACAATCGGGATTTCCCAGCCTTGACCAGCATAGCGCATGTAGACTTTGAATTCTGACAGGATCGGCGCGTTTGCATCGCAGTTGCGGACAAATCCTGTTGCCTCGGCCTTGAGCTCTGACAACAGGCTTTGGATCTTGGGCGCGTCAAAGTCCGACAGTTTCATATAGACGGAACGGTTTGCTTCAAAGCTGAAGGGCGCCCGCAAGAACCCGATGGCAGAGCCGACCCCGGCCCCCGGCGGCACCAAAAGACGATCCACGCCCAGTTTCTCACACAGCCGTCCGGCGTGCAGTGGGGCCGCACCGCCAAAGGCGATCATCGTGTATTCGCTAAGGTCTTCGCCGTTCTCAACCGCATGCACGCGGGCGGCGTTGGCCATGTTTTCATCGACCACCTCTGCCAGTCCAAATGCGGCGGTGGCGGCATCCATATCCAGAACCTCGCCCAGAACGCTGGACAATGCCCCTTCGGAGCTGGCGGTTTCGAGCTGGATCGACCCACCGGCAAAATTGTCCGGATCCAGCTTGCCCAAAACCAGATCGGCGTCCGTCACCGCAGGTTTGTTACCGCCGCGCCCGTAACAGGCTGGTCCCGGCTCGGACCCTGCACTTTCGGGGCCGACGCGGATTTGGCGCATGCTGTCCACATGGGCCAGACTGCCACCGCCCGCGCCAATCTCGACCATGTCGATCACCGGGATAGAAATTGGCATGCCCGACCCTTTTTTGAATCGGTAGGTCCGCGCCACTTCAAACACGCGGCTGGTTTTGGGCGTCTGATCCTTGATCAAGCAAATCTTGGCCGTGGTGCCGCCCATGTCGAACGACAACACCTTGTCCAAGCCATAACGCGCCGCGATATGGGCCGCAAAAACCGCCCCACCTGCAGGACCGGATTCGACCAAACGCACCGGGAATTCTGCCGCGTTTTCGATGGAGATAATTCCGCCCCCGGAATGCATCAGGAAGATGTTGCAGCTGACGCCCTCATCGCGCAAACGTCCTTCCAGACGGCCCAGATAGGACTTCATCAGAGGTTTGATGTAGGCGTTGGCGACCACGGTGTTGAACCGCTCATATTCGCGCATCTGCGGCGAGACCTCACAAGACAGCGAAATCATCGCGCCGGGCATCTTTTCTGCCACCACCTCGGCCACCAGCCGTTCGTGATCGCCATTGAGATAGGAATGCATCAAACCAATGGCGACACTGTCATAGCCCGCCGCTGCGATCTGATCGACGACTGCCTCAACTTCAGTCCGGTCCAGCGGGATCAGCACTGCGCCGCGGGCATCCACACGTTCCGGCACGGTAAAGCGGCACTGCCGCGGCAAAAGCGGTTCTGGCAGGTTCAGGTTCAGATCGTATTGTTCGAACCGGCTTTCGGTGCGCATCTCGATCACATCCCGAAACCCCTGGGTGGTGATCAGCGCCGTCTTGGCCCCGCGCCGTTCGATCAGCGCATTGGTGGCCAAGGTTGTGCCGTGGATGATCTGGCCGATATCGGACGGGGCAATCCCGGCCTTGGTGCAAACTTGATGCATCCCATCGATAATGGCGTTCTCCGGCGCGGCGTAGGTGGTCAGCACCTTGGTGGAATATGGGCTGCCGTCCACCTCAAGCACCACGTCGGTAAAGGTGCCGCCAATGTCTACGCCCAGTCGAATCGCATTCTGTGTCATCTGTCCAACCTGATTGATTTTCCGCAGCGTAGCGGGGGGAGGCGGATCAAATCCAATTCTTATTTCCGATAGGAGTGATAGATTTTTGTGATCCTTCTGGCCTTAGAAAACCACCGCTTCGGCCTCGGCACGGATGTAATCCTCCGAGATACGTCCGGCGATGGCGGCGGCCTCTTGAACATATTGCGCCACTTTGCCCGCCTGATAACGGGCGGCAAAGCGCAGGGGTGCCGGGGTCCAGTCCACCTGCAACTGCCGCAATGGTGCGCCGCCTGCCTCCGCTGTGACCAAGGCCCTTGGCAGGACCGCAACGCCAAGGCCATCACGGGCCATTTTTACACAAGACGACAGGCTGTTTGACGGCACGATCCGCCCCTTCGGCAGCCCTTGTTGGTCAGCATATTCATTCAGCGCGATGGAGGCTTGCGTGTCCCGCGCTGGGGTCAGGATGCCTGCTTCCAAAAGGTCACCAACACCATATTGCCCGCCTTCCTCAAATGTCAGTGACGCACCGCAAACCCAGACATAGGGGTATTGCCCCAATTCCGTGATGCCCGTGGCGCTGGATGTGAAGGGCGCGGTCTGGATCGCCAGATCCAGCGCGTTTTTGGTCAAGGCAATATCAAGGTTGCGTGACAGATCCACCGTCAGTTCCACGCTTACACTGGGATAGGCGTCCTTGAGGCTGAGCAGAAAGCTATGCAGCCACGTGCAGGCCACCAGTTCCGTGACACCTAGGCGCAGGCGGTCTTGAATGAGATCGGGCCGCTTTGCCACCGTGATCAGCCCCTCGGCCTCATGCAGCACCCGGCGGGCCGCTTGCACGATCTCGGTGCCTTTGTCCGTCAATTGCACCGATCCGGCATTGCGCAACATCAAGGTGGTGCCCAGGGTCGCTTCCAATCCGGCAATCCGGGCGGAAATGTTCGGCTGTGTGGTGTTCAGATGTGCCGCCGCTTTGCGAAAACTGCCCAGATCAGCCACCCAGATCAGGGCTTCGAGCTGTTTGAGGGTAAAGGTGTTTCCGATCATCACGGGGCCTTGGGTTGCGGACGCGGCGGAGCGTACCCATGCAGACAAGCCTTTGCAGGCAGGCAAAGTCAACTGCGCCCGTGCTATCGCTTGATTAATCCGAAACAACCCATCATATTCATACTATCGAATTTTTGCGGAGGTATCAGATGGCGCTTTCTCGACGCGATTTTGTGGCAGGCGGTGCGGGCCTGATGGCTAGCGCGGCATTCGGGGTACGACCCGGCCCCGCCTTTGCCCAGATTGATCTGGGGGACATCCGCCTGGATGTGGTCAGTGACGGGTCTTTGACCCTGCCGGGCGGTTTCATTTTTGATCCGATGCCGCAGGATGAACTGGCCCCGATCATCGAACGCTTCGATCTGTCTGCGGATGTTTTGACGCCGCCGTGCAATGTGACCTTAATGCGCAGCGGCGATCGTGTGGTCTTGTTTGATGTTGGCTCGGGCCCGGATTTTGCCCCCAATGCGGGCACGCTTCTGACCTCTCTAGAGGCATTGCGGGTCACGCCAGAAGATGTGACCGATGTGGTGTTTACCCATGCGCATCCTGATCATCTTTGGGGGCTGCTGGATGATTTTGACGATCCACTGTTCAGCAATGCCAGCTACATGATCGGGAAAACCGAGTGGGATTATTGGATGGACCCCAACACCGTTGATACCATTGGCGATGCGCGCGCGTCCTTTGCCGTGGGGGCACAGCGGCGGCTTGAGATGATCGAAGACAGCATCGCCTTTTTCAAAGACGGAGAAGAGATATTGCCCGGTGTTGCGGCGCGGGCCACCTTTGGTCATACCCCCGGCCACATGGCATTTGAGGTGCGATCGGGCAGCAACGCGGTGATGATCCTTGGTGATTGTATAGGCAATCATCACGTCGCCTTTGCCCGGCCTGACTGGCGATCAGGATCGGATCAGGATCAGGATCTCGCCGCGCAAACCCGCGTTGCGTTGATGGATCAACTGGCCGCAGAACAGATGCAGGTCATCGGTTACCACCTGCCCCAAGGTGCGGGATATGTCGAAAAAGGCTCAGACGGTTACACATTTACAGGACAGATATAATGCTGCGTTCACTGCTCATTTCCACATGCATTTTGGCCGGGGCCGCACAGGCCAGCGAGGACATTGCAGATCAATATCCCGGCTCCATGCTGTATTCCAAACCGGTGGAGTTCATCCCCGGTATTTATTCTGCCATCGGGGCCACTGCGCCGCCCACTTATGACAACGCCGGGCACAACAACAACCTCAGCTTTATCGTGACAGGCGACGGCGTTGTGGTGATCAATGGCGGCGCCTCCTACCTGCTGGCCGAGGCGCTGCACAAAGAGATCAAGGCGCTGACAGATCAACCCGTCAAGCTGGTGCTGAATGAAAACGGTCAAGGGCATGCGATGCTGGGCAATTCCTATTGGGCCGATCAAGGCGTCAAGATTGTCGCCCACGTGGATGCCGCCCATGAGATTGAGGAATACGGCGGTGCCAGCCTGCGGGCACATCAGAACCGTCTTTTGGAACGCGCTGATCAGACCCGCGTGGTGATGCCGGATGAGACATTTGAAGACAGCTATCCGATTTCCATGGGCGGTATGGAGATTGAGGCGCGGTATCTTGGCCCCGCACACAGCCCCGGCGATATCGTGGTCTGGTTGCCTGCGCTAAGTCTGGTGATTTCCGGCGATATGGCCTTTCACGAACGGATGTTGCCGATCTTTGAACACACCTATACCGCCGATTGGCTTGAGACTTGGGACACCGAATTTGAAGCATTGGGCGCAACCTATGTGATCCCCGGCCATGGCCATCCGACCAACATGGATCAGGTGCGGCGCTATACCAAAGGGTATCTGGAATACCTGCGCGGGAAGGTTGGCGCGCATCTGGAAGACGGCGGCGATCTGGCTGAGGCTTATTACGTGGATCAATCGCCCTATGCGCATCTTGATACGTTCGAAGAGCTGGCGACCAAGAACGCAGGCCGGGTCTATGAGCAGATGGAATTTGAATAGGCTCTGATGGCCGCCTGCGCTTCAGGCGGCCAAGGCCACCCGGCGGCGCAGTAAGGTGTGGGTGGCCATTGCCCCCAGCCACATGCAGAAGACAGCGACCCATGCCGTGATCGCAAAGATCGACCCGCCCGACATGCCCGCACCCACCGCACAGCCTCCAGCAAGCATGCTGCCAAAACCCATCAAAACAGCGCCCAGCAAATAGCGCTCCATTGGCGTGTCAGGGCCAAACCGTTCGATCCTGATTTCGCGGCTGAGCAGCGCCATCAATCCAGCGCCCGCAAAAACCCCCGGCACCAGCCCGACGCCAAAGCCAAGTGGCAGGTCGGGCGCATTGACCAACCCCATCAAAGTGTCTGTCGATGGTCCGGTGAAGGTGACAGACGATACAGGCACCACATCAAACGAAGTCTGCGATATGGCATAGGTCAAAGCCCAGCCCAGTGCCACAGCTGCGCCAACACCGGCAGCGGCAAAGATGCGGCTGAACTGCACCTGTGTCCGCCTTGCCAAGACCAGCCCGCTGAGCAAGGCCAGCGCCGCCGCTATGGCTGCCAGGCCTGCACTCAACCCCAATTGGATCAGCATGTTCCGCGCCTCGCCGCCCTCAACCAACCACAGCACCGTCAAGCTTTCGCGAGCAGGTGACAGAACCCCCCGCAGGGAGGCCTGCGCGACCAGCGTCAACACCAACCCGGTCAGGATCGCCCGCATATTGCCGGTTGCCGACAACACCAACAAACGACTGGCACAGCCCCGCGCAAGGATCATGCCTGCGCCAAACATCAAACCGCCGATGATCGCGCCAGACATGCTGCCGGTGGCGGCGAGTTGCCGCGCGTTTGACACGTCCAAGAGGCCAAACGCCACGGCGCCCTGCACCAGCATTACCGCCGCCGAAAACGCAATCAGCCAGATCGACAACCGCGATCCAAACCGCCCCTCGGCGACTTCGGCGGTAGCGGCGCGCAGGCAAAACTGGGAATGTTGGGCGGCCATGCCAAAGATCACGCCAGTGATCGCACCGGCCATCATCAACACAGCCGGATCGCCAAAGCGGTCGATCAGGGCCTCTAACATGGGCAATCCTCGGACAGATCAGTGGTTACAGATGCGCGATCACTCGCCAACCGCTTCGCGGACGATGTCATCCAACAGGCTTTGCACCTCTTGCATCGGGCCGTCAGGATAGTTGCGATATCCGACAGAGACCTTGCCGTCCTTGTCGGTGACAAAGATACCGTATGGGCAATGGGCGATGTTCATCGGATCGGCCTCCATCACCTTGCGGGACAGAACGGCCGAGCAGAACAAAAAGATATCCGCGCCGTCAAAGATTGTGACATCGCTGCCTACATCCGCGCCGGTGCGGTTCAGCATCTCGCCAGTGTGGCTGACATAGTCGATGACCAGGCCGCGCCCGACGATGGCGCTTTCGACGCTAAAGGTGGCATCGTCAAAGCTGCCGTCAAAGTCATAGACAGTGGACAATGTGTCAGCATGTGCAGTGACGGCCATAGAGGCGGCAAACAAGCCTGCGATAAATGTGTTTTTCATGGATTGATCCCCTTTTCTCAGGGCCAGATTACCATATCCTTTGCTGCCGGGCTTTGACCCTGATCAAAGCCCGGCAGCTTGTAAATCAACCGAACATGTCTGCGGTGATGCCCGCGTACCAACCTTCGGATTCTTCATAGGTGGCCTTACGCAAATCCGCGCTTTCGCCGGTTTTTGAGATAAACCCTTCAACCTTGGCGATCTTTTCGTCCGTGGCCTCATAGCTTGCACCGACTTTCACACCATCATTGGTGTCGATCAGCGACCAGCAGGTGTTGGAGAACCGCGCCGGGAACACCTTGGAGCCGGTCAAGGCTCCGCGCACCGCATTGGCGCAGACCTTGGCCTGACTGTTGGCCGAGAACCCGGATTTGGGCATATCGCCTTGCTGGGATGCATCGCCCAGAACGTAGATCTCTGCGTCGGCCTTGGTGGACATATCGGCGGCATTGACCGGAGCCCAATTGCCATCAGTGACACCCGCGATCTCCGCGATCCGGCCCGCTTTCATTGCGGGGATGACGTTGCACACATCCACTTTGGTTTCTTCGCCGTCGATGGTGACGGTCATTGCATTCGGATCAACCGAAACATTGCCGCCGCCGAAGTCTTCGCCGATCCAGTCGATCATGCCCTCATAGTGGTTGGCCCAACCCTCTTGAAACAGGCTCATCTTTGAGAACTTTGGCTTGGGGTCCGCAACAATGATCTTGGCCGTAGGATTGTTGGCCTTGAGGAAATGCGCAACCATCGACACCCGCTCATAGGGGCCGGGCGGGCAGCGGTACGGGTTGGGCGGCGCGACCATGGCAAAGGTGCCGCCTTCGGGCATCGCCATCAGTTGCGCCTTGAGCAGTTCACTTTGCGATCCGGCCTTGTAGGCGTGGGGCATGGCGTTCTGGGCGGACAGATCCCAGCCTTCAACTGCGCCATCTACAAAATCAATGCCCGGGCTGAGGATCAGCTTGTCATAGGGGACGCTGCCGCCACCGGCGAGGGAAACTGTCTTGGCGTCGCGGTCCACGCCCACGGCCCAGTCATGCACAACGTTCACGCCACCCGCAGCCAAACTGCCATAGCTGTGACCGATGTCTTCGATGTCCTTGAACCCGCCCAGATAGAGGTTGGAGAAAAAGCAGGTGTAATACATGCGCGTGGGTTCAATCAGCGTGACGTCGATCGCGCCCTTGCTGTCTTTGGCGATATAACGCGCCGCCGTTGCGCCGCCTGCACCGCCGCCCACAACCACGACACGCGGTTTGCCATGCCCGTCCGCCAAAACCATTGGCGCGGAAAGGGACGCCGCAGCAGCCGCTGATGTCCCGATAAAATGACGTCTGTTCAGTTTCATTTTTCTTCCTCCCTGACGGGCCCTATTCGAGGGCCTCAAAATATGCGGCCAACGCCGCGATCTCTTCGTCTGACAACCGGCCTGCCATCATCTGCATCACCGGATGCGGCCTGAGCTTGCGTTTGTAGGCGTGCATGGCCACGACAAAATCTTCGGCTGGCCAGTTGGTGATCGAGGGGATACCCGCATCCTCACCGTCACGCTGATGGCAGGTGCTGCAATCTCCAGCCAGATATTCACCATACTCCGGATCGCCCTGCAGCGCGAGAATGGCGGGATCTATGTCATGATCCGTTGCCGTTGCTGTTGGCTCCGCTTCGGGAAAGTTTGCCGGATCGTCCGAAAACTGCCGCAGATAAACGAGCAGATCGTCGCGGTCTGCTGCGTCCTTGATCCCCTTGAAGTTCATTCGGGTTTTGGACACCAGCGCCTTGGGGTTCTCGATATAGGCGTCAAGTGTTTGGGCTGTCCAAGTCAGGCCATCATTGCCCATCCGGTCCATGCTTTTGGAGTATCGGAACCCCTCGATTACGCCCGCCCTGCGGCCAAATACACCGTTCAATTGCGGACCAACCCGATCTTTGGCCCCCTCTCCCACTTGATGGCAAGCTTTGCATTGCTGGAAAACTTTCGCACCGTTTACCGCATCGCCCACTTCTGTGGCAGAGGAGACCCCCGCCACCAACGCGGCGGCGAGAAACGTCAGGAGAGATGTGAACCGTACGGTCACTCCATCACTCCGCGAAGGTCTTGAGGTATTCAATCACCGCCGCTTGATCCTTTTCCTTTTTCAAACCGGCAAAGCCCATTTTGGTCCCCTTGAGGTATTTCTTCGGCTTTTCGAGGAAAGCTGCCAATTCTTCAGGTGTCCAGACCAATCCGCCTTCGGCAGCGGCCTTCAGAGCTTTGGAATATTTGAACCCGTCCACGGCTCCGGATGCTCCGCCGACGATCCCGTTCAGGACCGGACCAGAGCGGTTTTTGGCTTTGGCGCCGACCTGATGGCAGGCTTTGCACTTTTTGAATACCTTCTCGCCCGCCTTCGCCAATTCGGCGTCAATCGCAGGCGCGGCGGCTTCAACCGGCGCTTCTTCGGTCTCTTCGGCCTTGGCTGCATTGGCTTGTGTGACTTCGGCAGTTGCCGGCTTGTCTTCTTCGGGGGTGACATCAAGAACCATGGCACGCATGGTCACTTTGACCTCATCCTTGCAGTTTTCCATGCAGGGCTCACCGCTCCAGATTGCGTATTCGGTCTCCGCGCGGTTGTCCAAAATGAATCCCTGCGCGTTGGGCAATTCAACATCGGCAAATGTTTCATCCGACAGGACAAAATCATCTTCGATCAGATCGTTGGAATACAGGATATAGGCGACAATCGCATAGACCTCATCATCGCTGAGCGTGCCCGCATTGCCGTAGGGCATGGACCGTTTGATATAGTCAAATGCCGTGCTGAGATGCGGCCAGTAAGAGCCGACCGTCTTGAGCGGATCTTCGTGATCGAGGGTATCCGCACCGCCGGCCAGCTTGGGCCAGTTGTCGATCCCTTCGGCAAAATCACCGTGGCAGACCGCGCATTGCTCGGCAAAAATTTCTTCGCCAACAATCGCGTCCCCTGATCCGGCAGGCAGGCCATCCCCATTGGGGCTGACATCGCCGTCCCATGCGGCAATTTCCTCGGGCAGGGCCGCGCGGCCAAGGCCGAATTTCTCGGCGGATGCGGGCGCGGCCAATCCGGCCAGCAAAGCGATCAGGGGAATGGATTTAAGAAACTTCGACATTTTCAGCCTCGCCCGTGCTGCGCACCAACCATGTCTGGATGCAGTTGTTGTGATAGATGGAGTTGAGCCCGCGCACCTCGCGCAATTGCGCCTTGGTGGGCTGCACATATCCGGTGTCGTCCATGGCACGTGATTGCAGCATCATCTCTTCCCCGTCCCAATCGGTATCGAGATAAAAGCGGGTCATCGCCATTTTCTCGCCCGGCTTGGCCAGGCGGGCGGTTTCCCATGTTTCGCCGCCATCCTTGGACACATCGACACGTTTGATCGCACCGCGCCCGGACCACGCCAGCCCGGTGATCACCAATGGCCCTTTGCCGTGGGTGATCGGCGCTTGCGGGCTGGGCGAGGTGACGACCGACTTGGCATCCATCGCCCAGGTCCATTTGCGGGCAATGCCGTTTTCCAAGACGTCAGTGTATTTGCTGGTCTCTTCGCGGCTTTCGACCGGCGCATCCGTGACCTCGATCCGGCGGATCCATTTGACCCACATGTTGCCTTCCCAACCGGGGACAACCAGACGCACAGGATAGCCGTGTTCTTTGCGCAGCGCCTCGCCGTTGGCTTTGAAAGCGACCAAGACATCGTCCAAGGCCTTTTCCATCGGAATGGAACGCCCGTTTGATGACGCATCTGCGCCTTCGACGAACACCCACTTGTCCTTGAGATCACCTGCGGTATCCAGACCGGCCTCTTCAAGCAGGGTGCGCAACGGCACGCCCGTGTATTCCATGTTGTGGATCATGCCGTGGGTGAATTGCGCCCCGTTCAATTGGGCCCCGGCCCATTCCATGCCTGTGTTGGCGGCGCATTCGCAGAAATAGACGTGGTTCTCGCGCGGGAAACGTTCGAGATCGGCGTAGGAAAAGACCAGCGGCGTATCGACCAGACCGTTGATCATCAGGCGGTAGTCCTGCTTTTTCAGGTCAATCGCGCCGGAGTGGTGCCGCTCAAACGCGCAGCCCTGCGGGGTAATTGTACCGTCAAGTGCGTGGATCGGGGTGAAATTGATCGAACTGACGGTGTCAGCGGTCAACCATTCCACATTACGGCGGATCACGTCGTTTTCATATTCAATCGGCAGGCCATAAGGCGTGGCATCCACGCCATCACCCAACTCCTGTGCCCAAGGCTGTACTTGCGTGATCAACGGATCAGGGCTGGCGGCACGGGCGGTGCCCGCGGCGATGGCGCCTGCACTGGCCGCTGCGGCCCCGCTTAGGAAGGCACGGCGCGAGGGAGCGCCCGGCGTTTTCTTATCTGACATCTGTTATGTCTCCTCTGGCAGTTCGGGGGTTAAACCCCGACAACTTTCACACTGTTGTTCGGATCAAGGGATACTGTCCCCTGATTGGCGATATGGGCCTCGACCACATCCCAGATCTGCGGCCCTTCGGTGCCTTGGTTCACCGAGGCCCAGCCCGCGACCTGATAGGTCTTGGACGGATCAATCATCTCGCCCGTTTTGAGCAAGGTCATCTCGGTGATGCGGTCGCCCTGCGGCTTGGTCACGTCAATCCTGTAGCCAAGGCCACCGACGCGCACCATATCGCCGCCCTGCTGGTAATAGGGGTCAGGGTTGAACAGGTTGTCGGCCACATCCTCCAGCACTATATGCAGGAATTCACCCGTCATCTCGGTCCGGTAAGCTTCGCCATAAGTCATCGAGGTGACGTTCCAGATGTCTTCGCGGGTGATGTCCTGACCGGGCAGGATCGACGGGCCCCAGCGCACACCGGGGGACAAGGCGATATCCGCCTCCCGTTCCGAGATCAGCGCATCACAAATCAAATCATCCCATGTGCCGTTGAAATTGCCACGGCGGTAAAGCGTTTGGTCATCAGCCGTCTTGCCGATCACCTTTGTCAGATCGTCGAGGTATGGCGCACGCTGTTCATCAATCAGCTTGGCCACCTCTGCATCGGGGGTGATCACATCCGAGAAGATCGGGATCAACTTGTGGCGGAAGCCCATCATGCGGCCATCGCGCACATCCAGATCGACGCGGCTGACAAATTTACCGTTGGACCCGGACGCAACGATGATCGTGTCGCCCACCAACACCGGCTCGGGCAGCGCGTCATGGGTGTGACCGGACAGGATCACGTCGATGCCCGTCACAATGCCTGCCATCCGCTTGTCCACGTCAAAGCCGTTGTGACTGAGGCAAACCACCAGTTCCGCCCCTTCGGCACGCACCCGATCGACCATCTCCTGCATGTTCTCGTCGCGGATGCCAAAGGCGTATTCGGGGAACATCCAGCCGGGGTTGGCGATGGGCATATAGGGGAAGGCCTGACCGATGACCGCAATCTTTACACCGCCGCGTTCGAAGAATTTATAAGGCGGGAACAATTCGGCGGGTTCATCCCATTCAGCGTCAAAGATGTTTTGACCCAGCGCGGCAAACGGCAGGCCCTCTACAATCTCGTTCACCCGGTCAGAGCCCAGCGTGAATTCCCAGTGGAAGGTCATCGCGTCGGGGTTGAGGGCGTTCATGACATTGACCATGTCCTGCCCTTGGGTGTGATAGCAGGTATAGCTGCCATGCCATGTGTCGCCGCCATCCAGCAGCAATGCATCGGGGCGGTCGGCACGGATCGAATTGATCACGGTCGCAACCCGGTCCAGTCCCCCCACACGGCCATAGCCTTTGGCCAGCGACGCAAAATCATTATAAGTCAGGGCATAGGCAGAGGGGCTGCCGTCCTCGATGCCGTAAGCGCGCCGAAAATCGGCGCCGGTGACATGAGGCACTGCACCTTTGTTGTTACCAACACCGATGTTGACCTCAGGCTCGCGAAAATACAGCGGTTTGAGCTGCGCATGGATGTCCGTGACATGGATCAACGAGACATTCCCAAAGCTGTCAAACTCCAGCAGCTTGTCCTGTGTCAGGGCCTGTTGCGCAGCAAGTTGCGCCCAATTGCCAAAACCGGACCCACCATAAAGCGCCGCAGCGGCCATGGAGGTTTGCAGGAAATCACGGCGAGAAATCATAGGGTGGCTCCGGTCACGCGCACGTATGCGCATTTATGAATTTAATAAGTGCGAAAAACCCCGCGCAGCGTCCTGCGCGGGGTCATGGTTTAGTTTCGGATGGACGGCCCTTCGACGGACAGACCATTGCCGCGTGATGCGACGTACAGTTCAAGCGCGATAAACTCAGGCGAACCGGGCTTGTAGGTCTCGGCGCGGGTGTCGCGCACACAACCTTTGAAACGGGCATGCACCGCGTTCAGCTTGGTGTTTTTCAGGCGGTAAACGGGGAAGCCGTTGATCTGGCCCTGGCTGAGGTGATCGGCGCGGATCATCTTGCCATAGCTGTCTTCGTGGCAATTGGCGCAAGACAGTTCCAGCTGACCTGTGCGGGTGTAGTAGAGCTCCTTGCCCTGCTCCCACGTTGATTGCGCCGGACCGTCAATGGCGACATTGATCGGCATACCGCGAGACACAGACGCCAGCAGCGCGGTCATATTGACCATGTTGCTTTTGGTGTACTTCCACTTTTCCGCGCCCATACGGTTTTCGCGGCAGTCGTTGATCTGCATCTCAAGGGTGCGCACCTCCCCTGCTGCTTCGTTCCACTTGGGATACACAGCACGCACGCCGGCCATTGTATCAGGCTCGTTATGGCAGCTTGCGCAGGACTTGCCTTCGGAGCCTTCTGCGGTGTTCCAGACATCTTCGGCCTGTTCCACAAAGATCATGCCGGGGTTGTCGAAATCATCCGCTTGCATGGCGCGGGTTTCAGTTCCGCGGAAAAGCCAACCCGAAAGAACCTCATCCACTGCATCCTCAAGATGCGCAGGCGCCGCTGTGCGCGTCACCATGGTGATGTCTTCGTTCAGGATCAGCGTATCATCCACCGGATCGGCCATCGCCGCCCCGCCAAATGCCATCACCGATACCGTGCAGGCCATTTGTGCCAGTCGTTTCATATGTGTTCCTCCCAGTGACACAGCCCCTCAGCCGATCGCAATTTTTTTGCTTGTTTCGTAGATCGACCCATCATCGTCATACCAAGTGAATTTGAATTCACCGGCTTCGGGCACGGTGGCCTGAAATTCCAGATAGGGGTTGGTCGAGATTGCCGGCTCAAGGGTCACGTCAATCACGTTTTCACCGTTAAAGTCACAGGTGAACCGGTTGATGATGGACCGTGGAATAGGGTTGCCATCGTCATCTTTACGCTGGCCGGATTCCATTTTGTGGCTGATCAAAGTCTTGATCGTGATCGCCTCACCGGCGGCCGCCTTTTTGGGGACTTTGACGCGGGGTTTTACACCAGATGCCATGTTGAATTCTCCTTAATGCCTTAGCCGCCGCAGCCGCCGATTGTTACTTTGACTGTGCTGGATGCCTTGGCGAATGTGCCGTCTGCCATTTTGGCGATGGCAACAACGTCCTGCGTGCCCGCCAGGCGGATACGTGTGGAGGCCTGATGCGATGCGGCCAGCTTGCCGAATTTGAAAGTGGCGACCGGCGGCGTCGGGTTGCCCAGTGCCAGCACCATAATCTCGACCGCGCCGGGGGCGTCGACCTCGATTGGCACGGTGTTGCCGTTCTCGGCAATCTCGGGCGCGGTCAGTGTCACGCCGGTGTCGGCCATTGCTGCGCCGCCGGTGAAGGCTTCGATCTCGGCTTCGCCTGCGGCGTAGCCCTTGACCGGAAGACCCGCGAGAACAAGTGCCCCCGCCCCAAGCGCCAGCGCATTGCGTCGTGTGAATTCCATGAGTGATCTCCTAGTCTGGTCCGCAGACCCTGCGGATTATTCTTTGAGTGTCTTGAGGTAGGCGACAACATCTTCGATCTGTTGCGCAGTCAGGACCGGACCAAAGGTCTCGTCCGCCGCTTTGCCTGTGTATGCTTTGCCCGGGCGGATGAAGCCCTCGGTCTTGTAGAAGGCTGGCATCATCGTGTCTTCGAACATGAGTTTGGCGTTTGCCACGATCCCGCGCAGCTCTGCTTCGTTCCAGCGATCACCAGCGCCATCCAGCGCAGGACCGATCTCGCCGTGGAACGGCACATCGCTCAGATCGGTGACCTGATGACAGGCCACGCAGTTGCCTTTTTTCTTGTTGCCAACGATGTTGCGGCCTTCAACCGGATCACCAGCTGCGCCCGACAATGACATCGCAACGGTGCCCTCGTCGTATTTCACCGCTGTAGGCGCCACGGCTTCGGCCAGTGCCGCGCTTGTCAGCATGCCCGCAATCACGGCTGCAGTTCCTAAAATCTTCATGCGTCCTCCCTTGCCTTCACGGCGTTTTGTATACCGTAGCGCACGATTTCCCGATCACGCAACAACAAATTCAGTTTAATGAATTTTTTTATCTGAGCGACCAATCTCGTGTGCGCCCATCCGATCACCCGGCACGTTCGGCGATCTTACGGGCATGATATTTCTGGAAACTTTCGTCTCCGACATAGCCTTTCTCGACGACCCAGTTGAACATGTCAAACGTGGTTTGGCGGCCAAAGGCACCGGGCATCGTGGCCACCGCCGCTTGGGATGCCGTCATGCCATCCTCTACATTTTCGGGGAAAAACAGAATCGTTGGCGTGAACAAAACGCCCCATTTGCGCACCATCTGTTTCTCGGAAAGTGTCTCTCCGTCAAAGTCGGTGACCTCGACATCGCCAAACATGTTCACCTGCACGACAAAGTAGTTTTGCGCGATGTAATCGGCAATTTCGGGCTGCGGATAGATCTCTTCGTGCATCTTGGTGCAGTAGATACAGCCGCGTTGTTCAATCATCACCACCAACCGCTTGCCCTCGGCGTTGGCCTCTTCCAGATCCTCGCTCAGATCTTTGAAAGTGTCGCGCATCCAAGGGGCTTTGTGCAGCCCGTCATCGCCCACCTCTGCCGCGTGCAGAGGCAGCGCCAAAGCCAGCAGGCTTGCGACCAGTATTGCAATCCGTTTCATAGGTGTCTCTCCCTTATCTCAGCACACCGATGTCCGGCGCAATCGACAGCATCCACTGTGCGATATAGTTGATCGAGTTTGTCGCGATCAGAATGCCGAACACAATCAGCATCACCCCCATCAGCTTTTCAATGGTTCCCAGATGGCGGCGGAATTTCTGCATCCAGCGCATGAAGGGTCCGATGAACAATGCCGCAAGGATGAAGGGCAAGGTCATGCCGAACCCGTAAACGAAAAGCAGGGCCGCGCCGGTCGATGCGGTATCTGCGCCCGCCGCGGTGAACAGGATCGCCGCCAGCACGGGCCCCACGCAGGGCGTCCAGCCAAAGGCAAAGGCCAGCCCGATCACATAAGCGCCCAGCAGGCTGACGTTGGAGGCATCCCCACCATCGGCCCGCAATTGCCGGTACAGGATGCCAATGCGGATTACTCCGAGAAAATGCAGGCCCATCGCGATGATAATCGCCGCTGCGATCCAGCGCAGGATGTCAAAGTATTCGCGCACCGCCTGACCAAAGGTCGTGGCTACGGCCCCAAGCCCCATAAAGATGGTGATGACACCGGCAGCAAAGAAACAGGCGGCCAACACCGCACGGATGCGGACGCTACGGTCAATCTGCGCGTCCGCCTGGATCTGGTTCATGCCGACACCGGCCAGATAGCTCAGGTAGAAGGGCACAATCGGCAGGATGCAGGGCGACAGGAACGACAACAGCCCGGCGATCCAGGCCCCTGCAAAGGTAATATCCATCATGACCCAGACCCGCCCTTGAGTAATTCACATATTCATATTATGTATTATTACTACCAAAGGTCAATTTACCATGTTCCTGCGTCGCGTCTTACTGTCTGCTTTTTTGCTGCTCTCCTCTGCCCTCTCGGCGGCGGCTGAGCTGTCATTGGTTATGGTCGAAGAAGACGGATGTGTCTGGTGCGCCCGCTGGAATGACGAGATTGCCCATATCTATCCCAAAACCCCCGAAGGCCAATCCGCCCCCCTGCGCCGGATCGATATTCACACGGCCTTGCCGGAGGATTTGACCTTTGCCAGACGGCTCAGCTTTACCCCGACATTTGTGCTGATGCAGGATAATCTGGAAATTTCACGCATCGAGGGCTATCCTGGAGAAGACTTCTTTTGGGGGCTTCTGGAAAAGATGCTGGAAATAGCCGACAGCCCGCCATTGAATTGAGGATGACGATGGACACGAGCGTTTCACACCAAGACGGCCTGACACCGTCGGAACCGGCAAGCACATCCAGCCTGCCCGTGTTCGACAAGGACATCTGCGCCGAAGACATGGACAAGATGGCCGCCAATGCGATGCGGGCGTCCAATTTTCTCAAGGCGATCAGCCATGAGGGGCGTCTGATGATACTGTGCCATCTGGCCTCTGGCGAGAAATCCGTGACCGAATTGGAAGAGTTGCTGTCTGCGCGGCAGGCGGCGGTGTCCCAGCAATTGTCACGCCTCCGGCTAGAGGGGCTTGTGACCCCGCGCCGCGATGGCAAAACCATCTATTACAGTCTGACCGATGACCGCCCGAAACAGATCATGGAAGTTGTCTATGATCTGTTCTGCCGCCAAAAGTAACCGGTGACGCGGCACAGCAAGACCCACTGCAACCAGAGGGCCAAGCCATGTTTGATGTCTTTTCCGAACCTGCACTGGTTGCGCTGATCGGCCTTGTAGGCGGCGTGTTTCTGGGTCTGGCGGCCCGCATCGGGCGGTTTTGCACATTGGGCGCAATTGAAGATCTTTATTACGGCGAAAGCGCCTTGCGTCTGCGGATGTGGGGCATTGCCATTGGCGTTGCGGTGATCGGCACCTTTGGGTTGTCGGCGGCAGGTCTGCTGGATCTGGGCGAGACGCTGTATATGACCCGCGACTGGAATATCGTCGGTTCTGTTCTTGGCGGGTTGGTTTTTGGCTATGGAATGGCCTTGGCGGGCAACTGCGGTTACGGCGCATTGGCGCGGCTCGGTGGCGGTGATCTGCGGTCCTTCTTGATTGTTCTGGTGATGGGGCTTTCGGCCTATGTCACCTTGGGCGGGCCTTTGTCTGGTCTGCGCATCTGGGCCTTTGGCACCTATGTACATCCCGCCGCAACCTCCAGTTATGCGCAGGCGCTGTCCGCGCTTTCGGGTCTATCCGTAAACGTTGCTGGCATGGCGATCGGCGCGGTCATTCTGGCACTGACTTTGGTCAATCGCGATATGCGGCGATCTTTCAGCCATGTGTTCTGGGGCGCAGTTGTGGGCCTTTCCATCGTCTCGGGCTGGGCGGGCACACAATGGGTTGCGGCACATGGATTTGACGCAACGTCGGTGGTCAGTCACACGTTTTCCGCGCCCATCGGGGAAACCATGCTTTATGCGATGACGTCCTCTGGCAACACCATCAGTTTTGGCACCGGATCGGTGATCGGCGTCCTGCTTGGGGCGTTTCTGGGCAGTCTGTTCAAGGGGCATTTCCGCTGGGAGGCCTGCGATGACCCACGAGAGCTGGGCAGGCAGCTTTTTGGGGCGGCCTTGATGGGGATGGGCGCGGTTGTCGCAGTTGGATGCAGCGTAGGCCAAGGCATCTCCGCCTTTTCGGTGCTGGCCTATAGTGCGCCGATCACTCTGCTGTGCATTCTGGCCGGTGCTGCGATTGGGCTGCGGCAATTGATCCTGGGATTTGCACCGCCAGTTTAGGGTCAGGACCGGTTTCTTTAAAAGAATCGTGGCGCCCCATCAGCTGCCTTTATCATCCCCTTTCACGTGATCCTGCCGGACCGTGCCGCGATACTTCACCGTCAATTCATCAGGCACCTCGCTACCGTCATACATAAACGGCAGGATTCCCCGGCGCCCGGATTTGCCGCGCATGGTCTCGATGTCATCTTCGGACCGCGTCACCCGCTGTGACATTCGCCGCCCCCATTGCGCCAACATATCATAAAGACGGTCCATCTCGGGGTGATGCTTGCCGCCCTTGGCCAGGTCATGGAATTCGTCCGGATCGGCTTGCAGATCAAACAGCATCGGGCGGAACCCGCCCTCGGCGTGCATCAACTTGTATCGGCCATCAAACACCATGAACAATCGTGCGTCGCGCGGGCGCAGACCCAGTTTGACCGCTTGCGGGGTGGCCGAATAGTCATATTCGCTGATCGCGTATTCGCGCCAGTCCGGCACCTCGCCGTGCAACCACGGGATCAGGGACCGGCCCTCAATGATGTGATCGGGCACCTTGCCACCTGCCGCTTCGACAAAGGTTGCGGCGAGATCGACGCTTTCCACCAAAGCGTCACAGGTCGTGCCCCGCGCCGTATCCGCAGCGCTGCGCGGATCGTAGATGATCATCGGCACCTTCACCGATTGTTCGTGGAACAGATCTTTCTCACCCAACCAGTGATCGCCCAGGTAATCCCCATGGTCCGAGGTCAACACGATCATCGTGTCTTTCAAACGGTCAGTATCTTCCAGATGATCGAGCAGACGACCCAATTGATCATCACATTGCTTGATCAGCCCCATATAGGCCGGGATCACCTTTTGCCGGACCTCTTCGCGCTGAAACGCGCTGGCGACCTTGTTTTCCATATAGGCCCCGAAAACAGGATGCGGATCATCGCGTTCCACATCGGCGCGGCGCGGTTGCGGTACATGGTTCGCGCCGTACATGTTATGATAGGGCGCAGGCACGATATAGGGCCAGTGCGGTTTGATAAAACTGACATGGGCACACCACGGGCCGTCGTGTTCTTCGATAAACTCAATGGTTTTGCTGGTCAGCCAAGGGGTTTCGCTGTCCTCTTCACGGATATTTGCGGGCTTATCCGCATTGCGGAACATCCAGCCTGATGCAATTTGTTCATCCTCAATTCCGGCATTGGCATAATCGGCCCAGGGGTTCTCGCTGTCGTAGCCTTTGCCCTTGAGATATTCGTTATAGGGAGAACGTTTTTCGTCATAGAACCCGTCCGGCCCCTCGCCCCACAGCCCGTCATCGCGCACCCATGCATCAAACCCGCATTCGGCCTGCCGTGCGCCGATGGTGCTGTCCGCACTCAGCCCAAGCCGCGCCATGCCGTCCGCATCCGCCACCATGTGGGTCTTGCCAATCAGCCAGCAGTCCATGCCAAGTTTGCGCAGATGATCGCCGATGGTCTGCTCTCCCACTCGAAGGGGGAAGCCGTTCCATTGTGCGCCGTGGCTTGATGCGTAGCGGCCCGTATAATAACACATCCGGCTGGCACCGCAGATCGGTGACTGCACATAGGCGTTGGAAAACCGCACGCCCATCTGCGCGACACGGTCAAAGTTTGGCGTGTGCAAATGCGGGTGCCCCGCACAGCTTAGATAGTCGAACCGCAACTGGTCATACATAATAAACAGAATATTCACTGGCGTTCCCCCTGCCCTTCAGTATCCACAGCACAGGCCAAACAACCAGAGGTAATTTCCCCCGAAAGCAGCTGATCATTGCCACCCCAAAGCCGATATGACACTAAGGTGCCACGGTTTTTAGGGCGGGCAGCATTGACATGAAAATTGCCGTATTCGGTATCGGTTATGTGGGTCTGTCCAATGCCGTTTTGTTGGCCCAGCACAACAGCGTTGTTGCTGTGGATCTCAACCCAGACCGCGTGGCGCAGTTGAATGCGCGCCAATCCCCGATCGAAGACCCCAAGCTGGAAGATTGGCTCGCCACCAAAGATCTCGATCTGACCGCCACAACCGACAGCGCCGCCGCAATGACAGGGGCCGCCTTTGTCGTAGTTGCCACGCCCACGGATTACGACCCAAAAACCGACTTCTTTGACACCTCATCAGTTGAGGCCGTGATCCACGCCGCCGTCCGAGACGCGCCAGACGCGACAGTTGTGATCAAATCCACCGTTCCGGTTGGGTTCATCACCCGCATGCGCGGCGCCACCGGATCAGACAACATCCTGTTCTGCCCCGAATTTCTGCGCGAGGGCATGGCACTGCATGACAACCTGCACCCCTCTCGCATCGTGGTCGGCGCCGAAACCCCGGCCGCCCGCAGCTTTGCCGATCTGCTGGTGCAAGGTGCAGAAGCCCGGAACATCCCGCTGTTGTTCACTGGCGCGGAAGAGGCGGAATCGATCAAGCTGTTTGCCAACACCTATCTGGCCATGCGCGTTGCCTTCTTTAATGAGCTGGACAGCTATGCCCTGAGCCAAGACATGGACGCCCGCCAAATCATTGAGGGCATCGGCCTCGATCCACGAATTGGCACCCATTACAACAACCCATCGTTTGGCTATGGCGGCTATTGCCTGCCCAAAGACACCAAACAGCTGCTGGCGAATTATTCCGATGTGCCGCAAAACCTGATGCGGGCCGTGGTTGACGCCAACCGCACGCGCAAGGATTTCATTGCAGGGCAGATCGTCGCAAAGAACCCGCAGGTCGTGGGCATTCACCGTCTGGTGATGAAAGCAGGATCCGACAACTTCCGCCAAAGCTCAGTCCAAGGCGTGATCCGCCGTATCCGCGCCGCTGGCATTGATGTTGTGATTTATGAGCCCGCGCTTGAGGATGCCACGTTTATGGGGTGCTCGGTCATCAACGATCTGGCGACCTTCAAACAGCGCAGTGATGTGGTTGTGGCAAACCGCGCTTCCGAAGATCTGGATGATGTGGCAGGCAAAGTCTTTACCCGCGATATTTTTGGCCTCAGCTGACAACAATCTTGAGGAGGGCAAATGCGCGATCCCAAAAGAGATTTCCTCGCCAGCCTGTTTGACGCAGCTGTCGCCGCCGCCGATCCGCTCAAAGCGTTGCAGGGCAACCTGCCGGACCCGCCCAAGGGCCGCACGGTTGTCATCGGTGCAGGCAAAGGCGCGGCGCAATTGGCCCAAGCTTTTGAGCAACTCTGGCCCGCTCCGTTTGAAGGCGTGGTCGTCACTCGCTATGGTTACGCCGCCCCTTGCGAAACCATTCGGGTAGTCGAAGCGGCCCATCCCGTGCCGGATGCCGCTGGCCTTCAGGCCGCTGAAGCGCTCAAGGATGCTGTGCGTAATCTTGGCCCGGATGATCTGGTGATCGCGCTGATCTGCGGTGGCGGTTCGTCTTTGTTGCCGGACCCTCCGCACGGCTTAACGCTTGAGGATTTGCAACAGTTGAACGAGGCGCTGCTGGCCTCGGGTGCGCCGATCTCGGTGATGAACGACATTCGCAAATGCTTTAGCGGGATCAACGGCGGACGTCTGGCCGAACTGGCCGCCCCTGCGCAGGTCTGTTCACTGATCGTGTCGGACGTACCGGGTGATGCACCGGGCGAAGTGGCCTCCGGGCCAACTGTACCGGGGCGCCCCGCCATTGCAGATGTGCGGGCGATGATCCGCGCGCGCGGCATTGTCCTGCCGGACCGTTGTATGGATTACCTTGAAAACAGGGCCAGCACCCCGGATCGCCCAGCGCCTCATGTTACGACCAAGGTCATCGCCTCCGCCGCGCTTTCCCTGCAGGCCGCCGCTGACGTCGCGCAGTCATGCGGCATACAGCCTTGGATCCTGTCAGACGCCATCGAGGGCGAAGCGCGAGATGTAGCACAAGTACACAGCGCCATCGCCCTGCACACCGCCAAGTCCGGCACACCCTACGCCGCGCCGCTGGTGATCCTTTCGGGCGGTGAAACCACCGTGACCCTGCGCCACAAAGGCCGCGGCGGCCGCAACAGCGAGTTTCAGCTGAGCCTCGCCATCGCCCTTGATGGTCAGCCGGGCATCAGCGCCCTTGCCGCGGACACGGACGGGATCGATGGTTCCGAAGACAACGCTGGTGCCTTTGTCGATGGCAATACAGCCAGCCGAATGCGGGAGGCGGGCCTCGACCCCATCGCATATCTTGGCCGCAATGATGCCTATAGCGCCTTCAAGGCCATAGATGGCCTCTTTGTCACCGGCCCCACAGGCACCAACGTGAATGATTTTCGCGCCATCTTGATCGGCGATCTACCAAAGGGCTAATGCCGCCAATAGGCCCGCCGATCAACGGGCGGTTTTTGCCGCCACATGATCCGCAATCAGCGCCTTATAAAGCGCCTGCAACTGCGCCGTCACAGGCCGATCCCCGTCACCAATCGGCTTGCCATCGATGGTCGCCACCGGGGTTTGCGCCCCAAAGGTTCCGGTCAAGAACGCCTCATCCGCACTATAAGCCTCATAAAGCGAGAAGTTCTTTTCAAACACCGGAATTTCATTGGCACGGCACAGATCAATCACCTTTTGCCGGGTAACACCGTTCATGCAGTAATCCCCGGTCGAGGTCCAAACTGCCCCGCCGCGCACAATGAAAAAGTTGCAGGCGTTGGTGGTGTTCACAAATCCATGCGGGTCCAGCATCAGCCCCTCATCCGCGCCCGCCGCCTCGGCCTGCAAACAGGCGATGATACAGTTGAGCTTGGAATGGCTGTTCAGCTTGGGATCCTGGCTATTGGGCAAGCCGCGCACCTGCGGCACCGTGGCCAATGATATGCCCGCCGATTGCAGGCGGTTCACCGGCTTGGAATGCTCCATGATGATCACCAACGTCGGGCCAGATGTGCTCAGCGCGGGGTGCTGGAACGGCTTGTCCTTGATCCCCCGCGTCAGCATCAAGCGGCAATGTACATCATCGGTCATCCCGTTCGCCGCGGCTGTCTGACGCAGCGCCTCGGCAATGCCCGCGCGGTCCATTTCCACGTCCATCGCAATAGTTTTGCACGACCCGAAAAACCGGTCCATATGTTCATCAAAAAACGCCCAGACCCCGTCATAAAGGCGCATCCCCTCCCAGATCCCGTCACCTAGCATAAAGCCGCTGTCATAGACCGAGACCTTGGCCGCATCGCGGTGCACGATCTCGCCGTTCACATAGATCTTGATGTCACGGTTGCGGATGTCTTCTTCGGCGTCATGGGTGGTGGAATGATCAGTCATGCTTGGTCCGCTTTTAGAGTTTCTTGCATTGATAACAGGTTTCATACCCGCTGCCAGACATGTCCCGCCTTTCGGGGGCTGCCGCCCCTCCCCCTTTTTGGCAGTCAAATATTCCGGGGGGATCGCCGCGCAAGCGGCGATGGGGGCTGGCCCCCTTTTGCCCTCACACCCGCCAACGCAACACCCGCCGTTCCAGCGCGGCGATGGCCGATGACACAGCAACACCAAGCAGTGACAGTATCACCACTCCTGCGAACAGACGCTCCAGATCATAAAGGCTGCCCGCCTCCAGAATATAGGCACCGATACCGTATTCCGCGCCCAGCATTTCCGCCGCCACCAACAGGATAATCGCAATGGTCAGCGACACCCGAAGCCCCGACAGGATTCCGGGCATGGCGCCGGGCAGCACAATCTTGCTCACAATCGACCACCAGCCAAGGCCAAAGCTTTGACCCATGCGGATCAGGCTGCGATCCACATTGTCCACTGCCGCATAGGCCGCCACCACCGTGGGGGTGAAAGTACCAAAGGCAATCAGCGCGTATTTGCTGGCCTCATCAATCCCGAACCAGATCACAAACAGCGGCAGCAGCGCGATTTTGGGAATGGGGAAGATCGCCGCGACCAGTGGCACCAGACCGGCTCGTGCAAGGCTAAAGAGCCCGATCAACACGCCAACTGATATGCCGATCACCGCGCCCATGCTGGCCCCAATCACCAGCCGTGTCAGCGAGGGTATCAAATGTTTGAACAGCAGGCCGGATGCATAAAGCTCACCAAAGGTCGCCGCCACATCGCTCGGCCTCGGCAGGGTCAGCGCCGAAATCACACCGCTGCGCGTGCCCCATTCGGCCAGCAGGATCAACAGCACAAACACCACCACCCCGACCCCGCGTTTACGCTGAGTGATGAAACCGCCGCCCCGAAAAGTGACCTTTTTTGCCTGCTTCATTTCACTCTCAGACATGAATGAGCTCCGCATCGGCAGCTGCGGCCTCTTCGCGCATCAACCCCCAAAGGTATTGTTGCTGTTCCTCAAGCGCGGCATCGCCGTAAGCGCGGTCTGTCAGAGGCGTGTCCAGCGTGACAACCTCGCGGATTTGCCCCGGCCTGCGGGACAGCACGACAATCTTGTGCCCCAGACGCACAGCTTCGGCGAGGTTGTGGGTGACATAGACGGCGGTGAACGGTTGCCGTGTCCATAGGCCAACCAGATCATCCATCAGCAATTCGCGGGTCTGGCTGTCCAATGCCGACAGGGGTTCATCCATCAGCATTACCGCCGGTCGCACCGCCAGTGCACGGGCGATGGCCACCCTTTGTTTCATCCCGCCCGACAATTGTTTAGGCAGCGCATCGGCAAACTCGCTCAGCTTGGTGCGGGCCAGTACATCGGCGATGATATCATCCCGCGCTGCCGCTCCCATTCGGTGATCCTCAAGCGCCAGCGCAATATTGCCGCGCACCGTCCGCCATGGCAGCAGGGCAAAATCCTGAAAGATATAGGTCAGCGGGTTCAGGCAATCCTCCGGTGCATCGCCCAGTTGCAACACCTGCCCGCCGCCGGGTTCTTCCAACCCACCAATCAGACGCAGCAGGGTGGACTTGCCACAGCCTGATGGGCCGACAAGACAGACAATCTGCCCCGATGGAATTTCCAGCGAAATGTCACGCAACACCTCGGTCTCGCCGTAGTGGTGGCTGATGTTGTCCAGTCTCAGGTCCATGGCACTGCCTTAAAAAGCAAAGGGCCAGGCGGACAGCCCGGCCCTTGTTTCACTCGATGTGCGGCTGTTACGCGCCCATCGTTTTGACGTAGGAGGTGTCAATCAGCTGATCCAGCGTGATGTCCGCATCCACCAGACCCTCGGACTGGAACCAGCTCAGCTGATCTGCGACCGATGCCACATTCAGCGCGGCCCCTTCATTGAGGCGCATCGTGCCGTTGATGATCGACGGCGCGGCCTTTTCGCGGGGGCGGTCGGTGTAAACATATTTGTGAATCAGATCGACCATTGCATTCACGCCATCCTCACCGCCGTCCTTGGCAATCATCGCGCTGTTGTAGTCCGCAACCCCTTTGGAGAACCCGTTCAAAAAGCTTTGCGTCAGATCCCGGTCTTCGCTGGCGTTTTTGGCCGAGGTAAAGACGGTTGTGACCTGATAATCGGGCAGATAATCGGCCACATTGCCGATGATATGCACCGCGCCTGACCCCGACAGCGGTTTGGCGATATGCGGCACGATGGACCAGGCATCAATCTGGCCAGATTTCAACGCACCAATGATCGCGCCGACCTTTTGCAGCGGCTTGAAGGTCAGGTTGATACCCTCTGCGGCGGCCATTTTGGACCCCATATAGTGGAATGACGATCCAGCCTGCGTGATGCCATAGCTTTTGCCATCCAGCATCGCCGGGGATGTGACACCCGCCTGATAGGCCGCGTCAGAGACGAGGAACTTTTGACCGTCGATGCCGGCCTCTTCTTGCAATGCGCCGCCGATCACCTTGATCGCGCCCTTTTGCGCCAGTGACACCAGACCACCAGAGATGGCTGTCACGGCATAGTCGACATCGCCGCTGGCAATCGCCACCGCCATCGGTTGCGCGGCCTGAAAGAACCGCAGTTCAACATCGAGACCGGCCTCTTTGAAATAATCCCGCTCAAAGGCGACAAAGCTGCCGGAATGGCTGGTAAAGCGCAATGCCCCCACAACGATCTTCTTGTTTTGTGCAATCGCGGGCGCGGCAAGGCCAACAGCGGCGGCAGCGCCCATCGTGGCCAATGTCTGGCGGCGGTTAAAAGTGATCATGTTCCTACTCCCCATATCTGGCGGTAGCATGGTCAAGGCGGTCCGGCAGAGTCAAGCGCAGCACTGGCAATTCACGCGCTGCTGTGGCACCTGCTGTGGCATGAAATTTTTCTCGTCCAAATCGCGCCCCATGCATATGGGTACTTATCCACTGGAACGGCTGCGCCGGTTGAGTGCACCCTTGACGCAGCTGCCAGACCTGCCTTTTCCAACGCTCAGCTTTGATCGGCCTGAAGATCCGGCAAGCATCGTCAATGCCATGGGTCCGTTTCAGGCGATGATGGATGTGGTGCGCAGCGGCAAGGTCAATCCGGCAAGGGCCGCGATCCCCGATGATCCGTTGGCGCGCAGCCAGCACCTAAAGTCCTTTGGCTATTACAACGATGCCAGCATGATCGGCATTTGCGCCCTGCCGGATGCGGCGCGGCTGGCCCGGCCCCGGCACAACCCTGCCACCGATGCACTGGCCCGCGACCTGCGCGAGCGTCAGACCAAGACATTGGCCGCCGGGGTCGATGTGATCATGGCAAACCTGCGCGATGCCGCCGAAGCCCCGGCGCAACCACTTGGCGATCACCGCCATGCGATGGTGATCCTGACAGCTTTTCCACGCGATCCAAATGCCGACGAGCCGGGCAGCGATTGGATCATGGATGCACAGGCCGAACGGGCCTGCCTGCGGGCCAGCGAAAATGCCACCGTGCTGGCCGAATACATCCGGCAGCTTGGCTTTGATGCGCGGGTGCATTCGGCGACCACATCGGATGTGCATCTGGGCAAGCTGGCGATTGCGGCAGGTCTGGCGGTCTGGGAGAGCGGCACATTGCAAGCGCCCTGGATCGGGGATCGGTTCGGCCTCGCCGTGGTGACAACCGACATGAGCCTTGCCGATGATCTGCCGCTGGCACCATTGCGCGAACAGCCATGGGCGGCGCTCAAAGGGCCGCACTGGCAGCTTGGCACCCACGGCGGGACCAGCGCTCGCGATCACGACCCTTATGCCAAACGCGGCTATGCCCAAGGACCGCACCCGTTTGAGACCCTCAAACGGGTAGATGATCCGACCACCTATATCGACGCGGCGAATGTACCGCGTGTGCCCAAACGCGCCGATCTGTTTGCACGCGGGCAATTCGGCGATATGGGGCCAAAAGTGCAAAACGCCATGAAGGGCGGCCATCACGTGGTCAAATCGGCCCCAGCCGCCGCGCAGCGCCGGTTGCTTGGTGCGTTGATCCTGTTGCAGGACGGCGCGGTGCATCCTGAACCGGCGCAGCATGACGCGACACGCAACGCCGCCAACCTCAAGGCGGCAAGCTATTTTCTGGGCGCGGATGCGGCGGGCATTTCGGCCTGCCCCGATTGGACATGGTACAGCCATGACGCCACCGGCACGCCGATTGATCCGCCCCATGATCAATCCCTGAGCATGATCATTGATCAGGGGTTTGACACGATGGAGGGGTCGTCAGGCGACGATTGGATTGCGGTGTCGCAAAGCATGCGAGCCTATTTGCGGTTCTCGATGCTGGGCGGGGTACTGGCCCAACATCTGCGCAACCTTGGCTATCCGTCCAAGGCCCATACGGTGATGGACGGTGATGTGTTGCAGCCGCCCTTGCTGTTGCTGGCAGGCATGGGCGAGGTCAGCCGCATTGGCGAGGTGATCCTCAACCCGTTCCTGGGGCCGCGCCTCAAATCCGGTGTGGTGACAACCACCCTGCCCGTCACCCATGACAAGCCGATTGATTTTGGCCTGCAAAAATTCTGCGAGGCCTGCAACAAATGCGCCCGTGAATGCCCCTCCGGTGCGATCACTGCCGGGCCGAAAAAAATGTTCAACGGCTATGAGATCTGGAAATCCGACAGCCAGAAATGTGCCACCTACCGGATCACCAATCAGGGCGGCGCGATGTGCGGACGTTGTATGAAAACCTGTCCGTGGAACCTTGAGGGGCTTTTTGCAGAGGCACCGTTCCGCTGGGCCGCCACGCATATCCCGCAGGCCGCGCCGATGCTGGCCAAGCTGGACGACAAAGTCGGCAAGGGCCGGTTGAACCCGGTGAAAAAGTGGTGGTGGGATGTCGAGCTTCAGGATGATGGCAGCTATGACACGCCCACAGCGCCGGTGAATGCCCGCGATCTGCAAACCGATTTGGACCTGAAGTTTGAGGATCAGACGCTGGCCGTTTATCCCGCGCCACTGGCCGCGCATCCGTGGCCCTATCCCGATCCGATGAACCGCGAGGCCGGGATCAAGGCGCATGCCGATCTGATCACTGCCGATGAACATCGTGCGAAATCCGCACGAGGCGAGACAGACCACCTGCATCTTTACGATGTCGGCAGCGATGCGCCGGTTCTTGATCTGCGCATCGTGAATGCCGAAAAGATGAGCGACGGGGTGACCCTATATGATTTCGCTCATCCAGAGGGGCATGACCTGCCGGAATGGACGGCTGGGGCGCATCTGGATCTGGTGGTCGCCCCTGAATTCTTGCGGCCCTATTCCCTGTTGGGTGATCCCGCAGACCGCAGCCGCTACCGGATTGCCGTGTTGCGAGAGGATCAGGGGCGCGGCGGATCGGCCTTGTTGCACCGGGTGTTCACCAAGGGGCGGCGGGTGTTTGTTTCCAAACCTGTGAACCACTTTGAGCTGGTCGAAGACGCCGCCAAAACCCTGCTGATGGGTGGCGGGATCGGCGTGACGCCGATGATCGCCTTTGCGCACCGCCTGCATACTTTGGGCAAACCTTTTGCCCTGCATTATTCGTCATCGACCCGCGCATCAGCGGCGTTTCTGGCGTTTTTGTCGCAAATGCCTTGGGCCGATCAGGTGCATCTGCATCTGTCGGATGAGGGCAGCCGCGCGGACCTGCCTGCGCTGATGTCCGCCTTACCTGCGGGCAGCCACGTTTACACCTGCGGTCCGGATGCCTATATGCAATCGGTCATGGACGCGGCCGAGGCTGCGGGGGTGCCCGAAGACGCGCGGCATCTTGAATATTTCTCAACGCCGGAACTGCCTGAATACGTGAACACTCCCTTTACCCTGCGCCTATCCACAGGCCGCGACATTGCTGTCGCGGCGGATCAATCGGCCTCGGACGCGCTGATTGCGGCAGGGGTGCCTGTGGACATCAAATGCTCTGACGGGATCTGCGGCGTGTGCAAATGCGGGGTGAAGTCTGGCGATGTGGAACACCGCGATTTTGTTTTGTCGGCCAAACAGCGTGAGACCTCCATGATCCTGTGCCAATCCCGCGCCGCCCAAGAGGGCGCGACACTGGAGATCGACCTTTGAAAACCGCTCTTGTTACTGGATCATCCGGTTTTGTCGGCTATTTCACGTCTCGCGCCCTGCTGGATGCGGGGTGGCAGGTGATCGGGCTGGACAGCCTGTCGGACTACTACGATGTCGGGCTCAAGAAACGGCGGCAGGAGATGTTGCTGGATTACCCTGCGTTTCAGGTGGTGAACGAAAAGATCGAAACGCCCGGTGTGTTGCTGACCCTGTTTGAACAGCACCGGCCCGATATCGTGGTGCATCTGGCCGCACAGGCCGGCGTGCGCCATTCGCTGCATATGCCGCGTGCCTATGTGGAGGCGAACCTGATCGGCACGTTCGAATTGCTTGAGGCCGCGCGGACCTTCCCGCCGGAGCACCTGTTGCTGGCGTCCAGCTCATCGGTTTACGGGGCCAACACCGACCTGCCCTATGCCGAGACTGACAAGGTAGACAGCCCGATGTCGTTCTACGCCGCAACCAAAAAGGCGGGCGAGACGATGGCGCACAGCTATGCCCATCTTTACGGACTGCCCACGACCATGTTCCGTTTCTTTACGGTTTACGGGCCATGGGGCCGCCCTGATATGGCGCATTTCAAGTTCACCAAGGCGATCCTGAATGGCGATCCCATCGACATTTACAACCACGGCCAGATGCAGCGCGACTTTACCTATGTCGATGATCTGGTTGGCGCGATCCTTGCACTGATTGACAAACGCCCCGACCCCGCCGCACCGGTGGAGTATGACAATGTCTCAACCGTGGCGCCGTTCCGGGTGGTGAATATCGGCAATGACAGCCCGGTGAAACTTCTTGATTTCATTGCCGCGATTGAAGGCGCTTGCGGGCGCGAGGCGATCAAGACATTTCACGATATGCAACCCGGCGACGTACCTGCCACATGGGCGGACACCCGGCTGCTGACCGCGCTCATCGGGGACCGTCCCACCACGGATATCAAGGACGGCTTGCAGGCTTTTGTCGATTGGTACCGAGCCTATTATCAGGTCTGAAGCCTGCGGCCATTGTGCATCTTGGGCCAGTCTGCACTGGTCACACAGCCATCGACCCGCTAAGACGCGGCCAAACTGCCAACATAGGACAAGCGCCATGACCTTTGACCGTTCCATCAAAATTGCTCCGTCGATCCTTGCCGCCGATTTCGCCAACTTCGGTGCCGAATGTGAGGCCATCGAGGCACAGGGCGCCGATTGGGTGCATGTGGATGTGATGGACGGGCATTTTGTGCCCAACATCAGCTTTGGCCCAACCACCTGCGCCGCGATCCGTCCGCATATCAAAGGCGTGATGGATGTGCATTTGATGATCGCGCCGGTCGATCCCTACATTGATGCCTTTGCAAACGCTGGCGCGGATGTGATCACCGCCCATGTGGAGGCCGGCCCGCACATCCACCGCACCTTACAAGCCATTCGCGGCGCAGGGGCCAAGGCCGGTGTCGCGCTGAACCCCGGCACCCCCGCAGAGGCCGTCGCGCATCTGCTGGACCTGACGGACCTGATCTGTGTGATGACCGTGAACCCCGGCTTTGGCGGACAGAAATTCATCGACATGAGCGACAAGATCAAAACATTGCGCTCAATGATCGGGGACCGGCCCGTGCATATCGAGATTGATGGCGGCGTGGACCCAAGCACAGCGCCGATTGTGGCACAGGCCGGGGCTGATGTTTTGGTCGCGGGATCGGCCGTGTTCAAAGGCGGATCGGTCAGCGATCCTGCCCCCTACGGCACCAATATCAAGGCGATCCGTGAGGCGGCGGCGGGCGTCTACGCCTAAGCCATTTGTTTGGATCGAAGGGCGGAATGGGGGCCAGCCCCCACCGCGCCTGCGGCGCGTCCCCCCGGAGGTTTTTTGGCCAAATGAAGGGGCGGCGGCGCAAAATTTGTCAGGTCAGTTGATCGGCAAATGTGTCGAGCAGCTTGTGTTTGAGAATTTTACCAGTAGGCGCGGCGGGCAACGCTGTACCGAGTATGATTTGCGCAGGCCGTTTGTAGCCGGTCAGGCGGTCGCGCACAAAATCTCGGAGCGCATCTGCGGTCAGGTCATCGCCTTCGGCAATTTGCACAAAGGCCAGCACCTGTTCATCGCCATCTTTCATCCGGCCAATGACGGCGGATTGGATCACCTGCGGATGGTCATTCAGCGCCGCCTCAACCTCGGGTGGGTAAACGTTGAACCCGCCATGGATGATCAGCTCTTTTGAGCGGCCAAGGATGTGCAGAAAGCCGTTTTTGTCGATCTTGCCCAGATCGCCGGTGCGCATCCAGCCATCGGAAGACAGCACTTTGGCGGTTTCCTCAGGGTTTCGGTAATAGCCCTTCATGATATGCGCGCCGCGCGTCAGCACCTCGCCGGTGCCATCATGGCCGCCCGGCACGCTGTCGTCGATCATCACCTCCACGCCGGGCAGGCAAGGACCAACCGAGATATCCGGCGATCCGATGGGATTGTTCGATGCGCAGACGCCGGCGGTGGTTTCGGTCATGCCATAGCCGTTTTGCAGGGCAACGCCGTAGAATGCCTCGGCCTTGCGTTTCCAGGCCGGGTCAAGGGGTGCTGCGCCCGAGGACACATAGCGCAGGTCGGGCGAGCCGAGCCGATCAAGGCCTTGTTCTTTGGTGTATTGCATCAGCAAAGCATGCATCTGCGGCACAGCTGACAGGAGCGTGACACCCTCATTGAGCGCCTCAAACAGTTTCGCGGCCGAGAACCGTGCCTCAAGCCGCACAGAGGCACCGGCATAGCAAGACGCAGTGACAACAGAGGCCAGACCAAAGACATGGGTGATCGGCAGCACGCCGTAGATCAGATCGTTTGGGGTCATATTGCGCAGGTGCGCCGAAGCCTTGCCGCCGAAGCGCAGATTGGCATGGGTCAACATCACGCCCTTGGGGTCGCCGGTCGTCCCTGTGGTGTAGAGCAGGACAGCCACATCGGCCAAATCGGCGTCGGGTTGGCTGGGCATTGGGGTGGCCAGTTGCAATGTTCCAAACCGGCCCGAGATCGCGCTGGCCTGCATCCGGCCCGCATGTGCGGCTGCATCGGCCGACACGGCCTCCGTCATCACCACTGCTGCCGGGGCAGCGTGCGCCACGACCCGGTCCACCTCGGCGGCGGATTGGCGGGCGTTGACCGGGATCACCACGGCGTCCAGCTTCCAGCAAGCAAAGAGCCCAGCGACCGCAGCGGCGCAGTTTTCCGAAAGCATCAGCACCCGGTCATTGGCCTGCACGCCCGCTTTGGTTAGCTGCCCGGCCAGATCAGTGCTTGCGGCATCCAGATCGGCAAAGCTCCAACGGGTGCCGATGCTGTCAGTCAATGACAGGGCATCGGGGGCCTTTTGCACTTGATCGGCTAGAAAATCCTCAACCCGTTGCATGTGTTTCCCTCCCTGTCGTTGGCTGCGTGATCAGCGGTAATTTGGCGGCCGCTTTTCCAAGAATGCCGCAATGCCTTCGGCGGCTTCGGCCTGTCCGGCGGCATGAGCCATGGCATCGCGTTCGGCATCAAGCTGCGCGGCTTCGGTCACGTCATAAGCAGCGTCTACAAGTCCGCGAATAACGCCTTGGGCGGTGCGCGGACCGGCGGCGAGCGCATCGGCCAGTGCCATGGCTTCGGTCATGGCCTGACCTTCTGGGCAGATCAGATTGACCGCGCCCAGATCCGCAAATCGTTGAGCCATGACGGGGCGGCCCATCAGGCACATTTCCATCGCCAGTGGACGCGGGATCATCCGGGCCAGCGCGGCGGTTAGGCCCGCATCTGGCACCAGCCCTGCCTTGACATAGGCGGCTGTGAACTTAGCGGTCTCACTTGCCACGATCAGATCACATGCCAGCGCCAAAGACAGGCCGGCCCCTGCTGCGCCTCCTTCGACGGCGGCGATCACCGGCACCGGGCAGGCGCGGATGCTGCGGACCAGGTCGTGCAGATCATCAATGCGGTCGCGGCGGTCTGCCTCAGCCATTTTGCGCCGGGCGATCAGCACGTTCAGATCGCCGCCTGCACAGAAAAACCCACCTTCGGAAGTCAAGATCACGGCGCGAATGCGGGGATCTTTCGCTTGTTCCATTGCCGCCGCGATACACTCATAAAGTTCCGGCGACAGCGCCCCCCGTTTGGCGGTGTTGCCATTCCATATGATCAGTCGATCACCTTTGTCTTCGATCCGTGCGGTCATGTCAGTCGTTCCTTAGGGACCCGTTTGAATACGCCGGTGGAGCTGGCGATAAGGCGGCCATCTTCGTCGACCAGATCGGCGGCGATATACAGAATGCTGCGCCCGCCCCCCGTGACGCGGCCCGTCGCCGTGACCCGCTTGCCAATGCCAACCGGCGCGACAAATTGGGTTGTCAGGGTCACGGTGAGAAATGGCGCTTTGCCTGTGGCGTCCACCGTCAGTGATCCGGTGGTGCCGCTGGCGTTGTCCAAGATCGCGGTTGCGATGCCGCCATGCAGCACCCCGTGGCGGTTGGTGTGTTGCGGCCCGATATCAAGCCAGCACCGCCCCTGTCCGTTTTGCCCGCCCACATCCACGACATAACCGATCAGCGTTTGCGTGCCGGTTTCGTCGCGGATCAGGTGATCGTTATCAGGCGGCGACAAGGGCAATGAACCGTTCAAGATGATGGTCCGTATCGCCAAAGCGGTGATCGGCCATGGTGATCCGCTTGGCGATATGAGCCAGTTCATATTCCTGCGTCATCGCGATGCCGCCGTGCATCTGGATGCTTTCTTCGGCAACCAGACGACCGGCGCGTCCCATGAGGTTCTTGGTGGAGGACACGTTGATTTCGCGCAGTTTGCGGTCTTCCTCAAGATGGCCCGCGGCGTTGATCACCGCAGAGCGGGCTTGCTCCATCTCGATCAGCAGGTCAGAGAACCGATGGGCCAGTGCCTGAAAGGTGCCGATGGGGCGACCAAACTGTTTGCGGGTACCGAGGTAGTCGCGGGTCAGTTCTGTCGCAGTTTCCATCGCACCCAGCGTTTCGGCGCATTGTGCGACGCTGGCTGCGGCCATCCGCGCTTCGATCGCGGCGAAAGCACTGCCTGCCTCGCCCAGACGGTCTGCGGCGGTCAGCTGCACATTGTCGAGCATCACTTCGGCAGCACGGCCACCAGCCAGCAAGGCGTAGCCTTGGATGGTGAGACCTTTGGCATCCGAGGGCACAAGGAACAGCGAGATACCCGCCTCGTCATCCACCGCGCCGCTTTCGCGGGCCGAGACCACCAGATAATCGGCAGCTTCGGCGTTGGCGACGACGGCCTTGTGACCGTTCAGCACGATGGCATCGCCATCGGTTTTGGCGGTGGTTTGCACACGGTTCAGGTCGTAACGGCTGGAGGGTTCACCATGGGCGAAGGCCATATGCAGCCCGCCGCCGATCAGGGTTTCGACATGCGCCTGCTGCGCCTCGTTGCCGAGATCCGCCAGCAAGCCGCCCGCCAGAACAGCACTGTCCAAGACCGGTTCTACCACGCCAGCGCGGCCCAGTTCTTCAAACACCACGGCCAGATCAAAGCCCTTGCCGCCAAAGCCGCCTTGTTCTTCGGTGAAAAGCGCGCCGATGACGCCCAGTTCGGCCAGTTGCGCCCAGATGTCTGCGGACATGCCGCTGTCGCTGTCGAGAATAGTGTTCCGTGTTGCGGTGTCATAGCGATCACGCAGGAACCGGCGCAGGGTGTCCTGCAACATTTGCCGTTCTTCGGTCAGGTCAAAATTCATGCGCCACCTCCCATCTTAACTTTGGCAATGATGCCACGTTGGATCTCGTTCGAGCCGCCAAAGATCGACAGCTTGCGATAGTTGAAATATTGCGCAGCCACCGGCCCCGCGTCATGAGGATCGGGCAAGCCCGCGTTGGATCCCTCGACCGCCTCTGAGGCGAACGGCATCGCATAGGCCCCCACCGCACGGCGGGCCAGATCGTTGATTTCTTGCCGGATGATGGTGCCTTTGACCTTGAGCATCGACGCCTCAACGCCCGGCGCGCTGCCGGCGGCGGCCTGCGAAATAATGCGCAGATTGGTGGTGGCCATTGCCATCAGATCAATCTCGACCTGCGCCATGCGCGCGGCAAAATGCGGGTTTTGCGCGAGGGGCTTACCCCCTGCCATTTCGGCGCGGGCCACTCGTTTGACTGCTGCCAGACCGGCCTGAGAAAAGCCAACGCCAGCAATGTTGGTCCGTTCGTGGGTCAGCAGGTATTTGGCGTAGGTCCAGCCCTTGTCCTGTTCGCCCACCAGATTTTCCACCGGCACTTCGACGTCTGTAAACCAGACCTCGTTGACCTCATGGGTGCCATCCAAAAGGATGATTGGGCGCACTTCGACGCCGGGTGTGTCCATGTCGATCAGCAGAAAGGAAATGCCCTCTTGCTGTTTGACGTCCTTGTTGGTGCGCACCAGACAGAAGATCATGTTGGCGTGCTGGCCAAGGGTCGTCCATGTCTTTTGCCCGTTCACCACATAATGGGTGCCCGCATCATTCAATACAGCCGTGGTTTTCAAAGACGCCAGATCAGACCCCGCGCCCGGTTCGGAATAGCCCTGACACCACCAGTCTTCGCCCGACAGAATGCGCGGCAGCCAATAGTCCTGCTGTTCCTTGGAGCCGAATTTTTGCAGCACCGGGGCCAGCATCGACAGGCCGAAGGGCACGATGCGCGGGGCGTTGGCGGCGGCGGCTTCTTCTTCGAAGATATGCCGCTGCACCGCGTTCCATTCCGCCCCGCCAAAGGAGGCGGGCCAGTTCGGCGCAAGCCAGCCCTGCTCGTTCAGGATCGCATGCCAGCGTTCCTGATTTTCGCGGCCCAATTCCTGACCTTTGCGGATCTTGTCGCTGAACTCCTTGGGCAGCTTTTCCTTAAGAAAGCTGCGGACTTCGTCGCGAAAAGCCTTGTCTTCATCTGAGTAACGCAGGTCCATCGGGCCGCTCCCTTAGTAGATTTCGAACAGGCCAGCAGCGCCCATGCCGCCGCCAACGCACATGGTCACAACACCCAGTTTGGCACCGCGACGCTTGCCCTCAAGCAGGAGGTGACCTGTCAGGCGCGCGCCGGTCATGCCGAAGGGGTGGCCGATGGCGATGGAGCCGCCGTTGACGTTGTATTTGTCGGGGTCGATGCCCAGACGGTCCCGTGCATAGAGACACTGCGAGGCAAAGGCTTCGTTCAGTTCCCACAGGTCGATGTCATCCACCTTGAGGCCATGCCGTTCCAGCAGACGCGGCACAGCAAAGACCGGACCGATGCCCATCTCGTCAGGCTCGCAGCCCGCGACGGCAAAGCCCTTGAACGCGCCCAGTGGTTCAAGACCGGCCATTTCGGCTTCCTTGCTGTCCATCACGACAACGGCGGCGGCGCCATCAGAGAGCTGGCTGGCATTGCCCGCGGTGACATAGCCACCTTCGCGCACGGGCTGTAGGCCAGAGAGCCCTTCCATAGTTGTGCCGGGGCGGTTGCATTCGTCGCGGTCCACGACAACCTCATGAGTGGTCACTTCGCCGGTTTCTTTGTTCTTCATGCCCATGGTTGTGGTCATTGGCACGATTTCATTGTCGAACTTGCCGGCCTGTTGTGCCTCATGGATCAGCTGCTGGCTGCGCAGGCCGTATTCGTCCTGGTATTCGCGGCTGAGGCCATAACGCTCGGCGACGATGTCGGCGGTTTCGATCATGGTCATGTAGACGTCAGGCTTGTTCTCAAGCAGCCATGGGTCAGGCACATGCTTCATATGTGGCTGCACCATTGAAATGCTCTCAACCCCGCCTGCAACCATCGGGCCTGCGCCCTCTTGGGTGATGGCGTTGGCGGCCATGGCCACAGTTTGCAGGCCAGACGAACAGAACCGGTTGACCGTGACGCCGGAGGTTGTGATCGGCAGACCCGCACGCAGACCGATCTGGCGTGCGATGTTGGCACCGGTCGCGCCCTCGGGCGTGCCGCAGCCCATATAGATGTCTTCGATCTGCGCCGGATCAAGGCCCGCCCGTTTGACTGCATGTTCAACCGCATGGCCGCCCATGCTGGCGCCATGGGTCATGTTGAACGAACCCCGAAAAGACTTCGCAAGGCCCGTGCGGGCGGTAGAGACGATAACTGCTTGTTTCATTTCAAGGGTTCCTTGTTCAAATCATCAAATGTGCGGCCCTCGGAGGCCAGTTGTTTCAGAAGCGGCGCCGGTTCCCAGAACCAGGCATCTTCCTTTGCATAGCTTTCAATATCCGCCAGAACAGCGGGCAGCCCTTGGATATCGGCCCATTTCATTGGCCCGCCCCAATAGCGCGGGAAACCATATCCAAAGAGCAATGTCATATCGACGTCCAAGGGGCGGCGGGCGATGCCTTCGCCCACGACCTTGGCCGCTTCGTTTACCATGGCACACATGTAGCGGCGTACAATCTCCTGATCGGTGAAAGGACGTGGCGTAATTCCCAGCTCTTGCTGTTCGGCGGTGATCAGATCGGCAATTTTTGGATTGGGCGTGCCGCCGCGTTTGCCCTTTTCATAGACGTAATAGCCCTCGCCGGTTTTCTGGCCAAAGTGGCCCTGCTCGCACAGCCGGTCGATGTAGGTCGGCACACGTTCCTGCGGATGGCGGTCCGGCGCTTTGCGCTTGCGTGTCATCCAGCCAATGTCGAGACCCGCCAGATCGGCCACGGCAAACGGCCCCATAGCAAAACCAAAGTCCGTCAACGCTTTGTCGATCTGATAGGGTGTCGCGCCGTCCAGAACCATGTGATCGGCGGCAGTGCGGTAGGTGGCCAGAATGCGATTGCCGATAAAGCCGTCACAGACACCGGCCCGCACACTGACCTTGCCCAGCGCCTTGCCCAATGCAAACCCCGTGGCAACAACATCCGGCGCAGTTTGATCGGCGACCACGACCTCAAGCAATTTCATCACATGTGCCGGGCTAAAGAAATGCAGGCCAATCACATCCGCCGGGCGCGAGGTGCAGGCGGCGATCTCATTTACATCCAGATAAGAGGTGTTGGAGGCCAGCACGCAACCGGGCTTGCAGGCCGCGTCCAGTTTGCCGAACACCTCGCGTTTGACGGACATGTCCTCAAACACCGCTTCGATGACCAAATCGACGTCTGACAGGCTGTCGTAATTGGTTGAGACGGTCAGCGCCTGAGTGGTCAGGGCATCATATTTCGCTTGATTGATCTTGCCGCGCTTCAAGGCCCCTTGCAGGTTGCCTGCAATGCGGTCGCGGGCGGCGGCGGCAAATTCTTCTTTCATCTCGATCAACACCACGCCAAAGCCAGACAGCAGCGCCGCCGTGGCGATGCCTGCCCCCATGGTGCCGCCACCGATCACACCGATGGATTGCAAGGCGCGGGGTTCAACGCCTTTAAGCTCCGGCAGATTGCTGACGGCGCGTTCGTTAAAGAAGGCGTGAATCATGCCTTTGCGCTGATCGGTGTTCATCAGCTCCATGAACAATTCACGCTCGCGCAGGATGCCTTGGGCAAAGGGCAGTTCGCTGGCGGCTTGCACCGCCCGAACGGCAGTGGCGGGGCTGATCTGACCCCGGCCTTTTTTCAGCACAGCGTCATAGGTGGCATCCCAATCGATCCCTTCCGCAGCAGGCATTTCGCTAACCGGGCGTCGCGGCGCATTCTGATCCAGCAATTCTTGTGTATAGGCTAGACCAACAGCCTCTGGATCGCCCTCTTCAACACGGTCCAGGATGCCCATCTCCAGCGCCTCGGGCGCTTTGATGTGGCGACCTGAGGTGATCGCCTCAACCGCCTTTTCCGCGCCGGTCAAACGCGGCAAGCGCTGCGTCCCACCAGCACCGGGCAAGATGCCCAGATGCACTTCGGGCAGACCCACACGGGCCGATGGTTGTGCGATCCGGTAGTGGGCGCAAAGCGCAACCTCAAGACCGCCGCCAAGGCTGACCCCATGCATGGAGGCCACGACCAACAGCGGTGAGGCTTCGATACGGGTACACAGATCGGGCAGGTTCGGCTCCATCGGGGGTTTGCCAAATTCGGTGATATCTGCACCAGCGATAAAGGCACGGCCATCGCCGAGGATCAGCACCGCCCGAACGCCATCATCCGCTTCGGCGTGGGCCATACCATCAGACAGGCCCTGACGCACAGCTTGGCTCAACGCGTTGACAGGCGGGTTCTGGATGCGCAGCACGGCGATATCTCCGTGGCGGCTATAGGCAATCTTGTCGCTCATGTTCTCAAAGGCTCCTTGGTGTTCTGTTCGGGTGGATCTAACCGCGCCGCGCAAGGGCGGGCGGCAATCCGATTTGTTTTTCAAAGCTGCGCACAGCATCGCGCAGGGCCGGGCCGACCTCGGCCATCATTCGTTCGTCGGGCAAGTCCTGCGGCAGTGCCCCGCAGGTAAAGGCAACCGATTCTCCGAATTCGCTGGCATAATAGGGCACGCTGACCGCGTTGACTGTACCGGCGTATCGGGTGGGCTGCGGCGCGATGGTAAAGCCTTGCCCGATCAACTGGTCATACCCATCCTGCCGGTAGCGGGTCAGCGCTTCATCCGGTTCCAGCGCGGCAAACCGGTCATCCCCCAAGGTGGCCAACACAGCCAGACCAGAGGACGATCCATAGATCGGAATGCGGTGGCCGGGATCAAGCCAGATCGCAGAGACCCCTTCGGGCCGCCATGTCTTGGCCAAAAGCATCCGGTCGCCATCGCGCACCGCAACCAGCGCCAATGTGCCGGTCTGGTTCGCCAAACGCTGTAAAGTGTTGGACGCCAGATCAAGGAAACTGACCGAGAGCGAGGCAACCGATCCAAGCGCGACCGCCGCCGGACCCAGCCGAAACCGGTCATTGCGGGCCCCATGGCTGAGATAACCCAACTCGCACAGCGTATAGGACAGGCGCGTCACGGTTGGCTTGGGCAGGCCGGTCCGCTCTGCAATCTCGGCGTTGGTCAACCCGTCGTCGCTGGCACGAAAGGCCTGCAAAACACCCAAGCCCCGCGCCAAAGTATTGGCGAATTTTCGGTCTGTGGGCGCAGCCGTCATCGCGCAGGCAACACACAAGGCACGACAGCCGGTTGGCACTTACTCTGACAGTCTGATTTGTTTCGCATTGCAAAACGCCGTTTCAATAAATTCCCCAGCGCAAGCTAGTCCGCCCTCCAAAGAGACGCAAGAGCAGCACCCAGAGAATCTTGGTCAGGAAAAGTTAGCTTGCGCGATAGATAAAACAGCGGCCCGCAAACGCCTCCGGCGGCAGCGGCAGCTCTTCTAGCGCATCAAAATACATCCGGTCACTGGCCACCATGATACCGCCCTTGGCCAGCAATGGTTCAACCAGCGGCGAAATCGCCCGCGCAAAGGCATCGTTCTTGGCCCGGTTGTGCCCGCCCAGATCTGCATGAATCAACGCGGCAGTGGGGCCAAACCGTTCCAGCGCCGCAGGCAAGGTGTCATGCACGTCCCCCAAGATCAGCTGGCCATCGGGCGGCATGCTGTCTGGATGCGAGGCCACCGCGCGTTCGAACACATAGATGTCGCGGTCCGGCATGGTTTCCACCATGTGATGATAGGTCCGGCCGTTGCCGAGGCCCAATTCAAACACCGGTCCCTCCATCCCCTTTGTCAGGTCATTGGCATGATCCAGACAGGCGCGTTGCGACACCATGCGGGCGATAAAGAGGTCCAGTCTGCTCATGGTAGGCTCCTTTGGGCAATTTCGTCGATACATTGAGGAATGTAAGCTTCATGTCCAGCAGTTGCGACCAGCTACTGGACGAATGCGCCGGAATCGGCTTCACTCTGGTTCAAAGTATCACCTTGCCCTGACGACAGGACCAAAATGCCACCAATACTCGAAGTAGATGCGCTTACGATCGGCTTCGGAAACGCAGAACCTGTCGTGCGCGATGTCAGCTTTTCCGTGAATGCCGGAGAAACGCTTGCGCTGGTCGGGGAAAGCGGGTCCGGCAAAACGTTGACCTGCCGCAGTGTGCTCAAGATCCTGCCCGAGGCTGCACAGATGCGCAGCGGTCGGATCACCTTTGCCGGAAGCAGCGGCGCGGTGAACCTGCTGGATGCTTCGGAAAGGCAAATGCGCCAGGTTCGGGGCAACCAGATCTCGATGATCTTTCAAGAACCGATGCGGTCGCTTTCGCCACTCCACCGGCTTGGCAATCAGGTGGCCGAGGTGTTGCACATCCATCGCGGGCTGAGCCTGAGCGCGGCCAAGCGCGAGGTGCTGGAACAATTTGAGAAGGTTGGCTTTGTCGATCCGGAACGTGCCTGGCGCAGTTATCCGTTTGAGATGTCGGGCGGGATGCGGCAGCGTGCGATGATCGCGATGGCCATGGTCGCCAAACCCGAAGTGTTGATCGCGGACGAGCCGACAACCGCATTGGATGTGACCACACAAGCGCAGGTGCTGGGCCTGATCCGCAAGTTGCAACAGGACACAGGCATGGCGGTGATCCTTGTCACCCATGATCTGGGCGTGGTGGCCAACATGGCGCAGCAGGTTGTGGTGATGAACAAGGGCCGCGTTATGGAAGCGGGCCGCGCCACTGATGTATTGGGCGCACCGGCGCATAGATACACCGCCAAACTATTTGCAGCGGCGCCGATGATCCCCGAGGTCGCCAAACCGGCACGGGCAATGGCCCGCGATGACGTGATCCTTGATCTGCACAATGTGACCAAGACATTTACCTTGCGGGCGGGCGGATGGCGCAAGCCAGTGCAAGTGACAGCCTGCCGAGATGTGAATTTACAGGTCGAACGCGGCAAAACCCTTGCTGTGGTTGGGGAAAGCGGATCTGGAAAAACCACATGTGCGCGGGTCGCCTTGGGATCAGAACGCCCCGACGCCGGCGGCGAGGTGTTGTTCCATCCGGGGAGCGGCCAAGACCCTCTGCCTGTGCATGACATGACCACCGCCCAGCGTACCGCCTTTCAACGCGAGGCGCAGATGGTGTTTCAAGACCCCTATTCATCGCTCAGCCCCCGGATGCGGGTGTTGGATGCTTTGACCGAACCGATGGACATTCACAAAATTGGCAACCGCGCCGACCGCCGAGATAAAGCGGCAGAGATGTTGCGGCTGGTAGGGCTTAACCCTGATATGCTGGGCCGCTATCCGCATGCGTTTTCGGGCGGGCAGAGGCAACGCTTGTCAATTGCACGGGCGCTGACGCTGGACCCCAAATTGCTGATCTGTGATGAACCGACTTCCGCACTGGATGTTTCGGTTCAGGAACAGATCCTGACCTTGTTGGAGGACATTCGCGATCATGCGCAGCTCAGCTACCTGTTTATCAGTCACGATCTGGCCGTTGTGGCGCGGATCGCCGATGAAGTGGCTGTGATGCGGGCCGGTGTCATCGTTGAGCAGGCCCCGCCCGACACGCTTTTTTATAACCCGCAGCACCCCTACACCAAGGCACTGATCGCCGCGCAACCAGAGCCGGATATGTCCCGCCCGATTGATCTGCAACTGGTGGCCAAGGGTGCGGGTGCGCCGACTTCCTGGCCTGAGATGTTCCGCTTTGACGGCCCGGATGCGCCCGCGCTGCGTGAATTGGAACCCGGACATATGGTGCGTTGCCATGCGTAAACTGCTTTGCCTTTTGATATGTCTCGCTGGCCCGGTCTGGGCGCAAGACAATACGCAGGAAACCTCCTTTTGGGCGATGGAAGTGCAAAACGGCGACCTGCCCCCGATTGCGGACCGTTTGCCAGATGTGCCCTTGGTCGTCGATCTGGAGGCAAAGGGCCGCACCTACGGCACGCAGGGCGGCACATTGCGCACTTTGGTTTCACGCACCAAAGACGTCCGGCAGATGGTGGTTTACGGCTATGCCCGTTTGGTGGGCTATGCGCCCGATTATTCGCTCTACCCGGACATCCTGCGCGATTTTGAGGTGTTCGAGGATCGCCGCTATACCCTGCATCTGCGGCCCGGCCACAAATGGTCGGACGGTGCGCCATTCACCTCGGATGATTTCCGCTATTGGTGGGAAAATGTCATCAACAACGATGAAATCACCCCGACCGGACCGCCGGATTTCATGTTTGTCGATGGCAACCTGGGCAGCGTTACCTTTCCCGATCCCCACACAGTTGTTTTTGAATGGCCCACGCCCAATTCCAACTTTCTGCCGCTTTTGGCACAGGCCAGCCCGCCGTTCCTGTACCGGCCCGCCCATTACCTGCGCCAGTTCCACGTTGATTTTGCCGAAACAGAAAACCTCGCCGAAGAGGTCCGCCGCGCCCGCGTAAAAAGCTGGGCCGCGCTGCACAACAAACGCGACAACATGTACAAGTTCGACAATCCCGCATTGCCGACGTTGCAGCCTTGGATCAACGCCAGCGGGCGCGGCTCGCGCAAACTGTTTGTGCGCAACCCATATTATCACCGCATCGACAAACGCGGGGTCCAACTGCCTTATATTGACGTGGTCGAGATGACGATTGTCAGTGCCGGTCTGATCGCCGCCAAAGCCAACGCCAGCGAGGTTGATCTACAAGCACGCGGGCTCGATTTTCCTGACATTTCGATCCTCAAGAAGGGCGAAAGCGATGGTGGCGATTATCGCACCTTGCTGTGGGCCAATGGCGCGGCCAGCCAGATTGCGATCTATCCCAACCTGAATTTCCGCGATCCGGTTTGGCGTGAGGTGATGCGCGATGTGCGGTTCCGCCGGGCCCTGAGCATGGGTATCGATCGGCGCATGATCAACCGGGCGCTCTATTTCGGATTGGCCCATGAGGGCGGCATGACTGCGCTCTCTTCCTCCCCCCTGCATGACCCTGAGGATCTCACGTCTTGGGCAACGCTGGACGTGGCCCGCGCCAATGCTTTGCTTGACGAGATGGGCCTGACCGATCGCACCCCTGCGGGCATTCGCAAACTAACCGATGGCCGGCCGATGGAGTTTGTGATCGAAACCGCAGGTGAGCGCCAAGAGGTTGAGAATGCCTTGGCAATTGTCACCGACACCTGGCGCGAGCTGGGAATCAAGCTGATCATGCGCCCTCTGGACCGTGATATCCTGCGCAACCGGGTTTATGCGGGCGTCAGCATGGCGGCGATCTGGTTTGGCTGGGACAACGGATTGCCCACACCGGCCACATCGCCCAAGTACCTCGCCCCAACCAATCAGGAATTCTTTTCATGGCCCAAGTGGGGGCAGTTCTACCAAACTTCCGGCAGCGCCGGTGAAGCCCCCGACATGAAGCACCCGCAGCGGCTCATGCAGTTGGCCGATGACTGGAGCCACACCTTTGATCCCAGCCAGCGCCGCGCGATCTGGCGCGAGATGCTGGATATCCATGCCGATCAACAATACGCCATCGGCATCCTGTCCGAAGCGCCGCAGCCGGTTGTGGTTTCCAAACAAATGCGTAACGTTCCCGAAACGGGGATCTGGGCCTTTGAACCCGGTGCGCATTTCGGCATCCACCGGATCGACGAATTTTACTATGAGAACCCGCTACAGCAGGTGACCCAATGATGTTTCTCCGCTATGCGGTCTACCGGTTTTTCACCATGCTGCTCACCCTTTGGGTGGTCTCGATCTTGGTGTTCGTCATCATCAATCTGCCGCCCGGTGATTACCTGTCCAACCAGATCGCGGAACTGCGGGCTACGGGTCAGGCCGAAGGGGTCGCCAAGGCAGAATTCCTGCGCACAGAATATGCGCTCGACCGCCCGTTGTGGGAACAATACCTGATCTGGGTCGGCTTCTCACCGGGGCCAAACGGGTTTTCCGGGCTTATTCAGGGTGATTTTGGCTGGTCTTTCGAATTCGACCGCCCCGTAGGGGAAATTGTTGGCGATGCGCTTTGGCTGACGGTTCTGGTCAATCTGGCAGCGGTGCTCTTTGTCTATTTGATTGCCTTGCCGCTGGGTGTGCTGGCGGCGGCGAAATCGGAAACATGGGTGGATTACACCGCCGGTTTTGTGGGCTATCTGGGTCTCGCGACCCCCAACTTCCTGCTGGCGTTGATCCTGTTTTACTATGGACACAAATATTTCAACCTGCCCATCGGCGGGCTGATGGACCCGGTCTATGAAGGCCAGCCGATGTCATGGCTCAAGGTCAAATCCATCTTGCTGCACATGATCGTGCCAACCTTTGTGATCGGCACCTCCGGCGCGGCGGCCATGATGCAACGGCTGCGCGCCAATATGCTGGACGAGCTGAGCAAACCCTACGTCGAAACCGCCAAGGCCAAGGGACTGGCCCCCGCCAAACTGCTGGCGAAATATCCCCTGCGTATGGCCTTCAACCCCTTTGTCGCGGATATCGGCAACCTGCTGCCGGCGATGGTGTCAGGCTCGGTTCTGGTCTCCGTGGTGCTGGGCCTGCAAACGATCGGGCCCTATCTGCTGGCCGCCCTGAAATCCCAAGATCAGTTTCTCGCAGCATTTGTGCTGATGTTCGTGGCGCTGCTGACGCTGATCGGGACGATGATCTCAGACATGTTGCTGGTGCTGCTTGACCCGCGCATCCGGTACGGAGGGCGCGGCGCATGACCATTCAGCCAGACAACCGTTTTGTCGACACCGAACCATGGATCGACGACGCCGACATCAGCGCCCCCGAGCGGGCGGAAATGGATGCGCCGGGTTGGCTTTTGACTTGGCGCAAATTCCGGCGGCACAAGCTGGCGCTGATCTCAGGGCTGTTCCTGTTGCTGTGCTATCTGATGTTGCCCATCGCCGGCTTCATCGCGCCCTATACACCCAATGAGCGTAGCGCCGATTACCTTTATGCCCCCCCACAAAGCATCAATCTGTGGCACGAGGGATCGTTTGTCGGCCCTTACGTCTATCCGGTCACGGCCAAGGCCGATCTGGTCAATTTCCGCTGGACCTATACCACCGATGAAACCCGGCCCATGCCGCTTGAATTTTTCTGCGAGGGGGACGACTACAACCTCTTTGGTGTGATCCCGTCAGACACCCATCTGGTCTGCGCCCCCGATGGCGCAACGCTGTTCCTCTGGGGGTCCGATAGATTGGGGCGCGATGTGTTCAGCCGCATCCTCTACGGGGCGCAGCTGTCCCTGACGGTTGGGATCATCGGCATCACAGTGTCATTCTTGCTGGGCATCACATTCGGCGCAATGGCAGGCTATTTCGGCGGCAAAACCGACTGGATCATCAACCGCGCGATTGAGATCCTGCGCTCGCTGCCGGAACTGCCGCTGTGGCTGGCGCTGTCTGCGGCGGTGCCCTCCAACTGGGGGCCGGTCGCGGTTTTCTTTATCATATCGATCATCCTGGGCATCCTCGACTGGCCCGGCCTCGCCCGTGCGGTGCGCTCCAAATTCCTGTCGCTGCGCGAAGAGGAATACGTCAAAGCCGCCGAAATGATGGGGGCGCGGCCTGCCCGCGTGATCCGCAGGCATCTGCTGCCCAACTTCATGTCACACCTGATCGCCAGCGCGACCCTATCCATCCCGGCGATGATCCTTGGCGAAACCGCACTCAGCTTTCTCGGCCTCGGCCTACGTGCGCCCGCGGTCAGCTGGGGCGTGATGCTCAACGATGCACAGAACCTCGCCAGCATTGAAATCTACTGGTGGACTGCGATCCCGATGCTGCCAATCATTGTTGTGGTACTGGCCTTCAACTTCCTTGGTGACGGGCTCCGCGCCTCGCTTGATCCATACAAAAGCTAATCCCCCCTTTTTGGCCCTAAATATTCCGGGGGGCGCGGGGGGCTGGCCCCCCGCATCGGTCGGGTGCCGCAAGGCACCCGAAACCAGGTCAGCCATACCAAGGCGCAAACCGAACCTCTGTATCGCCCCCCACCATCTTGGCAAAGGCTTCGGGATCTTGCGTGCCGCCATCGCGGCCACGGTAGTGATAGGGATAGACAAACCGCGGGCCAAACTCCGACACCGCTGATGCCGCCGCATTTGCGTCCATCGTGAAGGGCAGGTTCATACAGACAAAGGCCAGATCAATCCCTGTCAGCGCGCGCATCTCTAGGATGTCTTCGGTATCGCCTGAAATATAGACGCGAAAGCCCTCAAAATTCAGCACATAGCCGTTGTCGCGGCCCTGCGGGTGAAAGTTCTTGCGCTCTTCGGTGATGTTGTAGGCCGGGATCGCCTCGATCTTGAGGCCCTGATAATCCGCCATCCCGCCATTTGCGACCTCGGAGGCCTGCGCCTTCATCTCTTCCGACAGCTTGCCAAACACAGCCGGATTGGTGATCAGCTTTGTGCCATCCTTCACCAAAGCCTTCAGCGTATCTGCATTGTAGTGATCGCCGTGTTCATGAGTGATCAAAACCAGATCGGCCTCCGGGAACTCTTCGTATTGGGCAGGCTCGCCCACCGGATCGACATAGATCGTGCCTTTCGGTGTCTCCATCACGATGGAGGCATGGGCCACGGGGTGTACTTTGATCATGCCTGCGGGGGTGTCGAAACTGTCGCTGGCATGGGCTGCGGCCCGCGCGGCAAAAGGCAGCAATGTGATCGTGCCAGCGCCGGCTGCGGCGCCAACGAGGAAATGTCTACGGCTTGTCTGGGTCATGTCGCTCTCCTGGGTTGCTAATCTAAGATCTAGAGGGAGAGCGGGCCATTTCAACTCAACGGTCGTCGCCGCCGCTTGGGCCGTCCTCCTGCTGCTCTTCTTCCACATGAGCCTGCGCGGCTGCTGTGACGGCGCGTTTTTGGCCCTCGTCCAATTCTTCAACCTTGCCATCCGCCAACCGCACAGTGACTTCACGGTGGGCAAATTTGACGCCTTCGCGTTCAAACAATTCGCGGATTTCTTCGTAGACCTTCTTGCGCACCAACCATTGATCACCCGGTTTGGTCATGAACTTGACCCGGATGATCATCGCGCTGTCTTGCATTTCGATCACGCCTTGGGATTTTAGTGGCTGGATAAAGTTGTCGCCGATCACCGGATCGCTGAGCAGTTCCTGACCCAGTTTCTTGATCAATTTGCGCACCTTTTCGACGTCAGTGTCATAGGTCACCCGCAGGGGCAGTTTCATGATCACCCAGTCGCGGGAATAGTTGGTCATCACCTGCAATTCGCCAAACGGAATGGTGTGTAACGCACCAAGGTGGTGGCGCAGCTGGAAGGACCGGACCGAGATCTTCTCGACCGTGCCTTTGACCCCGCCAACGTCCAGATATTCGCCTTTGCGGAAGGCATCATCGAACAAAAAGAACGCCCCGGCAAAGACATCCCGTACCAGCGCCTGAGAGCCAAAGCCGATGGCGACCCCCACGATGCCCGCACCGGCAAACAACGGGCCAACGTTGATGCCGACTTCCATCAACACGATCAAGATGATGGTGACCACAACCACGATCAGCACGACATTGCGGAACAGCGGCAGCAGGGTCGCCAAACGGCTCGCCGATGATCCGCCGCCTTCGTCGCCCAATTCACCCTCTTCCTGATCGCCAGCCTCTTCGGCGATCTTGGTGTCGATCCAGATCCGGAAGGCGTGGTAGACGATATAGCCGATGAAGATGATCACCATGATGTCCAGCAGCCTGTCGGCAAAGCTCTCGACCATTTCGGCACTTTCGTTGTCCCAGATGTAGAAGAACGCATAGGTGCCTGCGACAAAGGCAAGGATACCGGCGACACGCCGCGCAAGGGCCTCGAATGAATTGAGCGAATGCCGGATGGGATGCGCCGCGCGGGCCGCTTCTTCGGCGGCGCGGGCCTCGGCCAGCTCAAGCTCAAGCCGTGCAGCTTCGGCTTCGCTGTTTGGGGTTTCGCCCATTTGAGCATCCGCCAGCGCCCGCGCTTTGGCCTCTTCCTCGTCCCGGATGGCGTTCAGCTGGCGCAGTGCACGGGCCCGGGCAAAGCTGCGTTCGATCAGGTAATTGATCACCCCGTAGACCACGATGATTGAGACCAGGATGCCATAGGCCCCCGCAATCAACGGGAAGGTACTGGGGTTGGCGAGCACCAGATCAAAGGTCAGATCGAACCATGCCAAAATAACATAGACGATCACCGCCGGTGCCCAGAGACGGGCCAGCGTGCGAACGATGAAACTGCTGTCCGATGGCGCACGGCCATTGCGCAGCGCATTGGAAATGGCGCGGCGGTTGACCAACACCAGCAAGATATTAAGCAACACGATACCCGCCGACATGACCGAAAACAGGAAGGCATAAACATCATAGTTCAGCCCCAACTCACCGATCCAGACCCCGAACAGAATGCTGCAAATATCCAGCGTTCCCAACACCCAAAGCCAGCGGTGAAGGCGCTTGGCCTCGGCGTCAGTCAGCGCGGGAATGCGGTATTGGGACAGGAACGGCGACAGGATCATCCGCCATAGGCCCGCAATGAAACGGCAGGTGAAATAAGCGATGTTGATCAGGGCTGCGGTGAACTGCATCGCAGTGTCTGTCAGTTGGCCAAAGATGACAAAGCCCAGAATATAAGCCACCACCATCGACACCAGAATGCCCACAACTCCTAGCAGGAACCGGAAGATCAGGAACGGCATTTTTTCGACATAGCCGACCGGGTTTTCCTGAATGCGGGCGACGACAAAACTGCGGGCGATCCGTCTGCCAAAGACCTGCGCTTCGACAAAGGCACCGGCTGCAAACAACAACAGGCTGTACAGCACCGCTTTGCCAAAGGCGGCGATGGTCCCGTCCGGGCTGGCGGCGCGCAGGATATATCCAACCTCGGCAAAGGCATCGGGCAGATCCAGCAGGCGATCGATCAAGGCAGAGCGGAACTTGACGATCTGGTCCTGGGTTTCCATCAATGCAGAGGATCCCGCCTCGCCCTCGCCCGCAGATGCCGCCGTATCCGCACTGTCTTGGCTCAGCAAATTGCCCTCGCGGTCGATCACAACCACACCGACGCCATTCTCAGCGGCTTTTTGCATGATTTCGTCGATGTTCGGCGCGTCTTGTGTTTCGGTCTTCGTGGGCATCAGCGACCCCAAAACCTGCGCCGATGCGGGCAGGGACAATCCGCCAAAAAGCAGGCCCAGAACCATCGAAACCAAAATCAAAACGCGCATAAATCCCCCACTGGCCATTTGGCCTTACCTCACGCTAAGTCAGCGACCAGCCCATTGCAATTAAAGGGTGATCGCCCCAAGTCACGATTGTGCGTTCAGTCCCTGCACCGTTTTGCATGATGGATCAAACTATGCCATAGCAGTGACATGCCTTTGGGCCAAAACACCACGACAATACCAAGGAACGACCCATGGCAAACCCCGACAAATCCGAACGCATTGCTGTGCTGGGCCTTGGCTATGTCGGCCTGCCTTTGACGGTTGCCTTGGCGCGGGAAGGGTTTGACGTTGTTGGCCTTGATACCCACGCCCCTGCAGTTGCGGAGTTGCGCGCAGGGCGCGACCCTAATGGCGAGGTCGCGGATGCCTCTGTTGCAGGATCATCGGCGCTGTTTACCCATGACGCCGCTGATTTGGCGGGCTGCACCGCGTTTATCATTGCGGTGCCAACACCGATCACGGACGCAAAGACACCCGACCTTGGTCCGGTGCTTGGGGCCTGCGCCACCATTGCGCCGCATCTGACGAACGGCGCTGTGGTGATCCTGGAAAGCACGGTCTATCCCGGCGTCACCGAAGAGGTCTGCGGACCGGCGCTGGCCGCGGGCAGCGGGCTTGATGCAGGCAGCCAGATCAAGCTGGCCTATAGCCCCGAACGGGTGAACCCAGGTGATGCCGAACATTCGATGGAAAACGTGGTCAAAATCATCGCCGCGCAGGATGATGAAACCCTCACCCGTGTTGAGGCGATCTATGCCCCGGTGGTCAAGGCGGGGTTGCACCGTGCCTCCACAATCATGACCGCAGAGGCCGCCAAAGTGATCGAAAACACCCAGCGTGATCTCAACATCGCACTGGTCAATGAATTTGCCCTGATCTTTGCCCGGCTTGGCCTTGATACGCTTGAGGTTCTGGAGGCCGCAGGGACCAAATGGAATTTCCTGCCCTTCCGCCCCGGCCTTGTTGGCGGGCATTGTATCGGGGTCGATCCCTATTACCTCACCTACCGCGCCGAACAGCTTGGCTATCATCCTGAGGTGATCCTCGCCGGGCGCCGCATCAATGATCACATGGGCGCACATGTGGCCCAGACCCTGATCAAGGCGATGCTGGCCCGCGACATTGGTGTGCGCGGGGCAAAGGTGCTGATCCTTGGTTATACCTTCAAGGAAAACTGCGCCGATACACGCAACACACGGGTCGCGGACATTGTGACTGAGCTGGCGTCCTATTCGGTACAAGCCGATGTGCATGACCCATGGGTTGGCGTGGACAGGTTGCAGGGAGAACACGCGGTCACAGGCATTGCAGAGCCACTGCAAGGCACCTATGACGCGATCATTGTGGCGGTCGGGCACCGCGAATTTGTCACTCTGGGCCCGGATGCAATCCGCGCCTTGGGCAAACCGGGGGCTGTGCTCTATGACATCAAGGGAATTTTTGGTAAATCAGGCAGTGATCTGAGGCTCTGAACGGATATCGGCAGGTGAATTTTATGGCGCAAACCGAAGACGGGCCGATCAACGGCAGCGCGGCCTCACGCCGGGTGATGTTTTACAGCCACGACACATTTGGCCTTGGACATCTGCGCAGGTCGCGGGCGTTGGCCTCTGCCCTTACCGAAGGGGACGACAACGCCTCGGCCATCATCCTGACCGGATCACCCGTTGCCGGTCGGTTTACCTTTCCTGAACGTGTTGACCACATCCGCCTGCCCGGTGTGACCAAGCTGCCCGATGGCAGCTACATCAGCCAGACCCTTGGCCTTGATATCGACCGCACCACCGCCCTCAGGGCAGGTTTGATCCAAAGTGCGGTCGAACAATACCAGCCCGATTTGTTGATCGTAGACAAAGAGCCAACTGGCTTTCGCGGCGAGCTGCTGACCACATTGGAGTGGCTGCGCAAAGAGGGGCGCACCCGTGTTGTTCTTGGCCTGCGCGATGTGCTGGACGAGCCCGAGGTGCTGGCCGCCGAATGGGACCGCAAAGGCGCGGTTGAAGCGACCGAACGCTATTACGATGAAATCTGGGTTTACGGTGTGCGCGATGTTTATGACCCATCCGAAGGTCTGCCGTTGTCAGAGGCGGCCCGCGCCCGCATGCATTGGACAGGATACCTGCGCCGCGAAGTAACCGATGCCACTGACACGCCCGATCATCCTTATGTATTGATCACGCCCGGTGGTGGCGGTGACGGGGCGGCGATGGTGTCGCTGGTGTTGTCGGCTTATGAACAAGATCCGGATCTGTCACCCAAAGCCGTGCTGATCTACGGGCCGTTCCTGTCTGGTGAAGTGCGCGAGGCCTTTGACGCGCGGGTGGCCAAGCTGGATGGCCGCGTGACCGCCATGGGTTTTGACAGCCGGATCGAAGCGCTGTTTGCCGGGGCCGAGGGCGTGATCTGCATGGGCGGGTATAACACCTTTTGCGAGGTTCTGTCCTTTGACCGCCCGGCGGTGATTGTGCCGCGCACCAAACCGCGGCTCGAACAATGGATCCGCGCCAGCCGGGCCGAGCAGCTGGGCCTTGTGCGGATGCTGGACGAAACCCGCGACGGTATGACCACTGATGCAATGATCCGCGCCATTCGCAACTTGCCGCAGCAGGGCAAACCATCGGACGCCGGTGCAGACGGGCTGCTGGATGGTTTGGACGTGGTGGTGGAACGCGCACGGGCGCTGATGCAGAAAGACGATAACTCATGAGCCATCCCAAACTTGCTGTCGTGGTCAAAGGCTGGCCGCGCCTGTCCGAAACCTTCATCGCCCAAGAACTTGTCGCGCTGGAAGAGGCCGGACTGGAGTTTGACATCTGGTCGCTGCGCCATCCAACGGACAAGAAGACCCATCCATTGCATGATCGGTTGCAGGCCAAGATCCGTTATCTGCCGGAATACCTTCGTAATGAACCTCGCCGCGTGGCCACCGCCATGGGGGCGGCTGCCGCGATGCCCGGCTTTGATGCCGCCGCAGCGGCCTTTGCCGCAGATGTAGAGCGCGACGACACTGCCAACCGCCGCCGCCGTTGGGGGCAGGCTTGCGTTATGGCCGCAGAAATGCCCGAAGACGTGGCGGGCATCTATGCACATTTCCTGCATACGCCGTCTTCTGTTGCCCGCTATGCCGCAATTTTGCGAGGCATGCCGTGGTCGTTTTCTGCCCATGCCAAAGACATCTGGACATCACCAGACTGGGAGCTGCGCGAGAAGCTGTCAGCGACCTCTTATGGCGCGGCCTTTGGGGCCACTTGCACCGGTTTTGGCGCAGAGCATTTGCAAGGGCTGGCCGACACGCCCAGCCGGGTCGATCTGGTGTATCACGGGCTTGACCTGTCGCGTTTTCCTGCACCGCCTGAGCGGACCTCGCGCAACACCGGTGCGCCGTTTCACATGATGTCCGTCGGGCGTCTGGTGGAAAAGAAAGGGTTCGACAATCTCATTGATGCGCTGGCACTGCTGCCCGCCTCACTCAACTGGCACTGGACCCACATCGGCGGCGGGGCCTTGGATGCGGTTATGCGGGACCGGGCGACGGCACATGGCATTGCAGACCGGATCACTTGGCGGGGCGCCTGTGATCAACCGGAGGTGATCGACGCGATGCGGGCAGCGGATCTCTTTGTGCTGCCTTCGCGGATTGCCGCAGATGGTGACCGTGACGGCCTGCCCAATGTCTTGATGGAAGCGGCCAGTCAAAAATTGCCGATCCTCAGCACACCGGTCTCTGCCATCCCCGAATTTATCGACAGCGGCACTCATGGTGTTCTCAGCGATGACGCGCCTGCCGCTCTGGTAGAGGCGATGCAAGGTTTTGCCTCCGTTCCCACACAAGGGGCCGCGATGGCCGAGGCTGCTTATGCGCGGCTCACGCAGGATTTCCTGATGCATCCAGGGATTGAGCATCTCAAAAAGCGGCTGCTGGCGATGCTGGCGCAGGCGGGCTGATGCGGCTTGCGTTCTATGCGCCGATGAAACCGCCGGATGATCCTTTGCCATCAGGGGATCGCAGCATCGCACGCGGACTGGTTGCCGCACTGGATCATCTCGGCGCTGAGGTCACCTTGGCCAGCCGGTTTCGCAGCCGCGATGGCAGGGGCAACACTGAAGTACAGGCCGATCTGATGGCGCAGGCCACGTCCGAAATCACCCGTGCCGTGGCGCAGGGCAAAACGGCAGGCTGGCAGGCATGGCTGACCTATCACAACTACTACAAAGCGCCGGATCTGATTGGCCCGCATGTGGCCGCAGCACTAGGCATTCCTTATCTGCAGATCGAATCCACCCGTGCCCGCAAACGTCTTGACGGGCCATGGGCCGCCTTTGCCAAGGCCGCCGAAGCCGCCTCTGACGCGGCGCAGGTGATCTTTTACTTTACCAAACATGACGCAGAGACCCTGCACCGCGATGCGCCACAATCACAGGTCTTGATCCACCTGCCGCCATTCCTGAACCGGGACACCTTGCCTGCCGCCTCGGATTTGACCGGACCGATGCTCAGCGTCGGCATGATGCGCAGCGCGGCCAAATTGCCGTCATACCGGATCATCGCGGAGACATTGGCGATGTTGCCAGACACGGGGTGGTCCCTACAGATCGCCGGTGACGGGCCTGCCCGCGCCGAGGTGGATGCCCTGATGGTCCCGTTCGGGGACAAAGTCCGCTGCCTTGGAGCATTGGACGAAGCCGCGCTGCGAGAGGTATATCGCACATCCAGCCTGTTATTCTGGCCCGGCATCGATGAAGCCTTTGGTATGGTCTACCTTGAAGCCCAAGCCGCAGGTCTGCCGGTGATCGCCCAGGACCGGCCGGGGGTGCGCGAGGTGCTGGCAGGTGTCTCCTATCCGGCCGTCCAAGACGGACCCGCCGCATTGGCCGCGCGGATCACCGACTTGATGAACAACCCGGCCAAACGCCACAAAGCCGCATCGGAGGCACGCAACATGATCACCCAACATCACCTGTTGCCCGCCGCCGCACAGGTGCTGCGCCGCGGCTTGGCAGAGGCAGGTGTCCAATGACCGCCCGCCTTGCCCTTTTGCGCCACGGCCACACACCATGGAACCGTGCAGGCCAAATTCAGGGCCGCACGGATATCGCCCTCGATCCCGAAGCCGTGGCGCAGCTGTCCCGCTTGCGTCTGCCGCCGCCATGGGATGCCGCGCACCTTTGGTCCAGCCCGTTGTCACGGGCTGCTGATACCGCTGCGTTGGTGGCGGGCCGTGCTGCGCAAACGGATGCCGCGCTGATCGAGATGAACTGGGGCGATTGGGAAGGTCTCAAGGGCGCGGATCTCAAGGCCGATCCGGACGCCGCCTATTTGGATATTGAGCAATGGGGTTGGGATTACACTCCGCCCAATGGTGAAAGCCCTGCTGCCCTCAGGGATCGTTTGGTCCCATGGGCCGAGGCCCTGCGCGGAGATCATGTGGCTGTGTGCCATATCGGCGTGATGCGGGTGCTCTTGGCCCATGCGACAGGATGGGATTTTGACGGCCCCGCACCCTTTGCGGTCAAGCGGAACCGGCTTTTTGTGCTCGAGCTTTCTGAGGGCAATTGGACAGTGAAAGGCGCCCCCGTTCGCCTGATTGAGGCCGCACCATGAAGGTTATGATCGTTGTCACGCACCTGCTTGGCACCGGGCATCTGTCGCGGGCGCTGACGCTGGCGAAGGGATTTGTGCAAGCGGGCCATGAGGCCGTGGTTGTCTCTGGCGGCGTGCCAGTGCCCCAGCTTGATCCGGGTGACGCGGCGCTGCTCCAACTGCCTGCGCTGCGGTCCGATGGTGTGAACTTTGCCCAGTTGCTGACGGCGGCGGGCAACCCGGTGGACGACGCGATGCTGCACGGGCGGCTTGACGCGCTTTTGTCCGTGCTTGACGATCAAGCGCCTGATGTTTTGCTCACTGAGTTGTTCCCCTTTGGCCGCCGCGTGCTCCGAGCAGAGTTTATCGCGCTTTTGGAGGCGGCAAAGGCGCAGGACAAGCCGCCGCTGATCCTGTCGTCGATCCGTGATATTCTGGCGCCGCCTTCCAAACCCAAGAAGGCCGCCTTTGCCGATGAGGTGGTAGAGCGGTTCTATGATGGTGTGTTGGTGCATGCCGATCCGATGATCACTCCGCTAGACCTCAGTTGGCCAGTGACCGAGGCGCTGGCAGAACGTTTACGCTACACCGGCTTTGTCGCACCGCCGGTTGCAGACACGCCAACAAAAGCTGGCGAAGGTGAAGTGATCGTCAGCGCTGGTGGCGGTGATGTGGGCCGCGGTGTGTTTACCGCTGCGCTAGAGGCCGCGGCGGGTGATCGGGCAAGACCATGGCGGCTCTTGCTTGGTGGTGCAGATGCTGCCGAACGTTGCGCAGCATTGGCAACAGAGGCGGCAGATAACGTAACGATTGAACCCGCCCGCCCGGACTTTCGCGCAATGCTGCACGATGTGGCGGCCTCTGTATCGCTGTGTGGCTACAACACCGCGCTGGACGTATTGCAGGCCGGATGCCCGGCGGTGTTTGTGCCCTTTGACGCGGGAAACGAAGTAGAACAGGGCATCCGCGCCCGCGCCTTGACGCAGCAGAACGGGATCGCCGCGATCCGCAGTGCCGAGCTGACGCCAGAGGGTTTGCTGCACGCCGTGCAAGAGGTCATTGCCGCCCCTGCCCGCGCCCCGATGAAGGCCGGGTTGGACGGCGCCCGCGAAACCGTGCGCATCGTCGAACACATGTACGAGGCGCGGGCGTGAGTGTTGATTGGTCTCCTCTGAAGGCCGAGATGGCAATCTGGCGGCGCGAGGCGCGGGTGCTGCCAATCTGGTGGCGCGATGACGATGCTGTAAAAGGCACTCCAGCCTTGGCGCAGCTCACCGGATTGGCCGAAACCTTGGGCCTGCCAGTTCATCTGGCGGTGATCCCCAAGTTTGCGCAAGCCTCGCTTATTGAGCTGTGCCGTAGCCCTTGGGCGGTGGCGATGGTACATGGCTGGGCGCATCAGAACCATGCGCCGGAAGGCCAGAAAAAGGCCGAGTTCGGATGGCCCCGCGACGGCGCCACAGATGAGATCCAACAGGGCATTGGCGCACTAAAACAGATGTTTGGCGCGATTCTTGTACCGGTGTTTGTGCCGCCTTGGAACCGTATTGATGCGGGTTTGATCGCAGCCTTGCCTGATCTGGGGTTTGCCGGACTGTCCACCTTCACCCCCCGTACCGCACGATTGGCCGCGCCAGGCCTCGTGCACATCAACACCCATGTTGATCCGATCTATTGGAAAGGCGGCGGCGGTTTGGTGCCGCCCGAAGTACAGATCGCCGCAATGGTGCAAAACCTGCAAGACCGCCGTTTTGATCGCTCAGACAATGCCGAGCCTATGGGCTTTCTCACCCATCACCTTGTGCATAATCGCGACATTTGGGCGTTTACCGAGGCCTGCCTTGGCACCTTGCTGGATGCCGGGGCCGTGCCCTGCAATTTACATGACCTGAAAGGAAATCTGCCATGAGCCGATTGGAATCCATGCGCCGGAGGCTGGAGGCGCAGATTGACGGGCTGAACTGGGCCGCAGAGACCATCCGCGATGTTGCGGGCGATGTTCTGGAGATGGGTCTGGGCAATGGCCGCACCTATGATCACCTGCGGCAGGAATTGCCCAATCGGCGCATCTGGGTGATTGACCGCGTGTTGCAACCACATCCATCTTGCGTGCCACCACAAGAGAACTTTCTGCAAGGCGAGGCGGACGCGATGCTGGCCGAACTGGCAGAACGCGGGACGCGGATGGCATTGGCGCATTATGACTTTGGCTTTGGCGTCAAGGAAAAGGACGTCGAAGAAGGTGCAAAGCTGTCACCCCTGATCGCGCCCTTGATGGTGCCGGGGGGATTGATCGTCTCGCAACAACCTTTGACTGGGTTCACCCAAGTCAGCGGGCCGGACACAATCGACCCGGAACGCTATCTGTTTTATCGCAGTTAAGCCGGACGCAGGCCTAAGATCTGCCGTGCTTGCGCAGGGGTCGCCACGGGGCGCTCGTGCTTTTCGCAAATATCTGCGGCGCGTTGGACCAGCGCCGCATTGGATGGGGCAAGGGTCTCTTTGTCCCAGCGCACGTTGTCTTCGAGACCGGTGCGGGTGTGACCGCCTGCCGCGATGGACCATTCGTTTAGCACAACCTGATTTGGCCCGATCCCCGCCGCGCACCATTGTGCATCAGGGGCCAGCCGTTTGACCGTTTCGATATAGAAATCAAAGGTCGGGCGATCGACAGGCATGGCGTTTTTCACCCCCATCACGAACTGAATATAAAGCTGCCCCGGAATGCGCCCGTCGCGGTTCATCTCTGCGGCCTTGTGAATGTGGCTGAGGTCAAAGGCTTCGATCTCTGGCTTGATCTCATGGGTGCGCATCTCGCTCGCCAGCCAATCGACCAAATCCGGCGGGTTCTCATAAACGCGGGTGGGAAAATTATTGGACCCCACCGAGAGCGACGCCATATCCGGACGCAGCGGCAGCATCCCGCCCCTCGCCTGCCCGGCACCAGACCGTCCGCCTGTAGAGAACTGAATGATCATGCCGGGGCAATGTTTGGTCACGCCCTCTTGCAAGGCTGCAAATTTGTCCGGGTCCGAGGAAGGCGTTTCATCCGCGTTGCGCACATGGGCGTGGCAAATGCTCGCCCCTGCCTCAAAAGCGGCATGGGTGCTTTCGATCTGTTCCGAGACGCTGATCGGGACGGCGGGATTGGCCGCTTTGGTCGGGACAGAGCCGGTGATGGCAACGCAGATGATGCAGGGATCAGACATGGGGTTTCCTCAGCTAAGGCCATGCCAGTGTTCCACAGCGCCCCGCCGAAGTCGAGCGTCAGCGGCGTTTCACAAACGCGGTCAGAATGACGATCCGCTGCCCCTCAACCCGGCCCTCGATATGCGCAGGGTTGTCCTGCACCAGCGATATTTTATGCACCGCCGTGCCACGTTTGGCAGTAAAGCCCGCACCTTTGACCGGCAGATCCTTGATCAGAACAACCGTATCGCCTTGGCTCAGCGGTTGACCGTTGCTGTCACGGTGCGCGCTGTCTTGGGGGACGTTATCCGCCCAAGCGCGGGTCTCGTCATCCAGATAGAGCTGATCGGCCAGATCACGCGCCCAATCGGTCTCTAGCCGCGCCAGAATGCGGGCGGCCAGAACCTGTATCGCCGGATCTTCGGACCACATGGTCGAGGCCAGCACGCGGAAATGATCGGGCGCCGGCGCAGCGCTGGCGATCTCATCGGCGCAGAGGGTGCAGATGTGAACAGACGCCCCCTCAGGACCGCCCGGAACTGGCGTTTCGATCAAAGGCGTATCGGGGGCGGTGCAAAGCGGGCATGTCATGCCCCTGCCCTACCCCATTGATGCCGAAGGGGGAACTAAAGACTGGTGATCTTTTTCGCGACCATCAGCGTGACCGGAACAGCCACCACAGCGCCCGCCGCCGCCGCGATCAGGATCGGCGTCAACGTGTCATATCCGGACGCGAGAACGGCAATGACACCGGCCCCGGCAAGGGTGGAACCGATGATGGAATAAAGCATGGAAGCAAGGCGAAGCATGAGGAGACCTTTCGCGATTTGATGTTACCGGAAAGATATCTGGCGGCGGGGCGGTGCGCTTTGATTTGAGTCAAAAGGGAAAGGGTTTGTTGGGTTTGATTGGATGGTTTTGAGGCCAGATCATTTGCATTGAATTTGGAGGTTGCGACACAGTGATGCCCCGTTCGCCCCATTAGGGCGCCATCAAAGTGCGTTGTTCAATGGGGTGCGCAGAGCCGCTTTCAATCAGTCACCGCACTTACAAACGTTACCACAGATCAACTGGCCCGGTGAACCCCGGTCTACCCATCCATCTTAAGCGCCGAAATAAACGCCTCTTGCGGGATATCCACCTTCCCAAACTGGCGCATCTTTTTCTTACCGGCTTTCTGCTTTTCCAGCAGCTTTTTCTTACGGGTCGCATCACCGCCGTAGCACTTCGCGGTCACGTCCTTGCGCATCGCCGAGAGGGTTTCACGCGCGATCACCTTGCCGCCGATGGCCGCCTGGATCGGGATTTTGAACATGTGACGCGGGATCAGATCCTTGAGCTTTTCGACCATTGCACGGCCGCGCGCCTCAGCCCGGTCGCGGTGCACCATAGTAGACAGCGCATCCACCGGTTCATCGTTCACAAGGATCGACATTTTCACCAGCGCATCCTGACGGTAGCCGATCATCTGATAGTCAAATGAGGCATAGCCCTTGGTCACCGACTTCAGGCGGTCATAAAAATCAAACACCACCTCGTTGAGCGGCAGGTCATAGACCACCATCGCACGTGAGCCAGCATAGGTCAGGTCTTCTTGGATGCCGCGGCGGTCTTGGCACAGTTTCAGCACATCACCGAGGTATTCGTCCGGCACAAGGATTGTCGCCTTGATCCGCGGTTCCTGCAAATGGTCCACCAGCGTCATGTCGGGCATGTCGGCGGGGTTGTGCAGCTGTGTGACCGTGCCATCCTTCATGTGGATGTCATAGATCACCGATGGCGCGGTGGTGATCAGGTCGATGTTGTATTCCCGTTCAATCCGGTCGCGGATCACCTCAAGGTGCAAAAGGCCAAGGAAGCCGCAGCGGAAGCCAAAGCCAAGCGCGGCAGAGGTTTCCATCTCAAAGCTGAAAGAGGCGTCATTGAGGGCAAGCTTTTCGATGCTGTCGCGCAGGTCTTCGAATTCGGCGGCATCTACGGGGAAGAGACCACAGAACACAACCGGTTGCGCCGGTTTGAAGCCCGGCAGCGCGTCGGTGGTGCCCTTCTTTTCGTGCGTGATGGTATCGCCCACACGGGTGTCGCGGACCTGTTTGATCGAGGCGGTGAGAAAGCCAAGCTCGCCCGGGCCAAGTTCATCAATTTCGGTCATTTGGGGGCGGAACACACCGATGCGGTCCACATGGTGGGTGGAGTTGTTGGAGAGCATGCGCACACGCTCGCCCTTTTTCAACACGCCATCCATGATCCGCACCAGAACGATCACACCGAGATAGCTGTCGTACCACGAATCCACCAGCATCGCCTTGAGCGGTGCATCGCGGTCGCCTTTCGGGGCGGGCAATTTGGTCACGATTGCCTCAAGCGTGTCTTCGATGCCGATACCGGTTTTCGCTGACACCTGAATCGCCTCGGTGGCGTCAATCCCGATCACATCTTCGATCTGTTCGGCGACGCGGTCACAATCGGCGGCGGGCAGATCGATCTTGTTCAGAACAGGAACGATCTCATGATCCGCCTCAATCGCGTGATAGACATTCGCCAATGTCTGCGCCTCGACGCCCTGGGTGCTGTCGACCACCAAAAGCGAGCCTTCCACCGCACGCATGGAGCGGGAGACCTCATAGGCAAAGTCGACGTGGCCAGGGGTGTCGATCAGGTTGAGGACATATTCCTCACCATCCTTAGCGGTATAATTGATCCGAACGGTTTGCGCCTTGATTGTGATGCCGCGTTCGCGTTCGATATCCATGCTGTCGAGCATTTGCTCTTTCATATCGCGATCCGCCACGGTGTGCGTGGATTGGATCAAGCGATCGGCAAGCGTGGATTTCCCGTGGTCGATGTGCGCCACGATGGAGAAATTGCGGATATGTGAAAGCGGTGTCATGCAGGGGATATGATGCGCTTTGGTGGTGTGGTCAAGGTGGATTCAATGCAGGCCTGACATGGCTCAAACCCCTGTGGCGCTTGGGCCGAAGCGCCGCCAACCCAGCGGCACTTACAGGATCAGTGCCAGCGCCAGATAGCTGCCCATCCCATAGAGCGCGATCAAGCTGACGCTCATGCAAATCCCGCGCAATCCATCGCGTCCCGTCAGATAGGCAAAGCCATGGCCAAGACGGCCCAGCGCAAAGCCGATGATCCAGACCTGCGCCGCGATTTGGACCGGAGAGATCAGGCTAAGCGTGATGGCCAGCATGGCGAAATAGACGGTGTTTTCCGTGGCGTTGCGGTGAGCGTTGTGCTGACGCTCAAGCTCGGTTTCCGCCTCTGCGGTTATGTCTGCGCGGTTGTGATCACTGGCCGCCCATTCCTCGGGCGTGGCCTTGAGATCATATTTCAGGCGGGTCAGTTCCGTGGTTGTCATCAACACCGTGTGATTGATCACCAGCAGCACTGCACCCATCGCCAATGCCGCGATCAGGGCTTTTGATGGCAGCGACACTACAGCTGCATCCACACCAAACAACAGCAGGTTCATGGCCAACGCGATGGCAATAAGCGCGACGGGATAGGCAATGATGATTGCACGGAACTTTGCCTTGTTGTCTTTTGCAGGGGCCATGACTCTTTGCCTTTCGCGCTCAAGCGATCAAACTGCGGCATTCACGCTGTTGCGGCAAGTCCGGAAAACCAGCCCTTGGTCAGGCATCAGCGGCTCCAATGGGCGGCTGCCGCCCAGATGGACTGTTCCAAACAAACGTGAATTGCCCCCTCGCGCAGAATAGGTCATACTTTGGCCAAAGCAGTAAGGGTCTGAACGGGGCAAACCCGGGGCCAACAAATCGAGGCAGTTTACGATGTTGCGGATAATGATTGCGCTTGTTGCGGTGCTGGGCCTGACGGCCTGCGGCGGATCACGCTATAGCAGTGCCAATGCGCGGGGCTACAAACCGGCACCTGTACTTTTTGCCACCGGCCCCATCCAGAAAGCCTGTCAGCAGGCCAATCGCAAATCCGCGTCACGGGCGAGATGCGGCTGTGTTCAGGCCGTTGCGGATCGCGAGCTGTCGAATGCCGATCAACGCCGCGGCGCCAAGATGTTCAGCGACCCGCACCAATTGCAGGAAATCCGGCAGTCCGACAACGCCAGCAACGAACGGTTCTGGAAGGCGTGGAAGGCCTATGGCAAGGTCGCTGCCGAACTTTGCTCTGCGTCCTGATCCGACCTAAAGCTCTCTGATCCAGAATTGCAGCGGTTTGGCCGTTTCATCCGCCTGATCAATGTCTTTCCATTTGAACTGCGCCACTGCCCCCTCCAGTGGGGCATAGCCGCGCGCGCGCCAGAAATCATCCAGCGGGCGGTAGGTTGCGGGGCGTTTGGAATGATCGGCGGGGCGATCGACGCCACAAAAACAGCAGTTGGAAAACCCCAACCGGCGGGCGTGGGCCTCTCTGATGTCAAAAAACCGGTGCCCGATGCCATGACCGCGGTACGCAGGCAGCAGGACGCTTTCTGCGCAATAGAACACATCATCCAAAGCGATGCCTGTGCCGTCAAAGGCCGCAGCAAAATCATCGGCGTGATCCGTCAGCGGTGTGCCTGTGCTGGCCCCCACCAGATCAGCGCCGTCATAGGCCCCGACAACGATGGCGCGGCCCGACTTGCGGTAGGCTTGCAGATAGCTTTCCTCGTACGCCAGATCCCCATCGTACAAGTAGGGCCAGTCCCGGAACACAACGATCCGCAGGCGGGCCACATCTGCCAAAGCGGGCCCAAGATCCGCGCCGGTCAGGGCGCGGACATCTAGCTGATCTGGTTTTGCCATTGGCACCCTCTGTTCGTCAGGCAACAGCCTGTAGGCTGATCCTACCGGCGTTCAGGAAAATACACCGGTCAAAGATGCCTAAATCCGCCGGATCGGCAAGGCGCACATCCGCAAGGCCGGGGCGGTTTAGCCCCGCCCCGTCAAAGTGGCGGTCAATCTGGCTGAGGCAGACGATGATTTGCCCGCGGGCCTTCGCAAAGGTTTTGAGCGTGGCAAGCTGGCTGTCCAGATCGGGGGTGCTGCGCCGCTCGCAGAGGCGTTGCAGATAGTCGATGACAATCACCCCGCCCGTGGGGGCAGCGGCGTGCGTTTCCACTATATGCCCGGCACAAATACCATCCGAGGTATCAACCTTGATTGCCCGTCCTTCCAGCCCGGTTTCGGCCAGCAAATCCCGCACTGTTTCGCCAGAATACTCCAAGGTCAAAAAGGATGCTGCCTGCCCCGCCGCGGCGGCTTCGGCCAAAATCTCCAACGCGAGCACTGTCTTGCCTTCACCGGGCCGGGCCCCGATCAGGACCAGATCCCCCGGATCAAGCTGCGCCAGCAGGCGCGCCGCGCGGCCGGTGGCCGCGTCACGCTTGGCCAGATGGCTCCAGTTTTGGAAGCCCTCCTGAACCGCGATCCGGTCAAGGGCCGCGCTGTGAGGCAGTTTTCCCGTACGGGCCAATTGTCGTGCCTTGCGTTTGAGAACAAAAATCGGGGCGGATAATAGCATTTTGAAACCTCCTGTGCGCAGGTGTCACAATCCCTCCTGATGTGGCGGCGCGTACAGGTTCAAAGCTGTGCCAACTGCCCTGCATGTCACATGCTTCCCCAGCGGAGGGAGGCGGCGCGGGCAACGCCGTGCCTCAGGTTAGGCGCATCGCCAGCGCCGATCAAGTGTCAGGAGACCTGCGCGATCCAATCGCTGAGGTTATATCGGGTGGTCACGCGGGTGATCTTGCCATCCGCCAGGTCAAAGAACGATCCGGCTGTCAGTTTGTAGGTCTGCCCCTTTGCCTCGGGCAGGCCATCGTCGGTGGCCAGATAGGTGCCGTTGACGACAAATTCCGCCGCCGCACGGGTGCCATCCTCGTTGTGGAAAATCACCATATCCGTGAGATTTTCACGATAACACCGGGTCATGTGGTCACAAAAACTGGCAAAGGCGGGTTTGCCGATACGGATGTCACCTTCGTTGACGTGATGGGCCACGTCATCGGACAAACAGGTCAACATGGCGTCGGTGTCGCCTGCGTTGAAAGCATCAAAATAGCGTTGAACAATATCAGTCATGAGAGGTCTTCTGCTTCTTTGGGGGGGCCGAACCGTTCGACCAGACGGCTGGCGATCTGGTCACGGGCGGCGCGAAATTGCACCAGCTTGGCATCGCGGGTTTCGCCCAAGCCCGTAGGATCAAGGATCGGCCAATACTCAACTTCGAGATGGAAAAATCGGGTCAGTTCAAGTGCGCGGCGCTGGCTCGCCGGGCTAAGCGCGATGACCAGATCGAAAGAGCTGAGATCATCACCCCATTGTTCCATCTCGTCAAAGCTGCGGGATCGGTGGCGGCTGAGCTCCACGTCCATCTCGGCACAGACCGCAATGGAAAAGCCGTCAATCTCAAGATCGTTCTTGACGCCAACCGACTGCACATAGGTATCGGTGCCATAGAACTTTTTCATGATCCCCTCGGCCATGGGGGACCGCACCGCGTTGTGATCGCAGCAAAAAAGCACCGATTGTGGCAAGCCTGAGATCATTCAACCGCCGAAATGCAGAACACAAATAAGCGTAAAGAGGCGGCGGGCGGTGTCAATGTCGATCTCTGCCTTGCCTTCCAGGCGTTCTTGCAACACGCGGCTGCCTTCGTTGTGGATACCGCGGCGGGCCATGTCGATGGTCTCGATCTGGCTCGGCGGCAGTTTCTTGACCGCATCGAAATAGCTTTCGCAGATCTGGAAGTAGTCTTTGACCACCTGCCGGAACGGCCCAAGCGACAGATGAAACTCCGCCGCCTTTTCTTCGGCCTCGGTGGCCACATCAAACACCAGCCGTTTGTCGCGGATCGACAGGCCAAGATGATAGGGGCCATCAGGCACAGCACGTTCTTCGCGCTGCGGCAGGACAAAGGTGTTGTCCTCCAGCAGATCAAACATCGCCACTTTGCGTTCCTGTTCAATCTCAGGCGTCGGCGGTGGCAGGTTCGCGTCATCAAGCGCGATATGGGTGATGCGGGTCATCCGGCGCATCCTTTTCTCAGATAATTACGAGGTTTGCATACGCCAGTGATCCTAGCGGCGCAATGGGCCGTAGCGGCGCACCATCGCCCCGCTGCGTCACCCGTTCAGTTTGCGCAGCCGTGCCGTGACCGACAGCCCATGTGCCTCAAGGCTTTCAGACTGCGCCAGACGCTCTGCCGCCGGGCCGATCTGGCGCAGCGCATCAGGGGTCATCCGCGCCAGTGTCGTGCGCTTCATAAAGTCCAGCACCGAGAGGCCGGAGGAGAACCGCGCAGACCGCGCCGTGGGCAAGACGTGGTTTGGCCCGCCGACATAATCGCCAATCGCCTCTGGCGTCCATTGGCCAAGAAAGATCGCGCCTGCATGGGTGATCTTGGCCGAAAGGGCATCTGGGTCCGCCACGCAAAGCTCAAGGTGTTCGGGGGCAATGCGGTTCGACAGTTCTGCCGCCACATTCAAATCCGGCACTGTGATAATCGCGCCATTGTCGCGCCAGCTTGCGCCCGCGATCTCGCGCCGTTCAAGGGTTTCGAGGCGCTTATCCACGGCGGCACTGACCGCTTTGCCAAAGGCGGGATCGGTCGTGATCAGGATGGATTGCGCGCTTTGGTCATGCTCGGCCTGGCTGAGCAAATCAAGGGCAATCCAGTCAGGATCATTATCGCCATCGGCGATCACCAAAATCTCGGAGGGTCCGGCGATCATGTCGATGCCCACCTTGCCGAAAACCCGCCGTTTGGCCGCCGCGACAAAGGCGTTGCCGGGGCCGGTGATCTTGTCCACGGGGGCGATGGTTTTGGTGCCATAGGCCAGTGCCGCCACCGCCTGCGCCCCGCCAATGCGGTAGATCTCGTCCACACCGGCGATCTGTGCCGCCAGCAGCACCAAGGGGTTCAACACGCCATCCGGTGTTGGCACCACCATCGCCAATCGCGGCACGCCTGCCACTTTGGCCGGAATGGCATTCATCAACACGGAAGAAGGATAACTGGCCAACCCGCCTGGCACATATAGCCCCGCCGCCGAAACAGGCGTCCAGCGCCAGCCAAGGGTCGCGCCCGCATCATCGGTCCATTCGGCGTCTTCCGGCAATTGCCGTTCGTGATAGGCGCGAATACGGGTCGCAGCCAGTTTAAGCGCGGCGCGGTCCTCCGCGTTCACGTCTGCTGCCGCAGCGGCTATCTCTGCCGCGCCGATGCGCAAGGTTTCCGGCGTTAAGGTGACCCGGTCAAACTTTTCCGTCAGTGCGATCACAGCCGTATCGCCCCGCGCACGCACATCGGCAATGATATCGGCAACAGTTGCGTCCACATCCGGGCTGTCTTCCCGCTTGGCCCCCAGCAGGGCGGCAAATGCGGCTTCGAAATCCGGTGCAGCGGCGTTCAGGGTCACGGGCATGGGCGGCAATGCTCCAACAGGGGCGCACCTGCCGGAAGGCTGGGCGCAATGAGGTTGGCTGCTGCTTAGCGGGAATGGTTTGGCGGCTCAAGCGGATGCATTGCCGCGCCTGCCGCTATTCACCCATCAAAGAGATCCCCGGCGAGCCCAACCATGGTGATGATCATCTCGCCGCTGTCTGCCTGCATGGCATCGCCGTGGATGTTGTCGATCATTGCTTTGGCTGTGTATACGCTGGCATCGGTACCATCCAGACCGGCAAAGATCGCTTCGGCCTTATCCAGATTGCTCATCCCTTTTACGGCTGAGTAGTACAGCCCCAGATCAATTTTACCGTCCAAATAGGCGTGATCCAGCGCCCGTTGGGCGGTTTCTTCGGGGGTGTCTGCAGGATCGTCCCGTGGCACTGCACCTTTGATCAGCTCCAGCGCAAAGTTGCTGCGATCAACCAAGCCTTATTCGGCCATCTGAGACCAGAATTCCAACCCACCCGGATCCAATGAGCGGTTCAGCACAGATTGTGCAATCGCCTCCAGATCGCTCACCGTCAGTGACAGATCCTCGTATTGATCGGCAAGCTCTTGCGAGGCTGACAGATGCCCGGCAAGGTTGTCCATGCTCATCCCTTCGGCAATCTTGCTACCCCAGAAATACAGCCCTTGCGCATCCGGTGCGCGATCAAGAACCGCGAGGTAATGCGCAGTGATTTCGCGGGCTTGGCTCTCGCTCAGTTCCAGCGCTGACAACAGCACGTCAGTGTTGATTGTGGCATTCGAGAATTCCAGAAATTCAATCCCGGTGAGTGTATCATTCCCCTCTCTATCCGAGGCACGGTCTGAAACAAGGATCGTTGGCTGCGGCTGGTAGGGCAAAATGTCGGGATCGGCAATAATTGCGAAGGAGCTTTGATCCGATGCGTTCGCTATGTTGTCTGGTTCGGAAGGCACAAAAACTGAAATTGTAAATTCGTCACTCTCCCCCGCAAAGACAGCAGTCTCGCCATCTCCGCCGGAAAGGCTGTCGTCGCCAGCGCCCCCGATGAGCCGGTTTTCTCCACGATAGGCAATAAGCGTGTCGTCGCCTTCACCACCAAACAACGTGTCATTGCCCTCAGCCGCGGTTATGTGGTCGTTTCCTGCATCGCCATGAAAAATACCGTCATTTGGTTTTGGGAAGTCCCAAACGATCACGTCGCCAACGATGAGGTCGTCCAATTCGGGGGATGCGTTTTCTTGCAGCGTAGATACTTGGTCATCGCCGGACGTGCCACCAAGATGATATATTGTCCAAGGATCTTCTTCCCGGATCACATCATCGCCATCATAGCCGCGAATGACCGGAGGTTCTTCGCTCTCCCAACTTGCACTGACCGTAATGTCATCATCACCGCCAAGGATGAGTTCATCCCAGAGGATGGCGCCATAGTCGAAACCGATGACGTTGCCATCGGGGTCAAACAAACCGTCGTTTTGTTCTTGGGCTGGAATTGAAGCGCTCACCCCGGTGATCTCGACCCAAGTCTCGGGGGGGGGCGACAATCACTTGTTGATCACCAGTAGTGATCAACTCTGACGTCTGATAAACCGTGCGCGCGCCAGTGATCGTTCCGGAAAGTTGGCCGTCTTCACTGTGATGAAAGTCGCCGTTGATCTCGGTGCGTAGGGCAGTGCCAAGCTCAATGGTGATCAACGTCTCGGAAAAAGAGAAGCTGCGGTAAGAAACCGAAAACGTTTTTCCGCCGACTTCTACATTTTGGGCCAAAAAATAATGTGTCGACCCGAAAGAGGGCAGCCCGTTTAGGGTGCGCCCTTCCAGAATTACTTGAGGACCATCAATGTGTACATTTGCCAAAATCGAAAACCATCTAATGCCAAAACCTTGCAGTGTTTAATGCACTGTAAAGCAATGCCTCAAGCCTACAATCAGAAAATGTCTAGATTGCCGCCAGTGCACTCTTAAAGGGTGCCCCCCCAAGCAGCCTTGATCATTCCGGATGGTCAGGCAATTTCTTTGAGGGCGCCACATAGGGACGCGTCACATCTTTGAGCGTGACCTCCAGCGCCTCGACCGCGAGACGGATCGCACCATCCCCTGCAAGGGTCAACAATACATGGCCCGAGGGCGCATCTGCCTCTTCAAACGTGATGTTGAGCACGGAGAGGATCACATCTGCATCGCCTTTTGGCACGCCTTGACTGGCCACCGATTGCACGTTCGAGAATAGCAGAACCGATTGCACCCGTTCCGGGGAGTGGCGTGTCTTGCCGTCATCTTCCCAGCGCACCCGGTTCAGCAGCAGAGCAAAGCGTTTGCCTTTGCTGTCCCATGTCATCTCGGAGGCCGGAAACACCGCATCTTGCGCCAGTGACGAGATCACCTCAAGATCCGCCCCATCCAGCGCACCAAGGTTCAACGGTGCCTCGCGGCCATCCTCAAATCGGGCGTCCATGCTCATCAGCTTTTGATCCGTTCAATATCCGCGCCCACGCCGCGCAATTTGGTGACCACGTGTTCATAGCCGCGATCCAGATGGTAAACGCGACTGACTGTCGTTTCCCCTTCGGCGGCCATACCCGCAAGGATCAAGGAAACAGAAGCCCGCAGATCTGTCGCCATCACCGGTGCGCCTTTCAGTTTGGACACACCTTTGACCGTCGCCGTGCCGCCGTGCACTTCGATGTCTGCGCCCATGCGGATCAATTCGGGCGCATGCATAAACCGGTTCTCAAATATCTTTTCCTCAAGCACCGATGTCCCATCCGCCGTGCACAGCAGGGCCATCATCTGTGCCTGCAAATCCGTTGGGAAGCCGGGGAAAGGTTCGGTGGTCACGTCAACAGCGCGGATCTGATCCTCGCGGCGTGTCACGCTCAGCCCGTTTTCGGTTTCGCTGACAGAAATCCCGGCCGCGTCCAGCTTTTCACAAAAAGCTGCCAGCAGGTCGATGCGCCCGCCCAATAGCTCAACTTCGCCGCCGCAGATCGCCGGGGCCAGCATATAGGTGCCCAGCTCAATCCGGTCAGTGACCACGCGATGTGTCGCGCCATGCAGGCGGTCCACACCCTGGATGGTCACGGTTGACGTGCCATCGCCGTCAATCTGAGCGCCCATCGCCCGCAGGCAATCGGCAAGGTCCACGATCTCGGGCTCGCGGGCGGCGTTGTTGATCACGGTTGTGCCTTTGGCCAGCGTTGCAGCCATCATGATGTTTTCGGTCGCTCCGACAGAGGCAAACGGAAAGTCGATGACCGCGCCTTTGAGTTTGCCACCATCCGCCTTGGCGTGCAGATATCCATCGCGCAGATCAATCTGTGCGCCCATTTTGGCCAGACCATCGGTGTGGATATCCATCGGACGCGCCCCAATGGCACAGCCGCCGGGTAAGGACACCTCTGCATGACCTTCACGCGCCAACAGCGGGCCAAGCACCAGATTGGAGGCGCGCATTTTGCGCACGATGTCATATTCCGCGCGGGTGTTGATCGGCCCATGGCTCGCCATCGCCAGAACTTTGCCCTCTTGCAGCGAGGTGACCTCAGCCCCAAGCGAGCTAAGCAGCTCTGTCATGGTGCGGATATCGCTCAACCGTGGCGCATTGGTCAGTGTCAAAGGCTCATCAGACAGCAAGGTCGCCGGCATCAATGCCAGACAGGCGTTTTTGGCCCCTGCAATCGGGATCTGCCCACTGAGTTTGCCGCCACCTCTGACCAGAATTGAATCCATGTTATCTGCTTTCCTGTTCGGAGCCATCCGGCCCGTTGCCTGTATCTGGCGCGGTCTCATCTTGTGTCTTGCGCGCCCGCGCCTGAGCTTTGCGCCGCCCCATATTGGCCTTAAGCGCGGCCTTCAACCGATCCTCGCGGATTTGCGCCTGTTTTGCCGGTTTTTGATCTGCGGGAGCCTTTGCCATGACGCTTGTCTAACGTAGCTGCACAAAGGCGTCCAGATTGGGGTTGCACCAATATTATTTTGCAGCTAATCACCCGCCACGATGCTGCTGTAGCTCAGAGGTAGAGCACTCCCTTGGTAAGGGAGAGGTCGAGAGTTCGATTCTCTCCAGCAGCACCACTAAACTGATATTTAGAAAACTGCATCAACAAGTTAGCAAATTAGAGTATTGATCAGTCCACCCTTTAGACCACCCTTATGAACGCATGTGCTGATGATTTAGGCATCGTCAGATCAAGTTTCAGTAAGGTTTATAGTCTTAGCAGCTTTGCTTAGACAACGTCTTGACTTCCGGTAGGCTCGAAATAGCCCTATCGGCCTTTTCGACCTATTTTGTGTCATTCAAGTCACCCAGAATTCTTACTTCTGGGCCTCCGGCAAACAAGGGGCGGTTTAGTTCAATGCCTAGTTCACTGAGACTCGCGCGCGAAGTACGCGGTGGCCTTTTTTAGGTGAGTACAATCCACGTTCACCCGCGCCAGCTCAGGTTTCGGGCGTTTGATCTCAGCAGCCTATTCCACCACCCCTGATCTGACATGTGGCGACTTCGCAAACTGCGACTTCCGCGTGCACAGCGACTTGGTACTGATCTCCAGCCGTTCAGCCACATCGCTGACCGCAAACCCACGCTCGACGACCTGCGCGACAGCGTCCTGCTTATACTCATCCGTAAATCGAAAGCCTATGCTCATTTCCGTCTCTCCTTGGTCCCAAAATTACCAAGCAAAATGTCAACAAATCTAGGGACAACTCAGCTAGGCTCGTTTTCTTTTGTTAGATAAATTCTGCGCGGCTTCCAATTTCGGGCCTTGTGACCATGAGAGCATCCTCTATTTCGATGCTTCGATCGAACAATGCCCGTCCGATCAATGCACCGGAGACCTGCGAAACAAAGTTCAACCGCGACAGATCATCAAGGGTACGGGTCAGCCCTCTGGCGATCACCGGTGAATTGGCCTCGCTCGCCAATTGGGAGATCAAGGCAACGCTGTCTTCGGCATCACCAATTTCCGCTCCGATGTCCGTCACAACAATTGCGGCAAACGGGTCGCTCTGGAACGCCTCTAGGAATGCCGATGGTGTGAACGCACTTTTCTCTTTCCAGCCGTCGCTGACCACATGGCCTTCAAACACGTCCATGGCGAGCACGACTTGATCAGGAAAGAGCTTGGCAGCCTCCTTTACCAGATCAGGCTGCCGCAATGCCAGCGTACCGACAACAACGCGCCCTACACCATGATCGACCCATTCTGCGATGCGCTCGATGCTTCGAAAACCGCCGCCCAACTGAACAGGGGTTCCAACGACGCGGATGATTTCCCGGATGAGATTGGTGTTCCGCTCATCGCCCGACATCGCATCAAAGTCGGTGATGTGCAGCCATTCTGCCCCCGCCTCGGCAAAGCTTTTGGCCTTTTCTATTGGGTCGATATGCCAAATCTGCGGCTCTTCTGTGCGTCCGCGAAACAAGCTGACGCAGCGACCTTCGAGCAGTTCAATCATGGGGTAAAGAATCATGGCAGGTTTCCTATCAAAGGGATTCTGTGGCTCAGGCCCACTACCCGTAGCTGTGGTTCGCGCTCAAAATCGTGAAGATAAACGACCAATATAGCAGAATTTGAGACAAAACTGAAATTTGCGAGCAATGCTCTCTCGCTCAGAAGCCTGAAATCGGCAATCCACATCCGTCGCTTTCGCTATCTGATCACCTAGGGTCTCAGGCTTGGAAATCGTTAATGTTGCTATTTCCGACGATGCAGCGGTATCCTCGAAAAATTACACTCGTTTCCTGCCCCGACAAACCTATCAATTGATTTCCGGTAACCTATTGCGATGCCATTTGCTTGCGTTCTGATATCCGACGTCACTGGCAGCACACAGCTTTATGAAGCTGTAGGCGATGCGCGGGCCTTGGAGCAGATCACGGATGTCCTGAGCAGAATGCGCCAGATCATTGAACAGCACGGCGGGCATTGCGTTAAATCGCAGGGTGACGATGTGCTGAGCTACTTCGACCAGTCCGACAGCGCGTTTCAGGCCGCGATAAAGATGATCCATGAAGATTGGCACGCAAATCTGTCAGTTCATGTTGGCATGTACGTGGGCGAAATCCTGACCCAGGACGGGGATATTTACGGCACGCCGGTGAACACAGCAGCCCGTTTGGCATCTATCGCCAAACCCGGGGAGATATTGCTAGGCGACGCCTGTTTTGACGGCTTGCTGCCACTATCAAGACAGCAATTGACGCTGATTGGTGAATTGCAGCTCAAGGGCAAACAAACCACGACAAGGGTCTATTCCTGCTCTGCCAGCGATGTATCTTTGCAGACGGCCACAGTTGTGAAACCCAAAAAAGCCCCAGCCAGCGACGCAGACTTTGCCCGTTTTGCCTATGCCGACAGAAGTTGGCAGATTGGCGAAGGCGAGAAACTGGCGATAGGGCGTGCCATCGACAATGACATCGTCATGGGCCACGCTTGGGTCTCGCGCAAACATGCGGTTGTTTCGATGCGGCAAGGGGAACTGGAATTCTCAGACATCAGCTCCACCGGGAGCGTCATTCAAACCGATGACGGCAAAGCGATCTCAATCCATCGAAGGACCACCCTGCTGAATGGCAGCGGTCTGATTTTTCTGGGGGCGGATGAAAAGGCCGAAAAAGCCAATGCGCTGTCTTTCGACACGAAGAAGATGAAGATCGAATATGCCTCGGACTAACTGGTCCGGATCTTAGCCTTCCGAAAAGACCGGGATCTTGCCAGCAAGCCCTTTCAGTTCGTAGGAGCCGCAGGTTTCAAAAGCTTCGTCACTCAGATGTTGGCAGATTTCCTCTGAAACCAAGATCGTTTTGCCCAATGTCCCACACATGTCGGCCAAGCGGCTGGCCAGATTAACGTCGCGACCGATAACAGTGTAGTCGAGCCGGGCACCGGAGCCGATGTTGCCGTATGCAACTTCGCCGAAATGCAGGGCGACACCTACGTCAAACTGTATCACTGCGCTCTTGCGCCGGCCCACAACAGCCTGAAGTCCCTGGCGGGCCGCGCGCAGTGCCTTGGCACAAGCCTTCGCATCATCCTGCCCGGCACGGAAAATGGCCAATACACCATCGCCGATGAATTTGAGAACCTCACCGCCATTTTTTTCGACAGCGGGAACCACGCAATCATAGTATTCATTTAGAAGGGCGGTCGCACTTTCGGCTGACAGATCAGAGGTCAACAGCGTGAATTCACGCATATCCGCAAACAGGATTGCAGATCTTAGTCGGGTCACTTCACCGCGACGCACATCGCCTGCAAGTATCCTCTCATGCGGCTCTTCGCCCACATACATCCGCGTGACCTCCTTCAAGATTCGGTGCATCACAAGGATTTCCTGACAGGCTTCGATTGCCGGAAAGGTTGCACGCAAAAGGGCGACATCCACGTCGCTAAAGCCGGCCTCCGCCTGCGTTGCAAAGGAGAAAATATTCTGCATTCCATTGGCCATGAGCGTCGGCGCACAGATGTAATCCGTTAGCCCGGCTTGTTTGAGTTCTGGGACGAGGTTGAAGTCTGTCTCCTGCAAGTTTTGAGGATTGAACCGAACCCACCGCCCTGTTTGATGCGCGAGGGCTGAGGGCGATGTCTCATATTCGGTTGACGCCGTTCCAATGTATGGAAAGACGTTTGAGATAGCTCCTCGCCCTTGCTCCCAAACCCGATAAGACGCCGAATTTATCGCGTGCAGGATGCGGACAATTGTCACGCATCGGTGTAATGGCAGCCCCGCAGATACAAGTTGTTCTGCCAATGCGGTGAGCGTGTCGTTTGCGTCGGTATTGAACCTGCCTTCTCCCAACATGTAGTCGCGAATGGAGACGGCTTTCTTGACCTTGGCTGGATCAAGCCGGCTCCAAGGGTCGTCCGCATTGGCCGGAAGAAGATATTGCGAATTTTTCATCTCACACCTCTGGGCATCGCTCAATGTTGGCTCTGTTCCCGGTCCCAAGCACCGAAGTATTGAGACACCCTAGCAGATGAACCGCAAACCGGCACACATGGTGCCCGAATAAACCGGCCGCATTGATCTAAAACAAAGCCCAGCCTCCTGAGAGGTGTAGAATTTATCTTGCAGGTCAGTTGAGCAGAGATGAACCTTGGCCATTTTGGTGAAGGAATGAGATGAGGTGCACAATGGAATTGCTCATTATTTACGAAACCGTCGAAGGACAAACCCGCAAGGTTGTCGACGCGGTGGAGCAGCAAATACGCGCAGAAGGGCATGGCGTGCGACTGTTCAATGCGTCGGACAGATTGGCGTCTATTTATTTTGAAGGTGTCGACAAGGTCATTTTGGCTGCTCCAGTGCATGAGCGCCGTCACCCGCAAGGCTTTGAAGTATTGGTTTCTGCCAGCCGAGAAGAACTGCAAGCCCTGCAAACCATGATTATTTCTGTCAGCCTAAAGGCTGCCTTTTCTGATGGGCTTGAAGAAGCTCAAGAATATCTGAACGAGATGGAAATGCGCACACGGTTCAAACCCAACCGTGAACTGCTGCTGGCAGGGGCAGTTCGCGCCAGCAGCTACGGCTATTTTGAAAGCCAAATTGTACAAAATGTGCTGTTGGATGGGCGGGAAGTCGATCTTGTGGATGGCGTTCGCGAGTTCACGGATTGGGACAAACTGCGTGCCGAGATCAGCGGGTTCCTAAGCATGAAACCAACTGGTGCCACATGAGATAGCATGGGCGGACGAAAACCTTTTCGATGACCGGGCGAGGTTGCTTAATGGCCCCGGTGATGAATCAAAGGCTTTTTGCCAATCCTTATAGTGGCAATATTGGGACAGGTTAGATCCCTATCAAAGACGTCGCCACAATGCTGACACAATTCCGCCGGACTATCGTTGCAGTCGCGAATTCCTACGAGCGCCAGACTAGTTGAATCTAGTAAAAAAGTAGGTTTTGACGACATCAAAGTCATAAAGGGGGGCATATAGTGACCTCTCTTCGTGTGCCCTTCTCTAATACCAAAAAAAACATGATAGGAGCTTGCTATGAACAAGCATAAATTCATCATTGTAACGGTAATCGGGCTCTCTCTAGCCGCAAGCATGACACAGGCAGCGACCTGCGCTCCTAGGGAAGCGTTGGTCAAAAAACTCGAGAAAAAGTACTCTGAAGAGCTGATAGCACGTGGACTTCAGTCTAGAACCTCACTTATGGAGGTTTTCGCCTCATCAAAGTCTGGAACGTATACGGTCCTGATAACCAATCCACTAGGTCTAAGCTGCGTTGTCAGTGCAGGTACCGATTGGCTGGTCGAGGATGCTAGCAAAAATGAGTTAGGCACGGCAGGGTAAGCAACCCCAAACTTCTATTTCCGTCCGCTACCATATCCACCTCTTACGGGAAGTATTCAACAGAGCTCTGCGCCATGCACCGCCGGGGCTTATGCAAAGGAAGCCGGTGTGGTTGAGCCGGGCTGCGCACGGCGAGGGCCGCGTGTGCCCTTCGAATGAATTTCGACTAGGGAAAGCCCACCCTTGGCATTCGAGTAAACAACCTAGCCTTGACACTAAGTGTTCGTTGTTAACGGTTCGGAGCGTAGACCTTCGCCGCTGCTGATAACTTGCAGCCGTTCTACTGGAAATGGTCGCAGCAGTTTGAAAGCGTCGTCTGCGTCACCTGTAAGCCATTCTTCAAAATTGTCCGGCGACAAAAGGACAGGCATCCGGTTGTGATATTTTGCCGCCAGTTCATTAGGTTTAGTTGTCACCATGCTAAAGTAGGTGCCGTCTATTTCTGTTTCGCCGACGTTGGCTTTTTGACGCTTCCAAATTCCGGCAAACGCAAAGCCTTCAGCTCCAGCCATGTTGAACCAATGAAAGGTAGCCGGATTGCGCCCTGTGGCTTCCGCATACGCAGTGCCGGGGATCAAACATCTACGGCTCTGATAGCTCGACCGCCACAAAGAGGCCTTTTGGATCTTATCATCGCGTGCGTTGTTCCAAGCCGCTGGCTTAAGCCACTTTCCCGTTTTTTTGCTCTTGTTGGGAGTCAGGAAACCCCAAGATGCCTTTACCAGTGACCTCTCGCCATTATCGAGGGTCACAATCGGCGCTATGTACTTTGGGTAGATGGCGGGCAAAGGCTTCGCATTGCCTAACAAATCGTGATTGGGCTGCACATCAAAGAGCTGGCGCATTGCTTCTTGCGGCATCTTATTGGCGTAAAGATTGCACATAATTCGAGCTTACATAGGATTTGCTTAGTTTGTCTATGAACCGAAGAAGGCTTCGCGTTCTTCCTTGCTGAACATGTGGCGATATTTGCTGAGAAATAGTTGGTTTGCTTGGCTTTCGCACCACTCAATCTCAAAATGTTTGCGTTGGTAAGTCCGTTGCCACATGCCCTTGGGCTTGGGGGCTATCAGATACGCGGTACCTGGTTCGCCGCCCAGCGCCATGCGAAGTTTGTTGGCACGGCGCAACATACGGTCATACCGCGCCTCTGATTGGCTGGCATAAGCAATTCTGTAGCAATGGCGGCATAGGAAGTAGCGTCCGCCTGCGAACAGCTTACCCACGCGAAGCCCGCAATGCCTGCCGTGCACTACGCCAGGACAAATAAAATAGGGACGCTTATTGCCGTAGTTGCACTCAACGTGGGTAATGCGGATGGTTTCGGTTGTCGCCTCCCAGTCACCGCCATAGGAGCGCACACGGTAATCTAGGACCACCCGACCTTCCTCGGCCTTGTAGTTTATCCGTCCAACTTCCTCACCATCGCGGGACCAGACCCAGTTGCCCCTTCTACCAGGGCGCAAACAACCGCCACGGTGCAGTCGGTTCACATCTAGCGATTTACAATGTTCCGCTTTCTGTTTGCTGCTAGGCCGTCCCGAGCCGTATCCGCCCATTGCGGTGCCTCCAGTTTTTTTTACGAAATCAATAGGCAACTTTATCATTTTCACAGGGTGAGTTTAGGGTATCCGATGGCAGATAGGAATCCCTCCGCTAGCAAATGCCCCTATTCTTAGGCTACCAGCGGCTTAGGAGCTTGGGAAGCTGCTTCACCTGCGGCCATCCTTTGCCACAACGGCACTTCGCTCTGCGCTCGAAGTCATGCAGCTTGATGCCGCTTGGTAGCTTGTCTGGTGTTAACTCGACGGTATGACCGCAAGACCAACACCGAACTTCAACGCTTGTCACGCCACGCGAGAATAGAAGAGGTTCAGGATGTTCGGACATGGGCTGGTTGTCAGCCGTTCCATCTTCGCTTGCAAGGCTGACCTGTCCTTAAGTTAGTTTCCAAAATGTATGAATTGTGGGTGCGGGCATTTGGCTTCCCGCGCCGGTCCCTGAGGTCATCAGTCTAAACTTTTGCATACCCTCTCCGTCTTTAGGCATCATAAGAGGGTTGCCGACACCAAGCAATGTTCTCTAATTGTTCCATATGAGCAGCAAGCTACCGCATAGATATGACGTCATCGACAGGGAGTTCCCGGTTCGGCTGGTCATCGAGAACCGCCCAGAGACCTATGAGATAACCCGCCAATGGTTGCAGGGAAATGTCGGCACAGGGAACTACGCCAGCAAGCCGCATCAGCTTTGGAACACTCGGGCTATGGCAGTTTACTTTCGCAGCTTGCATGATGCACTCATGTTCGTGGCAGGTTGTCCGCATGTCAAACTGGCTTGGGAAGGATACTCAGGAAGGGTTACATAGCTACCCGTGCTGATTTACCAGACAGCCCAATCCTGACTGAAACCATCGGATATCGCCTGTGAGCCCAAAAAGACATGGAAACTAATAATTGTTTTTGCGTCATTTGCGGATCAAAATTCCCAATCATCGCCAACCCTAAGTTTTCTATCCGCGACAATCTTATTGGTATGGAACCCTAGGTTTCATTCAGGCTGCAATGCGTAATTGCCCAGCTCCCGTCAGGCTGACGGGCAAGAATATTCATCGAGGAGCCGCTGCCAGTGGTTCCTTCACTAAATCGCGCAATACACCAACCAAGGTCGTCACTATGACCTGCACTTAACACGTTGATTTTCTTGTTCTCTGCACCGTCTTCAACCCATTCTTTGTGTGTCGCCTCGATGGCTTGGCGTCCAATGGCAGGTCGTCCAAAAGGCGAGTACAACTCAGCCTCAAGGCTATACACAGATGCGCAGCCAGCGGCATCGCCTTTGCGATAGAAGGATACGTATTGATCAAGCAATTGCTGACACTCTTCTCGAAAATTCATTACATTCCCCAAGCTGTCTAAACTGAGCATCCTTTTTGGAGAGCATTTGTCAACTGTTGCACCTTGCTCAGGTCACTTAGTCCGCAAACCGGAAGTCTAAGCAACTCTCACGTCTCAGCATCTTGTGCCAATACTCAAGCGTTCGCCCTAGACGCGAAGTGTTCAAAGTTGCCTAGAAATGAAGATTGCGTTGATAGTTCTGCGCATCACAACAAGGCGCGCGACCCTCGCTGCGCATTGCGTCATTCTCAGTCAGCCACTTCCCGGTTGTGAACATTGCCCACAATGGCTTGCCCGCCGCCTTCTACGTTAACATGCTGAACTGTGACGGTCTGTTTGCCGCCGTTGCGATGTTTGCGCAGCGCCTCCATCTGAGCCGTGTAGGTGCGGGCCAGCTTTGTGTAGTTGGAGTTATACGCCGTCGCCTTTTCAACCGTGTCCGCTAACGCCAGCCAACGCCCTGCTCTGACCATCGCCACATGTGTTGCGGCCATCTGGACCGCCAGCATCCGCTCCACCGCATCGCGGGGCGCAAGCTCTTTGATTGCGGCCAGCATGAAGGCGCGTTCATCGTTTCCGGCAAAGTCGTCGCTTGCCTCATTGGCCTTGAGAACCTTGAGGCAGTGCGAAAGCAGGCCGTTTGCCATTTCCGGCAGATCTGTTTGGAACAGGTTTTCAAGAGTATCCTGCTTTGCAAGGTGGACTTGGTGACCCGCTTCTGGCGTTCCTTTTAGGCTGACTCCGAAAGAGCTAAGTTCGATGTTTGGTTCTCTGGTCATGGTCCTGCCTATGGCTAGATGTATAACTGTCCTGATTTTTGTGACGCCCGATTGAGCAAATGACTCCTTCACGTCACGGTTTTTGTGACGCTTTACCCCCCAACCACCCTCAACTTGCCTTTGGTGTCACAACCATTGTGTCGGGGTGGCACGTTTTTTGTGCGGGGGTTTTGTTTTGACTTCCATGCCAAGAAGGATTTGGGCGCGGTTTCTAGATTGTCCGTTGGCACTTCCTCCAGCGCCCAGCGCAAGGATTGCCGCACAAACTATCGAGAACCTGCTACCTCTTCGTTCTGCGGTGCCTCAGTTCCGGTCAAATTTGTAAAGAAATCTGTAACGGCGTTGCTGTCTGTTTTTTTGGGGGCGTTCTTTAGGGATTTCTTCTTTGCAGGTTTCTTCTTTTGGGGCTTTTTTAGAACACCTTCCATAGGGCTTTTGAGCCAGATGGTTGCAAGTTCAACCATTCGCTTTGCTTGTGCGAGTTCGGGGTTATTGGGGTCAATTTTCTTACTGTTATCCCTAATCCCTATGAGATAATCCAACTCTTCCGCCCAGAGTTCTCGCCAAAATTTCAAGGTATCGCGTCTATCCTTCTGCGCCGTCAATGTCCCCATGTAACCAATTACCTTAAGGGCATTCCTACGGTGCACCAAGATCAGCTCAAATATTACAGATGACATTCTTTTCGAAAAACCCTCGATCACGATACTATGCCCCTGACTATTGCCGCGTATAGCGGTCTTGAGGTCCTTATCTTTGACGTTCTTGAGGTTCTTCTGGGTGTAGATGACACTTATCTTTTTTGACTTTTTCTTGGGGGGTGTCTTGTCGATATTGTGTGATGAAGAGGGAGGCTCATTCGATTCCCCTGCGCCTTCCGCGTAGGTCACTTTACCAAACCCAGCCACTGCCATTGAGGCGCTCAAGCCAGACAATGCCCACCGTCTGGAGACATGGGTTACCCGCGTAACACTTTTCATGGGAGCACTCCTTCCAGAGGAATTTGGTCACCAACTTTAGCAAATTTGAGGTTTTCTGGCAAACCTGTATAGGTTCGAGCGCCTAACCTCCCACCACCCTAAGATTGCCCTTGGTGTCACAACCATTGTGACGGGGTGGCACGGTTTCTGTTCGGGGCTTCTGCTTGTCCCGCCACGCCATGAAGGACTTTGGCGCGGTTCTCATGTTGTCCGTTGGCACTTCCTCCAGCGCCCAGCGCGATGATTGCCCGATACCGGAAGGCCCAAGATGATGGCCTTGCGTCATGCGGATAAACCCGCGTTGCTCGAGTTCCTTGAACCACGCCCCCGGCGTATTGCGGCTCACGTTCAAGCGTTGAGCGGCCTCACGATGACTTAGGGCAATTTGCCCGTTGTTCGATCCTGTATAGCGCCGCTTTATCTCCACATAGAGCGCCCTTGGGCCGGGCTTGAGGGTTGCCCATGCCTCTGACGCTTGAAGCCACTCAGGAAGCTGGACGAAACGCCCAGCCCCCTTTTTCTTCGCTTTGTATGGCTTGCGACTCATTTGAGCGCCTCCCTTGCCTTGAGGGTCAGATAGACGCGCGTTGCTACGATCTGGTCAGGACAACCGCCCAAGGACAGCCAGAGCGCCTCTGTGGCCGCTCCAGCGCCCTTGCGGGCCATGACATGCCAAGTCCTGCCTTGACTGGCGAGTTTGAAGCGTTCAGCCATTGCGCGGCCCTCCATAGTGCAGGAAGGCCACCAAACGGGCTTGGGTTTCGGTCAATCCAAAACGGCGGCGCAGGCGGGCAATCTGATGACGGTTCATGCCTTGCCCTCCTCTACGCCCAGCGCCTTGGCTGATTTGGGAAAGCGCAACTTGCTGCGGTCCACGTCTGGCGCAAGGCTGTAAAGGGCGATCTGGCCGGGGCTGGAATACTCCGTCTTGATCGGCCAGCCATATTCCCAGCGCAGGCGGTGAATGATGGCCCCCAAGCGCCAGCCTTTCACGTTTTGGATTTGGGTCAGTTGGGAAATGGTGCGCCCTTCTGTGAGCGCCTTGCACGTCCAGTAGACGCTGGTAGGTTTTGAGTAGAAATATGCCTGTGTCATGGCTTTGCCTTTTTGTTGTAAAGGCGCGGCGCTGGGCGTAGGTGTAAGGAGTATCCTGCAAGATATATTCCTGTCCCATAGGCCCAGCGCAACCGCGCAGGGTGGGACGGGTCTTAACCCGCAAGGGATGCAATCGCTGCATCAACATCGGCCTCATTCCAATATAGGCGAGACCCGATTTTAGTGGGTTCTGGCAAACGGCCCAGCTCTACGTCACGGTATATGGTCGTGCGGCCGCGACCGCCGAGTTTTGCCTGTAAATCGCGAAAAGACAGGTAATGCATTGATACGCTCCATCGTGTTTCATGGTATCAACTTACAATCCTGAATTTCGGCGTCATGTTGCAGAAGTCCGCAGTTCGGCAACACTCACTCAAAAGCTGGCTATTGAATTCTCAGGCATTTAGAAATTGAACGCTCCCGTAGAAGGTTTCATTATAACGCCGCATCCTTTCACGGCGATTGGCTTTCTTAGGAGATACGCAAAGATCTTTAAGTTGAGCAACGGATATCTGAATATCCAATTCAGCCAATACTTCAGATACGACATCACAAGCACTGTGCGCTGGGGACACATCATTTCTAGTCATGGGAAGCCCATGCACGGTAATCGCAACTGTCAGAAGCTCAAACAAGACTAAATCAAAGATGAAATCTTCACTTTTTGGTCTGTTACGCGGAGATGGTCTGATCCACTCTGCATTGAGAACCTTGTTCGCAAATAGCCTAAAAGGGCACGGCATTTCCGCCGCATTTAAGATATTAGTTGTGCAAATTTCCACACAAATATCAAAGGCATCTGGATCTGACCGACTAAGACTTACCAAATGATTGGCGTGAAGTTCGTCAACTACATAACATGTCCTGGTTTCCCCACTAATAGAGAAATCGGTCAGATTGATATACTCTCTACTGGTCAGCCAATTATACAGATATAACTTCATAACGCGCGGGAACTTTTCTTGTTTTTCAAGCGAACGCTGGTATTCCTTCGCAATGACCAGCAAACTAGCAAACGCTTTGGAATAGTCAGTCATTCACTACTTCCTCTCCATCGTAGTTGTTGAATAGTCGCTCCAAGTGGCCTCGTAGTTAGCTCCCCCCACCGCTCCATCAAAATCCGCCGTTGCTCTAGAAAATCCGTCCGCCGATAGGCCCGCTCTACCTTGCCCCCCACAACATGCCCCAAGCAGGTTTCGGCTACGTCATGGGGTGTGTTGGTTGCTTCCGCCACCCAATCCCGAAAGGAGGAACGGAACCCGTGCGGGGTTTCGATCATACCGCGCCGGTGCATGTACTTGGACATGGTTGCATCCGAGATAACGCCACGCCGGACGCCGGGAAAAAGAAAGCCATCACGGGCAAAGGGTCTGGCCTGTTCAATCACCGCCTTTGCCTCTATGGACAGTGGCACCCGAAAGTCTGTGGTTGTGCCTTTGCGCCCTTTCATCAAGTCCGCTGGCACCGTCCAAACATCGCCTTCGATCTGGTCAAGGTGCATGAAGCGCAGGGGATTTGAACGCAGCGCAGTCAGGATAAGCAAGCGCAGCGCCAGTTCCGTTGTCGTGCCTTCGTTCAGCGATTGATAGAAAGCAGGCACGTCCTGCCAATGCAGCGCCGGGGTGTTCTGTGTTCGGTGGCGTTGCTGACCTAAAAGTGCCTTGGCCTTATCGGTTGCCTGCAAATCCACGTCCAAGCCCAGTGCGGCTGCATGGCGCAGGCAAATACCTAGTCGGTTCATGGCCTTCTTGGCGGTATGCGCCTTGTTATGCCAGATCGGTGCAAGGGTGTCGCGTATATCGCGCTGGTTAATCTCTGATACTGGAACCTTGCCCAGCTTGGGCAGCACATGGTTTTCCAAGGGCGAAAACCAGCGCCCCGCCATGCCATCGCCCTTCAACTCTGCTTTGCGGCTTTCGAAGGCATCCAGCGCCACGTCCTGCAAAAGATGCATGTTGCGCTCACTATCCCGGCGTTGCTTATCCCGCAACTTGATTGGGTCTTGCCCTTCACGGACAACGGCCCGCCACTTGTCCGCCTCCAGCCGTGCCTCCTTAAGCGATACGGCAGGATATGCACCCAAACCCATTTCACGCCGCCGTCCATGAACCACGACCCGCAAGAACCACTTGGAGTTTCCATCTTTGGCCCGTGCGAACCAAAGGCCACCACCATCGGAGTATTTGCCGGGTTCAGCCGCTTTGACAGCCTGTGCCGATAGCTTGTTCAATGCTCTTGTCATCTGGTCCACCTTCAGGTCCACCCTCAACATATAGTATGCTGTGGGGCATGGTGAAACACCTTGGGGCAAGAAAACTGAATAAAATATGGAATATTTGCCTTCGGCGATATGCCGTGGTGCCCCAAGATATAGGCTTACAATGCTCTCCAGCAGCACCATCAAACTCCTTTGAATAGCCGCACAAATAGACACGATCCGCTCCATGCACGGATGGATTGGCGTTGACGGATTTGTCGCCCTTCCGTCAATTGCAGCTCCGGCTACCCTTGAGGAACACAAATCAACAATAATTCTGCCTGCTTGTGAAATTGACCGACCCGTCACGAGAGCCAACTCAAAGACAAAGAGGCGCAAGTATGAACTTACCTCGTCAATTCTCGGTGGGCCGCAAAATGTGCCGCCTGCACAGGCCGGACCAAAGAACAAGTCCGCCAAAGCGGCGGAAGAGACCAACGGCCAAGGCAGAAGTTGCACAATCCCAATCGCCCGCGTCTGCGGGCTACGGCGCGGCTGACGCGGCTGCGTGATGACAAAGGGGTTAGTGAGCCGCCGATGGCAGGCGACGCTGCAAAGGCGCGGCGGCTCAATCAGCCGGAATGGTTCAGGGGCAGGACAACCATGAACACGCTGCCTTCACCTTCGACACTTGTTGCGCTCAATGTGCCGCCGTGCGCCTCGATGATCTCGCGGGAGATGGCAAGGCCGAGGCCGGTGCCGCCGATGCCGCGTTTGTTCGAGGAATCAACCTGGTGAAAGGGTTCGAATACTCTTTCGACCTGTTCGGGCGGGATGCCCATGCCGGTGTCTTTGATCCTGATCTCGATCTGGTCCCTGACCACTTCGGCGATCAGGGAGACGCTGCCTTTTTCGGTGAACTTTGCCGCGTTGCCCAGAAGGTTCATCAAAACCTGCTGGATGCGTTTGGCGTCAAGATTCAAGGTTGCCGATACAGGCTGAACGTTTAGTTCCAGACCCTTTTGTTCGACCATAGGTGCCATTTGGCCGGCAGCCGTTTGGATGATCTCACCAATGTCGTTGGACTGAATATCAAGCGAGAGGCCGCTGGCTTCGATCTTGGCGAAATCGAGGATCTCGTTGACCAAGAACAGCAAATGTTCGCCTGACCGTTCCAGCTTTTCCATCATGCCAGAGATCATATCGTAGACCCCGCTCAACTGGGTCTTGAGCGTTTCACTTTCGTCGCCGGGCAATGCCTCAATCGCGGCGGTGAGTTCTTTGGCCTTTGGCAGTCGGTCCACTTGTTTGGACAGACGGGCCGTGCCGAGGATCACGGTCAGCGGCGTGCGCAATTCGTGGCTGAGGACGGCCATAAAGTCCGACTTGGCCTTGTTCGCCGCCTCTGCGCCCAATTGCGCCTCTTTCAGCTCGGACACATCAATGCGCAGGCCCACAATGCTGCCATCGGGCATGGTCCGGTCCGAGGCTTTGATGACACGGCCATCCGACAAGAAATGCTCGGAATCAAAATCGCCGCCGCGCTTTGCGTTCCATTCGGCCAGCCATTCTTCTTCGCGGCCAACGGCGGTTGGGAAAACCCCACGTTTGAGGCCACGCAGCACCAGATCTTCATAGGATGCGCCGGGTTCGATGGCATCGCGGTTCAGATTGTAGATGTCGAGGTATTTCTTGTTGTTCAGCACCAGGCGGTCATTGGGATCGAACATGATGAACCCGTGATCCAATGCGTCAATGGCGTTGGACAACCGAACCTCAGCGATCCGGCGCGTGTCGGCCAGACGGATGATGTACCAAAGCAGAAACAACGCGAGGCCAATCAACACAAAGGCGAGCAAACGATCAGACATATGGTCTGGCTTGTGCAGGGGCCAGCCGCCAACCGGCACCGCCGCCAGTTCCCAGACCCCATAGGGAAAATCCAGCGTCAAAAGGACAGGCCCGGCAGCCAAGATTTCTTGTTGGCCGAAAAGAACCTGATCAGGCGCGCCTTCAGCCGAAACATCGTGAATCAGAATCTCATAGGCTTGCCCGATATCCGGCAACCCAAGCTTTGCGAGGAATTTCTCATAGTCTAGAACAACCGAAATGATGCCCCAAGGCGCCTTATCCGCCCCCTCGCCAATATAGACCGGCTGGCGCAGAATCAGGCCGCTGCCTCCTTGCACCAGATTGACTGGCCCAGTGATCAAACCCTTGCCGGTTTCCATGGCCTGTTTGACCATCGGATATTGCTGTTTGTTGCTGCGATAATCGAGGCCGATGGCGCGTTCATTGCCTTCGGCAGGGATCACGCGCGTGACAACCAGATCCGGCGCGATTCCGATGGAAATCAGATCCGGTGTGGTTTCGATCAATTCCTTAGCACGGGCAGAAAGCTGATCCCCGTCAATGGACGGGTTCTGGCTAACAATTGTAGCAAGTTCGCTTAATTTAAGGATCCGGTCGATGATCTCTTTGCGGATGTTCTCGCGCAGCTCGACCAGCTCCAGCGTGGTCTGCAACTTGGTGTCGTTCAGATAGGCATCATCACCAAGATGTTCGAGCCGTCCTACGATCAGGACGCCTATCAATGCGGCAATACTTAGAACCCCAACCATTCTTATGTTTGAAAACAGGGTAATTCCGCCGCTCATTGCAGGGTCAGTCTCTTCAATTGTTAATCTTCATTTCAGCAAAACCAAACATGGCTGCGGTGTCAACTTGAAGTCGACACCGTAACACATCTTTAAGGAGATGTGCCGCCACGTATGGTTGCAAAGCCTGTTACTGCAGTCTGACGCTTTGATCCAGATGATTTTTGACTGCATATAGAAGATACGAAGGCTCGACGCCCTCGGGCACTTCGTTGCCGTGAATCTGCCAGCTGCTGTAATCAGTGCTCAGACCTTCGGTCTTCAAGAGTTGGGCATCAACCTCGTCAATAGCTGTACCGATGGCATCCTTTAATGTTGTTGACGGTCTGCGCGTTGGTGCAAAGGACAAGATCAGGAACGCACCTTTGCCCAAGTACGTGACGATGCCCTGCCATGGTCCTGCATGGGTGGCGATCACGGAGGCAAGTTTCACCAGATACTGGTGGGTGTATGGTTCTTGCAGGGTCTGCGACACCTCAGGCAGGTTGTTCAGACGCAGCGCCATCAGGCTGACATTGCCGTGCAGAGTGTTGCTGATCCGGGCAAAACAGTTCTCAAACGCCCCCAGACCAACCAGACCGCTTTCGGTGATCTGCGATGGGGTCACCGGACGATGCAAAGCGCAGAACCGTTTCAATGTGACGTCACCGTTGCTGGCATCCTCTGCCACATCTTGCGAACGGCGGGCCAGTTCGACCATACGGGTTTCAACCCCATATAGGCGGGTCTCAAGTTCAAAGAATTCGAACGGTTTGGTGACGTAATCCCATGCGCCTGCCACAAATGCCTCTGCGATGTTCTTTTTGTCGTGCTGCGCGGTGAGCATGATAATCGGGACAAATTCGTACCCGCTGTATTGCCGGATCATCGGGATCAGTTCGATCCCGGTTTGCACCGGCATGTTGATATCAAGGAGAATACACTCAAACGGTGTGCTTGCCCCCTCAATCAATTGCAACGCCTCTTCGCCTGATTTGGCGAATTGGACGTTTTCATAGTCAATGGAGGAAAGAAATAGTTCTAGAATTTCGAGAATTAAAATATCGTCATCAACGACTAGGATCTTCATGGTTAGTATCCTTTGGCTTCTCGCATTCCTTTTGGCTGCTCGGTGCTGCCTAAACGGAGCCAATATTCGGTCCGCAAATAGGGAAGGTGCCTGAGGTGTGCTTCTGCATCAAACTTCATCCCATGACTTTGGGTGGCATCATTCTACCATAAAGGGAGTATTTTCCAAAGAAATAGTGGACGATGTCCACCACATCCACGAAATAAAGCGGCAGGGTTGAAGTTATCCACAGGGAATGTGGATATTCCGAACGACCACACTGCCATTTCTTTAATCTTGCTTAAACTCGCCAAATCTTCCGCCTGAGCGACGGGAAAACTTTCCATCGTTTCACAGGCGTTCGCGCCTCTCACCCAAGCGAGCGAAGCAGCTCTGCTGAGGGGTCACCTGTCGGTGTTTGGCCAATGCTGGACTGATAGGCTGCAATCGCTTTGCGGCTGTTGGGCCCAATCACCCCATCCGCGCCATCTGTGTCAAATCCACGGGCGGTCAGCCGTTCTTGCAGGCGCTGGCGGTCTGCCTTGGTCAACCCATACTTGTCCGGTGGGAAGCTGCCTTTGATCGGCCCGCCCCCGGCGATCCTGTCCGCCAGGTGCCCGACACCAATCGCATAGCTGTCGGAATTGTTATAGCGTTTGATCACCCGAAAATTTGAGGTCACGACAAATTTCGGCCCGCCAGGTTGCGGTTGCAACACCGAACCGGCGCTTGCTGGCAGAGTGCCAAGCTCTCCGCCCCATTTGCGCCCCCGCGTCCATCCGTTGCGGGACAGATAGGCGGCCGTGGAAGCCAGCGCATCGGATGGGTCTTCCGACCAGATATCGCGCCGTCCATCGCCGGTGAAATCCACGGCGAAAGCTTGATAGGAGGTCGGGATAAACTGGGTATGCCCCATCGCGCCTGCCCAGGATCCGGTCATCCTCCCGGCGCTGATGTCGCCGTTTTGCAAGATCTTGAGCGCGGCAATCAGTTGTTTTTCAAAGAACGCACCGCGCCGCCCGTCAAAGGCCAGCGTCGAGGTGGCAGAGATCACCGGAACATCGCCTCGCCGTTCTCCGTAATAGCTTTCCAATCCCCAAACCGCAGCGACTATTTCGGCGGACACACCGTAACGCGCCTCAATCGCCGCCAGCGTACCGCGATGGCGGGCATAGGCCGCGCGGCCTTTTGAGACCCGTTCATCCGAAGCGGCAATGGCAAGGTAGTCTTCTAAGGTACGTGTAAACTCAGTTTGGTTGCGGTCTCGTTTGACCACGCCAGGCAAATATCCGGCGCCACGAAAGGCATTGTTCAGGACTGAGGTTGAGATGCCCTGCGCCTCTGCCCGTCCACGAAAGGCGGCGACCCAAGCGTTGTACCCTGTATTGAATTGCGGCCGGAGATCGGCGGGCAACCCGCCCGTTTGCACCGGCGCCACGCTGCGCCCGCCAGTGGAGCAGGCCGAAAGGCCGAATGCGCCCAAACCCGCGATCATTGTTCTGCGTGAAATATCCATGTGCCTGCTGCCCTGCTTGTTTTCCGCCAGTATAGGGCAGGTTGAGACACGCGCATAGCGGGTACCTGCAGCCCAAGCAAAGATCAGCGGAACTTGGCGCGAGACCGCCCTATTGTGAGGCCTGGTAAAGCGGCACCGTGGACATCGACATCTTGGCAGAGCCGTTTTGAACATCCCGCGCGTGACTGATGTAGATCAGCGTGTTGTTTTCCGCATCAAAGATCCGTTTGACCCGCAGCGTTTTGAATATGATCGAGCGCCGTTCACTAAAGACGTTCTCGCCTTCGTCATCACGATCAATATCGCCAATTTCGATGGGCCCGGTCTGGCGGCAAGAGATTGAGGAATTTGACGGGTCTTCGAACCAATTGCCCTTTTGCAACCGGTCGATCAGGCCGCGCTCAAAATAGGACAGATGACAAGTGACGCCTTTGACCTTGGGGTCTTGCACAGCCTCTACGACGATATCATTGCCCAGCCAGTCCACATCAACGTTGCCGACAACATCGGCAAAGACGGGCACGGAAAGGGCACAGGCGAAGGCGGGGGCGATGATGCGTTTGAATGTCATACAGACAAACGCAATACCCCCGCCCCCGGTTCCATCTTATTGTCAGCCGTCGATGATGTTGTGAGCCGGCCCATAGGGGAAGCCGGTGATGTTCTCCACGCCATCCTCGCTGATCACCAGAATATCATGCTCCCGGTAGCCCCCTGCCCCGGCGGTCCCTTCGGGCACCCAAAGCATCGGCTCCATCGAGACAACCATGCCCGGCTCCAGAACCGTGTCGATATCCTCGCGCAGCTCAAGACCGGCCTCGCGGCCATAGTAGTGGCTCAGAATGCCGAAGGAATGGCCATACCCGAAGGACCGGTATTGCAGCAGGTTTTCCTGCGCGAAAAAGCGGTTGATCTCTTCGGTGATGCCGCTGCAAGTCGCGCCCTGTTTGATCAGGCTGATGCCCAGTTCGTGTGCGGCCACGTTGGCCTCCCACAGGCGCAGGCTTTCGGCGTCGGGCTGGCCGAGGAACAATGTGCGTTCCAGCGCGGTGTAATAACCCGAGATCATCGGAAAGGTGTTCAATGACAGGATGTCACCCTTTTGCAGGGCGCGTTTTGTGACGGGGTTGTGCGCGCCATCTGTGTTCAGGCCAGATTGGAACCACACCCATGTGTCGCGATATTCGGCATCAGGATAGGCGCGGGCGATTTCGGCTTCCATGGCATCACGGCCCGCCATCGCGATCTCAATCTCTGTGGCACCTTCACGGATCGCCGCGTGGATGGCCGCGCCGCCCACATCGGCGGTGCGTGCGCCACCTTTGATCAGGGCAATCTCTTCGTCCGATTTGATCATCCGGGCAGTCATGGTGTCAGGCGCGATGTCCACCAATTCGGTTGCGCCAAGCATTTCGGTCGCCTTGTCACGCATCGCCAGCGTCAGGTGATCGCCCTCGATGCCAATCCGCTTGGCCCCGCCGGTGAGGCCAGCCACAGCCCGCCAATAGTTGTCACGCTTCCAATCGGTGTAGATCACATTGTCTTCAACCGAACGCCGCCACGGCTGCCCTGCGTCAATGTTGGCCGAAACAGTGGTGCAGGCTTCTTGCGTCACGACACAGCCATAGGGACGCCCGAAGGAGCAGTAAAGAAAGCCGGAGTAATAGGCGATGTTGTGCATCGAAGTCAGCAGCACAACGGGAATGTCCCGCGCGGCCATGATGCTGCGCAGCTTGGCCAGACGGCGGGCGTATTCGGCCTTAGAAAACGGCAAAGGGGCTTTGTCACCATTGTGGGACGTGAAAAATTCGGGGCGGTTTGCGATATCGACCATTGTGGGTCTCCTGTCTCAAGGTCGGACAGAAGACGCCCGACCACACGTTCCGGCGTTCAGAACGGGGGAGGCATCGTAGGACGATGGCCGCGCGGCAAGCAGGGTCCACGACGCCATCGCGGGCAAGCTGCGCAAGGGGTTTGCTACTCCCCTTGGCAATTTACGTCAACATTTTTTGCGCGAGTTAAGCCGGAGACATGCCGCGAAGCCGCTCGGACCGGCGGCGCAGAACCTCGACCACAGTCAGCAGCGCGATGGAGACCACAACAAGGATCGTTGCAACCGCCAGAATGGTCGGGCTGATCTGTTCGCGCAGGCCGGTGAACATCTGCCATGGCAGGGTTTTCTGACCAGCAGAGCCCACAAAGAGCACGACAACCACTTCGTCAAACGAGGTGATAAAGGCAAACAGCCCGCCCGAGATCACACCCGGCAGGATCAGCGGCATCTGCACCCGGAAGAAGGTCGTCACCGGCCCTGCCCCCATATTCGCAGCGGCGCGGGTCAGCGAGTTGTCAAAGCCCACAAGCGTGGCCGTCACGGTGATGATCACAAACGGAATGCCAAGCGCAGCATGCGCGAGGACCACACCGATATAGGTGCCTTGCAGGCCAATCCGGCTATAGAAGAAGTACATGCCAGCGGCTGAGATGATCAGCGGCACAATCATCGGCGAAATCAGGATCGCCATGATCGCCCGGCGGAACGGCACGTGCGGCTGGCTGAGGCCAATCGCGGCCAAGGTGCCAAAGCTCACCGACAGAAGGGTCGCCATTGGTGCGATCTGTACAGAGTTCTTGAGCGCGTTCTGCCAGTCCGAGTTGGTCAGGAAGTCGCGGTAATGCTTGAGCGAGTACCCTTCAGGATCAAACCGCAGCATTTCGGGCGTGAAGGTAAAGAAATCCTCGGCGTTAAAGCTCAGCGGCATCACCACGAGGATCGGCGTGATCAGGAACACAAGAATAGCGCCGCAAATCACCCGAAAAGTGAAATGCCACAGCACCTGACCGGGGGTCAGATAGGGCGCAACCCGTGCGCGGTATCGCCCCTCATAGAGCCAGAAACTGAACCAACCAAAGAACCAGCCGAACGCCCCGCCGATGATCATTGCAGGAATGCCGCCCAGAAAGAACCCGACGATGGCCAGGATCACAACAAGACCCCAGCGGCTTGGGCTTTCCACTTTGATGATCTGGGTCATCACAAAGGCAGCTGCGGCCAGCAGGACCGCCCCAAGAACCACGCCGAGCAAGCTTGCCCCTTGCGCGGTGCCGACAAAAAGCCCTGCCACAGCACCAGCGGCGGCAACCACTGGCACATAGAACGAAACAGGCGTGCGGGAGATAGGTGTCAAAGCAGCCATGGATCAGCCCCCCAATTTTACGTTGTCGATGCCGACGATGCGGTCATAAGCCCAATACAGCCCCAGAACCACGGCCAGCAGGATCGCACCCAATGCGGCGGCAAGGCCCCAGTTGAGCGAGCTGGAAATGTGATAGGCAATCCGGTTCGAGATGAACGTGCCGGTCGTGCCGCCCACGATCTCGGGGGTGATGTAGTACCCGATGGACAGGATGAACACGAGGATCGACCCCGCGCCGATGCCCGGCACCGACTGCGGGAAATAGACCCGCCAGAAGGCGGTCCAGTTGGTTGCACCCAGTGATTTGGCCGCACGCAGATAGCTGGGCGGGATTGTCTTCATCACCGAATACAGCGGCAGGATCATAAACGGCAGCAGGATATGCGTCATCGCGATGATCGTGCCGGTTTGGTTGTTGATCAGCGCAAGCCGGCTGTCATCAGCCACAACGCCCAGCCAGACCAAGGTGTCATTCACCACGCCTTGCTGTTGCAGCATCACCTTCCATGCCGAGGTCCGCACCAAAAGGGACGTCCAGAACGGCAGCAACACGAGGATCATCAACAGGTTGGCCGTCCGCGCGGGCAGGTTGGCGAGGATAAAACCAACAGGATAACCCAACAGGATACAGCTGCCTGTGATCACAAGCGACATGAATAACGTCCGCACAAACAGCTTGAGATAAAGCTGTTCGTTTTCCGGGCGCATTTCCGGGCCGTCGATGGTTTTCTGCATATCCACCGCGTTCAGGAAATACCCGGCGGTGAATTCGGGGCTGTAGACCTGCAAGGTGCGCCAGACATCTACGCTGGCCCAATCTTTATCGATCTTGGTGAAGGCCGCGGTGAAATCCACGGTTTCAAAGGAGCTGACCGCGGCGGCGGCCTCTTGCAATTCTGCGGCACCTTCGCCGGAATAGCCCGCCACATTCGCACCGGCGGTCAGATCGTCATAAAGCGCGGAATAGACAATCGCCCATGGATCCTCTTTGGCCAGATTGTCGTTTTCATCCACCTGAACAAACTCGGCAAACAGCGTGAACATTTGCGCGGTCTGCGGAAGCAATGCTGCGATCTCGGGTTTTATCTCAAGTGTGGGCTGCGCGGTTTTGGAGGCCTTGTCCCATGCGTTCTGCGCGGCCAACCAGCTGGAGGTGCCCATCAGCACATTCCAGTTTTCGCCTTTCTTCCAGAACTTGTTGAGATCTTCGAACTGGTCTTGATAGACCTCTCCCATGTCCTCAACCTTGCGGCCGGATTTGCGGAACAGGCTGGAGACGCCCGTCAGTTCGTAATTGAGACGGGAGCCAAGGCGCGTGTGGAGTTTGCGCTCTTTGGCGATAAACATGTCTTCATAGAGATCTTTGAACACCGGCTCTGGCGGGGCTGTATCCCCCGTGGCGTCCCAATCGGCCAGCGCAGCCGTGGTGCGCGGCAGGGTTTCCGACACGATCTGGTTCTCGACAGAACGGAACAGCATGTCGGCAATCGGCGCGATAAAGGTCAACAGCACAAAGATCAGTAGTGGCGCGATCAGCATCAGTGCCCGCAGTTTCTGGCGGCGCAGGGCGCGGTTCAAACTGGATTTCAACGTTGTGCCATCGGCGGCCAGCATAGGGCCATCGGATGCGGTATTTGCGGTGTTGTCGGTCATTCTGCGCCCTCCACGACAAGGATCGTGCTGTCGGCGGTGCGTTGCCGGATCTTGGCAACCTCTTGATATTCGGGGTCGTTATAGGCGGCGAGCGCCTCTTCGTATGATGGGAACTCCAGCACGACGTGGCGCGCGAATGCGTCGCCTTCCATCAGCTGGCTTTGACCGCCGCGCACAAGGAACTTGCCGCCAAGACGTTTGAGGATCGGCGTGTCGCGCTCCACATACTCCTTGTAGGCTTCGGGGTCTCTGACCGTAATATGGCCAATGATATATCCCTTGGGCATCGAGGTGTTCTCCTATCGTAGGGGATCAGGGGCCAATGGCGGCCCCTGATGATAGTTTAGCCAGTCAAGGCTGGCTTATTGTGCCAACCACGCCTGGAATTTGGCGTCGATGTCATCGCGGTAGTCCGCCCAGAACTCGTAGTTATAAAGGAACGTGTTCTTGGCGTTGTTGGGATCTGTTGGCATGTGTGGTGCCATGTCGATACCCAGATCCGCGTGCTGACCGACCAGCGGTGCAGAAGATGCGCGTGCAGGGCCATAGCTGATGTACTTGGCCTGATCGGCCAGACGCTGTGTGTCTGTTGCGAACATGATGTAGTCAAGCGCACGGGCTTTGCGCTCATCGCTCAGGCCTGCTGGGATGATCCAACCGTCAAGGTCAAACACCTGCGCGTCCCAAAGCATCGCAACCGGCTGCTTTTGCTCTTCGATCACGGAGAACAGGCGGCCGTTGTAGGTAGAACCCATCACAACTTCGCCATCCGCCAGCAGCTGCGGTGTGTCGGCACCTGCGGACCACCAGATCACGTCGTCTTTGATCGTGCCCAGTTTGTCGAGCGCACGCTGCTGACCTTCGGCTGTTTCCAGAACGTCGTAAACGTCGTCCTTGGCCACACCGTCACAGATCAGAGCCCACTCCATGTTGTTGATCGGACGCTTTTCCAGCGAACGCTTGCCGGGATAGGCTTCGGTGTCGAAAACCGCGCAAACAGATGTTGGCGCCGTGGCACCGACCATGTCTGTGCGATAGCCGAATGTGGTGGAATAAACGATCTGCGGGATAAAGCAGTCGGAGACCAGCAGGTCACCAAAGTCATCCGCCGCAGATGTGCCATCGGGTGCTGCCGCCAGATGCTCATCCGGGTCGATTTCCATCGCCAGACCTTCGTCGCACAGACGGATCGCATCCGCCGCAACAACGTCAACCACATCCCATGTCACGTTGCCCGCTTCGTTCATCGCGCGCAGCTTGGCCACCGCTTCGGCGGAGGATTCATCGTTGATCACCTTGACGCCAGTCTTTTCCATATAGGGGTCATGGTAGGCTTTTTGTTGTGAGTTGGAGTATGCGCCACCCCAGCTTACGATGGTCATCTCGCTGGCCATGTGGCCATCAGCCGAGGCCATACCTGCCGCAACAGTCAGTGCGGTCGTGGCCAAAAGCGCTTTGGTCATTTTCATTGATAGTCTCCCAGTTATGTACCCGTTGAATGCTTGGCGTGACGGCAACGGGCTTGGCCGACGCGCCTTTGTGTTCGTGGCCCAACGTATTGGACCACGACAAACCCCATGCGCCCGCCCTCAGGCGTCCAGCGCACGGCAGTCCTCTGCAAGCCAGCCGATTTCGATCTGCTGGCCCGGTTTCAGACGCACCTGATCGGGTGCGTTCCGTGTCTTGATGACAAAATCATCCCGCCCTGCAACCCGCAGGCGGGTGCGGAAGATGTCACCCATATAAATGAATTCAAGCACTTCAGCGTTCAGCGTATGCGCATCTGCGCTCAGCCGGTCCTTGTTGTACTCCACCCGCTCTGGCCGGATCGACACGCGGGTCCGCTCACCGACTTTGCTGACGTTCACCGGCTTGGCATCAATCAAACCGCCGCCATCAAGCTGGACCAAGGCGCGATCGTTGTTGATCTCTTTGACCACACCCTCAAGGGTGTTGTTCTCACCGATAAACTGCGCAACGAAACTGTTTTCCGGCGCCTCATAAAGCTGATCCGGCGGGGCCAGCTGTTGGATGCGGCCATCGTCAAAAACCGCAACGCGGTCCGACATCGTCAGTGCTTCGGTCTGGTCATGGGTCACGTAAACAGTGGTAATGCCCAGATCATGGGCCAGATTGGTGATCTCGAACTGCAATGTTTCGCGCAGCTGTTTGTCCAAAGCGCCCAATGGTTCGTCCATAAGCACCAATTCCGGTTCAAACACCAAAGCGCGTGACAAGGCGATCCGCTGCTGCTGCCCACCGGACAATTGCGCCGGACGGCGACCGGCGAAATCGCCCATCTGCACCATGTCCAGCGCCCGTTTGACCTTCTCTTCACGCTCGGATTTGCCGATCTTGCGCACTTCCAACGGGAAAGACAGGTTTTCGGCCACAGTCATATGCGGGAACAGGGCGTAGTTCTGGAACACCATGCCGATGCCGCGTTTGTGCGGCGGGATGTTGTTGATGGATTTGCCATCAAGCCGGATGTCGCCATGGGTGGCTGTCTCAAATCCGGCAAGCATCATCAGGCAGGTGGTTTTGCCAGAACCCGATGGCCCAAGCATGGTCAGAAACTCACCTTTGGGCAGGGAAAGATTGAGATCCTTCACAACCAGAGCTTCGCCATCATAAGATTTTTGCACGCGTTCGAACTCGACGAAAGCCGCGTCGTTTGACGATGTATTCACGTCGTCTCCCTTCCCCGTTCTGACCGCAGCAGGTTCATCCCGCTGTCACATATGAACGATCCCAATTCAAACGGACCCCTGCCCAATACGCAACTAGAAACTTGATTTGACGCCAAGGATTCAGGTCAACCGGCGCTGTTCAATTGCGCCATATGCCATGCCAGCGCCTGATTGCTGGACAATACAGGTTTTCCAAGCATTTGAGAAACCTCATCAATTACGCCCAAGGTTCGCAAATTTGTGCAACTCATAAAGATGCCTTGAACCGAATCATCTCGGCCAAGGTTAATTGCCGCGTCAATCAAAGACCGCGCTGAAATTCTGACCACTTTTTCCTCTTCGGCGACCCCAAAACTGCCAAACACCGGTGTCTCGATACCTTCTGCCGCAAAGGCGCCGCGCAAGGTTTCATTGACCTCTGCGACATAGGGGGACAACAACGCCAGACGCGAGATGCCTTTGTGCGCGGCATAAGCCACCGCCGCCCGCAATGGGTTCGTCACCTCTCCCGTTTTGCAGGTCTTTTGGACCTGCTCAGCCACCGCTTGCGATCCGATAACCGAACTGGCGGAGGTGCATCCATAGCCCACAACCCGAAAGGGCCGCGCCTTGGGCAAAAGATCGGCGGCGGCGGATATGCCGCCCTTCATCGCGGCAAGGCTGCCTTGAGACACTTCCGGTGCGCTGGCAATGCGGGTCACATAAATCGGGTTCGCTGCGTCCGCGAAATAGTGGCGCATATCACCTTCAAGGGTCTCATCCGTTTGTAGTACAATCAGCCCCATCGGCGGCACGGCTGGATCGTCTGCATCAAGGCAATACGGCAGATGGGTCATAGCGTGGGAATCTCCGGTCCGATCCGGGGCGAAATGAAACGCGGTGCGCCATCCGTGATCACGATGTTTTCTTCATGCACGATGATCTTGTCCCCCACCGCGATCCCCGGCTCCAGCGTCAGAACCATGCCGGCCTCCAGTGGGGTGTGATCCTGCGCAATCAGGGAAGGCCATTCCGTCAATGACATACCAAGCCCATGCCCCAGCCGCCCGGCATCCGTCGCCTCTGCGCCCCGGGTCAGAACGTCATTCATCGCATGAAACAGCTCTGCCGCCGTGGCGCCCGGCCGCGCAATATCAAACGCGGCATCTGAGGCTTCGATCAATTGGGCATGGGCGGTCTGCACGGCAGATGATGCGTCACCAATCGACCAATTGCGATCATAATCACAAAAATACCCGTCCCAAACCATGCCAGTGTCCAGCATCAACACGTCTCCCGCCGCCAACGGGACAGGCCGTGCAGGCGAGATCACATCGGCATATCCGCCCTGCTCTGCCCCGCCCGCCAGATAAGGCACCCAATCGGCCCCTTCCTCCAGACACAACATTTGAAACCGGCGGAACACATCGTCCAATGGCACACCGGGACCGGCAATTTCCGGCACCCGCCCAAATGCGCGGCCTGCAATGGCGCAAGCGGTTTCGATCTTGGCGATCTCCGCCGCCGATTTGACCATCCGCAAGCCCCGCATGATCCCTGCATCCCCGACGATCTGCCGCGCGTCCACCAGCGTTTCAAGCCGCCGAAAGTCCGCCAAAGGCATGCGCAGATGGGTTTCATGCCCGTCCGGCACACCGATACGGCCCCGATCCGGTGTCAGCTCTCGCAATGTCTCGCCCAGCAGGCTTACACCATCGTCGGCCAGATCAGGTGCGCTCCAGCAACGGATATCCTCAATCCATGTCTGCCCCATCAGCGCCGCCCCGATGGATGGGATCACCGCAACTGGCTTGCCGCTGGCGGGAACAACCAAGAACCAAGGACGTGTCGGACTTTCCCAAAATCGTGTGAGGTAGCCGGTAAAATACCGAACCTCGGTCTCGGTCGTCAAAAGCAAGGCGTCAAGACCCGCCGCGCCCATCGCCGCCTGCGCCCGCGCCAAACGCGCCTCAAACTCTGCCTGCTCAAATCCGCGATTGCCCATGCGTTACTCCCTTCGGAAAAGGGAGCGGTAATTGCGCGGCTAAATCAAGAAGAAACTGGCGATCCCTGAAGGACTCGAACCCTCAACCTGCTGATTAGAAGTCAGCTGCTCTATCCAGTTGAGCTAAGGGACCGCTGGCGCGGTTGTCCAACATCGGGCATGGCTTGGCAAGCCTGATCATGGCCGGAAAATCACAAGGTCCGGGTCATAAAGGCACTGAGCGGATCAAGCTGGTAATCACCGAAGGGCGCGCAGGTCTCAAAGCCTTCCGCAGCGTAGAGATTTCGCGCAGCCTGAAACTCTGCCGCGCTGCCGGTTTCCAGACTGATCCGGCTCATGCCCTGATCGCGGGCCTCCTGCATCAACGCCTGCAACAACCGCCGCGCAACACCCTTGCCGCGGGCCTCTTGCGCCGTGTGCATGGACTTCAGCTCGCCCGCGTCATCGCCAATGCGCGTCAACGCACCTACGCCCAATAAAACGCCAGCCTCGCGCAGGCCCAGCAGGGTCGCGCCAGCGTCCAGCAATGTCTCGGGTGCCATCACGTGACAGCTTTCGGCAGGCGACAAGGAACGCATCAACGCAAAGTGCCGTTCCAGCAAGGCGCGAACATCAGCGGTGTCTGGTTGTTCTGATGTAACGTCTAGTGGGTCCATGCGCCGCGGCGTCCGGTCGCAAAGTTCTCACCATAGCCACCTGCGCGGATGTTCGGCTTGCGTTTGTTCGGACCCTGCACCTGTGCGTCGATGCCATGCTCGCGGGCATATTCCATCGCCTCTTCCTTCGACGAGAATTGCAACCGAACCTGTGACTGCGTGTCAGAGGATGAGGTCCACCCCATCAGCGGATCAACTTCCCGGCTTTCCGAAGGGGCAAACTCAAGCAGCCAGACGCGGGTTTTGGCGGTGCCTGATGACATCGCGGTGCGTGCGGGTTGGAAGATACGTGCGCGCATATCGGCCTCTTTGCTGCTAGCGTTACTGGCTTATCCGATATTCGCGGGCGCGGGGCAAGAGACAGCAGCGGGCTTTCCCTGTAACAAATCCCGCATTTGATCCAATAGGCACACCATCCGCACCAAAACCGCTCCTCTCCCTTTCTGGCCTTAAATACCTCCGGGGGATCCGGGGGGCTGGCCCCCCGGCATTTGCCGCGGGACCAAAAGCCTATTCTTGCTCACCTCCCCTGTCAGTTTGTGGCAGCAAACCGCCCCGGCCTCTTGATCCTGGGGCAAAAGACGTCACCTATGGGTCTCAGCCTCGCAAGGACCAAAAATGCCCTACGCACAGACCGACAAATCCGGCGGTAACCCCGACGCCATGCCGATCATGGCCAACCCAGCGCCCGATGTGCGCAGCCGGCCAAAGCTGGAGGGCGGGCGCAAGTTCGTCCTGCACACTGAATTTGAACCCGCGGGCGACCAGCCGACAGCCATTACGGAACTGTCTGCTGGCTTGAACGACGGTGACCGAGATCAGGTTTTGCTGGGCGCGACGGGCACGGGTAAAACCTTCACCATGGCCAAGGTTATTGAACAGACCCAGCGCCCGGCGATCATCCTTGCCCCGAACAAAACCCTCGCGGCGCAGCTTTATGGCGAATTCAAAGGCTTCTTTCCTGATAACGCCGTCGAATATTTCGTCAGCTATTATGACTATTACCAACCCGAAGCTTACGTGGCACGGTCCGACACCTATATCGAAAAAGAAAGCCAGATTAACGAACAGATCGACCGCATGCGCCACTCGGCCACGCGGGCGCTGCTGGAGCGGGACGATGTGATCATCGTGGCCTCAGTATCCTGTATCTATGGCATCGGCTCGGTCGAAACCTACGGCGCCATGACCCAGGATTTGAAAGCGGGTACCAGCTATGATCAAAGGCAGGTGATTGCCGATCTCGTTGCCCAGCAATACCGCCGTAATGATGCTGCGTTTCAGCGTGGCTCCTTTCGGGTGCGTGGCGATTCGCTTGAGATCTTCCCCGCCCACCTTGAGGACCGCGCCTGGCGGCTGTCCTTCTTCGGCGAAGAGCTGGAAAGCATTACGGAGTTTGACCCGCTCACCGGCGAGAAGACAGACACCTTTGAACAGATCCGCGTCTACGCCAACAGCCACTATGTGACGCCAAAACCCACGATGCAGCAGGCCGTGATCGGCATCAAGAAAGAGCTGCGCACCCGGCTGGATCAACTGGTCGCCGATGGAAAATTGCTTGAGGCGCAACGGCTTGAGCAGCGCACAAATTTCGATCTTGAGATGCTGGAAGCCACAGGCGTGTGCAACGGGATTGAAAACTATTCGCGCTATTTGACGGGCCGCGCACCGGGTGAACCGCCACCTACGCTGTTCGAATTCATCCCCGACAACGCAATTGTCTTTGCCGATGAAAGCCATGTGTCCGTGCCGCAGATCGGCGCGATGTACAAAGGTGACTACCGGCGTAAGTTTACTTTGGCCGAACACGGGTTCCGCCTGCCATCTTGTATGGACAATCGCCCGTTGAAATTTGAGGAATGGGACGCAATGCGCCCGCAGTCGGTTTTTGTTTCGGCGACCCCTGCCTCCTGGGAGATTGAGCAAACCGGCGGTGTCTTCACCGAACAAGTGATCCGGCCCACTGGCCTGCTCGATCCACAAGTGGAAATCCGCCCGGTTGAGATGCAGGTGGATGACCTGCTGGACGAGGTGCGGCGCATGGCGGCGGATGGTTATCGCACGCTTTGCACCACATTGACCAAACGCATGGCCGAAGATCTGACCGAATACATGCACGAACAGGGTATTCGCGTCCGCTATATGCACAGCGACATCGACACGATTGAACGGATCGAGATCCTGCGCGACCTACGGCTTGGCGCGTTTGATGTGCTGATCGGGATCAACCTGCTGCGCGAAGGGCTCGATATCCCTGAATGCGGGTTGGTGGCCATTCTGGATGCGGACAAGGAGGGCTTCCTGCGCTCGGAGACCTCCTTGATCCAGACCATCGGCCGTGCCGCGCGAAACGCCGAAGGCCGTGTGATCATGTATGCCGATCGGATCACCGGATCGATGGAACGGGCATTGGCCGAGACCGACCGCCGCCGTGCCAAACAGATCGCCTACAACGAGGAACACGGGATCACCCCGGCCACTGTCAAAAAGAACGTCGAAGACATTCTGTCAGGTCTCTACAAAGGCGATGTGGACATGAACCGTGTCACCACCCAGATCGACAAAAATCTGGCGGGCGGTAACATGCAGGCTGTTCTGGACGGTCTTCGGACCGACATGCGCAAGGCCGCCGAGAACCTTGAATTTGAAGAAGCGGCGCGGCTGCGCGATGAGGTCAAACGGCTTGAGGCGGTTGATCTGGCCATCGCGGACGACCCAATGGCGCGGCAATACATGGTCGACAAGGCGGTGGATGACGCACAGAAAGCTTCGGGGCGCAGCACCTTGGGCCGCGGCGGAATGCGCGGCGGGGTGAAACGGCGCAAGGGTCGCTGAGACTGGGATCGAAACAAAAAAAAGCCCCGCAGAATTGCGGGACTTTTTCACTCAGGTCGTCTGATTAGCTGTCGTCGGACGGTGGATTGATCTCCAGCGTCGGAACGGTCAGGCGTTTTTCTTCCATGGTCACTTCAACGTCTGGCACGTCGACAGTAACATCTTCCTGTTCCACGGAAACGGACCCAACCTCTGCTTCAAATTCCGGCAGCTGGCCACCATTCACCGAGACGTCCACATCAGGCATGCGTGTCTCTTGGGTTTGGTCGATATCAATCATGTAGATACCGGCGGCGATAACGACTGCGGCGGCTGCACCACCAATAATTGCTGTGGTCGATTTCATTGTCTTTTCCTTTCAAGTCCGTTGCGTTTGAACGTCATGGTGAAAGAACAGACGGCTCACGATTTGGTTCCCGAAATTTTCAGTGTTTCGATTTCAACGGTTGACGCTTCAGGGCAGTTAATCTTATTTAAGCCTATGTTTTTAAACAAAATATAATACCACAATAAATTCGCCGAACTCCCAAAGCCTCGCGCCCTTCCTTGTATAGGGTCTTTCCATCGCACGGAATTATTTTGCCGGAAATGGAACCGATTGATCCCAAGCGCGGTTAACTCAGCAGAACACCTGTTAACCACAAATGGAGAATAACAATGGAATATGGACTTCTTGGACTGATCATCCTGATCGCTGACATCTACGCCATCTATCAGGTTCTGACCTCCAGCACCTCAACGCTGAGCAAGATCCTCTGGACCCTTGGCATCCTGCTCTTGCCAGTTGTCGGCCTGATCGTCTGGCTGATCGCAGGTCCACGTGGTGGTTCCGTCCGCGTGTAAAATCTGGTCATCGACCACTTCAAAGGCCCGGGGCGCTTATCGCTCCGGGCCTTTTGTCATTCAAATCGCCGAGTCTTGTAAGGAATTGTTAACCTTCGTTTAGGACGATCAGGGTCGGAGGGCCCGATGCGTTATTACCTGCTGATTACCGCGATCCTGCACAGTTTTGCCGCGCCATTGGCCGCCGGCCCGTGGCTTCGCGAAGAGGGCAAGACCTTCTTATCGACCTCCATCAGCAGCACCCGAACCTTTGAAACCCAAAGCAGCACCTATTTGGAATTTGGCCTGACAAAAGAGACAACATTGGGCGCGGATTTGAATCTGGCGGCCAACGACCCCTCGGGCCAGAACGGCAGCGGCGTTTTGTTTTTTCGTCGCGCGCTCGGCCCGGCTGAGGGGAAAAATAAATTCGCCTATGAGATCGGTATCGGCGCAAATTGGGGCAGCTATGGCACGCGCCCAACCCTCAAAACCGGCCTGACATGGGGTCGTGGCATGCAGATGGGCGCGAAAGGCGGATGGGTCACCGTGGACGGGTCACTGCTGTGGGACGTCAAATCCAAGGACTACCGCGCCAAGCTGGATGGGACGTTTGGCCTCAATCTGGGAAAGGCCACCAAGGGCATTTTGGAACTCAATCTCGGTCACTCCGATGGCAGCACTTATGCCACTTTTGTGCCATCGCTGGTGGTCCGCCCGCCGATCACAGATTTCCAGATCCAGTTCGGGATCGAGGCACCGCTCAAAGGGGTCGCCGCAAACCGTATCAAGATCGGTTTGTGGCGCGAGTTCTGAGCAGCCTCTTTATCGTTTATCCATACGCACCATGGCCTGCACTGTTCCTTTGACAGGCGTCGGCCAGACCAGTTGGATATGATCGCCCTGCGTCCCATGCTGCAAATCGACATAGGCCATATCATATTGGCGCACGTTGTTGTCATTGCGGATTGGCCCAAACGGCATCACGCTGTCCACCTGCAACGCTTGTCCCGAGAACGGCAACTGAGCGCTGGCGTCGATCTCCCACGCCGTGGAGGGCTGGTTCTGCTCAAACTCGACATAAGCCGGATTTTCAACCGGGTTGGACACCGCATGAAACGAATTGGCCGCCATCACGATGTTTTTGCAGCGGCTCATGTCCAGATCGGCAAAACTGTCATCGACCCGCTCAACTCGGTCAATCGAACCATTCAAGCTGCGGAACCTGTTGCCGGTGATCGTGACCCCGCTCAGGAAATGTCCCGTGCCATGCGGCTTTACGATAAGATAGCTGAACCAAGGCGCCACCTCCCCTGACAAAAAGATGTTGTCGGTGATGCTGAGCGCGCTGAAGGAAAACTCCGAGTTAAACTCCGGCGCGGCGTCATGTTCATTGGTCCATTCAACGAAACAATTGTCGATGTAATTGCCTGAAATCACGCTGCTGACATGGGTGTTGGCCAGAATAAGCCCGGCAGACCGCACGCCATCTTGCACAGTATCACCTTGGAAAAAGTGATTGCCTGTCACGATGTTATTGGCCCCGGCCAGCAACCCGAAATGCCGGAACTTGGTCGCACGGTTATTGCGGATTTTCACATCATTGGTGTTAGCGTTGAAACCGATAGTCTTGCGGTTTGGCACATCCAGCGGGTCTTCGGCAGACAGGAACTGACACCGGTCCACCAACATCCCCTGACACCCCGTGCCAGCCGATGTGATGCCCCGGTCCATCGGGCGGCTGATGAAGCAATCGCGCAGATGGAAGGTAATACCCGATCGGGCCAGCATGATACCGCTACAACGGTCGTTGCACTGAAACTCGATATCCGCCATCACGAATTTGCTGAGCTGGTTAAAGCCACTGAAATCCACAAGGTATTTGAACCGCTTGAACGTATAGCTTTGGGTGCCCTCTGCATCGAACAAGGGCTGGGTCAGGGTCACTTGCTGCGTCGCTTCGTTCTTGTCCTGAACATAGACCTCTCGCCCCACGCCAGCGCCCTCGACCAAAGCGCCAATCTGCACGTTTGCCACATTGACCACATTGGTCAGCACCCGGTTGTTGCCCGCGTCATAGGTGGCCTGTGAGGTGACCGTATCGGTATTCCACGCTGCGGAATTTTCCGCCTCTAGCTGGCCGTTGCGGATCACCCGGCGCGTGGCATAGCTGTCCCGGTCTGGAACGGCGGCCTGCATATTGAGCGGCTCCGTGATCGTGACCTTGCGACCGCCCAGATCAAGGGTCTCATGATCCGAATTGCTCAGCAGTGCCTGAAACGCCTTGCGAAACGCCTCCGCCTCATCCTCGAAGGCTTCAATATAACTGGGCAGATCAAAGCTGCGGCGCAGCAGCAGTTTGGCGGCGGTTGCCATAGTGACCCGCCCTTCGAATTTGACCGCAGTGTCAAAGGTCACATCGTTGTCCAGACGGAAGACACCTGCTGGCACAAACACCTCGCGCCCGTTGGCCGCAGCATTGGCGACCTCAAATGCTGCGGTATTGTCGGTGGTGCCATCGCCGATGGCGCCATAGTCCGTCACATCAACGGTTGAGATCATCCCGCGCAGGAACACGGCAGTGACATCTTCAATCTCGATATCATCGACCCGAACAATGCCGCCATTGGGCCCCGTCAGGTCTATGCCAAAGTGGCCGTAAACCGGTTCATTGCCCCATGGCATATCCACACCGCCGCGGGTGCCGGTGCCAACAATGCCCCGCACCTCGACCACGTCGCCATAGCTTGTGAGATCAACCGAGGCCGAAAACTCCGTCAGCCCCGAAACCCGGTTGCCGTTGCCCAGCGCCGGATAGCCCGCAATCCGCACCGATGGCAGGTTGCCACTGATCGCCTTGATCCGCGCACGGATTTGCAAATAGCAGCCCGGCAGGATCGGCGTTTGCCCCATAAACCGGATTTTCTGCACCCCTTGCGTTTTCAGAAGTTCCAGAGCGCCGCCAAAATCCTGATCTGCTGGCACGAACAGGGCATTGGGATCGTTGTCATAGGTGTCGGATCCGGGCGTTCCGTCGCCGCTTGAATAGACATCCAGACCATTCGCATAGGGGGTCGGGGCCAACACCAGACCCTCGGTAATTGCCTTGTTCATCGCATTTTCCCTTTGTTCGGGGCCGCAAATCACGGACCGCCAGTTTGCCGCATCTCCCGGCGTTGCCGGGTCGGCTCAGGGAAGTATCGGGCAAGGGTTAACCCCGCCGGACGGGACCGTCCGGCGCAGGTGCAACGATGATGGTCTGTGCGTCAGGCAGTTCCGCCAGGCGCGGCCAACAATTGAACGCCGCCAATGCGCCATCCTTCGGAAGTCTGCTGCATCCGGTAAAGCAACAGGTGGGTGAACCCCTTGGCATCCGTGATCTGCACCTTTTGATAGACCACCGACCCATCCTGCACCTGTTCAAGATACCGCACCTCCGCAGGACGCCAGACCATCGGATACCCGTTGATCACCATCCGCTCGAAGTTCTGCGGGGATTGGAACAATCGTTGCAATGTCGGAGTGGCAAAGGTGAAGGCTTCGGCAAAGTCATCCGCCTTGAACGCCTCGATTTGCTGGTTGATGGTGTCTTCGACTTCGGGCACCTGCGCCGTCGCACCAAACACAAGGAGGGCCGACAGAACCAGCCCTCCGAACACAGATGTTATATAGCTTCGCATCTCTCTCGCTCCCTTACTGACATGACTTAAGCTAAGTCACGCCCGCATCAGGGCAAGAGTTTCAGCCCGCAGTCAGTTTTCCCGCCAGCGCGTCATCAATCAGCGCTACAGTTTCATCCACGCCATATAGCGCGATAAATCCACCGAAACGCGGGCCTTGGCTGGCGCCTAGCAGCACTTCATAGAGCGCCGTGAACCAATCGCGAAGCGGCTCGAACTTGGGTTTGCCGACCGCAAAGACCATGCTTTGCAGCGCCTCGGCGTCCAGCCCCCCATCCCAGGATTTCAGATTGTCGCGCAGCTCTTCCAGCGCGGTGCGTTCCAGATCGCTCGGCGCACGGAAGGTTTTGTTCGGCTTCACAAAATCGTTGTAATACGCCACCGCATGACCCGCCGCCGCATCCATACCGGGGTTGGTTTCCGGCGTCGCTTCCGGCGCATAACGCTGAATAAAGCCCCACAATTGCGACTTGTCCTCGGCGCTGGACACCGACGCAAGATTCAGCAACATCGAAAACGGCACAACCATGTCCGAGGTCGGAACATCGCCGCCGTGGATATGCCAAGCCGGGTTGTTCAGCCGCGCCTTGGTGTCTTGCGTCTCATAGGCCTTAAGCTGTTGATGGTATTCATCCACGGCCTTGGGGATCACGTCGAAATACATCCGCTTGGCCGTTTTGGGCTTAAGGAACATGAAATACGACAGGCTTTCGGTGCTGGCATAGGTCAACCATTGATCAATAGAAATGCCGTTGCCCGAAGATTTGGAGATCTTCTGACCGTTCTCGTCCAAGAACAATTCATAGCTGAAGTGATCCGGCTTCTTGCCGCCCAAAATCTCGCAAATCCGGTCATAGATCGCGGTGTTGGTGGCATGCTCTTTGCCATACATCTCGAAATCGACATCGAGCGCCGCCCAGCGTGCGCCAAAATCCGGCTTCCATTGCAGCTTTACGTTACCGCCGGTGACAGGCAGGGTCATTTCCTCGCCCTCTTCGGTGTCAAAGGTGATGGTGCCAGCCTTGGCGTTCACCTCTTTCATCGGCACATACATCACCCGCCCGGTTTCGGGGTGGATGGGCAAAAAGATCGAATAGGTCTGGCGCCGCTCTTCGCGCAGCGACTTGAGCATCACCGCCATGATATCATCGTACTTTTCTGCGGCCCTCAGCAGGATTTTGTCAAACTGCCCGGTGCGGTAAAACTCACGCGCGGAATAGAATTCATACTCGAACCCAAAGGTATCAAGAAACCGGCGCAGCATGGCGTTGTTGTGGTGGCCAAAACTTTCGTGCGTGCCAAACGGATCTGGCACCGAGGTCAGCGGTTTGTGCATATGTTCGGCCAGCATGTCCTGCTGCGGCACGTTGCCCGGCACTTTGCGCATGCCGTCCAGATCATCGGAGAAACAGATCAGCTTGGTCGGGATGTCTGAAATCTCTTCAAAGGCGCGCTTGATCATCGTGGTACGCAGAACCTCTCCAAAGGTACCAATATGCGGCAAGCCTGATGGCCCGTATCCGGTTTCAAACAGCACATACCCCTTTTCCGGCGGTGCCTTCTGATAGCGTTTGAGCACCCGGCGCGCTTCTTCAAAAGGCCAGGCTTTGCTTGTCATTGCGGCGTCACGCGTCTCGGACATAGGGGTCATCCATTTCATATTGCCCGGCACACTTTGCGCAGGACTGCGGGTCTACCTATTGCGTCACCGTCGAAGCGTCAATATTCTGCACTGCAACATGACCCCTCAAAGGATGCAGCACGATGACGGACACTCTCCCTTCCCCGCTCAGCCCACAAGATTGCCTGATTGCCTTGATGGTTGCGGTGTCCGCGTCTGATGCGGACATCGGAACCACCGAACTGATCAAGATTCAGACCGCCGTGAACATCCTGCCGATCTTTGCCGATTTTGATATCGACCGGTTGAGCAGCATCAGCAAAACTGTTTTTGACCTTTTTGATCAAGAGGATGGCCTCGATGCGCTGTTCGGCCTGATCCGGGGCGGACTGCCTGAGCGGCTTTATGAGACGGCCTATGCGCTGTCTTGTGATGTGGCGGCGGCGGATGGCACCCTCGAAGAAACAGAGCTGCGCCTGCTTGAAGAGATCCGGTATGAGCTCAACATCGACCGTCTGCATGCTGCCGCGATTGAACGCGGCGCGCGGGCACGGCACCTGATCTAAAGGCCGGCCTGCGCTCAATAAAGTTTCATCCCCAGCAGAACGATCTCTGAATAGAGGTGATCAACGTCTTCTGGGGGCAGGTTTCCCGGAGAATAGAATCGCGGCACCGGGATCGGCTCAGTCCGGTCTGGTGTGGTGCCCTCGGCAACAAACCGGCTGTCGACCGACAAAACCGCGGCATGATCATCCGGCAGTACGGCGTCGGCAATCTCGCGGGCATAACGGCCAAATAGGGTACGATTCCCAAGGTACATCACCTCATGGGTGAGGTATTCATCCACTTTTTGTTTGACCCAGACCATCATGAAACACGGCCCATCCGGCGTATCGACCACAACGGGGCGCAGATCCAGATCCGCATGATCCTTCACAATCTGCCGTTCCCGCGCTGAAAGGGCGCCTTCTTCGCCTTTCAGATCCGTGTGAACGCTCAACGGGGACGGCCCCGACCGTTCCCAGACAAATCGGGTGTCATCAAGCACCTGAAGACCAACATTGGCGACCACGCCCAAGGCGCCACGGGCGCTGCTGAGATTGGTGCAGGTCAGATCCGGGTCTGCGGTCACCAGTTGCATGACCTTTTGGCCAACGCCTTGGCCGCGATAAGCCTTGTCAACATACCAAGAGGTCATATTGCAGACCTTGACCGCGCCAAAATCCATCTGGCGCCGCGACATCACGAGGCCCAGAACGCCAACCAAAGCACCTTGATCGCACACGACAACGGCAAAGGGGTCACCTTCCTGTGCCCAGCGTCCGGATAGGAGCATACGCCAGCCCTCGATGGACCACCTGACGCGCGGGAACCGTTCAAACATGAACTGCACCACTGCCTCGCGTTCATCCGGCCTTGCAAAACGGATCTCAGCCATGTGCATGCCCTTGCTTCAACACAGATGCCAATGTGATCCACGTCCCGCCACCAACTCCGGTCAACCGATCCAACAGCGCTTCGGCAAAATCCCAGGTTGCGGCGTCAGTTTGTAGATGATGGGTGAGAAACCCCGTCGGCTCTTGCCGGTCAGCCTGCCCCGTTCGCCGCGCCGCAAGATGGGACACGGCCTGTTGCAACGTCTTGTCGGTCCCGCGAAAGACCGCGCCTTCTTTCCAGCGCACCGGATCGATATGGCAATTGACCTCCAGCAGCCCCTCGGCGGTCGTGGCGCTTGGGCGGGGATCGAAAGCGGACACCATTTGATAGCCCAGCTGCGGAAGCACCTGCACGGTGCGCGGCGCAATGCGGTTCCATGGCGGCACCACCACGGGCAATAAATTGGGCAGCTTGGCGGCCAACATCAGCTCCCACCCGGCCTGCAGATCTGTGATCTGCGATTGCAAATCACGGGTTACCCCGACCTCAGAGGCCCGCTTGCCTTTCGGTTCGTGGTTGATGTGGGCAAATCCGTGCTGCAACACAAAGACTTGCTTGCAAGGGTCAAGACGCGCCGCCAGTTCTGGCCCAACGCCCTTTGGCACCGCGGCCAAATGTAAAGGCGCACCAAAACGGTCCGATAGCCCAATCAATTGATCAAGCGCCGCGGTTGGCCGTTCCGCATCGTCGTCGCGCCACCAGAATGTCGGGATCTCATCGGCTTGCTTCCACAAGGAAAGCTCACGTTCCAATGCGGCCCAGCCGGTCAGATCAACTTCAGCTGCCATAAAGCACCGCCCAACGTTCAATTAGCCCCTGCTGGACCCGTTTGGCCCGCCTGTTCCATGTTTTTGCACCCGGTGCGCGTTCGCGTTCGTCGGGTCTGATCTTGGCGCGCGCGTCTTCGTCCGCTGCGAATATCGCAAAGGCCAACTCACGGCCGTCTTCCGCTGTAACATAGCCCGCCAGACCAGAGACAAAATTCAACGTGCCGGTCTTCGCGTTCACCGCAATTGGATGATCCTTGATCGGGCGTCCCTTTTTGTCGCGCATTTTGAAAGGTTTCAGAATGCTTCGTAGCGTGCTTTCCTGCACCTTGATCAAGGCCAGCGCCATATCCTGTGCAGTCATGCGGCTGGCATCGCCCAAGCCGGAATGGTCCACCAGTTTGGGTGCGCTCAACCCAAGATGATTGATCGCCCAACGGTTCATCTCTGCCGCCGAGCTTTGCAAATCCGCAACTTGGCCTATCCGGCTTTTCGTGGCCGCAAGGCCAACCATCTCGGCGGTGAGGTTCGTGGAATACTTCAGCATGTCCTGCAAAATACCGAGCAACGGGCCGCTTTGGTGGGTGACGATGACCTCGCCCTGCGGCAGCGCGTCAATCACCTCTGGCTTGGCCAGCCGGATCCCCTGCGCCCCGGCCAGTGTCGCAAAGACGTCCCCCGCATAGAGCCCCGGCTTGCGCACCGGCAACCAACGCGCACCGTTTTTGCCCAATGCCCCTTTCGCCACCGTCCAACTGTCGCGCTTTGGTTGATCCTCGTAGGTGTAGATCGGAGCGCGGCGGTCACGGATCTGCATGGAGGCCATGGTCACGGCAGGACGATACCGTTCGCTGCGCCCTTCCATTGTGATGGCATAGCCATTGCTGCCGCGTTTCCATTCGAAATGCACACGGTTGAAGTTCAGCGCCAGACCCGAGACCGCCGGATTATATCCAACCTGATCGGGTTGCGCCGGATCAATTTGCCGCAACACAGGAAAGGCCGCTTCGAACACCTTAAAGCCGCCTTTGACCCCGATAATCCCGGCCTCCTTCAATTGGGCCGCTATTTGCGCCAGGCCATCGGTATCAAGTGTCGGATCACCGCCGCCCACCAATACCAGATCGCCCTGCACTTCGCCGTTCAAGACACCGCCCGTCGCCAAAAGCGTTGTTTGGAATTGATGCGCTGCGCCCAGCGCCTCCAGCGCGTAAAGCGCGGTAAGAGCTTTGGTCACGCTGGCTGGTGCGGTTCCGGTCTGCTCGTTCTCGCATTCCAGCCATTTGCCGGATTTTGCATCCGCCACCGCAAAGGCCACCCGACCAGAAAGTTTTTCGCCGCCGATAATCTCTTGCGCAGAGGGGACCGCACGTTTGTAGAACCCCTCACCGCGTAAATGCGGCCGCAAACTGGTGGCTGGCGGCGCGGCCAATGCACCCGCACCAACAACCCCGAACCCGGCCAGACAGCCCAGAAAACCACGTCGTGAAAAATCGTTACCCATGGTCCGGTTAAACCGCAGTCCGCCGCCCGCCACAAGAACCCCAAGTACAGATTTTCAATCCTCTACCCCCATGCTAAGCGCATTCCATGCAACGTGCCGTTCTTATCATGCTGGTGGCTATGTCGCTGATCCCCGTGGGGGACAGTGCTGGCAAGATCCTGACGTCAGGGCTGGGCGTTGAGCCGGTTTTTGTGGCTTGGTCCCGGTTTGCCCTTGGCACGGTGCTGGTGCTGCCGTTTCTGCCAAAGGGCAGTTTTGCCCTGCTCGGCAATTGGCGGATCTGGGTGCGGGCCTCCATGCTGTGCTGCGGGATCACCTGCATTCAATTTGCCCTGCGCACCGTCGACATCGCCACGGTTTTTGCTGCGTTCTTTATTGGTCCGATGTTCAGCTATGTGCTGGCCACCCTGTTTCTACGCGAACACGTCACAATTGTGCGCAGTGTTCTGATATTGCTGGGCTTTGGTGGTGTTCTGTTGGTCGTCCGCCCCGGAACCGGCGGCGATGCTGATGTGCTTTGGGCGGTCGCTGCGGGGCTGTTTTACGGGGCGTTTCTGACCATGTCGCGCTGGCTTTCGCACTTGGGAAAGCCGCTGTCGCTGACCTTTACCCAACTGGCGATCAGCATGTTTTTGCTGCTGCCCTTTGGTCTGACCAATCTGCCGGAGGCAAGCCTGCCGATAGCGTCGATGACACTGGCCTCGGCGTTGTTTTCTATGCTGGGCAACCTGCTTTTGCTTTATGCCTACGGCTTGGCACCGGCCACGCGGCTGGCCCCGCTGGTCTATTTTCAGCTGATCGCGGCAGTGCTATTGGGTTGGGTTTTGTTCAGCACCCTGCCGGATGCGTTCACATGGGCTGGCTTGGCTTTAATCATCGGCGCGGGCCTTGCCTCAACCCGATTGCGCTGACCAGCCGCCCGTGGCCCGGATCGCCGTGGACGAGGCGTCATGCATCGGCACATTCACAAAACACCACGCGGGCGCATCGGCCCTGGCCAGCAGCTGTGAATAGCGCCCCGGAATGCGGTATGGCGCATAAAGAGCGGCGGCCCGGCTCATTCTTGCAGAAATGCGCTGGCCGGGGCGGGCCAGAATACCCATCGGCACGGTTTGCGCGATCTGCCGCCAATCCTGCCAAAGATGAAACTGCGCCAGATTGTCAGCACCCATCAGCCAGACAAAGCGGACCTTGGGGTAACTTTGGCGCAACTTAGCAAGCGTTTGCGCGGTATAGCGTGTGCCCAAAGCGGCCTCGATATCGGTGACCTGCACACGCGGATGCTGCATCACCTGCTGTGCCCGCTCCATCCGCTGATCCAAGGGCGCAGGCCCCCGCGCCTTGAGCGGATTTCCGGGGCTGACCAGCCACCAAACCTGATCAAGCCCAAACCGTTTGAGCGCCTCACGGGTGATATGCACATGCCCCGCATGAGCCGGATCAAACGATCCGCCCAATAACCCGACAACCTGCCCCGGCGCGGCGTATGGAAACTGATGGCGCACGTTGCGGCCCCCGTAAATGCCTCACAGGTTCAACGGTGTTTGCCTGCGCTTGTCAATCAAGAGGCCTCGATGACGCCGCCACCTTAACGGCCCACGTCCACCGTCAAATCGGGCAATCGTTCCAACGGGTAATCGGGATGCAAACGCCAGATCAGATCAGCATCTTCCTCAAGCGGGCGCAATTCACCTCCGGGAAAGGCGCGGGTGCGCAGCGCCAGAACGATATCGGACAGGACCGCCGGATTGGCACGGAAATAGGAATGGCTGTCGGATCCAATTGCGTTTTCCACCCGGATGAAATGGATCAATGCCTGTTTGCGCAGATACTGAAGCTCGCCCTCAGCAAAATCCTCATCCGTCGCCGCGCCGATGCGCGGTGCATTGGTCAGAATAGAGGACAGGCGCAGGGCAACATCATCCGGATTGACGTAGATGTTGATCTGCTCAAATGCCTCCGACACCCGTTCTGACAACAGGCGTTGCCGCACGATACCCGTGTCCAGATCAGGCGCAGCGAGGATCAACGTACCGGTCTTCATCGCAATCTTTGGCGCCCGCCCCTGCGCGCGATGAAAAATCACCAACTCGCGCAGTGCTTGCGTCATCACTGATGAGCCGCGCGAATGGGTGACAATATCAATGTCTTCAACCTCTGGGATCTCTGCAAGCAGGCGCAGGAACTCCTTGGCGTGGTAAACGCTAAAGTCACCGGATTCCCGGTCCCGGAAATATCCAAGGATGCCGTTGTTGCCTGCAGGCCATGAAAACACGATCGGCACGGACCGCCGCCCGGTGAAATGCCACAGATTGGCCAGCGTTTGGAGCGAGGCATCAAATTCATTGCGAACGCCATGTACAAAAATCAAAATGCGCCCGTTGCCTGTGCGGCGAACCTCGCTGCGGATGGCGCGTTGAAAGGCTTGGGCCTGTTCGTCATAAGCTGCCTGCGCCAGAGGCAGAACGTCAAATCTGCCATCCTCGCGTGCGGCCTCCAGTGGAATATCAGGGAAGCGAACGACCTCGCGAAGCGCCTGCACCTCCAGCCGCGAGATCCGGCCGCGTTCGCCCAGATGGGTGCGGGCCACAAGATCGGGCCAATCCACCGCGCCAAACCGCACCTCTGACGCGCCAAAGGCCATCGCGTCAGACCGGCCCGTGCCGTAGTTTGTTACGACACCATCCCGGTAAACCGGCTCGCGGTCGGTCATGTAAAAGATCGGCGGATCAACAACCTGCAACGAGATCGGCACCAGACTTTCAGGGTAGTTGCGGCCATCAAGGTACAAATTGGGTGGCGGCGCCAGCTCAATCGCGGCGCTACAGCCCGCAAGAACCAGCACCAATAGCCATTTGCACAGCCCCAACCCGACATGTCTGCGTTGATCTTGCCCCATTCGCGGGATATTGCGGTCTGAATCCACTTTTGACCAGACAGGAAACTCTCATGGCCGCCTACCAATTCGTCTATCACATGTCCGGCGTCTCAAAGACCTATCCGGGCGGTAAGAAAACCTTTGAAAATATCCACCTGAATTTCCTGCCGGGCGTGAAGATCGGTGTTGTCGGTGTGAACGGTGCAGGTAAATCAACTCTGCTCAAGATCATGGCGGGTCTCGACAAGGACTTCCAAGGCGAAGCATGGGCTGCCGAGGGGGCCAAAGTTGGCTATCTGCCGCAGGAACCCAAGCTGGACGAAAGCCTGACTGTACGCGAAAATGTTATGCTGGGCGTCGCTGAGAAAAAAGCCATCCTTGATCGCTATAATGAACTGGCGATGAACTATTCGGACGAAACCGCCGATGAGATGGCCAAACTGCAAGACGACATCGACGCGCAGAACCTTTGGGATCTGGACAGCCAGATCGATGTGTCGATGGAGGCCCTGCGTTGCCCACCAGACGACGCCAACATCAAAGATCTGTCGGGCGGTGAAGCCCGCCGCGTGGCGCTGTGCAAACTTCTGCTTGAAGCGCCTGACATGTTGTTGCTCGATGAACCGACCAACCACCTTGACGCCGAAACCATCGCATGGCTGCAACAGCACCTGATGGATTACAAAGGCACAATCCTGATCGTCACCCACGACCGTTACTTCCTCGATGACATCACCAGCTGGATTCTTGAGCTCGACCGCGGCAAAGGCGTGCCGTACGAGGGCAACTATTCCGACTGGCTTGAGCAGAAGGCAAAACGTCTGGCGCAAGAAGCCCGCGAAGACAAATCCAAGCAGAAAACGCTGGAGCGCGAACTTGAATGGATGCGCCAAGGGGCCAAGGCCCGCCAGGCCAAATCCAAGGCGCGTATCAACGCCTATAACGAAATGGCTGACCAGTCAGAGCGCGAGAAACTGACCCGTGCACAGATCGTCATCCCCAACGGCCCGCGTCTTGGCAACAAGGTGATTGAGGTCGCGAATCTGAACAAGGCGATGGGCGACAAACTGTTGGTCGAAGATCTGACATTCGATCTGCCTCCCGGCGGTATCGTTGGTGTGATCGGCCCGAACGGCGCAGGTAAATCGACACTGTTCAAAATGCTGACCGGTCAAGAAAAGCCTGACGCAGGCAGCATCGAATATGGCGATACGGTTGATCTGTCTTATGTGGACCAGTCGCGCGATGATCTGGGCGATGATGATACCGTCTGGCAGGCCATCACAAGCGGCGCCGAACTGATCAAGCTGGGCGATGCCGAAGTAAACTCCCGCGCTTATTGCTCTTCCTTCAACTTCAAGGGCGGCGATCAACAAAAGAAAGTTGGCAACCTCTCGGGCGGTGAACGGAACCGCGTGCACATGGCGCGTCTGCTCAAAGAAGGCGGAAACGTTCTGCTGCTCGATGAACCGACCAACGATCTGGACGTCGAAACCCTGCGCGCCCTCGAAGACGCGCTGGTGGATTTTGCCGGTTGCGCGGTTGTTATCTCGCACGACCGTTTCTTCCTCGACCGGATCTGCACCCATATCCTCGCCTTTGAGGGTGAGGCGCATGTGGAATGGTTTGAAGGCAATTTTGAAGACTACGAAGAAGACAAGAAACGCCGCTTGGGTGCCGATGCGCTGGAGCCGAAGCGTTTGAAGCATAAGAAGTTCGTACGTTAATCACGGGCCGAACACTTCAAAACAAGCAAAGGCGGGGCATGAGATGATCATGCCCCGCCTTTTCAATTCAATAAGACTTGGGTTTAAGCGGCGTCTTCAAGCTGTTCAAACAGCTCATTTTCGCGGTCAGCAGCCAATTCCTGCATCATGTCTTTGTTCTGGAGATGCTCACGCAGCATGTCGCTGGCGCTCAGCCCGGTCCACAGGCGTTTGTCCGTCATCGGAGCAACCTGAATTTCCGGTGGCATCGGTGTGCCGTTGGCTTCGATGTTCCAACCGTTGGTCAGCGCCTCATTCATATGGTCCTGCAAATCGGCGTGGTTCAACCGCGCACGGCCCATCACCACCGCAAGGAAACGGCCGCTGCCCGCATAGCCCATCTTCCAGACCCGGCCATCAAGCGCCTCCTTGGCGGCCTCGGCGACCAGTTCGAGGTTTTGGCGGAAGGCAGGGCTGCCCGCAGCACGCAAAACGCCGCGCAGGCCCATCACGTCGATGGCAACGAGGTTCATCGCGTAGACACCCGCAGGCATCCGCAGAAGTTCGTTTTCAAGGGCCAACAGATCAGTCACTCCGCCGGTGTCCAGCGTCACAGCTTGATCAAAGCGGATCTTGGTCTTTTCGGTCAGTTCCGCCAGCGTATGTTGCGCATGGCGTTCACGGTGCAGGCTGTCATTGAGCATGCCCGCGCTGTTGATCCGAGCGCCGAGTTCGATCCCGTCAAGCGGTTTGGATACAAAATCAGTGGCCCCGGCATGGAACGCGCGGCCCATCAGATCAGCTTCGCGGCTGGCAGTGATCATGATAATCGGAGTGGTGCGATAATATTTCATCGCACGGATCTGGGCACACAGTTCAATTCCGTCGATGCCCGGCAGCATGATATCCAAAAGGAAACAGTCAATCGGCGTGGTCTGGTTTTCGAGAACCACCAGCGCGTCTTCTGCCGTTTCGCAGCAGATCAAATCGCCGCTGTTGTCTTTGTTCAGTGAACCCTTGAGCAGATCAAGGATAATTGGGTCGTCATCAACCGCTAGAATGCGCATTTCTTTTCCCTCTCGTTCAAGATTTTGGTACCAACCCCCATTGGCACAACCTTCTGGCATATGGCCAAGTTATCCCCCTATTGCGGGCATCTTTGCGACCGATTTAAGACAATTGTAGGTCTTGGTGTTTTTCAATCTTTTCAGGCTATTCCTTAAAAAACTGGGATTATTCGCTTCAACTTGGCCGAGAATGAGGCGCAATTGGGCGAACTGCGCCATATGGGCGAGCTTTCGCCCGCTCCATTACGCCCTCTTGTGCGAATCTGACCAAACTGCCATAAGGCGGGTTGCAAACGTTATTCTATTTCGACCCCTGTCTCCTTTTACGGCGCTCAGTTTCGATCCAGACCAACAGAGCCGGGCCATCGCACCTACGCGGATGGCACTAAAATGGAGACTACGGATATGGCCACTGGCACCGTAAAATGGTTCAACACAACTAAAGGCTTCGGCTTTATCGCACCCGATGGCGGCAGCAAGGACGTTTTCGTTCACATTTCTGCTGTTGAGCGCGCAGGCCTGACCGGTCTGGCCGACAACCAGAAAGTGACGTTCGACGTTGAAGCAGGCCGTGACGGCCGCGAAAGCGCGACAAACATCGCACTGGCCTAAGGGCTGCGGGCATTTGCCCACACGCAAAATTGACCGGTCTACTGGCAACAGTAGGCCGGTTTTTTGTTGCCTAAGGGTTGCCAATGAGCCTTAGTTTGCGACAATAAAATCAGATTTTCATAACGAACATGGAGCGTCCTATGCGCCGCCGCACATTTATTGCCAGCACGCTGGCCGCCGCCACCCTTCCACAACTGGCAATGGCAGAGACCGCCGCCTATGATCCCACCCCGCAAGAGGTGCGCATCAAACGCCAGTATCAGCCGGGTCAATTGCTGATCCTGCCGCGCAGCCACTACCTGTATTTCGTGACCGCCCCAGGCAAAGCCATCCGGTATGGTGTAGGCGTTGGCAAAGCGGGCCTTGAGTTTACCGGCACCGCGACGATCGCGCTCAAGAAAGAATGGCCCACATGGCGCCCGACCGACGAGATGATCGAACGTGACCCCAAGGCCTACAAGCGGTTCATCGGCAACACCGAAGCGCAACCCGGCGGCCCCGGTAACCCGTTGGGCGCGCGGGCTCTGTATTTGTTCCAGAACGGCAAAGACACATATTTCCGCATCCACGGCACAACCCAGCCCAATTCCATTGGCCGTTCGGTTTCCAACGGTTGCATCCGGATGATGAATGAGCACGTGAAAGACCTATACGAACGTGTCCCTGTCGGGACGGTTGTGACCGTTCTGTAATCTTTGACGCGATATAGTTTGATGAAAGGGCTGGCCATGCGCCGGCCCTTTTGCGTCAATTCTACAACCCATTTTCTCAGGCCGCTAGTTTCAAGATCCTGAACAGGAAAAGGGCCGATGCATCGCATCGGCCCTTCCTTTTAGTCCGGTTGTAAGGCCGCTTTAGTTCAGCGCCTTGTCCGTGATCTGATGTGTCCAAGCCCCTTCTGGCGCTTTGGAGATCACAGGATCAGATCCACCTGACAGCAAGGATGCGACTGTGCGCTCATAATCCGCCGGATCAAGCGCGCCATTGCTGCCCGCAGTCAGCTTGGCCACTTCGCCCATCATGCGCTTTTGGTGCATTTCGGTCTGTGCGCCGGATGCATCGTTGTCCAGAACGATTTCCGCCGCTTCATCAGAATTGGCTTCGGCGTACTTCCAGCCCTTCATGGACGCCCGCACAAAACGGACCATTTTGTCTTCGAATGCCGGATCAGAAAGTTTATCTTCCAGAACATACAGACCATCTTCAAGCGTCGCGACGCCCTGATCTTCGTATTTGAACACCTGCAGATCGTCCGGTGTCAGGCCCGCATCAATCACCTGCCAGTACTCGTTGTAGGTCATGGTGGATACGCAAGCCGCTTGCTTTTGCAACAGTGGATCAACGTTGAAACCCTGCTTGAGCACAGTCACACCATCATCGCCGCCATCGGTCGAGATGCCCAGCTTGCTCATCCAGCTCAGGAACGGGAATTCGTTGCCAAAGAACCAAACGCCCAGCGTTTTGCCTTTGAAATCATCCGTGCTGGCCACGCCTGCGTCTTTGCGGCAAGTCAGCATCATGCCGGAGCTTTTGAACGGCTGCGCGATGTTCACCATCGCCAGACCTTTTTCCCGCGCGGACAGGGCGGATGGCATCCAATCAACGGTCACATCCGCGCCGCCGCCAGCCAGAACCTGCGTTGGTGCAATATCTGGGCCGCCCGGCTTGATCGTAACATTGAGGCCTTCTTCTTCGTAAAAGCCTTTGTCGAGTGCCACGTAATAGCCCGCGAACTGCGCCTGTGTGACCCATTTCAGCTGCAATGTGACATCGTCCGCCGCCTGCGCCATGGTCCCCCAGAGACCCAGCGCCGCACCGGCTGCCAATTTTGTAAACTTTTTCATTTTGTTATCTCCCTCTTGGTTGGTCTTCGTATCGTAGTTAATTTCGTTGGCTCGGGTGCCAGAATGTCACGCGCTTTTCGACCAAAGCCATCAAGCCATAAAAGGCCGATCCGACAATCGCCGCCACCACAATCTCGGCCCAGACCAGATCAAGCGCAAGCTGTCCGACGGATGTCGAAATGCGAAAGCCCATGCCTTTGACCGGAGAGCCGAAAAATTCAGCAACGATCGCCCCGATCAACGCCAGCGTTGTCCCGATCTTGAGCCCGTTAAACACAAACGGCATTGCCGCAGGCAACCGCAGCTTCAGCAGGGTCTTCCAATAACCCGCCGCATAGGTCCGCATCAGGTCGCGCTGCATCGCATCCGTTGATTGCAATCCCTGCACAGTATTCACCAACATCGGAAAGAACACCATGACCACAACAACCGCCGCTTTGGATTGCCAGTCAAACCCGAACCACATCACCAGAATGGGCGCCATCCCGATCACCGGCAGGGCGGCGACAAAATTGCCCACCGGCAACAGGCCGCGTTGCAGGAATGGAAACCGGTCGATGGCCACCGCAATCAGAAACGCAGAGCCGCATCCAATGATATAGCCCGAAAGGGCACCTTTGAGGACAGTTTGTACAAAGTCGACCCATAGGATCGCGGTAGACGAAGCAAAGCGCACCGCGATGACGCTCGGCGCGGGCAGCAAGACCTGATTGATTTCAAAGCCGTTCACGACCCCTTCCCAGACCGCGATCAAAGTGATGCCAAACACAATGGGTGAGGCCAGCCCAGTGAGCCGCGATGGCGGACGCCGCGCTAGCCAGACATTGAGCATCCAACCCACAATCCACGCGACCACTGCAAAGATAAGCCAGCCCATCACGCCATCCCCATCCGTTTCAGCGTGACCCGCTGAATGATCCCGATGATACCAACAAGGCTCGCCGCCAAGGCCGCCGCCATCAGCAGGGCCGACCAGATCTGGATCGTCTGTCCATAGTAGCTGCCTGCCAGCAGCCTTGCGCCCAATCCGGCGACAGCCCCCGTGGGCAATTCACCCACAATGGCTCCAACCAACGAGGCCGCCATGCCGATCTTGAGCGATGTAAACAAATAAGGCATCGACGCAGGCAAGCGCAGCTTCCAGAACGTTTGGGATTTGCTGGCAAACCAAGTGCGCATCTGATCCAGTTGCATCTGATCCGGGCTGCGCAGCCCTTTCACCATACCAACAACCACCGGGAAGAACGACAGATACATCGAAATCATCGCCTTGGGCAAAAGCCCCGAAATGCCAACGGCGTTCAGCACCACGATGATCATCGGTGCAATCGCCAGAATGGGGATGGTCTGCGAGGCAATGACCCAGGGCATCACGCTCATATCCATGGTGCGGTTGTAGACAATGCCAACCGCCAACAAAATGCCAAGCCCGGTGCCCATTACAAAGCCCAGCAAAGTTGCGCTGAGTGTCACCCAGGAATGATAGATCAACGATCGTTTGGAGGTGATCTTCTTCTCGACCGTGGTTTTCCAAATCTCTTTGCCCACCTGATGCGGTGCCGGCAGCTTGGGTTTCTCTTGTGACCATGTATCGGCCACAAGGGTCGAGGTGGTCAAAACCTCACCGCTGCGCGTCGCCTTGTCATAGGCCCAAGGTGCATTCAGCCAAACCGCAGCCGCATACCACATCACCAGCAAAAACCCGACAACGCTCAAAACAGGAACAACAGATCGCCTCATGCGCCGCCCTCCTGCTTCATTTGGCTAAAAAAACTCATCCGTCCTGCCTGCGCGCGCTGTGCGTCAATCATCTTGATGCCCCGCCCGCAGCCCTTCGCGCACCCGGTGCGCCACTTCGAGAAACTCTGGTGTGTCGCGAATGTCCAAAGGGCGATCCTTGGGCAGCGGGCTGTCAATCACATCCGTGATCCGCCCCGGACGTGGTGACATCACCACGATCTTCGTGCTCAGATAGACCGCCTCGGGGATTGAATGGGTGACAAAGGCGATGGTCTTGCCCGTCCGTTCCCACAGATGCAGCAATTGCTCATTCAGGTGATCGCGCACGATCTCATCCAACGCGCCAAACGGCTCATCCATCAACAGAATGTCCGCATCAAAACTCAACGCCCGCGCAATCGAGGCACGCTGCTGCATGCCGCCCGACAATTGCCATGGGAATTTCTTTTCAAAACCGGCAAGTTCAACAAGCTCCAGAACCCGGTTCACCCGCTCGGCCTGTTCTGATTTGGGAACGCCCATGATCTCAAGCGGCAGCCGGATGTTGCCACCGATTGTTCGCCAAGGGTAAAGGCCCGCCGCTTGAAACACATACCCATAGGCCCGCTGGCGGCGCGCCTCTTCGGGGCTGACACCATTCACCGTCACCGTGCCGCCCGTCGGTTGCTCCAGATCCGCCATGACCCGCAGAAACGTGGTCTTGCCACAGCCTGACGGGCCAATGAACGATACAAAATCGCCGTCCTTTATCTCAAGGTTCACGTCTTTCAACGCATGGACCGGCCCGTCATTGGTTTGAAAGGTCAGGTCTAGGTTTCTGGCGCTGATCACGCTCTGCTTTTCAGTCACTTCATGTCCCTCGCAAAGGGGCAGCGCCCGGCCACCCCTTTTGAATGTCTTGTCCTATCAGATACCCGCCGGAATGTTCAGCGGGTCTCGTTTGATCATCTTCGGGCTGGTCAGCGCCTTCCACTTGCTCAGCGCCACATTGGCGCTTGGGAACGCCGGACGCGGGATAAACTTGCCTCGGCCTGGTTGTGGCTGGCTGTTTTGACCCCAGGCCCAGATCACATCACCGCGGCTGAGGGTGTAACGGGCGTTGGCCGTGACCTCAAACCCCTCGAAAACGTTATAATCCAAAATCGAATGGTGATTGGCCGGGCTGATCGTCTTGGTGATCTTGGGATCCCATACCACGATATCGGCGTCCGCCCCTTCGACAATGGCACCCTTGCGCGGATAGATGTTGAGGATTTTCGCCACATTGGTCGAGGTCGCGGCGACAAATTCATTTGGCGTCAGACGTCCGGTTTCCACACCCTCGGTCCAAAGCACACCAAGACGTTCCTCAAGCCCGTTAGACCCGTTTGGAATGATCCGGAAATCATCACGCCCGGCGCGTTTCTGTTCGGTATTGAACGCCGCGTGATCCGTGGCCACCACTTGCAAGCTGCCCGCCTGCAACCCGGCCCACAGACTGTCCTGATGGTCTTTGGACCGGAACGGGGGCGACATCACCCGCCGCGCGGCATGGTCCCAATCCTTGTTGAAATATTCGCTCTCGTCCAAGGTCAGGAACTGGATCAGTGGTTCACCATAAACCCGCATCCCCTTCTGCCGTGCGCGGCGGATCGCCTCGTGGGTCTGCTCGCAGGACACATGCACGATGTACAAGGGCACACCTGCCGTATCGGCAATGGTGATCGCGCGGTTCGCCGCTTCGCCCTCAAGCTCAGGTGGACGGGAATAGGCATGACCCTCCGGGCCGGTGATCCCCTGATCGAAATACTTCTGCTGCAACTCGGCGACCAGATCACCGTTCTCGGCATGTACCATCGGCAATGCACCCAGTTCGGCACAGCGCTTGAAAGAGGCGAACATCTCATCGTCCTCGATCATCAATGCGCCTTTGTAGGCCATGAAGTGTTTGAAAGAATTGACCCCCATATCCACGGCATCTTTCATCTCGTTAAAGACATTCTCGTCCCAACCCGTGATCGCCATGTGATAGCCGACATCAGAACAGATCTGCGGCGCCGACTTGCGATGCCACTCGTTGATCGCATTCTTGATCGACCCATCCGCGCCGGGCAGGCAAAAATCAACCACCATGGTTGTCCCGCCGCAGGCCGCCGCCCATGTTCCGGTCTCGAATGTCTCTGCCGCAGTGGTGCCCATAAAGGGCATTTCCAAATGGGTGTGCGGATCGATGCCGCCGGGGATCACATAGGCGCCCTCGGCGTCGATGTATTCGTCCCCCTTGAGATCTTCACCGATCTGCTTGATCGTTTCTCCCTCGATCAGCACATCCGCTTTCCACGTCCGGTCTGCCGTGCACACCATTCCGCCTTTGATCACCTTGCTCATCGTCTTTCTCCCATCTTCTTTCTTTTTGGCCCCAAAATACTCCGGGGTTTGGGGCAGCGCCCCAAGTCAAACCGATCCAAAACACCCCAGCGCGGGCCCATGCACACCGATATCCAGAGGCCCAAAATCGCTTTCCACACACAGCGAGAAATATCCCGCCTTGGGCAGATAGACCACCCGGTAGGTGCCATCGCCTCGGCTGACGGACCAACAGCGCTGGGTCAGGCCGCCTGAAAAGTTCACGGTGACCTCGGCGGGCGTGCACCGAAGCGCCGCAAAGTCCTGCGCGGTGCGTCTCAGCACGTCGTCCTGACTTTTCGCGGCCGCGTCCAGTTCGGCATCCAGCAAAGTATCAATCCGCTGTGCGGCTGATGGCTGTTGGTCGTTGCCCGTCATCGCCGGAATTTTTGAAAATTCCGGCCCGATCTTTTCAAAAAGATCGGCGTCCGTGTCACCCCACAACCTCCGCTGTTTCTACCACTGCATGCAGCAACACATCCGCCCCGGCCATCGCCCACTCCCTGGAGATTTCCTCGGCCTCATTGTGGCTCAGACCATCAACACACGGGCACATAACCATCGCAGTGGGCGCAACGCGGTTGATCCAGCAAGCATCATGCCCCGCACCTGAGATTAGGTTCATATGTGAATAACCCAAACGCTCTGCCGCATTGCGCACCGCTGTTACACAGCCGTCATCAAAGGCCACCGGATCAAATCCGCCAACTTTCTCAAATTCGATCTGCAACCCCATGTCATCTGCAATCTTCTGCCCCTCAACACGCAACCGCGCCTCCATGTCTTCGATCACGTTCAATTCGGGCGACCGGAAATCAACCGTAAACACCACTTTGCCGGGGATCACGTTACGCGAGTTGGGATAGACATCGATATGCCCTGCCGCGCCCACCGCATGAGGCGCGTGGGACCATGCAATCTCATCCACCTTGTCCAGAATGCGCGCCATGCCCAGCCCTGCGTTCTTGCGCATCGGCATCGGGGTTGAACCAGTGTGACTGTCCTTGCCGTGGATCGTCACTTGCGTCCAGCTCAGACCCTGCCCATGCGTGACAACTCCGATGTCCTTGCCCTCAGCCTCAAGGATCGGGCCTTGCTCGATGTGCAACTCGAAAAACGCATGCATCTTGCGGGCACCGGTCTCTTCTTCGCCGCGCCAGCCAATCCGTTTGAGTTCATCGCCAAATTTCTTGCCCTCGGCATCTTCGCGGTCATACGCCCAGTCTTGCGTATGAATGCCCGCAAACACCCCCGATGACAGCATCGCGGGGGCATAGCGTGTGCCCTCTTCATTGGTAAAGTTGGTCACAACAATTGGATGTTTGGTTTTGATCCCCAGATCATTCATCGTGCGCAGAATTTCCAGCCCGCCCAGAACGCCCAACACACCATCATATTTGCCGCCCGTTGGCTGGGTGTCCAAATGGCTGCCCACATAGACAGGCAGCGCATCGGGATCGGTGCCTTCGCGGCGGGCAAACATATTGCCCATCTGATCCAGACCCATGGTGCAGCCTGCATCCTCACACCATTTTTGGAACAATGCCCGGCCTTCGCCATCCTCGTCGGTGACCGTCTGGCGATTGTTACCTCCCGCCACACCCGGCCCGATCTTGGCCATTTCCATCAGGCTGTCCCACAAACGATCAGGGTTGATCTTTAGGTTTTCTCCGGGGGCTGGCATGGGCGGGCTCCTTGATCGGCTAGCATCAGAAATTTTACCATTTGGTAAATCCACGATTGCGTCTACCATGTTCCCTGTCAAGAACTGGTTTTACATAGAAAGCCCGTATAGAGGTAAGATGCCTTTTTTTGCGGCAACAACAAGGATTTCGCCACGGTGCCTGATACGAAAAAGCCAAGTCGCATTCAAATGCGCAATCGCCGCGTTATTCTTGATGCCGCTCTGGATGTATTTTCCCGCCACGGCTATCGCGGTGCGACCCTTGACCAAATCGCGACAGAGGCCGGGCTAAGCAAGCCGAACATCCTGTATTATTTTAACGGCAAGGAAGAGATTCACGTCACCTTGCTGAGCCAGCTGATGGAAACCTGGTTGGATCCTTTGGTCGAGATGGACGCAGGCGGCGACCCGCTGGATGAAATCCTGGCCTATGTGCAGCGCAAGCTGGACATGACCCGCGATTTACCCCGCGAAAGCCGGCTCTTTGCCAATGAAATTCTGCAAGGTGCGCCGCGAATGGGCTCGCAATTGCATGATGGCCTCAAACCGTTGTTTGACGAAAAATGCGCGGTGATTACAGGCTGGGTCGCTGCGGGGAAACTGGCGCCGGTTGATCCGCGGCATCTGCTGTTCTCGATCTGGGCCACAACCCAGCACTACGCTGATTTCGAAGTCCAGGTGGATACCCTTTTGGGGGGCGGCGCCGAGGTGTTTGACGGCGCTGCCGCACATCTAGAGACCTTGTTCCGCAAGTTACTGACCCCGTAAACACTTGATTAACTGCAATTGCGACTGATCTGCCGCCTTAAGCTGCCATTTACACATTTGGCCCAAGGTGAATGCGGGTGGCGGGCTCCTCTTGATCAAGATCGGAGCACAGCATGAGTTCTATCTTACTTTCCAATCCGTTTGTCACACAGGCGCCTCCGCCCGGTGTTGCGGCAGAAACCACCAGCGTTCCCGTAATCGCGCCGACCATCGCCGCCTCGCAGGGGCGTGCGGCGGGCAACAGCACCGGTTTTTCCGGATCGGGCAACAGTGGCACAAGCGATCAAGGCGCAAACGTCGCGCTGTTTCGCAAGATGACCAACGGCGCGTTCCCCCGCCCGGCCGATGCGACCCGAAGTTCGGTTGTCGCGGCACAAACCCAAACAGAAAAACCGGCACCTTTGCCCGGTGCCGGCCTTCCCGAAGTGTCGATGCCTGACCCGCTGCCGACCTCGCCCTTTCTTAAGAAAGGATAAGGTCAACAGGTCGGGAGGAGCTGTTATTCTGCCGCGTTGGCGGCAGGGTTGTTGGGATGGGTTGTCCAATTGGCATAGTCCGGCTGGACAACTTTTCCTGTCCGCGGATCAGTCTCGCCCGGTGCCATGGCCTCCATCGTGATGCAGTCTTCGACCGGGCAAACATTGACGCACAGGTTGCAGGCCACGCATTCCTCGTCGATCACAGTAAAGGTGCGATCCTCGGACATAGCAATCGCCTGATGCGAGGTGTCTTCGCAGGCGGCAAAACAACGCCCGCAGGAAATGCACAGATCCTGATCAATCTTCGCCTTTGCGATGTAGTTCAGGTTCAACTGGTTCCAGTCGGTCACATTCGGCACCGCGCGGCCAACAATTTCGTCAACCGACGTGATGCCCTTGCTGTCCATATAATCGCTCAGACCTGAGATCATTTCCTGCACGATCTTGAAGCCATAGGTCATCGCCGCGGTGCAGACCTGCACATTGCCAGCCCCCAAAGCGAGGAATTCGGCCGCGTCTTTCCATGTTGTGACCCCGCCAATGCCGCTGATTGGCAGGCCTTGCAGGCCCGGATCACGCGCAATTTCCGCCACCATGTTCAGGGCGATGGGTTTGACCGCAGGTCCGCAATAGCCGCCATGGGCACCTTTGCCGTCGATGGTCGGTTCTGGCGCAAAGAGATCCAGATCAACAGATGTGATCGAATTGATCGTGTTGATCAGGCTCACCGCATCCGCGCCGCCGCGCTTGGCCGCTTCGGCGGGTTTGCGCACGTCGGTGATGTTTGGCGTCAGTTTCACGATTACCGGCATCCGCGTGTTCGCTTTGACCCAACGGGTGACCATTTCGATGTATTCCGGCACCTGCCCCACGGCCGATCCCATGCCCCGTTCGCTCATCCCATGCGGGCAGCCAAAGTTCAGTTCGACCCCATCTGCGCCGGTTTCTTCGACACGCGGCAAGATCATCTTCCACGGCTCTTCCTCACAAGGCACCATGAGCGAGACAATCATCGCTTGGGCAGGGTAGTCGCGCTTGACCTCTTTGATCTCGTCCAGATTGGTCTGCAACGGACGGTCGGTGATCAGCTCAATGTTGTTCAGCCCCAAAAGCCGGCGGTCCGCACCATAGATCGCGCCATAACGCGGGCCATTAACGTTGACCACATGTGGGTCTAACCCAAGGGTTTTCCACACCACACCGCCCCAGCCCGCATCAAAGGCGCGGCGCACGTTGTACGCTTTGTCCGTCGGCGGCGCAGAGGCCAGCCAGAACGGGTTTGGGGATTTGATCCCGATGAAATTGCTTGTCAGATCAGCCATTCTTCACTCTCCCGTTGGGTGGGGTTCAACCCACCAACACCCCATGCATATCCATTGCCGCATCACGGCCCTCGGCCACAGCGGTCACCGTCAGGTCATCGCCGCCAGATGCGCAATCGCCCCCGGCCCAGACACCGTCCAGCGACGTGCGCCCCGTGCCATCCACTTTGATCTTGCGGCCATCCAGTTCTGGCAGGTCATCCCCTTCAAGGGTCTGGCCGATTGCCTTGAACACCTGATCCGCAGCAAGGCGCAGCGTCTGGCCCGTGCCGTTCATGTCTTCGTCAACATATTCAAATTCGATCTCGCGCACCGCGCCATTGCCATGCACCGCCTTTGGCACCGCATGGGTTACGATCCGCACCCCCTTGGACGCGGCCAGATCCTGTTCAAAGGCACTGGCATTCATCCGGTCACGGCCACGGCGATAAACCAACGTGACATTCAACGCGCCCAGCAGCTTGGCCTGTACGGCGGCATCTACGGCAGTCATACCGCCGCCGATCACCACAACATCACGGCCAATAGGCACCGTTGCAAAATCGCTGGCTTGCCGCAGATCGGCGATGAAATCCACCGCATCTGTCACGCCGCCCTTATCCTCGCCCTCTGCGCCCAGCGCGTTAACGCCGCCCAGACCAATCCCGAGGAACACCGCGTCATACGCATCGCGCAGACCTTGCAGGGTGATCCCCTGCCCCAGTTTGGCATCATGTTGCAGCGTGATCCCGCCAATCTTCAGCAGCCAATCCACCTCGCCCTGCGCAAACCCATCCGGCGTCTTGTAGGCCGCGATCCCGTATTCATTGAGCCCGCCGGGCTTGGGCCGCGCGTCGTGCACCACGACATCATGCCCCATCATCGCCAAACGGTGCGCCGCCGATAGGCCCGCAGGCCCCGCGCCCACGACCGCCACTTTCTTGCCCGTGGCCGCACCGCGTTCAAACGGATGTATACCCTGCTCTTGCAAATGGTCGGTTGCATAGCGCTGCAACTGACCAATCAAAACAGGCTTGCCCTCCGCCAATTCCCGCACGCAGGCCTCTTCACAAAGCGTTTCTGTCGGACAAACGCGCGCGCACATACCGCCCATGATGTTCTGGCTCAGGATCGTTTTGGCGGCCGCATCAGGCGTGCCAGTGGCGATCTGGCGGATGAACAGCGGAATATCAATATCCGTCGGACAGGCCGTGATGCAGGGCGCATCATGGCAGAAATAGCAGCGGTCGGCCGCCACCAACGCCTCATGCGCATCAAGCGGCGGATGCAAATCCGAAAACTGCGCTTCGTAACTCTCTTGATCCAACCTGCCCGGTTTGATCCCTTCGGCAAAAACGTCTGATGACATCTGGTACACCCCTGAATGACCTGATTTTTCAAAACGGTCTCACGGATTCATTTTTTTATCAACTGGTAAAATTATTGCAGCGGCAAGAAATTGGTCTCCCGACCGTTACTGCACAGTCTTTGGGCGAAACACAAAGGCCGCTATTTCCGCGTTGTCTGTCAAATATTGGCTCTTGCGGCCCAAGCCCGCGCGGGCAAACTGATCTCGCCTCCACTGTCCAGTTGCCGTGCAAGCGCGGCTTTCAACGCATCGCGGTGATCCGGATCCAGACTTCCACAAAAGCCCGGCGCGGGACCGGCCCCCATGGTGAAGGGTTTCCAGAACGCCTCAAAATCCGGGAAAACTGTTGCGATTTCAATGGGGGCGACCTCAGGTTGCGCAAGCCCCGCTTCGGAGCAAAGATCCCGCAAGCCTGATCGCGTGCAAAACGGAAACCGTGCGCTTTCGTTCAGTTCAGTGGCAGCGGGATCAACCTCTGCTGCGGCGGTCCAGAAGGCATCAATGAACCCCATACCGCCGCCGGGATAGTCCCAAACATAAAACGACAACAGCCCACCAGGCCGCAGGACACGTTGGATCTCGTGCAGCGCAGCCGGCCTTTCGGGGACGAAATTCAACACCAAGGCTGAGGTGACAACATCAACACTGGCGTCCGCCGCAGGCAAATTCTGCGCCTGCGCCTGACCAAATGCGGCACGTGGATCGGCAATTTCCTTTTGCGCATGCTTCACAAAATCTTCGGATTGATCCGTGGCGAGGACTGATTTCGGATCTGCTTTGGCCAGTATTGCATTGGTCAGCGCCCCTGTGCCGCACCCGATCTCAAGCCAGTCAACTTGCGCTGGTGGTTTGAGCCATTCCAGATAGGAAGACGCAATTTTTCGACTCCAGCGCCCCATGTAATGCTCATAACTGTCCCCCATGCTCCACGCGTCATGTTTGCTGTCTGATGGCATTTTAGGTCCCTTTCCATAGCGATGTTGCTAGAGTGCGTGGCAGCATGCGCCTCAAACAGGGAATTTCAAAATGATATTTGACCGGGAACTTATCTCAAACGGCAACCCAATGGAAAAGATCGTCGGCTTTAGCCGCGCTGTGCGAGTCGGGCCTTTCATATCTGTCGGTGGCACCGCACCGGTTGGGGCAGACGGCAAAACCGTTGGCGTTGGCGATGTTGGCGCCCAAACGCGTCAATGTATCGAGATCATCAAACAAGCGTTGGAGCAGGCAGGATCAGGGCTACATGACGTGGTGCGCACACGGGTCATCCTGACCAATATTGACGATTGGAAAGCCGCCATTGATGTGCGCAAAGAGTACTTTGTTGATGTGCGTCCGGTGGACACGATCATGGCTGTAGACCGGTTCGTAAACCCCGAATGGCTGGTTGAGCTGGAGGCCGATGCGATCATCGGCGGCTGGGGCGGCGCGGGCTAGGCCCCGGACCAATCCACACCCTCGGCCTTTTCAATACGCAGTTGGCCGTCAGGCCACGGCACCATAAGGTTGTGGACATCGGATGCATCGCCCTGCAACCAAAGAGCAATATCGCTTGGCCCCAACAGTACACCCATGCGGTGATGGATCGGTTCAACATCTGCGTTTGGCGGGCAGGTCACCGTGGCGACCTGTTCCACCGTTACGCCGCCGGGGCCATTCCATACGTCGGTGATCGCCGCGAAAAACAGCAATCCACCGTCCCTTGGCGCGATGCGCCATGCGGTTTTCTTGCGTTTCTCACCGGTCCATTCGTACCAGCCATTCACCGGCACAACCGCCCGTCCCGTACCTTCATAGGCGGATTTATCAAAAACGGTTTCGGACCGGGCGTTGATCAACGTTTCCATCACCGGACGCCCCCGCGCATTGACCCGGCCCACCGGAATGATCCCCCACCGCATACGCGACAACCCAAGAGCCGTGACGCACAACAGCTCTTGCCCCGGTGCGATATTATGGCGGGGCGGCTCGCTCTCAAACGCAGATGTATCGGCGCCCAAAACATCGCGTAATTCAGAGACCGGCGATGTCAAAAACAGGCGTCCGGGCATCGGTTAGCCCTCAATCTGGTTGATCAGCTGCAACAGCTCTGGCCCGAACCGCGCAACAATCATCGCCACGCCCTCGGCATTGGGATGCACGCCATCACCCTGGAACAGTGCACGATAGGCGCTGAGGTCTTCGCTTTCCTGCTCCTCGGTCAGCCCCGCAAAGAAGCTGTCGAGATAGAGGGTGTCAAAGTCTTTGGCCAGATCTGGGTAGATCCCCTCAAAGTCGGCTTTGTAGTCTTCGCCATAGTTCCCCGGCGCTTGCATGCCGACCAGCAGAACCTCGACCTCTGCCACCTGGGCCGCAGTGAGGATACCTGTCAGATTGTGCCGCGCCTGTTCCGATGGCAACCCGCGCAGCACGTCATTGCCGCCCAGCGCCACGATCATTCCGTCCACATCCGGCGTCAGCGTCCAATCCACCCGCGCCAATCCGCCAGCCGTGGTATCGCCGGACACTCCGGCATTGATCAACCGCACCTCTGCGCCGTTGGCATCCAGCCAGGCTTGCAACTGCGGCACAAACCCCTGTTCGGCAGGCAATCCATACCCTTGGGTCAAACTGTCGCCCAACGCGGCAATAACCACCTCATCGGCTTGCGCAATTCCTGCGAAACTGACCACAATTCCAATCATTACCTTGCGCATTTCAAACTGACCTCCATATCCAGCAGATACCTAATTAAAGGCGGCCCTATGACAGACCTCGTGTTCCAGCTTAAAGATGTGGCTTTTTCGCTCAGAGGCAATGCCGGACAGGTCGATATCCTGCGCGGAATTTCCCTTAAGGTCCACAGCGGCGAAAGCGTTGCATTGGTTGGTCCCTCAGGGTCTGGCAAATCATCCTTGTTGATGGTCATGGGCGGGCTGGAGCAGGCCACAGGCGGCACGGTCGAGGCTTTGGGCCAGAACCTTAGCACGATGGACGAGGATGCGCTGGCGCGGTTCCGGCAGGGGCGCATGGGCATTGTGTTTCAATCCTTTCACCTCATCCCGACCATGACCGCGTTGGAAAATGTCGCCACGCCGTTGGAGATTTCTGGTCAGACGGATGCCTTTGACCGGGCGCGAGAGGCGTTGGGGGCGGTCGGCCTTGGCCACCGCGTTGATCACTACCCCGCACAGCTTTCAGGCGGCGAGCAACAGCGCGTTGCCCTTGCGCGGGCCTGTGCGCCGCGCCCGGCTATTTTGTTGGCCGATGAACCCACCGGCAATCTGGACAGCACCAATGGCAGCGCCATTATGGATCTGCTGTTCGAGATGCGCGACACCTACGGGGCCACGCTGGTGTTGGTGACCCATGATCCGGCGCTAGCAGAACGTTGTGATCGGTCCGTGGCTCTCGCCGATGGAAAAATCGCATGAGCCTGTCCCTCGCCAGCCGCTTTGCCCGCCGTGAAATGCGCGGCGGCCTCAAAGGGTTTCGCCTGTTTCTGGCCTGTCTTGCACTTGGCGTGGCCGCAATTGCCGCTGTCGGATCGGTCCGCGCCGCTATTGAGGCAGGTTTGCAACGGGAGGGCGCGGCCCTCTTGGGCGGCGCGGCAGAGCTGGATTTTACTTACCGGTTTGCAACGGAAGAGGAACAGGACTGGATCGCGACCCGCGCCACATCTGTATCCGAAATTGTTGAATTTCGGTCCATGGCAGTGGTGGGCGACGAACGGGCGCTGACGCAGATCAAAGGTGTTGATGATGCCTATCCATTGGTCGGGCAGATGGTGCTCGACCCCGCGATGCCGCTGGATGCGGCACTGGCGGATCGTGGCGGCAATCCCGGTGCGGTGATGGAACGGGCGCTGTCGGATCGGCTTGGCATTGCGGCAGGTGACACGTTCAAGCTAGGCAGCAAAGCCTATCATCTATCCGCTTTGATTGTTCGAGAGCCTGACAGCGCCGCCAGCGGTTTTGCCCTCGGGCCACGCACCCTATTGCGCCGAGAAGCGCTGGAGGGGTCCGGCCTTCTGGGCCCGGGCACGTTGTTCAACTCCAAATACCGGCTGACCTTGCCGCAGGGCACTGACCTTGACGGGCTGAAGACCGCCGCCTTGGAACAGTTTGAAAACAGTGGCATGCGCTGGACAGATGCCCGGAACGGCGCACCCGGCGTGGCCCGTTTTGTCAAACGTCTTGGGGCATTTTTGGTGCTTGTCGGGCTGTCCGGTCTGGCGGTGGGCGGCGTTGGTGTGTCGGCGGCTGTGCGGTCCTATCTGAATGGCAAGACAGGTGTGATTGCCACCCTGCGAGCCTTGGGCGCAGATCGCGCGACAATTTTCCAAACCTATTTTCTCCAGATCGGTATCCTGTCGATTTTGGGCGTTACCATTGGCGTCATCCTCGGTGCGGTCGCGCCAATGCTGCTGTCGCCGCTGATCGAGGCGCGTCTTCCGGTGCCTGCCCGGTTTGCCTTTTATCCGCTCCCGCTGATTGAGGCCGCGATCTATGGCTTGCTGACGGCGCTGGCTTTTACCCTCTGGCCACTGGCCCGCAGCGAGGACGTACGGGCCGCCACGCTGTTTCGGGACGCATGGCAAGGCGCACGGCGCCTGCCTGCGCCGCGATATCTGGCGGTGATCGGGCTGATTGTTGCGACGCTGGTGGGGCTGGCGGCGTGGTTCAACGGGTCGTGGATGCTGACGCTTTGGACATTGGGCGGCATTGCTGGGGCCTTGGTCTTGCTGGTTCTCGCGGCGGGTCTGCTGCGCCTGCTGTCGCGCCGGGCGGCGCGGTTGGCGCGGGGGCGTCCCCGCCTGCGATGGGCTCTTGCCGCGATCAGCGGTCAGGGCGAGGGGGCTGGCGCGGTTGTCCTATCATTGGGCCTTGGCCTGTCGGTTTTGGCCGCCGTGGGCCAGATCGACGGCAACCTGCGCAATGCGATCTCCGGCAATTTGCCGGAAGTGGCGCCATCCTATTTCTTTGTCGATATCCAGAAGGATCAAATCGGCGGCTATACCGAACGCTTGGAAAATGACCCTGCCGTCAGCCGCATCGACAGCGCGCCGATGTTGCGCGGTGTTATCACCAAGATCAACGGACAACCCGCTGACGAGGTTGCTGGCGATCACTGGGTTGTGCGCGGCGACCGCGGCGTGACCTACGCCGCAGCGCCTGACCCCGATGCCCGTCTCACCGCAGGATCGTGGTGGCCCGAAGATTATTCCGGTCCACCGCTGATCAGTTTTGCCACCGAAGAGGCCGAGGAAATTGGCCTGTCGTTGGGCGATACGCTGACCATCAATGTGCTGGGCCGCGATATCAAAGGCACCATCGCCAGCTTTCAGGAGGTCGATTTTTCCACCGCTGGCATCGGCTTTGTCCTGACGATGAACCCCGCCGCATTGTCCGGCGCACCGCATACGTTTATTTCAACCGTCTATGCCGAGGCAGAGGCGGAGGGCCAGATCCTGCGCGATCTGGCCAGCGCCTATCCCAACATCACTGCGATACGGGTGCGCGACGCGATTGACAGGGTCTCCGCCGTGCTGGCCGGTCTGGCCGCCGCCACGTCTTACGGCGCTTTGGCAACGCTTTTGACCGGTTTTCTGGTGCTGATCGGGGCTGCCGCCGCCGGGGCACAAGCCCGTACCTATGAGGCGGCCCTTCTCAAGACACTGGGTGCATCCCGCCGCGCCATTGCCGCCAGCTTTATGCTGCGCGCGGCCCTTTTGGGCGTGTTTGCAGGGGCGGTTGCCTTGCTCGCCGGGGTGCTTGGCGGCTGGGCGGTGAGCCGGTTTGTGATGGAAACCGACTTTACAATCATCTGGCCATCGGCCCTGATGATCATTGCAGGCGGCGTGTTGGCCACCGTCCTTGCCGGCCTTGGCTTTGCGCTGCGGTCCCTGAATGCCCGGCCCGCGCAGGTATTGCGTGCCCGTGAATAACAGCCGGATGTGACATGACCCAGGACTTGCCTGCCCCCCTGCCTCCCGCCTTGCGCCCCGCGCAGCAGCAGCACGTCCTGAACATTGTCCGCCGGGCCGCAAAGGCAGAAATCCTGCCACGCTTTCGCGCCTTGGCTGCGGCAGAGATCAGCAGCAAATCGCGCCCCGATGATCTGGTGACCACCGCCGATCTGCAGGCCGAGGCGATGATCACACGGGCGCTCAAGATCGCCTTTCCGGATGCCTTGGTGATCGGAGAGGAGGCCGTTGCCAAAGATCCGTCCTTGCTGGATGGGTTGGCCAATGCGCCGCTGGCGTTCATTATTGATCCGGTGGATGGCACGTGGAATTTTGCGCATGGGCTGGCGGTCTTTGGCGTAATCCTTGCGGTCACACAATTTGGCAAACCCGGTTTCGGGCTGATTTACGATCCACTTGCCGATGATTGGGCTATCGCAGACAGCGCCACGGGGCTTGCAGAGCTGCAAAAGGCCAACGGCAACAGCAGCCCCCTGAGGGTTGCGATGGGCAAGCAGATTGAGAACCTGTCAGGGTATATCCCGCTCAGTTTATTTGAAGGGCCGGTGTTGCGGCAGGTCGCGGCCACATTGCCAAGTTTTGCACGTGTGACCAGCCTGCGTTGTTCTGCCCATGAATATCGGATGGTCGCGCAGGGCCATGTGGATTTCCTGCTGACAGGAATGTTGCACCCGTGGGATCACGCCGCAGGGGCGTTGATCTGTGCGCAGGCCGGCGCTCATGTTGAGATGCTGGATGGCGGGCCCTATTCCGCTGCCCGCCGCAATGGTCATCTGCTGGTTGCGCCCGATCGCACCACATGGAACCGGCTGCGCAAGGTCTTTGATTTCCTTGTGGTGCAAGAACCAAGCGGCGCTTGACCGCTGCCGAAAACACAAAAGGCGGAGCGTTGAGCCCCGCCTTTTGCACTGTGTCAATCCCGCCAGATCATTCCGCCGCTTCGGCGTAATCCTCCATGGGCGGGCAGGTGCAGATCAAATTGCGGTCGCCATGCACGTTGTCAACGCGGTTGACCGGAGGCCAGTATTTGTCCACCCGGAACGCGCCCGGAGGGAAACAACCCTGTTCGCGGGTATAGGGACGGTCGCCCCATTCCAGCACCAGATCCTCAACCGTATGCGGCGCATTCTTGAGCGGATTGTTCTCGCGCGGCATGTCGCCTTTTTCAATCGCGTCAATCTCCGCACGGATCGCCAGCATCGCGTCACAGAACCGGTCCAGCTCTGCTTTGTTTTCGCTTTCGGTCGGCTCAACCATCAGCGTGCCAGCCACCGGCCAAGACATTGTTGGCGCGTGGAAGCCACAGTCGATCAGACGTTTGGCGATGTCATCCACCGTCACACCAGCGCTTTCGTCAAAGGGGCGGACATCAATGATGCATTCATGCGCCACGCGGCCTGATGGCCCTTTGTAAAGCACGTCATAGGCCCCTTCGAGCCGCTTGGCGATGTAGTTGGCATTCAGGATCGCAACGCGGGTGGCCTGGGTCAGCCCCTCACCGCCCATCATCAGGCAATAGGCCAATGAGATCGGCAACAGCGATGGCGAGCCGTATGGCGCCGCCGATACGGCGCTGCCGCCATCATTCGGATGGCCCGGCAGATGCGCAATCAGATGTTCCTTTACACCAATGGGGCCCATGCCGGGACCGCCGCCGCCATGCGGGATGCAGAAGGTCTTGTGCAGGTTCAGGTGGCTCACGTCACCGCCCAGATCACCGGGGCGGGACAGGCCCACCATGGCGTTCATATTGGCCCCGTCGATATAGACCTGACCGCCATGCTCATGGGTGATTTTGGTCACCTCGGTCACGGTTTCCTCAAACACACCATGTGTCGAGGGATAGGTGATCATGCAGCCGGCTAGGTTTTCGGCGTGCTGTGCGGCCTTGGCGCGGAAGTCATCCAGATCAATATCACCGTTGTCGGCAGATTTGATCGGCACAACCTTCCAGCCCACCATCTGCGCGGAGGCCGGATTGGTGCCATGGGCGCTCATCGGGATCAGACAGATATTGCGATGCCCCTCGCCGTTGGCGCGGTGATAGGCCGAAATCGTCAACAGACCCGCATATTCCCCCTGCGCGCCCGAATTTGGCTGCATGGAAATCGCGTCATAGCCGGTGATATCACAAAGCTTGGAGGACAGATCGTCGATCATCTCCTTATAGCCCAGCGCCTGATTGTCCGGCACAAATGGGTGCATCAGGGAAAACTCACGCCAGCTCACCGGCATCATTTCGGCGGCCGAGTTCAGCTTCATCGTGCAAGAGCCCAGCGGGATCATCGCCCGGTCCAGCGCCAGATCGCGATCCGCCAAACGGCGCATGTAGCGCATCATCTCGGTTTCGGCGCGGTTCATGTGGAAAATCGGATGGGTGAGGTATTCGGTCTGCCGGATCAGCTTTTCTGGCATGTGGTAATGCGGGGTGTAATCCTTGTCTGCACGGTCAATCCCAAAAGCCCGCCAAACCGCTTCAATGGTGACGGGTTTGCTGCGCTCATCCAGAGTGATACCAACCTTGGTATCGCCCACTTTGCGAAGGTTCACACCCTCTTCGACCGCTGATTTCATCACGGCCGACTGCAATGGGCCAACCTCAACAGTGATCGTGTCAAAGAATGTCGCAGGACGCACGTCAAAGCCCGCCTGTTTCAGCCCTTCGGCCAAACGCACGGTCTTGCGGTGGATGCGCTGCGCGATGGCCTTCAGGCCCTTTGGCCCATGGAACACAGCATACATCGACGCCATCACCGCCAACAAAGCCTGCGCAGTGCAAACGTTCGAGGTCGCCTTTTCGCGGCGAATGTGTTGTTCGCGGGTTTGCAAGGAAAGACGGTAGGCACGGTTGCCGTGTGCATCAATCGACACACCCACGATCCGGCCCGGCATGGAGCGTTTCATGGAATCTTTGCAGGCCATATAGGCGGCATGCGGGCCGCCGTATCCTTCGGGCACACCAAACCGCTGGGTTGTGCCAACAGCAATATCCGCGCCCATCTCCCCCGGTTCTTTGAGCAAGGTCAGGGACAAAGGATCAGCCGAAATAATCCCGACGCCCTTGTTCTCATGCAACGCAGCGATGTGGCTGGTGAAATCGCGCACATGGCCATAGGTGCCCGGATACTGGAAAATCGCGCCAAAAACCTTGTCCGCTTCCATCTTGTCCGGATCGCCGACGATGATCTCGATGCCCAAGGGGGCCGCGCGGGTTTTCATCACTGCGATGTTTTGCGGGTGGCAATCGTGATCGACAAAAAACGCGCTGACCTTAGCCTTGGACATCCGCTGCGCCATGGTCATTGCTTCGGCACAGGCGGTCGCCTCATCCAACAGCGAGGCATTGGCAACCTCAAGACCGGTCAGATCGCTGATCATGGTCTGGAAGTTCAACAGCGCCTCAAGCCGCCCTTGCGAAATTTCGGGCTGGTACGGCGTATAGGCCGTGTACCATGCCGGGTTCTCAAGGATGTTCCGCTGGATGGCCGGGGGCGTCACAGTGCCATGGTAGCCTTGCCCAATCAGGCTGGTCATCACCCTGTTCTTGGAGGCGGTCTTGCGCATATGCTCCAGCACCTCGCGCTCTGACATGGCCTTGCCGAAATCCAGCCCGCCTTTCATGCGGATGCCGCCCGGCAGGGTGTCATCAATCAGCGCATCAAGCGACTTGGCACCAACCGTGTCCAACATCTGCGTCATCTCTTCGGGTGACGGGCCGATGTGGCGGCGATTGGCAAAATCATACGGAAGATAATCGGTAGGCTTGAAGGTCATGGCACCCGCCCTTTTCTTTTTGGCTGTAAATATTCCCGCCGGAGGCATCCCCGGCGGGCATCATGCGTTACCCGATGAAGGCCTGATAACCGGCTTCATCCATAAACTCGTCCATCTGCGATGCATCGCTGACCTTGAGCTTGAAAAACCACGCTTCGCCCTGCGGGTCATCGTTGACCATGCTGGGGTTGTCGGTCAGGGCGCCGTTCACTTCGGTGATTTCACCGTCGATCGGGGCCAAAATGTCAGAGGCGGCTTTGACGGATTCGATCACCACCACTTCGTCATCTTTGCTGACGGTCGTGCCTTCTTCGGGCAGTTCCACAAATACGACGTCGCCCAATTGCTCTGCCGCGTGGATGGTGATGCCCACAACCACTTCGTCGCCTTCAACGCGCAGCCATTCGTGTTCTTCGGTAAATTTCATGTTGTCGTTCCCTTGTTGATTATCTTTTGAAGTTTGCCGCCACAAAGGGCAGCTTGGCAATCGTCAATGGCAGACGTTTGCCGCGCACTTCGCCCCAAAGCGGTGTGCCGGTTTTGCTGTGTTCCGTGGCGACATAGCCCATGGCAACCGGCCCGCCAAAGGTCGGGCCAAAGCCACCGGATGTGACTGTGCCGACCTGCGTTCCGCCCGCGTCAGCGTCAAAGATCGCCACGCCTTCGCGCATCGGTGCGCGTCCTTCGGGCAGCAGACCCACACGCTTGCGGGCTGCACCGTTTTCAAAGGCAGCCATCACGGCCTCGGCACCGGGGAACCCGCCAGCACGGTCGCCGTCCCGGCGGCGTACCTTCTGCACGGCCCAGTTCAATGCGCCCTCGACAGGGTTGGTTGTGGCGTCAATGTCATGCCCATAAAGGCAAAGCCCGGCCTCAAGACGCAAGGAATCCCGTGCGCCAAGGCCAATGGCCTCAACCCCGTCCTGGGCCAACAGCTTGCGCGTCAGCGCCTCGGCCTGCGCGTCCGGCACCGAAATTTCATAGCCGTCCTCACCCGTGTAACCGGACCGGGAGGCCCAGACCGCGATCCCGTCCAGTGTCAGGTCTCGCACATGCATAAACGTCATATCTGCCGCAGCGGCATCCATCGCGGAGACCGCGGCCTCTGCGCCCGGTCCCTGCACCGCGATCAGCGCGCGATCCGTCAGGGCAGTCACGGTGATCTCGGGCTCAAGCGCCGCCTTCATGCGGGCAATATCGGCGGTCTTGCATGCTGCATTGACCACAACGAACAGATCATCGCCGCGCCGGGCAAACATCAGGTCATCCTCGATCCCGCCCGCGTCATTGGTGAACAAGCCATAACGCTGACGACCATCGCCCAGCCCCAGCACATCCATCGGCACCAGCGTTTCAAATGCTGTTGCGACCGCTTGCCATGATTGGCCCGATAGGATCACCTGACCCATGTGGCTGACGTCGAACAGCCCCGCCGCATCGCGGGTGTGCTGGTGTTCTTTCATCACGCCAAGCGGATATTGCACAGGCATTTCATAGCCCGCGAAAGGGACCATCTTGGCGCCCAGCTCAACATGCAGATCAAAAAGTGGTGTGCGGTTCAGATCGCTCATCCGGTGTGTCCCCTTGTTCAACCGGATGTCGAAAATTGATCAACCGGCACCAATGCACCGCGACATGCGGCCCACGATGCCCCCTCTGTCCTTTCGCCTGAGATCGTTATCCCTTCGGCGGGTGCATCCTCGCACCACTCTCCAGAGTGTCGTTTGTCCATCACGGTCCTTGTGGCCTGAGAGTTTCCGGGGCGGTTGCTCCTTCGGCACCGGCGCTTTGCCGATTCTCCCATGACGGATGGCTATAGGTATGCCGCGGCATACCATTCCGTCAAGCGTGCTTGTGTTTGCGCCGCTTCCGGTGTTGTCTGCGGCGGAAATCCAATGGGCAGACCCTCATGACCCCCTACTTTTTCGGCTATGGCAGCCTCGTCAACCGCAACACCCACGCCTATCCTGATGCGCATCCCGCGCAATTGCAGGGGTGGCGGCGCAAATGGGTGCGCACCAGGTTGCGCGACGTGGTATTTTTGACCGTGGAACCGGACCCCGCATGCGCCATCGACGGATTGATTGCGGCTGTGCCCGATGCCGATTGGGCGGCGCTGGATTTGCGTGAAACCGGCTATGACCGGCAACACTCAGACGGAGCCGTAACGCATCCGCTCCCCCACGCGCCACAGATCGCCCACTACAGCGTCACACCCGAAAACCGCGTGGATGGTGGCGATCATTGCATCTTGCGCAGCTATCTTGATGTGGTGGTGCAAGGGTTTCTGCGCGAATTTGGTGATGAGGGGGTCCAGCGGTTTTTTGACACAACGTCAGGCTGGGAAACGCCTATTCTGGATGACCGTGCCGCCCCGATCTATCCACGGCACCAGACCATCACCAATGATGAAACTGCACTGGTGGATCTGCATCTCAACCGGCTACCTGCGCGCTTGAAATAGCGCCATCAGACGCCCCTCGCGGCCAAAAATCTCTTGTCCCGTTTTGCCGGGCTTGCCGCCCCGCGCGATGCATCGCAGCGCCAGCACCCAAGCGACGATGCCAAACAAAACCCCTGCCAAGGATTGCCCGATCAGCACCCCCTGCGGCCCCCAAATCATCGCGCCCAGCCAGACCAACGGGATCAGTGCCAGCGCATTGCGGCCCCAGTTGGTGAAGGTGGACAGGAACGGCTGACCCAGATTATTGAACGCCGCATTCGCAACAAACAAAACACCGGGAAAGAAAAACGCCAAGGACAGCGGCCCGCAAAACAGATAAATCAGATCGCGGGTGATGCCTGTGGCCTCAAACAAATTGGCAATCGGCACGCGCAGGGCAAAGAGCACCGCAGAGACAAAGATCGTGACCAGCGCCGTGAACAAGACCGCCGCGTTGAACCCGCGCCGCACCCGATCCAAGTTGCCCGCGCCGTAGTTCTGACCAATGATCGGCCCAACAGCCCCGGACAGCGCAAAGACCACGCCAAAAGCCACCGGTATCATCCGCCCGACGATCGCCATACCCGCCACAGCCTCTTCGCCATATCCGGCCATCGCGCGGGTGACATAGGCCTGACCGACAGGGGTGGCGATCTGCGCCAGAATCGCAGGAAAGGCGATGGCGAGCACCGGTGCCAGATCGCGGATCATACCGGCCAGACGCGGACGCACGATGCCGCCATAGATCCGGATCAACGGCAAGATCGCAACGACAGCAATCACCAAACGCGCCACGAAGGAGGCGATTGCCGCGCCGGTCAGTTCCAGATCCAGCCCGAATATCAAGATCGGGTCCAGCACCGCGTTGACCACGCCGCCCGAAATCGTCGCCATCATCGCCCGCCGCGCATCGCCGTGGGCACGCAATACTGCGCTGCCCATCATGCCGAGGATCAAGAACGGCACGCTCGGCACCACAATTTGCAGGAAATGCACGCTCAGTTCAGCGGTCTCCCCGGTCGCGCCCAAAAGCGCCACCATCCATTCCAGAGACAACCAAAAGATCACCGCAAAAACGATGCTGAACATAAACCCATATGTCAGGGCATGGGTGGTGCGTTCCCGCGCCAGTACGGCTTCCCCCGATCCAAGCGCCCGTGCCACCAAAGCCCCAGCAGAAATCGCCAATCCGATCCCGAAGGATGTGGTGAAAAACAAGATCGCGCCAGCATAGCCGACAGCGGCAGCCAGTTCCGATTTGCCCAGCATCGAAATGAAGATCATATCAACAAAATCGACAACAAAGACCGCCATCAAACCGATGGAGGCCGTCAACGCCATCACGGCAGTATGGGCAAACAAATTGCCGGTCAGGAATTTCGCCTGTGCATCAGCCATCTGCGGTCGCGCCGCTGATCTGGCCTTGGGCCGGATGTGTGATCCCCGGCCCGCTGATCATTTTTGCGCTTTGACCACTTGCAACAAGGGCATCACAGCGGCCATTTCCGGCCCGTGTTCCTGCCCCGTCAGGGCCAAACGCAATGGCCGGAACAGGCCGCGCCCCTTGCGGCCTGTGGCCTCTTTGACGGCGGCGGTCCAGTTGGACCAGGTGCTTTCGTCAAACGGCATATCGGGCAGCATCGCCATGGCCTCTTTGATGAAGTCCTCATCGCCCTCTTCGATCACCGGATCGGCGCCATCGCGGAACATCGCCCACCAACCGCTCAGGTCTTTGAGGGTCGAAATGTTTTCGCGAGTGACGGACCAGAACCGGTCAGCTTGATCCGCAGGTACGCCCAGCGCGGCAATCTCATCTGCCACGGCCTCAAGCGGCAATTGCTGCAAATAACGCCCGGTCAGCGGGAACAGATCCTGCACGTCAAATTTGGTCGGAGCAGAACCGAAGTGATTGATATCAAAGCCTTCGATCAGGCTTTCCATATCCGTGCGCAGTTCAACCGGATCGGACGATCCAAGCCGCGCCATCAAGCTAAGCAACGCGTAAGGCTGGATGCCTTGCGCGCGCAGATCACGCAAAGACAAGGTGCCAAGCCGTTTCGACAGCGCTTCACCTTGGGGGCCAGTCAACAGCGAATGGTGGGCAAAGCTTGGCACATTGCCCATGCCCAGCGCCTGCATGATCTGGATTTGCGTCGCGGTGTTTGTGACGTGGTCAGAGCCGCGCACAACATGGGTCACGCCCATCTCCGTGTCATCCACAACACTCGCCAGCGTATAAAGGATTTGCCCGTCACCACGGATCAGCACCGGATCGGAAACGGAGGCCGCATCAATGGAAATATCGCCCAGAATGCCGTCATTCCATTCGATCCGTTCTTGATCCAGCTTGAACCGCCAAACACCATCACCACGTTCGGCACGCAGGGCGTTCTTTTCATCATCGCTCAAGGCCAGCGCAGCGCGGTCATAGACCGGCGGCTTGCCCATGTTCAGCTGTTTCTTGCGCTTGAGGTCCAGCTCGGTCGGGGTCTCGAATGCCTCATAGAACCGGCCTTTGGCCCGCAGATCATCCGCCGCCGCGTGGTATTGATCAAGGCGCTCTGACTGGCGCTCGACGCGGTCCCAGTGCAGGCCCAGCCACGTCAGGTCTTCCTTGATCGCATCAACGTATTCTTCTTTGCTGCGCTCTGGATCGGTGTCGTCAATCCGCAGGATGAAAGTGCCGCCAGCCTTGCGGGCGATCAGATAGTTCATCAGGGCGGTCCGCAGGTTGCCCACATGGATATATCCGGTTGGGGACGGGGCAAAACGGGTAACGGTTTGGCTGGACATTTGGTATTCTCCTATCGCAACGGTCACCTGTCACAGCGCCGCCGAATTGTCCAGTAAGCAGCTGCGCCGCAGGGCTATGTTGGCTGCACCGGCCAATGTCCGTTCAGGTCTTTGAGACCAGCGCGGATCAGTTCGCCGAGGACGTCTGTATCAGCATCGGCCAGCTTGTTAAGGTAAAGGCATGACTTGCCTTTGCTGTGTTTGCCCAGCCGCGCCAAAATCGGATCGAAATTGGCATATCCCGGCATGATGTAGATCGACAACTTCGCCTTGCGGGGGGCAAATCCGGTGGCAAATGTGCTGCCGCTGCGGCCAGAGGCGTAGGTGTAATCGTAGCGCCCATACCCCAACATGCCGCCTTTGTAGAACCGTGGCTGCCAGCCGGTGACTTTGCGAAACAGCGCGTCGAGTTCGTCCGCCTCTGCATGGCGGCGCGGGGGCTCAACCTTTGCCAGAAACTCCGCAACCTCATCCATCGTGCGTCCTTTGCCGCTTGGTCAGCCGCCGTCGTTCAGCGCGCCGTTCTCCCAATCTCCGCTGGCTTCTTCGCCCGTGGCATATCGCATGGTGCCCGCACCTTGGCGTTTGCCTGCTTTGAAGGTGCCCTCATAGACGTCACCATTTGCATAGGTCGCTTTGCCCTGCCCTTCGATCTCGCCGCGGAACCATTGGCCTTCATAGACAAATCCGCTGGCCATGGTGATGTTGCCGGTGCCGTGACGCTGTCCCATATCGAACTCACCCACATAGATGGTGCCATCGGGATAGGTTGCTTTGCCCTGTCCATGGCGCTGGCCATCTTTCCAAGTGCCTTCATAGCGATAGCCATCGGCATAGGTCATAACGCCTTGTCCGTCGTTGCGCGCGTTCTTGAAGTTGCCCTCGTATACCACGCCACTGGGATAGGTCGCCTTGCCCTGCCCTTCGATCACACCGCCCGCCCAGGCACCTTCATAGGTTGAGCCGTCAGGATAGGTGATCTTTCCCTCGCCATCCGCCAGATCATTACGGAACGATCCGACATAGACCGACCCATCAGGATAGGTTACCGTGCCTTGGCCCTCAATCTGCCCCGCCACCCAAGAGCCGGAGTAGACATAGCCATCAGCCCCGGTGAACGTGCCCTGCCCGTCGCGGCGGTCATCCTTAAAGCTGCCCTCGTAGGTGTCGCCATTGGCATAGGTGACCTTACCGCGCCCTTCGCGGCGGCCACTGACAAGGATGCCCTCATAGACATCGCCATTGGCTTGGGTCAGCTTGCCGGTGCCGTCGATCTGGCCGTCTTTCCATGATCCGACATAAATCAAGCCGTCCGGCATTGTCAGCGTTCCGGTGCCGTGGCGTTTACCCTCGCGGATATCACCATCATAGACCGCCCCATCGGGATAGGTGATCGTGCCAACCCCGTGTTTGGCCCCATCCACCCAATCACCCTTGTATTCATAACCGCCCGGGCTTTGCATCACGCCTTTGCCGTGGTGTTTGGCATTGCGGAATTGCCCCTCATAGCGCACCCCATTGGCATAAAGCGCAACGCCCTGCCCCATGATCGCGCCGGCCTCCCATTCACCTTCAAAGGTGCCGCCATCGGCAAAGGTGATCTTGCCAAACCCGTCCGGTTTGCCCTTGGCGAAGTTGCCCTCATAGACCGATCCGTTGGGAAAGCGGGCGACGCCTTCGCCCTTGATTTCCCCGTCTTCCCAATTGCCACTGTACTCATAGCCATTGGGCAGTTTGTAGCTGCCCTGACCGTGCTGCAACCCGCCACGAAAACTGCCTTCGTAGATACCACCGTCTTCATATTGTTTGGTCTGGACCTGCGCCTCCTGTGCCAAGACAGGCAAAGGCAACAGCGAAAGGCAAAGCAACAAAGAACGGAGCGACATGGACATACCTGTTTTTCACGCGAAACTGCGCCGGATCGGTTTGGGCCGCACCCCCTGCGGCCTTTGAGCGGTAGCCTATGCAAAGGGACCAAAGGGGGCAATCGTCTTTTGTCGAGGTCGGTTGTGGCGCGGTTTGCGGCCCTCGACCCGCTGGAAAAAGCCGCCTAGGCTGTCGCAAACAGGAGGTTTTTATGACCGATGACACCCAAACCCCATACACAGGCCATTGTTACTGCGGAGCGCTGGCATATGCCGCCGAAGGCGCACCGGTCTTTAAGGCGCAATGCCACTGCCGCGAATGCCAGTATTTTTCGGGCGGTGGACCGAACTACTTTATGATGATGCCCAAGGATGGCTTTCGCTGGACCAAAGGCAACCCACAGGAATTCACCCGTTCGAATCTGGAAGGGGCCGTCACCCGCTGTTTCTGCGGTGAATGCGGCACCCATATCCTGACCAAACTGCCCGCGCGGGATCATGTGGTCCTCAAGGTTGGCACGCTGGATGAGCCATCACAATTTGGCGCAGCCAAGGCGGCGATCTATATGGTGGACCAACAGCCCTTTCATCTGGTTCCTGATGGCCTTCCCGCCTTTGAACGCCTGCCACCGCGCTGATCGGGCGCAACGCTTGGGCGCGATTGGGGTTTTCCCCCGCCGATGATCTGCTACATCACAGTGCAGACGTATTTATCTATCGAGGCAGCGCATGGCAGACCGGTTTCGCATCACATTGGGTCAGTTGAACCCAACCGTCGGGGATTTGGCGGGCAACGCCGCGCTGGCCCGCGAGGCTTGGCAGGCTGGCAAAGAGGCTGGTGCTGATCTGGTCGCCCTGCCGGAAATGTTCATCACCGGCTACAACGCGCAGGATCTGGTGATGAAACGCGCGTTCCAGCTGGATGTGATGACCCATATTGAGGCACTGGCCGCCGATTGTGCGGATGGGCCCGCACTGGCCATTGGTGCGCCGTGGGCCGAAGGCACCGCGCTGTATAATGCCTATCTGATCCTGAAAGGCGGCAAAATCGCCAGCCGGTCGCTCAAATACAATCTGCCCAACGAGACCGTTTTTGACGAAGTGCGCATCTTTGATGCCGGACCATTGGGCGGGCCATATTCCGTTGGCAACACCCGCATCGGATCGCCGATTTGCGAGGACGCATGGCACCCCGATGTGGCCGAAACGCTAGAAGAAACGGGCGCGGAGTTCCTGTTGGTGCCCAACGGGTCGCCCTATTACCGCAACAAGATGGAAACCCGCATGAACGTGATGGTCGCGCGGGTGATCGAGACCGGCCTGCCGCTGATCTATCTCAACATGATTGGCGGACAGGATGATCAGGTCTTTGATGGCGCGTCCTTTGCCCTGAACCCCGGCGGGCAACTGGCCATGCAACTGCCCGCGTTTGAACGGCAGATCACCCATGTCGATCTGGAACGCGGCCCCGAAGGTTGGCGCGTGGTCCAACAAGACCTGGCGCATCTGCCGGATGCCTGGGAACAGGATTACCGCGTGATGGTGCTGGGCCTGCGCGATTACATGCGCAAAACCGGGTTCAAGAAGGTGTTGCTGGGCCTGTCCGGCGGCATCGACAGCGCCATTGTGGCCACCATCGCCGTGGATGCCCTTGGCGCGGACAATGTGCGCTGTGTGATGTTGCCGTCTGAATATACATCGCAAGCATCCCTTGATGATGCTGAGGCGGTCGCCGAGGCTCTGGGCTGCCGTTACGACTATGTGCCGATTGCCGAGGGTCGCGGTGCGATCACCAACACCCTGGCACCGCTATTTGAGGGTCTAGAACCCGGTTTGACTGAGGAAAATATCCAGTCCCGTTTGCGTGGATTGTTGTTGATGGCGATGTCCAACAAATTTGGTGAAATGCTGCTGACCACGGGCAACAAATCCGAGGTCGCGGTGGGTTATGCCACGATTTATGGCGATATGTCGGGCGGCTACAACCCGATCAAGGATATGTACAAAACCCGCGTGTTTGAGACCTGCCGCTGGCGCAACACCAATCACCGCGACTGGATGATGGGGCCGATAGGCGAGATGATCCCGGACCGGATTATCACCAAACCGCCCACCGCCGAGTTGCGCGAAGATCAAAAAGATAGCGACAGCCTGCCGGATTATCCGGTGCTGGACGCGATCCTTGATATTCTCGTGGATCAAGACGGGTCGATTGAGGATTGTGTTGCCGCCGGATTTGACCGGGATATCGCCAAGAAAGTCGAGCATCTGATTTACATCTCCGAATACAAGCGGTTCCAGTCCGCCCCCGGCCCACGTCTGACCAAAGGCGCGTTCTGGTTGGACCGGCGCTATCCGATTGTGAACCGCTGGCGCGATCCGAGTTAAGGCGATGACGGCGCCGATCCTTGTTCCGATCCGGCGCAGCAGATCGCTGATGATCGCGGGTTCCTTTGCGGTGCTGGCGGCGTTCTGTTTGGGTTTTTTTGGTCTGGTTCTGACACGCGACGCCCCGATGGACGCATTGCCTTTTGTCACGTTCGCAGTAGGGGCCGGTTGTGCGGCGTTGGCGTTCTACTTTGCCGGTGTTGCCCTGCGTGCGCCTTTGGCGCTGCGCATGGATCAAAATGGCATCTCTGGCTACTACGCCGAACCGGCAGAATGGGCCGAGATCAGGGATATCAGCGTGATCACCGGCCAGAAGGGGCATCGTTTTCTGGGCTTTGCCCTGCATGACCCCATTGCCTTTCGGGACCGGCAAACCGCTTGGCGGCGGCTGACCTCTTGGTCCAACGGGCGCAGCACCGGCCATCATATCGTTATTCCTGAACTGATCCTGAAAGACCGATCCGTGGAGGATCTGGCGGCAGAGGCCAAGGCCCTGCATGCAAAGGCTGTGCACGGGGATGTGAATTGAGCCTTGGCGGCATGCGTTGCACTCTGCCCGTCATGCGTATTCTTGCCCTCCTTTTCAGCCTGCTTGCCGCCCCGGCCTTTGCTTGCGGCCCCGACAGTGATTGTGTCATCGGTGATCGATCCTACCGGATCTCATTGCCCCAATCGCAGGATGGCGCGGCCCCTGCAGGCGCGTTGATCTGGTCACACGGTTATCGCGGCAGCGCGGCAGGGGTGATGCGCAACCGCGCCTTGCGGCGGGTGGCAGCGGAGGCGGGAATGGCCCTGATCGCCGCGCAGGGTGTGAACGGATCATGGAACCTGCCCAACGGGCCGCGCACCATGGACAGCACCGGCGCGGCGGAGTTTGCCTATTTTGACGCGGTCATTGCCGATGCTGTTGCCCGTTTTGACATCGACCCCGCCCGTGTGGTCGCCAGCGGGTTTAGCGCGGGCGGCATGATGGTTTGGTATCTGGCCTGCCTGCACCCCGAACCCTTCGCCGCCTTTGTGCCGTTTTCCGGCACTTACTGGAAGGAACCGCCCGCAGACTGCTCCGCACCGGCCCGCAGCATTGTCCATGTCCACGGCGATGCCGACCGCACGGTGCCATTGAACGGCCGGCCTATTGGCGGGACACATCAGGGCCGGGTGATGGACGCCCTGACCCACTACCGCAGCTTTGGAAATTTCGGGAATCCGTCGCAAAGCCAGCCGTTGAACCTGTCTTGTGAAACCCGTGCAAACGCCCCCGGAGGCATTCTGGAATACTGCCTGTTTCCGGGTGGGCATTCGTTCAGCACCAAACACCTTGGCTATGCGCTTAAGCGGCTGAAGGCCAAAGGTCAGCTTTAAAGCCGGCCAAAAACATCTTGAAATGCGGCCTCACCTTCGGGTGAGAACCGGACCACCCGTGTGCCATCCTCACGCTGTGCCCAACCGAGGGTCTGCATCTGTGCCAGAATGGCCCGTCCGACACTGCCCGCCAGATGGGTTTGCCGGGCGCTCCAATCCAGACAGGACCGGCACAGCGGCGTCTTGCTGCGTTTGAGTGCCGCCAGATCGATGCCAAAATCCGTCAGGAACACCTCACCTTTTGCGGTCAGGGTCACGGCCTCTTCGGCCTCATGCAGCATGCCGCGGGCCAATAGACCCTGATAAAGCGTGATGCCCTTTTCACCTGCCAAATGGCTGTAGCAAACCCGCGCCTCCCGCAGTGCTGCATCGCGGGGGCCGGTGCGGGTGCGCAAGTGCCCCGCACCCGCAGCCAGACCCATCAACGCCTCTAGCGCATGAGCAACGTCATCGCTGCCAAGGGTGAAGTATTTGTGCCGCCCCGACTTGCGGCATTGGATCATCTCCGCCGCCTCAAGCTTGGCCAGATGGGCGCTGGCGGTTTGCACGGTCACACCCGCCTCACCGGCCAGTTCGGTGGCGGTCAGGGCCTTGCCCGCCATCAGCGCGGTCAGGATATTGGCGCGGGCCGGATCACCGATCAGCGCCGCAATGCGGGATATGTCTGGGCCGTCTTTCATACTTCGACCATAGCCGAAGCATTGCCGCCGATCAATCCGCTAGAACCGGGCCAGCAACAAGGAGACACCCATGCTGACCTGTATCATCAAGTACTACATCGACCCCACCAAGAAAGCCGCCTTTGAACACTATGCCCGCAACTGGGGGCAGGCGATCCCGCGCTGCGGCGCAGATCTGATCGGCTATTACGCCCCGCACGAAGGGTCCAGCACGCTGGCCTATGGCATCTACAACATCCCTGATCTGGCCGCATATGAGGCCTATCGCGCGCGGCTTGCCGCTGATCCATTGGGCCGCGAGAATTATGAGTTTGCCCAGTCCGAGAAATTCCTGTTGCGCGAGGACCGGACCTTTCTCAAACTGGTGTCCACCCCGCATGGAGCGCCCAAATGATTGCAGTGATTTTCGAAGTGATGCCGCATCCTGACCGCAAAGGCGACTACCTCGACCTTGCAGCCGAGATGAAACCGCTGGTCGATCAGGTGGAGGGGTTTATCTCTGTTGAACGGTTTCAAAGCCTGACCAACCCGGACAAGCTGCTGTCTCTTTCGTTTTTCCGCGATGAAGAAGCCGTGCAGAACTGGCGCAAGCTGACCGCGCATCGCAAGGCCCAGGCCAAAGGGCGGGCGGGGATCTTTACCGACTATCATCTGCGGATCGCCCATGTGATCCGCGACTATGGCCTCGCAGACCGGGATCAAGCACCAGACGACAGCCGCGCCAGCCACGGCTGATCCTGCGCCGCATTGTGACTGGCCCTTGTTTCACGCTAAACAGGGGCCGGACCAACACAGGAAGGAGCCGTGCAACATGGGCAAGGTATTTGTCACCGACCGCGAATTGCGCTTTGGCGATTGCGATATATCCGGCACCGCTTATTTCCCCTCCTACCTCAATCTGCTCAACGGCGTGAACGAGGAATACTGGGCGCACATCGGCTATCCTTGGCACGAGATCATCTGGAAAGAACGCTGGGGCACGCCCACGGTTCACCTGACCTGCGATTTCTCGATCCCGTCGCTGTTTGGTCAAACCCTGACGTTTGAATTACGTGTGGTGCGCGTGGGTCGATCCTCCGTGACGCTCAAGCATGAGATCAGTTGCAAAGGCGAAAAGCGCTGGAACAGTACGCAGGTTCTTGCGGCCTCTGATCTGGACAAACATACCTCGGTGGCATGGCCAGATGCCGTGAAGGCAACGCTGGACGATTGGCTGGTCACGGACGAGGGCGCCTAGGTCAAACCACCTCGCCCGCGTCCAAACGTTTGAGCCATTTGCGCGCATCTATTAAAACGGTTTCGCGCCGGTCCGCATCCATGCGGTCCCATGTGCGGTACATATTGCCCATCCGCGCATTGTCTTTGAACCGGTCCCGATGCCGGTCCAGAAAATGCCAATACAGCAGGTTAAACGGGCAGGCTCCCTCGCCGGTTTTCACGCTGACCTTGTAAGCGCAACCTTTGCAATAATTCGACATCCGGTTGATGTAGGCCCCCGATGACACATAGGGCTTGGAGGCAATGACCCCGCCATCGGCAAACTGGCTCATCCCGATGGTATTGGGTGCCTCGACCCACTCGAACGCATCGGCGTAAACCTCCAGATACCATTCGTGCACCTGCGCGGGGTCCACCCCGGCCAAAAGGGCAAAATTGCCCGTCACCATAAGCCGCTGAATGTGATGGGCATAGGCGCTGGTCTTGGTCTGGCGCACCGCATGGGCGATACAGTTCATATTTGTCTCAGCGCCCCAATAGAAGTCAGGCAAATCCCGGTCATGGCGCAGGGCGTTGCGGGTGACATAATCCGGCCCTTCCAGAAAATAGATGCCCCGCACATATTCGCGCCAACCGATGATTTGGCGGATGAACCCTTCAGCGGCGTTGATCGGTACGCTTCCATCCTGCCACGCCTTTTCTGCCGCTTGGCAGATCTCGATTGGGCCCAGCAATCCAATGTTCAGATAGGGCGACAGCACCGCATGATAGAGGGTTTCATGCTCTTCCAACATGGCATCCTGATAATCCCCGAATTTCGGCAGCGCATGAGTGATGAAGTGATCCAAAGCCTCCAGTGCCTGCGCTCGCGTGGTCGCAAATTCGAAGGGATAAAGATCACCAAAATGATCGGCAAAGCGGGCCTCAACCAGATCCAGCACCTCTGCCGTCTGGGCATCCGGCTCGAACCGCATAGGCCCGTCATGATCTACGTCATCAGGGGCAGGCTTGCGGTTGTCGTGATCATAATTCCACTGCCCGCCAGCGGGGTCATCGCCCTCCATCAACAGCCCGGTCTTACGCCGCATCTCGCGGTAGAAATATTCCATTCGCAAGGCTTTGCGTCCTTCGGCCCAGCCCTCAAAATCAGCATGGGACGCCAGAAAGCGATGATCAGGCAACATCTGTACCTTGATCGGCGCATACTTCAGCTTATCAATCAGCCGCCATTCGCCCGGCTCGGTACAGATCACCTCTTGCGCCCCGGTCTCTTCCGCCCGGCGCAGCAGTTCTCCGACGATGGAGCCAGCATTGTGCGTGTCGTCCAACTGCGTATAGCGCAGATCCCATCCGTCCTCTTTCAACGCCTGCGCAAATTTGCGCATTGCAGCAAAGACCAATGCGATCTTCTTGGGATGGTGGCGTACATATCCGGCCTCATCCGCAACCTCGGCCATGACAACAATATCGCTGCCCTTGTCCGCCTCAGCCAAGGCGCTGAGCCCTTCCGACAACTGGTCCCCCAACACCAAAATCAACCGGCTCACCACGGCACCTCGCTGCCCGCCCAGTCAAAAAAACCGCCAGTTTGTGCAGGCGTCAGGCCATCCATAACACCTATGAGATTTTGCGCAGCTTCCTCCGCTGGTACGGCGGGATGGCGGCCCAGATAGGCCTGGGTAAACGGGGTCGCCACAGTGCCCGGATGCAGCGCCACGCAGATGCTCTGCGGATGGCTGCGGGACAATTCAATCGCTGCTGTGTGGACAATCTGGTTCACCGCCGCCTTGGCACTGCGATAGCTGATCCAGCCGCCCAAACTATTGTCGCCGATGGACCCTACCCGCGCCGACAAAATCGCAAAAACCGCGCGGCGATCCTTGCGCAGCAAGCGATGCGCTTGAGCCAGCACCAGCGCCGGACCAACCGCATTGAGCGCAAATTGATCCATCATCGCGTCCTTGCGCACCGCACGAATGGTCTTTTCCGGCGCTGCGCCGCCAATCTCCAACGCGCCACTGGCGACAATCACCTGATCAAACGGCCCCGCCAGCCGCCCCAAATGATGCGCAACACTGTCAGGATCCGTCACATCGAACCCGTCGCCGGACCGCGACAGGCCCACCACACGATCCCCGCGTGCCTGATGCGCCTGCACCAGTGCCGAACCGATCCCGCCGCTGGCCCCAATGATCAAAACATCTTTCATATCCCGGAACTAGCGGTGCAAATGCGCGGATCAATGTTTCATTTGGCCAAAAAAACTCAATTCCGCACCCGCTGCTCTCACAGCAACAAAGATCATTCACCCCCTTTCCATTTGCAAATGCACGGGTATAACTACGCCCCATGACACACGCCGCCCATATCCCAACACCGCCGCGCCCCTGCGCGGCCATGCTGCGTGCCAACCTGCTGCTACTAATCCGCCTCTGAGCGTGCCATTCCGGCGCGCCCGCTCAGAGGGATGTGCCGCGCGCCAATGGATTTTAAGCAGACAAGAAAGACCCAGACATGACAGATACATCCAAACAAGACCGCGTTTTGATTTTTGACACTACGTTGCGCGATGGCGAACAATCCCCCGGCGCGACCATGACCCACGCCGAAAAGCTCGAGATCGCTGGGCTTCTGGACGAAATGGGCGTTGACATCATTGAGGCCGGTTTTCCCATCGCCTCCGATGGAGATTTCAATGCCGTCAGCGAAATTTCCCGCCTGTCAAAAAACAGCGTGATCTGCGGCTTGGCCCGGGCACAATTTGGCGACATCGACCGCTGCTGGGAGGCCGTGAAACACGCGCCGCAGCCACGCATTCACACCTTTATCGGCACCTCGCCGCTGCACCGCGCCATCCCGAACCTCACAATGGACGAAATGGCCGACCGGATCCATGAGACCGTGACCCACGCCCGCAACCTTTGCGACAATGTGCAATGGTCGCCGATGGATGCAACCCGGACCGAGCTGGATTATCTCTACCGGGTGGTCGAGATCGCGATCAAGGCGGGCGCAACGACGATCAACATCCCCGACACCGTGGGCTATACCGCCCCGCGCGAAAGCGCCGATCTGATCGCCAAATTGCTTGAAAACGTGCCCGGCGCGGATGAGATCATTTTTGCCACCCATTGCCACAACGATCTGGGCATGGCGACAGCCAACAGCCTTGCCGCCGTTGAGGCAGGTGCCCGCCAGATCGAATGCACAATCAACGGCCTTGGCGAACGCGCGGGCAATACCGCACTCGAAGAGGTCGTGATGGCACTGAAAGTGCGCAACGACATCATGCCGTTCCAAACAGGCATCGACAGCACCAAGATCATGAACATCTCGCGCCGCGTTGCGACGGTGTCGGGTTTTGCGGTGCAGTTTAACAAGGCCATTGTGGGCAAGAACGCCTTTGCCCACGAAAGCGGCATCCACCAGGACGGCATGCTCAAGAACGCCGAAACGTTCGAGATTATGCGCCCCGAAGACGTGGGCCTGACCGAAACCAACATCGTCATGGGCAAACATTCGGGCCGCGCGGCGTTGCGCTCCAAGCTCGAAAACCTCGGGTTCGAATTGGGCGACAACCAGCTCAAGGATGTGTTTGTGCGGTTCAAGGAACTCGCCGATCGCAAAAAGGAAGTCTATGACGACGACCTCATCGCCCTGATGCGCACCGCAACCGACAGCGACGCGGACCAGATCAAGCTCAAATCCATGCATGTGATCTGCGGCACCGAAGGCCCAAATCAGGCGCGGATGGTGCTGGACGTGAACGGCGAGGAGCACAGCACCGAGCAAACCGGCGATGGCCCGGTGGATGCGGCGTTCAATTGCGTCAAGGCACTGGTGCCCCACGATGCGCGCTTGCAGCTTTATCAGGTGCATGCGGTGACCGAAGGTACAGATGCGCAGGCCACGGTGTCTGTTCGCATGGAAGAGGACGGGCGCATTGTGACAGGCCAATCGGCAGACACCGACACGGTCGTGGCCTCGGTCCGCGCCTATATCCATGCGCTCAACCGTTTGCTGGTCCGCCGTGAGAAAGGCGGCACCGACAAGCGAGAGGTCAGCTACAAAGACGTGAGCTAAAATGGCTTCGGACCGCAAATGCGGTCCGATCCACCGGGGGCGCGGCCCCCGGACCCCCGAGATATATCTGACCTGCAAAAGAGAAGAAGTAGGCTGCCACGGATACGCCGGGGAACGACATGCGCCCCCCGGCCGAAAAAAGCAGTGCTTCTTCCGCAGGCACGGCCATCGGCGTCCCCGCCTGTACCGCAATTCTTAACCTCTTCGGTAAGCCTTAAGAAAAACTGAACAAAAGTTAGGACTCTTCAATCCCTTCTTTTGTAGGCCAAAAATATTCCTGGGGGGTTCGGGGGGCAAAGCCCCCCGACCGGTCGGGCCATGCCAATGGCCCGAACCCTTACCGATAGGGGTTCTTTGGTTCGCGATCATCACTTAGCGATTTCTGCGCACGTTCCACAATCAGGACAGATGCATCGGCCAGGTGTTCCCGTTCAATCGCTTTGGCTCCACGTGCGACCCGCAATTTATGCGCCTCCAGCATCACTTCGGCATGGCTGATCCCGCGCGGCGGGATAAAGGCATAACAAGCCAATTCAATCAGCAATCCCAATGGATCTTTGAAATAGACCGAATGCATGAACCCGCGGTCCTTGACCCCGGAATGACCGATCCCGCGAGCCTCCAACCGGTCGGTGATCTGATCGAACATCGCACGGTCCACTTCGAATGCGATATGATGCACACAACCCGGATCTGTGGGGGTGCGTTTGTGCACCGGTTTGCGCTCTTCGTTGGTAAAGATTGTGATCAGCCGCCCGTCACCGGGATCAAAATAGAGGTGCCCTTCGTTGGGGTCATCCAGATTGGGCTGGTCAAAGATAAAGGGCATGCCCAGCACCCCCTCCCAAAAGTCGATCGAGCTTTGCCGGTCTGCGCCGGTCAGGGTGATGTGATGCACGCCCAAGCTTTGAATTTTCTTCATTTCAGGCCTCTCTTTGATACCGCTTTGCCCTCCAATATAGGGCACCGGCGACAAGATGCCGAATGTCTTGGCCAAACCCCTTTCACCTGCCCTTGTGCGGGCCTATAAGAACCCCCAGCCCGCCACTGTCAGAGTCGCGGGCCATTATGGCTTTAACAAGGTGCGCGACCTGATGAATATCTTTGGAAACCTCGGCGGTTTGTTTTCGTCCGATATGGCAATTGACCTCGGCACGGCCAACACGCTGGTCTATGTCAAAGGCAAAGGTATCATCCTGTCAGAGCCATCTGTGGTGGCCTATCACGTCAAGGATGGCGTCAAGAAAGTGCTGGCCGTGGGCGAGGATGCCAAGTTGATGCTGGGCCGGACACCCGGCAGCATTGAAGCGATTCGTCCGATGCGTGAGGGTGTGATTGCCGATTTCGACACCGCCGAAGAAATGATCAAACATTTCATCCGCAAGGTTCACAAACGCTCCACCTTTTCCAAGCCCAAGATCATTGTCTGCGTGCCGCATGGTGCCACGCCGGTTGAAAAACGGGCAATCCGCCAATCGGTTCTGTCTGCAGGCGCCCGCCGCGCCGGCCTGATTGCAGAACCCATCGCAGCGGCCATTGGCGCTGGGATGCCGATCACCGATCCAACTGGTAACATGGTAGTGGACATCGGCGGCGGGACAACCGAGGTGGCGGTGCTGTCACTGGGCGATATCGTCTATGCCCGCTCCGTTCGGGTGGGGGGTGACCGCATGGATGAAGCGATCATCAGCTATCTGCGCCGCCAGCAGAACCTGTTGGTGGGTGAAACCACAGCCGAGCGGATCAAAACCTCTATCGGCACTGCACGGATGCCCGACGACGGGCGCGGCACCTCGATGCAGATCCGTGGGCGCGACTTGCTCAATGGGGTGCCAAAAGAGATCGAAGTCACGCAAGCACAGATCGCCGAAGCGCTTGCCGAACCGGTACAGCAGATTTGCGAGGCGGTGATGACCGCACTGGAAACCACCCCGCCAGATCTGGCCGCAGACATCGTAGATCGCGGTGTGATGCTGACGGGCGGTGGTGCGCTGCTTGGTGATCTGGATCTGGCGCTGCGCGAGCAGACAGGTCTGGCCGTGTCTATCGCGGACGAATCCCTCAATTGTGTGGCGCTTGGCACAGGCAAGGCGCTGGAATACGAGAAACAATTGCGCCACGCCATCGACTACGACAGCTAACTGCAACACCCACCGGCCCCCCGGTCAGGAGCGTAACACCCCATGGCCAAAGACCGTTCCCAGTCCAGTGATTACACCGGCCCGCTGCGCCGGTTGCTCTTGGCTGTGCTGGTGCTGGTGCTGGCGGCGGTGTTCCTGTTGTGGCGGATCGATAGCCCGCGCGTGGAGCGGTTTCGCGCCCAGATCACCGACCGTTTGGTGCCCAATCTGGATTGGGCGATGGCGCCGGTCACCGGCACAATCAACCTTTTACGGGATTATCAAAGCTATCAACGGCTGGCCGACCAGAACCTCGAATTGCGCAGCGAATTGCGCCAGATGCAGGCCTGGAAAGAGGCCGCGCTGCAGCTTGAGCAGGAAAACGCCCGACTGCTGGACCTCAACAACGTGCGGCTTGATCCGCGCCTGACCTTCATCACCGGCGTTGTGCTGGCTGACAGCGGATCACCGTTCCGGCAATCCGTGCTGTTGAATGTAGGGGCACGCGATGGACTGGTTGATGGTTGGGCCACAATGGATGGGATCGGGCTGGTTGGCCGCATTTCTGGCGTCGCCAAAAACACCGCACGGGTGATCCTGCTCACCGATGCCTCCAGCCGTATTCCCGCGATCATCCAACCCTCTGGCCAACGGGCGATTGTGGCCGGTGACAACACCGCCGCACCGCCGGTCGATTTTCTGGAGAACCCCGATCTGGTCCGCCCCGGCGACCGGGTGATCAGTTCCGGCGATGGGGGCGTGTTCCCGGCAGGTCTGTTGATCGGCCAGGTTGCCGCTGATCCGGGCGGACGTCTGCGGGTGCGTTTGGCCGCCGATTATGAACGGCTCGAATTTTTGCGGGTGCTGCGGCACCACGGCAACGAACAGGTCTCGGACACGGCGCAGGTGATCACCGACAGTGGCCCATTGCCAGCTGGGCAAGACAACGCCGAAACGGATGATCAGCCATGAACGATCTGTCGCAAACCCGGCTTTGGCTGATGCGGGCGGCGTTTTTGTTTCTGGCGCTGGTGATCCTGTTCTTTCACCTGCTGCCGCTCACCACCACGCCAAGCCGCTGGACAGGGCCGGATCTGCTTTTGGCTTTTGCCTGTGCTTGGTCCTTGCGGCGGCCAGAGTATGTGCCGGCGTTGGCGCTGGCCTTGGCGTTCTTGATGGCGGATCTCTTGTTACAGCGCCCGCCCGGTCTTTGGGCATTGCTGGCTTTGATGGGGTGTGAAAACCTCAAGTCGCGGGGCCGCAACCTGCGCGATTCAAGTTTTGCAGTGGAATGGCTGACGGTGGGCATTGTGATCATCATGGTGATGGTGGCGAACCGGCTGCTATTGGCCGTTGCACTGGTTGAGGTGCCGCATTTGCCACTGGTCCTTTCCGAACTGGGGATGACCTTGCTATTCTATCCACTGGTCGTTCTGATCACCCATGGGCTGATGCGGGTGCGCAAAACCGCGCCGGGTGATCTGGATGCCCACGGCCAACGGGCCTGACAGGGGAGACAGGTTTGAGACGCAACCGCGCCGAAAATGATGCCAGCCACAACAAGCTGACGCGCCGTGCCGCACTGCTTGGCGGGGCGCAGCTGTTGTTTATGGGCGGTCTTGCGGCACGGATGCGGTACTTGCAGGTCGATCAGGCAGATCAGTTCCGCCTTTTGGCCGAGGAAAACCGCATCAACATCCGTCTGATCCCGCCCGCCCGCGGCGAGATTTTCGATCGCAACGGGGTGCGGCTGGCGCAGAATGTGCCGTCTTACCGGATCGTGATTGTGCGCGAGGACGCTGGTGATGTTGAGGCGGTGCTGGACCGGCTGGCGCAGATCATCACCCTTGATCCCGAAGTGCGCGAACGTGTGTTGGCCGAGGTCAAACGCTCCGCGCCGTTTTTGCCCGTGACCATCATCGACGATGTCAGCTGGGAAGACGTGAGCAAGGTCAGTGTCAATGCGCCCGCCCTGCCCGGCGTGACACCCGAGGTTGGCCTCACCCGCGTTTATCCACGCGGCTCGCATTTTGCCCATGTGGTTGGCCGGGTCGGCAGGGTCAGTCAGGCGGATCTCGATGCCCTTGAAGACCCGGACCAATTGCTGCGCATTCCACGGTTCCAGATCGGCAAGATCAACGTCGAAGCCCGGCAAGAAGCCTTGTTGCGCGGCAGTGCTGGCACCAAGCAGGTCGAGGTCAATGCAACCGGGCGGGTGATGCGCGAGCTGGCTCGCCGCGAGGGGCAATCGGGCGCGGATCTGCAATTGACGGTCGATGCCAACTTGCAAGGTTATGTGCAGGCGCGGCTGGGCGAGGAATCTGCCGCCGTTGTCATCATTGATTGCGAAACCGGCGATCTGGTCGCCAATGCCTCTGCGCCCAGTTACGACCCCAACCTCTTTATCGGCGGCATTTCCTCTGCCGACTACAATCCGCTTTTGCAATCGCTCTATCGCCCGCTGGTCAACAAGACTGTGCAAGGCAGTTATCCACCCGGATCAACCTTCAAAATGATCGTGGCCATGGCCGCACTCGAAGAGGGCTTGGTTGGTCCCGATGACACCGCCTATTGTCCCGGCTTTGTCGAAGTGGCGGATCGCAAGTTCCACTGCTGGAAACGCGCGGGACATGGCTGGGTCGATCTGGGCAATTCGCTCAAACAATCTTGCGATGTTTATTATTATGATCTGGCGCTTAAGGTCGGGATCGAAAAGATCAGCGCCATGGCAAATCGCTTTGGCCTCGGGATCAGGCATGATCTGCCACTGTCGTCGGTGTCTTCGGGGCTGACCCCGACCAAGGACTGGAAAAAGACCGTGCGCGGGGCCGATTGGGTGATCGGCGATACCGTCAACGCCTCTATCGGTCAGGGTTTCATGCTGGCCTCGCCGTTGCAGCTGGCTGTGATGACCGCCCGCATCGCAACCGGGCGCGAGATCACGCCGCGGCTGATCAAATCCGTTGATGGGGTAGAACAACCCCAAGGCGTGGGTGCGCCATTGGGCTTGAATGAGAACAACCTGCGCCAGATGCGGCGCGGCATGTATGACGTGGTCAACAACCGGCGCGGCACAGCGTATAAGTCGCGGATCATCGCCGACGGGATGCGCATGGCGGGCAAGACCGGCACCAGTCAGGTGCGCAATATCACCGCCGCCGAACGGGCGCGCGGTGTAACCCGCAACCGCGACTTGCCTTGGGAACGGCGTGATCATGCGCTTTTTGTCAGCTTCGCGCCCTATGACAAACCGCGTTATGCGGTATCGGTGTTGGTGGAGCATGGCGGCGGCGGGTCTACGGCAGCAGCGCCCATCGCCCGCGATGTGATGCTGCAGGCTCTTGCCGGAGGAGAGCCTCCGCTGGAGGCCTATCCAACCGGCGACCGCGACCGCATCCGCGAGCAGCAGCGCAAGTTGCGTAATATTCAGCCGATGGCCAAGATTGACGGCAAGGATCAGGCATGAGTTATCTTGAGCATTCCGTCAAATCCGTTCCGACAGGCCTGCGCAAGGTGTTGTTCCTGAACTGGCCGCTTGCGCTTTTGCTGGCCTCGGTCTGCGGTATCGGCTTCCTGATGTTGTATTCCGTTGCGGGCGGATCATTCTCGCCATGGGCAGAACCGCAGATCAAGCGTTTTGCGCTGGGGCTTGGGGTGATGTTTACTGTGGCCTTCGTACCGATCTGGCTGTGGCGCAACCTGTCCGGCGTGGCTTACGGCGTATCGTTTCTGCTACTGCTTGCCGTGGCCTTCATCGGGGAAGAGCGTAAAGGCTCGCAGCGCTGGCTCGACCTTGGCTTTATGGATCTTCAGCCTTCCGAGTTGATGAAAATCACCTTGGTAATGTTTTTGGCCGCCTATTATGATTGGCTTCCGGCCAAGAAAGTATCGCGCCCGTTCTGGGTATTGCTGCCGGTGTTGATCATCTGCATACCCACTGCTCTGGTTCTCAAGCAACCTGATCTCGGCACTTCTATCCTGCTGCTGACCGCTGGCGGAGGGCTGATGTTTCTGGCCGGTGTGCATTGGGCGTATTTTGCTGCCGTCATCGCGTCGGGTGCGGGGCTAATCACCGCAGTGTTCCAATCGCGCGGGACAACATGGCAATTGCTCAATGACTATCAATACCGGCGCATCGACACCTTTCTGGACCCTTCTGCCGATCCGCTGGGCGCAGGCTATCACATCACTCAATCCAAGATCGCCCTTGGCTCTGGCGGCTGGACCGGGCGGGGATATATGCAAGGCACGCAATCGCGGCTGAACTTCCTGCCGGAAAAACACACCGACTTTATCTTTACCACGCTGGCCGAAGAATTTGGTTTTATCGGGGGTGTGTCTCTGCTGAGCCTTTATGCGCTGATTATTGTGTTTTGCATCGGCACTGCGCTGCTCAACAAAGACCGGTTTTCATCCCTCCTGACACTGGGCATTGCGCTGAATTTTTTCCTGTTTTTCGCGGTCAATATGTCGATGGTCATGGGCCTTGCCCCCGTGGTGGGTGTGCCCTTGCCACTGGTCAGTTACGGCGGCTCTGCGATGCTGGTGCTGCTGTTGGCGTTCGGCCTTGTGCAAAGTGCGCATATACACCGGCCGCGTTGATCCCCCACTTCTCCATTTCAAGGAACTGTAATGAGCATCTTTCACTTGGCCTATAACGTCCGCGATCTGGACAGCGCCCGCACATTCTATGGCGAAACGCTGGGCTGCACGCCGGGCCGGTTCACCGAGACATGGGCCGACTTCAACTTTTTCGGTCATCAGATTTCCCTGCATCTGGGGGAGCCGTTTGCCACCGCCGCCACGGGCAAGGTTGGCGAACATCTGGTGCCGATGCCGCATCTCGGTGTGATCCTCCCGCTTGAGGAATGGCAAACCTTGGCTGACCGGCTCACGCGGGCAGGCGTGGACTTTGTGATCCCGCCCAGCAGCCGCTTTGCCGGAGAGCCGGGCGCGCAAAGCACGATGTTCTTTCGCGATCCGTCGGGCAATCCGATCGAGGTCAAGGGATTTGCCGATATGTCAGGGGTGTTTGCCACATGATTAATGTTCTGTTTGCCGCGCGGCCCGAACGCTGGACCACCTACGAACAACCATTGCGCGATGCACTGGTCAAGGCGGGGGTCGAGGCCAATCTGGCCGTGGAACTGCCCCCCGAAGAGGTCGATTATATCGTCTATGCCCCCAACAGCGATTTGCAGGATTTTACCCCCTTCACCCGCGCCAAGGCAGTGCTGAACCTTTGGGCCGGTGTGGAGAATATCACCGGCAATAAGACCCTGAGCATCCCTCTGGCCCGCATGGTGGATCCCGGCCTGACCAAAGGCATGGTGGAATGGGTTACAGGCCATGTGATGCGTTACCATTTGGGGATCGACACGGACATCCTGCGCAGCGATGCGCAATGGCAACCGCGCACACCGCCTTTGGCGCAGGAACGTTCGGTCGTGATTTTGGGTCTCGGGGCATTGGGCGCGGCGGTGGCACGGACTTTGCTTGGTTTGGGCTTTGAGGTATCCGGCTGGTCGCGCAGTGCCAAATCCATCGAAGGCGTCACCTGCTACTCTGGCGATGCGGGCCTGACGCAAGCTTTGTCACGGGCCGAGATTGCTGTGCTTCTGTTGCCGGATACACCCGCGACAGAAAACACGCTGAACGCTGACACATTGGCGGAGATGCCGCGCGGGGCATTCATCATCAATCCCGGACGCGGGCCTTTGATTGATGACGATGCTCTGCTGGCCGCATTGGATGATGGCCAAATCGCCCATGCCACCTTGGACGTGTTTCGCATCGAACCGCTGCCGCAGGAGCATCCCTATTGGGCGCATCCGCAGGTCACGGTCACCCCGCATATCGCCGCCGAAACCCGTGCCAGCACCGCGTCTGAGGCCATCGTGGAAAATATCCGCCGCGGTGAGGCAGGCGAGCCCTATCTCAATCTCGTGGACCGGTCATTGGGATATTGACCGGCCCGTAGGCGCCAATCAGGCTGCCAGCCCGCGCCCCTTAAGCAGGGCCTCAACCCCCGGCAACCGTCCGCGAAACGCGACATAAAGCTCTGCTGCATCGCGGCTTCCGCCAGTGGACAGGATGTGCTCTTCCAACGCTTTGGCCCGTTCAGGGTCAAAGGCACCGCCTGCCTCCTCAAAGGCTTCAAAGGCATCGGCATCCATCACCTCGGACCACATGTAGCTGTAGTACCCGCTAGAATAGCCATCCCCGGAAAAGACATGGGCAAACTGCGGCGTGGCATGGCGCATGCGGATCGCCTCGGGCATGCCCAACGCGCCCAGCACCTCGGCCTGTTTCGCCATTGGATCGGCGGGAGGCGGGCCATCGTGAAACGCCAGATCGACCAGCGCCGAGGCGACATATTCCACCGTCTGGAACCCCATATCGAAGGTCGCGGCGCCCAGAACTTTCTCTAGCATTTCCTGCGGCATCGGCGCGCCGGTTTTGGCATGGGTCGCGAACTCACCCAGCACCTCTGGCACCTCCAACCAATGCTCATAAAGCTGGCTCGGCAGTTCCACAAAGTCACGCGCCACCGATGTGCCGCTGACGCTTTCGTAGGTCACATTCGACAACATTTGATGCAGCGCATGACCAAACTCATGAAACAACGTGCGCGCATCATCATAAGACAGCAGCGCCGGATCGGACTTGGCAAAGTTGCAAACGTTGATCACCACCGGGCTTTGCACCTTGGGGAATTTCGCTTGTGCGCGCATCGCGGAACACCATGCGCCAGACCGCTTTGACCCACGGGCAAAATAGTCACCGATGAACACCGCCACATGGTTGCCATCGCGGGTGACCTCCCAAGCGCGGCAATCGGGATGATAAAGCGGCACATCAAGGGGCGCGAAATTCAGACCGAACAAACGGGTGGCGCAGGCAAAGGCCGCGTCAATCATCCGGTCCAATTGAAAATACGGTTTCAACGCGGCCTCATCGAGATCATGTTCGGCGGCGCGGCGTTTTTCGGCGTAATAACGCCAGTCCCATGGGGCCAGATCGCCGTTGATGCCATCGTCATGCATCATTTGCGTCAGCACGTCGGCGTCGGCGTTGGCTTGGCGCTTTGCAGGCTCCCACACATCCATCAACAAGCCGCGCACAGCGTCCGGCGTTTTGGCCATTTCGGTTTCCAGTTTGAAATCCGCAAATGTGCCATAGCCCAAAAGATTTGCACGTTCTTCGCGCAGGGCCAGCGTTTCGGCGGCGATGGCGCGGTTGTCGGTGTCACCGCCATTGGCACCGCGTGCCTCCCAAGCGAGAAAAGCCTTCTCGCGCAGGTCTCGGCGCGGCGAGAATTGCAGGAACGGCACGATTAGGGATCGCGACAGGGTTACAACCGGCCCTGCTACACCTTTTTCCTCGCCGGCCGCACGGGCCGCACCCACCACAAAATCGGGCAAGCCCTCCAGATCATCTTCGGACAGTTCCATGAACCAGCTGCGTTCATCTGCCAGCAGGTTTTGGGTGAATTGCGTGCCCAGCACGGCCAGCCGCGCCTTGATGTCTTTCATGCGCTGTTCTTCTGCGCCCTCCAGCGCGGCGCCCGCACGGACAAACCCGCGATGGGTCAGCATCAGAACCCGCGCCTGTTCCTCCGTCAGGCCAAGATCATCACGTCCGGCCCAAAGCGTGGCCACCCGTGCAAACAGGGCCTTGTTGCTGGAAATCTCGGAAAAATGCGCGGCCAGCTTGGGCGAGAAATCGCGCTGCAATGCCTCGCGGGCCGGGTTGCTGTCCGCCCCCGCAACGGTGAAGAACGCGCCCAGAACCTTATCAAGCGCCCCGCCCGCCGCTTCCATAGCGCCGATTGTGTTGTCAAAATCCGGCGCATTTGGATCACCCGCGATGGCGTCAATCTCGGCCCGATGGGCCGTCAGCGCCTCATCCAGTGCGGGGGCAAAATCATCATCAGAAATGGCGTCAAACGGGGCCAGTCCAAAGGGCGTGTCCCAGTCTTGCAAAAGCGGGTTTGTCATGCGGTTCTCCTTTGCGCTCAAGCTAGGGCGCAGGTCCGCAGGTTACAATCGGTGAAGCGCTGCCGCGTGATTAAATCCGCCCATGACCATGGGCGGTCATTCACTTAGGTTTCCGAAGTCGGTTTTCCCCCACAGACCGGGCAATCCTTGCGCCTCGACAGGGTTATGGTGCGGCTTTCGCCATAAAGCGCATCATAGATCAACATTTGCCCTCGCGCAGGGGTGCCTGCGCCGGTGATCAGCTTGATCGCCTCAACCGCCATCATCGCCCCAATCACCCCCGGCAAGGGGCCAATGACCCCCGCCTCGGCACAGCTTGGCGCAAGATGTGCGGCAGGGGCTTGGGGGAAAATACACTGATAGCAAGGCGCATCCAGCGCCGGATCAAACACGCTGAGCTGCCCTTCCCATTGGCTCAGCGCGCCAGACACAAGGGGTGTTTTTTCCGCAACGCAGATCGCATTCACCAGATAGCGGGTGTCAAAATTATCAGTGCCATCCAGCACCAGATCATAGTCGGCAATCAGCTCTGCCGCGATTTCTTCGCTCAGGCGGCGGTGATAAGGGCGGACGGTGATAAAGGGGTTCTGCGCTTCCATTTCCGCTTGGGCGGAGAACACTTTAGGCGTGCCGATGGCGGCGTCTTTGTGAATGACCTGCCGTTGCAAGTTGGCGTTTTCGACGGTGTCGTCGTCAATCACACCGATGGTGCCAACCCCCGCCGCCGCGAGATACTGCAGCGCCGGTGCGCCAAGACCGCCCGCTCCAACCACCAGCACTTTGGCATCCTTGAGTGCCCGCTGACCTGCTCCGCCAATTTCGCGCAGCACGATATGGCGGGCGTAGCGGTTCAATTCGGTATCGGAGAAGGCGGCGGATTTTTCTGGCGCATTCGTTGCGCCTTGCGCATTTGGCGTCGCCCGCTGGCGCAGGTTTTTCAGAATCGCCCGGTATCCCGCCACGATCAGGGCAAGACCACCCAGCAACAGCCAAGGCGCAGGGCTTTGCCCCGTCATCATCCGCAGAGGGTGCAGGTCCGGAAAGGCCAGTTGAGTGCCCAAGACCGCAACATAAAGGATCGCCAGCAACGTGAGGCGCAACCGCCGCGGCACGTCAAACAACATTCCGCCAAACCAGATGCCAGCAGCAATGAGCAGAACCAGAACCATCAGCCAACCCCGGTCGAGCCAAAACCGCCGCTGCCCCGTGCGGTTTCGCCTAATTGGGTTGCCTCTTCAAATGTAGCTTGCACCACCGGGGCAACAACCATCTGCGCGATGCGCATGCCGTGCGTCACCTCAAACGGCTCTGCGCCGGTGTTCAGCACGATCACCCCCACGGGCCCGCGATAATCACTGTCGATGGTGCCGGGGCTGTTGGGCAAGGTGATGCCATGTTTCAGCGCCAGACCAGAGCGTGGACGCACCTGCACCTCAAAGCCAAGCGGGATTTCCATGTGCAACCCGGTCGGGATCAGCGCCCGCCCCATCGGCGGCAGGATCACCGCGCCGCCGGGCAGGTTGGCCCGCAGGTCCGCGCCCGCCGCGCCGGGCGTTTCATATGCAGGCAGGCCCAGCGCAGTGTCCGCGCTTTCGGCCCATGTCATCTTGATGGTTACCACGTTCTACCCCTATGCCGCCTAGCCCAGGACCGCGTCAGCGATCCGCGCGGCCAATTTGCGGGCCACCTCATCCTTGCCCATGCGCGGCCAGCTTTCTGCGCCTGCATCGGTGATCAAGGTCACGGCGTTTTCAGTGCCGCCCATAATGCCTGTGCCGGGAGAGACATCATTTGCCACGATCCAGTCACAGCCTTTGCGTTTGCGTTTTGCCGTGGCGTGGTCAATCACGTCGTTGGTCTCTGCTGCAAAGCCGACCATGAGCGGTGGGCGGCCTTTGGTCATCTGGCTGACGGTTTTGAGGATGTCGGGGTTTTCGGCAAAGGACAGGCTCGGCAACCCATCTTTGGATTTCTTCAGTTTCCGGTCGCTGGCCCCGTCGACGCGCCAATCCGCCACGGCGGCGGCAAAGACACCTGCATCCACTGGCAAGGCATCTTGCACAGCTTCAAACATCTGTTTAGCGGTTTCCACCTTGATGACCGTCACACCCTCGGGCGGCGGTACATCTGCGGGACCGGTGACAAAGATCACCTCAGCGCCCAGCGCCGCCAGAGCCGCGCCAATGGCACTGCCCTGCGCACCGGAGGACCGGTTGGCGATGTAGCGGACAGGATCAATCGGTTCATGGGTCGGGCCAGAGGTGACCAGCACCCGCTTGCCCTTTAACGGACCATCCGCCAGCTTCGCCTCAATCGCCGCGACGATCTCAAGCGGTTCGGCCATGCGGCCCGGGCCAAATTCACCGCAAGCCATGTCGCCCTCATTAGGGCCAACCACGGCAATGCCATCAGATTTCAGAATGTCCAGATTGCGCTGGGTTGCGGGGTGATCCCACATGCGCACATTCATTGCTGGCGCGATCATCACGGGGGTATCTGTGGCCAGCAAAAGTGTTGAGGCCAGATCATTGGCATGACCCTGCGCCGTCTTGGCCATCAGATCGGCGGTCGCAGGGGCCACCACCAACAGATCGGCAACGCGGCTGAGCTGGATATGACCCATCTCGGCCTCGTCACCCAAATCAAACAGATCCTGAAAAACCTTTTTGCCCGCCAGCGCAGAGACGGACAGGGGCGTGACAAATTCCGTTCCGGCCCGCGTCAGAACCGGCGTGACCTCGGCGCCGCGTTCGCGCAGGCGGCGGATCAGGTCAAGCGATTTGAAGGCGGCGATGCCGCCGCCGATGATCAGCAGAATATGTTTGCCTGCCAGCATGATGCGCCCTTTCGCGGCCCCGTTCGGGACAAATCATAGGGCGCGGGGCGGCAATCTGCCAGCCCTTGCGCGCGACTGCGTCAATTCAGGAAATGCCGGATCTCTTTGGTCTGCCCCTCAAGCGATTTGCGCATCTTGCCAAAGGCTGCCGCCTCAAGCTGGCGCACACGTTCTTTGGACAGGCTCAGCTCATCGCCGAGACTTTCCAAGGTGCGGGGTTTGTCGCGCAATTTCCGTTCGCGCAGGATGAACTGTTCACGGTCGGTCAATTCGCCCATCGCAGACACCAACCAGCTGCGCAATTGCGCGATGTCATGGCTTTCCTCGACCACCTCTGCGGCCTGCGCACTGTCATCAACCAGCGTATCTATCCACTCACGGCCCTCGTCCTCGGCCGATTGCGTAGCGTTGAGCGAAAAATCGGAACCCGACAGACGTCCGTCCATCATCTCCACGTCATGCAAGGGCACGCCAATCTCGGTCGAGATCATCTGCCGCAGCTGATGCTGATCAAGGGTTTCACCATTGGAAGAGGCCGTGCGCTCCAGCTGCGCTTGAACCCGGCGCATGTTGAAAAACAGCGACTTTTGGGAAGAGGTGGACCCGGTGCGCACCATGGACCAATTGCGCATCACATGGTCCTGAATGCTGGCCTTGATCCACCATATTGCATAGGTCGAGAACCGCACTCCGCGATCGGGGTCAAACTTGTCCGCTGCTTTCATCAGGCCTAGCCCGGCCTCTTGAATCAGATCATTCATCGGAGCGCCGTAGCGTTTGAACTTGCCCGCCATCGAAATCGCCAGCCGCATATAGGCGGTGATCAAACGGTGAAGCGCGGCCTCGTCACGATTGTCGCGCCATGCATAGGCCAGCTCAAGCTCCGTTTCAGCGTCCAGAAGTTCCGCTTTCATCGCCGTTCGGGTCAATGAAAACTCACGCGCGGATTGCATTGTCATTGGATGATCTCCCCTCCCAGAAGCGGCGCACCTTGTGGTTTACCTTTGTGAAAGATACGCATGAGCCTCAGGTTTGGTTCACTTCTGGAACGAAAAAATGTTGCCGCGATCTACCTTCGTGCTAGGAGGCGCCGCCTCTGGCAAATCAAGCTGGGCTGAAGAGCTCTTGAAAAATGATGCCCGGCCAATGGTTTACCTTGCCACAGGTCAAATCTTTGATGACGAGGTCGCGGCAAAGGTAGAGATTCATAAAAATCGACGCGATGCGCGGTGGCGGACCGTTGAGGCGCCGCTTGACCTTGCGCCCACCCTTGCCAATTTGACCGACACGGAAACCGTTTTGATCGACTGCGCCACCATGTGGCTGACCAATCATTTGATGCAGGAAAGCGATCTTGCCGCCGCCCAATCCGATCTTCTGCAAGCTTTGCGCAATTGCGCTGCGCCATGGGTGATCGTGTCAAACGAAGTGGGCCACGGCATCGTACCCGAAAACGCGCTCGCCCGGCGGTTCCGAGAGGCGCAGGGGCGGCTCAATATCGCGCTGGCGGCCGAGGCTGATCTGGTGGTTCAAGTTACGGTTGGCCTGCCCCATGTTTTGAAAGGCACCTTGCCATGACCGTTTGGCATTGGGTGCGCCATGGCCCGACCCACGAAAGGACCTTTGTCGGTTGGCGCGATGTGCCGGCGGATCTGACGGACTCCGCGCAGATTGCCCGGTTGTCGGATCATTTGCCCACGCCCGCCATCGTAATCTCGTCAGATCTGATCCGTGCCAGTGCGACCGCAGATGTGCTGCACCACCCAGAACGCGAGCGACTGCCCCATACCGCCGACTTGCGCGAGCTGCATTTCGGAGTTTGGGACGGGATGCATTTCACCGAAGTTGCGGCCCGCGATCCTGAACTGTCCCGCGCCTATTGGGAAACCCCCGGCGATGTGATCCCGCCCGGCGGCGAGAGCTGGAACCAAACCGCGGCGCGGGTGAACGCAGTGGTGGATCAATTGAACGCCGTCCATCCAGACGCGCACATCATTGCGGTGGCGCATTTTGGTGTGATCCTGACACAGGTGCAGCGGGCCATGGGCGCGTCTCCGACACAGGCGATGGCCCATAAAATTGACAACCTGTCGGTGACACAGCTGTCACATCACAATGGTGAATGGGACATCCGGCATATCAATCACGTTCCGTGATGACCCTCCCCACGAAACAGCGATTGTCTCTGCTAGAATGCCGCGGTTATCTGCGCGTATGACATATGACCTATATATCGGCGATCGCACCTTCTCTAGCTGGTCCGTGCGGGGCTGGCTGATGTTGGAAAAATTCAACCTGCCATATCAGGCGCATCTGGTCGGTCTCTATGGCGGCACGATGGCGCAGGAGATGGCCGATCTGGCCCCTGCCGTTTTGGTGCCTGCCTTGCGCACACCCGAAGGCACGGTTGTGGGCGAAAGCCTCGCCATTGCCGAAACGCTGGCCGAGCGGCACCCGGAGGCCGGGCTTTGGCCACAAGATGCCGCAGACCGCGCCGCGGCCCGTTGGCTTTGCTCTGCGATGACCGCTGGCTTTGGCGCATTGCGCGATGCCTGCCCGATGCAGCTTCAGCACGTGAATGAAGGATTCTCGGTTTCCGATGCGGTGCAAAAAGACCTCGACCGGCTTGAGGTGCTTTGGCAGCACGCGTGGGACAGCCGGACAGAAGACGGCCCGTGGCTCTTTGGCGCCTATAGCCTTGCCGATGCGTTTTATGCGCCGATCAGCGCCCGTATCGTGGGCTATGATCTGCCGGTCAGCGACGCCGCGCGGCGGTATTGCGAGACCACGATCAATGATCCCGCGTTCAAGGCATGGCGGGCCGAAGGGCTCAAGGTGACCTATGATCCCTTCCCCTATGACATGGGCGTGCCAATCAAAAGCTGGCCTGTCGCGGATTGATCAATCTCCTGAACGCCTGTCCTTTACTGGGGCAGGCGTTAACCATTCCTAAAGACCCCTTGCCTAATCCTTAACCCTCAGACTTTGGGGGGCATATGGTATCACGCGCCTATTCGGTTGCGTTTCAGGGGGTAGAGGCCCGAATGGTCGAGGTGCAATGCGCCGTGACCGCAGGTCTGCCCGCGTTTTCCATCGTGGGCCTGCCAGACAAGGCCGTGTCCGAAGCCCGCGACCGGGTGCGCACCGCCCTGACGTCGATGGCAATTGCGCTCCCGTCCAAACGTATCACCGTGAACCTCAGCCCGGCGGATCTACCCAAAGAAGGCAGCCATTTTGACCTGCCCGTTGCAATGGCTCTGTTGGCCGCGCTGGATATCCTGCCCGACGATGTGACCCAAAACACCGTGGCCTTGGGAGAATTGTCACTGGACGGTACCTTGGTTCCGGTGGTCGGCGCCCTGCCCGCTGCAATGGCCGCAGCCGAACACAATCGTGGCCTGCTTTGCCCGGCAGGATCAGGGGCCGAAGCGGCATGGGTTGGATCCACCCAAGTGATCGCGGCCGCCACTTTGGGCGATGTGGTGCGTCATTACACAGGGCAAAACCCGCTGCCGCCCGCCGAACCCGGCGAAGTGCCGGATGCGCCACAGGGCCGTGATCTGCGCGATGTTAAGGGGCAGGAACGGGCCAAACGCGCGCTTGAGATTGCGGCGGCGGGACGCCATCACCTGATGTTTGTCGGCACACCGGGGTCGGGCAAAAGCATGCTTGCGGCGCGGCTCCCCTCTATCCTCCCGCCCCTGACCCCGGCAGAGGCGCTGGAAACCTCGATGATCCATTCTTTGGCCGGGTTGCTGGATGAGGGCGGAATTTCCCGCGCCCGCCCGTTTCGCGAACCGCATCACACCGCGTCCATGGCCGCGATCATTGGCGGCGGACGTCAGGCCAAGCCGGGTGAGGTCAGTCTGGCGCACAACGGTGTGCTGTTTATGGATGAGTTTCCGGAATTTCCCCGCATGGTGCTCGAAACGCTGCGACAACCGATTGAGACCGGAGAGGTGATGATTGCCCGCGCCAACGCGCATGTAAAATACCCCTGCCGGTTCATGCTGGTGGCCGCAGCAAACCCCTGCAAGTGCGGCTACCTCAGTGACCCCGAACGGGCCTGCGCCCGCGTGCCGCAATGCGGAGAAGACTACCTTGGCCGCATTTCAGGTCCGCTGATGGACCGGTTTGATCTGCGCGTAGACGTGCCGCCCGTGGCCTTCACCGATCTGGATTTGCCGGCAAGTGGCGAAGGCTCTGCCGAGGTTGCCGCAAGAGTTGCCGAGGCGCGTGCGGCGCAAACCTCACGCTATACCGGTATGGCCAATATGCGGGTCAACGCAGATGCCGAAGGCGATCTGCTGGAAGAAATCGCAACCCCCGACAGCGAAGCACGGGCGTTGTTGGTGAAGGCCGCAGAGCGGTTTAATCTGTCGGCACGGGGCTATCATCGGATGATCCGCGTGGCGCGGACCATCGCCGATCTGGATGGATCGGAAACCGTGCGCCAACCCCATATCGCAGAGGCGATCAGCTTTCGCTTGGCCGCTCCGGCAATTGCCTGATCCAGCTGGCCAAATCATCCAAAGTTTGCCGTGCTTCGGGCAGGATATTGTGCAGGATCGGCCAGACATGCGGCAAGTTATGCTTTTCGTCCAACTGCACTGTCACACCGCATTCGCGCAGCCGGGCGGCGATGGCATGGGCATCATCGCGCAATATCTCGGTGTCACCAACCGTTATCCAGACCGGTGGCGCACCGGTAAAATCTGCATGAACCGGGCTGACCGCCGGATCAGCCGGGTCGCAGCCGCCGAGATACGCTTCGCTGCATTCTGCGGCGCGGCTTGCGGGCAACACCGCCTCACGCCGGGCGTTCAGGGTAAAGCTCTCGCTGCTATGCGCCATATCCGTGAGCGGGGAAAAACCGAACAACGCGGCTGGTCCGCCTGCCCCATCGGCACACAGTTCGGCCAAAAGGCCCAGCGCCAAAGCGCCGCCCGCGCTGTCTCCGCCCAATACGATATCGGAAGGGGCAATCCCCTGGGCCAGCAACCCATCCCATGCTTGGCGCAGATCTTGCTTCGCTGCTGGAAAAGGCGCTTCCGGGGCCAACCTGTATTGCGGCAAAAACACCCGTGCCCCGGTGCGCCGCGCCAGTTGCGCCATCATCGCAGCATGGGTGCGCGGGCTGCCAAAAACAAAGGCGCCGCCATGAATGTAAAGAATGACGCGCTTGGCCTGCGGTTTTTTGGGACGCACTTCCAAGGCGTCGACAACGCCACTTGCACTGCTCAGCTTGAGCCAATTCTGCTGTGTGCCACGCGGCGCGTGGAATAGGAACTTTGCCTTCAGCTCAAGCGAACGGCGCAATGCAGCGGCATCTTTGGCGCGGGCCATGGCCGGTTTTTCCACCTGACGCATCCAGAAATTGATCAATGGTCGGCGCAGGCTCATGCGCGGCGGGCCTCGATTGCGTCCCAGATTTTTGCGGCGATGTTGACGCCATCAAACCGTTCCAACTCCTGAATGCCGGTGGGCGAGGTCACGTTGATCTCGGTCAGGTAATCACCAATCACGTCGATGCCGACAAAAACCTGGCCCTTTTCTTTCAGCAGCGGACCAATCGCATCGCAAATCTCAAGATCACGATCGCTCAAACCGATCTTTTCGGGCCGCCCGCCCACATGCATATTTGACCGGGTTTCACCTGCGGCCGGCACGCGGTTGATCGCGCCAACCGGTGCGCCATCGACCAAGATCACGCGTTTGTCGCCCTTGGACACCGCTGGTAAAAACTTTTGCACGATAAGCGGCTCACGAGAGAAACCTGTGAACAATTCATGCAAGGACGTCAGGTTGCGATCCTGCGCATCAAGACGGAACACCCCCGCGCCGCCATTGCCATAAAGCGGCTTGAGAATGACATCGCCATGTTTGGCCTTGAACGCCTTGATGGTTTCAAGATCCCGCGCAATCGTGGTGGGCGGTGTCAGGTCAGGGAAATCCAGCACCAACAGCTTTTCAGGGTAATTCCGCACCCAGAAAGGATCATTGACCACCAATGTGGTCTCTTTCAGCCGGTCCAACAGATGGGTCGAGGTGATGTAATGCATGTCAAAGGGCGGGTCTTGCCGAAGCCAGACAACATCATAGTCCGCAAGATCCACTTCGATCTCCGGGCCAAGCTGGGCATGATCACCCTGAACCCGCTGCACCGTAAAGGCATGTCCGCGGGCGGTGATCCGGCCCTCTTGATAGGCCAGATGATCGGGCGTGTAGAAAAACAGCTCATGCCCCCGCGCCTGCGCCTCCTCAGCGAGACGAAAGCTGCTGTCGGCGTCGATATTCACGTCCCCAATGGGGTCCATCTGAAAGGCGATTTTCATGGGCTTATCCTTACTGCGTTCTCCTTAGATGGCGCAGGAAGGCGGCTTTCGCAATGGTCAGCCGTGCCCGAAAGCGTTTTCGATGATACGGGTGTCGCCGCTACCATCAACCAACGCAACGTCAAAGCGGACCTCTGTCAGACTTCCGGCTGGTTCAAATCCAATAAATTCTTCGGCGGATGCATAAATGCGGCGCATCTGGCGGATGCTCAGGCTGTCGGCTGCACGGTCAAAATCGCGGCTTTGCTTAACTTCGACAAAAATCAACCCGTTGCCATCACGCACAATCAAGTCAATTTCGCCACCTTTGCCACGCCACCGACGCCGCGCGACGGCAAAACCGCGCCGCTCATAGTCTTGTGCGATACGGTTTTCAGCGGCCATCCCGGCATGAAAAGCCGCCTTGCCCCGATGATGTCTGGCGCCTTGTATCATGAATCGCCCTTTCCCATGGCCAATGCGGCTTGATAAACCTGTCTGCGTGGCAGCGCATGTGCCTGCGCCACCATATCGACGGCATCGCGCATAGACATATTTGCCAGGGCTTGCCGCAGGTCTGTTTCTAGGTCCGAAGAATTAACGGAGTGTTGACGATTTCGGTCAATCAAGACCACGACCTCGCCTTTGGGGGCCTTGTTTGCAAAAACATCGGCCAGATCGGTCAGCGGCCCGCGCTGCACCTCTTCGAATTTCTTGGTCAACTCGCGGCACATTGCGCCCTGCCGGTCGGGACCAAGTACCGTCGCCGCGTCGCGCAGCATCGCGCCAAGCCGTTTGGGGGATTCGTAGAACACCAAAGTGCCGGGAATGTCGCGGAGTGCCTCAAGGGCGCTGCATCGTGCCGCTTTTGCGTTTGGCAGGAAACCGGCAAAGAAAAACGCATCCGTTGGCAATCCGCCCAACGCCAGCGCGGTGAGCACCGCCGACGGGCCTGGCGCACAGGTCAGCACCACACCAGCCGCAGCCGCCGCGCGGGCCAGCTCGAAACCCGGGTCTGCAATCAGGGGCATCCCCGCCTCCGAGGCATAGGCGACCGATTTCCCCTCGGTCATCAAGGCAATCAGCTTTTCCTGCACGCCGCTGCCACTGTGATCATGCAGCGCCAGAACCCGGCGTTCCCCCAAGGGCACCCCATGAATATCCATCAGACGGCGCAGGCTGCGTGTGTCTTCGGCGGCCAGCACATCGGCTGAGGCCAGCACATCCAGCGCCCGCAGGGTGATGTCCCTTGCTGTGCCAATCGGCACGCCGACAAAATACAAACCCGCCGATAAGGGTGTCTTTTGATAATTCACGCTGGACCAGCCTTTCGCACTCACTATGATTGCGGCACATCCTGTTTTTGTTTGCGCCGTTGCGCCGTCCTACCACCGGGGGAGTGAGTTTAGAATGATTGCTTTTTTTGATAAGTGCCGCAAGCGGGTGCGGTTGATAGTCCTGCCGCTTTTTGCGATGGCTTTGGCGGCCTGTGATCCGGCGGCAATGGGCAGTTTGGCCAACACCGGCGGGGCCAAAATCGACACCGATGCGCCCGTTCCTGTGGCGCTTTTGATTCCGCGTGGCGGCTCGGCCAGTGACGAATTGCTGGCAAAGAACCTTGAAAATGCCGCACGCTTGGCGATGCGTGATCTGGGCGGCGTGGAAGTAGATCTGCGGGTCTACGGCACGGCGGGCAATGCAGCCACAGCGGCCAGCGCGGCAACCAAGGCGGTCAATGACGGGGCCAAGATCATTCTGGGGCCGGTTTACGGCGAGGCCGCCAATGCCGCTGGCGTTGCCGTGGCCAAGCAGGGCGTGAACGTTCTGTCGTTCTCCAACAATCCTACAATCGCGGGCGGCAACGTTTTTGTTCTGGGGCCAACCTTTGGCAACACAGCCAACCGTCTGGTGCGCTACGGCAAGCGCAACGGCAAGGACCGGATCGTCATCTTGCACAGCCAAGATGTTGCAGGCCAACTGGGACGCAACGCAATCCAGCAGGCGATCTCGGCCAATGGTGCCACGCTTTCAGGCACGGTTGATTACGCGTTGAGCCAGGAATCGGTGATCGCATCTGTGCCGCGCGTTAAATCCACCATGGACGCGTCCGGTGCAAATGCGCTGTTCCTGACCACCTCGTCGGCCAGCGCCCTGCCGTTGTTTGCACAGCTTTTGCCAGAGGCAGGCGTGAGCGCCGCCAACACTCAGTACATCGGCCTGACCCGTTGGGACATCCCGCCACAAACACTGGATCTGCCGGGCGTACAGGGCGGCTGGTTTGCCTTGCCTGATCCGTCAGCCTCAGGCGCGTTCCGCCAGCGGTACAGCGCGGCCTATGGATCTGATCCACACCCGTTGGCCGGGCTGGCCTTTGATGGCATCGCAGCTGTGGGGGCATTGGCCAAATCCGGCAAGGCCACCGCGCTGACCGGCGCAAGCCTGACCCAAGGGGCAGGCTTTCGCGGGGCGACCGGGATCTTCCGTCTGCGCAAGGATGGCACCAACGAACGCGGGCTGGCCGTTGCAACAATCCGCGACAAAGCCGTGGTTGTTGTAGAGAATGCGCCGCAGTCCTTTGGTGGGGCCGGGTTCTGAGTTGCCCGCACAAACCGCAATAAACACCGGATCAGGCGCAGTGACCACGCTGCGCCTGATTTGCGATCCGGCCTTGATTGTCGATCCGCCCGCCGTGATTGCCGCAATCGAAGCCGCCTGCGCCGATCTTGACCCCGCCGGCCAACGCGCCGCCGCTGTGGCGATTTTGCGCGACGTGCAAAAACAGGGCCGCAGCACCATTGCCGAGGCATTTGCAAAAGCGCCCTTTGATGCGCGCGGCATGACGCGAGCCTATACCTATTTGACCGACACTTTGGTGCGTAGCACCATGCATGTCGCCACACAGTTGCTGCATCTCAAACCCAACCCGACCGAAGGCGAACGGCTTTCGGTGATTGGTGTAGGCGGCTATGGCCGGGGGGAAATGGCGCCGTTTTCGGATGTCGATCTGCTGTTCTTGATCCCATACAAAGCCACAGCATGGTCCGAAAGCGTGATCGAAAGCATGCTGTATATCCTGTGGGATCTAAAGCTCAAGGTTGGCCACGCAACGCGCAGCATTGCCGATTGTGTGCGTCTTGGCACCGAAGATTACACCATCCAGACCGCATTGCTGGAACAGCGGTTCATCATTGGTGATACTGGGTTGGCGACGGAATTGCATGACACGCTGGCCCGTGAATTGTTTTCTGCCAAGGGCCGCGCCTTTATCGAAGCCAAACTGGAGGAACGCGACAACCGCCACCTCAAACAGGGCGAGCGTTATGTGGTGGAGCCGAACGTCAAAGAGGGCAAAGGCGGGCTGCGCGACCTGCATTCGCTGTTCTGGATCGCCAAGTTCATCTACGAGGTCGAGAATATCGCCGATCTGGTGGACAAGGGCGTGTTTCGCCCCGATGAGTTTGAAACCTTCCGCGCCGCTGAGGAGTTTCTGTGGGCTGTGCGCGGGCATTTGCACCTGCTAACGGGGCGCGCGACTGAACAGTTGACCTTTGACATGCAGGTTCAGGTCGCCCAAGCGCTGGGATACAACGACACCGCAGGCCGCCGTGCCGTCGAGGTCTTTATGCAGGCCTATTTCCGCTATGCGACGGCTGTGGGTGATCTGACGCGGATTTTCCTGACCGGGCTGGAGGCAATCCACCTCAAGGCAGAACCGCTGCTTGAGCGGATATTCCGCCGACGCCCCCGTATTCGCAAAGGATATGAGGTGGTGCACAACCGCATCTCAGTCACCGATGAGGCGGAGTTTCTGTCAGACAAGCTGAACCTGCTGCGGATCTTTGAAGAGGCCCTGCGCACGGGGATGTTGATCCATCCCGATGCCATGCGGCTGATCAAGGCGAACTTGAATCTGATCGATGACAGTATGCGCCACGAACCCGAGGCGCGGCGGATATTTCATGATCTGCTGCTCAAACACGGCAACCCGGAACGGGCGCTGCGCCGGATGAATGAACTGGGCGTTCTGTCTGCGTTTATCCCCGAATTCGAGCCGATTGTGGCGATGATGCAGTTCAATATGTATCACAGTTACACCGTCGATGAGCATACGATCCAATGCATCGCAAACCTTGCCCGGATTGAGCGGGGAGAGCTGGAAGAGGAGTTGCCCATCGCATCCTCGATCCTGCAACGCGGGGTCAATCGCAAGGTTCTTTACATCGCGCTGCTGCTGCATGACATCGGCAAAGGACGACCTGAGGATCACTCCATTCTGGGTGCAAAGATCGTGCGCAAGGTGGCGCCGCGATTGGGGTTGAAACCGGATGAGGTGGACACCATTGAATGGCTGGTGCGTTATCACCTGTTGATGTCCGATATGGCACAAAAGCGCGATATCGCCGACCCGCGCACGGTGCGTGATTTTGCCAAAGCGGTGCGCACGGTCAAACGGTTGGAACTGCTGTGTGTTTTGACGGTCTGTGACATTCGCGGCGTTGGACCGAACACCTGGAACAACTGGAAGGCCGTTTTGATCCGGGGGCTGTACAACCAGACCGAACGGGCGCTTGAGACCGGGCTGGAAGATCTCAATCGTGCCAACCGTGGCGCAGAGGCCAAAAAGACGTTGCGCGAAGCGCTCAAAGACTGGCCGCGCAAGGCGTTGCAGACCGAAACCGGGCGGCATTACGACCCCTATTGGCAGGGCCTGCATGTCACCGCTCATGTCGCCTTTGCCGAATTGCTGCGCGACATTGGCGAGGACGTGGTGCGCATTGATCTGCACCCTGACGATGACCGCGACGCCACCCGTGCCTGTTTCGTGATGCCGGATCATCCGGGCATCTTTTCACGTCTCGCGGGGGCACTGGCGTTGGTGGGTGCCAATGTGGTTGATGCCCGTAGCTATACGACCAAAGACGGCTATGTGACCGATGCCTTCTGGATACAAGACGCCGATGGCAACGCCTATGAGGCGGCGCGGCTGCCACGGCTGCGACAAGTCATTGAAAAGACGCTGCGCGGCGAGGTTGTCGCCCGTGAGGCGCTCAAATCCCGCGACAAGGTTAAGAAGCGCGAAAAAGCCTTTCGGGTGCCGACCCATATCACCTTTGATAATGAAGGCTCAGAGATCTACACGATCATCGAGGTGGACACCCGCGACCGTCCCGGATTGCTGTATGATCTGGCGCGGACACTGGCGGATTCAAACGTCTATATCGCCAATGCCGTGATCGCGACCTATGGCGAACAGGTGGTTGATACCTTCTATGTCAAAGATATGTTCGGCTTGAAGTACTATTCCGAAAGCAAGCAACGCACCTTGGAAAAACGTCTTCGCCAAGCGATCACAGAGGGCGTGGAGCGGGCGCAGGCCTAAGATTTTTTGCGGCCACTGCGCACCCAAACCTCACGAAAATCATCGCTGAAATTGCGCGCAGAACACCTTTTTACCAAAGGGTTTGGGGGGAATTCTGCCTTGTGACCTGCTCCCCTGAAACGTCCGGTGTTTTGAGTTAGCCTGTTCTCCAACAAGGAGACAGACGATGAAGAGAAGCCGTTTCAGTGAAGAGCAAA
>NZ_QBKU01000007.1 GCF_003054325.1 Sulfitobacter mediterraneus
CTTTCTCATCGTCCACTCCTCGGTGGTTACGATGAGCAACAAACCCTCTCTTAGCAAATGACACTATTTGGACCCATAAGCGCTGACTTCAGACATTCATGCCCAGTTTTTTGCCGTGATCGATGATTTGTTGTTCGGCGCGCCCCGTGATTAACACAAAACCTACCCCCTTGGTCTGCGGTGTCGCCCGCAAGTACTGCAGCAATTGCAGCCCGTCCATTTCAGGCATGTTGTAATCTGAAATCACCAAATGCGCCGGCTTGCTGGCCAGCGCATGTAATGCCTGTTTGCCGTTCTCTGCAGTCGCCACATTGCGCACGCCAAAACCATCGAGCGCTTGGGTGATGAGACCTCTGCTGGTTGACATATCGTCTACCACCATGATGCGGATCTGGTCGCGCAGCGCCATAAGTCTATTCCTTGTTCAATCGTTACCCAGCCGGGCGGTGTTTCACTGCGGTAAAGGCCGATAGGTTGTCGGGCCAATGCATTCAAATCCAAACTTTTCCGGCTCCGCGATCCGTTCAGAATGGCCAAGAAACAAAAGGCCATCCGGATGCAACACTTCGAGAAATCTGGGCCAAAGTTGCTCTTGCGTCTCCGCATCAAAGTAGATCACCACGTTCCTGCAAAAGATTACGTCAAACTTGGTGCGGATGGGCCATTGACCCAGTAAATTAAGGGCATTGAATTGAATCAATTGGCGCGTTGATGGAGCAACGGAATAGTGTTTCTCGCCATTCGCTTCAGTAGTGACGTTAAAATACTTGCTGCGCATTTCAGTCGTCACCCCGCGCATGAACCGCTGCGGGTATTTTGCGTCCCGCGCAAACTGGACCACATTCTGATCGATGTCCGTCGCCAGGATTTTCAGGTCAAGCTTTGACAGATCCGGCGCCCGTTCCGCGAGTGTGATCGCGGCAGACAGGGCCTCTTGCCCGTTTGAGCACCCCGCCGACCAAATGCGCATCCGCCCCCCGGCGCGCAGGGCTGCGGCGCGGGCATCGAACAGGTCAGCCAATTGATCAAAATGATGCGCTTCTCTGAAAAAATGCGAAACATTGGTGGTCAATGCTGAAATCAAATGCCGACGTTCCGATCGACCAGCATCGGACTTTAGAACCGCGCAATAGGCGGCGAAATCGTCCAGTTTGAGAGCTCGCAACCGGTGACGCAGGCGAGACTGGATCATCGAGGTCTTTTCTTCAACCAGGGTCAATCCACTTTCCTGATATGCCAAGTCAGCGATTGATCGAAAACTGTCCGGATCAAGTGCAACTTCGCTATGGGCCAAAGCGATCATGCCGCTGCGCTCTCGGTGTCATTGATGGTTGCGGCAAGGTCCAATACGCGGATCATCCGGTCGTCAATCAGGGTCAGCGCATTAACAACACCATTGGCCGTACCCGATGACAATTCAGGCGGCGGCTGCAAATCATCCGAGGTGAGCGCGATGATATCAGAAACCGCATCCACCAGAAGGCCGGTCATGGTCTCTTCATGCTTGACCACAATGATCACGTTGCGGTCGTTCTGTTCACGGGCCGCGAGGCCAAGCCGTTGTGCAAGATCCATAACGGGAAGTACGGTGCCGCGCAGATTGATCACGCCTTTCATGAATTTCGGCGCATGTGGCAGCGGGGTTGCGCGGGTCCAGCCGCGGATCTCTCTGACAGACATGATATCAAGAGAATATTCCTGATCAGCCAGTTGAAATGTCAAAAGCTCAATAGATTGAGGGCTTTGTGTATCGGTCATGCTGGAACTCCTGCGTCTGAGCTGGTTTGCGACAAACCGGGTTTGGGGATGGCCGTGCTGATGATGTCAGAAGGGTCGAGGATCAGTGCAATTTGGCCGTCACCAAGGATGGTCGCCGCGGCAATGCCCGGTGCACGATAAAAGCTCTCGTCCAGGCCTTTGATCACCACTTGCCGCTGATCAAGGATGTTATCGATCAAAAGCGCGGCGTTGGTTTCATCTTCGTTGGCAATCAACAACACCACGGAGCCCTCAAAATCGTCCAAGGGGGGGCGGTAGCCAAGCGCCGCACCCAGATCAAACAAAGGGACAAAACCACTGCGCACGCGCACCACGTTGCGCCCTGGACGCACCATTTCCACATCTCCGCGCTGCAACGTCAATGTCTCGATCACCAGGTTGAGCGGCAGCACCAGGGTTTCTTCGGCCACCTCAATGACCATACCATCCAGAACGGCGAGCGTGAGCGGCAAGGAGATAGAAAATGTCGTGCCTTGGCCGGGCAAAGAGGTTGTCGTAATGCGCCCGCCCAATGCTTGGATAGAGGTCCGCACCACATCCATGCCAACCCCGCGGCCGGACAGGTTTGAAACCGTGGCAGCGGCGGAAAACCCAGGTAAAAACAAAAGGTTGTCAATCTCTGTGTCGGTGAGATTGCTGTCTGGCGGGATTAGCCCCTTGTCAATGGCGAGTTGCAGCACTTTGGGCCGAGCAATGCCCGCGCCATCGTCGGCGATCTCGATCACGACGCGCCTGGAGCGATGGGCGGCGCTGAGGTTGACTTTACCTTGGGCGGGTTTGCCGGCGGCCAGTCGTTCCTCTTTGGTTTCAAGGCCATGATCGACCGCGTTGCGGATCATATGGGTCAAGGGATCAGCCAGTCGTTCGATCACGGTTTTGTCGACTTCGGTTGCCTCACCTGTGGTGACCAGCCTTACGTCTTTTTCAACGGCGGCTGAGGCTTCCCGGACAATGCGGGACATGCGTTGGAATAGGGATTTGACCGGTTGCGCACGGATCATCATAACGCTGTCTTGAATATCGCGGGTGAGACGCTGAAACTCTTCCAGACCGCTCATCGCGTCCGAATGGGGTGACAAACCCGAATGTTCGAGACTTTGGCTGAGCATTGCCTGATTGATCACCAACTCCCCTACCAGGTTTACCAACCGTTCAATGCGGTCCAGATCGACGCGCACCACTGATTTTGCAGCGGTAGGTGCCGTGGCTTGGGCGGGTTGAGTAGGCGCAGCGACTGTAGAAACAGGATCGTCAACAGGTGCTGATGGGGCCGGTGTCACCTCAATTGGGGTCTGCGGCAATGTTTCTCGGTGTTCAGCCATCGTGGGTTCAACTGGGGGCAGATCTGGAAGTGGCGGCAGGTCGCGGCTATCCGGCTCGCCCTGCTTTTTGATGTCGAGTTGGCACAGCCCTTCTACGAATTCAAAGATCGAGACTATTTCGCTTTCTTCGACATCCGTTTGAAGGATCACTGTCCAGCTGAGGTGGGGAACATCGGGGCGCAGTTGATCAAGGGGGGGAGCCGGCTGCTGTCACATGTGACTTTGGCGGTGCCAAGCTGCTGTAGATTGCGCAGCAGCGTTGCAGGTTCATTGCCTGTGTCAAACAGGTCGGCCTGCGGCGCAAAGGTGATCTCATAGGTCGTTGTCACAGAACCGAGGTCGAGAGGTGGCAGGGCGTCCAGATCAGGCAGGTCTGCGGTACCGTCAACTGGTAAATCCAGATCAAGGGACAGGCCCATTGGTTGAAATTCAATGTCCTCTTCGGAGGTGCCGGATACCGGGCCAGTGTCGCCAAGGAAGGCATCAAGAGCCTTCAACAGAACTTCGGTTTCTTCATCGGGCAGCGGGTCATTGTCGCGGCTGATCCGGACAAGATCGGAGAGGTGATCAGCGGCTTGAAAGAAGACTTTGAGTGCCTCGGTTTCGACCTGCAATCGGCCTGCGCGGACTTCGTCCAAAACCGTTTCATAGCGGTGGGCAAAATGAACCAGGCCTTCGAGGCCGAATGCGCCCGCGCCACCTTTGATCGAATGCACCGCGCGGAATACAACGTTGATGGTCTAGTTGTCCGCAGCGCCGTCATCCATTAATTGCAGGCCATCTTGCAGCGCCTCAAGCAATTCCTCGCTTTCGATGAAGAACGAGGCGCGGATTTCGGCCATTGGATCGTTATCTACGGTCATCCCTGCCTCCTATCCCGCAACCATTTGCAGCGCTTTGACCAGTTTTACCGGGTCAAAAGGTTTTACAATCCAACCGGTTGCACCTGCCACGCGGGCGCGTTGCTTCAATTCCGGGGCAGCCTCTGTTGTGAGTACCAGAATGGGGGTGGAGCGGTGTTTTTCCTGCCCGCGCACAGCATCGATAAAACCAAAACCATCCATGCGCGGCATGTTGATGTCGGTGATGATCGCGTCCGGGGTGATGCCATCCAAGACCTCGACACCATGCACGCCATCATCGGCGGTATGAACGGTAAATCCAGAGGGCAGCAGGGCCAGGCGGATCATGTCCCGCATCGTGCGGCTGTCGTCCACGGCGAGAATTTCAAGGGTCATGCGCATCCCTCCACAATCAGTTCGGGCGTCATGCCCATGGCGGCCATTTGGGCCAGAACCTGATCACTGGTGTTTGATATCTGAAAATCATGGTTGTTATCCCGCGCACTGCGCGCGGCCGCGATGAGCGTTTGCAGGCACAATGCGCCAATAGACGTGACGCTGGTCATATCAACCTGCACATCCTGACCGTCACAGCGCAAAAGCGAAGCATGAAGGCCGGGCGCCGCTGTGACATCGAGTTTTCCATCGGGGCAAAGCGGTTCAGTCACAAAGCACCGGGTCACAAATTGACACTGCAATACACATAAAAGAACGCTCCACTTTGGGGTCGGGTCAGAACCTTCTAGAGGGCGGTGCGTTAATACCGGGTTACCGGTTTTGCGGTTTCGTGGAATTCATTCATGCAGGGGTGATTGGATGGCAGCCAATGCGCATCATTCGGATCGGTCACACAGCCAAGGTCACATAAGGTCGGCTCAGGATTATCTGAGGACGATTTATGAAAACCGCTGTCACCACTTTAACCCGCGCGGCTGCTGCCTTGCATTTTGCAGACCAAATGGCACTTGTTGCCGTGCCTATTTTGGCTGCCTTGGTGTTTGAAGCCACTGCACAGACCATTGGTTTGCTCGTGGCGTGCCAGTCATTGGCGCATTTGTTGGGCTCTTTGCCTTTTGGGTTGTTGGTGGATCGCCATGACCTGCGCCGTTTGGCGTTGGTTTCGGTTGGGGTTTCTGTGGTTGGAGCGGCTGGCGCTGCGGCGGGCATTGCGTTTGAGACGTTGCTGCTGTTTGGCGCCTCCATCACTTTGGCCGGATTTGGCGTTGTGCTGTTTGGCCTGTCTGCTTTGTCGATTTTGCCACGCGCAGAGCCTGTTTCGGCGCTGGCCGCTGCCAATGCGCGGATTGAATTACCGCGCGCGTTCAACGCCTTTTTGGTGCCGCTGGCGGTGGGAGTGATTGCAACAGGCGATAGCGCGCTGTGGCTGTTTCCGCTGGCGGTTCTGGTCCTGATCTGGGGGATGCAACAGCTGCGCGGTTTGCCTTATTTCGAAGCACGGAAACTGACAGAGCAACTGAGCCTTATCAAGCAATTGCGCGACGGTGTTCACTTTGTTGCTGGGCATTCCTTACTGTTGTCCGTGGCGCTTTGTGCGATCTTCTGGAACTTTGCATTTGCCGCGCTTTTGGTGGCAATGGTTCCAGCTGTTCAAACGCTTTTTGAGGCGCCTGCCGGAGCCTTCGGGATTGCGATGGCCTTCCTTGGCTTGGGCGGGTTTCTGGGCACATGGACGATCCGCCGGATCGGCGCATGGGTGCGCCCGAACATTGTGCTGTTGTTTGGTCCGGGCAGTTCTGCGCTTGCCATGATCGTGGTCTATACCGCCGCGCAGGCGCAGGCCATCGTGCCCCTCTATATCGGGTTTTTCTTTGTCGGGTTTGGACCTGCGATGTGGTTGATTGCGCAAAACTCATTGCGGCAGGTGGTGGCGCCGCCGCAGATGTTGGGCCGGATCAACGCGGTAATCCAGACGGCGATCTATGGTGTGCGGCCGATCGGGGCGCTGGTGGCGGGGACGGTGGTCGGCGCATTGGGGCCGCAGGTTGGATTGGCATTGGCGCTTGCGGCGTTTGCCCTGTCCTTTGCCGCATGTCTGTTCAGCGGCTTGCGGCGGGTCACCAGTTTTGCGGCGCTGGCAGGTGAGGCGGCATAAGACACAAAAAAGGCCCCCTGCGAAAACAGAGGGCCCTTTGCAGTCTTTTCAATCCGATCAAGCGCGGCGGCGACGGCCGCCAACGCGGGCTGCGCGGCCGCGGCCTTCTTGACCGGCTTTGGGCGCAACCTTGTTAAATTCAATCCACGCCCCGCCATGAGGGTCACGGTCGAACAAGAAGTTGGCGGCGCGGATTGCTTCCATTTCCTTGCCCGCACGCGGCAGGGTGGACCCCATGCCAAAGAGCTGCACAAAGGCTTCGTCATCCATGCCCTCGGGCAGAACCACACCAAGCGCGGCCAGTTCGGCCTTCTTCTCTTCGATCTTCTTGGCGTTCACCGGCAGACCAACAGGGTTCATAATTGCCGAGGTCATGCCCGCGCCCATTGCCATTGGCAAAAAGGCGTTGTTGATGCCGTGACGGTTGGGCAAGCCAAAGCTGATGTTGGAGGCACCGCAAGTGGTGTTCACGCCCAGCTCTTCGCGCAGACGGCGGACGAGGGTAAAGACCTGATGCCCGGCTGTCGCCATCGCACCGATGGGCATCACCAGCGGGTCCACAACGATGTCATGGGCAGGAATGCCGTGATCCGCCGCACGCTCGACAATCAGTTTCGCAACCGCAAAGCGCACATCCGGGTCTTCGGAAATGCCAGTGTCGTCGTTCGAGATTGCGACAACAGGCACGTTGTATTTCTTGACCAGCGGCAGAACCATTTCCAGCCGTTCTTCTTCGCCGGTGACGGAGTTCAGCAGCGGACGGCCTTCACAAGCCTGCAGGCCGGCTTCAAGCGCGCCGGGTACGGAGCTGTCGATGCAGATGGGCGTGTCGGTCACAGCCTGCACACGTTTGATCATTTCTGGCATCAGCATCGGCTCGACAAAGTTGTTGTCGGCGTAACGTGGATCTTCGGCCATTTTGTTGGAAAAGACCGCGCCGGAGTTCACATCCAGCACTGTGGCACCGGCGTTTGCCTGTGCAATAGCGTCAAATTCGACACGGCTGTAGTCGCCGCGCTCCAGCTCTTCTGCCAGGATTTTGCGGCCCGTCGGGTTGATCCGTTCCCCGATGACGCAGAATGGCTCTTCAAAGCCGATGACGGCTGTTTTGGTTTTGGATTCGACAATCGTGCGTGTCATTGGGTTGGTCCTTTAGTCGGCGTTGGCAGGAACGGCAGAAGCGCCGCCATTTTCCTGGGCCCATGTGGCATTTGTCTTGATCCCGCCAAGCGGGAAGAAGTGCACATGAGTGATGTTGAAATCGGGGTTGGCGGCCTTGTGCGCGGCCAATGTGTTGATCACATCGGTCGGCTCATAGGGCAGCAAGAGTTTGGTCACGTCCATCGCGCGCTTTTGCAAAACCTTCAGGGATGGGCCAACACCGCAGGCGATGGCAAATTTGATCAGGGTTTGCAGCTTGGCCGGACCGGCGATGCCGATGTGAACGGGCAGGGTGATCCCGGCCTCGCGCAGGTCGTCCGCCCATTTGATGATCGGATCTGCATCAAAGGCAAACTGGGTTGCCAGTGCCATCTCGGCATCTGTGCGGGTCTGGAAATCGTTCTTCCATTTCAACGCAGCGTCCACGTTTGTGGTGCTGCCGTCGCTGTCAATGTCGCGGTTGCCTTCGGGGTGGCCGGCAACGTGCAGGCGCTCAAACCCTGCCTCATCAAAAAGGCCGGTTTCCAACAGCTGCATGGAATCGGAGAAATCACCATGGGGAGAGGCCACGCCGCCCGCCAGCAACAATGCCTGTTTCACATCCGCTTCGCCCTGGTAGCGGGAAATCCAGTCTGCCAGCGTCGCCTTGTCCTTGATGATCCGCGCGGGGAAGTGCGGCATCACCTTGAAGCCGCCCTCGTTCAGGCGTTTTGCGGTGGCAACCATATCTTCGATGGGTGTGCCTTCGATATGGGCGATATAGACGCGGGTCTCGGCGGGCAGCAGGTCGCGGAAATCTTCGACTTTCTCGGCGGTGCGCGGCATCACCTCGATCGAATAATCCTTGAGCAGGGCCTCAACCTCGGGGGAGGTCGTGGTTGGGGCAGATGTGTCTTTGCGGCGGAAATTGAGCAGAGCCATGAGTTTATCCTTGAACATGGGAAGCCGGACCTTAGGCCCAGCCGTCGTTGTCAATCAGCGCCTTGATGCGGGCGCGGTCATATTCGCTGTCCAGCCGTTCGGCCTCGGAATCTGCAACTTCGGCATCGCTGCCTTCGACGGTGAATGGCGCCGCTTTGCGCCATTCGGCCAGATAGGCATCGGTGTCTTCGGCGCCCACTTTCATGGCTGCGCGGTCGATCGCCTGCTCAAACCGTTCCGGCAAAGCACGCTTTTCCCCGCGGCGGCCTTTTCCGACAATCACCTGCGCCGGAATATCCCGCCAATATACGATTGTGACCTCTGGCATGTGCCCGTTCCTTGTTGCATTTCATGGCCTGTCTAACGGCAGACGTTGCTCAAACGCGGCAGAATATCGACCGAAAGCATTCCATCCGCGACGCAGTGAGGTTTATCCCGCAGCGACCTGTACCGCGAGGGGGGCGGAGCATCATAATATTCACCTTTGTTGTGAGGCGCACCACATGGACAGGGTGAGCGTGGGTCGTTAGCTCTATGCTCCATGGACAAGCCCACCGCATATATCCTGTGCAGCACCCCGCGCAGCGGCACGACGCTTTTGTGTGATCTGCTGTCCCAGACCGGGGTGGCAGGGCATCCTGATTCCTTTTTTCGCCAGAAAAGCCTGAAGTATTGGGCAGATCTCTGGGGATTGGGGGCGCGTGTGGATTGTCAGGATGCGGCGTTCTCTGCCCGTTACCTTGCGGCGATGCGGCAGGCCGGGCAGGGCGAAACCGGGGTGTTTGGCTTGCGGCTGATGGGGTCGGATTTGCAGTTCGCCTGCGACTGGCTGGGCCGGATGCATCCTGGCAGACCCTCAGAGGCGGACAGATTCGCCGCTGCGTTTGGTCCGTTGCGCTATATCTACCTGTCGCGCAGCGACAAATTGGCCGAGGCGGTGTCCTACATCCGCGCAGAACAGACCGGGCTGTGGCATGGCCGCCCCGATGGCAGCACGTTGGAGGAAATCGCACCAACAGTGCCACAGGGCTATGATCCGGCCCTGATCACCGCGCGTATGGCAGAGCTGTCGGCCTATGATGCCGCATGGCCGCGCTGGTTTGAGGCGCAGGGCATCGCGCCGCTGAGACTGAGCTACGAAGAGCTGGCTGCTGCGCCGCAGGCCACTCTGGCACGGGTTCTGGGCCAAATCGGTCAGAATCCGGCGCTTGCTGCCAATACCGCACCGGGGCTGCGCAAGCTGGCCGATGAGACCAGCGCCGATTGGATCAGGCGCTATCGGGACGCGCATCCAAGCGCATAAGATTTGCACGATTGTCGCACCTTCGCGCTTGCGTGTGACCGCCTGCGCGACTACCTTGAGGGCAACTCGATATGAAAGGCGCAAACCATGGCGCCACAGCGTCCCAAAGGTGCGGGCGCGCTCGAAAAGGACAACAAACCGGCTCTGAGCCCCGCGCCAGTTCCGCCCAGATCGTCTGACCTCTATGCGGCCCTTGATCTGGGTACAAATAGTTGCCGCATGTTGATCGCGCAGCCCAAGGGCAGCGGTTTTCATGTGGTTGATAGTTTTTCCAAATCTGTGCAATTGGGCGCGGGGTTGGAACGTACCGGGCGTTTGTCGCGCGGATCGATGGCGCGTACCCTTCAGGCATTGCGCATTTGCCAACAAAAACTGCGCCGCAACAAAGTGCGCCGGATGCGTCTGGTTGCAACAGAGGCCTGCCGACGGGCGCAAAATGGCGCAGAATTCATGCGCCGCATTCAGCGTGAGACCGGCCTGCGCCTTGATATCATCAAGCCTGAGGAAGAGGCGCAGCTGGCGGTGATCTCCTGTGCGCCACTGGTCAATCACAAGACAGAAAATCTGCTGGTGGTGGATATTGGCGGCGGATCAACCGAACTCGTTTGGATCGACATCTCCAAGGTGCCCAAGAAAGACCGCGCCCAATCCATCATGCGTCTGCATTCGGGGTTCATTCAGGCCAAAACCGATATTCCGGCGGCCAAAGTCGTCGATTGGATCTCTGTGCCGCTTGGCGTGGCGACCCTGCGCGACCAGTTCAGTGATGTGGATGATGACGCGGCCCGGTTTGCCCTGATGAGTTGGTTCTTTGAGGAAAATTTGCAGGACTTTACCCCCTATCACTCGGCCCAGCCGCAGGAACGGTTCCAGATTGTCGGCACCTCGGGCACTGTCACAACCGTCGCCGCCAGCCATCTGGGCCTGCGCCGCTATGACCGCACAAAGGTGGACGGGCTGCGGATGACCACCGATCAGATCGATAAGGTGATCCATTCCTATCTGGCAATGGGGCCCAATGGCCGCCGCGCCGATCCGCGGATCGGGCAGGACCGGTCGGCGTTGATCATGTCGGGGGCGGCGATTTTGCAGGCCTTGATGCGCTGCTGGCCCACGGACCGGCTTTCGGTTGCGGATCGCGGTCTGCGCGAGGGTCTGTTATATGCACAAATGAGCGCCGATGGCGTATTGGAAGAAGGGGCCTATTGAGATGGGCAAGACACCTACTGGCAAGAACACCTCCGGACGGGGCCAGCGCGACCTCAAGGTCAAGGTCAAATCCGCACGCGGGCGCACCACCAGTTCGACCCGCTGGTTGCAGCGGCAGTTGAATGATCCTTATGTGAAACGCGCGCAATCCGAAGGGTATCGCGGGCGTGCGGCCTATAAGATCATGGAGCTGGACGATAAATTCCGGTTCCTTGTTCCCGGCGCGCGGATCGTTGATCTGGGCGCGGCACCAGGCGGCTGGTGTCAGGTGGCGGTCAAGCGCAGCAATGTTCTGGCCGAGCGCGGCGGCAAGGCCGTGGGCACCATTCTTGGCGTTGATTTGCAAGAGATGGAGCCGATTGCGGGCTGCGAATTGCACCAGCTTGATTTCATGGAAGACGATGCCGATCTGCAAGTCAAGGAATGGCTGGGCGGCAAGGCTGATGTGGTGATGTCGGACATGGCGGCCTCGTCATCGGGTCACAAACAGACTGACCACTTGCGCATTATCGCCCTGTGCGAGGCTGCGGCCTATTTCGCCTTTGACGTGCTTGATGAGGGCGGCACGTTTGTCGCCAAGGTTCTGGCCGGCGGTGCCGAAGGGGATCTGCAAAAGCTGCTGAAACAGCGGTTCACCAAGGTCCACAACTACAAACCACCGGCCAGTCGCTCAGACAGTTCTGAGAAATTTGTTGTGGCACTGGGCTTTCGCGGTGAGGTTCCGGACCAAGGTTAACCTGACGCTAACCAGTACCACAGAGACTGCATGGCGATTCATCCCGCTTTAACGCCCCTTTCCTAGGCTCACCCGTGGTTTGCGCCCGGTGGCGCAGTGGAGTTGGGGAAATGTAATGACACGCTATGTGATGGCGGCGCTTGTTTGGATGTTGGCCGCGCCGGGCTGGGCGCAGGATCGGCCGATGGCAATTCTGCGGTTTATCGACCGGGATGTGATGACTTGGGTCAATGATGCACGGCTGGTGGGCGCCTTGACGGATCCGCCACTTGCCGCACAAGCGGCCCATCCGGCGCATGTGGTCCTGCAAGGGCATCTGCAAGACGCAGAAGGGCGCATCAGCTCGATTTCGCTGCGTGATCTGGACGGGATGACCCTAGCAGAGAGGCGATCTGGTGATGCAGTGGCGGATCTGGTTCGAAATTGCCTGCGCCAGCATTACGAAGCCGCGCCTTGGCAATTTGAGATATTTGATGCCTCGGGCGATCCGGCCCAAACTGAACGCGCACGGGCCGTCTTTGCCTTGACCGATCCCAGCAATGGGCGGGTTATTGGTACCTTGATTGTAGAGCTGGACGGCGCTGCGTTTTTCTGAGGCGCATCTGGGTAACACGGTTGATAACAGACCGGCCAAACCTGTGACTTGCAGTTCTGCTTGTTTTTGATCGAACACCCAAAGACGCCAAAGCCCGCGATTTCAGGCGATCGGCATCTTTGTCTGACAGGGCGCAATGTGGCTTGGCCGCGGCCCGATTTGATAGCGCTGTCTGGCGCATCAGTTCGAACATCTTGGCCTGTGCGGTCTGCCGCGCCGTTGGAACATTCTGCATGGGCATCCCCTTTGCTTTTCAGGGGGAGGATGCCCATGCAATTCTGGCCGCCTTAAGACAGGTGTGCGGCCATTGCGAGGTGATCGCGTGCCGTATCAGCTGGCGGCGGGGGCCGCATCACCGCTGGATTGCCGTTTCAGATGGCTGCCAAGCCACAGACCCAAGAGCATCATCGGCAGGAAAATCAAAACCCCCGGCGCCATCATTGGCAGCGCTGTCCAGGCCGGACCGGGGCAAAGCCCGCCAATACCCCAACCAATGCCAAAGAGCGCAGAACCGACCAGCAGCGGCCGGTCAATTTGCGCCGCTGTGGGCATCTGAAACACATCCGCCAGGGCAGGAGCTGGCCGATTGAGGATCAAACGATAGCCGATGAATGTCGTCACCGAGGCACCGCCCATCACAAAGGCAAGGCTTGGATCCCAAGTGCCTGCTACATCGAGGAAATTCAGCACCTTAGCAGGGTTTGACATGCCAGAGATAACGAGGCCGACGCCAAAGACCAGACCGGAAAGTAGACCAAAAAGAATATGCATCTGATGCTCCTTAAACCATGTGCCGCAGGACAAAAACCGTGACGCCCGCCGTTGCCATGAACGTGCAGACAGCGATCAACGACCGAGGCGAGAGCCGCGCCAAACCGCACACCCCATGCCCGGAGGTGCAGCCCGATCCAAGACTGGTGCCGACGCCAACCACAATCCCCGCAATGGCCATGCCGATCAGGGATGTTGGCACGGTCTGCGCGGGCAGTTGCCCGGCAAAAACGCTGTAAAGCAGCGGCGCGGCGATCAGACCGGCCACAAAGGCCAGCCGCCAGGCCAGATCTGTTGGCGCCCCGCGCATGGGCAGAAACGCAGCCATCATGCCGCTGGTGATGCCGGATATTCCTGCGATCCGTCCAAAAAGCCCCATCACCATCAAGGCGCTGATCCCGATCAGGATGCCGCCCACGAGGGACAGCAGCGGCGTAAATTCTGTTGCAGTGGACAATTCCATAAGCGCAAACTCCGTTGTGTTGCGGCGCTCTTGCAGCGCCTGACTGATGTGATATAAATAAGAAATTACTAAATTAGCAATATCTAAAGTATAAAATATGTCTGAAACACTTTCCTCCGGGCTTGAAGAAAAAGCCGATCATGTCGCGGGGCAGCTGTCTCTCTTGGCCAACCCGCGCCGATTACTGATCCTGTGCAAACTGGCAGAGGGGGAATGCAGCGTTGGTGCCCTGCATGAAACGCTCGACCTTGGGCAATCCGCGCTGAGCCAGCATTTGGCCAAGCTGCGGGCGGGCGGTGTGGTGGATACGCGCAGGCAGGGGCAGACGATCTTTTACCGGATTGCGGACCCAAAAATGCAGGCGCTGATGGGCACCCTCTATGATGTATACTGCCGCGAGGATTGATCGCAGTTTCGCCAAATCCGACAATCCCTCTTGAAGCCCCTGATCTTGCCACGCATTGATGGCACAACAGAAATTCGGGGGGCGGCGGCATGTCGGACAATTGGACAGAGATACTCAAAACCCATTGGGGTATCACGGCGCAGCTTGAACCGCTGGATGGCGAGTATGATCTGAACTTTCGTGTCAATCAAGACGACGGAAAGACCAGCATTCTCAAGGTGATGCGGGCAGGGTGCGACGCCGGTCTGATCGAAATGCAGATCAAAGCGCTGGATCATGTTGCAGCGCAAGCGCCTGAGGTGCCGATGCCGCGGGTCATTCCGGCCAATGATGGCAGCGCGATGATCACGGCCAAAGATGGTGCAGGGCAGGCGCGGCTGATCTGGTTGCAATCAGCCTTGCCGGGGATCTGCTATGCCAAGTTTAGCCCACATAGCATGGCTCTGATTTCCGATCTGGGGGCGCAGAACGGCAGGCTGACCGCCGCACTTGTTGATTTCGATCACCCTGCCTTGGCGCGTGATTTCAAATGGAACCTGATGCAGGCAGGTTGGATCAAAGCTGAGCTGGACTGTGTCACAGACACCAGCCGCCGCGCGATCTTGGCCGGGATTTGCGAGGAATTTGATGCGCTGCAAAACGCTCTTGCCGGTTTGCCGCAACAGGCCATTCACAATGATCTAAATGATTATAACGCCTTGGCAGATCACAGCACGGGCAACCCGCATATTTCTGGTGTGATCGATCTGGGCGATATGTGCCGTGCGCCGCGCATCTGCGATCTGGCTATCACGGCGGCTTATGCGGTTTTGGATCACCCGGAGCCAGAGCAGGCGCTCACCGGGTTGGTCAAAGGCTATCATCAGGTGCATCCGCTTACGGGAGCCGAGATTGATAAGCTGTTGCCGTTGCTGCGGATGCGATTGGCCAAAAGCATCGTCAATTCTACGTTGATGGCGCAGGAAAATCCCGACGATCCCTACATCACAATCTCTCAAGCGCCCGCTTGGCGGTTCCTGGAGGGGCCAGAGCTGAACGTCGAGATGCTGCGGATGCGTCTGCGCAGTGCATGCGGATTGCCGATCAATGATGCGGCCGCGCGGGTCGCGTTGTGGCTGGATCAGTCGCGTGGCGGTTTTGCGCAAATCATTGGCCAGTCCCTGTCGGATGCCCCCATGGAGGCTTTGGCGGTTGAAGCGGCGACCTGTCCGCGCAATCCTTTTGACATCACCGATCACGAGGCCGCGACGCTGGGCGCAGATCGGTTCGGCCCCGATGATATCTGGATGGGCTATTACAGTGAGCCGCGATTGGTTTACACCGCCCCCGCATTCCGAAAGGGAAAATGGAAGGCCTCGAACCGGCGCACGGTGCATCTTGGCGTGGATGTCTTTGCCCCCGCCGGACAGGAACTGATGGCGCCAATGGCCGCTACGGTTGCCTTTGTCGAGGATCGGCGCGGGCGTTTGGACTACGGCGGCATGGTTATTCTGCGCCATGAAACCCCGCAGGGTGACGCTTTTCACAGCCTTTATGGTCACCTTGATCCGGCGAGCATTGCAGGTCTGGAACTGGGCCAGAGCATCGCAAAGGGCGAGGTGTTTTGCCGCCTGGGCGCGGCAGATTGCAACGGCGGTTGGGCGCCGCATCTGCATTTTCAGCTGGCGCTGTCATTGGCAGGTATGGGCACGGATTGGCCCGGAGTGGCTGATCCCGATGAGCTGGATCTTTGGGGCGCGATTTGTCCCAATCCGGCGGCGCTCTTGAACCTTGATGACGTTTATGTCGCCCACCAAGACACTGATAAAAATGGTATTCTCGAAAAGCGGCAGGCGCATTTTGGCGGCAACCTCAAGCTGAGCTATAGCGATCCGGTGATGTTGATGCGGGGGTGGAAGCATCATCTGTTTGATGAATGGGGCCGGCCCTATCTGGATGCCTACAACAACGTGCCGCATGTTGGCCACGCCCATCCGCGCATTCAGGCGGTCGTGGCCGACCAACTGCTGCGGATGAATTCCAATACCCGCTATCTGCATCCGGCGCAGACCGCCTTTGCGGACAAATTGATGTCAAAACTACCGCCGGAGCTGTCGGTCTGTTGGTTCCTCAATTCCGGCACCGAGGCCAACGAGCTGGCGCTGCGGTTGGCCCGCGCGGCCAGTGGGGCGAAAGGGATGATCACGCCCAATCACGGCTATCATGGCAATACCACCGGGGCGATCGACATTTCGGCCTATAAGTTCAATGCCAAGGGCGGCGTGGGGCAACCCGATTGGGTGGAACTGGTTGATATTCCAGATGACTATCGCGGTATCTTTGGCCGCGATGACCCTAAGCGGGGCGGCAAATATGCGGCACAGGTGGATCAGGCGATCGCCGCATTGGCAGATCGTGGTCACAGGCCCGCAGGCTTTATCGCGGAGACCTTCCCTTCGGTCGGCGGACAGATCATTCCGCCGGATGGCTATCTTAAGGGCGTTTATGAGCGCATCCGCGCGGCTGGCGGGATTTGTATCGCGGACGAGGTGCAGACCGGATTGGGGCGGCTTGGCGACCACTATTTCGCGTTTGAAGCGCAGGGCGTGGTGCCGGATATTGTCGTGCTTGGCAAACCCATCGGCAACGGCCATCCCTTGGGCGTGTTGATCACCACGCCTGAAATCGCCGCCGCCTTTGCCAAGGGTCCTGAGTTTTTCTCGACCTTTGGCGGCTCAACGCTTTCGTGCCGTGTGGGTAAAACCGTGCTGGACATTGTTGATGACGAAGGGCTGATGCAGAACGCTGCAACGATGGGCGCTATGTTAATGTCAGGCCTCAAGAACATGTCGGAAGCTCATGATATTATTGGAGATGTGCGCGGTATGGGTTTGTTTGCCGGAGTTGAACTTGTGACGGATCGCGCCACAAAAGAACATGCGACGGAACAGTGCAGTTATGTTCTTAACCGGATGCGAGAGGAACGGATTTTGATGGGCCGGGAGGGGCCGGATGACAATATCCTGAAAATCCGACCACCGCTAAGCGTGGACGCAGAAGGCATTGAGATGTTGCTGGATCGGCTGGATGCGGTGCTGGGCGAGACCGGCAGCAGGCCCTGAGATCAAGCCGCGCCGGGGATTTGTACCCGGCGTCCGCCTTCTTGAAAGGCATCCATCTCAAGCGGCCAGATCGTACCTGGCCAGCGGACTTCCATCTGTTGCAGGCGTGGCCGGTAGACGGCCGTATAAAGCGTCCCAAATCCGGCATCAAAAGCGGTTGAATACAGCGGCGGACGCAGGAAGGCGCCGATGAACTTGTCTTCGGGGTCGCGGTGCAGGGTCAGGCGTTGCAACAAGAAGCGTTCGCGTTCCACAGTCGCGGTAAACCGTGCATGGCTCACCCATTCAACGTTTTCTTGATGGTTCGTTGCCACGGCGGCATGGGTGATCACCGCAGGGCGATCCGGGGCCATCATAGCGGTCAGGTAATGGCGTTTGGCATCCAGAACGGTGACGTTATAGCTCATATGGGTCGGCACGCGGGCCAGAACCGCACCTGCCTCTTCGGCGGTTGCGCAGGTTTGCAGGACATAGCGCAGGATCAGCGGCACACCAAAACCGGTCCCGACCACCCGCCGCCCGCCAAAAGTCAGCGAGATTGCTAGGCCAGCATCGTTCATGCCGTCCACCATGCCCCAAAGCCCGTCAGAGGTGCCCATAACCCGGCGGCCCTGCCATCCTGTGTGCAGGATCAGGCTGTCAAAGGCATTGGGGTTATAGTCGTAGTTGCGCACCAGAACCGGCTCTTCGCCCGTCCAGATCGCCTGAGAACAGCCGGACAGGTAGGGCGGAGGGCAATAAAAACTGAGGAACCGCGCCGCCTGATCGCCGCCGCCTGCCAGATCACACAGATCGTCATAAAGCGGGACAATCTCGGGCATGTGTTCTTTCAGGGCGCGTTTGCTCTCCAGATAGCTGGGGCGGGCGCTGTCGCCCTCTTTGAGCCACCAGCGCCTATAATCGGGCCAATATTCCGCGAAAAGCCCGGCCCATTTGGGGCCGGGCAGGTTTTCGCTGAGGGCGCGCCAGTGCATAGGCAGTCCTTACAGGATTTTGAACGCCGGGTCTGCGAGGGCCGGACCAGCGTTGGCAACGGGCAACGGCTTGCCATCGACCGTTTTCTTGATGCCGTGTATCCATTTCTTGGCGCGTTCATTCAACTGGAAATTCTTGGTCATAGAACGACCTCGCGTCACCAGGATACCGATATCGGCCCCTTCATAGCGGTAATCACCCGGTTGCAGGATGCGCAGGAAGAAGGCTTCGTTCTCGCTTTCGACGGCGCGGCGGTGATAATCAAACCGGTCATAGACCACGCTGCCGTCCTCTAACATCTTGTAAATGCCGGTTTCTGGCGATGCGGTGCAGATGTCTACGCTGTCGTCAGTGTGTTTGATCACCATCTGGGACCAGCTGTCGATATTGGCGGAATCGGCCCAACGGGCGTTCAGCTCATCCACGTCGAGTTGGAATTTTTTCTTGGAGAACTCCAACAGGTGGAACAGGAACAATGGCGCATCGGCATGGGCAAAGGCCGCATGGTTGGTCATCGAAGAGGCGCCCGTGATACGCGGGTTCAATTCACCCAGCCAGATATCGCCGGTTTTCTTGTCGATCAGGAAATCCAGTTCAAAATAGCCGCGATAGCCCTCTTTGCGCAGCTGTTCACCAAACTTGAAGGTCAGCTCGCGGGCCTTCTGACGCACCTTGGGCGGGAAGGCCGTTGAAAGGATTTCATTGCCGCACCAGCCGCCGCGATAGGGGGTTAACTCCTTGAAACCCACCAGTTCGGTCATCAGCGGGCCAACGATCGTGCCTTCCTTGGTGGCGCAGCCCTCGATGGCAGAGCCGCGGCAATCGATGCGCTTCATGATCTTGATTTCGCCTTCGCCGACGATCTCATGTTCATGGCGGCGGAAATCAGCCTCGGATTTGATAAAGAACGTGGTGTGCCCGCTATCGCCAAAGGCCGATTGCAGCACCAGATCATGGCCGATCCCGGCCTTTTCACAGGTCTTTTTCAGATCCTCGTAATCTTTCACCTCGGCCAGCACATTCGGCACCGACGGAACGCCCGCCTTGTTGCCGATGCGCACGGTTTCGATCTTGTTGTCCATATTGGTGCGCAGCTTGGCCTTGGGGAACCACACGTCCGCGCCCAGCTCTTTGGACAGGCGTTCGGTTTCCTCGTCAAACATCAAGAACACAAACTTTGGCTTGCCGCCCCGGCGTTTGATGAAATCAATCACCTCTTTGTGTTGCAGCAAATAGTTGTTGATGTCCTCGATGGACTGGAATTCCGCATGGGGTTGTTCGGAGGGGCAGAACACATTCGGGTGCTTGCCACCGTAACAGTCGATATAGCAGATGTATTTGAAATTCTTGACCCATTCATCAAGGCCGAGAAGGTTAAAGTTGGTCGCCGAAATGAAATAGACGGGGTCTTCATTGCGATGAAAGAACCGGCGGATTTCGGAAATATTCTTGAGCACTGTTGGCATCTTCGTGTCCTTTTCTTATTCGGCGGCTGTTGTGATTGATTTGGCCTTGGGCAAGGCGGCCAAGGCCTCTGGTGTGAATACACGCAAGCCAAGATCGGCGCGGTATCCGTGGATTTCGTTGACGTCGAGCGCCAGCATAAATGCGAGGATCTCGCGGCTGACAACTTGCCCCGGCACCAAGATCGGAAAGCCGGGCGGGTAGGGGATGATGAAACTGGCCGAGACGACCTCTTGATCGGATTCCAGCGCCTCTTTGAGCGATCCGTCCAACTCCAGATAGTCGCAGTTTTTCTCATCATAGCTGAGGTAATATGCGGTGCGGATGTCGCCCTCGGGCGTTAGATCATCGGGGCGGAACGCATCGTGGAACCGGCTGAAATCGGGCAGCGGTGGATAGTTCTCCGTCAGGTTTTTCACGCGCCGGTCAAACGACAACCGCTCCATTTTAGAGGCGTCATCCAACAGCTCGTCCAGCTCATTTGCGATCTCTACCAGCACCTCGATAAGATAGGCCACCGAAGAACGCGTTGTGCCGATATTGGTCATAAACAGCACGGTATTGCGCGAGGTTTTATTGATCTGGATACCGTATTTATCCATCAAAATCTGGGTCTTGAACGTGTCACCGTCCCAGCCCGTGCCGCCCACGGCCAATGTCACGCGGGTGGCGTCGAGGACAAAATCGTCCTGTTCCCAACAATCCCACATGTCGGTCCAGCCTTGTTCATTGTCGAAATAGCTGGTGACGCCGCTTTGGCGATACCGTTCAGGGATCATGTCACCGGCGGTCAAGACCTTGAAATACTTTTGCAAAAGCGGGTGACTGCTGACCGCCTTGCGCATCGCCATGGCCGCCTCGATCTGGCGCTGCACAAACTCGAACCCTTCCAGTTCAACCTGCCTGCGCCCGACATCAAGCGAGGCGATGATCTGGTAATTGGGAGAGGTCGAGGTATGGGTCATGTAAGCTTCGTGGAAGCTTTGTTCGACTTCGCCTTTAAAGTCCTGGTCGTTCACATGGATCATCGACCCTTGCCTGAGCGAGGTTAGCGTTTTGTGTGTGGATTGGGTGGCATAGACCCTGATCCGCGCCTCCGGCGGGGCGATCAGGCGGGTCTCGATCAGCGTTTCGTCGCTGGCATCTACCAAGGCTTCTTGTTGGGCCTCATAGGCGCGTTTGTGATCCTCCGTGCGCAGGCGTTTGCGCAGGTTGTTGGCGGTGCGCATCCCGGTCCGCTGGCGGTAGGTCGGGCTAAACCGGGCAAAGGCAAACCACGCCTCGTCCCAGAGGAAAACCAGATCAGGTTTGATGGCAAGACATTCCTCCATCACCCGCTCCACGTTGTAAACCAGCCCGTCAAAGGTACAGTTCGTCAGCAGCAGCATCCGCACGCGGTCAAGCTTGCCTGCTGCCTTAAGTGCAAGTAATTGATGCTTAATTTCCTTGAGTGGCACCGCGCCATACATCGAATATTGGTTCAGTGGATAGCTGTCGAGGTAGACAACTTCGGCCCCGGCCAGAACCATGCCGTAGTGGTGCGATTTGTGGCAATCCCGGTCCACCAGCACGATATCACCGGGCCGGACCAAGGCCTGCACAACGATCTTGTTACATGTCGAGGTGCCGTTGGTGGCAAAGAATGTCTGTTTCGATCCAAAGGCGCGGCTGGCCAGCTCTTGCGCCTCTTTGATCGGGCCTTGCGGCTCCAGCAGGCTGTCGAGCCCGCCGGAAGTTGCCGATGTTTCAGCCAAAAAGATATTGGGCCCATAGAACGCGCCCATGTCCTGTATCCAATGGGACCGGGTGATGGACTTGCCGCGGCTAATCGGCATGGCGTGAAAAACACCGGTTGGCTGTTTGGAATATTCAACCAGCGCCGTGAAAAACGGGGTTTTGTTGCGTGCCGCCACACCGCGCAGGATGTTCAGGTGCAGTTCCATAAAGTCTTCTTGGTTGTAGAAGACCCGCCGGCAGATCCCCAGATCCAGCCCTGCGATATCTTCCACAGACCGTTCGGTGACCAGATAGGCGTCCAACTCGGGGCGGACACGGGCGATCAGGCGGCACAATTCGGGGCCGTAATCTTCGGGCAGCATCGCGTCGATGGCATCTGAATCGCTGGCGTTGGTGACATATTTCGACAAAATCTCATTGTCGTTCTTGGATTTCAGCACCAATCCGGGGCGCACGACAATCGCTTGAATGTTGTGGTTGAAGAGGACGGCAATCAGGGCGTCCTCAAGGCTGGGCACCACCACGGCCTCATAATGAAACGGATCTTCTGGGCGGCGCATGCGGGCAACATTGCTTTTGAGCCAGCGTTCCTGATGGTCATTGACGTTGTCGACGATCAGCACCTCGAAATAGGGGCGGGCCATGGCGCGAGCCTCGGGCGATAGCATCGCCTCGTCGTTGTGTTCGTCATCGTCGGTGGTGTCACGATCCAAAGGGATGCTGCGCCGCCGGTAGGCGCCGGTCGTCAAGGCGCGGGTGACGCGGCTGATTGTAAAGGATAAATCCTCAAAATTGCCATGCTCAAAATTGCGGTGCATGTGGTCAAAGGCGGCCATGCCGGGGAAAGCCCAATAGGGCTCGATCAGGGCCAGGGATTCGAACAAATCGCCAATGCGCACCTTGAGCGCCGCGACCTTTTTCGCGGCGGTCTCTCGGGACAGGGATGCGGCGGCTTCGCGCAGGGCGCTCCACCGATCAGCACGCAATTGGGTTGCGGAATAATACTCGCTGACAGAATCCATCGTTCATCCTCCTCAAAAAGGCTGAAACACGATGGGTCCGCGGTATGAGTGCCGCAATCGTTGTGTTTCAGCCGCCTGACGTTTTGCCCAAAGCGGGCGAAATCCCGAACCCCATGTGAGGTCCGCGTTCCAGTTTTTCTGCCTCTGCGTTTGCCGGGACATCGACGTGCAAACCCGCACGAGAGCCTTGCTGTGGCACTTCAAGCGGGCCCAGCGAGCTGAGATAGCTGTCCACGCCGCTGCTGCGGTCGTAGACGGAAAAATCGGTGGATCTGTCGCGGAAGCTTTTGAGAACTTGCCCCAGACCCTTCATACCGGTTTCGCGTTGGCGCCGGACCATGGACAGATCGACCTCGATGGGGAACATATCCTCTTGGCCCGCCGATTGGTGCAGCACCAATGATGTCGGATCGACAACCAGTGATTTGCCCACGCCGCCTGCACCCAAGCCATTGACATCAATGACATAACACTGAAATTGCGCTGCCGTTGCGCGGGCGATGGCCAGTTCGGCGTCGCGGTCGGTTGTGCCGGTCAGAACCGGATGCAACAGCACCTCAACCCCTTGCGATGTCAGTTGCCGCGTGGTTTCCGGGAACCACATGTCATAACAGATCGACAGACCAAAGCGGCCCACATCCGGCACGTCAAACACACAAAAATCTGTGCCCGCCGCGATCCCCGCCTCATAGGGCAGGAACGGGAACATTTTGGCATAGCGGCGGATCACTTCGCCGTCCGGGTTGATCACCAGTGAAGTGTTGTAGACGCGCCCGTCTTCGGGATGGGTCAGGAACATCGAGCCGGGGATCAGCCAGATCTTGTGCCGCCGCGCGGCCTCACAAAATTTGTCGATCACTTCGTTTTGCTGGGGCAGCTTGAATTTCTCAAGCGGGCCAAAGGGCGCAAGTTCGCTGAACAGCACCATCTGGGTCCAGGGAAAGCGCATCATCAGAATGTCGAGACGATGCAACATGCCATCGACATTGGGCTGGAGGGCGTTGACGTACATCTGCACGCCGGCAATTGCGAAAGGGGTCATAATCTTACTGCTCCGTAAATGCGGAGGCGTCCCGTCTGGGCCATCCATGTCTCCGCGTTACGCATCCCCTACGCCCTTGCGCCGGAAACGAAAACAGAAGAATGGCGCAAGGCAGGATTGGCACATCGTGCAAGCAAGAGCCCGCGCATCCGCAGCGGTATTTTGACCGGTGCAATCGCATAATCCTGCGGTGTGATGGCTGACACTTTGATCTGTCCCCTTTTGCCGCTTGAAACGGTCGTGTTGTTTAACGAATTCATATTCTGAGCCCTACAAGATCAAGGGCGCCAGAGCGTGAAGTCAACCTTTGCGCGCAGTCAGATGCGCGTTCTTCCAGTGTTTTGCGCACTCAAAAACGGGCTTGGCCGCTTTGATTTCACATTCATGCGTCCCGAACCAGATTTCGGAACACCATTGTTACTAGACACAGATAGCCCAAGCATTTTACGCCGCTTAACGACATAACTATCTGTTTCTATTCAAACTCTAGAATTCCGCCACCCCTCCCGAAGGTCGCGCCATGAGCGTTCCGTGATGCGCCAGAGCGATCTAGCACAGCATGGTTGTCGTTGCGCACCCTCAACCGGATCGCCAAGGTTAGCGCTGTTTGTTAAGACTGACGAAGGCCACAGCGTATTGCAACTAAATTTCTGAGGGTTTTGGTGTTTTGTTTAATATTTTTAACGAAATGCGCGAAATTCGTCGAAATCCCTAGCCGCATACCGGAAATTAACTGCGGTGGCGGCCAATTGTCCGAGAAAAAACGGGACGTTTTTCAGGGCGCACAAAAAAGGGGCAGGCGTGGCGGCCCGCCCCTTTTTATCTGTTTTGGTCGGGATCAGGCGTTCTGCTCTGCAATTGCAGCAACCAATGCCTCTTCGAAAATGGCAATGCCTTCGTCGATGATCGCGTCTGACGCCGTCAGCGGCACCATGATCCGCAGCGCGTTGCCGTGCATCCCGCACGCCAGCAGGATCAAGCCGCGCTTCAGCGCATGGGCAACAACGGCTTTGGTCAGATCGGCATCGGGCGTTGCGGTTTCAAAGTCGGTGACGAACTCGACCGCCAGCATTGCACCCAACCCACGAATATCCCACATGCGGAACGGGGCCACGCGCGCACCGATTTCAGAGAAACGGGCACGGAAGTGTTCGCCAAGCGCGGTGGAGCGGGCCAGCAGGCCTTCTTCTTCAATCGCATCAATCGCGGCCAGTGCCGCCGCGCAGGCCACCGGGTTGCCGCCGTATGTGCCGCCCAAACCGCCGGGGATCACCGCGTCCATCACCTCGGCGCGGCCAATCACGCCCGCGATGGGATAACCGCCTGCCATGGATTTCGCGACAGTGATCAGATCCGGGACAACGCCGGAATGTTCCACCGCGAACCATGTGCCGGTACGGCCAAAACCGGCTTGAATTTCGTCTGCAATCAACAAGATACCGTGGGTGTCGCAGATCTCGCGCAGGGCTTGCATCATTTCGAACGGAACCGGTGTATAACCGCCTTCGCCCAAAACAGGCTCGATGATGATCGCCGCCACACGCTCTGGCTGGGCGTCGGTGAGGAACAGGTTCTGCAAACCGGTCAGCGCGTCTTCGACGGTGATGCCGTCACGCAGGCTTGGGAACGGTGCGCGGAAGATGTCGGACGGAAAGGGGCCGACGTCTTTTTTGTAGGGTGACACTTTGCCGGTCATGCCAAGCGTCAGCAAGGTGCGGCCATGATACCCGCCGGTAAAGGCGATGACGCCCGGACGGCCCGTGGCTGCGCGGGCGATTTTCACCGCGTTTTCAACGGCCTCGGCACCTGTTGTGACCAGAAGGGATTTCTTGGCGTGATCACCGGGGGCCAGCGCGTTCAGCTTTTCGGCCAGCGCGACATAGGGCTCGTAAGGCACAACCTGAAAGCTGGTGTGGGTGTAGTGATCTTCTTGTGCCTTTGCGGCCGCGATCACTTTGGGGTGGCGGTGGCCGGTGTTCAGCACAGCAATGCCGCCTGCGAAATCCACATAACGGTTGCCTTCGACGTCCCACAACTCCGAGTTTTCGGCGCGGCTGGCATAGATCGACGCAGCAGAGGCCACACCGCGGGCGACGGAAGCATCGCGGCGTGCAACCAGTTCGGCGTTGGTCACCTTGCCTGCCTCAACCGTTGGCACGATAGAGATGTTGGCCTTGCTTTTTGCGGGCGTTTTGCGGGTCTTTTTCTTTGTGGTGGTGGTCATATCAGAGTTTCCTGTCACAAGGGGAACACGACCGAGCACTTTCGGGGGTGTTTAAAATTCTCATACGCTGTTAAATTTATCTGTCAATACGGATTGAGACAGTTGGATTTGACCTGTCCATTTCCGGGCCAAATGGTCATAAAAGCCCTATGGAAATGGGTTACAGCCGAATGCGAGTTGCAGTACCTTGATCTTGCAAGAGAAAAGCGGCGACAGACAAAGGATCACCGGGGTGGACATAGGCAAAAAGCTGCAAGCGTTGCGCAAATCGCATGGGTTGTCTCAGCGGGAACTTGCCGCCCGCGCGGGGCTGACCAATGGCACCGTGTCCTTGATCGAGAAGAACAAGACCAGCCCGTCGGTGGCCTCTCTCAAGAGCCTGCTGGATGCGATACCGATGAGCATTGCGGAGTTTTTTGCGACCATCGAAGAGGCCGAGCAGCCCAAATATTTCTACGCGCCCGAAGATTTCACCGAGATCGCGCCGCAGTTTGGTGACGCGCCTGTGTCTCTGCGCCAGCTTGGCAATGCCAGCAGCCACACCCTGCAATTGCTGGATGAAACCTATCCACCCGGCGCTGATACCGGGCCAGAGTTTCTGTCCCACGCAGGCGAAGAAGCCGGGATCATCATGGAGGGCGAGATCGAGATCACTGTCGAAGATCAGGTGCAGGTTCTGGGGGTCGGCGAGGGTTACCTCTTTGACAGCCGCAAGCCGCATCGGTTTCGGAACACGGGCCAGAGCATTTGCCGGATCGTCAGCGCCTGCACGCCTCCGACGTTTTAGACGTTGGGGCAGCACTCTGGCCTTTGTCGATAGTCGCGTTAAAGTTGTTTGCGGCAGGGATTTCCATCCTTTAGACAGATTTCTGCCGCTTAGTTGCTGCCTTTGTGCGGCAGCGTCCGGCCAAGCACGTATGCAAATGAGAGATCAACGTCATGCCGATTATTACTATGCCAGACATCAACGGTGCCTTTTCACTGACCGTAACCGCCCGTTTTGACACCGTGATCGGTGGCACCGGGCAAACGGTTTTTGATTTTGGCGATGGCACGCGGCAGGATGACATCTTGCTGGCCCAGATCAGCAATTCGGCAACCTTGGAGTTTGTTGTTTTCCTCGGCGGCCAGCGCCATGCGATTTCTGCGGATGATGCAATTGTCGCTGGGGAAACGGCGCAATGGACTGTGGCTGTGGATGCGGCCGGGGTGATGAGCCTGAGTAAAGCAGGCAGTCTTTTGGCACAGGGGCAGGGTGCAATTCCCGCAGATGTTGATCGCGACACAGCGCAAGTCGGCGCGGCCAATGCCGCCGACAAAGGGCCCTTGAACGGCGCTGTTTCCTCTGTCGAATTTGATGGCACTGAGTTTATCGAAGGCATCACCGACACAGGCACCGATGAAGATGATGATCTGGCGGGCGGCGATGGGGCCGATACGCTGGAAGGGTTGGAGGGCAATGATTCATTGACCGGTCAGTCTGGTGACGATTCCCTGATCGGCGGTGAGGGTGATGACACGTTGCGCGGTGGTCACGGCGATGACACCCTTTTGGGCGGCGCAGGCAATGACGAGATCGAGGGCCTTTTTGGTGCCGATGAGATTGATGCCGGATCGGGGGATGACCATGTGTTTGCCCGCGATGGCGATGATCTGGTCTATGGCCGCGGTGGACTTGATACACTGATTGGCGGTATCGGCGCGGATACGCTGTTTGGCGGTGATGGCAATGACTTGCTTGCCGGCAGCCAAGGCGATGACGAGATCCACGGCGGTGGCGGCAATGACTTAGTTTTCATTGGAAATGACGAAGATTCAGACCGTATCTTCCTTGATGGCGGCAATGACCACATTGATGGTGTCAGCGCCAGTTCGGCGTTTTATGCCGAGGGCGGTGATGGCAATGATCTGATGACCTCGGGCGTTGGCAATGACACGTTGTTGGGTGATGGCGGCAATGACACGATCACCGCCAACGCGGGCGAGGATACCCTCACGGGGGGCGCGGGCAATGACACGCTGAATGGCGGCGAAGGCACCGACACTGCGGCCTTTAGTGGTGCGCAGGCCAGCTACACCCTGACGGTTGCACCCGATGGGTTGTCGATCGAAGACCGGCGTGCGGGTGAGAACGGCGTTGATCAGTTGATTGATATTGAATTCCTTGATTTTGATAGCAATATCAACGATACGCCCTTTGAACTGGCGCGTTTCGCCGGGCCTGCGGGCCTGTCGGAGACTGAGCTGGAAAGCTTTGTTGAGCTTTACATCGCTTACTTCAACCGGGCGCCTGATGCAGTGGGCCTGCATTTCTGGGGCACCGCTTTTGCCACGGGTTCAACGCTTGAGCAGATGGCGACCCTGTTTATTGATCAGGATGAGTTTGAGGCATCCTATCCCGATGGCACAACCAACCTTGCTTTTGCCCATTCGGTCTACAGCAATGTTCTGGGCCGAACCCCGGATCAGGCCGGCATTGATTTCTGGGTGGGCCTTCTGGATCAGGGCGCAGTCGAGCGCGATCAGTTTATCCTAGAGGTTTTGCGCGGTGCGCGGGCCGATCCGAAACCGGAGTTGGGGCCGGATTTTGTCGCACAGCAAGAGGCCGATCAAGCCTATCTGACCACCAAAGTTGACATCGGGGCCTATTTCGCGGTGCACAAAGGTATGTCGGATGTGGATGATGCGATGGCCGCGATGGCGCTCTTTACCGGTTCTGATGCCAGCCGCGATGCGGCGGTTGCCGCCATTGATGGCTTCTTTGCTGATGCGATTGATCCAACCGATGGGGCATTCCTGATGCCGCTTGTTGGCATTCTGGATGATCCGTTCTCGGCGGCTTGATCATCCTATTTTACGCCGCATCAGCCATTCAAACAGGGCAGGTGACGCGCGGTTGATCAAATAAGACAGCCGCGCAATGCGCCCAACCGGGATAAACGGTTTGCCCCGTTCCAACCCATTCAAAATCACTTTTGCCGCATCGTCAGGGCTCATGTAATCGACGCCATCGGTGGCCGATCCGGGGCGGGCGATGCCATTGTCCTGCGCCTGCGCATTGCCAAGGTTGGTGGCAACAAAACTGGGCGCGGCGATCATCACCTGAACGCCGTGGGCTGCCTCTTCGGCCCGCAGGGATTTAAAAAACCCCTCCAGCGCATGTTTGCTGGCGGCATAGGCGGTGCGGTGCAGCAATGGCGAAAACCCCGCAACAGAAGAAACCGCCAGATGTGTGCCATTGGATTTGCGTAGCTCGGTTTGCAGCTCTTGCGCCATGCGCGTTGCAGCAAAGTAATTGATGTCAAAGACTTTTCTATGGGTGCTTTCGGTCAGTTCCGCGCAGGGTCCGATATGGGTCACACCGGCATTGTAGATCACCAGATCAATGGTTGGGCAATGATCGCGGATCTGGCCGCAAAGGGCCGACAATGCCGCGCTGTCTGTGAGATCGCAGGGCAGGGCGCGGCGGCCCTCGATGTCTTCCAATGCGTTCAAGGCCGGACCGGGCAAATCGATCAACACCGTGTGCCAACCTTTGCCGCGCAATGCATTGTCGAGGGCAAGGCCAAGCCCGCCAGCGCCGCCTGTGATGATCGCGGTTCTGTGGGTCATAGTCCGGCCGCCTTGCGCCAAAGGTCAAAGGTTTCTGCGCTGCTTAGTTCCGGTTCATAGCCAAACACGGTTTTCAGCGCGGTGTTGTTCAAAACGGGCCGATATTGCAAAAACCGCACCTGTTCCGGCCCGTAACGCGAGAGTTTGAGGGGTTTGGCCACTGCCAGCGCCAGTCTGAGCAAGGCAGGCGGCAGGCGCAGAACCGGCTTGCCCAAGCGCTGTGCCAGATCAGGGATGCCAAGTGCACCATCGCCCGCCACATTAAAGATCCCCGCCGGTCCATCCGTTGCCGCCCGGTACAAAATCCGTGCCAGATCCTGCGTCCAGATGAACACAAACGGGCTGTCGCTTCCTGTAACGGCCAGTAGCCGCGGTTTGTGAAACAGCGCGGTGATCTGGTTTTCCAACCCGGCCCCAAGCACCGTGCCAACCCGTAGGATCACTTGCTCCAGATGCGGATGGTCTCTGCGGGTCTGGGACAGCATTTCTTCGACCTGCCGTTTGTGATCGGCATAGGCAAATTCGGCGTTTCCGCGTAGGGCATCTGTTTCCTTGAGCCATTCGGGGTTGTCAGGGTGATAGCCATAGGCCGCCCCCGAAGAGGTCACCACCAACCTGCGCACCCCATGTTTGAGGCAGGCCGCAATCACGTTTTGCGATCCCGTGACATCCACGGAATAGGCAAATTCACGGGTTGTATGCCCGACAATGGAGGCCAGATGAATGACAACCTCGGGCCGATGGGCGGCGATGGCGGTATCTGGATCTTGGCCGCGTACGTCCAGGGGCGCAAACTTTATACCATCTGGCAAATCAGAGGGGGCTGCCAGATCTGTTGCAATGACCTCGTGCTCGCCCGCGCTGGCCAGTTGGGAGAGCAGGGCGCGGCCAACGGCACCCGCGGCGCCTGTGATCAAAATCCGGGTCATCGCGCGGCTTCGCTGCGCGACATCACCTTGGCCAAGGCAAGGCCAGAGATCGCATGCCAGATGCCCCAAAATGCCGCCACAACGGCCATGCCGCCCAAGCCGCCAAAGAAGCCAAAGATCAACACCAGCCCCAGACCTGAATTCTGGATACCGGTCTCTATCGTCACGGCGCGGCGGTCAAATGGCGACAATCCGGCAAGTGTCGCGGTGCCATATCCGCCCGCCAGCGCCAAAGCGTTGTGCAACACAACAAGCAGGGCAACGTAATGGGCATAGCCCAAAAAGAACGCCCAATTTGCCGCCAATGCCAGCACGATAAAGGCAACAAAGATCAGCATCGACAGGTTCTGTAAGGGCCGCCGAATGCGGTCGGCGAGGGCCGGTTTGTTGCGGTTGAGCAGGACACCCAGAATAAGCGGCAGGATCAACATCAAGGTCACGGTCAGGGCGATCTGCCATGGATCAATGGCCGTGGCCTGCAAGATGGCGCGGCTCGGTTCATAGAGATTGCCCCAGAACGCGATGTTCAGCGGGGTCAGCAGGATCGCCCCCACCGTGGCAAACCCGGTCATCGACACAGACAGCGCCGCATTACCGCCCGCGCGGTGCGAGATAAAGTTTGAGATATTACCCCCCGGACAGGCCGCCACAAGGATCAGACCCAGCGCGATGGAGGCGCGCGGCTGCAGCACAAGCACCAGAAGGAAGGTCAGCACCGGCAGGACCACAAATTGTGAGATCAGCCCGGTCACGACAGGCTTGGGTGTGCGCATCAGGCGTTTGAAATCATCCCCCTTGAGGTCCAGCGCGACCGAGAACATCACAATTGCCAAAATGGCGTTGAGCAAGGTCAGGCTGGCCGGGCTAAAGTTCAGCATTATGTCATCGAGATCTGTCATTTGCTGGTGCCTCCCAATGCGCCGATCCATGTGGTGACCGCCTTGCGGTAGGTGGCCTTGTCCACATAATAGGCCATGCGCGGTAGCTTGAGGTACTTGGTGCCGCCGGTCATCCGTTTGAAACCGCTCGATTTTTCGGCTTGTAGGGCTTTGGCTGCGGTGCGTCCCTCGCGCAGGCCCTTGATATAGCGGGCAACCATCTCCGCCTGTTCATGCCGTCCTTGCCAGCCCAAACCAGAGGCCTCGACCATGCCCAGCACAAACAGATCATCGCGGTCCGGGTGCATGGTATTCAAGAACAGATGCGGCGCGTCGCCCTGCCAGTTGAGCAGTGTGTCTTCGATAAAGGGGTAGTGCAGGCGGTAACCCGTCGCGGTCAGGATCATGTCATATTCGGCCTGCGTTCCATCCGCAAAATGAACGGTTTTGCCGTCCAGATGATCAATATCGGGTCGCACTTTCAGATCGCCATGCCCGGCATGAAACAGGATCAGCGAGTTGACCACAGGGTGGCTTTCGTAAAGCGCATAATCGGGTTTGGGAAATCCGTATTTCTGCGGATCTCCGACAAACCATTTCAGGATCATCCCGTCGACCTTGCGTTTGAGCCACATCGGCAGCTTGATCATCCCGCCCATGGTATCGGCAGGTTTCCCAAAGACGTATTTGGGCACAAAATAATAGCCGCGCCGCATCGAGATATCGCAGGTTTGGCCGTGGTGAATGGCATCCACCGCGATGTCACAGCCGGAGTTGCCCGCGCCGACAATCAAAACCCGTTTTCCGGTGAATTGATGCGGATCGCGGTAGTTGGCAGCGTGAATCAGCTCGCCGTCAAACTGACCCTTGAAGGTGGGCATGTTCGGCTCTGAGAGGGTGCCGTTGGCGATCATGACGCCGGCAAAAACATCCGTTTGCTCTTTGCCCTGCGCGTCGCGCCACGTGACGCGCCAACCTGCGCCCGCCGCCCCAAGCGGCACGGCAGAGAGAACTTCAGTGTTAAAGTGATACTTTGAGTAGAGGCCGTAGTGCGCTGCAAAATCTTGAAAATATCGCTTCATCTCGGTGTGGGAGGGATATTCAGCCACGTCCTCCCGCATGGGGAAATCGGCAAATTCGGTCATGGTTTTCGACGAGATCAAATGAGCGGTTTCATACATGGTTGAACGCGGCGCATCGATATCCCACAGACCGCCCACATCTGAATGCAACTCAAATCCCTGAAATGGAATGCCCTGTTCGGTCATGACTTTGGCTGCGGCAAGGCCCATGGGCCCCGCACCGATCAGCGCAAATTTTTCCGAGGCCCCCAAGGGGGTTTGATCCTGTGGCATGTGGTGCGTCCTTGCCTTGAAATTTGATTTAGATTGAACAAGCGTTCAAAATAAGGCAAGATAAATTTGAAATGAATGTAATAACTGAACAAAAACAACGGCAAAGGGCACCCAGTAAACGGTCGCTTGAAACCCGTGTGCGTATTTTCGATGCCGCAGAACAGATCTTTGCGGCGCATGGGTTTGATGCGGCAACCATCCGCGATATTGCCGCCTTGGCCGGGGTTCAGGGCGCCTTGGTGCATCATCATGGCGGATCAAAAGAGGCCTTGTTTGCCGCTGTCGTGGCGCGGCGCGCTGCTGCTTTGTCAGGTGCCAGAACTGCGGCGCTGACAGCCTTGCAAGCAAAAGGTGACGTGACCCTGCGCGGTGTGATCTGTTGCTTTACCCATCCGTTTCTGGACCGTGTTCTGGGCGGTGATCCCGGTTGGTTGGCCTATGGGCGCCTGATTGCCTATGTGTCCGCAGATGATCGGTGGCGGGCGATTGCGAGCCAGCATTTCGATCCGACAGCCAAGGTGTTTCTGGCCGCTTTTGCACAAGTTTTGCCCGGCGCATCACAGGCGCGTTTGGCGGCGGCATTGGTCTATATGGTATCTGGCATGTTATCGCTGTGTGCCTCACGCTGGCGGATTGATGATCTGTCGGGGCAGGGCGATGACACGGGGGATCTCGTGCAGATGTTTACAGATTTCAGCGAGGCCGGGTTTCGGCGGGCCGTGCAGGGGTAGGATTTCTGTCTGTTCAGTTGATCCAGATCACTGACAATCGCCATTGAGAGTTGAATATGCGTCAACAACGATCAAAGGCAGGCGCATGACCGATACCACTTCACAACCCCGTTCACCGCTTGCGATGTTCTTTTCCCTTGGGTTTCGCCCGTTTTTCCTCGGCGCGGCGCTTTGGGCGGTGGCGGTCATGGCGCTTTGGTTGGCGCAGATGTTTGACGTGCTGGCATTGCCCATAGGGCTTGATCCGGTGTCATGGCATGCACATGCCTTTCTGTTTGGGTATCTCAGCGCGGTGATCGCCGGGTTTTTGCTGACGGCGGTGCCCAATTGGACAGGACGCGCAGCGCTGTCAGGCGCGCCGCTGATCGCATTGTTATTGTTGTGGTTTTTGGGGCGGCTGGCGGTTCTCACGGCAATGTGGTGGCCGGCCGCTTTGGTCATCGCGCTTGATCTGGCGTTTTTGGCGGCCGTGCTGGTTTGGCTGTTGCGCGAGATAGTCGCGGGTCAGAACTGGCGCAATCTGATTGTGGTCGCGATGCTGCTGGCCTTTCTGGGCGGCAATGCTGTGTTTCATTTTGAGGCGGCAGGCGGTGAATATGCCGCGCAGGGCATTGGGCTGCGGATCGGCATCAGCGCGGCAGTGATGATGGTTGCGGTGATTGGCGGGCGCATAGTGCCGGCGTTTACGCGCAATTGGTTGGTCAAACAGGGCAGCGCCGTATTGCCCGCGCCGGTGATGGCCGGATTTGACAAGATCGCGCTGCTGGCCTTGCTGGCCGCCATGATCAGTTGGCTGGCCATGCCAGATTGGGCCGTTTCAGGTGGGCTTTTGGTATTGGCGGGGTGCCTGCATCTGCTCCGGCTGGGCCGCTGGGCCGGACATCTCACTTTGGCAGAGCCTTTGGTGGTCATTCTGCATCTGGGTTATGCTTTTGTGCCGCTTGGGGCGCTGGCCATCGGGCTTGGCATCTTGGGTTTTGGCAATGGTGCGGCGGCACAGCATCTTTGGATGGCAGGGGCGCTTGGGGTGATGACACTTGCGGTGATGACCCGCGCCTCGCTTGGCCATTCCGGGCGGGCTCTGATCAGTGATCCAGTGACGGTGGTGATCTACGCCGCAATCGTGATTTCAGTTATTTTGCGGTGGCTTGCGGGCAACTGGCCAGAGCAGCAGGGCATCCTGCATGCGGTTTCGGGCGCGGCCTGGGTCATCGCCTTTGGCGGGTTTGCCTTGTCCTATGGCGCGATGATGATCCGGCCCAGGGCAGATCAAAGTTAGACCTGACGCATAAAAAAGGCGCCTCGAAAGGCGCCTGTCGTATTCGTATTCCTGAAAGGCTTAACCGCCCCAGGACCGAACAATACCGCAATCCATATGAACAAAGTTGGAGCGGGAGTAGCGGCCAACGCCGCCGCCCTGACAGGCGGTTGCCGCACGGGCCATCTGGTGCACCGACCGCGAGGACAACCGCAGATCCGCAGCTTGGCCGCGCATGTGCAGGGAATTCTTGGCAACGCCGCGCGACCGGGACCGCAACATCGCGTTGGTCTTGGGGCTGCGATAGCCGGACAGCAACATGTAGGGTTCGTTCACGTCCAGCAGGTTGTGCGAGGCGGCCATGATATCGACGGTGCGCAGATCAATGCTTTTGACGCCATCGGTGCGCCAGTCACGCATGAAATAGTTCACCTCTTTCACAGCATCTTTGATGTACTGGCCTTCGATCCAATAGATCATGTCGATGCGTTCGCCAGTTCGGCCGGAATACATGCGGATGCGGCGAATGTCGCCTGCGCCGCGCAGAAAGCCTGCTGCATTGGAGAACGTGGGTGCCGCGGTCAGTGTGGTTGCGGCGAAAGCGCCCAAAACGGCGCGCCGGGTCATGCCCGAGGTGCTATCATTGCCTGCCATAAGTCTTCTGTCCCGTCGTCTGCCTGTGGCCATGATGTTACATAGGCCGTTCATCTGTCCCCCAGATGCGTCAACTTTATGACATAGCGGGAATCATGAACCAAGTGTTGAATCCGATTGGTTCCATCCCACTGCTTTTTTAGGCGAATTTCTGCCAAAAGTGATCAAACACCTCTGTCAGATCCGGCAAACCGGGTGTTTTTTGGGCATCAGGTTAAGGGTTGTTTAAGGTCTTGCGGTTTTGTGAATGGACAGACGTGGGAGCATTTCCGACAAGAACAGGACGTTTATTGGTTTTTCGGGGATAATGATGATGCGCGATTCCTTTTTGCGCCGGGGTTTGCTGGCAGTAACGGTGACAATTGGCTTGAGTGTCACCATGACCGCGCCGCAACCGGCCTTTGCGCAGGTGACGGCCTTCAAACAGGCGGTTGCCGAAACCGCAGCCCGAGATCAGGATATCGCCAGTTTTTACCGGACCAACGGCTATACACCGATCTGGACCGGGGCAGGTGAGGCCGATCGCGCCCGCCGGGCCGCGCTGCTGCATGCAATTGAAAACGCGAATGATCACGGGCTGCCCGTGGCACGTTATGACCCGCAAGGGCTGATGGATCTGCTGCGTTCGGCCAAGACCCCGCGGGATCGCGGCATCGTCGAGGTCGAGCTGAGCAAACTGTTTCTCAAATACGCCCGTGATGTGCAGACGGGCATGTTGATCCCCAACCGCGTCGATAGCCGGATCGTGCGCGACATTCCCTACCGTGATCGCAGCGCCTATTTGACCGGTCTGGCAGAGACGAAACCGGCGACATTCTTCCGGTCATTGCCGCCGCGCAGCATGGAATACAACGCGCTGATCAAGGAAAAGGTCACGATGGAGCGGCTGTTGCAGCAGGGCGGCTGGGGGCCGCGTGTTCCGGCCAAATCGCTCAAGCCTGGTGCCTCAGGAAATGCGGTTATTGCGCTGCGCAACCGTTTGATTGCGATGGATTATCTGACGCGTTCCAACACGGTCACCTATGATGATACTTTGCAGGCCGCTGTGCAGCAGTTTCAGGTGGATCATGGGCTGAACGCCGACGGTGTGGCGGGCGCGGCCACCATGCAGCAGATCAACGTTGGCGTGGAAAAGCGCCTGCAATCGGTTCTGGTCGCGATGGAGCGCGAACGCTGGTTCAACACCGAACGCGGCAAGCGGCATATCCTGGTTAACATCCCTGATTTCTCGGCCAAGGTCATCGACGATGGCAAGGTCACTTTCCGCACACGGTCTGTGGTTGGGGCCGTTTCAAAAGATCGCCCCACACCGGAGTTCTCCGATGTGATGGAGCATATGATCATCAACCCAAGCTGGTATGTGCCGCGTTCGATCGTCACCAAGGAATATCTGCCGCAGCTCAAGCGTAATCCAAACGCGGTGCGCCATATCGAAATCACCGACAGTCGGGGCCGGGTGGTCAATCGCAGCACTGCGAATTTCAGCAAATATAACGAACGGACCTTCCCCTTTGCCATGCGGCAACCGCCAAGCCGCAGCAATGCGCTGGGTCTCGTCAAGTTCATGTTCCCGAACAAACACAACATCTATCTGCACGACACCCCGGCCAAGAGCCTCTTTGCCCGAGACATCCGAGCGTTCAGCCATGGCTGTGTGCGTCTGGCCGATCCGTTTGATTTTGCCTATGCGCTGCTTGCCAAACAATCGGACGATCCAGAGGGCACGTTCAAGGCGGCGCTGAATTCCGGCAAAGAGACCAAGATTGTGCTCAAGGAGCCAGTTCCCGTGCATCTGATCTACCGGACTGCCGTGACCAATGCGCGGGGCCACACCGAATACCGCGCCGACATCTACGGGCGTGATGCGCGGATCTGGGCCGCTCTGTCCAAGGCAGGGGTGGTCTTGGGCGGCGTTCAGGGGTAATTCTGCCTGCAACATTTGCAGGGGGTGCCGAATGGCCTTCACGGTTAAACAGATCGCAGCGGCCATCGGGGCCGAGGCGGTCGGAGATACATCACTGATCATCACAGGCGCTTCCGAACCGGCACAGGCCGGGCCGGCGCAACTGGCCTTGGCAATGAGCCCGAAATACGCCGAAGGGCTTGCGGATGGCGCGGCGCAGGCCGCAATGCTTTGGCCCGGTGCCAACTGGCAGGCCCTTGGTCTGAAAGCCGCAATTCTGCCAGAGCGTCCGCGCTTCGCCATGGCTGGCATGACACGCGTGCTGGACACAGGGCAGGGGTTTGCCCCCGGCGTGCATCCTAGTGCCGTGGTCGATCCGACCGCGCAAATTGGCAAAGATGTCAGCATCGGCCCGCTGGCGATTATCTCTGCCGGGGCAACGATTGGTGCCGGATCGGTGATCGGGCCGCATTGTTTTGTCGGCCTCGATGTGCAGATCGGCGAGGATGCTTTGCTGCGTGAACAGGTCAGCATCGGTGCGAGAGTGACGATTGGGGCTCGCTTTATTGCGCAGCCCGGCGCACGGATTGGCGGCGACGGGTTTTCCTTTGTCACCGCAGAACCCAGTGCCGTTGAAACCGCCCGCAAAACCCTTGGCGATCAAGGGGAAGGCAAGGCACAGCAATGGATCCGCATCCATTCGCTTGGATCTGTTACGATCGGCGATGATGTTGAAATCGGGATGGGCGCGACCATTGATTGCGGCACCATCCGCAACACGATGATCGGCAACAACACCAAGCTCGATAATCAGGTGCATATGGGGCATAATGTGGTGGTCGGTGAAAACTCGTTGATCTGCGGACAGGTCGGCATCGCCGGATCTGCGGTGATCGGCGATAACGTGGTGCTGGGCGGCCAATGCGGGGTCAGCGACAATATCTTTGTCGGTGACGGTGTGATTGCGGGGGGCGGCACCAAGTTGATGTCCAATGTGCCAGCGGGCCGTACCATGCTGGGCTATCCGGCGACCCAAATGGACAAACAGGTCGAAAGCTACAAGGCCCTGCGACGATTGCCGCGTGTTCTGCGTGACATCAAGGCGTTACAAAAGGCTGTTTTCAAGACCGGCGAGGATGATTAAATCATCCTTGAGCAAGTTTCAGGGGTGAACTCGATGAGCATCAAAGAGCAGGTCATAGCCATCATTGCCGAGCAGGCGGTGTTGGAACCCGAAGATGTGACGCTGGACAGCACGCTGGAAAGCCTTGGCATTGACAGCTTGGGGCTGGTCGAAAGCATCTTTGCCATTGAAGAGGCCTTTGACATTTCGGTGCCGTTCAATGCCAACAACCCCTCCGAGTCTGACTTTGATATTTCCAACGTGGCCAGCATCATTGCCGGGATTGAGCGGTTGAAGGCCGAACAGGGTTAGGCAGGTGAAACGGGTTGTCATCACCGGCGCAGGGACTGTGAATGCCTTGGGGCATTCGGTGCCCGAGACCCTGACCGCGATGCGCGAAGGGGTCTGCGGCATCGGTCCGCTGTCATTTCGGGATGTTGAACGCCTGTCGATCCAGATCGGCGGGCAGGTGCATGGGTTTGAGGCCGAGGGCCGTTTTAACCGCCAGCAGATGTCTCTCTATGATCGCTTTACCCAGTTCACTTTGGCCGCCGCGAAAGAGGCGATTGCCCAATCGGGCCTCAGTTTTCATGGTGAACTGTCCGCAAAATCCGGTGTGGTGCTTGGCACGGCAGGGGGCGGCGTATCGACTTGGGATGACAATTACCGCGCGGTTTATGAAGAGGGCAAAAACCGGGTGCATCCCTTTGTGGTGCCGAAGTTGATGAACAATGCCGCCGCCAGCCACGTCAGTATGGAGTTCAACCTCAAGGGGCCGTCCTTCACCGTTTCGACCGCCTGTGCCTCCTCCAATCACGCGATGGCGCAGGCATTTGCCATGGTCCGCTCTGGAATGGCGCCCGCGATGGTGACCGGCGGATCAGAAAGCATGTTGTGCTTTGGCGGGGTCAAAGCATGGGAGGGATTGCGCGTGATGAGCCGCGATGCATGCCGCCCGTTTTCGGCCAATCGCAATGGCATGGTGCAGGGCGAAGGGGCCGGGATCTTTGTGTTCGAAGACTACGATCACGCCCATGCACGCGGGGCGGATATCCTGTGTGAGGTTGCCGGATTTGCCATGTCGTCAGACGCCTCCGACATCGTGATGCCATCCAAGGCGGGCGCGGCGCGGGCGATCTCAGGGGCATTGCAGGATGCAAAACTCAACCCCGAAGAGGTGGGTTACATCAACGCCCATGGCACCGGCACCGCGGCCAATGACAAAACCGAATGCGCTGCCGTGGCGGATGTATTTGGGCCTCATGCTGACAATCTGATGATGTCCTCGACCAAATCCATGCATGGTCATTTGATTGGCGGTACCGGCGCGGTGGAATTGCTGGCTTGCATCATGGCGTTGCGTGACGGGGTGGTTGCGCCGACCATCGGCTATCAGGAACCGGACCCGGAATGCGCATTGGACGTTGTGCCCAACACCGCCCGCGAGGCCAAGGTGGATGTGGCGCTCAGCAACGCTTTTGCCTTTGGCGGCATGAATGCGGTGCTGGCGCTGCGGCGGGTCTAACCGGGTTAAGCCCTGAGAAAATCAGCGATCTCTTCCAGAACCGGCCGCCGTGATTTTGCGGCGGGCAGGGTCAGGATCAGGGTGCGGCCGGTGGGTATTGTCTCAAGACCAAGCGGCACCAATTGATCGCTGCCCAACGCGGTCTCGATCAGGCACAGATGCCCCATCAAAACCCCCGCACCTGATTTTGCCTCTTCCACCGCCAGACTATAAAGCGAATAGCCCGGCCCATCGGTTGGATCATCAATCTGAAGCCCCGAGGCCGCGCACCAATTCGGCCAGTCCTGCTGCCAAGTACGATCCTGAAGCCGCGTTGCCACGGCCAGATCCTCTGCTTGGCGGATTGAGGCGGCAAGCGCGGGTGCGGCAACCGGTGTGATCTCGTCTTTGGCAAGGGTGATGCATGTGTCGCTGGGATTCGGAGTGCCGAAAAAGAGTGTCATATCAAACAGGTCACGCCGAAGGCTGGGCGGTTTTTCCATCGCGGTGACCGAAAACTTTAGCTGTGGAAAATGGCTTCGGATTTTGCCCAAACGGGGCGGCAACCATAGCTGCGCCACACTGGGCAAAGCGGCGATATGAATTTCGACCTCCGCGCTGAGATTGCGCAGCGCGTGGGTGGCATCGGCGAGCGCATCAAACGCGGATCTAAAGCTGGGTTGCAAGGTGCGGCCTGCCTCGGTCAGGACAACGCCCTGGGCGCTGCGATGAAACAGGGCCACACCGGCCCAGCCTTCCAAAGCCTTGATCTGTTGCGACACCGCGCCGGCGGTCACATTCAATTCCTCGGCGGCGGCCACAAATCCACCCAGTCGCGCCGCCGCTTCAAACGCGCGCATCGCAGTCAAGGGTGGCCCCTTTGGGCGCGGGGGGCGGACAGTCATTTCAATAGCCTTAGTTTTTCTAGGGCAAGAAATAGCAAAACTGGTTTGCGCTGTCCAATTGTGCCGCGCACATTGGGTCAAACAGTAAAGGACGTGGAAATGACTTTGGCCAAACGAAACTGGGTTCCGGCCCAATGTGAAACACGGATGCAGGAGATTGCGGGTCAGACAACGCAGGCAAGTTCAGAGGCGCTGATGACGCAAATCGAACGCTTGGTGCAGCGCAACAAACAGATCCACGAGGTGGACTGTTTCAATCTGAACCCTGCCACCAATGTGATGAACCCCAAGGCAGAGGCGCTATTGGCCAGCGGTCTCGGCTCGCGGCCGTCTTTGGGGTATCCAGGGGACAAATACGAGATGGGGCTTGAGGCGATTGAAGAGATCGAGGTGATTTCTGCCGCCCTATGTGCCGAGGTCTTTGACGCTAACTTTGCAGAAATTCGGGTGCCATCGGGCGCAATTGCAAATCTTTATGGCTTCATGGCGATTTGCAAACCCGGCGATACCATCATCGTGCCGCCCGCAACCATTGGCGGGCACGTGACCCACCACAACGCGGGCTGCGCCGGCCTATATGGATTGAGGATTATCGAGGCGCCCGTGTTGGCGGATGGCTATACCGTGGATCTGGATGGATTGCGGGCATTGGCGTTGAAGGAGCGGCCCAAACTGATCACCATTGGCGGAAGTCTGAACCTCTTTGAACATCCCGTTGCCGGGGTCCGATCTATTGCGGACGAGGTGGAGGCCAAGGTGCTGTTTGATGCCGCACATCAATGCGGGATTATCGCGGGCAAAGCATGGTCAAATCCCTTGGCGGAAGGCGCACATTTGATGACAATGAGCACCTACAAGAGCCTCGGCGGCCCCGCAGGTGGCCTGATCGTGAGCAATGATGAAGAAATTGCCAAAGCCTTGGATGCCATCGCTTTTCCCGGGATGACAGCTAACTTTGATGCGGCAAAATCGGCAGCTTTGGCGGTGACAATGCTGGATTGGCGTGACCATGGACTGGCTTATGCAGCACAGATGATTGCCATGGCCAAGGCGCTGGCAAAGGCGTTGCAGGAGGAGGGCGTGCCGGTCTTTACCGGTGCTGGCGGGGCCACGCATTCCCATCAATTTGCGGTTCTCGCAGAGGGTTTTGGTGGGGGGCAAGCCGCATCCAAAACACTGCGGCAAGCCGGGTTTCTGGCCTGCGGGATCGGACTGCCTATTGATCCGGTTGAGGGCGATCTGAACGGCTTGCGCATCGGCACACCTGAGCTTGTGCGCTGGGGCATGGCAGAGGCAGACGCCCCGAGATTGGCAGGTTTGATCGCTTCAGGACTGCGTGGAGAGGGGGTTTTGCCAGAGGTATCAGAATGGCGTCAAACCTTTGACAAGGTGCATTTTGTGCACAGCTAAACACCATGGAAAAGGGGCCGCCAATCAGGCAGCCCCTTTTTGATAATCAGACAGTTCCGCGCCGTGCATACAGACTCGGCTGCGGCATTTTATTGTTCGATAACAGACACTTTGCCATAGCTGGCGGTGAACCCGTCAAGGGACACTTTCAACTCAACCTTCTGGTCAGGCGCCAGCGCAGGCACAATCGTCACCACCGCTTCGTTTCCCTTTTTGAACGCTGCAATATCCGCCGCTGTCAGGCCCAGACGCACGTAGCACCCGACCGGGTTGCAGAACGCATAGGGGTAGCGCCGCGCCTTGCCGCCATCCACCGACAGGGTCAGCTGCTGGGGCAATGCGGTTTCGAGAGGCACAACGATGGTTGCGCCCGCTTCGGCCTTGCCGGATCCGGGCAGGCGGAACAGGGAAACTTCGGCCACGGGTGCGCCTTCGCCGTCATCGAGAAGCTGATACATCTGGCAGGGATCGACTTCTTCTTCGGTCTTGATGCAGCGCATTTCCCACGCACCAATCACTTCTTTGGTGTAGGGTTTGCCCAGTTCAGGATCCACATCGGCATCTTCGCCAAGGCTCAGCTGGCTTACGACCTGATCTGCCGTTGATGTGGTCGCTTCGGCTGGTTTCGTCTCGGTTGTGGTCTGCGCAAATGCGCCGGTTGGGGCGATCAACGCCAATGCTGCACAGAGCGGCAGCGCTTTGAAAAAATTGCTCATGATCATTCCAGGTTTGTTAAGTTGCCGCCCAATACCACGCCCGTGCGGCAATGTCAGTGGCGATTGGTCGGTTTGGGGTTGATAATCTGGCAAGAACCCGCTGATCTCAAGGCATTGCGTAAAATGAAAAAGAGGACGCGAAGCATCCTCTTTTTGCATTTGGTTCTCCCCGTCGGACTGGGCCGACTTATTGCCGTGACGTTACGAAAGGGGCGTGCGCGGGTCAACAGGGAAAATTGAATATTTTCCAATGCTCTCAAACCACTACCATAGCGGGAAAAAGTGCCGCACCCGAAGGTGCGGCCAGTCTGACAGGGAGGATGTTCCGCCGCAAAAGGACTTTGCCAGCGGAACAATTAGACAGTGGCGCAAAAAGGTTAAGTAAGTATGCTCATTCCAAACGGACGCCCGGCCGGGCCTGAGGAGTATTACAGTGACGCAAGACATTTTTATCGGCGGCGGCGGCGAAGACTACGCCACCAAACAATTCCTGAATATTGGCTATGCCAACCGCCACGGGTTGATCGCAGGGGCCACAGGGACCGGTAAAACAGTCACTTTGCAAATTCTGGCCGAAGGGTTTGCAAATCAGGGTGTGCCCGTGTTCCTGTCCGACGTCAAAGGTGATCTGTCCGGCCTCGCCAAATCGGGCAGCGCGGCACATAGGCTGCATGACGCCTTCACCAGTCGCGCTGAAAAGATCGGGTTTGATGACTATCTTTATGAGGCTTTCCCCGTCACTTTTTGGGATCTCTACGGCAAGCAAGGCCACCCTGTCCGGACAACGGTGTCCGAGATGGGGCCGTTGTTGTTGGCGCAGCTTCTTGGCCTGACAGAGGCGCAGGAAGGCATTTTAAACATCGCCTTTCGGGTCGCGGATGAAGACGGCTTGGCGCTGCTTGATCTGAAGGATTTGCAAGCCCTGTTGGTTTGGATTGGGGAAAATGCCAAGGATCTCGCCTTGCGCTATGGCAATGTCTCTGCTGCTTCGGTCGGGGCGATCCAACGGCGGTTGCTGGTGCTGGAGAACCAGGGCGCGGCGGATCTATTTGGCGAACCGGCGCTGGCCCTCAGCGATCTGATGCGCACCGATGCGGATGGGCGCGGGGCGATCAATATCCTTGCGGCGGACAAACTGATGGCCGCGCCCAAGCTTTACGCAACCTTCCTTTTGTGGCTGCTGTCCGAATTGTTCGAGGAACTGCCAGAGGTCGGCGATCCGGACAAACCCAAACTGGTGTTCTTTTTCGACGAGGCGCATCTGCTTTTTGATGACGCGCCCAAGGCGCTGGTGGATAAGGTCGAACAGGTGGCGCGATTGATCCGGTCCAAGGGGGTTGGTGTTTATTTCATCACCCAGAACCCTGCGGATGTGCCCGACGATATTCTGGGCCAGCTTGGCAACCGGGTGCAGCATGCCTTGCGGGCGTTTACGGCCAAAGACCGAAAAGAGCTGCGCATGGCGGCGGAAACCTACCGCGAGAACCCGCGTTTTGACACCGAAGAGGCGATCCGTGAGGTCGGTGTGGGCGAGGCAGTGACGTCTTTTCTGCAAAAGAAAGGTGTGCCGGGCATTGTTGAGCGGACATTGATCCGCCCGCCGTCTTCGCAGCTTGGCCCGATCACGCCGATGGAACGGTCAGGGGTGATGGCCGCGTCGCCGATGTCCGGCAAATACGACAAGCGGCTGGATCGCGAATCCGCCTTTGAGATTTTACGCAAGCGGGCCGATGACGCCGCGAAAGAGGCGGCCGAGGCGGAAGAGAAGGCCGAAGAAGTGGAGACGCCAGCATTGCGCGAGTTCAACAATGCCCGGCGCTATGCGGGCAAGGGCGTGACCCGCTCCACCTCGCGGCGACCCCGCCGCAAGTCGCAAGAGGGGTTCGGCGCAGCCGTGGCGCAGGTGGTGATTAAGGAATTGAAAGGCACAACCGGACGCCGCATCGTGCGCGGTATTTTGGGCGGCCTGTTCAAAGGGCGGTAATAGTTTCCATGGAAAACCAAACTGTTGAAGTGATCTTACGCCCTGCGGAGGAGAATGACGCGCAGGGCATTTCGAATGTCTTGGCGGCCTTGAAGGCCGCTGGAAAACGGCGCACAGCAGGGGATGCGGAGGAGGTTATGGGCCATTACATCACTCATCCTGACCGCATCCAATGCACGGTGGCCGAGGTTGACGGGCAGGTGATCGGCTTTCAATCCTTGCGATTGGCGACGCTGGGCAACCCTTATGGCACACCGGAGGGATGGGGCATCATCGGCACCCATATTCACCCCTCTGCAGCGCGTTGCGGGGTTGGCAAAAGGCTGGCTGGGCAGACGATCAAAGTGGCGCTGGTGGCGGGATTGCGACATGTGGAAGCGCAGATCGGGACGGAAAATGCAGCCGGGCTGGCGTATTACGGATCCATCGGTTTTGTTGACAGTGATGAAGCCGGGGTGAAGGTGCTGAACCTACCGGAGATTTGAGATGGATAACCATCGGGGGCGAACCGGCCAAGGCGCTTTGATCCTATTTCACAGGCTTATGGTCATACATCGAACCAGTTGATGGTTGGTCCCAAGTTGTGAACCGGTGTCGACGCGACCTTGCCATGTGACCCCCAGGCGTGATGGATATGCCCGCACAGCAGCAACTGAGGCGCGAGGTTTTCCGCTGCATCCCGGATTGCAATGCTACCTTCGTGATTGCCATTGTTTTGCAGATCAGCCGCGCCAAATGGCGGCGTATGGGTGATCAAAACCGCGTTTGGCGGACAAGCGGTTAGCATCTTTGCGGCATTGACCTCTGTCTCTGAGGCGTTCCAGTGAAATGTATTTCTGGACGGGATCTCGCCGCCCAATCCAAAGAATGAAATACCGCGCAAAGTCATTCCCGCCCCGTGAAGATAATGCAGGTTTTGCGCTTGGCCACAGATGTGTTCGATCTCGGATGGCGCGTCATGATTGCCATGGACCACGACGAGCGGCACGCGGCACTGGGCGAGAATATCCAATGTGTCTTTTGCACCTGTTCTCTTGGTCGCAAAATCGCCCGCGCCGACAACGATATCGGCCTCGACGCTGGCCGACAGGATCACATTGGCGGCATCTTTGTCGCGGTGCAGGTCGGAGAAGGCGAGAATTTTCACGATCTTGCGTACCGCAGTAAAATCGCGCCAAGCAGGGCAGAGAAAGTTGAGAAAACCTTTACCAAGTTCAGCGGTTCTTTCAGAAAGAACACTCCGATCAGAAGGGCGAAGACAATGCTTGTCTCTCGCAGCGCTGTAACCAATGCGATCGGCGCCTGGGTGAAGGCCCATGTAACAACAGCATAGGCGATGAAGGACGCGCCGCCACCAAGCACTAGAATGGGCAGGCCGGTCCGGGGGATTGCCCGCAGGGTTTGTGGTGATCTGGCCGCGAGATAGGCAATCATCAAGATCCCGTTGCCCAATGAAAGCCAGCAATAGAACCCCAAGGAGGTGCCCGCAATCCGCGCTCCGACCCCGTCCACCAAGGAATATGACGCAATGAAAACGCCGGTTGTCAAAGCAAAGGCGGCGGCGTTTTTGTTTTGCTGGCCATCGCTTTGCCTGACCAGTGCCAGACTGATGATGCCCAAGCCAATGATCGCAATCGCAAGGAGTTCGAGCCCGTTAAGGTGAACCCCGAGAACCAGCACAGAGAAAACCGCAACGATCAACGGGGCAGAGCCACGCGCAATTGGGTAAACCTGCGTCAGGTCGCCCATTTTATACGACTGGAGCAAAAACAGCTGATACCCGAAATGAAGCACGAGCCCGCCCGCAAGATATGGCAGGCTTTCGGCGGCTGGCAGCGGCACAAACGGAAGTGCCACAAGCGCAATGGGAAGATGCCCGATCACAACGGCACCCATACTGAGCGTTTTGTCAGCCCCTCCCTTGACCAAGGCGTTCCACGCCGCATGGAGGAGGGCAGCGCCTATGACCGCCACAAAGACCAAACCGCTCATTTGTAAACCTTTCGATAGGGCCGCGCCATTCCAGGCATCGGCCGGTATCCGTCAGCCAAAAGAAAAGGCCCCGCAGTTTGCGGGGCCTTTTGATTTATTTCTCAGGGATCAAACCGCGTGGGCTGAACCTGAGGACCAGGATCAGAACCAGACCCATGGTGAGCAAACGCATGTGCGCCGCGCTTTCCAACAAGTGCGCCTTAAGCGCCGATCCTTCGGCCATGCCGGAGGTGACAAGGTTCATCAACCACAGGCCCATCGGCTCGACCTGCACCCAAAGGAACCAGATCAGGAACCCGCCCAAAACCGCGCCAAGGTTGTTGCCCGATCCGCCAACGATCACCATCACCCAGATCAGAAAGGTAAAGCGCAGCGGCTGGTAGGTGCCGGGGGTTAGCTGGCTGTCCATCGTGGTCATCATTGCGCCGGCAATGCCGCAGATCGCGGAGCCGAGAATAAAGACCTGCAAATGCCTTGCGGTGACGTCTTTGCCCATCGCCTCTGCGGCGACCTCATTGTCGCGGATCGCCCGCAGCATCCGGCCCCAAGGGGAATGCAGCGCCCGTTGGCTCAGCCACATCAGGATGATCAGAACCGCCGCAAACAGCAGGATATAAAGAACTTTGACCCAAAGCGTGGATGCTTCAACCGGGGTGAACCCGAACGAGGCCGCCCGTTCGACAAAACTTGCACTGCCCTGCAAATCAATCTCATACGGCACCGGGCGCGGCACGCCGATCACGTTCTTCACGCCGCGCGTTAGCCAGTCTTCGTTTTTGAGGATTGCGATGATGATTTCGGCGATGCCAAGGGTCGCAATGGCCAGATAGTCAGAGCGCAGGCCAAGGGCTGTTTTGCCGATGATCCAAGCCGCAGCAGCCGCAAAGAGCCCCCCCACTGGCCATGCCAGCAACACAGGCAGGCCAAGACCGCCCAGATAGCCGGTTTGCGCCGGGTTGATCTCTTCGACCAGCTCCACCGCTGGATCCAGCAGACCGCGGAAGACAAAGAAACCGATCACAAGCATGGCAATCACGGCGAGATTGCGCAACCAGCCCTTTGCCAATGTCTTGGCAAGGATGATCGCGGCAAAGACCGTACCGGCACCCAGCAGCAAGGCCCCAACCACATTCCATCCGCCCGCACGCATCGCACCTTCGGTGGGCGGCATCCCGATCAGAACTGCCGCCAGCCCGCCAAGGGCGACAAAGCCCATGACACCGACGTTAAAGAGGCCCGCAAACCCCCATTGCAGGTTCACGCCCAGCGCCATGATGGATGAGATCAGACCCATCGCCACAATCAGCAGCGCCGAGTTCCAGCTTTGCACAAAGCCGACATAGATGATCAGCAGTGCGATGATGCCAAACAGCATCGTGTTTTTGAGCGTCTCGTTCATGTCGATTGCCCCTTGAACAGTCCGGTAGGTTTGATCAGCAACACAATCAGCAAGATCACAAAGCTGACCGCAAATTTGTAATCCGTGCTCATCAGCTGCACGAGCCCGCTGGGCTCAAGGCTGTCAGGCATCAGATAAACAAGGATCTTTTTCCACGCATAGGTGATCGTCACCTCGGAAAAGGCGATCACAAAACCGCCTGCAATGGCGCCAATGGGATTGCCCAGACCACCCACAATTGCCGCTGCAAAGATCGGCAGCAAAAGTTGGAAATAGGTGAAGGGTTTGAAGGATTTATCCAGCCCGTAAAGCACCCCTGCGATGGTTGCGAGTGTGGCCACAATCATCCATGTGATCATCACAACCCGCTCGGGGTTGATCCCCGACAGCAGCGCCAGATCCTCATTGTCTGAATAGGCGCGCATGGACTTGCCAGCGCGGGTGCGGTTCAGGAACCAAAACAGCAGCGCCACAACGATAATGGCGGTGATGATGGTGATGCCTTGGGTGGTTTTGAACGACAAACCTTCGCTCAAACCCGTGGCTTTTTTGAATTCCCGCGCCGAGATGATGAAGCGTTGACCGTCGAAAAAGTTCTGGTCATCCGCACCAATGATAAACCGGGTTACACCGTTGTAGATAAAGGTGATGCCAAGGCTGACAATCACAAGGATCACCGGTTTCGCCTTTTTCTCACGGTAGAATTTGTAAACGGTTCTGTCGGTAAACAGCAAAAGCAGGATGGCAAAACCGATGCCAAAGGGCAGGGCCAAGAGGGCGGTTGGCAGTGGCCCCAGCGAAAGGCCCCAGGACTGAAACAGCCATGTGACCAGCACAGTGGCCATCGCGCCCAGCGCCATGGTGTCACCATGGGCAAAGTTCGAGAACCGCAGGATGCCATACACCAGCGTGACGCCCAACGCGCCAAGCGCCAGTTGCGACCCATAGGCGACGCCGGGCACAAAGACGTAGTTGAGGAAAGCGACGATTGCGTTGAGTAGGTCCATGGCTCAGCCCCCCAAGAACGATTTGCGGACTTCCGGATCAGCCAGAAGTTCTTTGCCGGTGCCGGAATAGGCGTTGGCGCCTTGAACCAGAACATAGCCTTTGTCAGCGATTTCAAGCGCTTGGCGGGCATTTTGTTCCACCATCAGGATCGGAATGCCCGTGCGGGCCACCTCGATGATGCGGTCGAACAACTCGTCCATCACAATGGGGGATACGCCCGCTGTGGGTTCATCCAGCATCAGAACCTTGGGCTGGGTCATCAGGGCACGGCCCACGGCCACCTGTTGTCGCTGCCCGCCTGACAATTCCCCCGCCGCTTGCTTGCGCTTTTCCTTGAGGATCGGGAACAGGTCATAGACTTGCGCCATGGTATCGCTGAAATCATCGCGGCGAATGAAGGCGCCCATCTCAAGGTTTTCTTCGACCGTCATGGAGGTGAAGATGTTCGAGGTTTGCGGGACAAAACCCATGCCTTTGGCAACGCGGTCTTGCGGGCTGAGGTTGGTGATGTCTTCACCATCCAGCCGCACACTGCCCGACCGGACATCCAGCATCCCGAACACGGCTTTCATCGCGGTGGATTTGCCAGCGCCATTGGGGCCAACGATCACGGCGATCTCGCCCTGTTCCACGGCGATGGTGCAATCATGCAGGATGTCGGGCCCTTTTCCATAGCCGCCAGTCATTGTGTCGCCAATCAGAAAGGGACCGCCCGGCGCGGAAAAGCTGGTGCCGCTGGACTTGGGGATCTGGCTGCCCATGCCCTTGGGGTTGGTGATCGAGGCGTCTTTGTTGCCGCGATCGTCGTAAGGATCACTGCTCATGCGTTTTATCCTTTTGAAAATGCGCTGAAACAAGCGGCGTTGTGGCCAACTTGGTGAGGGGGGCAGCTTGTGCTGCCGTCATGGCGAGCCGCATCATGCGCCCACCTGCGCCTTGTTCTTGAGGCCGGTGCCAAGATAGGCTTCGATGACCTGTTCGTTGGCTTTGATCTCGGCCAGGGTGCCTTGGGCCAGAACATGACCTTCGGCCATACAGATCACCGGATCGCACAGACGGCCAATGAAATCCATGTCGTGTTCAATGACCACGAAGGTATAGCCGCGTTCTTTGTTCAGGCGGATGATCGCGTCGCCAATGGTGTTGAGCAAGGTGCGGTTCACGCCCGCGCCGACCTCGTCGAGGAATACGATCTTGGCATCCACCATCATCGTGCGGCCCAGCTCCAGCAGCTTTTTCTGCCCGCCAGAGATCTGGCCTGCCTTGTGGTCGGCCAGATGTTCGACGGTCAGGAATTCCAGCACCTCGTCGGCCTTGGCCCTCAGGGCGCGTTCTTCATCCGCGATGCGTTTGCGGCCAAACCATGTGTTCCACAGTGTTTCACCCGATTGCCCGCCCGGCACCATCATCAGGTTTTCGCGGCAGGACATGGAGGCAAATTCATGCGCAATCTGGAAGGTGCGCAATAGCCCTTTGTGAAAAAGCTCGTGCGGGGGCATCCCGGTGATGTCTTCCCCGTCCATGTAAACGCGGCCAGAGGTCGGTTTGAGAACCCCGGCGATCACGTTGAAAAGAGTGGTTTTTCCGGCGCCATTTGGGCCGATCAGCCCGGTGATGGAACCTTGTTCGATAGACAGGCTGGCCCCGTCCACGGCATGAAAGCCGCCGAAGTGTTTGTGCAGGTCGTCAACGACGATCATATGTTTTCCCCGTGCCGGCCTTGTTGGCCGGTCCCCTTATGAAGATACAGCCCGGAGTGTCCGGGCTGCATCTCGTGTTTTTTGTGGTCGAAGAGGGCTTATTTGAAACCGATGGTTTCGTTTTTGCCGTCTTTGATCTCGATCATGCGGTAGGTGCCCGCAGATTCGCCGGGGCCAATCAGCTCAACCGCGGAGGCGCCAACGTAGTCTACGTCTTTGCCCGCTTTGATCAGCTCAAGCGCTTTGCCCAGATCACCAGGATAGATCTTTTCGCCTGGCGCGTTGGCCACGTCGAGGATCTTGTCTTTGTAGTCAGCCGGATCCATGGACCCTGCCGCCTGCATCGCCATCAGGAACAGCGCTGCTGCGTCATAGGCTTCCGGTGCGTAGGGGGATGTGCCGTCAAAACCTTCGGCTTCGGCCATCTTGGTGAAGGTCTCGATGCCGTTGCCCTGAGAGCCGGCGATCTGACCGTAAGACCCGTTCAGGTCTGGACCAATGGTTTTTGGCAGGTTTTCACCGATCATGCCGCCTGGCAGACCGAACTGATCCCATGCGCCGGCGTCCAGCGCCGCTTTGATGATGCCTGCGCCGCCTTGGTCAAGGTAGCCCGCAACAACCAGCAGATCACCGCCAGCAGATGCCAGTGCGCCAACTTCAGCAGAGTAATCCGCTTTGCCGTCTTCGTGCGCCGCTACGATGGTCACTTCGCCGCCAACCGCTTTGAACGAGGATTCGATGGCGTCCGCCAGACCCTTGCCGTAGTCGTTGTTGGTATATGTCAGCGCGATGGATTTGACGCCGCGCTCTTGCAGGATTTCTGCCATAACCTGACCTTCACGTGCATCCGATGGGGATGTCCGGAAGAACAGACCGTTGTCTTCCATTGTGGTCAGGCCTGGGGATGTCGCGGAAGGCGAAATCATGACCATGCCGTTTGGAATGGCAACGTTTTGCAGAACCGCGCCGGTCACACCGGAGCAATCCGCACCGATGATGCCGCTTACGCCTTCGGCGATCAGACGTTCGGCAGAGGCCACAGCCAGACCGTTGTCGATACAGCCGCTGTCTGCGCGGATGGATGTGACTTTTGCGCCGTCCAGCAGCATGCCGCTGTCGGTGACTTCTTTCATCGCCAGCTCAGCGCCCGCAGACATTGGACCGGTCAGCGATTCAATCGGGCCGGTAAAGCCAAATTCAACGCCCAGTTTCACTTCTTTTGCGTGGCCGTCGGCCATTGCCGTTGTCGCCACAAGAGCCGCGGCCGTTGTGGCCAAAAGCATCTTCTTCATGAGGTATCTCCCTTGTTGGAACGTAACGTTCGGCGCAAAGGTTAGGCAAAGGCCTTGAAAAAGAAAAGCGGTTTTTACGGATTGCAGATGCTGCAATGTCCTTGTCTGCATATCAATTCACGACAATTTATTGCTTGAAATGGTCGATATGCGGGACAGATGTTCAAAAACGGAGGTGCGTTATGGATGCCCTGAAAGGATTCTTCGCGAAAATGCTCTGTGCGGGATGGCTCATCCTTGCCCAAACCGCCGCATATGGGCAGGTTTCTTATCAGATTGAGCCGGTCTTGGACGGTCTTGATACCCCTTGGGCGGTGGCACCTATGCCCGGCGGCGGCGTTTTGGTGACCCAGCGGGGCGGCGCTTTGATCTATTATGATGGCGAAAGGCGCATCTCTGTCACGGGTGTTCCAAAGGTCGCGGTGCGCGGGCAGGGCGGTCTTTTGGACATCACCCTGGCCCGCGATTTTGCCACAAGTCGCAGATTGTATCTGACCTATGCCAAACCGCAGGGTCTGCGCGGCAGCGGCACGGCCGTTGCTTCGGCGCAATTGTCGGCGGATGGCACACGATTGGAAAAGGTGAAAGAGCTGTTCGCGATGAAGAAAGGCAGTCGCGGCGGGCGGCATTTTGGCTCGCGCGTGGTGGAGGCCCCGGATGGCAGCCTGTTCCTGACAATCGGAGATCGCGGCGACCGGCCATCGGCACAGGATCTGACCCGTCACAATGGCAGCGTCATCCGGATTGCCGCAGACGGATCGGTGCCTGCGGACAATCCTTTTGTTGGGCAGGGCGATGCGTTGCCGGAAATCTGGTCTTACGGGCACCGCAACCCGCAGGGTGCGGCGTTGGATCTCAGGGGCAATTTATGGGTGGCCGAGCATGGCGCACGTGGCGGCGATGAAGTGAATGCCGTGCGGGGCGGTTCCAACTATGGCTGGCCGATTATCTCTTATGGCCGGCATTACTCCGGTGCCAAGATTGGCGAGGGCACGGCCAAGGCCGGCATGGAACAGCCTGCGTATTATTGGGATCCGTCCATCGCTCCGTCAGGGTTGATGATCTATTCGGGTGCGCAATTTCCCGCATGGCGCGGGCATTTCTTTGTCGGATCGCTCAAATTCGATCATATCGCCGTGCTGGCCGGTGATCCGCTGAAAGAGGTGGCACAGATCAAAACCGATGAAACCCTCCGCGTGCGCGACATCGTTGAAGGTCCGGACGGCGCGATCTGGTTTATTTCGGTCGGGCAGGGTAGCGTTTACCGCATTGTACCCAAAAATTGAGGTCCGCTATGCGCGCTACTCTATATTCCCTTTTCCTGTTCACCCTTGCCGCCCTGCCGCTGCGGGCGCAGGAGACGGACAGTGTTTTTCCCGGTTATGCGGCCTATGCCCATTTTGTAGACCAGCATATCAGCACCCGCGATTTTACTGAGGTGATCCTACGTCTGGGTGGGCGCGACGAATACACCAAAGAAGAGATCGCCAGCCTGCAACGGCAGTTCGACGGCATCTGGTCTGCAAATTTTCAAAACGGCACGGTGTTCAACCGACAGGATCTGGGCGGCGGCGTGTCGCAAGAGGCGCGGATGTATTGGACAGGCAAAAGCTATTGCTACTTCTACGCGCTGTTGCATCAGCGCGAAAATGATCTGGTGGTGATCAATTTCGCGCTCAATTCAAACAGCACACCAATTATGGACCGTTTTTGATCTAGAAAGACAACCGCGCCGCGTGACTGCCGCGTTCACGGTAAGGCGTTGTGTCGTAGTGCGAGCGGTAGCATTTGGAGAAATGCGACGGAGAGGCAAAGCCGCAGGCCAGCGCCACGTTGATCACGCTCATATTGGTCTGCATCAAAAGGTTGCGGGCCTTTTGCAGACGCAATTCCATGTAATAGCGTTTGGGCGAACGGTTCAGATAGCGCCGGAACAGGCGTTCAAGCTGCCGCGTGGACATGCCGACCTCTTTTGCAAGGATCGATGGGCTGATCGGCTCTTCGATGTTGTCTTCCATCATCTGAATGACATTGCTGAGCTTGGGGTGGCGTACGCCGATCCGGGTGGGCACTGACAGACGCTGGGTGTCCTGGTCCGTGCGGATCGAGGAGTAGATCAATTGATCGGCCACCGCATTGGCCAGATCTTCGCCTTGATCATCCGCGATCAACTTCAGCATCAGATCAATTGACGACGTGCCGCCCGCCGTGGTCAGGCGGTTGCCGTCCACAACAAAGACCGATTTGGTCAGCTCGACCTCTTGGAACTCTTCGGAAAAGCTGTCCTGATTCTCCCAATGGATCGTGGCGCGTTTGCCATCCATCAGGCCAGCTTTGGCCAGCGCAAATGCACCGGTGCAAAGACCGCCCATAACCAGCCCCTTGCGGGCCTCGCGGCGCAGCCAGCCAAGCACGCGCTTGCCGGTGAAATCTTGCACGTCAAGGCCACTGCAAACCATGACCTTGTCGTCACGGGCCAGATCAATCAAATCATCGTCCAATTGAAAAACAGTGCCCGCAGAACAGGTGACATTTTCGCCCCCTTCACCGATGACAAGCCAAGTATAGAGGGTTTTACCTGCCATCCGGTTGCCAATGCGCAGGCTTTCAATTGCTGTCGCAAAGGACAACATGCTGAACTGCTCAAGCAGAACAAAGACAAATCGCATGGGTTTGTCTTCATTGGGGGGGATGCGGGTGGCCGAGCGCGGGTCTGACATCGCGGCGTCCTTTGTTTGGGGTATTCACGAGGTTATACCACGTAATTGCGACATAACCTGACGTAATCTTTGCTCACGCGTTGCGCAGTTCGTCAAGAGGTCGAATTTGAGTTCTGGTCACTCTGGCCAAGCTTTTGTATAGAAAGATTTCTTGATCGCGCTAACCGTGGCGCAACAGACCGGAGAAAAGACGATGACCAATTGGAGCAAATCAAGCTGGCGCGCGAAACCGCGGATCCAGATGCCTGATTACCCTGATCAGGCCGCATTGAATGCGGTTGAGGCACAATTGGCACGATATCCGCTTTTGGTTTTTGCCGGAGAGGCGCGTCGTCTGAAAAAGAACCTCGCGGCCGCAGGGCGCGGTGAGGCGTTTTTGCTGCAAGGCGGCGATTGCGCCGAAAGCTTTGAACAATTCTCATCTGATGCGATCCGCGACACCTTCAAGGTGATGTTGCAGATGGCGATTGTGTTGACCCACGGCGCCAAGGTGCCGGTGATCAAACTGGGCCGCATGGCCGGGCAATTTGCCAAGCCGCGTTCGGCCCCGACCGAGGTTGTTGATGGTGTTGAGCTGCCAAGCTATCGCGGTGATATCATCAATGAGCTTGATTTTACTGCAGAATCTCGCATTCCGAACCCGGAAAAGATGCTGCGGGCCTATACACAGGCGGCAGCGACGCTGAACCTGATCCGTGCGTTTTCGACAGGTGGTTATGCCGATGTGCATCAGGTGCACGGCTGGACGCTTGGCTTTACCGACAACGAAAAGACCGAAAAGTATCGCGAAATTGCCAACCGCATTTCCGATACGCTGGACTTTATGGCGGCGGCCGGTGTGACCGCAGAGACCGCCCATACCCTGCAATCGGTGGAGTTCTACACAAGCCATGAGGCGCTGCTTCTTGAGTATGAAGAGGCGCTGTGCCGTCAGGACAGCCAGACAGGTAAATGGCTGGCCGGGTCCGGCCACATGATCTGGATTGGTGATCGTACACGGCAGCCGGACGGCGCACATGTGGAGTTTGCCAAGGGTGTGCAAAACCCGATTGGCCTGAAATGTGGCCCCACGATGACCAGCGAAGATCTCAAGAAATTGATGGCAACGCTGAACCCCGACAACGAAGAGGGGCGTCTGACCCTGATCGCGCGATTCGGTGCCGGATCGGTGGGTGAACACCTGCCGCGTCTGATCAAAACCGTGCAGGAAGAGGGCGCCAACGTGGTTTGGACTTGCGATGCGATGCATGGCAATACGATCAAATCCTCGACCGGCTACAAAACCCGCCCGTTTGATTCCGTATTGCGTGAAGTGCGCGAATTTTTTGCCGTGCATGGCGCTGAAGGCACTGTGCCGGGCGGCGTGCATTTCGAAATGACCGGCCAAGACGTGACCGAATGCACCGGCGGCGTGCGAGCTGTGTCTGATGAGGATCTGTCAGATCGTTATCACACCGCTTGTGATCCGCGCCTGAACGCCAGCCAGTCTCTGGAACTGGCCTTCCTCGTGGCAGAAGAGCTGTCGGCGCGGCGCGAAAGCCAATCGGAGAAAGCATCAGCCTGAGGTCTGATTGCATGACTTAGAAAAAGGCCCGTTTGCCGTGATGCACGCGGGCCTTTTTGTTTGTGGTCAAATCGGCAGGGCCAGGGTCGCCTTTTCGGTGGAAACAACGATGGAGGTGCGGAATTTGCGCACGTTCTTGTCAGAGAAAAAGAACCTGTGGGTAAAGGCTTCATAGTCGCGCATGTCCTTGGCCACGACCACCATCACAAAATCCGCATCCCCGGCGATGCAATAGAAGTTCAGAACCTGCGCATCTATCCGCGCTTTGCGTTTGAAGGCATCAATCTGATCGAGCCGGTCGCGTTCCAACTCAACAGACACGATGGCGGTCACATCAAACCCCAGTTTTTGCGCGTCCAGCACGGCCACTTCTTTCTTGATGACACCGCCCTCGCGCAGCATTCTAAGGCGGCGCTGGACTGATGCGGTGGACGCGCCGATCCGGTCTGCCATGGCCTGCACGGTGGTTCGGGCGTTGTTTTGCAGCAAGGCCAACAGCTTGAGGTCGGATTTGTCCATGACTGACTTCTTTCATTTGGTGGCACATATTGATCTTAGTGCATCACATAATCATAAAAACACAACTACCATAGATCAACGGAGCCGCATAACTTGGGGCGTATGAAACACGGTGCTTTTGCAATATTGCCCTTGGCGGCGGGTGCGGCGGTCTATGGTTTTGCCTTTGGATTGCTGGCCGCGCAGGTCGGATTTCCATGGTGGGGCGTGGCGTTGATGAGCGGGCTTGTCCACGCTGGATCGTCGCAGATCGTGGCGGTTGAACAATTCGCCACCGGCGGCGCTGTCTTGGGCGCGGCACTGGCGGGGGCGGCGCTGAACCTGCGTTATATCGGGATCATCGCGTCCCTGTCCGAGGTGCTCAGGGGCTTGCCCCTGCGGGTGCGCTTGATGGCGATCCACATCACAGGAGATGAAAACTGGGCATTGACCATGGCCAAACGGGCCCATGATCCGGGCGTCGGGTTTCGGTTTCTGATCGGCTCCGGCCTCGTGATGATCACGGTCTGGACTGTTTCAACATCAATGGGCGCTGTGATCGGCGCGGCGCTGCCGGATCTTGAGAAATTCGGCCTCGGGTTTGCTTTCACCGCTGCCTTTATCGCCATGGCGCGGGGGCTTTGGCGCAGCCATGCGCAATTGCTGCCATGGGTCACCAGTTTTGCCGTCACCGGTGCAGTCGTGCTGCTGGAGGCGCCCAAGGCCTATGCGATTGTGGCCGGGGCGCTAGCGGGGTTGATCGCGTCCTACCTGATCAGGCAAAAGGGGGCAGGGCGCCGATGACCAGCTCTCATTGGATATTGATCGCGGTGCTGGCCATGGCTGCCTTTGCGATCCGGGTGATTGGCCTGTTTGCAGGGGATGCGATCCGCGCCTCACGCTTTGCCTGGGTTTTGGATGATCTGCCGGGGCTGATTGTGGTGTCGCTCGTGGCGTCTTCGCTTGCGGGTCAGCCGTTGATCACTTGGGTGGCGGCGGGCGCTGCTTTGATCGCGGCTTTGCTGACCAACCATGTGATCGCAACCATGTGCATCGGCTTTGCCGCCTATGCCGCATTGGGGTGGTTTGGCGTTTAAGATCAATCGTTTGACGACACCAGCCGCAGATGTCCGCGCGTTACGCCCGTTTGTGGAGCTACCTGCCCCGCAGGAGCTTTGGGCCGGGGCGCGGGGGCCGGTGGCGGCAAAAATGGTCTCAGGGGCGTGCCCGTCAGCAATGGCTGCATCTGGTGCGTGATCACCTCGAACCGGCGCGGGGCAAGCCCGATCTCGCCTTGCGTGACCCAGCAACCCAGCACCCGGCTGACATCACCCAGATCGCTTTTGAGCGGCAGCAGCAGCATCCGCGCCTCAAGTGCGGGCCTGCCTGCGCTGTCATCGGCAGACAGACGCAGGGTGCAGACCGCTGGCATTTGGCAGACCTCTTCGATCTTTTCCGATAGTATCGCCCGCGCATCCGGGGTCAGCAGTGACGTCAGGGGCATGCCGCGCACCTCCATGCCCATCAAGGCTCCCAGATGACTGCCTGCGATGCGAATGCGTGCAATGCCCGGCGCGATGCGTTCAAGGATAAAGGCGTTCTCAAGACTGGTTTCAAGCCCGCGCGGGTCCACCTCAGAGCGTTTGGGCAAAAGCCGCCCGGCGCGCAGGGCCTCCCAATAGGCTTCGACCTGTGCGATGGGGGCAAACCCCATCTCGGGTTGATAGTCCAGAATGGACACGATTTTCGAACTCTCTTCTGGCAGATCAGTCATGGACCTACATCCCTCAACAACGAAAAATACCACAGGCCACCTGCATCTGTTACAGGTGTTGCCATGGTCATTGCACCGCCCCCACGCCGCAAATCTTACCAAACCATAAATACCTCATTTTTAGTCCATTTGGTGAAATTTTCTAAACACTGGTTAACGCCGGCGGGCTGCGGGGCTTGCCCCGCGCGGCGGTTTCGCCATATTGCAGGCGCAGCGATGGGGCTGCGAAGGGAACGATGATGATCCGATCAATGACAGGTTTTGCCTCGGCCACCGGTGCCCACGCGCCCTTCAGCTGGAGCTGGGAGCTGCGTGCGGTGAATGGCAAGGGACTGGACCTGCGGCTGCGTGTGCCAGATTGGGTGGACGGGCTTGAGGCGGGGCTGCGCAAGACGCTTGGCGGCGCGGCGGCGCGGGGCAATGTGACCTGTAACCTGCGTTTGACCCGCGAGGAAGGCGGCAGCACCCTTGAGATCAACGAAGATCAGCTTCATGTCGTGCTCAATGCCCTGCACCAGATCGAGGCCAGGGCGATGGACGCCAATGTCTCGCTTGCCCCCTCCAAGGCCACCGATATTGTCACAATGCGCGGCGTGCTGGAACAGGCCAGTCATGAGGATGATGGCGCGGCGCTGTGTAAGGTGTTGCTTGCCGATTTTGCTGCAGTATTGAATGATTTCAACGCGATGCGGTCCTCCGAAGGGGCCGCATTGGCCGAGGTTCTGGCCGGGCAGCTGGCTGAGGTCGAGGCCTTGACCAAGGAGGCCGCTGAAGCCGCCGCGCTGCGCGCCGATGAGATGCAAGACACCCTGCGGCGCAATCTGGCCAAGGTGATGGACAACGCCGATGGCGCTGATGCGGACCGCGTCGCGCAGGAATTGGCATTGATCGCCGTCAAATCCGACATCACCGAAGAGATCGACCGCCTTGGCGCCCATGTCACCGCCGCGCGGGATCTTTTAGCCGAAGGCGGGCCAGTGGGGCGCAAGCTGGATTTCCTGATGCAAGAATTCAACCGCGAGGCCAACACGCTGTGTTCCAAAGCCCAGAACACCGGATTGACCCGCATTGGTCTGGCGCTGAAAGCGGTGATCGACCAGATGCGGGAACAAGTACAAAATGTGGAGTAACCCATGAGCAGCGCCCAAGAACAGGACCGTCGCGGTCTTTTGATCATCCTCAGCTCGCCTTCGGGTGCTGGCAAGTCCACGTTGGCCACGCGGCTGCGCCAATGGGATACGGACCTGAGCTTTTCTGTCTCTGCCACCACGCGGCCAATGCGTGACGGCGAAGCGGACGGGGTCGATTACCACTTTATGGCTGAAAAGGCGTTCAAGGATCATGTGGCGGATGATCAGATGCTTGAGCATGCCCATGTCTTTGGCAATTTTTATGGCAGTCCACGTGCGCCTGTGGAGGCGGCGATCAATGCGGGGCGCGATGTACTGTTTGATATAGACTGGCAAGGCGCCCAGCAAATCACCAACTCCGCCCTTGGGGCGCATACCCTGTCGATCTTTTTGCTGCCGCCCTCCATTGCTGAGCTGCGCACGCGGCTGGAGAAACGCAATCTCGACAGTCCGGATGTGATTGCCCGCCGGATGGAGAAAAGCTGGGACGAGATCAGCCATTGGGGCGGTTATGATTATGTGCTGGTCAACGACGATCTGGACCAGACCGAAGCGCAGTTGAAAACCATCATTGAAGCCACGCGCCTGCGCCGGTTGCAGCAACCTTGGCTGAACGACCATGTGCGCGGGCTGCAATCTGAATTTGAGGAAACATCATGACCCTTTATGCCCTTGGCGATACCCGCCCGACTGTGGATGACGACGCATGGGTTGCCCCCGATGCCAATGTGATTGGCAATGTGGTTCTTGAAGCCGGATCATCGGTCTGGTTTGGCTGTACCCTGCGTGGTGACAACGAGGTGATCCATGTGGGCCAAGGTAGCAATGTGCAGGAAAACAGCGTGTTTCACACCGATCTCGGATATCCGCTGACCATCGGGGTCAATTGCACCATCGGCCACAAGGTGATGCTGCATGGCTGCACCATTGGCGACAACAGCCTGATTGGCATGGGGGCAACGGTGCTGAATGGCGCAAAGATCGGCAAGAATTGCCTGATCGGTGCGGGCGCGTTGATCACTGAAAACAAGGTGATCCCGGATGGGTCGCTAGTGATGGGCGCCCCGGGCAAAGTGGTGCGGCAACTGGACGAGGCGGCCTTTAAAGGGCTGACCGCGAGCGCCGAACACTACACAGAAAACGCGGCCCGGTTCCGCCGCGATCTCAAGCCGCTTTGATTGATGCCTGACGCGCTGCTTTTGCCGGATCTGATCGGGGCGCTGCCGCTTCCGACCCTGGCGATTGATCGCAATGAACGGATCGTGGCGATGAACCCGGCGGCGCAGGATCTGTTGGGGGCAGGGCTTCAGGGGCGCAATTTTGTGACCGGCCTGCGCCAGCCTGCGTTGGTGGAAGCGGTTGAGCAATGCCTGAGCGACCGCAAGGCCCGCATGGCGCCCTATCTGGCAGGTGACGCGGGGCGCAGCACGACTTATGATGTGTCGCTGCGGCATATGGAAAACCACGGGTTTCTGATCCTGAGCTTTCAGGACGTGACCCAACTGGCTCAGGCAGGACAGATGCGCCGTGATTTTGTCGCCAATGTCAGCCATGAATTGCGCACGCCGCTCACCGCGCTGATGGGGTTTATCGAGACACTGTCGGGGCCGGCGCGAGATGACGCCAAGGCGCGGGATCGCTTTTTGGGGATTATGGCGGATGAGGCGGGGCGCATGAACCGTCTGGTGGGGGATCTGCTTTCGCTGAGCCGGGTTGAGGCAGATGAACGGGTGCGCCCGACGGTTCAGACCGACGTGACTGAGGTGTTGGAAACCACTCTACGTAACCTAACTCCGCTGGCATCAGACAATGAGGTCACTCTGAAATCCGACTGTGGTGAAGCGCCTTTGCTTATCCTTGGGGACCGGGATCAACTGTTGCAGGTCTTTACCAACCTCATTGAAAACGCGATCAAATATGGCGGGTCAGGGCAGCAGGTCTCGATCACAACCGAAACCAACCTGCGCGATCCGGCGCTGCGCGGGCCTGCTGTGCGGGTGATGGTGCAAGATCAGGGGCCGGGCATTGATGCGCTGCATCTGCCGCGCCTGACAGAACGGTTCTACCGCGCCGACAGCCACCGCAGCCGCGCCTTGGGCGGCACCGGTCTGGGGCTGGCGATTGTGAAACATATCCTCAACCGTCATCGTGGGCGGCTGAGAATCGCGTCAAAGCTTGGGCAAGGGTCCACATTCACCGTGATCCTGCCGCTGGATTCCGAGGGCAATTGACCCATATTTCAAAAGACTTTGGCGAAAACCGGGGGCTGTCATAAAACTGTAATGTAACTGTCACAAAAGCACAGCACCGGAGATTTAGACGGGCGCTGAGATCACCATAGGGGTGATCACCGATTTGACTGACAGGAGACATCATGTCGCTGACAAAACTCACCACATCCGCGCTGGCCATTGCCGCCGTTTCTGCCACTGCTGCCGCCGCGCGCGATCAGGTGCAGGTTGCCGGGTCGTCGACCGTGCTGCCATACGCCTCCATCGTTGCCGAAGCTTTTGGCGAAAACTTTGACTTTCCAACACCAGTTGTTGAATCCGGCGGTTCCTCTGCTGGCCTCAAGCGGTTCTGCGAAGGTGTGGGCGAAAACACCATCGACGTCGCCAACGCATCGCGCAAGATCAAAGAAAAAGAGATCAAGGTTTGCGCCGAGAACGGTGTGACTGACATCATCGAAGTGCGCGTTGGATATGATGGCATTGTCTTTGCCTCCGACATCAACGGCGAGACCTTCGCGTTCACCCCAACCGATTGGTACAAAGCCCTGTCCGAAACGCTGGTGATGGACGGTAAGGTTGTCGCAAACCCTTACACCATGTGGAACGAGGTCAACGCAGACTTCCCCGCGCAGCCCATTCAGGCCTATGTGCCCGGCACCAAGCACGGCACACGCGAAGTGTTCGAAGACAAGGTGATCCTCGCGGGCTGTGAAGCCACCGGCGATTTCGAGGTGTTCCTGGCTGCCGCAACCGGCGACAGCGACAAAGCCAAGAAAAAAGCCGCTGAGAAGGCCTGCATCGCGCTGCGCACCGACGGCAAATCCGTGGACATCGACGGTGACTACACCGAAACACTGGCCCGCATTGAAAGCAACAAAGACGGCATCGGCGTTTTTGGTCTGGCGTTCTATGAGAACAACACGGACAAGCTTCAAGTCGCGACCATGTCCGGCGTTGTGCCTTCAACCGAAAGCATCGCAACCGGCGAATACCCTGTGTCGCGCCCGCTGTTCTTTTACGTCAAGAAAGCCCACATCGGCGTGATCCCCGGCCTGAAAGAATACGCAGAGTTCTTCGTGGCGGATGAGATCGCTGGCCCCGATGGCCCATTGGCAGAATACGGTCTGGTCTCCGATCCGGAGCTTGCCGAGACACAAGAAACCGTTTCCGGCGAAGCGGTTATGGGCGGCGGCTCCTAAGCCCCGACCCTGATGATCCAGACCGGAGGCTGCAGCGCTGTGGCCTCCGGTTTTTTGACTGAATTGAACAAATAGCGGAACCAGCAAGATGACGGCGACAATTGCCACTACGTTTCTCGGAGTGCCGCTTGGCATGGCGCTGTTTGTCGCTGTGCTGGCGATTGCGCTTTTGGGCTACGTCATGGCCCGCGGCCGGGTTATGGCCCGTGCAGGCGGCGATGCGAGGGTGTTGCACTCCTTGCCAAATTATTACGGAATGACAGCGGCGATGTTTGCCGCTGTTCCCGCGCTTGGGGTCTTGCTGATCTGGCTTTTGGCGCAGCCTACCGTGGTGCAGAACGCGGTACTGCCGCTGATCCCTGCGGACAAGATTGACAGCGTCGGTACACAAAGCCTGATCCTGTCGGATGTGCGCCGCGTGGCGGATGGGCTGGACATTGCGCTGTCTCAGGGGGCGCTGACCAGGGCGGACATTGCCGCGATGGCAGATGATCCATCTGCGCTGCGCGCCACGCTGGGCGAAGTGGGCGTGGCGCTCGGGTCTGAGGTCGAACCCTTTGTTCTGGCAGCGGCGCAGAAATCGCGGGCCTTGAACGGGCAGGGACGGTTCTGGATGGCGGCAGCGGTGCTGCTGATTGCGCTGGCCGGTCTTGCGCTTGCGGTACGTGCCGCAGATCCGGACTTCCGCGCCCGCAACATCGTGGAACGTGGCATTCTGGTGCTGCTGATTGTGGCGGCTTCATTAGCGATCCTGACCACTGTGGGCATCGTGCTGTCGATGCTGTTTGAATCGATCAATTTCTTCCGCTTGCATGACTGGAAGGATTTCTTCCTTGGTCCCAAGTGGGCACCCAACTTTCGCGGGGACAGTGATCTGTCAATCCTGCCCTTGCTTTGGGGCACGCTCTATATTTCCATCATTGCGCTGCTGGTGGCGGTGCCGATTGGCCTGTTCTCGGCGATTTATCTCAGTGAATACGCCGGTCCCAAGCTGCGCGGCATTGCCAAGCCGCTGCTTGAGATCCTCGCCGGTATTCCGACCATCGTCTATGGTCTCTTTGCCCTGTTGACGGTTGGCCCCGCCTTGGTACGCCTGTTCGGGCGCGGCGAGGACGGGATCTTGGGCGTCGAATGGATGAGCGGCGCGACATCTGTCCTGACGGCGGGCCTGGTCATGGGCATCATGTTGATCCCGTTTGTTTCCTCCCTGTCAGATGACATCATCAACGCGGTTCCACAAAGCCTGCGGGACGGGTCATTCGGCCTTGGCGCGACGCATTCGGAAACCGTACGGCAGGTGATCCTGCCCGCCGCTTTGCCTGGGATTGTCGGCGCGGTGCTGCTGGCCGCCAGCCGCGCCATTGGCGAGACCATGATCGTGGTGCTGGGGGCAGGGGCCATTGCCCGCGTCTCGGTCAATCCGCTGGAGGCCATGACCACAATCACCACCCGCATTGTCAGCCAGTTGACCGGTGATACCGACTTTGCCTCGCCAGAGACATTGGTCGCCTTTGCGCTGGGTCTGACACTGTTTGTTCTGACGCTGGGGCTGAATGTTCTGGCGCTTTATATCGTGCGCAAATACCGGGAGCAGTACGAATGACCGATATCACCCCATCGGGTGCATCCCTGCTGGTGCAGGACGCCCGCACCCAAAAGCGCAACCGCGCCGAGGCCCGGTTCAAGATGTATGGTTTGGCCGCGATTGCCGTTGGCCTGCTGATGCTGGTGATCTTGTTGACCACCATCATCTCGCGGGGCACGGGCGCCTTTCAACAGACCTATGTCACGCTTGAGGTGCCATTGCTGGAGGCCAAGCTGGACAAGAAGGGCAACCGCGATTTGGCTGACATCAAGAAGGTTTCAACCTTTGGCTATGCGCCCTTGATGAAGGCCGCCTTTGAAGAAAAGGTTGCCGCAGCCGGGATTGAGACCAGTTTGAAATCCAAACAAATGGCGGCGCTTTTGTCCAAGGATGCGGCCGCCACCTTGCGGAACTATGTCCTGCAAGATGTTGATGTTATTGGTCAAACAATTGAGTTTGAGTTTCTGACCAACAGCCGCGTTGATGGCTACCTTAAGGGCCGAGTGTCCCGAGACAGCATGGCAAATGACAAAAGCATCAATGCAGCCCAGCTTGATCTGGTGGATGCATTGATCGCAGATGGCAGCCTGCGCAAACGCTTCAATCTGGATTTCATCACTGGCGCGGATGCCTCTGACCAACGGCCCGAAGCGGCAGGTATGGGCGTGGCGATGATTGGCTCTTTCTTCATGATGCTCGTGGTGCTGGCGCTGGCGCTGCCCATTGGCGTAGCGGCCTCGATCTATCTTGAGGAGTTTGCCCCGAAAAACTGGATCACCGACATTATCGAGGTGAATATTTCCAATCTTGCGGCAGTGCCATCCATCGTCTTTGGTATTCTGGGTCTGGCGGTGTTTATCAACTATATGCACCTGCCCAATTCTGCGCCTTTGGTGGGTGGTCTGGTGCTGACGCTGATGACCTTGCCGACGATCATCATTTCCACCCGTGCCTCGCTCAAATCGGTGCCGCCGTCGATCCGTGATGCGGCGCTGGGGGTCGGAGCCTCCAAGATGCAATCGGTGTTCCATCATGTGCTGCCTCTGGCCGCGCCGGGTATCCTGACCGGCACCATTATCGGGCTGGCACAGGCGCTTGGCGAGACCGCGCCGCTGTTGCTGATTGGGATGGTCGGCTTTATCGCCTCGAACCCGCCCGATGGCATCACCTCTGGCTTGATGGACCCAAACTCCGCCATGCCCGCCCAGATCTATGAATGGGCCAAACGTGCCGACCCGGCATTTTATGAACGCGCCTGGGGTGGTATCATCATCCTGCTGGTGTTCCTGATCACAATGAACGCAATTGCCGTGCTGCTGCGCCGCCGGTTTGAGCGGCGTTGGTAAAAAGGCCCGATCCCATGAGAGATAACATTATTTCGGAGAAAGACGTGATGCAGAACCAAACGGCGCATCCCGCCAAAATCGCGGCCCGCAATGTGCAGGTTTACTATGGCGACACCCATGCGATCAAAGACGTGAATGTGGATATCGAGGCCAATACCGTGACCGCCTTTATCGGCCCGTCCGGCTGTGGCAAGTCCACCTTTCTGCGCTGCATCAACCGGATGAACGACACCATTGATGTGTGCCGCGTTGAGGGAGACATCCGCATTGATGGCGAGGATATCTATGACCGAAAGGTCGATCCGGTGCAGCTGCGTGCCAAGGTGGGCATGGTGTTCCAAAAACCGAACCCGTTTCCCAAGTCTATCTATGACAATGTGGCTTACGGCCCGCGCATTCACGGATTGGCCCGGAATAAGGCGGAACTGGATGATATCGTTGAGAAAGCCCTGCGCCGCGGTGCGATCTGGAACGAGGTCAAAGACCGTTTGCATGCGCCGGGTACTGGCCTGTCTGGCGGCCAGCAACAGCGCCTGTGCATTGCCCGTGCGGTGGCCACTGAACCCGAGGTTTTGCTGATGGATGAGCCCTGTTCGGCCCTTGATCCGATTGCCACTGCACAGGTCGAGGAACTGATTGACGAGCTGCGCCAAAGCTATTCGGTGGTGATCGTCACCCACTCCATGCAGCAGGCCGCACGGGTCAGTCAGAAAACCGCGTTTTTCCACCTCGGCAATCTGGTCGAGTTTGGCGAAACAGACAAGATTTTCACCGCGCCGGAAGATCCGCGCACCGAAAGCTATATCACCGGACGGATTGGATAATATCATGCAAGATCAACATATTGCATCCGCTTTTGACCGTGACCTAGAATCCATTCAGGCGCAGATCATGAAAATGGGCGGCCTGGTGGAAGATGCCATTCGGCTGGGCGCACAATCGCTGGATACGCGCGATGAGGAACTGGCCGAAAAGGTGCGGGCAGGGGACCGGGCCATCGATGGGCTGGAAGAGCTGATCAATGATCAGGCGGCGCGTCTGATTGCGCTGCGTGCGCCTGCGGCGATTGATCTGCGGCTGGTGTTGAGCGTGATCAAGATCAGTGCCAATCTCGAACGCATCGGTGACTATGCCAAAAACATGGCCAAGCGCACCGGGGTTCTGTCGCAAATGCCGCCAGTGAATGACAGCGCCGGTTCGATCCGCCGCATGGCCCGCACAGTTGAAGCGATGCTGAAAGATGCGCTTGATGCCTATATCCAGCGTGATGCCGATCTGGCGCTGGACATTATCGCCCGCGATGAAGATCTCGATCAGATGTACAATGCGCTCTTCCGTGAATTCTTGACCTTCATGATGGAAGACCCGCGCAACATCACTGCCTGCATGCACCTGCATTTCATCGCCAAAAACGTGGAACGCATGGGCGATCACGTTACGTCCATCGCCGAACAGGTGGTCTATCTGGTGACGGGTGTTGCCCCGGCAGATGCCCGCCCAAAGGCGGATGAAACCTCCGTGGCATCAAAGGCTTAAGGTGATGAGTGTGACACAGCCGCAGGTCTTGCTGGTCGAAGACGAACCGGCACAGCGCGAAGTTCTGGCCTATAATCTTGAGGCCGAAGGTCTTGCGGTGACACAGGCACAAAACGGCGAGGAAGCAATGCTTTTGGTGGCTGAGGCCGCGCCGGATCTGGTGATCCTGGATTGGATGATGCCGCTGATGAGCGGGATCGAGGTCTGCCGCCAGCTCAAGACCCGCGACGACACGCGCCATATTCCGGTGATCATGCTATCGGCGCGTTCCGAAGAGGTGGATGCCGTACGCGGCCTGGAAACTGGCGCGGATGATTACATCATCAAACCCTATTCCATGCGCGAGCTGATGGCACGTGTGCGCAACCAATTGCGCCGCTCGCGGCCGGCGGCGACCGGCGCGTCATTGTCTTATCAGGACATTGCACTTGATACCGAAAGCCACCGGGTCAGCCGCGCGGATCAAGAGCTGAAGCTTGGTCCAACTGAGTACCGGCTATTGGTGACTTTGCTTGAAAAACCGGGGCGCGTGTTCAGCCGTGATCAACTGCTTGACCACGTTTGGGGCCGCGACATCTATGTCGATACACGCACCGTTGACGTGCACATTGCACGGCTGCGCAAGGCGTTGACGCGCCATGGAGGCGACGACCCGATCCGGACGGTGCGCGGCGCAGGATATGCCTTGGGGTAGGGGGCGGATGCCCCCTTTTTCAAGCTGTTCAACCGTTGGAAATCACCAAATCCCGAGGCAGGTTTGAAAGGATTTCAGCGCCGTTTTCTCGCATAATAACAATATCTTCTAGCCTAATACCAAAGCGTTGCTTTAAGTAAGTGCCCGGCTCAATGGAAAACACATTTCCAACTTCCAGAACGGTGTCAGACGTCGCCGTGATATAGGGCGGCTCATGCACATCAATGCCGACACCATGGCCCAAACGGTGCAGGAATTCTTTGCCATATCCGGCCTCAGTGATGTGATCCCGCGCCACCTTATCCAGCTCTGAGGCTTTCATACCGGGCCGAGCCGCATTAACGGCGGCTTGAACAGCACCTTCGACCACTGCGGCAACCTTGAGAAATTCCGCATCTGGATCGCCAAACCAGCCACAGCGTGTCATATCAGAGGGATACCCTTGATATCGGCACCCCGTGTCGACCAAGATGGCCATATCACGCTCCAGCCGGGTTTGACCGGTGTGATGATGGGGAAACGCGCCATTGGCACCAAAGCCGACGATCGTGAATTCCGGCACAGCGCCATTGGCCTTGTAATAGTCGCGAATGATGGTTTGTAGCTCCATCTCCGTCATACCTTCGCGCAGGGATGCAAAGCCGTGTTTCGCTGCCGCATCATTGAGCAAAGCCGATGCCTTAAGTGCCTGATATTCCGCGTCATCTTTCAAACCACGCAGATAGCCGACGGTTTGATGCAGAAAGCTGTGGTTTGGCTGATCCAATGTGCCGAGCAACAACAGGGAGAAATCCGTGCGCATGGTCTCGTCCAAGGCAATGCTTAGCCCGGTTTGTTTTGCGTCAACAGCGCTTAACAGATCGTCAAGGGCTTGGTCCGGGCCGTCGGCATCATCCCAGCAAAAGAACGGCAGATCGGTTTTCTGGCGCGCGCTGTCGGCGTTGAGGCCTGGCATCAGGAAGCCTGCAGCGGTTGCGCTGACCATCAACATCACGGGGCGTTCGTCGCCATGCGGGCTGAGACCAGTGAGCCACATCATATGACTGCTTGGCCCGGCGACCACCAGATCGACGCCAGTGTCAGCCATCCGTTGGCGCAGCCGTGTCAGTCGAGATTGATAAAGGTCGGTCATGGTTTCTCCAGTGCCTGTGTCGCGCATTTTGTGCAAAGTGCTAGGCTGTGACGCAGGCAAAGGCAATTGCTGGTTTTTCACCATGTGGAGGGTTGGCGGGTTTGGATTGGTGTTTGGCTTTAATTCAGTGGGTTACTGGGTAAAGTTGCGTGTTTAGGTGAGCCTGAGTGAACGCTAAAGTTACATAATACTGATTATAAGATATCGGGAATGCCAAAATGCAGGCAAGCTGGTGTTCAAAACCACACCGGAAAACGCTGGTTCGTCGTCATGTGCGCATATCCCCTTCTAAAACCGGCCAACCATTCGGGGTTGAACTACATTTGATATTCCACCACTAGAGGTAGTGATTTGAGACTGAGCCATGGGCCCAATCTATCTAAAACGGAATGCGCAAAATGCCTAAGATACTTCGAAACAAATTTCAGAATTTCGCCAAAGGTTCGGCTTTGGTTATTGGTTTGCTATTTGCGGCCTCTCAGGCGGATGCCATGTGCCGTGGTACGCCTGTAATCAAGCTGAGCGATGGCAGCACGGGATGTGTGATCAAGAAAGAGCCGACAGAGATCACGCGCACAAGGTCGATGGTTGGCGCTGGGGCTCCGGCGAGGCTCAGCTCCGCGATGAATGGCGCTGTGGTTGAGATTAACTATGCTGGTGAAAACGCTGGCAGCAAGATTAGTCGCACCCTCGTCGCAAAACGTGCAAAGGAGATTTGCCTGACCTTCAACAAAGAGCTTCTTGAAGAAGTCAAAAAACCGGGGAATCCATTTATGGTCGTGGTGCAGACCTGGGGAAAGAACCCGCAATCGGCCAAGCGGACGTTCTTTACAAAGACCTGCTGGATCAAACGGGGAAAGCGTCCTTAGTGCAAAAAAACCGGGGGTTTGCCCCCTCCTCCCGGTTTGTTCGCATGGTTTGGTCGCCGCGCTGAACTGGTTACAAACATGCGGAAATGCACCACTTCTTCCATAAGTTGCGGCTGCATGCTGCGCTGTTGCTGGACAGCGCGGCCTATGGGCCGTTAACTGATTGTATTGAATATGTGAGTTCCGCAATGCCATCTGTTTTGATCCTGAACGGCCCGAACCTGAACCTGCTTGGCACCCGCCAGCCCGAGGTTTATGGCGTCACCACTTTGGCCGATGTTGAAGAACTGTGTACCGATGCCGGTGCGGCGCTTGGGTTTGATGTGGCATGTGCCCAGTCCAACCATGAAGGTGTGTTGATTGATCAGATCCATGCCGCCAAAGGCACCCATGACGGGATCGTCCTCAATGCCGGCGCTTTTACCCATACTTCGATCGCATTGATGGATGCGATTGCCTCGGTTGAATTGCCGGTTGTCGAAGTGCATCTGAGCAATATTCACGCCCGTGAAAGCTTTCGCCATCGGTCCTATATTGCGCCGGTGGCTGTTGGCCAGATCTGCGGATTTGGGGCTAAGGGATATGTTCTGGCGCTGGACGCCCTCGCGGATGTTTTTGCGCGAAAATGAGCTTGCAAGAATATCTCGACGGCTTGGTACGGTGTCCCTCTTTGGAAGAATTGTGGGATCTCCATACCCAGAAAATGGCCGAATACGGCTTTGACCGGCTGATCTATGGGTATACCCGCTACCGGACCTCTACCTCGCTTGGTGATCCCGAAGATTTTATCATTCTGACCAACCACTGCCGGACCTATACGGATGAATTCCTGGGGGGTGGTCTCTATTACGATGCGCCCATGGTGCATTGGGCGCTGGCCAATGATGGCGCGTGCAGCTGGACGGTGATGCATGAAATGGCGCAGGCCAAGGGCATGACCCCTGCTGTGGAACGGGTGTTGGATTTTAATCGCCGTATGGGGGTGCTTGCGGGTTATACGGTCAGCTTCAAATCGATCTCCGCACGGTCCAAAGGTGCCATTGCATTGACTGCGCGGCGCGATCTTGACCAGGCGGCGGTGGATGCGATTTGGGACCAGCATGGCGATGATATCAAGGTGATGAACGATGTCGCCCATCTCAAAATCCTCACCCTGCCCCAGAACACCGCCAAACACGCCCTGACCCCGCGCCAGCGCGAGGCATTGCAGTGGGTTGGCGATGGCAAAACCACGCAGGATATCGCGCTGTTAATGGGGTTAACGGCGGCGACAGTGGAAAAACACTTGCGGCTGGCGCGTGAATCGATGGGCGTGGAAACAACGGCCCAAGCGGTTCTGAAGGCGGCCTTCACCAACCAGATGTTTGTGATGGACGTCTGATCCGGTCCAAAGGTATGGAATCCCATACTGGCGCGGGTTGGCGTCATGACGCAAGGTAAGCCCGTCCCGTGTACGCGGTTTGGCCGTGGGACGCTGCCCAGTATACCCTTTTGATTATGAGGCTCTGTCCGGGTTCCTGTTTGGTTGGGGCTTTTTTCGTTTCGGCTGGCAGGGTTTTGCGCTCACCGTCCCAGCGCAACCTGGGGCGAGCGTATAGGCGGGCTTTGCCTCTCGGTCAAAGTCCGCCTATCTTTTTCCCCTGCCCCATTTGACCATTTGGTCCGGCCATAAAAAAGGGCGGTCCCGATGTCGGAACCGCCCCAAATACGTAGCTTGATGAGTGGCTTAGCCCTGTGCGGCTTTCGCAACTTCAGCAGCAAAGTCTTCTTTGACCACTTCGATGCCTTCGCCGACTTCGAGACGGACAAAACCGGTGATGGTTGCGCCGGCCTCTTTGGCGGCGTCGCCAACGGTCAGGTCAGGGTTCACAACAAACGCCTGGTTCAGCAGTGTCACTTCGGACATGTACTTTTTCATGCGGCCGACGATCATTTTCTCGATCACGGCTTCCGGCTTGCCGGATTCACGTGCGATGTCCATCTGGACCTGCTTTTCTTTTTCGACAACCGCCGCGTCAAGATCAGCCTCAGACAGGGACGCAGGGTTCACAGCGGCGATGTGCATCGCAACCTGTTTGCCAAACGCCTCATCACCGCCGGTCATTGCAACCAAAACGCCGATTTTGCCCATGCCAGGTGCCGCTGCGTTGTGGACGTAAGACACAACCACGTCGCCGTCGATCGCGGACATGCGGCGCACCGACATGTTTTCGCCAATCACAGCAACCGCATCTGTCACGGTCTGTTCGACGGTCTTGCCGCCCATGTCAGCCGCTTTCAACGCGTCCAGATCAGCCGTGTTCAACGCAACCTCTGCGATGCCGCCAACCATTTTCTGGAAGTCAGCGTTCTTACCAACAAAGTCGGTTTCAGAGTTCACTTCAACCGCGACACCGTGGCCGCCATTAACCTGAACAGCCACCAGACCTTCGGCCGCTGTACGGCCAGATTTCTTGGCCGCTTTGGCCAGACCTTTGGTGCGCAGCCAATCAACCGCGGCTTCCATGTCGCCGTTGTTTTCGGTCAGCGCCTTCTTGGCGTCCATCATGCCTGCGCCGGTGCTGTCGCGCAGTTCTTTCACCATAGATGCTGTAATCGCCATCTTTTGGTTCTCCTTTGAAATCACGGGGTCTGGGGCAGGTCATCCCTGCCCCATATGTCACGCATGTGACAGCTTAGGCTTTTTCTTCAGCAGCCGGAGCGTCAGCGACAGCTTCCGCTGGCACTTCTTCAACCAGCGCTTCTTCGACGGGTGCTTCTTCCATCGCGCCCAGATCAACGCCTGCCGCGCCCAGCTGTGCGGACATGCCGTCCAGTGCTGCGCGGGCTGCCAGATCGCAGTACAGCGCAATTGCGCGTGCCGCGTCGTCGTTGCCAGGAATGATGTAGTCGATGCCGTCTGGCGGGCAGTTGGTGTCAACCACAGCCACAACTGGAATGCCCAGTTTGTTGGCTTCGGCCACGGCCAGCGCTTCTTTTTTCACGTCGATGACGAAAATCAGGTCAGGACGACCGCCCATTTCGCGGATACCGCCAAGGGATGCTTCGAGTTTGGCCTGGTCACGTTCCATGCCCAGACGCTCTTTTTTGGTCAGACCTTCAAAGCCGCGCTCGGACTGTTCGTCGATGTTTTTCAGACGGTTGATGGACTTGGACACGGTCTGCCAGTTGGTCAGTGTGCCGCCGAGCCAACGGTGGTTCATGTAATACTGTGCGCATTTTTCAGCGGCTTCGGCCACAGGCTGCGAGGCCTGACGCTTGGTACCAACAAAAAGGATGCTGCCGCCTTTGGCGACGGTTTCACGGATCACAACCAGCGCCTGTTCCAGCAAGGGAACGGTCTGTGTCAGGTCCATGATGTGGATGCCGTTGCGCGCGCCGTAGATGAACGGACCCATACGTGGGTTCCAGCGCTGCGTCTGGTGGCCGAAGTGTACGCCTGCTTCAAGCAATTGGCGCATGGAGAACTCAGGAAGAGCCATGTCTTTATACCTTTCCGGTTTAGCCTCATCGGGGGTATGACAGCGGATGCTGCCAACCGGCGGACGTTTGAGGATTTCTCCCCCAAAGGCCCAACCCCGACTGCGGGTTCAAGTGCCGCGCGTATAGATCAGCATCCGGTCAAGTGCAAGGGGCCATGGGCGCAATCGTGATCTGGGCGCCCTGCCCCTGTAATTGTGGACAAATGACGCGGAGTTGCTCAGGGTATGATCATAAAAAGACCATCAGGGGAACACCACATGATCAAACTGACATCTGCGGCCTTTGCCGCTTTGTTGGCCGCGCCCGCGCTTGCGGCGCCGCTGACCCTCACACCTGCCGATCCGCAACCTGCCGCTGGCGATCTGACACCCGGACTGGCAGTGTCCTATGCCTATCCCAAGGAGGTGCGCACGCTGGAACAGGCCGATGCTGCCCTGCGCAAGGCCAAGCCCGGCCCGGCCCTTGTTGGGCTGTCCTATCTCGATGGCGATGATGGTGATCTGACGCTGACCTCGACCTCTCATAAAAAGGTCGCAGCCGAGATCACCGGTTATCTGCGGTTTGACGCGGCGGGCACATTCGAGATCGATTTTTTCAGCAATGATGGCATCCGCGTGGAACTGGGCGGGCAGCAGGTCGCGCTTTATGACGAGGTCCACGCCTGCGAATCCGCCGGCTTGCAAGAGGTCGAAGTGCCGGTTGCCGGTTGGTACGCGATCAAAGCCACTTATTTTCAGCGCAAAGGCACCGCCTGTCTGATGATGGATTGGAATGCAGACGGATCTATCGGACCTGTGCCAGATAGCGCCTTTGCCTATTCCGAGTGATCGTTAACCTTTTGATCGGGGCTGGACAGCTGATGCCCTGACCGCACGGCCACTTCGCTGGCCTGTGCCAATGCCTTGCGGTTGGCATAGTCGCGCACCGGCATCGGCGCATGATAATCAACATGTACCCGGCCTTGGCGGGCCGGGGCCAATGTCGCCAATAGATGCGATCCAAAGGACATATCCCCCCACCAGCCATAAAACCGAGGGTCCGTACCCTCTGGCGCGAAATAGGTGATCGTCACCGGCTGAACCGCAATCTCGTCCTTCAAGTTCTCGGCAAAGAACGCCTGAAACAGCGTTGTTTTAAAAGGGATAACCTGCATTCCGTCGGTGCTGGTTCCCTCGGGAAAGAACAACAACTTATGCCCCGCCAGCAGCCGCGCCTCGAAGACTTGGGTTTGCTCCTTGGCCTTGGCAGGGTTGCGTTCGATAAACACGGTGCCGGTTGCCCGCGCCAGCCAGCCAATACCCGGCCAGCTGGCCACTTCGGATTTTGATACGAAATAAATCCGCTTGGCCGCGTTCAGCACAAAGATATCTAGCCATGAGGAATGATTGGCCACAACCGCCCCGCGTCCCTTCATCACATTGCCGCTGTTGGAATAACCGATCCCCAGAATGCGCAGCGCGTTGCGGCAGACAAACTGGGTGATATGCGGCGTTACAGGTCGGTGCAGCCCGTAAAGCGGCTGTTCGATCAGCCGCACGATCAGCAAGATCAGCAGCCCGCCAAACACCAGCAGGCCAAGCGCAACCACCCGCAGAATGACCCGCACCCAACCCCAGAAACGGATCGGCGGAAAGGCTGGCGGCACGCCACTGTCCCATGCGATGCTCATCTGTGATCTCCGCGATAGATTTTGGATTGGCGGGCGTTCATTTGATGGGTGTCCATGATCAGGCAGACATCAACCGTGTTGAAATCATGATCGACATAAGCCCCTTCTCCAACCATGCCGCCAAGGCGCAGATAGGCTTTGATCAAGCTGGGCATTTGCAGCATGGCAGCTTTTCGATCCAGATCAGCTTCGTCCAGTAAGTCCATGCTTTGGAACGATGTATCCCTTGCTTTTACCCGCAGCTTTGGCGATGCAAGATGGCGATGGTGCAAAAAGGACAATGGTTGTTTCAACGCAGCAACATCCGTGCCATGGAAACTTGCCACCCCGAAAAGCACCTCAATTTCATGCTTTGCGATGTACTCGGCAAGGCCCGACCACAGGTGATGCATCGCCATGCCGCCGCGGTAATCGGGATGCAGACAAGACCGCCCCAGCTCAAGAATACGCCGCCCGCAGGTTTCAAGCGGGGTCAGGTCGTATTCGCCGGAGGAATAGAACCCCCCTGCCCGCAACGCCATGTGTTGTTGCATCAAACGGTAAACGCCAACCACCGCGCCTGTGCGGTCATCAAACAGCAAAAGGTGATCGAGAAAGGGATCAAAGCGGTCTCGTTCGAGGCCCGCATCATGATCCACCATGGCGCCGCCGCCGCCCAGTTCCGAGACAAAAACATCATAGCGCAGGCGCTGCGCTGCTTCGAGATCTGCGTTGGTTTCCGCCAGTCTGACATGAAACCCGCCGGTCGCCTGTTGGGTCATCGGCATGTGATACCCCTTTGATGCGTTCGCGGTCTGATAGGCAATTCACCCCCGATGCGCAATATCGCAACTTCCTGCCGCTGCCCCATTCGCAGCGCGGCAGCCATTAACTAAATCTTTCGTAAATTAACTCTTTTTCAATCAAGATGTGCCATCAAAAACGGGCAACAACGCAATTCGGAAACTGTCTATGACAATTTTGCCTTCGTCCCTGAAGTTCACGGTCAACTTGCCGCCGACATTGCTTTGGACTTGTCCGATGCCCCACTCCGGGCGATCGGGATGGCGGGCCAACATGCCGGGCGTGAAAATCGCATTCAAATCTTCCATCATGTCGCCTTTCAAACGCATTGGAGATGCCCATGACCGCGCCTAACCTTGTGGCATTGGTGGGCAGCCGGATCTGCCATGATCTGATATCCCCCATCGGGGCAATCAACAATGGGCTTGAATTGATGTCGCTCTCCGGCGCTGGCGCGGGGCCGGAAATGTCATTGATCGGGGAAAGTGTCGGCAACGCCAGCGCCCGCATCCGGTTTTTCCGCATTGCGTTTGGTGCTGCGGGTGATCAGATGATTGGCCAGACCGAGGTTTGCGCGATCCTGCGCGATCTTTATGAGGGCGGTCGTTTGACCGTGCATTGGCGCCCCACCACGCCGCAGCCAAGGGCGGCTGTGCGTCTGGCGTTTCTGGGGTTGCTGTGCTGCGAAACCGCGATGCCCTATGGCGGCAGGCTTGAGATCGCACAGCATCAAGGCGATTGGTCCCTTACGGCGCAGGCAGACCGGTTGAACATCGATAGCGGGCTATGGGCCATGTTGTCGGGTGCCGCCGTCACTGACGCCCTGTTGCCCGCGCATGTTCAATTTGGCCTGGTCCCGCAGATTGCATCTGAGGAAGGCCGTAAAATCATCGTCCAGTCAGATGAGACCCGCCTGACGCTGACCTTTTGACCGCGGCGCCCTGCCTCTAGGCGCGGACTGTTCCGTCACCCGTCACCAGATATTTGAAACTGGTCAGCTGCGCCGCGCCTACCGGGCCGCGGGCGTGCATTTTGCCGGTAGCAATGCCAATCTCAGCACCCATGCCAAATTCGCCGCCATCGGCAAATTGGGTTGAGGCATTGTGCATCAGGATCGCGGAATCCAGCCGGTTCATAAAGGTCTGCGCCGCCTGCGCGTCTTCGGTCAGGATACAATCGGTGTGGTTCGAGCCATAGCGCCGGATGTGATCAATTGCCCCCTCCAGATCAGGGACAACCTTGGCCGCAATGATCATATCAAGGTATTCATGCCCCCAATCGTCAGCTGTGGCAGCCTTGGTGCCTTCGATCCCCGACAGTGCCTCATCCACGCGCAGTTCGACGCCCGCGTCGATCAAGGCACACACAACGCCTTGCCCGATGGTGCTGGCCACATCCTGATGAATAAGCAGGCATTCCGCCGCGCCGCAAATGCCGGTGCGCCGGGTCTTGGCATTCAACACCACTTTCAGCGCTTTTTCAGGATCGGCGTCTTTGTCAATATAGATATGCACGATGCCTTCGAGGTGGGCAAAAACCGGCACCCGCGCATCGCGTTGCACCAGCCCAACAAGCCCCTTACCGCCGCGCGGCACGATCACATCGATTGTGTCCGTCATAGTAAGCATCTCGCTCACTGCTGCGCGGTCACGGGTGGGTACCAGTTGCACCGCATCCTCTGGCAGCTGCGCGTCGCGCAGGCCCTGTTGCAGACAGCCATGAATGGCTTGTGAGGAGTGAAAGCTTTCCGAGCCGCCGCGCAGGATCACCGCATTCCCGGCCTTGAGGCACAGTGCCCCGGCATCAGCGGTCACATTGGGACGGCTTTCATAGATTACGCCAATCACACCTAAAGGGGTGCGCACCCGTTTGATGTTCAGGCCTGTGGGCTGGTCCCATTCGGCCAGAACCTCGCCGATCGGGTCAGGCTGTTCGGCGACACTGCGCAACCCGTCGACCATTCCCTGAACCCGCTCCTCGTTCAGCATCAACCGATCCATCATCGCATCTGACAGCCCTTTGTCGCGGCCATAGTCGAGGTCTTTTGCGTTGGCAGCGATGATCTCGGCGCGGCGTTGCCAGACGGTTTCGGCGGCGCTGATCAATGCGGCATGCTTGCGTTCGGCATTGGCGCTAGCAAGGGCCGCCGAGGCAGCTTTGGCGCGGGCGCCGATATCGGCCATCAACGCGGGAATGTTATCGATGTCTTTCATGGTGTTAGGCCTGATATCTGATCTGTTGCATTAAGGCGTTATTCGTCGGTGTGAGGTGCTAAAGTGCCATATCATCGCGGTGAATCAAAGCGGCACGTCCCGGATAGCCAAGGATCGCTTCGATCTCGTCACTGCGGTGGCCGGCGATCTGCGCGGCCTCTTGCGAGGCATAACGGGTCAATCCGGTGCCGATCACATGGCCCTCAGGGGTCAGCAGCGCAACTGTGTCACCGCGGCCAAAGTCACCGGACACGGCCGATACACCGGCGGGCAACAAGGACTTGCCACGAGACAAGGCCGCGACCGCGCCTGCATCCAGCGTGATGCTGCCCTGCGGTTTCATTGCGGCGATCCAGCGTTTGCGTGCCGCTTGCGGATCTACCTGCGCGGTGAACCATGTGGCGTTTGCGCCCTCTTCCAATGCGGTGAGCGGGCGCAAAACCGACCCTTCGGTGATCGCCATGGCACAACCGGCGGCGGTTGCGGTGCGCGCCGCCATCACCTTGGTTTTCATGCCGCCTTTGCTGAGCCCTGATCCGGCATCGCCTGCCATCGCCTCAATCTCGGGCGTGATGGCGTCAATGACGTCATAACGGATCGCTGTGGGATCATCACTAGGGTTGCCGCTGTAGAATCCGTCCACATCGGACAGCAGGATCAACTGATCCGCGCCCACGGTCACAGCGATCTGCGCGGCAAGGCGATCATTGTCGCCAAAGCGGATTTCGTCGGTGGCGACGGTGTCATTTTCATTCACAATCGGCACCACGCCAAGGCTCAGAAGCTGTTCCATCGTGGCGCGGCTGTTGAGGTAGCGGCGGCGGTCCGCGCTGTCCTCTAGGGTGACCAGTACCTGCGCGGTGGTTATGCCATGGGGCGCGAGTGCCTCCTCGTAGGCGCGGGCCAGACGGATCTGGCCAACTGCGGCCGCAGCTTGCGATTGTTCAAGCGCCAGCGTTGTGCGCGGCAGACCAAGTACGCCTCGCCCTAAAGCGATGGAGCCGGAGGAGACCAGAACAACATCGCATCCTAAACCCTTGAGCCAGCTCACATCTTGCGCCAGCCCCAGCAACCAGTCTGATCGCAATGCGCCGGTGTTCCGGTCCACCAGCAAGGCAGACCCGATCTTGATTACGATACGTTTGGCGTCTGTTAGGGTTGCCACGGCGCTACGTCTTCTTGGGGACGGTGGCGCAACCGGTCATCGTCAATTTCGCCGCGCAATGTGCGCAAGACTTCAGTCACGCCTTCGCGGGCTACGCCAGACATCAACATAACCGGACCGCCAGAAGCTTTTTCCAATTCAGCAGAAGCGCTTGCACGTTCCTCTTCATCAAGTGCATCAACTTTATTGAGCACGGTCACACGCGGTTTCTCGGCCAAATCACCGCCGTAAGCTTCCAACTCGGTGATAATAGTTTGATAGTCTTCGGCGACAGTTTCGGATGTGCCATCCACCAGATGCAACAGCACGGCGCAGCGTTCCACATGGCCCAGAAACAGATCACCAAGCCCGCGCCCTTCGGAGGCGCCTTCGATCAGGCCGGGAATATCGGCAACCACAAATTCGGTGTTGTCCACACCGACGACGCCCAAGTTGGGGTGCAGCGTGGTAAACGGATAATCGGCGATCTTGGGGCGCGCGTTTGAGGTCGCGGCCAGAAACGTAGACTTGCCTGCGTTGGGCAGGCCCAGCAACCCCACATCGGCGATCAGCTTCAAGCGCAGCCAAAGTGTCCGTTCAACGCCCTCTTGGCCGGGGTTCGAACGGCGCGGCGCCTGGTTGGTGGCGGATTTGAAATGCAGGTTGCCAAAACCGCCGTTGCCGCCACGGGCCAATTGTACGCGCTGGCCCACTTCGGTCAGGTCGGTGATCACCGTTTCCTGATCTTCGTCCAAAATCTCGGTACCGACGGGGACGCGCAGCACGATATCATCGCCATCCTTGCCGGTGCGCTGCTTGCCCATGCCGGGTTGCCCGTTCTTGGCAAAGAAATGCTGTTGATACCGAAAATCAATCAGCGTGTTCAACCCATCCACAGCCTCGGCCCAGACCGAACCGCCCGTGCCGCCGTCGCCGCCATCCGGGCCACCGTATTCGATGTATTTTTCACGCCGGAACGACACGCAGCCGCCTCCGCCCCCGCCGGAACGAATGTAGACTTTGCACAGGTCGAGAAACTTCATCGGGTGGCCTTTCGAAAGGGCTTAAAGCTTGCGGCTATAGGTCCATGTGGGTACGGCAGCGTCACGTGCCACACAATAGGTTTCCGCGTCGCCCAGATAGATAAACCCCGCATTTGTCAGCACTTTGGCCGAGGCGGGATTGTCATGATAGACAGCGGCAAACATCGCATCGTTTTGCAGCGGATTGGCGTCAACCAAAGCCTGCACGGCATCAGAGGCCAGATGGGTGTTCCAGAACGCGGGCGCGACCCAATAGCCAACCTCGGATTGGTTGCGGTCAAGGCGGGTCAGCGAGATCAAGCCCATCACCTCATCGCCGCCCGATTTCAGCCCGTCCATGACCCAAACGTCCTCTTCGCGCGGCTCAGCCATGGCGCGGGTGATGAAGGCCTCGATCGTGCCGGGGGGCAAGGGATGCGGGATCGATGAAGTGTTCTTGGCCACACGTGGATCGCTGGCGTACATTTCGATCAGACCCTGATCCGAGCGCCGCAATGGGCGCAGATCAAAGCGGTCTGTTGCAATCACCTGTTGGTTCACTATTTTTTGCATTTCCATCGTCATGTCCCTCCTCCGAACAGCACGAAAAGAACAGAGGCAACGGTGAGCGCCGCCAATATCCACATCAAATAAGGTTCACCCCGTGTCCCTGCCACGGTTTTTGCAATCCGATCACCTGCAAGTGTCCAAAGCGGATGCAAAATGATCTGGCAAGCCAGCAATACCGCAGCAATTGTTGCAGTTGCGATAAGGCTGGGCGTGCCGGGCGTCACAAAGGCGGTAAAACTGCCAACAATCATCGCCCATGCCTTGGGGTTGAGCGGGTGAACGATCAATCCTGCGGCAAAGCCCGGCGCGGTGCCGGTGTCTTTGCCCTGACCAAGGCGCAGATTGGCAACCTTCCAGGCCAGCCAAAAGATATAGGCGGCGCTGAGGTATTTGAGCGTTTCAAAGATCCATGGCGCGCGATCGGCCAGTTCCATCAGGCCAAAACCGATGGGCCAGATGATCAATTGCTTGCCAAGGGCGACGCCCACCACAAAAGGCAGCGCAGCGCGAAAGCCAAAGCGGGCACCGGTGGCCATCAGCGCCATATTGGCAGGGCCCGGTGTGCCGACCTGACTGGCGGCGAACACCGCAAGGGGAAAAATGGCGATGCTCATACGGTCGCCCCATGGTCATTGCCCAAGACCAACCGTCCGCCCACATCATCGCTGCACGCCAGGCGCAAACGCAGATTGCCATCTGCCAGAATGGGCTGGTCTGTTGTGGTCATGTCACCCTTCCTTTCTGGCTGGTGTGAACGGGATGATCTTGCGCGGAAAAAGAAAAGGGACCGGCGTTTCCGCCGATCCCTAAATTTTCTCAAACCTTGTGGGTACGGCTTATTCTGCGGCCTCCGCCACCGGCAGGACAGAAATAAACGTGCGGTTTTTGAGACCTTTGTGGAAGGTCACAGAGCCGTCAACAGTTGCGAAGATCGTGTGATCTTTGCCCATGCCAACGCCTTCGGCAGGCCAAAACTTGGTGCCGCGCTGACGCACGATGATGTTGCCGGGAATGACAGCTTCGCCGCCATATTTTTTCACGCCAAGACGACGACCAGCTGAGTCGCGTCCGTTACGGGATGAGCCGCCTGCTTTTTTATGTGCCATTTGGTCTCTCCTTAGCCTTTAGTCTTTTCTTGAGCCTGTGCGATCCAGCCTTCACGCTCGATCCGGCCTTTGAAAGACAGTTTCTCGTCCATCTCAGCAACGTCCGCTTCGGTCCAGGCTGCGACTTGTGCGAAGGTTGTTACGCCCGCGGCATGCAGTTTCTTTTCCAGAGCCGGGCCAACGCCAGACAGTTCTTTCAGATCGTCCGCGCCAGCAGCCGCTTTGGCTTTTGGTGCAGCTTTCTTTTCTGCCTTAGGGGCAGCAGCTTTTTCAGCCTTAGGCGCCGCGGCCTTTTTGGCTTTGGCTGGCTTGGCGGGGGCGGCATCGACAGATGCGCCTGTGATCGCAGCAACAGCAGCGGCGCTCACGGAGCCTGTACCAACAGCAGCCGCAACACCGGATTTACCAGCGCCGGACGCCATGATCTCAGTGATCTTGACCAGTGTCAGCTTCTGACGGTGGCCCTTGGTCCGCTTGGAGGAGTGCTTACGACGGCGTTTGACAAAGTTGATCACCTTGTCGCCTTTGATTTGATCGACAACTTCGGCTTGAACGCCTGCATCTTCGATCACCGGCGCACCAACCTGAGGGCTGTCGCCACCCAGCATCAGAACGTCGTTGAATTGAACTTTTTCGCCGGCACTTGCCGCAATACGTTCAACCCGGAGCATGTCGCCGGACTGTACTTTGTATTGCTTACCGCCAGTCTTGATGACCGCAAACATTGCGTCTTCCTTTACGTCGTTGCCGCGTTCTGTGGTCCCCTTGCGGGTGTTTTTGGAAGGGCCTGTCGGCCTGTTCCACCTCGAACAGCGCGCCCATTCGGGCGTCATTGATAAAATACCCCGAAAGCGGGAAACCCGCCGGGATGCGGGCTTATCGGGGGAATACCTGTTTAAGTCAAGCCGCTTTCCCGGCAAATCTGTATTTATCAGCCAGCGACCAGGCTGGCCCTGCGTTTACAGCTCTTGTGCGGTCATGTTCAAGGCAACAGCCCGGCCCAAAGCATAGGAAATATCCTCATAGGCTTTGCCAAACCCGTCAAACAACGCGGCGTTCAGGGATTGCCCGGCCTGGGTTTGCGCAAAGGCGACATAAGTGGCCAGCTCGTCGTCACTCAGGGGCGAGTAGGCCAGCAACATATACCCATAGAGCCATGCAGTCGTGTCTTCGGTGATCTCGTCGATCTCGGAGGCCACGTCGCGCAGGATATCATCGTCAGACATCTCCAGCGCACCGCCCGTGACCAGCCCGCGCATAAACTGATAGTTGGCGTTCATTGCGCTGGTGACATTGCGGTTGATCATATCGCCGCCCTCGACCATCTCGTGGATCATCGCCAGACGCGGATCATCGCCGCCCGCCAGCGCAGCATAGCGTTCCCTTGCTGCCGCTTCGATATCGGGGTCTTGGATGGCGGCGCGGGCAGAGTTTTCCAGATCGACAATCTGAACGCCCAAATCGCTGCTGAAAAATGCGATGACATCGCCGCGGTCCTCGCCAAAGACCCCGATTTTCAAGTCGCGGCGTACCATCTCAACCATTCGTGCGGGATCATAGATCGCCTCAACCTGTTGTTGCCACCCTGCCCCGCCGTCTCCGGCCAACATGTCGGTATTAAGATCCTCGGCATAGGTGATCCCCTCTTCCCGCAGGATCAGCGCCGCCTCTCGCAGTTTCAGAACATCCACCAGCACCGTCAGCCGTGCATCGGCCCAGGCGGGTGACAGGGCCAGCATCAACAGCACTGGCGCAATCGCAAAAGCCCGTATCATTTACAGATCCTGACTGGGCTGCATGCCCGACAAGCGTTCCGCGACAGCTTCAAACCGGTTGGCCATGATCTCATATTGCACGGCGTTCATCAGGGCATAGACCTCTTGCATCTTGGGATGGGCCAGCGCTTTGGCATAGGCACTGACCTCTGCGTCTGAAAACGCCTGATAGGTATAGGCGGACCCGGCCAAAGCACTTTGTTTGACAGAGGCCCGCAGATCGTCTTCCTGACTGCGCATCGCCTCGCGCAGGTCCGGCTCATCCATGCGCAGTTCAATCACCCCTGCCCCAGCTGCGGCCAGCAGGAACCGGATCTGAACCTCCTGAATGGCCCGGATGGAGCTGCCTGCCACATCCGTCGCGTCATTGAGATCGCGCAGGATATCGACACGCGGCGATCCGATCTGTTCCAATCCGGCCAGAATATCGCCGCCCGCCTCCGATTTCAGACCGTCTTCGTCGATCATATGCGAGGTGTTTTCGGCCCGAACCAGACGTTTGCCCAGATCACTGGCGTAAAAATCTGCGGCATGGACCAACAGATCATCCGACAGCGTGGTGCCAAGGATCTCAAGCGCCATGCCGTGCATCAGATCGGTGTCAAACACCTCGCGCACCAGCCGTGACCATTCGGAGCCAAAAGCATCGGCCTCAATCCCCAACATCTGCGGCGCAGAATCCGCCGAAAGACGGATGCTTTCCAAGGCAACATCAAAGCCGGTGACCTCCAGAAAGGCCTCTAGCTTTTGTTGGTCCGCCGCTTGCGCAGGCTGTTGCGAGAACAAAAGCGTCAGCCCCATCATCACGGCAATTATCGGAAAGCGAAGCGCGGCGGTCATAAGGCATCCTTTGTTGGTTGTCCTTATAACTTAGGCAATCATCGGCGCGGGGCAATGAAATTTCCCGTGTGCCGCCAAAAGGCGCCTATCGCCCCTTGTCACTGCGCGCCAAGCCGACTAAATGGGCGCACCAGACCCCCGCGGAGAGGTGCCGGAGTGGTCGAACGGGGCGGTCTCGAAAACCGTTGTGGGTGCAAGCCTACCCAGGGTTCGAATCCCTGTCTCTCCGCCATTTTGCCGTGTAACCGTTTGGTAATACATGGAATTTCCAAGAGTCGACGGCCTAGAAAACCTGACTGGTACAGTTCGCTGGTACAGTTGAGGTTTGCATAATGGGCAGGACACCAAGATTGGTTAGGCGCGGTGGGGTCTTTTATTTCCGCATGGCCGTGCCCAGATCAATTGTCTCGAAGCTAAATCGAAGCGAAGTCAAAGTGTCATTGCGAACGGTAGATCGCACTAAGGCGACCTTGATCTGCCGGCAAATTAGTAATGACATCGACCAGTTTTTCTTGAATGAATTGTGTATGAGTAACCCTATTCTTGAACAAATTGACCAACGGATCCGCGCCATCTTTCAAAATGCGCTAAACGAAGGGCATAGTTTTCGGCTGATTTTTGGACCGGACTTGGACAAAGATGAGGAAGCCGCTGGCTTCGAAGACAGACAAAGGTCGTGGGCAAACCTATTGCGAAGTCAAAACTACGACGAGGAACTTCTGAGAGAAGCAAAGGCCCTTGTAGGGAAGATCCCCAATAATCCAACTATCTGTCTCGGGGACGCAATTGACCATGCTTGCGAGGGCATTCTGAGAGCGAGGCTCGAATCTGACCGTATTTTGGCAGCGCGACTACGGGGCCATTTCCACCAGACGACACCATTGGACCCGTTTTTTGCTGGAATGACGGTAACGGACATGCCGCTGTTGCCTGGGGAAACGACTGTCTCCAAGATGACTTTGGCAGAAGCTGCAAACAAATATAGCGATGTTCAGCGAGCTAAGGGAAATAGAGAAAAGACGCTGGGCGACTTCAGGTTGACTATGGAGTGGGTATTTTCTGCGATTGATCCCGACAAACGAATTGACCGAGTTTCGAAAGATGACGTTCGGGCCGTCCGCGATTTATTGGGCGCCATTCCAAAAAACATGAGCAAGAACGCCGCTACAAAAGACCTCAAAGCAACCGATGCAGCCAAAGTGGGTTCCAATATGGAAAAGCTGGCCCCAAAGACGCAGCGCAAACGTCTTGCGGCCTTCACTGGCCTGTTGCGTTGGGCGGTTTCCGAGGGCCATGCTGATTCATATGTCGGCGAAGGTATTTCGATTATCGCCAAAGCCAAAACGACTGTTTCCCGCAAACCCTATTCAACGGAACAGCTTAGAAAGGTGTTCGAATGTCCTATTTATAGAGGTCGAAAGAGCGTCAAACACTACAACCTACCTGGCGATTTATTACGAAAAGACTATCTTTTCTGGGTTCCTCTGATCGCCTTGTTCTCTGGAATGCGTGCGGGAGAAATCCTGCAACTAACAAGGACGGATATCAAGGTGGAAGACGGCGTCGGCTTTTTCGACATCAACAAATGGGATGAGGTGGACAAGTCCCTGAAAACTGAAGCCAGCGTACGTAAGGTTCCGATTCATAGTGCTCTTTTAGATTTTGGTTTTAACGAATATGTGAATTTGCATTCGAAGGGCCGAATTTTTGCAGCCACCAAACTCGGCAGTGACGGAACTTACAGTCAGTATTATTCCAAACAATGGCGAGTTATCGCGCAAAAAGGTGGATTCTATACGCCCCAAACTGTGTTTCATAGCTTTCGCCACTGCTTTGTGGATGCGTGCCGAAATGCGAAAATGCCAGAAAACATCGCGATGCAGCTTGTGGGACACAAGGACCAAAAAACCCATGGGGGATACGGCGATGGAGCATCCTTGGCCATTTTGAAGGAAGAGATCGAAGGCGTTAGCTACGCCGGGCTGGATTTAGGCCACTTAGGTAACAATGACTGGTCATATTGAATGAAACGACGTAAACTGAATCGGCAGTCAGTAATTTTGACCTAGGGCCTTTGTAATTGGCCGTGATCGAAGTGAACAATTCACATGAAAAAACTTGGTGCTCTTTTACAAGACCCAAACCCTACTCATTTATGATCAAGATTAAGTATGGCCAAGGGCATAGCCCATTACTGTTCATTGATCGACTTGTCGTAAAGCTGGACTTCTTACCAGGGGCAGTCGCACAACAGACACACTCCTCCATCTTTTCGCTGTTTGACGATCCAGAGTGCTTTTCTGGCACGAAGCCCGCAAACTCTGTGGAGATCGAAAAAAAGGTTGTGTTGGCCAGCGTTCCCAACACCAAACATCACCCGCATTTCACCTATCGCTATGCAAACCATGAAGCTCATTGGATGCGCCTAACGCTCCACCCCAGAGACATGGATTTGGCGGGTTTTGAGGATTTGCACAGCATCTTGGGCCAGTTTACGGATGATGGTTGGGGCAGCTTTGTCAGCAAAGCAAAGGTGACGCAAATCGAAGTTTCCATTGACCTCGAGGGTATCCCATTCAACTCCGTCCACATTTTGCCCGACCAGGCTCAAACGATGACTTTCTTCAAGTCCGGCCAAAAAGTCGAAACAATCTACATTGGCAAATCGAAGAGCAATCAGACGGTGATCTATGACCGCGCTGCGAAGCGGAAAAAACTGGGGCAATTCGAAAAGGCTATTCCCTGTACAAGGATTGAACGGAAGAAGACTAGCCTGAATCTTAAAGTGCATGAATTGGGGAAACTGACAAATCCTTTCGCACATGTGAAATTCGTAAACGTTCCGGCAGCACCACCCCCCTTCGAACTGAAAGAGTACCTTTGGGTGCTGTTTACAGACGCTGTGGCACAGCGCGGGCTTGATCCGGCATTAAAGCTACTGCCGCAGGCCAAACGCACGAAATATCGTAAGTATCTGGCTGATCAAAAACATAGCTGGTGGATGCCTGATATCATATGGAGCTCTTGGCCGAATGTTCTTAGCTCATTGAAATTAACAGACCCTAAACACTGGAAATAGAGAGGGACAAAATTCGTCCAAAGACACTTATCGCGACATTTGAAAAACAGTCGTTTATTCAACCCCCGTTGAGCCAAGTATGAATGCGCGAAATGGTAATAAGGGCCATTTGTGCGGGGGACATATTTGACCTCAAGATAAGGCACAGAGGAGTACATGTTGCGATTTGCAATTAACTGCAATCCAAAAATAGTGTCTAGAATCGTCGATTTCCCTTCACCTGGCGGTGTCACAGGATAAGCTAAAGAAGGTCAGACGTTTTTGACTCCTTTTAGATCAAGGAGGATCAAAGATGACTGATAAGACTGCTTTCGCCAAATTTCGGACAACGGCTGCACAAGAGATTGCAGGATACGATGGGGGCAAACCAGCAACCCCGTTTACCAGTACGCGGTGGGTAGCAAGCTCGCTTTTGCAGAAAGCAATACGCAGAGGTCACCTACCTGCTGCGCGCCAAGCTGGACGGTTTTTGCTGGAAGGTAAAAGGGAACACTTGTTCCGCCGCCTCAATGGCATCGCCGCTGAGGACATCGGTCTAGGTGACATCCAAACCATGGCGATTACGGCAGCTTGTCTAACCAGCGCAAAGGTGCGGCGTGAACTCGGCGGAGATGTGATCGTAACCGATTATTTGATCCGTCGCATGGTTAACGCCCGAAAATCCCGCGCTGCCGATGATCTACTTATGGTCGTCGAGCGCTGGCCGGAACTAAGCGGCGACCGCTCCCGTTTTTTCACTATGCCCAATTGCCGCCTGCGCCAGATCGTTTTGGGATGTCCGTCTCTTGAACGTAGGGCTCTGGCACTTTGGCTTTTAGTTGGCACGGAACGTTGTCCAAGCCAATATCTGCCTAGGCGCAAGGGCAGCCCCGATATGGCATTCGCGACACTCGCCGATCTGGGTGTGGCCCCAACATTACTGACCATCACTCGGGAGAACTTCACCAAGACCGCAACGATGCTGTCCCCGTTTGTCGCTCTTTTGTCCCTAGAGAATGGCGTGGCTGGAACCGGGGTTGCCGATGATCCTATCCCGGTTGCAACTGTCATAAATGGGATACCGTCTTGGGCATTCGATATGCACACCCGCCCCGGTCGGACGGCGTTGGGGCGTTTGCTTCTGCGAAATGCAGGCATGTCAGCATGGGCGGCGACGTCCTTGCCCCGCACAGGTAGGATACAGATCGCGGGCGAACTACTCTTCCGGCTAGAAGGCCAGTGTTTGCATCGCCGTTCGGCTGGACCAGTCAGCATTGGTCTGCAAAAGCGATGGGAGGTTGATTGCTCTGGACTGCCGCTGGATTCGCTCATATTTGGGATGGCAGCGCTTCGCGATGCGATGTATGAGCTAGACGCGATCAGGGGTGAAGTAGTCGCGGAGGGCGCATCATGAGCAGCCAGACTCTAACCCAGGATAATCCTTTCTTATCCCGGCCCACAAAGTACACTGAATGCAACACTTTGATCGCTGATAAGGCCGTTGAGCATTTCATCCGCGAAAGCCTGTCCGAGAACACACGTAAAGCTTATCAGGCCGACCTGACGCATTTCATAAATTGGGGCGGTACGCTCCCCGCTACCGCTAATATGGTCGCGCGGTATCTGGCCAACCATGCAGATTCGTTGGCCCCTGCTAGCCTTGCGCGGCGAGTGGCGACCCTGAGCAAGGCCCACGATTCGAATGACTGGCCAAACCCTGTCCGCAGCGAACTAGTCCGCGCAACGATGCGGGGAATCAAGCGGGTGAAAGGTACCGCACAGAATCAGGCACGCCCTCTGTTGCGGGAAGACCTATTCATTATGCTGGACTCGCTTGGAGTTGATACCCGCGCAATCAGAGACCGAGCATTACTATTGATCGGCTGGGCAGGTGGCTTCCGGTCGGCTGAGTTGGTAGGTCTTGAACCAGCCGATGTGGAAGAGGTCCGCGAAGGGCTGGTGCTGTATCTGCGCCGCTCTAAGACCGACCAGACGGGCCAAGGCCGCAAGATCGGCATCCCCCGAGGCCGGACCCGCAATTGCCCTGTGGTGGCGCTGTCAGCTTGGCTGGAAGTTTTGCATTCGGATGGCGGCCCAATATTTCGCCCCGTTGATCGACATGGCAATGTGCAGCCCGGCCGTCTTCGCTCCGACGCAGTATCCACTATCCTGCGGAATCGCCTAGATAATGTCGGGATCGACCCCGTGGCTTACAGCGGTCACAGCCTTCGTGCCGGCCTCGCAACCAGCGCCATCAAGGCAGGAGTACCGACCTACAGAGTCCGCGCCCAAACAGGCCACGCCTCAGACGCGATGCTGGGGCGGTATGTGCGGGATGCTGGATTGTTCGATGAGAACGCCCTAATAACCCTGTTGTAACTATGTATTGAGTGGGACTATTGAGATACTCAAGGCTGTTACAAAGCATTACAATTGCATGTCGCTCTCAAAAAGAAGCTAAACATCCAACTGCGACACGAACGCAGAAAGAACAGAAAATGACAGAAGCAGTGCGGATTACCAAACGGTACGAGGATGTGGGCGAAACCAAGTCTGATGGTGTCAATTACACACCGCGGACGCTTGCCGATTTTGTTGCAGACCGCATCGTCGCTAATGCGGCCCCCGTTTCCAATCGTCCCGTCCGCGTACTTGATCCAGCTGTTGGACATGGGGAGCTGCTGCTTGCCTTGCTAGACCGTCTTGATGGGCCAGTCGAGGTGTACGGATTCGAAACGGATCCTGACGCTTTGGAGGAAGCCCGCGCAAGGTTATCTCGGGAACACCCTAACGCTGAGTTGAAGCTGCGCACCGGAAGCTTCCTTGATCACGTCCTAGATGACTTCGCTGGGGGCTTGTTCGGTGCCGCTACGCGGTATGATCTTATAATCGCAAACCCACCATATGTGAGAACACAGATCATCGGAGCGGAGCGCGCACGCCTACTCGCTTCACAGTTTGGCCTATCTGGGCGCGTGGACTTGTATCACGCCTTCTTACTGGGCATGGCGACTGTGTTGGGGCCAGACGGTGCCGCTGGGTTCATCGTATCCAACCGTTTCATGACTACCAAGGGCGGCGCGTCCGCGCGCGCCGGCATGATGACCGACATCCGTTTGCGTGAGATTTATGATTTGGGCGACACAAAGTTATTTGAAGCCGCAGTTCTGCCTGCTGTCCTAATCGCACGGGGCAATGGAGGTGACGCTCAAACGCCTTCCTTCCATTCGATCTACCAAGCCAAAGCAGAGGCAGAATTTGTCTCTCCTGATGTTCTCACCGCGCTTCAGCATGAGGGAATTGTTGCTGTTCCAGACGGTCGTGCCTTTCTTGTCCAGCATGGCACGCTAGACAACGGCAATGATCCAGCTGGAGTTTGGCGGCTGGCATCGGAAGGTGTCGAGCGTTGGCTTGCAACCGTTAAACAGAATACGTGGCGGACCTTCCGCGAAATTGGAAAAATTAGAGTTGGCATCAAGACCTGCGCTGACAAGGTTTTCATCCCTAAGACTTGGGATGCGGAAATGGAGCTACACCGCCCACTTACCACGCACCACACGGCGCAACGGTTCCGTCCCAAACCACCCCACAGGAAGGTCCTCTATCCTCACCACATGGTTAATGGTCGCAAGCAGACCGTGGATCTGGCAAATTATCCTGCCAGCCGGGCCTATCTCGAAGAGCACCGACAGACGTTAGAAAGCCGCAGTTATGTGATTGAGGCAGGAAGGGAGTGGTATGAGATTTGGGTGCCACAAAACCCTGCAGATTGGCCCGGTCCAAAGCTGGTCTTCCGAGACATCTGTGAACAGCCGACATTCTGGATGGACCTCGAAGGAACCGTTGTCAACGGGGACTGCTACTGGCTGACGGGCAACGAGGATTTGCTATGGCTCGCCCTCGGCGTTGCCAACTCGACATTCATCGAGCGTTTCTATGACCGGCGGTTCAATAACAAACTGTACGCAGGGCGGCGGCGCTTCATCACACAGTATGTTGAACAATTCCCGCTCCCAGACCCCGCTAGCGACGACGCGCGCACGATTGTTGAAGCTTGCCGCGACCTCTACGCGCGGCTGGCCGATGGCCCCCAGCCCGATTTAGAGAAGCGGATTGACGAGATGGTCTGGACCGCGTTCGGGCTAGCTGTTGAAGAAGTCTGAAGGTAGCGGTATCTGGAGCTTTCTATTCAGCACCTTCCCGCCAAATTGGGGAAAGCGGCTGAAGAAGCTCGCACCAGTGGTGAGGTAAACGTTCGTCAGAGTCACGTTCATCCCGTCAGTGTGCGCAGAGAATAACGCATAGCGAACATCGCAATGGCGAACCTGCGTCCCTTCGATTTGAGGCACGTCCAGTGGGTCCTCGCTGGCGGGAAGGACAAGGCCCAAGTCGATTGTTGGGGAGGTCTGTAGCTTGACTTCAAGTAGTTGGTTTCGAACATCTGGAAAACGCCCATCGTCTCGGTAGTCTGCGTAACCAAGAAGTTCGCAAACGATGCGATGAAGTGCGGCACCCCGGTTGCGTTCTTGGTCACGCCCTGCATCGGGAAATGTACGGCCAACCGCACCGCGCAGCCGGTCAAATAGTTCGCGAATGGGCAGGATGAGACCGTGTGCTGGGTGGTCAATCGGGCTCACGTTTTCGGCAAGGTTGGCACCAAGACAGACGTGCGGTACAAGCATTTCAGTATCGGTTGAAGCGATTAGCTCCGCTGACTGATCCCCGGGAACCAGCCGTGCCTGGTATTTCTGAGTCAGCGTTCCCGTGGTGTCGAGCTGCGCCAACTCCTCTCCATTGACCACCTTGACGCGCGTTATGACGCCCGCCTCATCGACCCGGAGAAGAACATACCGGCGAGATGGAGATAGCTCTTCATTCCAGATTTGAAGGTTGTTCGCCTTCTGAGCATAGGTGTCGAACATCTGCCCGTAAAAGCGGGGCTGAATCTTGGTGAAACTCTTGGGCACCGGATAGCCAAGAGCGCGGCAGACGTGCTGTTTGACCAGCTTCGATCTAGTTCTGATTGGTACGTCTAGGCCATCAACCCCCACAAGAGCTTCGTTCAGTATTCGCTCAAGGTCAGGTGTAGGTATCCAAAGATCAGTATCACCAACTTCGATGGAATCAAAAATAGTTAGACCACTTTCTGCAATCATTCTGACGTAATCATTGCCCATTTAACGCCCCTCAAAATAGGTTTTGGCATTAAGTAACAGTTGAATTACCTCTTTGCTAGTTTTTGTGCGATTTCTGAAGCGGTGACGGTTTCGAAGCGGTACTGGAACGTCTAAACGCCAGAAATTGGTGGAGATTTCCTGCCGGGTTTCTTCGGGCGCGGAATTGCCAAAGCCTCCGTCTGTTTTACAACGGTTTCCAGTTGATCTTCGGGGAGGGTGCCGGCGGCTATCGTCAGTCGCTCCAGAAGCAGGGTTCGCCGATTCATAGGTGAGGCATCAGTCAAGCCTAGCAGATGGTCCACAGATGTATCGAGAACACGTGCAATTTTCGCAAGCGTCATTAGGTCCGGTTCACGTTGATCATTGGCGTAGTTTGAATAGCGCCTTTCATCCAAATCACACAACCGAGCCGCTTGTGAGTTGGAAATACCAAGCTGTAACGCCCGTTCTTTCAATCGTTTGGCAAAAACTTTCATCTAGAACGGTTTGTTCCGAAATACCTTCTACCGCTATGTATGTTTTGAGGGCATTATACGGAACGAAACGTTCCAAAATTGGAGGTCACTAAATGATATTGACAGAACGAAGCTCACATCGCCTTGCACGATGCAAGCGGATCGTTGCAATGCTCGCCGCTTCATGCTTGCCGTCTGTGACCTATGCAGATTGGCAGTATACGCAGTGGGGCGGTAGCCCGACAGCTGTTATTGAGGCTTCGGGTGGATCCGCTGGGCCAAACGATGATCGAGGCAAAGATCCCCTTCCACTAGTTGCTACTCTAACCGCACCTTATACTGGGCTGGGCTTCAATTTTGATGCATATTTCATCTTCGACCCAGCAGAACAGTTACGCTATGTTGATCTCGCTCCGCTTCATCCTGAAAGCTGCAACGAAATTCGGTTTGCCTTGATGAATTCGTATGGTCAGCCAGACAAACGTGGTTCCTTCGGTCTCTTGAAATGGTGGCACAGGGAAAGTGGCAATGTCGTTATCTATTCCGAGATTGGGGCCTGCCAAATTCGGTACATGTCACTATCGGAACCGGGGCAAGCTGGAGGGCTTTAACCCAAGTAGCGGTGCGCACCATCGCGTAACGACAGCGCTGAATGAAATTGGCGCGGCGCTATATTGCCCTTAGAACCCGATCAGCATCATGCACAGAAACTGGCGAAAATACTTGCAGCCCCCTTCCCTTTGGCCTGTCAACTGGTACAGTTTTATTGCGAACTCAAGGAGGAGTTGCGGTTAAGGTCTTGGGAACATTCAGGTCGGAAAAAAAGTCGGGTATCCCTGTCTCTCCGCCAATTCGATCAGATTTTTTCTTTTTTTTCAGAGTCATAGATGGGCAAGCTGTGAGCTCGTCCCCCATTTTGACCCCCACTACGATTTGAGTGACCTTTGAACTGCGACCTTAGGTTGTGGAATTTGTCAGTTCCAGATAATACCATAGAGACAAACCCCAATTGTGTTGCTCCAAGACCCAAATTTAGAGAAGTACCATTTATGACAGTTTCTGTTGGCGTCGTCGTTCATTCAGCCAAACTAATTTTGGTCGAAGGCAATATTGAAGCTGATGGGACTATTACACTGATAAAAGATGAAACAATGAACTTGGAGACTGGCGACCGCACGATTGCCCTTAGGAACATGCATCGTCGAGTTTTTGACCGCCTTTCAGAGGGTGTTGATAAGATTGTGTTGAAGGCAAGCTCTGGAGGAAAATATGCGGCAAAGACTTCTATCCTTCATGCTGCTGAACTGCGTGGCGTATTTTTATCAGCGGTTCCGAACAATATCACCGTTGTACAAAAACACTCAAAATCGGTGAGTAGAGCAAAATCAAAAAAGATTGGAGATTACCTTAAAGATGATACCTACTTTGAAGCAAATTTCTCAGGTGTGAAATTGCGTAAGGGAAGTCGAGAGGCGGCGCTTTTAATGTTCGAGGAAGAGAAAAGCGCATGAGCCTCTACTTAGCTGATCTTACCAAGGGGGTATTGGTTGGGAAAGGGGCTTTTGGAGATGTACATAAGTGCATTGATCCAGTTCTTGGCGTAGTGGCCGGGAAGTTCATTTTTGCATCCAATTTTTCTGACAACTCCGCTTGGAAATTGGCAAAGAGGCAATCTCTAAGTGAGGCGAGAAATCTATGTGCGCTGGAGCATCCGAATACTGTCAAAGTGTTCGGTGTTCTAGCTGACCCAGCAGACAAGGAGTTTTTGATTTCTTGCGAGTTCTGCGAACATGGTTCTGCGCGAGATATCTGCAAGTCGAACCAAGTTAACTTAGGACACGCAAAGAGCATTGTTCGAGACGCTGCAATGGGTCTTAGTTTCATCCACGGAAATGGTTACATTCATCGGGATGTAAAACCAGACAATGTGCTGTTGAGTAACAACGGTTGTGCCAAAGTGGGGGACTTTGGTTTTGTTACAGACGAACTGCTATTTGGCTTTGCAACTCCATATGGAACTCCGGTGTACTGGGCACCTGAAGTCTATAAGAGTAAAGTTTGTTCGCCACAATCCGACGTGTATTCTCTAGGTGCTACTCTTTTTCACTTAGTTTGTGGTGAGCAATGGTTTTTTAGAAGCCAGAATCAACCTTCAATTGGTATCGATGCAGCTGGCCACTACTTCATTAAAGAAAACCCTCTCTACTTGCCACATGTACCAAAGGATTGGAGGACAAAGATTGGCAGCCTCTTGCGACATGATCCTTCCCGCAGGTGCGCTTCCATGTCGGAAGCATTGAACTTAGTCTCAATGCTTGGAAAAACAGAAAATTGGCACTGCCAAGTTTGCTCGGACGAAATTATTTGGACGCTTGAAGGATCAAAAAGGCGTGTCCGCGTAGTTTGGCGCGACTACTTTAAAAAAACGAGCGAATGGACTGCTTGGTCGGAGGATTTAGGGGGAGCAAGGCGACGGGCTTTAGAAGCTGGTTCAGGTTCTGGTAAATGGATTGTAGCATATCGGAGCTTGCAGAAATTTTTCCAAAAAAGAACAAATCGAATTAGGTAGATACGGCCTTAATTGGTATTGCTGCCAAATCTCCGTTGCCACCAGTTACTATCTCAAAACCGACCGTTAGTCTGCTGACCGCTTGAAGGCGATCGTCCTTGCAAACATTGCAAAATTCTGACTTTGCTGAGACACCCCTTTCGGGAAGCCACTTGCGCCCGCAGTAGCCGCACAACGGCTTGCGAAGCATCTTAACTGTCATAGCCAAATGCCCTCCCAAGCAAAAAATGAGCTGCTTTAGCGCGCTCTACATTACAAAAAGGCTACCAGCAAACACTTCTCCTGTCTAGCTTGTTCTATTTTTGTTCTGATTTCACGTAGGAGGTTTCAATTGCGCAATTCAACGCAAACTTGCATTTTTCTCTCTAAAACAATTTCTTAAGGTAATAAAGTAACCGATGTAAGCCATGTGCGCTAACGAGCAATAATGTCCAAGTTCAAAAACATCTCGCGTTCCTCTTTGCTGAGAATGTTCGCATATTTTGCTATGAACAGGTGGTCCGCTTGGCTCTCGCACCAAGTAATCTCACGCCTTTTTCGTTGATAGGTCCGTTGCCACATGCCTTTGGGCTTGAGGGCTATCAGATACGCGGTACCTGGTTCGCCGCCCAGTGCCATGCGAAGTTTGTTGGCACGGCGCAACATACGGTCATACCGCGCCTCTGATTGGCTGGCATAAGCAATTCTGTAGCAATGGCGGCATAGGAAGTACCTGCCCCCTGAAAACAGCTTACCGACCCGTCGCCCGCAATGCCGCCCGTTCACTACACCGGGACACATAAAATAGGGGCGCTTATTTCCGTAATTGCAGTCAACGTGGGTGATGCGGATTGGCTGCGAAATCGGCTCCCAATCCCCACCATACACCCGCACCTTGTAGTCTAGGACAAGCCGCCTTTCCTCTGCCCTGTAGTTGATCCGCTCCACTTCCTCACCATCGCGGGACCAGACCCAATTGCCGCTACTACCGGGACGCAGGCAACCGTCGCGGTGAAACCGGTTCACATCCAGCGACTTGCACTGCTCTGCAATCTGCTTGCTGCTAGTCCGTCCTGAGCCATATCCGCCCATGTTTGAGTCTCCAGATATTTTACGAAATCATTAGGCAAGTTTGTCATTTATCGGAGGGTGAAAATCTGAAATCCCCATTTTGTGGATGTGCTTTTTTGGCTTCCCACGCCGGTCCGTGAGTTAATTGGTGCAGGCATTTGCATACCCCCTCTGTCCTTATTCACTCTAGAAGGGTTGCCCACACTAAGCAATGTTCTCTAATTGTTCTAAATGAGCAGCAAGCTACCCCACAGATACGACGTCATCGACCGGGAGTTCCCTGTGCGATTGGTCATTGAAGCACGCCCAGAGACCTATGAGATAACCCGTCAATGGTTGCAAAGAAACGTCGGCACAGGGAACTACGCCAGCAAGCCGCACCTGCTTTGGAACACGCGGGCTACGGCGGTCTACTTTCGCAACTTGCACGAAGCGTTGATGTTTGTGGCCGGTTGCCCGCATGTTAAACTGGCTTGGGAAGGATACTCAGGCAAGGTTAGATAGCTACCCGTGCTGAGTTACCAGACAGCCCAATCCTGACTGAAACCATCGGATGTCGCCTGTGAGCCCAAAGTGCAAAACGCTACGCCATGAACGAACGGCAGAGCAGAGCATAAAACGTCATTTGAAGCCTGTCCCTTTCGCCAAATCCGGCTTTGATTTTGGCGGTGCCGCAGTAGTGAACAGCTGCCGTTTGTTGTCGGAGCAGTATGAACTTGGTTTCGTGTGTTCGGGGAGCGGGCGTTGAAGGCAGTCGCTGTTTTCAATTCGGCACTTTGGCCTCGCGCAATCAAAGATGGAATGGGTAGCGATTGGGTCTTGCGCAGCAAAAGACTTTGAGTTTGGTCAAACTTGGCGCATCGGGGAAGACTGCTCGATAATCCAATCCAGAAACATTTGAGACCCATAGCTGACAGGGCCCTCTGGGCAGGTGACATAGATCGCCTGATCTGTGTGTTTTTCGAGGGGCAGTGAGCGCGCCAGACGCCCGTCTTGCAGATAGGGAAGCGCGAAAAGCTCTGACACCAGCGCATGTCCCATCCCATTTGCGGCAAGTTCCAGGGCGGCAATACTCTGATCCACATTGAATGCAGGGATCTGCTTGGGGGGTGCCAAGTTCTCCTGACGGAAAAATTGGTGCCAGTTGTCGGCCACACCGATGATCTCGATCAAAGGTGAGTCTCGCAAAGCCTCAAGCGTTTCGCCACCGGGCTGCAGACTTGGGTGACAGACCGGGACTACGGGTGGACGCCCTAGCAGCGTTGAGCGCTGCCCGGGCCAATCCCCGTTCCCAAATCGAATTTCGATATCAAGTTGGCCTGATTGGATCGCGCTAGCCCAAGTGCCCATATGCAATTGCATATTAACCTCCGGATATCGCGCCCGGAAATCAGGCAACTGCTTCAATAGCCAGAGCTGCGCGAATGTCGGCAGGCAACGGATCCTCAACGGACGCATGTGCCTAGTGCCGAAAACATCCCGCGTACCCAGCCTAAGGGTTTCGAAGGCTTTGATGACCCAGGGCAGATAAAGCTCCCCCATTGTGGTCAGTTCCATGGGCCGTTTTTTGCGGGAAAACAGCTGATAGCCCAAATGCTCTTCGAGCGACCGTAACTGATGGCTGACAGCGGCGGGCGTCAGTCCGAGTTCATCTCCGGCGTTGGAAAAGTTACCGTTTCGTGAGGCTGCCTCAAATGCGCGCAGCCAAGGTAAAGGAGGTATGTCATTCATTGGGCGGGCCTGCATTGCAAATTTTTCCACGTCAATATCAAAAAATTATTTGTTTATGGAACACCAGCTGTTTGTGCCAGAAACACCTAGAGAGTCGGCAGGGAACGCCATGAAAAACTTTGACTATATCATCGTAGGCGCGGGCTCCGCCGGCTGCGTTCTGGCTGACCGGTTGAGTGTGTCCGGGCGCTACAAAGTGCTGGTGATTGAGGCCGGCGGACGCGGCTGGTCACCTTGGATTGCGCTGCCGCTTGGCTATGGCAAGACCTTTTTCGACCCAAAAGTGAACTGGAAATACCAGACGGAGCCGGAGAATGCGCTGGCCGGACGCGTCGGCTACTGGCCGCGCGGTAAAGTTGTAGGCGGGTCCGGTGCGATCAACGCCTTAGTCTATGCGCGTGGGCTGCCGCGGGACTTCGATGACTGGACAGCGGCGGGGGCGACAGGCTGGGACTGGGAAACGGTACACCGGACCTATGAAGCGATGGAAACCCGGCTCGATATCAACGGCGGGCGCCAGGGCAGTGGACCATTGCATGTGCAGGATGTGTCGGACCAGCTCCACCCAGTGAACCGGCACTTCTTTGCTGCGGCCGAAGCAATGGGGCTGCCGCGCACCGAGAATATCAACGGCCGCGACAGTGAGGGGGCGGCGGCCTACCAGATCAACACCAGCGGCGGCCGCCGGATGCACTCGGCGCGGGCCTTCCTGAAGCCCGCGCTCAAGCGGGCCAACGTCACACTGATGACCGGGGTGCAGGCCGAGCGGGTCGTCTTTGAAGGCACGCGTGCCGTAGCCGTTCAAGTGGTGAGGGATGGGAAAAAGCAAACTCTGCGCGCGGGACGCGAAATTATCGTGTCGTCGGGCACCGTAACTTCGCCGCGGTTGCTGCAGCTTTCGGGTATCGGTCCGGCGGACCTGCTGAAATCCCACGGCATCACGCCGCTGCTGGATGCGCCGCACGTAGGCGGAAACCTTCAGGATCATCTGGGCATCAACTATTATTTCCGCGCAACCGAACCGACGCTGAATAATATGCTGCGCCCGTTTTTTGGCAAGCTTCGAGCAGCACTGCAATACGCGCTGACCCGGCGCGGGCCTTTGGCTATGTCGGTAAACCAGTGCGGCGGCTATTTCTGCTCCAGTCCGGATCAAGCCCAGCCCGACCAGCAGCTGTATTTCAACCCGGTGACCTATACCACCACGCCGAACGGCAAGCGCACGGTGGTGCAGCCCGACCCGTTTCCAGGATTCATCATCGGCTTCCAGCCAACCCGTCCTACCAGTCGCGGCCGTATCGACATCAGCTCCCCTGACCCGGCCGCCCCGCCCCGCATCCGTCCCAATTCGCTGTTCACCGAAGAGGACCACGCACAGGTCGTGGCAGGCGGGCGCATATGCCAGCGGCTGATGAGAACTGCGGCTTTGAATGGGCTGGTGGACTCGGCGATGGATCCGGATCTGCGCCGTATGGACGATAGCCAGATTCTGGCCGATTTCCGCGAGCGCTGCGGCACCGTATTTCACCCGGTCGGCACCTGCCGGATGGGGCGGGACGCACAGGACTCAGTGGTCTGTCCACGCCTGAGGGTGCATGGGCTGCAGGGACTTCGGGTTGCCGATGCCTCGGTCTTTCCCAACATAACCTCGGGCAACACCAATGCCCCGACCATGATGCTGGCGCACCGCGCCGCTGATCTCATTCTGGAGGACGTATGAGCACGCCTTATTCAATGTCCGGCGCTGTGCCGGCTGCCAACACCCGCGGTAAGGATGACACTGGGCCGCGGATCCGCCGGATTGAGACCTTTTGCACGCCGCTGATCGGATTTGTGCGGGTCACCTCCGAGGACGGCACCATGGGCTGGGGGCAAGTTTCCACGTACAGCAGCGACCTAACCTGCGAGATCCTGCACCGGCAGGTGGCACCCTGGGCGCTGGGGCGCGGCATGGACGCGCTGGAGGATGTGATCGCCGAAATCCCGCTGCGGGAGCACAAGTTTCCCGGCACCTATCTGCGCAGGGCCATGGCGGGTCTGGACACTGCAGTCTGGGACTGGCGCGGCAAGGCTGCGGGAAAGCCCGTGGCCGAACTGCTGGGCGGCTCGGCAGGGCCGTTGCGGGCCTATGCGTCCTCCATGCGGCGTGACATCACGCCCGAGGATGAGGCAGCGCGGATGCGGGAACTGCGCGATGATTGCGGCTTTGACGCCTTCAAGGTGCGCGTTGGCGCCGAATGCGGCCAGGACCGGGACGAATGGGAAGGCCGCACCGAGGCGATCATTCCCGCAATTCGCAAGGCCATGGGCCCGGATGCGGCGCTGCTAGTGGATGGCAACTCGGGCTTTGGCGCGGCCCGCGCCATAGAGGTGGGGAGGATGCTTGAGGCCAACGGCTACGAACACTTCGAGGAGCCTTGCCCCTATTGGGAGCTTGAGCAGACTGCCGAAGTCACCCGCGACCTTTCCATTGACGTGGCGGGCGGTGAACAGGACTGGGATCTGCAGCAGTGGAAGCGCATCATTGCCCTGCGTGCGGTTGATATCATTCAACCCGACATTCTGTATCTGGGCGGCATAGTGCGCAGCATGGAGGTGGCCCGTATGGGCCATGCCGCCGGGCTGCCCTGCACGCCGCATGCGGCCAACCTGTCGCTGGTCACGCTGTTCACCATGCACCTCCTGCGAGCGGTGCCCAATCCGGGCCGCTATCTGGAATTCTCGATCGAGGGCGACGATTACTACCCGTGGCAGCGCGAATTGTTCCGGAACGATCCCTTCACCATCACGAACGGCCAGGCGGTTGTGACCGATGCCCCAGGCTGGGGCGCCGAGATCTGCCCTGAATGGCTGGCCAAGTCCACCTACAAATGCAGCGAGGACGCATGATGACCTCCGACCGGATGATTTCCACCTATTTTGAAACTGGCACCCTGCCGGACCTGCCAAGCGACCATTTCATCGATGGGGTGTTCGTAGCGGCCGACAGCGGCAACCGCATGGAGAGCTTTGATGCCGGCTCTGGCGAAGCCTTTGCCGAATTCGCCGCAGGCACCGCTGCTGATGTGGACCATGCCGTGGCCAGCGCCGCGAAAGGCTTCGAGGTTTGGCGTAACACGCCACCTGCGCGTCGCTGCGCCATCCTTAACGAGGCGGCGCGTCTGATGCGCGCCGAAGCGGACAGGCTGGCGGTGGTTGAAAGCCTAGACAGCGGCAAGACCCTGGCCGAGGCGCAAGGCGATGTCGCGGGTTCGGCGCGTCTGTTCGAATATTACGCAGGTGCCGCTGACAAGCTGGACGGACGAAGCGTCAACCTGGGGAATGGCAACGCAGCGTTCACGATGCGCGAGCCGGTGGGCGTGACCGCTCATATCGTGCCGTGGAACTACCCGACGTCAACGCTTGTACGTGGTATTGCCCCGGCACTGGCAGCGGGCTGCTCGGCGGTGGTAAAGCCTGCGGAAACCACGCCCTTTACCGCGCTGATGATCGCCGAGCTGCTGTTGCGCGCTGGCGTGCCTACGGGTGTGGTCAATGTGGTCACCGGGACCGGCATTGAGGCTGGTGCGCCGTTGGTCACGGATCCCCGCGTGCGGCATGTGACCTTCACCGGCTCGGTCGCAACCGGCGTCGGGGTGATGCAGAATGTGGCGCCCAACGTGACCGGACTGACCTTGGAACTGGGAGGCAAGTCGCCGCTGATCGCCTTTGCCGACGCCGATGCCGAGGCGGTGGCAGAGGGCGCGCTCTGGGCTATTTTTTCCAACTCCGGGCAGATTTGCTCCGCTGGTTCCCGGCTCGTGATCCACCGCGACCTGCACGCCGAGGTGCTGGAACGGTTGGTCAGAAAAGCGCAAGGCCTGCGCTTTGGCCACGGGCTTCGGAATCCGGATATGGGTGCGGTGAACTCGGAACGACATTTGGCGCAGATTGCGGATCACGTGGAGCGTGCCCGCGCCCGCGGGGTGGAGATCGCCGCCGGCGGCAACATCGCAACTGACCCGAAAACCGGCAAGGGCTGGTTCTTCGAGCCGACCATCTTCGACAATCTGTGTGCCGGTGACGATGCGGTGACGCAGGAAATCTTTGGCCCTGTTCTTGCCGTGCAGACCTTCGAAAACGAAGAAGAAGCACTAGCGCTTGCCAATTGCACCGATTTTGCTCTGGCGGCCGGGATCTACACCCGCGACATGTCTACTGCCCTGCGTATGGCGCAGCGGGTGGATGCGGGGCAGGTCACCGTCAACGACTATTGGGCCGGCGGAATCGAATTGCCCTTTGGCGGCAACCGAAAATCCGGTTTCGGTCGCGAAAAAGGGTTGGAGGGCCTTGACGCCTACACCCGTTCAAAATCTATCACGCTCGCTGTGTGAGGCAGTGCCAGATCTGAGAATTCTAGGGGAAGGGAAATAGCGCTGCTTACCACTCAACAATGGAGAGCTGCATGTTGAATCGACGATGCAACTTGCTCCCATACGTGCTTTCGAGAAACTGCGCTTACTTTTTAAGGATCAGTTTCCGTATTTTGGGTTCTTCGAGCAGCCCGAAGCATTGATGCCTGCAAAACTGCCAAGTTGAAAGTCCGCTGTTGGCGGAGCGAAGAGTCGGTCGTGCTCCTACTGTTTCTTCGGAATTGCAGCCGGGTTCGAAGACCGCTTTGTGCTAACTGCCGTCATTGTTCTGGGCGATGGGAGCGGCAGGTTTGTCCGCACAGCCGACATTTGGCGAATGTTAACACCCAAGAGACCGACAAAAACTGTCAGATGACGGCTGTGAGCCCCAAAGTGCTGATTTCTGTGATGCGGCGAAAGTCGGCTTCCTTACTTCGCTTTGATCACCTCTTCGGCCTAAGAACGTCACAAGGAATGGCGGGGGCGTCTTTGTAGGTCTCGGAAACGAAATGCGTCGTGTATCGGACTATGTTTTCGTCGTCGTCAAACAGCCGGTCGCAGACCTCTTGATACTCGACCATATTTTGGAAGTTCCCTATAAGTATCGCGTCTAACTCACCTGTTACGCCATACGCATACGCTATGGCAGGTTCCGCCTCGACGCGCTTGGCGAACGCGGCTCTTTTCGCGAGATTGTAATCTTTGGTCGTGGCTGTGATGATTGCCCGCAGGCCGCGCCCTAATTTGGCACTATCCACAAGATAAATGTTTTTGGTCAGGATGCCTGCGTTTTGAAGGTCTCGAACCCGACGTAAACACGTTGATGGCGTCGAATTGACCACTTCGGCCAATTCCGCGTTTGTTATGTCTCCGCGTTGTTGCAACGTCTCGATGATGCGAATGTTAAGTGTGTCCATAGAGGGCCTGCAATAATGTGCCACTTTTTCGGTATCTTTGACCACAACATGCACGAAAAACCTATAGTTCCTATGAAAATCTTCTACCGCTGAACCAAACTGGAGAGATCACATGGCGTTCGAAATAGGCATTGGCCCAAACAACCGAAAATCCGTCTATTTCGACGCAACCGTTGCTGATGGTGTGGCATGCTTTTCGGTTTACAATCATATGCTTATCCCAGCGCATTTCGGAAACCCACAAGCTGAGTATGACAGCCTAATGAACGGCGTGACGATTTGGGATGTCGCCGCCCAGCGCCAAGTCGAGGTTTCTGGGCCAGACGCTGCGCGACTCATTCAGTATTTGACCACTCGCGATATTATTAAGAGCAAAATTGGCCAAGGACGCTACGTTCCGGTCTGCAATCACCAAGGTCAGCTGATCAATGATCCGGTTTTGTTGAGGCTCGCGGCTGACCGGTTTTGGCTTTCTATAGCGGACAGCGATATAGAGCTGTGGGCGAGCGCTATTGCCGCCGAGCGCAAATGGGACGTGCAGGTGTTTGAACCGGACGTTTCTCCGCTCGCGATCCAAGGCCCATTGGCCAATGACCTGGTTGCTGATCTCTTTGGCCAATGGGTCAAAGAGCTAACGTACTTTGGCTTCAAACAAACTGAATTGCAGGGAATCCCGCTTGTGCTGGCTCGGTCGGGCTGGTCCAAGCAGGGCGGTTATGAGTTGTATCTACAAGACGGTGCGCGTGGGGTTGAACTGTGGAATAAAGTTAAGTCAAAAGGGGCAGCATACGGAATTCGTCCCGGCGCGCCCAACGATTTGGAGCGAATTGAAAGCGGGTTGGTTTCTTACGGAGCCGATGGGCGTTTGCAAGCGAACCCCTGTAATCCGTTCGAAATATCTTTGGGCAAGTTGGTCGATTTTGACAAAGCAGATGACTTCATCGGGAAGGCCGCCCTTCAGAAAATCAAGAAAAAAGGCGCGAAGCGCAGGCGTGTTGGCTTTGTTATCTCTGGCGCGCCGGTTCCTGCCTGCCAGCATTCTCTGGACGTGAAAACGGCGAACGGGAAAACTGTTGGTGTCCTGAGCGAGTTTGTATTTTCCAGCCGATTTTCAAAGAATATCGGCGTCGGAATGATCGCGATGGATATCGGGAATGATGCCGCAGATTTGGTAGTCCAATTGGACGGGGAAACCCGCCAAATCGCCATTGAGCCGTTGCCTTTTTCTTTTTAGCTGGCGGCGCGGGAAGCGGCCACTCAAACTGGTGCAGCGAACTCGCACTAAGTCCCGCTCCTTACCTGTTCAGGCACGGCGCAGCGAATATCAGCTTCCGACTGATGTCGGCAAGAACAGCGACATTAGAAAAATCAGGCAGGCATTCCAACTGCTTTCGGAAGATTGGTGTCCATCTTATCCCACGGCTGTGCGCTGCTGACGTAAATGTCACGGCTTGGCGTGTACCAGCTCGGATCATCCAGGCTCCCCGCAAACAGGATCATAGCCCCTTCACTTGCCTTGTTGATCAGGAACAGCGGAGACCCACAGTCAGAACAGAAGCCGCGAAGCATGGCATGGCCGCGATCAGCTCGGCGCTCGAACCACTTCGGTTCCCCTTTTTCGAGCTTGAAATCTGCCTGTTTCACCAGGACAGCCGGAAAATATGCACTTCCAGTTGCCTGCTGGCAATCACGGCAATGGCAATTCCCCATGTAGCGGGCGACACCTTCGGACCTGTATCGAATTGCTCCGCAAGCGCATCCACCGGTGAACTGTTCTGGCAACATAAGTATTCCTCCCAAGTGTACCTTAGGAAAGTGAACTTATTTCGCAACACCCTTAAGGTCCTGCATGGCTTTACTGGGAAAACGGTCCTTGGATCATCGGCGGTCAAGGGCAGGTTTGTCCGCACTTTTCGGGTTGGTGCGCTGCGCAGCGAACGGCGTGCCCTCCCAGACCAGCCGCTCGTAAATCATGCAGCAAAGGTGTCAGGAGAGCCCGAACTTACGGTTGCTTGCGGCGCGTAGAAGGGCGGCTTTGCTATCTTAGGCATCGCTGTCATCCAGTGGCGGATGGGTCAGCAGCAATGTAATGGCGAAAAAGTAGTGCAATGCGATAGGCAGTATCGAGAGCGTTACGACTCTCGTGCCCAAAGCCGTATCCAGAGCGATGAGTGTTTCGTTGGTCGCGATGACAAGGATAGCTACCATTGCATAGAGCTTCAACAGATGGCGCCGGAAATCGAGAGGGGCATCGGAATCCTTCGAGACTGGCGCGAAGCGATTGATGATATCACTGTCACCCCAAACACCTAGCGCCATCAATGTCGCATAAAGCGCACAGTAGATACTAACCAACCGCTGACTCAGCCACGGTTCGGACCACCAGATTTGCAATGATAAAAAACAGAGAAGAATTGCCATAGCCCGGCTTGTCGCATAGCTAGCACGACCAAATGTAAAACGATGTCGCCGGACGGTTACCGGAAGTGTGCTCCAGATTTGAGCTGCTTGGGCGAGCACACCTGCCCAAACAAACGCAATGGAATCTTGCACGTGCACTGCTTGTAACGCTGTCCAACTGCCGAGAAAAATGACCGGCATCAGCAATCGTCCCGGTGAGACCGGGGGTAGATGGCTTAGCAAAAACCACAAGAACAATGAAAAGCGACGCAGTGGGGTCATACACTTGTTATATGAAAACGCTGTTGTGGCATGACTGCGGCCGACACAAGGATTTTCCGCGACCGTGGACTTGCCGAAAAGCGATAGCAGTCATTGGCGCATCCGCAGCGAAAGCACACTAAGTCCGCGCACCGGACATTTGGGCTGCTGCTAACGTTTGAAAGCCATACCACTTTTGTCAGATGACGGCTGTGAGCCCAAAGGCGACCTCAGTCGATCTCGCAGCGTCTGCTGATAAGGGCGGAAAGCAGACGTTTGCTGCGGGTGGGGACCCCAGAGATCGACCATTCGCATCCATGTTGGCGACCTGCATAGACATCGTCATTGCGCATGTGTGCCACCCGCTCGCGCGCAGACCACCAAACAGCGATTGTTTGGCGGCTTCCTGGTCCAAATGAAAGAACTGTGGATCGTATTTCTGCGCCTTGGGACAACACGTCTGAAATTCGAAGAGCTGCTTGGCGTTGCCATCCACATCGGTGTGCGGGCCGTCATTGATTTGGATGGCTTAGGCGCTGGATGTATGGGACCAGTTTGAAGACCCACGATCCTGAAGCTGCAAACAGAATCCGAGCAATGGAAGAGATCAGCCACAAACGCTGCGAAGGCAAAGAATGTCGTTGCCTTCGCACTCACAACGCATAGCGAGCGATGTCAGCCTGCGTAGCGGAATATGTTGCGGAAATCCAATTCGATATCTGCAATTATATCCATATACCCCTTGCTAGCTCGCAAGGCATCATAGGTCTTTTCAATCGCATCCATGGACGGATAACCGACGCCCAACAGACGGCTTCCGGCGTCACTCCCGGTCATGATTGTGCCATACCGCAATACCATCGCCCCATTGTCTTCAAACAGATGTACAAGCGGTGCCATCCGTTCGGTCATAGGTGTGGCTGACCTCCACCGTGTCAAAACGCCATAAGCCGGTGTCTCCGCGGCGGTGTTCTTCAAACCGAGGTCTTCCATCTTGCCTATATTGCGTAATGTGACCGAAATTTTACCGCTTCCAATCAACGCCTGATACGCATCTGAAGAGCCATAGACGTCAAATGCGCGGTCGATCCCGTTCAGTTCACTGTAGAACTGAAATAGAACCATGCTTCCGGCATGTTCTCCTGTGCTTATCACGCCATGCCGGGTTCCCAGGGCCCCCGCCTGTGATTTTAGCTCTGCCGCAAGAACCCCTACGTGTTCCAGCGCCTTGCTCAAATATCCTGGATCGCATTTTGCGACAGTAATCAATGTATAACCGTTTGAAGACATTGTTCCCCCTAAAAGAGTACTCAGCGGAAATGCTGAGCAATCTGCCCGGCTTCTTGCACCGAACTCCCCCTCAAGGTTGGTTTCTTGGTCTTGGCCCACAAACAAAGGGCGCAACACAAATGCTGAATTCGTTGGATAACTAAGAACTAACCCTACTGGTTATTGTCCAACCAGTCAAAAGCAGCTTCGATGCGACCAAACTCGCTGCTAATGACTGCTCCGAGCCCACAGCTTCAGATGCTACGCAGTGTACGAGTGTCCGCTAAAGGTCTTCCCGAGATTTAGGGAACTGGGAGCTTCAGTATGTGGCGTTACTTGCGAGTTGCCGTTGCGGGCATTAAAAACTCGTCACCAGCTGATCATGAGAAGGCCAAGGTGGACAGATATGACTAACGATTTCTCACCGTACTTCGGGACTGATATAGTCAAAGCCCTGCAACAGGCCCGGGATGAGCAGGTTGCTGCGCTCGCTGACCTGCCCGGTGCCGTTGTTCATGCCCGCACATTCTCAAGCGACGATCCAGCCAAGCTTGGTTGGGGTCACTTGAAGCGGATCATGTCGGAAGAAGGCATGGTAACACTACGCGGTGCTGACGAAGCGACTGTCGAAATTGCCAAAGAAAAACTGAGCGACTTTGATCCCAAGCTGCACATCTGGGACCTTTTCATGGCAGATGCCGAAATCATCCGCGACGTTTGCGGCACAATTGTTCAAGGCGGTCGTCCCGATGGCGTGACACGCATCTCCGACGGCGCAATGACTCCGCAGAAAGCCCAGGAAGTTCAGGCTTTTCTAACAGATCAGGGTGTCTCGCCTTTCTCAACGGATGCACTGCTCGGCAAGCTTTTTCCCGCAAGACTGATCTCCTTGCAAAACGCCGAAGGCAAGGTTGTCGCGGCTGGCTTCGCGGCCATGACCCACAACCGCCACAGCCCTTTTTATGAATCAGCGTGGGTAGGCCTTATCGCAGTCGATCCTACGTTGCGCGGACTGGGACTTGGCAAATACATGGATGCGCTCTGCAACCTCGTTGCCGTTGACGAACTCGGCGCGATATCGACGATGGAGTTTGTTGCTCAGGACAATGCTCCCTCACGTGCCATGCTAGAAAGCTGCGGCTTGAAACAGGTGGCCGCGAAGTCGGTTGTTATGTTTTCAACATCAACTGACCGCATCACGAAATAACAGTCACTTCGAAAATGCGGCGCGAACCAAATGCATATTCGCAAAGCCGCCATTGGAGTAACCGCAGCGAAAGCTCACTTTGTCCCGCAAACCGGAAGTCTAAGCAACTCTCACGTCTCAGCATCTTGTGCCAATACTCAAGCGTTCGCCCTAGACGCGAAGTGTTCAAAGTTGCTTAGAAATGAAGATTGCATAGATAGCTCTGCGCATTGCGTCATTCTCAGTCAGCCACTCCCCCGTTGCGAACATTGCCAACAATGGCCTGCCCACCGCCCTCTACGTTGACGTGCTGCACAGCTATCGTCTGTTTGGCCCCGTGCCGGTGTTTGCGTAGCACGTCCATCTGAGCTGTGTAAGTGCGCGCCAGCGCGTTGTAGCTGGAACAATGCACCTTCACCTGTTCAAGCGTCGCATTGGTCGCAAGCCGTCTGCCTGCGCGTATCATGGCAACGTGCGTCGCGGCCATCTGAAGCGCAAGCATCCGTTCGACGGCGTCACGAGGAGCAATCTCTTTGATTGTGGCCAGCATGAAGGCGCGTTCGTCGTTACCTTCATACTCGTCGCTCGCTTCGTCAGGCTTGAGAACCTTCAGGCAATGAGACAACAGGCCGTTTGCCATCTCGGGCGTTTCCGTCTGGAACAGGTCTTGCAGCGCGTCTTCGGCGTGCAAGACAACTTGATGCCCGCTTTCCGGGGTTCCTTTCAATGTCACGCCCAGTGTGCTGGTCGGCTTCTTTGGTGGTTTGCTCATGTTGCCTCGTTCCTACAGGGGAGTGGTTAGTATTAGTGTTCCACCTGAGTACCCAAGGAGGGCTTGATTTCCCCCCTGACGGGTTCTCTAGTGGACCCAGAACGCTTGGTTGGGTTTCGTGGTGGACCCATTGGCGATGTTGACGGGTACTCTGGTGGGCCGTCTTTTGTTTTCGCCCGCCATTTCTGCCAGTCATTTGTGGCAACTTGAACGCCTTTGGAAGTCTGCATTCGCTTGGTGGTCAACCGCCATTCGTGGGCCTTGCGGTGATACCAATTGCCTGGGTTTTGCAGCGCAATGAACCCTTTTTCCTCAAGTTCGATAAATGCCCGCTGGGCAGTTCCCTTGGATATGCCTAGTGCTCTAACTGCCTCGTTCATTGACAGGCGGACATTGCCATTGTTGCCACCATTAAAGCGAGTGTGCAGTTCCAGCCAGACCTTGACGGCGGCCCCTGATAGGGACCGCCATGCTTCGGATTTGATCTGTGCATAGGGCAACGTGGTGTACTGCCCTTGCTTGTCGTTGCGTTTGCCCTTCGCCATCAGCGATGCCTCCGGCGCAATTCATAGTTGGTGCGGACCCAATGGTCGGGCAGGTTATGCTTGTGCATCAAGTGGCGCTCAAAGGGCGTGGCAGGGATGCTGTGCGGCGCTTTGCGTTCGGTTTTCATGCGCACGCCTCCTGTTCAAGCAGTTGCACCTCTGCGTCACAAGACAGGACGTATCGGGCGAGGGTGCCGGGATAGATGCCTTTGTGCGGCTCCATGATGGTTTCTATTGGGATACCAAGTTCTCGGAGGTCAAAGACGTAACCTGACCAGCGTGGCGCGGGGCGGGTAATGGGGGTGACACCCTTCGCACCTGCTTCTACCAATTGCACCATGGCCCAGCCCAAGCGGCCCTTGAGTTCAAATGTACGGGGCTGTTCGCTCAAAAGCGTTACTTCAATCTTCATTGGATTGTGTCCTTTACGTAGGAAGGACAGCGCGGTATCTTGAAAGTCTGTAGTCTATCCAGCACCCGCGTCTGTCATTTGACTGCGTGGGTGTTGTTTATTTGCCGCCAGTCGATGCGGGACGGTCCGCGAGCCAAGCCTCAATCGCACTTTGTGGCCATGCCACGGCGCGTTTACCGATGCGGATAGGGCGGGGAAATTCCTCCCTATCCATCATTGAATAAAGACTGCTACGGCTCAGTCCGGTTGCTGCCTCAACAGCTGGTCGGCGAAGGTGATTTTCTGTCATTTTTGACTCCAAAGTAGGGGGCCTTTCGCAAACCTGTTGCGACTCGGCACTTGTTCTGCGACTTTGAAGTTGGAACGGGGTTGCACATTCCTTTCCAACTTCGGCCACCCTACTGCCTGCAAGCATGGGGTGGCCCTCTCAATCTGATGATTGATTGAGCGTATCGGCATTCTATGGGCCTCATTGCCCTTCACAAGACTTTTGTTGGTTTTTTCTAGCGTATTTTGGATACATGCTCCCTTCGATCCTTTGACGTACGAAGAATACCTGAAGTGCACGAGAAACTGCAAATTTTGTGTTACGGTGAACAAGGTGTGGATGGCCCAGTCGACACCGGGTGTGGTGGCGTGGCGACTCAGGTGGGCTATATCTGGTGAAACTCTAACTGAAAATTGGGGACCGTCTTGCCAAACTTCGCGTTCCCCCGATACGCAATGCAGGCTTTCTGCACAGTGTGTCCAAGAAGTTTCGAAGAATTTTTTGGGTTCCTCAGAGCCGCTCAGAATTGACGTGTGACTGCAGCGGATGCCCACTGCTCCATCAACCTTCTTCGCTTCTCAAAAAAGTCCGACCGTGCATAAGCTGCCTCTGCCTTGTCCTTCACAACATGCGCTAACGCCGCCTCTGACACGTCGCGAGGCGTGTTGGTGCTCTCTTGCGCCCATGTCTTGAATGAGGTGCGAAACCCGTGCACGTCCACGTCATAGCCTAGTGCCTTAGTGAGTTTGAGCAAGGTCATGTCGGACAACGGCTTTCCGATTTTCGTTCCCGGAAATACAAGACCTTCACCCCTCCCAAGTTTCCGGGCCTCTGCCAATATCTCCAATGCACGCGACGAAAGGGGGACGCGGTGTTCCTTCTTTGATTTCATGCGCAGCGCTGGGCGCGTCCAGATACCTTGTTCCAGATCAAATTCGGACCAATCCGCATTGCGCACCTCACTGGACCGGGATGCCGTGAGAATAACCATTTCCAAGGCCAGCTTGGTCAGGTCGCCTGCGTCCGATGCATTCAAGGCGTCTAGGAACTCTGGCACCTTGTCATAGGGCAAGGCTTTGCGGTGTTGCTGCGCCTCTGTGTGTTTGGGCAAGGCTTGGGAAATCGCTTCGGCGGGATTGTCGGCGCGCCAACCGTTCGCCACGGCCCATTTCATCACGGTCCCGATACGTTGCCGCACGCGGCGGGCGGTTTCAGGTTTTGCCAGCCATATCGGTTGCAGAACCGCCAGCACGTCCGCAGTGGTGACCTCTGACACTTTTAACTTGCCCATGCGGGGGAAGGTGTAGGTCTCCAAAGTAGACAGGAATTGTGCCGCGTGTTTCTTGTTTCGCCATGTAGGTTCGTGGATTTTGTGGACCTTGCGCGCCGCATCCTCAAATGACAGCAGCGATTGTGAGGCACGTTTGGCTTGCAAGGGGTCACCACCCGCACGCGCCTGCTTGCGGTTCTCTAGTGCCGTTTCGCGTGCCTCTGCCAAGCTAACCAGTGACGCGCTGCCCATGCCTATCTCAGTGCGCTTGCCGCGAATGACAATGCGCTGCACCCATCGCTTTGCGCCTGAGGCCTCGACTTTGAGGAACAGGCCGTGACCGTCTGTGTACTTGCCGGGCTTGGTAACTGTGCGTACGAATGCGGCGGACAATGCTTTCTCTGCCCGCTTGCTTGGGGCCTTGGGTTTGTTTCAATGAATTTCGTCCGCCATGCCGTCCCCCATTATTTACTGGAATATGGGGGACGAGACTGGAACGTGCAAGACATGGGTGTATATTAAATATATGTTTTATAGTATTTTATGGAACACTTAGGAGCTTAGTTAGGCGGACTGTCTCTCCGCCATTTATTCCCCAGTGGCTTTCTGATGTCCGGCGATCACTTGTGTTGCGCAGGTCAGGGACGATCGAGAATGAAATCAGGCTGAATACCCGAGGTTTGGATGGGCGCATCCACGTCATGCCCTGCAAAGAACCCATACCCTGAAATCAGCGCAGTTTTGAGGCCCGCGGCCTGTCCGCCAAGAATATCTGTGTGCAGGCTGTCGCCCACCATGACCGTGCGGTCTGGATCGAAATTGCCTAGCCGGGCGAACGTCAGGTCAAAGATGTTGCCGAAAGGTTTGCCAAAAAACTGCGGCGCGATGCCGGTTGCGTCCGCCAGTTCATGGGCAAAATGCCCCGGTTCTGTTGAAAACCCGGTCTCGCGCGGCGCGACGATGTCAGGGTTGCCCACATAGACCGGGCGGGGATTATCACGCAGGGATTGTACCAGCATGGCTTGCCGCGCCTCGGTCCAGACCGCGCTGCCGAGCATAAGAAACGCCTCGGCTTGATCATAGGCTTGGCGGCTATCCTCCAGATAAGTGACATCCAACCCTTCCAGATCGGCACCTCCAAGGGCCTTGTTCGCCATCAAACCCCAGCGACGCGGCGGTTCTGAGCGTAGTCCGTGCAGGATGGTTTTGCGGCTGGTGATCACGTCTTCGGGTGCAAAATCATAGCCGAGGCGGGCGTATTTCGCCATGAGATCACCATGGGGATAGCCCGCCGCATTGGAGACCACGACCACCCGTTTGCCGGCCTTTTGCAATCTGGCCACCCGTTCCGGCACGCCGTCAATGGCTGTTTCGCCGATGTTCAGAACGCCAAATGCATCCAGCAAAAACACGTCGATCTGATCCGCTATTGCCTCGAGATGCGGCATCCGTTGACAGGCGCCACCACGGGACACTTCCGGCAAGCGGTGGCGCACGTTTTCATACGCCGCAAATGCTTCGTTCATGTTCAAAACACAGGTTCCTAGATAATCGCGCCGCGCACCTTGGCCGACACCCATTCAGAGATCACCACCGCCGCCAGGATCACCAGCAAGATCAGGGACACCTGAGGCCATGCCAGAACATTGAGCGAGGAAGACAGTTGCAGGCCGATGCCGCCAGCGCCCACCAACCCAAGAACCGTGCTTTCTCGGATATTGATGTCCCAGCGGAACACGGCAATCCCCGCAAAGGCAGGCAGGATCTGCGGCACAATACCATAGGCCATCACCTGCCAACGCGAAGCGCCGGTTGCGGTGATCGCCTCAACCTGTGTTTCGTCAATCTCTTCAATGGCTTCATAGAGCAGCTTGGCACAGAACCCGATAGACCGGATGGCGATGGCGATGACACCCGCAAAGACCCCCGGACCGATGATCGCGATCAACAACAGCGCCCAGATCAATGAATTGATCGACCGGGTCGAGACGATGATCAACAAGGCGATAGGCCGCACGATGAACCGCGAGGGCGTCGTGTTGCGCGCCGCCAAAAACGCCACAGGAACCGCAAGGATCAGTGAGATCAATGTGCCCAGCGTGGCGATGTTCAGCGTGTCCCAGATCGGTTTGCCCAGTTGGGTGATATATTCCCATTTGGGCGGGGTCGCGCGGGTCCAGATGTCATTGGCGATGCGCGGAGCATCCCAGACAAAGAACCAAGTGGTCGATTTGGAAATCTGCTGCCAGCAATAGGCAAAGACGGCGATGCCGATCAGCCAAAGCGCCCAGTGGAACAGGCTTTCCCGGCCCGCCCGGCGCTGCCAGATCTTTTGTCCTTTGATGTCTTGTACTGGCATTATTGCACCCGCGCCCTGATCACGCCCGAGAGGTATTCCAGCCCCATGACGATCACGATGATAATCAGCAAGATTGCCGCCGCTGTATCGTATTCATAGCGGTCAAAGGCGGTGTTCAACGTGGCCCCGATACCGCCTGCGCCGACCAGCCCAAGGATCGCGCTTTCCCGAAAGTTGATGTCGAGGCGGTACATGGACAGGCCAATAAGCCGTGGCATGACTTGGGGTTGCACCCCGTAGTTAATCCATTGGGTCCAGCGTGCGCCAGAGGCTTTGATCGCCTCGGCTTGCACCTTGTCCATGCTTTCGATGTCTTCGGCCAGCAGTTTTGACAAAAAGCCGATGGTGGCAAAGCTGAGGGTGAGGAAGCCTGCAAGGGGGCCAAAGCCAAAGATCGCAACCAACAGAATGGCGACGATGATCTCTTGCAAGGCCCGGCTGATGGCGATGATGCCGCGGCAAATCAGATAGACCGGCAGAGGTGCGACATTGCGGGCCGCGCCCAGTGCAATCGGGATCGAGATTGCGATGCCAACAACCGATGATGCCACGGTCATGATGATGCTTTCCATCATGCCCTCGAAAATATCCGAGGACCGGGTCGTGAAATCGGGGTTTGCAAAGGCCAGAACAAACTTTTTGCCCCTTTCAAGCCCCTCGTAAACCCGCGACCAATTCACTTCGATCGTCATATAGGCCGCGATCAGATAGGCCAGCGCCCCCAGCAGCAAGGTCCATCTCAGCCAACGCCGCTGAATAAAGGGGGGCTTTTTCCAGGGCTGGCCGATCCGGCCGGCAACATCAAAGGCAGCATCGCTCATGACGCGGCGCTTTCGGCTTCGAGATCATCTTCGTCCACGGCCTCAATCGTCGCCTCCCAGTCTTCTTCGCCGTAGATCTCGGTCAGCTTATCCGGGGTCAGCCCATCAGGCGGCCCGTCATAGACCATTTCACCAAAGCGCAGGCCAATCACCCGCTGCACAAACATCTGCGCTAGGGCAACGTCGTGAATATTGATGATCGCTGCAAGGCCGCGCTCTTTGCACAGCTCGCAGATCAAACGCATAATCTGCCGCGAGGTTTTGGGATCAAGCGATGCCGTGGGTTCATCCACCAGCAGCAACGCGGGGTTCTGAATCAAGGCCCGGCAAATACCAACCCGCTGCCGCTGTCCGCCTGACAATTCATCCGCACGTTTGTCCGCCATATGGGCAAGGCCAACACGGTCCAGCAGGCGAAACGCTTCATCGACATCGGACTGCGGAAACCGGCGCAGGAAACTGCGCCAGAACCCGACATAACCCAAACGGCCCGACAGAACATTTTCCATCACCGAAAGCCGTTCCACCAAGGCATATTCCTGAAAGATCATCCCCATGCGCCGGCGTTCCTTGCGCAGCATCCCGGCGGACAGCCCTGTCAGCTCAACATCGCCCAGATACACATTGCCCGATGTCGGCTCAACCAGGCGGTTGATGCAGCGGATCAAGGTGGATTTGCCTGCCCCCGATGGGCCAATAAGCGCCAGAACCTGACCTTCTGGGATCTCCAGATTGACGGCCTTCAGCGCCTGATCCCCGGTCTTATACGTCTTCACAAGCTTCTCAAGCCGCAGCATGAAAGCCCCCCTTACCTCAAGCACATTTTTGTTGGAAAGGGCGGGCCCGTTGGCCCGCCCGATCAAGGATTATTCGCAAGCGTAGCTGACGCCATTTGCAGCGTCGATCTTGCGGATCACTTCCCAGAATTCCTGATAGGTCATCTCAAGGAACTGACCCTCGTTCGATTTCTCAAACTCCGCCTGCAGCGACGTGCCTTCCCACTCAAAGTTAAAGAACGCGTTGCGGATCTTGTCTTTCAGCTCGGGCTTGAGGTTGTGTGCTGTGCCAAAACCGGTGGTGGGAAAGGTTTGCGATTTGTAGATCACCTTGACCTGATCTTCGGTGATCACATCACGGCTCAGCATCCGCGCCTTGACCGAATTGGCGATAGAGGCCGCCATATAGTCCTTGTTGGCCACACCAAGGATCGAATTGTCATGCTTGCCCGAATAGACCGGTTCAAAGTCCCGCTCTGGCAGCATGTCAAAGTCGCCTTTCAAAATCGCGCTTGGCGCTTTGAAGCCTGAGTTTGACGTGGGCGAGGTAAAGGCCAATTGTTTGCCTTTGATGTCCTCAACCTTTTCGATGCCGGAACCGGGGTACGTGATGATCTCCATCTCGTAGCCGAAATTGCCGTCTTTGGACGCCATAATGGTAAACGGGTTAAACCCGGCGCAGTTCACAGCCAAAGGGTTGGACCCGGTGTTGAAGCCCGCAATGTGCAAACGCCCCGACCGCATTGCCTCAATCTGGGCGGCGTTGTTCTGAACGGGAAAGAAGACCACAGACTTGCCGGTCTCTTTCTCCAGATGGGTCAGGAAATCAGACCATGCGGTTTTGTAAACAGCGGGATCTTCTACAGGCGTATAGGCAAAGATCAGTGTATCGGGGTCAACCTGATCGGCCGGATCTGTGGGCGTGTCCGCAATCAGATCCCCGTTCACATCGCAGAAACGCTTGTCCAGATCACCGCGCGGGCAGTCCTCAGCAGCGGCGGGTCCGACAATGGCCAATGTCAACGAAAAGGCAGCGCCAGACAAAAGTGTGTTCATTAATTTCATGTAATATCCTCCCAGGCTTTGGAGGCTAGCGATAACACTGGTCTAGGCAAAGCTATTTCTGTGGAATTTTTGTCCACTTGGGCAAAAAAGTTAGCGCAACCAACAATTGTTAGAGCGCAAACAACTTTTTCACCCTGTACTGGCTCTTCATTTTTACGTGGCTCCACCTGAGAATGCGATCATTAACGCAGGCGGGTCCAGTCCACGTTTACACATCCCCCGCTGTCGCAGTTCTGAAACTGCATGATGTTCCCCTGCACCTGCATCCGAGAGGCAACAAGGCGGTTGCCATGCGGCTCCCACATCTGGCCCTGATAACTGCCATCGGGTTGGATCTGCATGTCCATCAGCATCCGCCGCCCCACAAAACTGGAGGGCGTGTCATAGCCAAATCTGTTCTTTGTCCGCTCAATCTGGCCGCAGATCGAACGACCGCAGGGTTTGGTGCGCACGTGGACAACCAGACCGGCAGTATCAGGCGGCGATTGCCACAGACCAACCGGCCAATCAGCTGCCGCAGGCGGCGCAGCAAGCAGGTAAATAACAAGCGGAAACAGCAGTTTAGAATAGTTCATGTGCATCACTCCCCAAAGCGATACGGGTTCGCATTGCCTCATGCCGAATCTGGACAATGATCAAAGCGCAATGGATTGATTACGCCTGCGCGAGAAACCAGTCAAATGTTATTGTGGGGTCGGGATCGGGCCTTAAAAATAGGTCTTTGAGTGGCCAAACCGCCCGCAGGCAGCCGCGCATCCAGCGCCCTGAACAATGCGCAGTTGCCAGTGGCCCGCATCTGCATAAACTGCCCTAAACCCTGTGCATTATGGCACGGCGCATTTCCCTGATACGGGCACAAGGAGACAGGCTATGACCGACATCTGGCAATGGACCGCCGCCGATACCGCGGCTGCAATCCGCACCAAGGACGTGACCGCAACCGAGGTGACGCAGGCGCATTTGGCGCGGTTGGCCGAGGTCAATCCAAAGATCAACGCAGTGGTGCAGGACTTCCCGGATGAAGCGCTCAGCGCCGCGCAAAAGGTGGATGACGCTATCGCACGTGGCGATGATCCCGGCCCGCTTTGCGGTGTGCCTGTGACAATCAAGGTTAACGTCGATCAGGCCGGCCATGCCACGACCAATGGCCTCCGGTTGCAAGAACATCTGATTGCCAAGGCCGACAGCCCGGTGGTGTCAAACTTGCGCAAGGCCGGTGCGGTGATCATCGGACGCACCAACACCCCCGCCTTTTCTATGCGTTGGTTCACCCAGAACAACCTGCACGGAACAACCTTAAACCCCCGCAACAAGGCGATTACGCCCGGCGGATCATCGGGTGGCGCGGCGGCGGCGGTCGCGGCCGGCATAGGCGCAATTGGCCATGGCACGGATATCGCGGGGTCCATCCGTTATCCCGCCTATGCCTGCGGATTGCAGGGGTTGCGGCCCTCTTTGGGGCGGGTGCCAGCCTATAACGCCACCGCCGCAGACCGCCTGATCGGGGCGCAACTGATGGCGGTCTCCGGACCGATTGCCCGCAGCATCAAGGATATCGCGCTGTCCATGCAGGCCATGTCCGCCGCAGACCTGCGCGATCCCTGGCATGTTCCGGCCCCTCTGGCGGGGGGTGATTTTCCCAAACGCGCCGCCCTAGTCATCGCGCCGGGTGGCATGCCTGTCGATGATACCGTCGAAGCCGCGTTGAGACAGGCCGCGGCGCAACTCACAGACGCAGGCTGGATCGTGGAAGAGGTCAGCGGCCCGCCCATGCGCCACGCCGCTCAAATCAACGCCCGGCTGTGGATGGCCGACACCCAATTTGCCGCCACCGCAATGATCGAAAAGGAAGGTGACGCCGAGGCGCAGTTCGTGTTTGAGCAGATGTCGAATGATGCAGGGGACGTTGGCCAAAAGGAACTGATGAGCGCCCTGCAAGCCCGCGTGAGCCTGATGCGCGAATGGGACATGTTCTTGCAAGATTACCCGGTTTTGATCTGTCCGGTGTCCGGCACCCTGCCCTTTGATCAGCAACAGGATGTGCAATCTCCCGAAAGTTTCGCCGCACTCTTTGAGGCGCAGCTGACCCAACGGGCGGTACCTACCGTTGGCCTGCCTTCCCTGGCCGTGGCCATGGGGGAAATCCAGGGGCGTCCCAACGGTGTCCAACTGATCGGCCCACGCTACCGTGAGGATATCCTGCTGGCCGCAGGTGTGGTGATCGAAGCGGCAAGTGGGCAGCCGAAAGCGGTGGATCCAAATTAGGGCTAGGCTGTGCAATAGGGCTGCGCTTCGAGTGACCTATCTTGAGGGGGAAAGGTTTCTGTTACGTGTAACAAATACAAGGGCGGAAAAATGGCGGACCATAGAGGATTCGAACCTCTGGCCTCTGCCTTCGGAGGGCAGCGCTCTATCCAGCTGAGCTAATGGTCCCGCAAGGGGCGGTATAGCCAGCCTGCCCCGCCCCTGCAATCGAAAATCAAACCTTAGGCAAAGAGATCATGCGCAAGTTCGAGGGCATCCACCAATGCGTCCACTTCGCCGGTGGTATTGTACATCCCAAAGGACGCGCGACAGGTGGCGGTGACGCCCAGATGTTCCATCAACGGACCAGCGCAATGATGACCGGCCCGCACGGCAACACCTTTTTTGTCGAGAATGGTCGAGATGTCATGGGCATGCGCCGCCCCGTCCAGCGTAAAGCTGAAAATCGCGCCCTTGTCTGCTGTGGTGCCCTGCACCTGTAGCCAGTTCAGCCCGCCCAGCCGCGACACCGCATAATCGCGCAGCGCGTCTTCGTGGGCGGCGATTTTATCCATGCCGATCTGCATCATATAGTCCAGCGCCACGCCAAAACCGATGGTCTGGACAATGCCGGGCGTGCCAGCCTCGAACATCATCGGGGGATCGTTGTAGGTGACGCTGTCTTTGTGCACTTCTTTGATCATATCGCCGCCGCCGATAAACGGGCGCATCTCGGCCATGCGTTCGGATTTGATGTAGATCGCACCCGAGCCGGACGGGCCATATAGTTTGTGACCGGTGATCGCATAGAAATCACAGCCGATGTCCTGCACATCCACAGGCATATGCACCGCGCCTTGCGATCCATCGACCAGAACCGCAACACCTTTGGCATGGGCGGCCTCGGTGATCGCTTTGACATCGACCTTGGTGCCCAGAACATTGGACAATTGGGTGATTGCAATCAGCTTGGTCTTGGGGCCGATGGCATCAATCACCGCCTGCGGGTCAAGCGCGCCGGTGCTGTCTGTATCCACCCACTTAAGGACCACACCCTGCCGTTCGCGCAGGAAATGCCATGGCACGATATTGGCATGGTGTTCCATCACGCTCAGCACGATCTCGTCGCCCGCCTGCATACGCGGCATGGCCCAGCCATAGGCGACCGTATTGATCCCCTCGGTTGTGCCGGAGTTCAGCACGATCTCGTTTTCCGTCTTGGCGTTGAGAAATTTTGCAATGGTGCCGCGCACGGCTTCATATTTATCGGTCGCCAGATTGGACAGGAAATGCAGGCCGCGATGCACATTGGCGTATTCCATCGAATAGGCCTGCGTGATGGCATCAATCACCACCTGCGGTTTCTGCGCCGAGGCACCATTGTCGAGGTAAACCAAGGGTTTGCCGTTGACCTCACGCGACAGGATCGGGAAATCGCGGCGGATCTGCGCAACATCATACATCAGTTCAAAACTCCTTGGGCGGTCAGCCCGATCAATGCAAGAAGGATCCCAAGACCCACAACCAGCCCGATACCGGACAGGACCAAAACCAGAAACGCTTTGCCCATCGAGGGCAGATGCAGGGCCGCGACAAGAAAATGCAGCATGACCCAAAGGCTCCACCCGGTCAGCACGATGGAGGCCAATGTGGCCATCGCGGGCATCACAAAGGACAGCACGATCAAGGCCAGCTCTGCCACGGCCCGCATGACCTGAAGCCAGACCATAACGGCCAAAAGCCCGTCGAGCGTGCCACTGCCTCCGGTTGCGAGGCCAGTCCAATAGGCGGCGTGGACATAGACAACCATGATCCCCGCCACCAGAACAAACAACGCCAATGGCGATGCTGCATAGCCGGGCAGGTTCAGTGTGCTGGGCGTCAGCGCAATGAGCAGGGACAGGACAAAAGTATAAAGCGCTGCGACAAGCGCCATCGCGGTCCAAAGGGTTTCGCGGCTAAGCTGCCAGCTCAGGATTGTTTCAGCGGCACGCCGCGGCTCGCGCAGGGTGGTCCGCGCCAGCGGGATCAGAACATCGGGGGTCATGACGCACCCTTTGCCGCGCCGCGCAGCCCGCCAAGCCAGAACCACAAAAACACGGCAAGCCAGATCATGCCAACGCCGGTCATTTCAATGCCGGGCCCGACAAATCCGGCTGTCAGCCCCCAAAGCAACAGAACCGGCGAGGCCGCCAGAAGCGCCCAAAACAGCGCAACCCGTGCACCAAATCCGCTCAGCGATGAGCCAAGCGCCCGCGCCACCAGTTGGCTGAGAAATGCAATCAGGTACAGCAGCAAGGGCGCGATAAAGAGCCACGCCATCAACGTGCCGCCCATGGACATGCCCAAATCTGTCCCTGTCTCATGAGCTTCCCGCGCCAAACGCGGGGTTTGGGCGACAAACACCATCAGACATCCCAGCATCAGATAGATCAGCGCACGGTCCTCGCGCGGCCCCTGCACGGTCAGCCGGCGCACGACCTGCCCCGGCCCCCGATAGGTGGCCACAATATCGCGGGTCGCCGACATCAGGCGCTGCGGCGTTGCAACCAGGACGACAGACGCTCGATCAGTTCATCGCGCAGCTCTTCCTGTTCGATCTCCTCAACCGCTTCGGCCAAAAACGCTAGCGTCAACAGATCGGTCGCTTCGGCATGGGAGACACCGCGGGCGCGCAGATAGAACAATGCATCCTCGTCGATCGCCCCGGAGGTGGAGCCATGCGAACAGGCCACATCATCGGCGTAGATCTCAAGCTCCGGCTTGGCGAGGAATTGGCTGTCCTCGTCCAGCAGCAAGGATTGGCTGATTTGATACCCATCGGTTTTCTGGGCGTCTTTCTTGACAAGGATCTTGCCCTGAAAAACCCCGGTTGCCCCGTTGCGCAGCACCTTTTTGAACACCTGACGACTTTCACAATTCACCGCATCATGGGTCACAAACACCGTGTCGTCGTGATGGAATTCACCATCGCCAACGCAGGCACCCGCCACGTGGGCAATCGCGTCATCACCGGTCAGCTCGATCACACAATCATTGCGGGTCAACACGCCATTGACCGTCAGCGTAAAGGATTTGAACTGCGATTCCGTACCCAGACGGGCAAAAATATGCGTCGCCGCCCGGCGTTCATGATCGCGCCCTTGCGCGCGCACATGATGGAACTTGGCCCCGTCGGCCACATCAACCTCCATCACCTTGTTGAACCGCGCCGCGGCAGGGCCGTTTTCCAGAACCGTCAGTTCAGCCCCTGCATCAAGCTTGATGCAATGGTGCAATATCGCATCGGAAGTCTCTGATACATGGCGATAAATCAGGCTTACGGGTTTGGATGGTTTGCCTGTCACGTGAATCAGAACACCATCCGTGGCAAAGGCGGTGTTGAGGCTCGCCAAGGGGCGTTCGACCGGATCTTGGCCGTTCAGTTCCAGTGAGCCGTAGAGATCCCGCGCCCAATGCAGATCGCTTGTTGCTGTCGCCAAGCGTTCGATCGTGATCCCCTCGAGGGCCAGATCATCCGATGCATCTGCGTCAAAGACGCCATCGACAAACACCACCTTGAGGCGGTCCATTTCGTCAAACAACGGTGCCTCTTCACTGCCGAGAACGGCAGCTGGAAGTGGGTTTGGCTGGGTCAGCGTGTCTGGGCGCGTGAACTTCCAATATTCATCGCGGCGTTCCGGCAGGCCCATGGCCCGCAACCGTGCCAGAGCGTCCTCGCGGGCCGTTTTGGACCAACCTGCGCCGGGCATTTCCAACCCAGCAATCATCGCCTCGGTCGGGGTCAGTTTTTCTGCTGCATCTGCCATCTTCAGGCCACCTCGGCCAGAATGTCGGCATAGCCGTTGTTTTCGACTTCCAGCGCCAGTTCAGGCCCGCCGGTTTTCACGATACGGCCATCGGCCATGATGTGTACAACATCCGGTTTGATGTGATCCAACAGGCGCTGATAGTGGGTGATCACCAGAAACCCGCGCCCTTCGTTGCGCAGGGCGTTCACCCCTTCGGCAACCAATTTCATCGCATCCACGTCCAACCCGGAATCGGTCTCGTCCAGGATGCACATTTTTGGTTCTAGCATCGCCATCTGCAAGATTTCGTTACGCTTTTTCTCGCCGCCAGAGAAGCCCATGTTGACAGGCCGCTTGAGCATATCCGCGTCGATTTTCAGGTCTTTGGCCTTGGCACGCACCACTTTGAGGAACTCAGCGGCCGACATCTCCTCCTCGCCCCGTGCCTTGCGCTGTGCGTTCACAGCCGTGCGCAGGAAAGTCATGTTGCCCACACCGGGGATCTCAACCGGATATTGAAATGCCAGGAACAGGCCCGCCGCGGCACGTTCTTCCGGCTCCAGCTCCAACAGATCTTCCCCTTCAAGCGTGGCGGATCCTTCGGTCACTTCATAGCCATCCTTGCCAGACAGAACATACGACAGTGTGGATTTGCCAGAGCCGTTAGGCCCCATAATCGCATGGACCTTGCCCGCCTCAACCTCAAGGTTGACCCCTTTGAGGATCTGCTTGTCTTCTTCTTCCAGCTTGACGTTCAGGTTCTTGATGCTCAGCATGTTTCTCTTCCTATTCCGTGCCTTACGGCAAATTCTTCATGTATCAGCTAAGGCTGACAGCGGTTCCCGATACGGACACCATCATCATGCTGTCCGAAATAATCTCATAATCAATGTCGATGCCCACAACCGCATCTGCGCCTTTGGATCTGGCTTCGTCTTCCAGCTCTGACATCGCGGTTTCACGCGCATCGCGCAGTTTGGTTTCATACTGGCCGGAGCGGCCACCTACGATGTCCGTCACGCGGGCAAACATATCGCGGACGATATTGGCCCCCATAATCGCCTCGCCCACGACAATGCCGCGATAGGCGGCGATGCTGCGGCCCTCGACCGAGTTGGTTGTTGTAAGGATCATGTTTCATTCTCCTTGCCCTTGGCGGCAAAAGGGATCGCTCCATCCTGCTGCGCCTGTGCAAATTTCAGACGGAACTCTTCTTGTTTCAAATCATGCAGCTGCGCTTGAAGCGCTTCGCCGCGTGCTTGTAAATGGCGCCTGCGCCAAGCCTTGATTGCGAGCCAGATAACCGCGACCCCCACCGTACCTGAGGCGCCCCAGACGCCAGGCTGGGCCAGACCCAGCCGGGCTGCACAAAACATCAACCCCAAACCCACCAAGACAAACAGGCTCAGCCTGCCCAGAACCGGCGTTTGCGCCATTCCCGGACCTGCATCGGCATGCAAGCTGGTGTGGTTGGGAGGTTGGTCGGTCACCCCACAGACCCTTCCAGCGAGATCGCCACAAGCGCTTGCGCTTCCATGGCAAATTCCATCGGCAAGGCCTGCAACACGTCTTTGCAGAACCCGTTCACAACCAGTGCAACCGCCTCTTCCTCGTCCATCCCGCGCGAGCGGCAATAGAACATCTGGTCGTCATCCACCTTGGAGGTTGTCGCCTCATGTTCTACCCGGCTGCTGTTGTTCTTGACCTCGATATAGGGCACCGTGTGTGCCCCGCATTGATCGCCGATCAGCAGGCTGTCGCATTGTGTGTAATTGCGCGAATCCTTGGCCTTGGGGTGCATCGACACCAGACCGCGATAGGTGTTCTGCGCCTTACCAGCAGAAATGCCCTTGGACACGATCCGCGATTTGGTGCGCTTGCCCAGATGGATCATCTTGGTGCCGGTGTCGGCCTGCTGCATGTTGTTGGCGATGGCGATAGAATAGAACTCACCCTGTGAATCGTCGCCGCGCAGGATGCAGCTTGGGTATTTCCATGTTACCGCAGATCCGGTTTCGACCTGTGTCCACATCACCTTGGCCCGGTCGCCGCGACAATCGGCGCGTTTGGTGACAAAGTTGTAGATGCCGCCTTTGCCGTCTTCATCACCGGGATACCAGTTCTGAACGGTGGAATATTTCACCTCGGCGTCTTCCTCGATGATGATCTCGACCACTGCGGCGTGCAGCTGGCTTTCGTCGCGTTGGGGGGCTGTGCAACCTTCAAGATAAGACACATAAGACCCCTTGTCGGCGATGATCAACGTACGCTCAAACTGGCCGGTGTTTTCGGCATTGATACGGAAGTACGTCGACAGTTCCATCGGGCATCGCACACCGGGCGGCACATAAACAAAAGAGCCATCCGAGAACACGGCAGAGTTCAGCGTCGCATAAAAATTGTCGGACACCGGAACAACCGTGCCGAGGTATTTCTTCACCAGCTCGGGATGCTCGCGAATGGCCTCGGAGATTGAGCAAAAGATCACGCCCGCTTTCTTCAACTCATCCTGAAAGGTGGTGCCGACAGACACGGAATCAAACACCGCATCTACCGCCACTTTGCGGCCCTCGGCAGGCGCATCTTCGGCGCCCTCAACACCGGCAAGGATCATCTGTTCCTTGAGTGGAATACCAAGTTTCTTGTATGTTTCCAAAAGCTTGGGGTCAACGTCATCCAACGACTTGGGCTTTTCCGCCATGCTTTTGGGGCGGGCATAGTAATATTGATCCTGAAAATCGATTTCAGGGTAATCCACCATTGCCCAATCCGGCTCTGTCTTGGTCAACCAGCGCTCATAGGCCTCCAACCGCCAGTTGGTCATCCACTCCGGCTCTTCGTTTTTCTCGGAGATCAGGCGCACGATGTCAGGGGTCAGGCCCTTGGGCGCATACTCCATCTCAATATCCGTGGACCAGCCGTATTTATACTTACCGCCCACTTCGCGCACGGCATCCACGGTCTCCTGATCAACGCCTTCCTTGACGCCATCGTTCTCGTTCAGGGTCACAGTATCCAAGGTCTTGTTCCTTTCCGAAGGCCCGTTCAGGCGGCCCGTTGCTCGTGTTTTTTCAGTTTCGCCGTCCAGCTGTCCGCAAACCGCAGCACGTCATCTTGTGTCGTCTCCAGACCCAGCGAAACGCGGATCGCGCTCGCGGCCTGAGTGTCATCAAAGCCCATCGCCCGCAAGACAGCACTTGCACGCACCTTGCCGCTGGAACAGGCCGATCCGGCAGAGATCGCAAATCCGGCCAAATCCATCTGCATCACTTGGGTCTCACCCTTCCAACCGGGGGTCATCATGCACAGCGTATTGGGAAGCCGCGCCGCGCCTTTCCCGACAAAAATAGTCTTGTTTTCGCCAGCCTCAAGAGCCTGCTGCAGAATATCGCGCAATTGGGCAATTTCTTCCCAGCGGCCATTGGCCACATCCTGCGCCGCCGCCGCCGCTGCTGCGCCAAAACCGGCCATGCCGATGATATTCTCGGTGCCGGACCGCCGGCCCATTTCCTGCCCGCCGCCCTTGATCTGTGCTGGCACCTCTTGGCCGCGCCGCAACACCAATGCACCGATACCTTTCGGTCCGCCCAGTTTATGCGCCGAAATCAAAGCCATGCGTACCGCAGAGCCGATGAAATCCACCGGAATTTTGCCAAAGGCCTGTGTCATGTCGCTCAGCGCAAGTCCCGCAGGGAGATCCTGAAGCACACCGGTTTCGGAATTGGCCAATTGCAGGGTCGATTGCGCGGGATCGGCAATCTGGACATGTCCATCCCCGTTCACCGGCAGATCCGCGCCAAGCCAAGCCCGCACCGCGTCATGCTCAATCGCGGCGCCAGCCAACTCACGCCCGCGCATCGCCAATGCTGCCGCCTCGGTTGCGCTGGAGGTAAAAACGATATCCGCCCCTTCCGCCCCCATCGCCGCAGCCACCTGCGCCCGCGCCTTTTCAACCAATGCCTTCGCCGCACGGCCCTCGGCGTGCACCGATGATGGATTGCCCACCACATCCATCGCCGCAATCATCGCCGCCCTTGCCTTGGCCCGCACTGGGGTTGTGGCATTATGATCCAGATAGACCCTCATGTTTTCTTTTTGGCCCTAAATATCTCCAGGGAGTTTGAGGGACAGCGTCCCTCATGCCCTTTAAAATCATGTCGCGCTTGCGCGGCCTTTTCACACCGGTTCATGGCTCGTCCACCACCGCAAAAAGATTCGGGACCGCCGGACAGGGAACCAATTCATTGGAAATCACATCCGACAACCGGGTCTGGTGCAAAAACACGTAAACATGGGCGCTCAAGCCCTCCCACAAACGGTTGGTCAATGACTGCGCGCGGCTGCCTGATGATCCACCCGATGCGCCCGCGCCTTTGTGCATCGCATCCACGGTTTCATCCACAGCCGCCAGTATATCCACCACACGGATCTCCGATGTGGGCCGTGCGAGCCGGTAACCGCCTCCAGGTCCACGTACCGAAGTGACCAGTTCGGCGCGGCGCAGCTTCACAAACAGCTGTTCCAAATAGGGCAGCGAGACCGACTGACGCTCGGAGATGTCGCCAAGCGATACCAAAGCCCCCTCCGGTTGCAGGGCAATATCGGCAAGGGCGACCATCGCATAGCGGCCTTTTGTTGACAGCTTCATCGCTGACCCCCCAAATTGCACCCGCTTTGATTGACGCGGGCGCATGAAAATGCATAAACGCTTAGACTGGCCCGCGTGAATAGCGCTCGGGCACAAGATTAGAACCGTTCTAAGGAGCCTTAGCGAATTTGTCAACTATTCGCGGGACGCTTTGAACCATCCAGACAGGGACGCTCATGCCAGAGGTCATTTTCCCCGGACCAGAAGGCCGCCTCGAAGGCCGCTACCACCCCCAAAAAGAACGTGACGCACCGATTGCGATCGTCCTGCACCCGCATCCGCAGTTTGGCGGAACCATGAACCACAAAGTGGTCTATAACCTGCATTATGCCTTCTACAACATGGGCTTTACCGTGTTGCGGTTTAACTTCCGCGGTGTCGGGCGCAGTCAGGGTGAATATGATCAGGGCATTGGCGAATTGTCTGATGCGGCCTCGGCGCTGGATTACCTGCAATCGATGAACAACAACTCCAAGCATTGCTGGGTTGCTGGTTTCTCCTTTGGCGCCTGGATCGGCATGCAGCTTTTGATGCGCCGGCCCGAGATCACTGGATTTATCTCGGTTGCGCCGCCTGCGAATATGTATGACTTCAGCTTTCTGGCGCCCTGCCCGTCTTCGGGTCTGATCATCAATGGCACCGCTGACCGCGTTGCGCCGCCGCCTGACACGGTCAATCTAGTGAACAAGCTGCACGAACAAAAGGGCATAACCATCACCCACCAAGAGGTCGAAGGCGCGGGCCACTTCTTTGAAGAGCCGCATATGGACACGTTGATCACCTCAACCACCGACTATGTGAAGCGCCGCCTGACCGAGACCACGCGCTGATGGCAGATCCTGTTGTCATCGAAATGGCCAACAAACTGGCGGAAGAATGCCTCGCGGTGCAAAACGAAACTGGCGAAGACCGCTTGTTTATGGAGGTGGGCACCGTGCTTGGTGCCTCCTCCCAGACCCTCGAAGAGGCGTTTTTGACCGCCATCCGCACCCGGATGGCCAATGACAAAGGCCGCGCGTTTCTCGCGCAGAAACTCAAGGCGCATCGCGCCGCTTCGGGCGGATCATGAAAGACGCCGGCGGGCTGTCCCGGCTGGACCGCCAGATCGCCTTTCTTAATGAGGCGGACAAGCTCAAGAACACCATCCGCGCGACCGAATTGTGCGACAATTCGCGCTATGAAAACTCGGCGGAACATTCGTGGCACCTGACCCTTTATGCCTTGGTTCTGGCAGATCAGGCTGGCCCCGGCGTTGATTTAACTTTGGTCATAAAGATGTTGATTCTACACGATTTGGTAGAGATCGACGCGGGCGACAACCCGATCTTTGGTGACCACGACATTGCCCAAATGGAAGCCCTGGAACAAGCCGCCGCAGACCGTATCTTTGGCCTGCTGCCGGACGATCTGCGCGATGAGTTGCGGGCCATCTGGGAAGAGTTTGAAGCCGCGCAAAGCCCATCTGCGCAATTTGCCAAATCCCTCGACCGGTTTCAGCCTCCGATGCAGAACCTGCAATCGGGCGGCGGCAGCTGGACCGAGTTTAACGTCACCCAAGACCAGATCGCCGACCGCGTCGGCAGCAAGATCGCCATTGGCGCTCCGCGTCTGTGGGATTACGCAAAGCAGCGCATCGCGGTGTTCTTTGCCGCCTTGGAAAAATAACCCGCGTCGCTGGCTTGGGGGCATTTGATTAACAAGATCAGGAGGATTGTCCGGTATACAAAGGTATACAGACTTCCCCTGCACCGCATTCTGGGCTATGGCCTGCCTCAACAACATCCAATGCCAAAGGAACCGATCCATGACGAAGATTAAGGTAGAAAACCCCATCGTCGAGCTTGATGGTGACGAAATGACCCGGATCATCTGGGATTTCATCAAGAAAAAGCTGATCACACCCTATTTGGATGTGGATCTGAAGTATTATGACCTCGGGATCCAAGCCCGCGACGAAACCGAAGACCAGATCACCATTGATGCCGCCGAAGCGATTAAAAAATACGGTGTTGGCGTCAAATGTGCGACCATCACGCCGGATGAAGCGCGGGTTGAGGAATTTGGCCTCAAAAAAATGTGGCGCTCGCCCAATGGCACGATCCGCAACATTCTGGGCGGCGTGGTGTTCCGGCAGCCAATCATCTGCAAAAACGTACCGCGCCTTGTGCCCGGCTGGACCAAACCGATTGTCATCGGGCGTCATGCCTTTGGCGATCAATACCGCGCCTCTGACATGAAATTCCCCGGCCCCGGCAAGCTGACGATGAAATTTGTCGGTGAGGATGGCACCGTGATCGAACAGGAGGTCTATGACGCGCCCTCCGCCGGTGTCTACATGGGTATGTACAACCTCGACAGCTCGATCATTGATTTTGCGCGGGCCTCTTTGAACTATGGTTTGAATATTGGGTGGCCGGTCTATCTGTCCACCAAAAATACCATTTTGAAACAATACGATGGCCGCTTTCTTGAACTGTTCCAGAAGGTCTACGAAGAAGAGTTTGAAGCCCAGTTCAAGGAAAAGGGCATCACCTATGAACATCGCCTGATCGACGACATGGTCGCCTGCGCGATGAAGTGGAACGGCGGCTTTGTCTGGGCCTGCAAAAACTATGATGGTGACGTGCAATCCGACACGGTTGCGCAGGGTTTCGGTTCGCTTGGTTTGATGGCCTCGCAACTGATGACCCCAGATGGCAAGATTGTCGAGGCCGAGGCGGCGCATGGCACTGTGACGCGCCATTATCGCCAGCACCAAAAAGGCGAAGAGACCTCCACCAACTCCATCGCGTCGATCTACGCTTGGACCGGCGGGCTCAAGCACCGTGGCAAGCTGGATAACAATGAGGCGCTCACCAACTTTGCCGAAACACTGGAACGGGTGGTCGTGGATACGGTGGAAAGCGGCCAGATGACCAAAGATCTCGCCCTGCTGGTAGGCCCGGATCAAGGGTGGCTGACCACCATGGGTTTCCTTGAGAAAATCGACGAAAATCTCAGCAAGGCATTGGCCGGGTAAATCTGGAAGGGCCGCAGCGATGCGGCCCTTTTTTATTAAACCGCGAGCAGCCCCGGTTCTTTTGCCTGCATGAAAGTTGGCGCAAAGGGTTCAATCTCGACCTCTGTCGCGGTGAACCTGCAAAAGCTGCCCTTGGGCACTTCGATCCAATTGCCAAGGGCCGTGTCATAGGGTTCTGACACCACGGACCAGCCCTGCCAGTCCTCATTCCATTGATAAAACATCGACGGCGCCAGATCGTCAGAGGCATAGCGCAGCGCGTAGAGCGTTTCACCGTCCGAAAAACCGGCGGCCATGCGCATGTGCGGCCCCTGCCCTGATTGCACGGAACGGGCCTCAAACGCGCCAACGGCGGCTTGCATGGCGGCTTTGGGGTCGCGGTCCAGACCCATGCCGCTGGCCACGAGAAACAACGCCTCACTGTCAGTTGCGCCTTTACGATTTGCATAAAGCGCATTCGGGATCATCATGTCGGCGTCTTTGCGGAAGCTGTCAAAACCGCCGACCTGCCCGTTGTGCATAAAGGACCATTTGCCCTGCACAAACGGATGACAATTGTTGCGGCTGGTCGCTGTGCCGGTCGAGGCCCGCACATGTGCCAGAAACAGACGCGCCCGCACCTGTTCGGCCAGCGATTTCAGGTTGGCGTCCGACCAGGCCGGATAGACATCGCGGTATAGGCCAGGATTGGGGTGTTGGTCATACCACGCCAGCCCAAAGCCATCCGCGTTGATCGCGGTTTTGCATTTGCTGGCCTCGCGCGACTGCTGGATCAAGGAATGATCCGGGGCGGTCAGAATTTCGCTGAGGAACAATGGCTTGCCCTGCCACGCCGCCCATCTGCACATAAAGATCAGCCCCGGTTGCAGGTGCGCTCATAGAGCGTTTTGATGATGCCGCTTGCGGTCTTTTCGCACAACGCTGGTACAAAGGCATGGATCAGCGCAGCCCCTGCCGCCGCAAACAGCAGACCGGAGAATTTCAACGCAAAGAGCATATGTTCAAAAAAGGTTTCATCCACTTTGGCCGGATGGTCGAGGAAAAGACGTGCGATCATGAGGGGGCTCCGCGTTGAATTTGAGTTTCCCCAATGTAGCCGCAGCGCCTTGTGCATTTTTCCCAAAGACTGCGCCAATTTTCTTGATCATGTGAAATTTTCCCGTGATAGTCGGATTTATGGGATCAATTGATGACATCGACCGCCGGATACTTGCCGAATTGCAACGCGATGCGGGCAAATCACTGGAATCGCTTGGCGAGGTTGTTGGCCTGTCGCGCAATGCCTGCTGGCGGCGGATCAAAGCCATGGAAGACAGTGGGCTGATCCGGTCGCGGGTGACACTGCTGGACCCGGTTCAGCTCAATCTCGGACTGACGGTGTTTATGCAGATCCGCACCAATGCCCATGCGCCCGATTGGCTGAATGCGTTTTCCAAAGCAACAATGGGCATGCCGGAAATTCTGGGCGTTTACCGGATGACTGGCGATCTGGATTATCTGATCCGGGCCCGTGTGGCGGATATGGCGGATTATGACCGGCTTTATCAGGCGCTGATCCGTAAGGTGCCGCTATCGGATGTCTCGGCCAGTTTTGTCATGGAAGAGATCAAGGAAACCACTGAACTCCCCGTCTTGAGAAGGATCTGAGATGCCTGTCCACTATATTTGGCTGTTCATCGCCATTGTCACCGAAACCCTTGGCACGACCGCGCTTCAGGCTTCGCAGCAATTCACCCGGTTCTGGCCCTCGGTGGCGGTTGTGCTGTTTTATGGCGCTTCGTTCTATTTCATGGCGCTTGCGCTTAAGGTCATGCCGGTGGGCATTGTCTATGCGATCTGGTCGGGGTTGGGGATTGTCCTGATCGCGGGGATCGGATTTGTCCTGTTTGGCCAAAAGCTGGACCTGCCTGCGGTTCTGGGGCTTGGCCTGATCATCTCTGGCATCGTTGTAATCCATCTGTTTTCCGGCAGTCAGACCCACTGAACCGCGCTGGACGGGCCGGCCACCGGGGGGCGTTGCGAACGGCCCGTTGCGCTTTGACGTTGCGGCATGAGGATGACAGCGGGCAATAGCCCGCCGGGTGATCCGCTTTTGTGCTGGCCTTTGTCTCGCCTGCACGTTAGGGGGCAGCAACTTTGACACAAAGGCTGATCCCATGGACCTGCGCAATATCGCAATCATCGCTCACGTTGACCACGGCAAAACCACGCTGGTGGACGAGCTTCTGAAACAATCCGGTACTTATCGTGAAAACCAGGCCACCACTGAACGGGCCATGGACAGCAACGATCTGGAGCGCGAACGCGGGATCACGATCTTTGCCAAGCCGACTTCGGTGGAATGGAAAGGTACGCGTATCAACATCGTGGACACCCCCGGCCACGCCGACTTTGGCGGCGAGGTTGAGCGGATCCTGTCGATGGTGGACGGTGTTGTGCTGTTGGTGGATGCGGCTGAAGGGCCGATGCCACAAACAAAATTCGTGACCTCAAAAGCGCTCAAGCTGGGCCTGCGACCAATTGTTGTGATCAACAAGGTCGACAAGCCGGACGGCGAGCCGGACCGGGCGTTGGATGAATGTTTTGATCTGTTTGCAAATCTTGATGCGACAGACGAGCAGCTGGATTTCCCTACGATGTACGCCTCTGGCCGTGCTGGTTGGGCCGACCATGAGCTTGATGGCAAACGTGACGGTCTGGACGATCTGTTCCAGCTGATCCTTGATCACGTGCCTGCGCCCAAGCAGATCAGCGAAACAGACAAGCCATTCACGATGCTGGCGACGACGCTGGGCGGTGATCCGTTTCTGGGGCGTTTGCTGACGGGCCGGGTTGAAACCGGCACGTTGAAAGCTGGCCAAACCATCAAGGCGATGTCGCGTGATGGCTCTTTGATTGAAAACTTCCGTTGCACAAAAATTCTCGCGTTTCGCGGCCTGGATCAAACGGCAATTGATGTGGCCGAAGCGGGCGACATTGTCTCTATCGCGGGCATGACCAAGGCGACCGTGGCCGATACGCTGGCCGATCAATCCGTCAGCGAGGCAATCCCGGCACAGCCGATTGACCCGCCGACCATCACCGTGACCTTTGGCATCAACGACAGCCCGCTGGCGGGCCGTGACGGCAAGAAGGTGCAGTCGCGTGTGATCCGCGAGCGTCTGCTTAAGGAAGCGGAATCAAACGTTGCGATCAAGATCAGCGACACCCCGGGCGGCGATGCCTTTGAGGTCGCGGGGCGCGGCGAATTGCAGATGGGCGTTCTGATCGAAAACATGCGCCGCGAAGGGTTCGAGCTGTCAATCTCTCGCCCGCAAGTTCTGTTTCAAGAGATCGACGGCGTCCGCCACGAGCCAATTGAAGAAGCCACCATCGACGTGGATGACGAATATTCCGGCGCGGTGATCGAAAAGATCACCGGTGTGCGCAAAGGTGAACTGGTCGAGATGAAACCCGCCGGTGCTGGCAAAACCCGCATCGTGGCCCATGTGCCTTCGCGTGGTTTGATCGGTTATCACGGTGAATTCCTCACCGACACGCGCGGCACAGGTGTGATCAACCGGGTGTTCCACGAATGGGCGCCGCACAAGGGCACAATCCCGGGCCGCCGTGCAGGTGTTCTGATTTCCATGGAGAACGGCACTTCGGTGGCCTTTGCCCTCTGGAACCTCGAAGAGCGCGGCAAGATGATGATTGGTGCACAGGCGGACGTCTACACCGGCATGATCATTGGCGAACATTCGCGTGAGAACGATCTGGAAGTGAACCCGCTGAAGGGTAAGAAACTGACCAACGTGCGGGCCTCCGGCACCGATGAAGCGGTGCGTTTGACCACGCCAAAGATCCTGTCGCTGGAAGAGGCGATTGCCTATATCGATGATGATGAACTGGTAGAAGTGACGCCCAATGCGATCCGTCTGCGCAAGCGTTACCTGGATCCCCATGAGCGCAAGCGCATGGCAAAAGCGGGCTAAATTAGTTTCTGGTCGCCTGAGGCGACCGGACCGCAGCGGGGGGCCAGCCCCCCGCACCCCCCGGAGTATTTAGGGCCAAAAAGGTTGGAGACTGGTGTTATTCGCTGGTCTCGATAATCATCAGCTCGCGCTCGGATGCGCCGCGGGCATAGTTCAGTGCGGCCTGGTAAGCCTCTGAGTGGTAACATTTTTCTGCGGTTTCCACGTCGGGAAAACGCGCCACGACATTGCGAGGCCGTTCCTTTCCCTCAAGTTGAACAAAGCGGCCACCGCGGGCGATGAATTCGCCCCCGTGCGCAGCAATGGCGACGGTCGCGCCTGCCGCGTATTTTTTGTATGCCTCTTCGTCAGTGACGGTGACATGTGCAATCCAAAGTGCGCCCATCGGTCTTATCCTTTTATTGTGTTTTCAGCAGCCGCGATCGCCGCCTCTGCGTTGTCGGCACTTTTGCCGCCGCCCTGCGCCATATCGGGACGGCCGCCGCCGCCCTTGCCGCCCAGTTCGGCCACTGCTGCCTTGACCAGATCGACCGCTGACAGATTGACCTTGAGATCATCGGTGACGCCTGCGGCCACGGCCGCCTTGCCACCCGCATCGGCGATCAGCAGGACAGCCCCCGATCCAAGTTGCGCCTTGTGTTCATCGACCAGCGCCGGAAGATCCTTGCCGGTGACGCCGCTGAGCACTTGGGCGATGAATTTGACGCCGTTCACCTCGCGCACGTCTGGCGCTGCACTGCCACCACCGGACATGGCCAATTCACGGCGCAGTTGCGCCACCTCATTGGACAGGGCCTTGCGTTCATCCATCAGGGCGCGGACCCGGTCCGGCACATCTGTGGTTGCGGTTTTCAGGGTTTCGGCAACGCGGGACAGCGCCGCCTGTTGATCGCGCAGCCAGTTCAAGGCCTCGGCTCCGGTCAGGGCTTCGATGCGGCGCACGCCGGCGCTGCTGGCGCTGTCGCCGAGCAGTACAAACGCACCGATGTCACCGGTTTGGCGGACATGGGTGCCGCCGCATAGCTCTAGCGAATAGGTGGATTTGTCGGTGCCCTTGCCAGAGCCGTCTTGCCGGCCCATGGAGACAACGCGCACTTCATCGCCGTATTTTTCCCCAAAAAGCGCCTGCGCCCCAAGGCCTCGGGCATCGTCCGGGGTCATGATACGGGTCTCGACGGGGGTGTTTTGGCGGATGTAATCGTTAACCTCCCGTTCCACGCCCGACAGCTCGTCAGAGCTGAGCGCCTTGGCGTGGGAGAAGTCAAAGCGCAGCCGATCCGCGGCATTGAGCGAGCCGCGCTGTGAGACATGATCACCCAACGCGCCGCGCAGGGCCTCATGCAGCAGGTGCGTGGCGGAGTGGTTGGCGCGGATCGCAGTCCGGCGGCTGTGATCCACCTCAAGCACGGCGGCTTGACCAACTTCAACTTCGCCTTCCAACACCTTGCCTATATGGGAGAAAACTCCAGCGGTTTTGCGGGTATCGGTGATCTCTACCCGGCCCGTTTCGGTGCGGATTGTGCCGCTGTCACCCACCTGACCGCCGGACTCTGCGTAGAACGGTGACTGGTTCAGTGCAATCTGGACGCTGTCACCTTTGCCTGCTTTCGCGGTCAAATCGCTGCCCTGAACAATGGCTGCGATCTGGCCTTCGGCGGTTTCGGTGTCATAGCCGAGGAAATCTGTGGTGCCTTGTTTGTCTGCCACATCGAACCAAACCGTGGCATCTGCCGCTTCGCCCGAACCGGACCATGCTGCGCGGGCCTTGGCCTTTTGTTCGGCCATGGCGCTGTCAAACCCGTCTGTGTCCACCGACCGGCCCTGTTCGCGCAGGGCATCCTGGGTCAGGTCAAGCGGGAAGCCGTATGTGTCATAAAGCTTGAACGCCGCAGCGCCTGGCAAGGCGGCGCCATCCTCCAGCGTGCTCACCTCATCTTCGAGCAGTTTCAGGCCCCGCTCAAGCGTCTGTTTGAAGCGGGTTTCTTCGAGCATCAAAGTTTCTGTGATCAGCGACTGCGCCTGTCCAAGCTCTGGATAGGCAGAACCCATCTGGCTGACCAGCGCAGGAACCAGTTGATGCATCAGCGGATCTTTTGCACCCAGCAAATGCGCATGACGCATCGCGCGGCGCATGATACGGCGCAGAACATAGCCGCGCCCGTCGTTGGAGGGCATGACCCCGTCAGCGATCAGGAAAGATGTCGAGCGCAGGTGATCGGCGATCACACGATGATGCACGTTGCCGCTGGTGAATGGATCCATGTGCAGCGCGTTGCCGCTGGCCTCAATCAAGGCGCGCATGGTGTCGGTTTCGTAGTTGTCGTGCTGACCTTGCAGCAGGGCCCCGATACGTTCCAGCCCCATACCTGTGTCGATGGATTGCATCGCCAGCGGTTTCATCGTGCCGTCTTCGAACTGTTCGTTCTGCATGAAAACGATGTTCCAGATCTCGATAAACCGGTCGCCGTCTTCTTCGGGGGTGCCGGGAGGACCGCCGGGGATGTGATCGCCGTGATCATAAAAGATCTCAGTGCAGGGGCCGCACGGGCCGGTTGGCCCCATGCGCCAGAAATTGTCATCTGTTGCGATGCGAATAATCCGGTCATCGGGCAGGCCCGCGACTTTCTTCCAGATTTCGGCAGCTTCGTCATCGGTGTGATAGACCGTTACCAACAGGCGCGAGGCGTCGATGCCAAATTCCTTGGTCAGCAATTCCCAGGCAAAGGCAATCGCCTCGGCCTTGAAATAATCGCCAAAGCTGAAATTGCCGAGCATCTCAAAGAAGGTGTGATGGCGGGCGGTGTAGCCGACATTGTCCAGATCGTTGTGCTTGCCCCCGGCCCGTACACATTTCTGCGCTGTGGTGGCGCGGACATAATCGCGGGTTTCAACGCCGGTAAAGAGGTTCTTGAACTGCACCATGCCGGAGTTTGCAAACATCAATGTTGGGTCATTGCGCGGCACCAGCGGGCCGGATGCCTCAATCGCGTGGCCCTGCTTGCCGAAATAGGACAAAAAGGTGGAGCGGATCTCGTTCAACGTCTTCATGGGTCTGGCCTTCCGGGGCAAAAATCTTCCTTTTCAAATAGCCGCGCAACGGGGGGCTGTCCACAGGGCGGCCCATGAAAAAAGGGCGCAGCCAAGCGGCGCGCCCTTCTTGTTAAACTGTATGTGCGGTCTGGCCCGCGCTTTGCCTCAGGCTTCGAGGATATCGTCGTTTTCGGAGCCTTCAAAATCCAGCCCATGTGCGGCGCGGATTTTGTCCTCGATCTCATGTGCCATCGCTTCGTTTTCCTTGAGGAAGGTCTTGGCGTTTTCGCGCCCCTGCCCGATGCGTTCATCCCCGTAAGAGAACCACGAGCCGGATTTATCGACCACGCCCGCTTTGACGCCCAGATCCAGCAGCTCGCCCATTTTGGAGATGCCTTCGCCATACATGATGTCAAATTCGACCTGTTTGAACGGTGGCGCGACCTTGTTTTTCACGACCTTAACGCGGGTGGCGTTGCCAACAACCTCGTCGCGGTCCTTCAATGCGCCGATGCGGCGGATATCCAGACGGACGGAGGAATAGAACTTCAGCGCGTTGCCGCCGGTGGTGGTTTCGGGCGAGCCGAACATCACGCCGATCTTCATGCGGATCTGGTTGATGAAGATCACCATGCAGTTGGAGCGCGAGATGGAGCCGGTCAGTTTACGCATCGCTTGGCTCATCAGCCGGGCCTGAACACCCACAGAGCTGTCGCCCATGTCACCTTCAAGTTCGGATTTTGGTGTCAGGGCGGCAACCGAATCCACCACAACCATGTTCACCGCACCTGAGCGCACCAGCGTATCGGTGATCTCAAGCGCCTGTTCGCCGGTGTCGGGCTGCGAAATCAGCAACTCGTCGATGTCCACACCCAGCTTGCGGGCGTATTGCGGATCGAGCGCGTGTTCTGCATCCACAAAAGCGCAAACGCCGCCGGATTTTTGCTGTTCAGCTACACAATGCAAAGTCAGCGTGGTTTTGCCTGAGCTTTCCGGTCCGTAAATTTCAATGATCCGCCCCATCGGCAGACCGCCAATGCCAAGCGCGATGTCCAGACCAAGCGAGCCTGTCGAGCTGGCTTTTATGTCCTGAATGGCGCCTTCGGCACCCAGTTTCATGATCGAGCCTTTGCCAAATTGCCGCTCAATCTGTGCCAAGGCACTGTCGAGTGCCTTTTGCTTTTCCGCTGATTTTTTCGTGTCCATTGTCAAAAGATCTGCCGTTGCCATTTGCCTAGCCCCTTAGTGTCATAGTGGCCTGCCTGCCGCAATCGCTGACCGGCCATCCTGTTTTGTTCTTCTAATGTTCCATATGAGACCAAAAAGAGAACATTTCAATCAAATTCTTTGCTTTGCTATCTTTTTCCAGCTTTGGTTAAGGAGTAGTTTAGATGTTGAAGAATAGATTGATTTGGAAACAGGGGCGCCGAAAGTGCTTGTTTTTGTTAAAGAACGTCTGGCGTTCCTGTCCGTTCCCAAAACCGGGACCACGGCCTATCAGGCGGCCTTGTCGGATCGGGCTGATATGGTGGTTTCCGACCCGCCGATGCTAAAACATGCCCCGGTTTATCGCTACAATCGGTTTTTTAGACCGATGTTTGACAAGGTTTGCGGGGTTGAGCTTGAGCTGATGGCGGTCATGCGAGAGCCGGTGTCGTGGCTGGGCAGTTGGTATCGTTATCGCCAGCGGCCTTTCATGGCGGGCAAGCCAAACAGCACCGCGGGCATTAGCTTTGATGATTTTGTTCTGGCTTATCTCAAGGGCAACAAACCGGGGTTTGCGGATGTGGGAAGTCAGGCTAACTTTCTGAAATCACAGCCAAATGGCACGGGCATCAGCCATTTGTTCCGCTATGAGGATCCCCAGCGCCTACGAGAATTCCTTGAGCAACGGCTTGAAGTGACATTTGATTTGCAACAGCTCAATGTCTCGCCGCCGATGGAGTTGGAGCTGTCGCAATCTATTGAGGTCCGCCTGCGCCGCAAATGCGCCGAAGAGTTTGTCTTGTACGATTCGATTGCCTGAACAGCCACCCTTAGGCTTAGTGCAGTTGCTGTCCCACCGTATCGGTCAATTCGCTGAGCGAAAAAGGTTTGGGCAGGAACACGGAGTTGGGGATTTTGGTCTGCGCTTCGGCAAGGCTGTCCTCGGCATAGCCTGACACAAATACCACCCGCACGTCCGGGCGCACTTTCAACGCTTCGCGCACCCAGCTGGGCCCGTCCATACCGGGCATCACCACGTCCGTGACAAACACATCTATGGACAGACTGGAATCTTCGAGGGTTTTGAGCGCGGCCTCTGCGCAATCGGCTTCGAGCACGGTATAGCCGCGCAGGCGCAAGGCGCGGCTGGCAAAGGCCCGCACCGGCGCTTCGTCCTCGACCAGCAGGATAACGCCGTCTTCGGTCTGGGCCCGCGGCGGTAGTGATTTGGCTGCAGCGGCGGGCTGTGCTGTGGCGGGCAGATCCAGAACGGGGAAGTAGAGTGCGAAGGTTGTGCCTTTTCCGACGATGGAATCGACAAAGATGAAGCCGCCCGATTGCTTGACGATGCCGTAAGCCGTGGAAAGACCAAGACCCGTCCCCTCCCCTGTGCGTTTGGTTGTGAAAAACGGTTGAAACACCTTGTCGCGTTTGTCAGGCGCGATCCCCGATCCTTCGTCGATGACTTTGACGGTGACATATTTTCCGGGCGGCACTGACACCTGATCACGCAAAAGCGGTTCTTTGAGGGAGATACATTCAGTGACAATCCGAATTTCGCCGCCCTCGGGCATGGCGTCGCGGGCGTTGACAACAAGGTTCATAAGCACCTGTTCCAGTTGCCTTTTGTCAGCGCGTATGGGTTGCAAAACCGGATCATGGCTGAGTGTGAGCGTGACCTTTTCCCCGACCAGACGGTTCAACAGATGTGTCAAATCGGCCAGAGTGTCACGCATATCCAGGGTTTCGGGGCGCAGGGTTTGTTTGCGCGAGAAGGCCAGCAATTGCCCGACAAGAGCGGCGGCGCGATTGGCATTCTGGCTGATCTGAACAAGATCGCCATAGTCACTGTCCCCTTGATCATGGCGCAGCAGCAGCAGGTCACAATGGCCCGAGATCGCGGTCAGCAGGTTGTTGAAATCATGCGCAACGCCGCCTGCAAGTTGGCCAATCGCCTGCATTTTCTGGCTTTGCACAAATTTCGCCTCAAGCGATTTCAGCTCGGTCGCGTCATGCATCACCGCGATCAGGGCGGGATTGCCATCCTCGTTGATCGGGTTCAGCACAACCTGAACAAACACCTCTTTGTCGGTGCGGCGCAGGCGCAAAAACTCTGATTTTTGCACTTTGCGGCCCGCCAAGGTGTCATTCAACCAGTCCGTGATGGAGCGGCCAAGCCCCTCCATCAGGTCAGAAAGATGCGCAGCTTCCGATAGGTTCACACCGATCAGCGTTTTGGCCATTCTATTGAAGGATTGCACCGAACCATCCGGCGCGACCTTGATCATCGGAACCGGCAAATCGTGAAAGGCTTGCCACCCCTGCTCACCGGTTTCCAGCACATCAGGCGGCGGCAACAAATAGATCGCCCGGCGTCCCGCACCCGCCTGGACCTCTGCAATAAGGGCGTTTTGCGGCCCGTCTGATGTGGTGATTTCGGCCTGTGTGCCGGGCAGTAAAGGCAGTTTGGTGAACATGCGATCAAGCGATTTCGCACGCCCGCCAACCAGCCGCCGGGCCGCATCGTTCATAAACAGGATCGCGTCCGAGCGCCCCACCATAACCATCGGTAATTGTTGCCCTTCTTGGGGTGGTCGCGGGGGCGCACGTTCGGGCACCTGATCAATTCGCCAGACCAACCCGCCCTGCCCGATGTCATGAACGCCGATGCGCATATGGCCGGTTTTGGTGGCGATGTCCTCATGAGCGGTGCCCGTGACAGTGGCGCGTGATTGCAGGCGGTACAAAATCGCTTGGGGGCTGGCGAATGTGCCTGAAAGCATTGAGGCAAGCGTGGTTTTTTCGGCCCCCTGAAACAGTCGGGTGGCGGCCGGGTTTTGCAGCGTGACAAGGCCGTCCCGCGTAGTGACCAAGCTGGCTACAGTGTCATTTGCGATGAAATCGGCCACGATATTGACCTTGCTGACATCCTTTCTCACCCGGTGGGCCGTGCGCAGGGTGCGCAGGCAAGCAAAGGCAAACAAGGTGGCGGCAACGGTGATCAGGGCCAGGGTGGCAAGCCGATGCGGCGCGATGACGGCCAGAACCCCGAATAGAATGGACAGCACAACAAACATTCGAATCCGCCCGGCCGAAGGCAGCGGCGTCGCAGGATCCAACTGTGGTTTTTCGCTTTTCAAGCCAGCCCCCAAAACGAGTTCAGCTCGCATTAGGGGCACGAAGAGTTAAGCTACGATTAACCAACGGCCATTATGCATCCTTAAGTTGCATAGCGCGTCAATCAATCTTGCGTCAAGTGTGCCGTGAAAAAACCATCGCCGTTTGGACCAAGGTCAAAGCGGTGGGAATAGGTCATGGACCAGCCGGGATGTCGTGCCAAAAACGCCTCAACGCGGTCTTCGTTTTCGTCCCGCAGCACTGAACAGGTTGCATAGGCCAGAACCCCGCCTGCGGCGATCAGTGTTGCAGCTTTGTCCAGAATATCATCCTGCGTTTGGTTCAATGTCGCCAGTTGATCTGGCGTCAATGTCCATTTGCCTTCCGCCGCCCGCCGCCATGCGCCGGAGCCGGAACAAGGTGCGTCACACAGCACGATATCAAACTTTTCGAATTGAGCGGTCTGTTCGGTGCTCAATGACGTGATCTGTGCGCCCGCACGATCTGCGCGGCCCGGAAGATCGGCCATGCGGCGTGGGTCGATGTCATGGGCAAAAACCTTGCGATCCGGATCTTCTGCGAGCGCCAGCGCCTTGCCGCCGCCGCCTGCGCAATAATCAAGCACCCGGCCACCTTTGGGCAATGCCGCGACTACCGCCTGACTGGCGGCGTCTTGCAACTCCACATGGCCTTGCAAATAAGCGTTGGAATTGCGGATCTTGCGTGCGCCTTCGGTGACGGTCAATGCGGTGTCACACAAAGGATTGTGTTTGGTTTCAACGCCTTCGGCCTGCAAGGATGCCTGCGCCTGATCGCGGTCGGTTTTGAGCGTATTGACCCGCAGGAACACCGGTGCGCGGTCTTGCAGGGCGATCGCCACTCCGTTTGCGGCCTCACCCAGCGATGCCTCAAACGCAGGGATCAGCCAATCGGGCAGGTTCCAAGCCACTGCCTGATCCGCCGGGGGCATAGGAAACTGGCGCTCTTGCCCGGTTAGTGGCGCGGGCGCGTGGCCATCGCCAGAAAACAACCCATCCAGATCCGCGTCTTGCTGATGAAGCAGGCCGATCATCAAGGCCCGTGGGGTATCCCCCTGGCCATAGTGCGCCGCCGTGCGCCGGCAGCGCAGCACGTCAAAGACATGATCGCGGATCGCGGCGCGGTCTTTGGAGCCGGCAAAGCGGCTGCGCCGGGCCCAGCGGGTCAGCGCTTGTTCAGCCGCCAAACCATCAGACATATCGCCCAGAATTTCGATCGCTGCGGCGACCCGCGCACCCGGAGTCATGGTGCAGGGTTCACTTCAAGATGCGCCTGTAACATACTGATCATATTCAATTACCCAATCCGATAGTTCGGGCTTTCGCGGGTGATCTGAACGTCATGCACATGGCTTTCTTTGAGACCAGCGCCGGTGATCCGCACAAAGCTGCAGTCTTTGCGCATCTCGGCCACGGTCGCGCATCCGGTGTAACCCATCGCGGCCCGCAAGCCGCCGACCAATTGGTGTACAACCGCATTCGCGCTGCCTTTGTAGGGCACCTGCCCTTCGATGCCTTCGGGCACCAGTTTGTCGCTGGCGGCGTCCTTCTGAAAATAGCGATCCGCCGAGCCACGCGCCATTGCGCCCAGCGATCCCATGCCGCGATAGCTTTTGAAACTGCGCCCTTGATACAGGATCACCTCACCGGGGCTTTCGTCCGTGCCTGCGATCATGGAGCCGACCATGGCGCAGGATGCGCCCGCCGCAATCGCCTTGGCAAAATCGCCAGAGAATTTGATGCCGCCATCAGCAATTACCGGAATGTCGCCTGCGGCTGCGGCGCAATCCATAATCGCGGTCAACTGCGGCACGCCCACACCAGCGACCATCCGTGTGGTACAGATTGATCCGGGCCCGATACCAACCTTGATCGCATCCGCGCCCGCATCGATCAGCGCCCGTGTTGCCGCGCCGGTGGCCACGTTGCCCGCAACCACCTGCACCTCATTGCTCAACGCTTTGGCGCGGGTCACCGCATGGGCCACCCCTTCGGAATGGCCATGAGCGGTGTCGATCACGATCATATCAACGCCCGCCTCAACCAGCGCTTGGGAACGCTCAAAACCGGCATCGCCTACGGTGGTGGCTGCCGCCACGCGCAGACGGCCCAGATTGTCTTTGCAGGCGGTTGGGTTCAGCACTGCCTGTTCGGTGTCTTTCAACGTCAGCAGACCTGTGAGCTTGCCACCCTTGTCCGTCACCAACAGCTTTTCGATGCGGCGCGATTTCATCAGGCTTATGGCTTCTTCGCGGTCTGCTGGTTCGTGCAGAATGGCGAGGTTGTCCGTGGACATCATCACGCTGACCGGGGTTTTGTCATCGGAGGCAAAACGCATGTCGCGGTTGGTCACGATCCCGACAACCCGGCCCGTGTCATCGACCACCGGAAAACCGGTGACGTTGTAGCGTTCTTGCAAGGCTTTGGCATCGGCCAGCGTTTGATTGGCCGTGAGCGTGATGGGATTGTAGACAATCCCGCTTTCGAACCGTTTGACCCGGCGCACTTCGCGGGCTTGTTGTTCAATGTCCAGATTGCGGTGCAACACGCCCATACCGCCGGCCTGTGCCATGGCAATCGCCATCCGGCTTTCGGTCACGGTGTCCATCGCAGAGCTGAGCAGCGGAATGTTCAACGCAATGGATTTGGTCACAAATGTGCGCGTATCCGCCGTGGAAGGCAGAACGGAGGACGCCCCCGGAACAAGCAGCACATCATCAAAGGTCAGGGCCTCACGAATCTCCATCATACACCTCGGGTCATGGGTTCATTTGGCGGTTTGCTATTTCACGGATGGCTACAATTGGAAAGGGGCAATCGCGCCCTTGGTCGCGTGCAAGATGCTTGCGTGGTGGGGCGGGCTGGTCAATGATCCGGGCAAAGGGGGCATTATGGCAGATCATGGATACGATGCAGGCAGGTTGAACCTGCCGTTTGTGGGGATTTCGACCTTTGGCAAGCGCCCCTATGAGCCAGATTGGGATGCGCTGGATGCAGATGTGGCGGTGCTGGGCGCGCCCTTTGATGCGGGCACGCAATGGCGGTCCGGGGCGCGGTTTGGCCCGCGCGGGGTGCGCGAGGCCTCGACCCTGTTCAGCTTTGGCCATGCCGGGGCTTATGACCATGAGGATGACGTGACCTATCTGCCCGGAGACGTGAACATCGTCGATATTGGTGATGCAGATATTGTGCACACCGATACAGAGGCCAGCCACCGCAATATCGAGATCGGGGTGCGGGCGATATTGGCGGCAGGCGCCCTGCCCGTGGTCATTGGCGGTGATCATTCGGTCAACATCCCCTGCATCCGCGCCTTTGATGATCAGGGCGACATCCACATCCTGCAAATCGACGCGCATCTGGACTTTGTCGATGTGCGCCACGGGGTGCGGCATGGTCATGGCAATCCGATGCGGCGCGCCGCCGAAAAGGACTATGTGACGGGCCTGACCCAAGTGGGCATTCGCAATGTCAGCTCAACCTCGAAAGAGGGCTATGACGATGCCCGTGCCATGGGGTCCGATATCATCTCGGTCCGGCAGGCCCGCGAGTTGGGGCCGCGCGGGGTGCTGGGTCATGTGCCAGCGGGCGCACGGCTTTATGTGACCATTGATATTGACGCTTTCTGCCCCTCTATCGCGCCGGGTACGGGCACGCCGTCCCATGGCGGGTTCTTGTACTACGAGGTGCTGGAGCTGCTTCAGGCTGCGGCGCAGAGGCATGAAATCGTTGGCATTGATCTGGTCGAGGTGGCGCCGGATTACGACCAATCGGGCAGCACCACGATCCTTGCAGCGCAGATCCTGCTGAATTTTCTGGGGTTTATCTTTCACGAGCGGAGCCAGCTTTAGCTTCATGGCCATAGCCCGGCTTCAAGGGCTGTCCCACCCATTTGAGATCAGGTTTGATCCGCGCGTCCGGCCTAATGCACCATTATCTCAAACCCTTCTTCCGGCTGGGGCGGCTCAAACAACGCTGAAAACTGGTGAAACTGGTCTTCGGTCACCGCGAAGGCATGATCGCCCTGCGCATTGCGTTTGCGCAGGCTCTCAAGGCACTCAGCATCAGACCGGTCCAATACATGCAGGACATAGGCCGTGCCCGCAGCCTCAGCGATGCCTTTCATCCAACTGCGGCTCCGAACAGTGTTGGCTTGAAAATCCAGCACAACGGACACGCCCGTTTTCAACAGGCCTGCCACATGTGGCCCCATGATGCCGCGCAGGCGCCTGCTGCATCTCGCAAAGTCGTCTAACGTGTCCAGCTGGTCCGAGAAAAGCGTGGCCAGCCATTCATCCTCCGAGATCAAAACGGTGCCGGGCTTTTGGCCAAGTTGCCGGGCCAATGTGGATTTGCCAGCGGCGATCTTGCCGCAAAGCATGTGCAGCGTTGGTATATGTGTCATGGTGAGAAAAACCTTGTGGTAGCGCAGCTTGCGCGTTGAAACATCAAAATCAGGAACCGACCCGGCCCGGCAAATCAGGCCGGGATGGTAATTCGCGCCGCACAGGGGACGCATGGTTTTTGATGCAAGGTTTTCATGGGGCATATGATGGCGCATTGGTGGTAGAATGTCCAGATCAGGATCAATCGGAGCAAAATCCAAGCCGACTTGCCAATACACGTCAAATATGTTTTTTGCTAGGAAATTCGCGTTTTTAGAGAGGGCCTGGCATGGGGTTTCGCATTTGTTTTCTGGGAGCGAAGGCCAGCCCTGTGCAGGTCTTGAAGGCCTTCGGACTTTCGGCTGAACAGCTGTGCAGCGAAATGCCACAGGAAGAATGGTGGGTGGCTCAGATCAAGTCCTCTGGCTGGACGGTTTTGTGGAGCGAAGAGGAAACTTTCGGTCAAACCAAACTTGCAGAGATTGAGGCTTTTTCCGAAAACCACGACATCTGTCTGTGCGAGATCAACGAGACAACGATGTGGAGTTCGGCCACTTTCTGGAGGGGTGGGACAGAAGTTTGGCGGGTCTCGCATGCTGGCGACGGGGACGACCTTTTCCACATCGAAGCGACTGGCGATTTACCTGATACATATGAATTGAGAAGATCTGCTTTGTTCGACGAACAAGGCGGTGAAACAGGTGTCGATTTTGTTTTTGAAATACCTGTTGAATTGATCGAAGAGCTGATCGGATTTCGATATGATAGTTATCTGGATGCGAGCGAAGTCGATCAGTTCCATTGCTTGAATGCACCGGTCAAACAAAGTTTGCTTCGTCGAATTTTTGGTTGATAGACATAGTGATGTCTGCGGTGCTGCGGAATGCACGCTTGGTTTCGGATGTCTTGGGTGACATGTAATGGCAGCCCAAAGACTGTTCTGCATAGTCCGGTATCAGATTTCCTTGTCCTTTCGGGCATGGTTGAACAGTGGCTTTCGCAGCGGGCCAGCCTCATCGCGATATCTGGCGAAGGATGTTAAGCGCTTGAAGACCATGTGGATGCGTTGACCTTTGGGAGTGGGACCGCGAAAGATCGATCTATTGTGACATCAAGTCACAAAGACGAAGCCCTTATCGAGGCTCTGGAATTCGTGACGTGTTTCAACGGGCGCGATCAAGGCGAGATCATTCAAGTAAAGATCTAAAATCCCTCTTTAAATGACGGGTCTGGCCTGCTTTTTGCCGCAGGCTGGCTTTCCCTTCCGGTCTGCCTCGCTATGCTGCCCGCAAAGGCAGTCAAAGGTGCAGGCAATGAGCAGTGATCCTCTGGTGATTTTCACCCCTTCCGGCAAACGCGGGCATTTCCCCAAAGGCACCCCCATTCTGACCGCCGCGCGGCAATTGGGTGTTGATCTGGATTCCGTCTGCGGCGGGCGCGGGATCTGTTCCAAATGCCAGATCACGCCCAGCTATGGCGAGTTCTCCAAGCATAAAGTGACCGTGCGCGACGATGCACTGTCCGAATGGAACGCCGTTGAACAGCGATACAAGGACAAACGCGGGTTGATCGACGGGCGGCGGCTGGGTTGTCAGGCGGCGGTCCAGGGCGATGTGGTGATCGACGTGCCCCCCGAAAGCCAGGTTCACAAACAGGTGGTACGCAAACGCGCCGAGGCGCGGGACATCGTGATCAACCCGACGACCAAGCTGTATTATGTCGAGGTGCAGGAACCTGACATGCACGACCCTTCGGGCGATCTGGAGCGGTTGCGAAACGCGCTTCGCGATCAATGGGAACTGGAGGATGTAACTGCCGATCTGCATATCTTGCAGGCCATGCAGCCGGTTCTGCGCAAGGGTGGCTGGAAGGTCACCGTGGCGGTGCATTTGGGGGACGCTGAAAACGCACCGCGCATCATGGCAATCTGGCCGGGATACTATGAGGGCACGGTTTACGGTCTTGCGGTTGATCTTGGCTCCACCACCATCGCGGCGCATCTGTGCGATCTGGCCACGGGAGAGGTGATTGCCTCCTCCGGTGTGATGAATCCGCAGATCCGCTTTGGCGAAGATTTGATGAGCCGGGTCAGCTATTCGATGATGAACGCCTCGGGCGCGGATGAAATGACCCGCGCGGTGCGCGAGGGCATGAACGGTCTGTTCAGCCAGATCGCCACCGAAGGCGGGATCGACAAAGAGTTGATCGTGGACGCGGTGTTTGTCTGCAATCCGGTGATGCACCATCTGTTTCTTGGGATTGACCCGTTTGAACTGGGCCAGGCGCCCTTTGCCCTGGCCACCTCTGATGCGGTGCGTTTGCGGGCAGCGGATCTGGGGCTGAATATTCACCGATCTGCGCGGGTGTACCTGCTGCCTTGCATTGCGGGCCATGTGGGCGCCGATGCCGCCGCTGTCGCGCTCAGCGAGGCACCGGACAAATCCGACGATCTGGTGCTGGTGGTGGATGTGGGCACCAACGCCGAGATCCTGCTGGGCAACAAGGAAAAGGTGCTTGCCTGTTCCTCTCCCACTGGTCCGGCCTTTGAAGGGGCGCAAATTTCATCCGGCCAACGGGCCGCCCCCGGCGCGATTGAGCGGGTTGAGATTGACCCAGCCACCAAGGTCGCGCGGTTCAAAGTGATTGGCAGTGATCTGTGGTCCGACGAAGAGGGCTTTGACGCGGCCATCGCCACCACGGGGGTCACCGGTATCTGCGGTTCCGGCATTATCGAGATGGTGGCCGAGATGCGCATCCACGGTATCGTTGATGCGCCGGGTTTGATCGGCACGGCAGAACAAACCGGATCACCCATGGTGTTCGCAGACGGGCGCACCAATTCATACCTCGTCTATGACGGCACGGCCCAAGGCGGCCCCAAGATCACCGTGACCAACCGCGACATCCGCGAGATCCAGATGGCCAAAGCCGCGCTTTATTCTGGTGCGCGGCTCTTGATGGACAAGTTTGGCGTTGAAAAGGTGGACCGCGTGGTGCTGGCCGGGGCCTTTGGCGCCCATATCAGCACCAAACATGCGATGGTTCTGGGCATGATCCCCGACGCGCCTTTGGACAAGGTCACATCGGCGGGCAATGCGGCGGGCACCGGGGCGCGGATTGCCCTGCTGAACCGCGAGGCGCGGGCCGAGATCGAACAAACCGTGCGGGCGATTCACAAGATCGAAACCGCAATTGAGCCGCGCTTTCAGGAGCATTTTGTGAATGCCTCCGCCATCCCCAACGCGGTGGAGCCTTTCCCGATCCTGAACAGCATCGTCACCCTGCCAAGCGAGACTTTCAACACCGGCGGCGGTGATGGCGGTGAAGCTGGCGGCGGCCGCAGACGGCGGCGGCGCGGGTAAAGCGGAGCGGCAATCTCCGGTTGATTTATTCTCTGCAGTTCTGCCACAAAAGAAATGGCAAAAGAAAATGCAGGGATAGCTCGTTGAAAATTGTATGTGCTAACTGTGAAGAGCAGAACAACTATGAGGTCGAGAAGGAAGGCTATTACTCTCTTTCTTGTTCAGACTGTGAAGCAGATTTTCAGGTCATTATAGGAATCGCGCGATCTAAGCGTTCGCGGGGCCACAAGCCAAGTCAAAGCCGCGAATACTCGATAAGATTTTTCCAAAATGGAAACGATGATTTCATTCAGTTTGAGTCAAATTGTTACGATGACGTGGAGCTAAAATCGAAAGATATCTTTGTCATATCTTCGTTTGATGGAAAGCCTCGCATTCTTGCGAATATTAACATTCACAAATATTGGGTAATCAACACCAAGCCGACGGAGATTGATGATGCTATGGTTATGACGGCCATCGTCCTGTTCATCTTTATTGGATTAGTGATTGTTGCGATGATTTCGGCTTCCTAGAAGGTCTGCCCTTGACGCCCCTGCCCGCCCCGCATATCTCAAACCTGAGCGCGGGTATGGTGAAAAGGTATCACGGCAGCTTCCCAAGCTTTAGTTACGAGTTCGATTCTCGTTACCCGCTCCAAAGATCCTCAAATCCCGAAACTTGTTTCAAAGACATTGCGCAAGCACATTCGGGTGCTGAACGGGTTCGCCAATGCGCGAAACTCCATCCTTTCCGATAGGGCCAACTCTCCATTACACTCGCGGCACCCCAAGACCGCCGTAGAAAAGGCCTGCCATGCAACAGCTCACAACTGCCCCCAAGTTAACCACGTCGCGGCTGATCCTGCGCGGCCCTGAACGCGCGGATTTGCCGGCATTCACCCGTTTTATGACCAGCGCCCCGTCGATGGTCGCACAAGGAGAAACCGGAACGGAGCAGCAGGCATGGTTCGGATTTCTGGCCGGTGTTGGCCATTGGCACTGGCACGGTTTCGGTTTTTTCATCGTAGTGGAGCAGCAGACAGGACTGCCCGTTGGCCGGGTGGGATTGATCAAGCATTCCGACTGGCCGGAGATTGAGCTTGCCTGGCATCTGTTCGAAGGCGCGGAAGGCAAAGGCTTTGCGACCGAAGCTGCACTCGCGGTCAGGGTTTGGGCCGTTGACATACTCAAATTAGATAGGCTTTACAGCTACATAGACCAAAGCAATACGCGATCACAGGCCGTGGCAAAAAGGCTGGGCGCACGGACGGACGGCACGCGGGCCCCGCATGAGCCAGAGGCAGAGATCTGGGTCCATCCGATGGGCTGATCCTGCGGGGCGGCATGGCTTTTGGATCTGCCGCATTCTATCGTGCCATGACACCTCATAAGGAACGGCGGCAAATGCAAGAAATCACCGGCGGATGTGCCTGCGAAAAGGTCAGGTTTGTGGCGATGGGGCCGCCTGCACGGGTTGGGCTGTGCCATTGTGTGGATTGCCGCAAACATCACGGGGCGTTGTTCTATGCGGCGGCGGTTTTTCCTGTGGCTTCAGTGCAGATCGCGGGGGAGACCGGCGACTACAACGGGCGGCATTTTTGCCCCAATTGTGGATCCTCCGTCTTTGCCCGCAGCGGTGATGAGATCGAGCTGCATTTGGGTGCGATGGATGCACCCGATCAGTTTACCCCAAGTTATGAGCTGTGGTGCCAGCGCCGCGCAGGATGGTTGCCGCCCTTTGAGCAAATGCAGCAGTTTGCCAAGGGGCGTGAGACCGCCGGGGATTGATCAAGCTTCGCCGCGGCGGGTCACTTCATCCAGACCATCTTGAGGGGCGCGGTCCAGCGCCGCTTTGGTTTGCTCCAGCATCTGCAAGAACCGTGCGCCTGCCTCCTGACGGGCGCGCACTTCGACAATCTTGGCTTCGAGAAACCCCTGCCCGGCCTCAGCCTCGGGTGATTGGGCCATAAACTGCGCCAAAAACATGCTGATGTCGGCAATGCTGAGCCCTGCGGCTTGGGCATCGCGGATCACATCCAACGTCAGAACAGCGTCTTCGGGATAGATCCGGTAACTGTTGCCCGCCTCAGGATCGACGCCCGACCGGATCAAACCGTGGCGTTCATAAAAACGGATCGTATCGCGGGACACTTTTGCCCGCTTGGCCAGTTCTCCGATGCGCATCTTTCCCTCAAAACCATTGACAGTGGTCCATGGTTTATACAATGGTCCCAGCAGTCACGCAAGAGAACGAGGGAGAAAACCATGTCAGGAAGTTGCCAAAGCTGCGGAATGCCGCTGTCCAAGGATCCGCAGGGTGGTGGATTGGAGGCTGACGGCAGCAAAAGTCAGACCTTTTGTTCCATCTGTTACGATCAGGGCGCATTTCGGCACCCTGATGTCGGCGTGAAGGAGTTTCAGCAACACTGCGTCGAGGCATTGATGCGGTCGGGAATGCCAAAAGTGATGGCGTGGATGTTCACACGCGGCATTCCCCGTTTGGACCGCTGGAAAGCCTGATCAACCCAGCAGGATCTTGCCAAATTCATCGCGCAGATTGCGTTTGAGCACCTTGCCCGTGGCATTGCGCGGCAGAACATCGGTAAAGACAACGCGGTCCGGCACCTGCCATTTGGCGATCTTGCCGTCAAAGAACGCCAGAACATCGGCCTCCGCCGGATCGGCTCCTTCGGCCTTGACTGCGATCAGAATGGGCCGTTCGTCCCATTTTTCATGGGTCGCGCCAATCACGGCTGCATCGGCCAGATCGGGGTGGGCAATGGCGATATTCTCCAGCTCGACCGAGCTGATCCATTCACCGCCCGATTTGATGATGTCCTTGGACCGGTCGCGGATGGTCACATAGCCGTCCGCGTCCATCGTTGCCACGTCGCCGGTGTGGAACCAACCGTTCTCAAGGGTTTCTTCGGTGCTGGAACGGAAATAGCTGTCCACAATCCAATAGCCGCGCGTGACCAGATCGCCCTGGGTTTCACCATCATGGGGCAGCGGTGCCCCGTTCTCGTCGAGGATCTCCAGCTCCACCCCGTACACAGGACGGCCCTGATTTTCGCGCAGCTTGTGCTGCTCTTCGACCGGCAATTCGCCGTGTTTGGCCAAAGGACGGTTCACCGAACCGATGGGCGACATTTCTGTCATGCCCCAGGCATGGATGGTGTCAACGTTGTATTCCTCGCGGAAGGCCGTGATCAGCGATGGCGGACAGGCCGAACCGCCCACAACGGTGCGCTGCAAACTGGCCATCTTGGCCCCGGTCTTTTTCGCCTCGCCATAAAGGCCCAGCCAGATCGTTGGCACGCCCAAAGCCACGGTGACGTTCTGGTTTTCGATAAGCCCCAATAGCGATGGCCCATCAAGGCCCGGCCCCGGCATCACCATACGTGCACCGACCTGCGCACAGGCATAGGGCGCGCCCCATGCGTTCACATGGAACATCGGCACCACAGGCAACACGATATCGGCGGCGGAGAAGGAAATGCTATCGGCAAAGTTCACCGCAAAGCTGTGCAGCACGGTAGAGCGGTGGGAGTAAAGAACCCCCTTGGGATTGCCCGTTGTTCCCGATGTATAACAAAGGCTTGAGGCGGTGTTTTCATCCAGTTCAGGCCATGGGAATGCCGGATCACCAGAGGCCACCAGATCGTCGTAGAATTTCAGGCCGGGCAAGGCTTTCTCGGCTTCGGCGTCATGGCCTTCCATCAGAACGATGTGGTCGAGATGTTCCAACTTGTCACGGATTGCAGCCACCAGCGGCACAAAGGTTTTGTCGATGAACAACACTTTGTCCTCAGCATGATTGAGGATGTAGACAAGTTGTTCGGGGAACAGGCGCGGATTGATCGTGTGGCAAACAAACCCGCCTCCCGAAACACCAAAATACAGCTCAAGATGGCGGCGGTTGTTCCATGCGATGGTGCCGCAACGGGCTTGCGGCTCCAGCCCCAATGCGGTCAGCGCGGAAGCCATGGCTCGTGCGTTGCGGGCCACCTGCCCCCAGCTGGTTTCTTCGATGCCGCCGCCGGTGTTGACCGAATGAATTTGCGCTTCGGCGTGATAGCGTTCGGCGTGTTCGATCAAGCTGGAAATCAGCAGGGGTTTGGACATCATTTGACCAAGCATTCGGGTTCTCCTCCGTGAACTTTCGGGTCAGATTGGACAATCTGCCCCGTTCTTGCAAGCGCGGTCACTGCGCCAGCGGTGAAATGACGTTATGTCATAAGGCGCTACCAGCGCACCGTATAAAGGCCCTGCGTAGGCCCGGTGATCTTGCCCAGAACGTGCATCTGTGTAGAGGTAGCCCCAACCCCTGCCGCCGCCACATTCAAAGGAAACGCCATGACCGTAACCATCCGCCCCGTGACCGCCCAAGACCGCGCCGATTGGGATCGTCTTTATGCCGGATATGCGCAGTTCTATAAGGTAGAGCAGACCGCCGAGATGCGCGATCGCGTGTTTGGCTGGCTGATGGATGACGCCCATGAGGTGAACGGGTTGCTGGCGCTGGATGGTGATGGGGTGGTGATCGGTTTGACCCACTTCAGACCCTTTGCCAGCCCGTTGAGCGCTGCGGTGAAATGTTTTCTTGACGATCTTTATGTCGATCCTGCCGCACGCGGCAGCGGCGCCGCGCAGGCGTTGATCAAAGCGGTTGGCGATAACGCGCAGCAAAACGGCTGGACCGTGGTGCGCTGGATCACGGCGGATGACAATTACCGCGGGCGCGGCGTTTATGATCAACTGGCAACGCGCACCATGTGGATCACCTATGACATGGCCACGGGCGCATGAATGTCCTGCAAATCACCTCGCTGCTGATCGTTCTGGCGGGCTGTTTCGGGGCGATCAATTACCTTTACCTGAAACTTCCAGCGGCAATCGGGATTTTGGTGGTCTCGCTGCTGGCCTCTTTTGGATTGCTGGGGATTGATCTGATCTGGCCCGCGCTTGGCATCGCCGACACCGTGCGCGGTTTTGTCACCGGTATAGATTTTTCTGAGGCCCTGCTTGAGGGGATGCTGGGCCTGCTGCTGTTTGCCGGGGCGCTGCATGTCAAGTTAAGCGATCTGCGCCGCGAATGGGTGACGGTGTTTTTGATGGCAACGCTGGGTGTGGCGTTGTCGACGGTGGTGGTGGGGTTTGCGTTTTCATGGCTGACCGGTATGCCGATCCTGTTGGCGCTGGTGTTTGGGTCGCTGATCTCTCCCACTGATCCGGTGGCGGTTCTGGGGGTGCTGCGCGAGGCGGATCTGCCCAAGACGCTTGAGACGAAAATTGCAGGAGAAAGCCTTTTTAATGATGGGGTTGGCTATGTCGTGTTTCTGGTGCTGGTTGGGCTGGCCTTTCCATCGGATGCCCATCATGGCAGCGGCGACAGCCCGTTGGGCGCGGCGGTTATGCTCTTCATCCAAGAGGCCTTTGGCGGTGCGATCCTAGGCATTGTGCTGGGCTGGATCACCTTTCGGGTGATGCGGCGGATTGATGATTATTCGCTTGAGGTGCTGCTGACGCTTGGACTGGCCTTTGGCGGCTATGAACTGGCGGTGGCGCTGCATGTTTCTGCGCCAATCATGGCGGTCTGTGCAGGATTGCTGATTGGCGATGTCGGCGCGGCGCGGGGCATGTCCGAGGAAACCCGGCGTTATGTTGATGCGTTTTGGAAGCTGATTGACGAGATTTTGAATGCGGTTCTGTTTCTGCTGATCGGATTTGAGGTTTTTGCCATCGCCTTTTCCGGCGATCTGTTGCTGACCGGGGTCGCCACCATCTTTATCGCGCTGCTGGCGCGTTTGGCCGCCGTGGCGGTGCCCATCGGGATGCTCAAGCCGTTTCGCACCTTCAGCCAGGGGGTGACCCCGATCATGACTTGGGGGGGGCTGAAAGGCGGGATTTCCGTGGCGCTGGCCCTGTCACTGCCGGACGGGGAATGGAAGCCGCTGGTCCTGACATGCACTTATGTTGTGGTGGTGTTTTCGATTATTGTGCAGGGGCTTACGGTGGGCAAGCTGGCCAACCGCGTGGGCCGCGCCCCGGATCTGATGTAGCCAAAGGCGCGGCTGCACCGCATTTGATTTATTTGTGAATGAGGGGCGCTGCCCCTCAAACTCCCCGGAGGTTTTCTTGGCCAAATGAAGAAGGTTAACTGCGCCGGTTGAGGATGTAATCCAGCAGCGCGGCGGTTGATCCGTTTTTGCCTGTGGATGGTGCCTCCCCTTCGACAAGCGGTTGCAGTGAGGTGGCCAGTTCCTTGCCCAGCTCGACCCCCCATTGGTCAAAAGAGTTGATACCGAGGATCACCCCTTCGACAAAGACGCGGTGCTCATAAAGCGCGATGATCTGGCCAAGGGTGAAGGGATCCAGCCGGTCATAAACCAGCGTTGTCGACGGGCGATTGCCCGGAAAGACCCGGTGGCGGGCCTGGCGTTCCAGCTCAGTGCCTTCGAAGCCCTTGGCCTCCATCAATTTGCGGGCTTCGGTCAGGGATCGGCCGCGCATCAGGGCTTCGGATTGCGCGAGGCAATTGGCGATCAGCAGTTGGTGGTGATGGGCCAGATCCGGCTCATGCCCGTTGGCGGCGACCATAAATTCGCAAGGAATGACGCGGGTACCTTGATGGATGAGCTGGTAAAAGGCGTGTTGGCCATTGGTGCCTGCAGCGCCCCAGACCACCGGGCCGCTGTGGCGGGCCGGATCGGAGCCATCCAGCAGGCTGGACTTGCCGTTTGATTCCATCTCAAGCTGTTGCAGATAGCTGGGCAGCAGCGCCAGACGTTGATCATAGGGCAGCACGGCGCGGGTGGCATAACCGCAGATCTGGTTATGCCAGATCCCCACAAGCGCCAACATAATTGGCATGTTCTCCAGCGGGTCTGCCACTTGGAAGTGGCGGTCCATCGCCTGTGCGCCACGCAAGAAACTGTCAAAGGCCTTGGGGCCGATGGCGATCATCAGTGACAGGCCAATCGGCCCCCAGACGGAGTATCGCCCGCCCACCCAGTCCTCAAATCCAAAGACCTGCGCGGGATCAATGCCAAAGGCAGTGGTTTTGTCTTCTGCTGTGCTGAGCGCGGCAAACTGGGTTTTGGGATCGCCGCCATGGTCCTGCATCCAGGCCCGCGCGGTGCGGGCATTGGTCATGGTCTCAATTGTGGTGAAGGTTTTGGAGGCGACAATCACCAGCGTGGTTTTTGCGTCAAGATCGGCCAGCGTATCGACGATATGGGCCGCATCAACGTTGGAGACAAAATGGCAGCGCGGGCCATCGTGATAGGGTTTGAGTGCCGCCGTGGCCATTGCCGGGCCAAGATCAGAGCCGCCGATGCCGATGTTGACCACATCGGTGATATTGCCGGTGCGGATCCGGTCTGCGAACTCGCGCATCCGGGCCAAAGTGGCGTGGATGTCTGGCATCACATCGGTACCGTCCACATAGATCGGCCCGCCATCAAGGTTGCGCAGGGCGGTGTGCAGCACGGCACGGTTTTCGGTGCTGTTGATCGCCGCGCCGCCAAACATCGCGTCACGCTTGCCCGCAAGATCCATATCTTCGGTCAGGGCAATCAGATCGGCGCGGGTGTCTGCATCGATGTTGGTTTTGGCATAGTCAAACCGCATGTGTTCGGTTTGAACTGCGTAATGTGCGGCGCGGCCTTCCTCTTCAAAGAGCGCCAGAAGCGGGCGATCTTGGGTGGCATCCAGACGGCTTTTCAAACGGGTCCAATTGTCCATCATGCGGCCCAATGCACGGTTGCGTTGCCCAAAACCACCGAGATCGGCGCGTCTTTTGGGGCAAGTTTTTGGGCCTTTTCGAGGGCATTGCGTTTGAGCGCCCCAAAGATCACCACATGGGTGGACAATGCGCCTTTCAGAGCGTGGGCTGGCAAGGTCACGCGGTCAATGTCCTGATCGGGCGGCGATATCGGGCAAAGCAAGGGGGCATGACCATCCAATGCGGCCTCGAGCCCCGGTGCACCCGGAAACAGCGAGGCGGTGTGCATGTCATCGCCCATGCCCAATACCAGAACCGAGAGCGGCATATGTGGCACCAACGTCTGCGCGACCTCGGGGCAAGCCTCAGCTGCCGTTTTACCCGCGCGGTAGAATGGCAAGAACGTCGCAGCGGCCGCAGGACCGGTCAGCAACCGGTCGCGGACCAATCTTGTGTTGGACAGATCGTGATCTTCGGGCACCCAGCGTTCGTCAGTGAGCATCACGTTGACCTTGTCCCAGCCCAGATCGGTGCCGCTGAGCATGTCAAAGATCGGCCCCGGTGTTGTGCCGCCCGGCACGGCAAAAGATGCGCTTTCATGGGTGAACAAGGCATTCTCAATTTCGCCTGCCAGTTCATCCGCGACCCGCATGGTCAGAAGTTCGCGGTCAGGATATTCGATAAATTTCATGGTGTTACCTTTCGCCATTCACGTCCGTCTCGGCGCATCATCTCGGTTGAATCGGTGGGCCCGTCGGACCCGATGTCATAGGGTTTTGGCACGTCATGGCGGGCTTCCCAGCCTTCGATGATCGGGTCGGTCCAGGCCCAGGCAGCCTCGACCTCATCGCCGCGCATGAACAGGGTTTGATTGCCGCGGATCACGTCCGTAATCAGCCGCTCATAGGCATCCACATGATCCGAACCATCCACGCCCAATGCTTCGGCAAAAGTCATATCCAGAGGGACATCGATCAACCGCATCCCGCCCGGCCCCGGTTCCTTGATCGTGACGCCCAGGGTGATGCCCTCGTTGGGTTGCAAACGGATGGACAGCACATTGCGGTGGCGTCCGGCGTCTTCGGCAAAGATCGAATGCGGGGTGTCTTTGAAGATCACCGTGATCTCGGAAGACCGCGCCGCCATGCGCTTACCCGTGCGCAGGTAAAACGGCGTGCCAGCCCACCGCCAATTGCTGATATGGGTTTTCAGCGCGATAAAGCTTTCGGTGCGGCTGCGCGGATGATCGACCGCCTCGCGGTAGCTGGGCATCTCGGCCTCATTGCCGGGCATGGCGTCATATTGGCCACGGGCGATGTGATGGGGCAGCACCGGATCAAGCGATCGGATCACCTTGAGCTTTTCATCGCGCACCGCGTCAGGGTCGAACCGCGCAGGCGGCTCCATCGCGATCAGGCAAAGCAATTGCATCAGGTGGTTCTGCACCATATCGCGCATTGCGCCCGCTTTGTCGTAGTATTCACCCCGCCCGCCAACACCGACGGTTTCGGCCACAGTGATCTGCACGTGATCGACGTATTGCGCGTTCCAAAGGGGTTCAAACAGCATGTTGCCAAAGCGTACAGCCATCAGGTTTTGTACGGTTTCTTTGCCCAGATAATGATCAATCCGGTAGATCTGCTTTTCATCAAAATAGCGGGCCAGCGTTGCGTTTAGCTCCTTGGCCGAGGCCAGATCGTGCCCAAAGGGTTTTTCAACAACGATCCGGCTGTCTTCGTCCGCCATGCCCCAGTGTTGCAACCGTTCGGCCAGATCGCCAAACAATGCCGGAGAGACGGAAAAGTAAAACGCCTCCACCCTGCCCTTGCCAACCATCAATTCCGCCAGTTCCGCCCAGCCGGTCTCGCCGCGGGCATCAATGGCAAGGTATTGGATCATATCAAGAAAGCCGTTCAGCGTGCCCTCATCACAGGCAATGTCGCGGCCAAATTCGGCAAGCGCCTCGCGGACCATCTGGCGATAGCCATCGCTGTCCAGATCGGTGCGGGCCGCGCCGACAATGCGAGCGTCACTTGGCACTTGGCCGGCGCAAAAGCGGCGGAACAACCCCGGCAGGATTTTGCGCCGCGCCAGATCTCCGGTGCCGCCAAAGATCACCAGATCGAAGGGATCTACGGGAATCACTCTCGAAACCATCTCTTTGACCTTTCTTATCTAAACCGTGTCTGCACAGGTCTATACTGCCAATGTTATCGCTAACATGCATATTCTGCGCGGCATCACAAGGTTGTGCATCACCTCATGCTAGGACTTTCACCCGTCGCCGCTATACCTTAGCAGATAATGGACATCACAACCCATCGCACAAGGACCAATCATGAAAGATCTCGCCGGGGCAAATCTGGACAAATTCAAGGATCCCGCTGTCACGGCCAAGGGTGAGACACGTGCAACCGTTGCATTGACCCATCCCGAGACCCTTTGGTTCAACACCGGCACCCTGTGCAATATCGAATGTGTGAACTGCTATATCGCCTCCAGCCCCAGCAATGATGCGCTGGTCTATATCACGGCGGATGAGGTGCGCGATTATCTGGACCAGATCAAGGCCCGCGATTGGCCGGTGCACGAGATCGCCTTTACGGGTGGTGAGCCGTTTATGAACCCCCAGATGATCGAGATGACAGAGGCCGCGCTGGCGGCAGGTTATGAGGTGTTGATCCTGACCAATGCCATGCGGCCGATGATGCGCAAATCGATGCAGGTGGGGCTTTTGCGGCTCAACAAGGCTTATCCGGGCAAGCTGACGTTGCGGATATCTGTCGACCATTACCGGGCGGATCTGCATGATGCGGAACGTGGTGATGGGGCGTTTGACAAGACGTTGACCGGGATGAAATGGCTGCGCGACAACGGCTTTCGCATGGCGGTCGCGGGCCGCTCTGTCTTTGCCGACAGCGACGAAGACAGCCGCGCTGGGTATGGCCGGTTCTTTGCTGAGCACAGCTTTAAGATCGATGCGCAAGATCCCGGAATGACAGTGTTATTTCCTGAGATGGACGAAAGTGTTGAAGTGCCGGAAATCACCACCGCCTGCTGGAGCATCTTGGACAAATCGCCCGATGCGGTGATGTGTTCCTCCTCGCGGATGGTGGTCAAACGCAAGGGTGCGGCGGCCCCTGCTGTTCTGGCCTGTACCCTGCTGCCCTATGATCCGGAATTTGAGCTGGGCACAACCTTGCAAGAAGCCGAGCGTGACGTGGCCCTGAACCATCCGCATTGTGCAAAGTTCTGCGTTTTGGGCGGGGCTAGCTGTTCGGCCTGAGGCCGTTTCGCCCTGCCTCACCCTTGCCGTTCAAAGCCGGATGATATGCCCATCACGAGGATCGGCGGTGCCGTCCGCCAATGATTTGTAAACCGCATCCGAGGCTGCGATGCCGTCATGCACCACCACGTTCAGCCAGCCTGATGCGTCCGCCGCGATACGTTTCCACGCTTGCGTGATCTGTTGTTCAATCTTGCCCGGTCCCCAATCCTCCCGGCGTTTGGCGACCTGCGCAGGGGCGAAAAAGAACACGGGCTTGGGGCCTGCAAGGTCTTGGGTTTGTTCAAATTTGTCCCAATGGCTTAGACCCACAGCGGCAGAGTGGCGCAGATGATCTGCCAGATGGCTGTGCAGCGCTGCTTTGACCTCTGTGTTGCCGGCCATATCGACATAGACAGATGACACCTGTGCCAGATTGCTCACCTCATCATAACTCAGAACCTGATCACAGGCGCCCAAGCCTTCGACAAAGGCGCGATTGCGCTCTGACGTCAGGCCGACAATTTTGTAAGGGCGTTTCTCCGGCTCGGCGAGGTATTTGCACAGGCCAAGCCCGGTCTTGGATGAGGCGCTGCCGATGATGATCTGTTCGGCGCCAAACCAATCGTTGTCCATCAACCAATCAAACAGCAGGTAAGACGTCGCCAACAGCGGCTGTAGAATCGCCCGGAGGTGATCTTGTTCGGCTGTGCCGCCATGGACAGGCACATATTGATTGTAGATCAGCGGCAAATCCCTGCGGTGCGGCGCGGCGTCCAGAATGCTGCCATGGCCGTCGGCCTTGGGGGTGATCACCAGTTCCTCCGCCATTGGGTAATAGCCATAAAGCCGGGTGCCGACCGCCAGATCATCGCTGGTGCTTTCGGCTACTTCGGCCACGCCCCAAACTGGCACCAAACCCTGTCCATCCTCACCCGTCGGAAAGAACTTCCAATACCCGATGGCAAAGCCGGAGGCGGCATAGGTCACATTGTTGGCCGTCAGTGCAAAGCTTTCCAGCTTGAGCCGGGCCTGACCATCAGACAACGGCGCCGGGGCCGCCTCTTCCAGTTTGGTTTGGGTGATATTTCGGTGGTCCACCAGAAGTCTGTGCATGTCGGCCCTCAAATTGCTGTTTGTCACAGCCTAGGGCAGCCGCTTTCGCTGTCGCCAGTGATTTTTCCGCGACGTTGCGTGAGAAGTTCAATGCAGGGTGAATTCGCCCACCTGATTTTGCCACTCGCCCGGCCCGATCAGCTTGCGATGGGTAAAGCGCAAGGAATGCAGTTTGCCTTCGATCTCTGATTGCCAAAATTCGACAAACGCAAACAGTTTCTCGTGATCCGGGGCCAGATCATAATCCTGCCAGATATAGCTGTTCAACACATGGGTGTAATCGGGCATCCGGTAAAAGATCTCAGCGGTGGTTAATCCATAGCCCTTGAGCATCAATTCGGTCTCGCTCGGGGTCATTTTTCCCTCCTTTTTGGCCTGTTGCAGCACTAGTTTGACCGGAACGAATTACTTTTCAATGAAAACAGTGTGTTGGCACTCAAAGCGGGATGCTGCCAGTGCGTTTGGGCCACAGGCATTGCACCTGATCTGCCGCTTCTGCTATAAATCAACGCAAGATATAGAGCGCCCCAACAGCTGAGCAGTGAACGTGAGCGATACGCCAGAAACCCCTGAAAACGAAGACGAAAATACGCCACAGCGCCCCGTATATGACGGGCCCTCTGTGACCATCGAAGAAGAGATGCGCAATTCGTATCTCGACTATGCGATGAGCGTGATCGTCAGCCGTGCGATTCCCGACTTGCGGGATGGTCTGAAACCTGTGCACCGGCGCATTCTTTATGCCATGCATGAGACCAACAACACCCACGACAAACCCTACCGCAAATCATCGCGGCCAGTGGCCGAGGCGATGGGCAAATACCACCCGCATGGCGACAGCGCGATCTATGATGCGCTGGTACGGATGGCGCAGGATTTCTCGATGTCGCTGGTGCTTTTGGACGGTCAGGGCAACTTTGGCTCCATGGACGGGGATAAGGCGGCGGCCTATCGTTACACCGAAGTGCGGATGGAAAAGGCCGCGCAATATCTGCTGGAAGACATCGACCGCGATACTGTTGATTTCCAAGACAACTATGACGGCAAAGATCAGGAACCCACGGTTCTGCCTGCCCGGTTCCCCAACATGTTGGTCAATGGCGCTGGCGGTATTGCGGTTGGCATGGCCACCAACATTCCGCCTCATAACTTGGGTGAAGTGATTGACGCGACAATGGCCCTGATCGAAGAGCCTGATCTGACGTCCGAGCAATTGATCGACTATGTGCCCGGTCCTGATTTCCCGACGGGCGGTATTCTTTTGGGCCGCACTGGCGCGCGCAAAGCCTATCTTGAGGGGCGCGGCAGTGTGATCATCCGGGCCAAGACCCGTGTCGAAGAGATCCGCAAAGATCGCTGGGCCATTATCATCGAAGAGATCCCCTATCAGGTGAACAAATCGGTGATGATCGAAAAAATCGCCGAACAGGTGCGCGAGAAAAAGATCGAGGGCATCGCCCATGTTCAGGACGAATCCGACCGCAACGGCGTACGGGTTGTGGTCGAGCTAAAGCGTGACGCCACAGCCGAAGTGGTGATGAACCAATTGTACCGCTTTACCCCGATGCAAACCTATTTTGGCTGTAACATGCTGGCGCTGAATGGTGGCCGGCCAGAGACCCTGACATTGCGCAGGTTCCTGACATCTTTCATTGATTTCCGCGAAGACGTTGTTGCGCGGCGCACGGCCTATCTGCTGCGCAAGGCGCGTGAGCGGTCGCATGTCTTGTGTGGTTTGGCCGTGGCTGTGACCAACATCGACGAGATCGTGCAGACGATCCGCAGCTCTGCCGATGCCGCCGAGGCCCGCGAACGGTTGATGACGCGCCGCTGGCCTGCGGAAAGCATTCTGGACTACATCAAACTGATCGATGATCCGACCCACACGGCCAACGAGGACGGCACCTATAACCTGTCCGAAACGCAGGCCCGCGCCATTCTGGAACTGCGGTTGCAGCGTCTGACCCAGATCGGGGTCAAAGAGGTGACCGACGAGTTGGAAGAACTGGCCGCCAAGATCAAGGAATACCTCGAGATTCTCAGCAGCCGTGAGCGGATCATGGGCATCATCGCCGATGAGCTGCGCGAAGTGCGCGATCTGTTCGCCGTCCCGCGCCGCACCGAGATTGTCGATTGGTCCGGCGATATGGACGACGAAGATCTGATTGCCCGAGAAGATATGGTCGTGACCGTCACATCGGGCGGCTATATCAAACGGACCCCTCTGATCGATTTCCGCAGCCAGCGGCGCGGCGGCAAAGGCGTGTCGGGGATGCAAACCAAAGAAGAGGATGTTGTCACCACCCTCTTTGTGGCCAACACCCATACGCAGCTTTTGTTCTTCACCACCGATGGCATGGTTTACAAGCTCAAGACATGGCGTTTGCCGCAGGGCGGGCGCACCTCCAAGGGCAAGGCGATCGTGAATATCCTGCCGATCCCGGTGGGTGTTTCCATTGCCGCGATCATGCCGGTCGACCGCGATGAAAAAGAATGGGACGATCTGCAGGTGGTCTTCTCGACCTCCGCAGGCACGGTGCGCCGCAACAAGCTGTCGGATTTCACCAACGTAAAGTCCAACGGCAAGATCGCGATGAAGTTCGAGGATGAACACGCCGAGACCACGCTGATCAATGCGCGGATTGCGTCCAATGATGATGACGTGATGCTGACCACCAATTCGGGCCGCGCGATCCGGTTCCCGGCCACCGATGTGCGGGTGTTCAACAGTCGCGCCTCTGTCGGGGTGCGCGGGATCAAGCTCAGTGGATCTGACAAAGTGGTCTCGATGTCGATCATCCGTCACTTTGATGCGGGCGCAGATGAACGCGCCGCCTATCTGAAAATGCGCCGTGCTGTTGCAGGGTTGGCGGACGATGTTGATGTATCCGATGAGGATGCGGTTGATGCCAATGCCACTATTGATCAGGAACGCTATGCGGAGATGTCGGCCCATGAAAACCTGATCCTGACCATCACCGCCAAAGGGTCTGGCAAGCTCAGCTCAAGCCATGATTACCCGGTGCGCGGACGTGGCGGCATGGGCGTCACAGCCATGGACAAGGCGATGCGCGGCGGTGAAATTGTTGCCTCCTTCCCGGTTGAGATGGACGATCAGATCATGCTCGCCACCTCCAAGGGGCAGTCGATCCGCGTGCCAGTCGAAGGGATCTCATTCCGGTCGCGGTCTGCGGGCGGGGTCAAGGTCTTTGACACCGGCAAGGGCGAAGAAGTTGTCAGCGTCGCATGGATCGCCGATCAGGGCGACGATGACGCGGAAGACGGCTCTGAAGGCGAAGAGGCGTAAGTCTAAGACCGATCCGGTTGTTTGGTCTGATCCATCAAAGCGGCCATTTCCCCATCGGGAATGGCCGCTTTTGCATAGGTAAAGGTGCCTTGATGCATCACCTCCTCTGCGGCGCGGCGCAATGCGCCCAAGGCCGCGCGGGCAAACGATCCGCCAACAGAGATCCGGCGCACACCGGCGGCAGAAAGTTCTGGCACCGTATAGACCTGTCCCGATAGCCCCATGACCACGTTCACCGGCTTGTCCACTTCCCTGCATATCGTTGATATAGCGTCTAAATCCGGCAATCCGGGCGCGTAAAGCACATCCGCACCGGCCTCTGAATAGGCCTGCAACCGTTTGATTGTATCCGCCAAATCAGGACGCCCAGAGATAAAGTTTTCGGCCCGCCCGGTGAGCAGAAAACCGCGGTCTTTGGCCGCCTCTGCCGCAGCCCTGATCCGGTCTGTGGCAAGGCCGATGGGCAGCACAGGTTCGTCAGGATCGCCCGTTGCATCCTCGATGGATCCGCCCACCAGCCCAATGTCGATGGCCATACCAATGGTCTGCGCACAACGGGTGGGATCGCGGCCAAACCCATCCTCCAAATCAGCCGAAACCGGCAGGTCGGTGGCGTCCACGATGGCTTTGGCATTGATCAGGATTTCATCGCGGCTCAGGCTTGCGAAGCTGTCACGTTTTCCGGCGGCAAAGGCATAGCCCGCGCTGGTTGTGGCTAGCGCCTCAAACCCCGCATGGGTCAGCAGCCGCGCGGTGCCCGCGTCCCATGGATTGGGCATCACAAAGGCCGTGCCTTGCTGTTGGTGCAGGGCTTTGAACGCCTCGAACTTCTGATCTCTGTTCATGATTGCGAACCTCCCCTTTCGGGAAGGTTAGCAGATGCGGAACAAAATGCGAACAATTCTTCGGAGCGGTTTACGAAATACCGTAAAGGTCCGAGAATTTGGCCTTGAGGTAGCTCACCAAAGGTGCCTCGCTTGGCGCTTTGCCGCAGGCGCGGGTGATCACTTCTTTGGGCTCATAAAGACCGCCATGCACCTGCACATTATCGCGAAGCCAGCTTGTCGCGGCGGTGGTGTCACCCTTGGCAAGTTGATCATCCAGATCCGGCACGGCGCTGCGCATCGCCTCGTTCAGACAGCCAGCATAGACATTGCCAAGGCTGTAGGTTGGAAAATACCCGATCAGGCCAACCGACCAATGCACGTCCTGCAACACCCCGTTTGAGGCCTTGTCGACGGCAAAGCCAAAGTCGGCCTCAAACCGGTCGTTCCAAGCCGCTTCAAGGTCCGGCACTTGCAGATCATGGCTCACCAAGGCGCGTTCCATGTCAAAGCGCATCAGCACATGCAGGTTGTATTGCAGCTCGTCCGCTTCGGTCCGGATGAACCCGTCAGAGACCCGGTTCACGATTTTATAAAACGTCTCTTCATCTGCCACGCCAAAATCGCCAAAAGCGTCTTTCATCTGGGCAAAGAGATAGCCGGTGAAGGCGCGGCTGCGGCCCAGCTGGTTTTCGTAAATCCGGCTTTGGCTTTCATGCACACCCATCGACACGCCGCCGCCCAAAGGGGTCAGCAGGTAATCGCGGTTGATGTTTTGCTCATAAGCGCCATGACCGGTTTCGTGAATTGTTGAGTAAAAACAATTGAATGGATCGGTATCATTGGTCCGTGTGGTGATCCGCACATCCAGACCCGACCCTGATGCAAAGGGATGCACTGCCTTGTCAACGCGGCCATGGCTCATGTCATAGCCAAAGCATCGCGCCAGTTGGCGGGTCAGCTTCATCTGGGCGCTTTCGTCGAATGTCCCTTGCAGTGTTGGCGGGGCTTTTGCCTCGCGCACCGCGCCGCGCAGTGCGGCCAATTCAGGGCGAAGCGCGCCAAACATCGCCTCAAGCTCGGCGCCAGTGGTGCCTTGTTCATAGTCGGCCAGCATTGCGTCATAGACATCGGCATTGCCGCCAGACGCGAGCGCCTGCCCCTCTTCGCGTTTCAGGGCGACGACCTCGGTCAGGGTCGGCACGAAAGCTTTGAAATCGTCATTGGCGCGGGCTTCGGCCCATGTACCTTGCGCCTCAGATGTGACGCGGGCGATGCGGGCGGCCAATGCGGCGGGCACCTTGCTGGCGCGGTCAAAGCTGCGGCGGATGTGGCGCAGATTGGCGCGGCCCACATCGTCCAGCTTGGCCTCGTCAATCCTGTCTAGCCATTCTGCCATACGCGGATCGGTGCGGCGGGCGTGCAATACGCCTTCCATGGCTGCCATTTCCTCGCCCCGTTGGGGGGCTGCGCCGCGCGGCATCATGGTTTCCTGATCCCAGCCAAGGCGGCCCGCCACCTGCGACAGCGCCTCTGTGTCGCGCTGGAACGCCATCAATTCATCATAGGCAGACATGCTCAATTTCCTCTCAGGGATGTTGCAACGGGATAGGCGGCCAGAAAACGAGCCCGCAGGATCAGCACCCAAAGGACCACGGCAAGTGCCTGATGGACAAGGGCGATATGCACCGGTGCTGCATAAAGCACGGTGGTGATGCCCACGGCGATTTGCAGGGCCAGCGCCGCCATCACCGCGTTAAAGGCAAAGCGGGTGTTGGGATGCGCCGATTGACGCCCGCGCAACCAGACCACAATGCCAAAGGCCAGCAATAGATAACCAGCCATCCGGTGCATGAACTGCACCAAACCGGGGTTTTCAAAGAAATTCCGCCATGAGGGAGTGATATCAAAGGCGTCAGGGGGAAAGAACTGCCCCTGCATCAGCGGCCAATCAACAAAATAGCGGCCCGCGTCAATTCCTGCGACCAGAGCGCCAAGCAGGATTTGCAGGAATGCAAAATGCAACAGCCCCGTGGCCAGCCCAAATTGTTTGCTCTCTTTGGCGCGGCGGGCCTGCATCAGATCGCGTTCGCTGCGCCCGAGCAACAGCACATACCAAGTGATGAACCCCAAGATCACAAAGGCCAGCCCCAGATGGGTGGCAAGGCGGTAACTGGCCACATCCGTGACGCCCTCACCGCTGGTCACGCCAGAGGCAACCATCCACCAACCAATTGCGCCCTGCACACCGCCAAGCGCACCGATAAACACCAATCGGCCGTTCCAACCGGTGGGGATTTGACGCCGCACAAGGAACCAGAGAAAGCCGATGGCCCAGACAAGGCCAATCACCCGGCCCAATTGCCGATGCCCCCATTCCCACCAGTAGATCACTTTGAAATCAGACAATTGCATCCATGCATTTTGCACTTTGAATTCGTCGATCTCTTGGTATTTGGCAAATTCGCTTTGCCAGTCTGCCTCGCTCAGCGGGGGGATCGCGCCGGTCAGGGGGCGCCATTCGGTGATCGACAAACCGCTGTCGGTCAGACGGGTCAGACCGCCCACTGCGATCATCACAAACACCAGCGCAAAGAGGATCATCAGCCAGATCCGGATGGCGCCGCGTGCGCCGCCCCTGCCCCGATCAATCACTCCGGTTTGTGCCACGGGACGTTCGGCCTCTGCCGCGCCGACCTCTTCGAACAACTTGCGTTTTTCCGCCATGCTGCGCCTCACTTATTGTCTTGCACAGATAGGTAGGGCAGCCGGCGCAAAAGGTCTAGTCGCGCTCTTTCCAGCGCACCATTTGACGCATCATTCCGTGTAGCATTTGCACATCCGCCCGCGTCAGAGGCATCCGCGACCACATGTTGCGCAAGTTCAACTTCATCGAATTGGCCTTGTGCGCGGGATAAAAGAAACCGGCGTCATCCAAACGGTCCTCGAAATGTGCCGACAGATGTTCGATCTCTTGGCCTTTGGCCCAATCGGTGCCGGCCATCTCGACGGTCAGGTCCGTCACCTCGGTGCTGGCCCGCATCCATTCATAGCCCATCAGCAGCACACATTGCGCCAGATTGAGCGAGGCAAATTCTGGGTTCACTGGCACGGTCACAATGGCATTGGCACGGGCCACGTCATCGTTTTCCAGCCCTGCCCGTTCCGGCCCGAACAGAACCGCAACGCGCTGCCCGTCCTTGATCCGTTTGGCGGCATCGCGCATCGCGGCTTCGGGGCTGAACACCGGCTTGGTCAGATCGCGGCCCCGCGCGGTGGTGGCATAAACGTAATCACAATCGGCCAGGGCATCCGGCAGATCAGGGCAAAGTTGCGCCGCATCCAGAACCCGGCCTGCGCCAGAGGCCATCGCAACCGCTGCCGGATTGGGCCAGCCGTCGCGCGGCGCAACAATACGCATGTGATCAAGGGTAAAGTTCAACATCGCCCGCGCCGCCGCGCCGATGTTTTCGCCCATCTGCGGGCGCACCAGCACCACGGCAGGCATGTTCAATTTGCCAATATCATCGCTCATTCCCGCCTCTTACGCGCCGCCGCTCTGGGCTGCAAGACGGCGGCCCGGCGCAAGGAAAAATCCACCTGCCCCAGATAGGGTTTTGCATTTGCCGCCCCATCCGATAATCAGGCGCTCAAGACTTTGAAAAGGACGCGCCATGGACCAGCCAGAACAGCCGCAGATCTATCTGATCACGCCGCCAGAAATTGAACTGAGCAGCTTTCCCGATGTTTTGGCCAGTGTTCTGGATGCCCATCCCATCGCCTGCGTGCGTCTTGCCCTGTCCACCCGTGACGAGGACCGCCTGTCGCGTGCCGCAGATGCCCTGCGCGAAGTGACCCACGCCCGCGACGTGGCGCTGGTGATTTCAGATCACATGTTGCTGGTAGAACGTCTGGGGCTGGATGGTGTGCATCTGTCCGATGCGGCGCGGTCCGTGCGTTACACCCGCAAAGAGCTGGGCGAGGATGCAATCGTTGGCAGTTTCTGCGGCATCTCGCGCCATGATGGTATGGCCGCTGGCGAGGCTGGCGCAGATTACGTCAGCTTTGGTCCGGTGCAGGCCTCACCTCTGGATGACGGCAGCTTTGCCGAGTTGGACGTGTTTCAGTGGTGGTCCGAGATGATCGAAGTGCCGGTTGTGGCAGAGGGCGCCTTGGATGCGGCGATGATCCGTACGTTGACGCCCTATACCGATTTCTTTGGAGTGGGTGATGAGATCTGGCAGCAGGAAAACCCCGCTGCCGCTCTTGGTGATTTGATCAAGGCAATTGGCTAATACGCGCCGGCGCCCATAACAAATATAACCGTTACAAAAACACCCGTTCTACAAACCAATAGGCCCCGACTGCTGCAATCACGCAAGAGGCCGGCACCGCAATGCGGCTGCGATACCATGCGTGATTTGCCGCCCAACCCACGGCGGCAAAGGCCAGCGCGATCACAGTCAGTTGTCCAAGCTCGACACCAACGTTAAAGCCGATGAGGGCGGGAATAAACTGCCCCTCGGGCAAGCCAAATTCGCCCAACACTGAGGCAAAGCCAAGCCCGTGCAACAGCCCGAATCCAAAGATCACCAAGGGCCGCCATGCGTTGAGTTTGGAGGCAAAGACGTTTTCAATCGCCACATAGACAATCGAGGCAGCAATCAGCGGCTCAACGATCTCGCCCGGAACAGAAACCCAACCCAGCGCCCCCAAGGCCAGCGTCACGGTATGCGCCAGAGTAAAGGCAGAAACTTGCCAGATCAGTGGACGCAACCGGGTGGAGAGGAAAAACAGCCCCAATACGAACAGGATATGATCCAGCCCCTTTGGCAAGATGTGGTCAAAACCCACAGGAATATAACTCATGAAAGCCTGCATCTGGGTTTGCGCACCGCCGCCCGCCAGCGCAATCGCGCCAGAGCTTTCGCCGCCGTTCAGATACCCGGTAAAGGGCGCCTCTACCCCCTGCTGGCGCAGCACCATTGCGCCCGCACCATCCGGCCAGTTCACGGTGATACTGCGGGCATCGGCGGGCAGATCGGCGGTGAAGGTCCATGTGGACAGCCGCGGCAATGCCAGATCGACATCTTCCGGCACCTGCAGATCGCGGGTTACAAGCGGCACGGCCTGATCACCGGACATCATGAGGGGCAAAGCGTTCCAGCCGGGCAGCAGCACGGGCGCACGTTCGGCGACCTCCGCTGCGCTGAGCCCGCGCCATGTGTCGTAATCGGCCGCATTGGGCGCATTGTTGGTATCGTCCAACTCATCCAGATCGATCCCGGCCAGAAACGCCTCAAGATTGATTTGAAGGGTCAGTTCCAATTGCCCGTCCGCAACCGAGAAATCACCAATGGTCGGCTGTACCTCATGGGCGCGAACCACGGATGCCATCAACATCAGCAGGCTTGACATTAACGCCGCCAGCGTCAGCTTGATATTGGTCCCACTAAAGGTATGTCGCATGTTTCTGTCTCGCCTTCTGCTCTTGCCGTTTCTTGTGGCACTGGCCGTGCCGGTCGCTGCCCATGAATTCTGGATCGAACCGGATCAATATCAAGTGCCAATTGGCGGCACGCTACAGGCGGATTTCAAAAACGGCCAGAATTTTCGCGGCACAACGCTGGCGTTTTTCGATCGGCGGTCTGAAACCTATGCGTTGATCACAAACGGCAACCGTTCAGAGTTGATGCCGCGTGCCGGTGATCGGCCTGCGCTCAGTGTTCCGGCGCCGGACCGGGACGCTTTGGCGGTGGTGATCCACGAAACCGCCCCCTCGACCCTGACCTACAAGGAATGGGCAAAGTTCCTGAAATTTGCCGCGCATAAGGATTTTCAAACTGCCGCATCGGATCATGCGGCGGCGGGCTGGCCCATGGAAGGGTTCAAAGAACGGTATACCCGCCACGCAAAATCCTTGATGGCGGTTGGGTCCGGCGCAGGTGCGGACGCAAGCACCGGAATGCAAACGGAATTTGTCGCGCTTAGCAATCCCTATGCGGCGGATTTTGATGGCCAGATGCGGGTGCGGGTTCTTTATCAGGGCGCTGTCCGCCCCGATGCACAGGTGGAGGTGTTTGATCGCGCCCGCGCGGGCGATGTCACCGTAACCCTGCACCGGACCGACGCGCAGGGAGAGGTGGCAATCCCCGTTGTTTCTGGCCACAGTTATATCTTTGATGCGGTGGTTCTACGCCCCGCCGCTGACATGGCTGATCCTGGCAAGGATCCGGTTTGGGAAACCCTTTGGGCGGCACTGACCTTTGCGGTGCCGTAGGGGCAAGGCCACTTTGCCGCATCTCGCGGCTTGCCCTTGAGCGGCAACAGCGGCTACATCCGGCCCATGTCTGACACAAAATCCAAAACCCCCGATATTTTATGCATCGGCTCCGTTCTGTGGGACGTGATTGGCCGGTCCGAGACCGCCATGCGCCAAGGCTCCGATATGCCGGGGCGGATCACCCGCCTGCCGGGCGGTGTGGCGCTCAATATCGGGATGGCGCTGGCACGGTTCGGGTTGAAACCTGCTTTGCTCAGCGCGGTGGGCCGCGACACCGAAGGGGATGAATTGATCCGGGCCTGCGCCCTGCGAGGGCTAAACACGGACTTCATCTATCGCTCGGATGATTTGCCAACAGATCAATATATGGCTGTTGAAGGGGCAAACGGGCTGATCGCGGCGATTGCCGATGCCCATTCGCTGGAGGCGGCGGGCGACAAGATTTTGCGCCCCCTCTCTGACGGCAGTCTGGCCGCGCCCTATCGCGGGGCGGTGGCGCTGGACGGCAATCTAACGCTGGATCTGCTGGCCCATGTGGCGCAAAGCCCGTTGTTGGCGCAGGCCGATCTGCGGGTTGCGCCTGCCTCCCCCGGCAAGGCGCTCCGGCTCAGCCCGTTTGTGCAATCAGGGCGCGGCACGCTTTATGTGAACCTCGAAGAGGCCGGGCTGTTGTGCGAAGCGCCGTTTGAAAGCTCTGCCGATGCGGCGGCTGGCCTGCTCGCGCGCGGTGCGGCGCGGGCGGTTGTGACCGATGGCGGCAATCCGGCCACCGTCGGGCAATCAGATGCCCCGATCACCATGACGCCGCCGCAGGTCCATGTGGCCCGCGTAACCGGTGCGGGTGATACTTTTATGGCGGCCCATGTCGCCGCAGAATTGCGTGGCCGCGATCCGCAATCGGCCCTGTCCGATGCGCTTGAGGCCGCCGCCCTTTATGTGTCCGGAGAGACAAAGATATGACCACCCTGCCCCTGACTTACAGCGCCGAAGTGGCCAAAGCCCGCACATCGGGCGCTGCGATTGTTGCACTGGAAAGCACGATCATCACCCACGGCATGCCCTATCCACAAAACCTGGAGGTCGCCCGCCAGGTTGAGGACGATATTCTCGCCGCCGGTGCGGTGCCTGCGACCATTGCGGTGATGGATGGCACTTTGCACATCGGGCTGGACCCTGAACAATTGACCGCACTGGCGCAGGCCAAAGGCGTGGCCAAGCTAAGCCGGGCCGATATGGCGGTTTGCATCGCCACGGGCGGCACCGGCGCCACAACGGTGGCCGCCACGATGATCGCGGCGCATTTGGCAGGGATTGCAGTTTTTGCCACAGGCGGCATTGGCGGGGTGCACAAAGGCGCAGAAGACAGCTTTGACATCTCGGCTGACCTAATGGAATTGGCGCAAACGCCTGTGACCGTGGTTGCCGCCGGGGCCAAGGCCATTCTGGACGTGCCCAAAACGCTAGAGGTCTTGGAAACCCAAGGGGTGCCAGTGATCGCTGTGGGCCAAGACAGCTTTCCCTCGTTCTGGAGCGCGACTTCACCCTTGCCGGCGCCCCTGCGGATGGATGATGCCGCGCAGATCGCCCGCGCCCACCGGATGCGCGGCGCGATGGGCCTGCCCGGCGGGCAGTTGATCGCCAACCCCATTCCGCCCGCAGATGAGATTCCCGCCGCCGAGCTTGCCCCGGTGATCGCGCAGGCACAGGCTGATGCAGATGCCCACGGGATTGCAGGCAAAGGCGTCACACCCTATCTGCTACAGCGGATTTTTGAGCTGACAGAGGGGCGTTCATTGACCGCCAATATCGCACTGGTACGCAACAATGCCCGTCTGGCAGCGGATATTGCCCGCGAATTGACCGCACTGCCCGTTTGACCTCATAAAAATCAGGTGATCAGCCCCCATTTACAGGTGCAGCCATTGTCGGACCTCGGCAAAGGAACTAGCTATAGCCAGATCGATTTTTGGAACTCCGAACCATGAACACGCCTTTTGACATTGAACCCACACCCAAGCGCGGCATGCTGGCCCGTCTTCGGGCTTCGTTCCTGACCGGATTGGTGGTCATTGCGCCTGTCGGGCTGACCATTTGGCTGATCTGGACGGTTGTCGGCTGGATTGACGGCTTTGTTCTGCCGCTGGTGCCGGAGGTCTATCATCCCGACCGGATGTTGCAGGATTACCTTGGCCTTGATCCATCGGTGCAGATCAACGTGCGCGGTCTTGGCGTGGTGATTTTTCTGCTGTTCACCATCATCGTAGGCTGGATGGCCAAGGGGATCATGGGCCGGTCCCTGATCCGGTTTGCCGAAGGTCTGGTAGAACGTACACCGGTAGTGCGATCGATCTATTCAGGCATTAAACAGATTTCCGAGACCATTTTTGCCCAATCCGAACGCAGTTTTGAAACCGCGTGCCTGATCGAATATCCGCGCCGGGGCATCTGGGCATTGGGCTTTATCTCCACCACTGCCAAGGGCGAGGTTGCCGCCAAAACCGATCCTTCAGACGAGATGATATCGATCTTTTTGCCAACCACACCAAACCCGACCTCGGGTTTTCTGCTGTTTTTCCCGCGCAAGGACGTCATTGAGCTGGATATGACTGTGGAAGACGCGGCCAAATTGGTGATTTCGGCAGGGCTGGTCTATCCCTCTGATCGTGAAGACAGCGAGACCGGCGCTTTGACCGATCTGCTTGAAAAAATCCCGAACAAAAACTGATCTCAGCCGAACATCTGCGGCAAGTCGACAGAACTGCGCTGGCCCAAATCCGCCTTGTGATTGGTTAAGAACTGATCCGCGGCATCATACCCGGCATCGCGCAGGGTTTTAATGACCGCCGCGTTGGGCACCAGTTTGGTCGCTACAGACAGCTGAGCCATCAATTCATCATCGGCAATCATATGCACTCGCACACGGCTCATGTGCCCTTCGGAAACCGCGCCATCATCCAACAGGCGTTGGACAAATTCGATGGCCCGCAACTCGCGAAACAGGCTTGAGTTAAAGCTGATCTCGTTGATCCGGTTCTGGATCTGTTTGGGCGTGACCGGCAGCTCGTCCCGTTCCAGCGGGTTGATATTGATGATCACGATGTCATCGGGCAGATCCTTTTGAAACAGTGGGAACAGCGCCGGATTGCCGGTGTAGCCGCCATCCCAAAAGGCCTCATCCCGTCCGGTTTCCGGGTCAAAGAGTTCGACCGCCTTAAAGATCGTTGGCAAACAGGCCGACGCCATCAAGGCATCAGGGCCAATTTCATCGCCCTCAAATATCTTGATCTTGCCGTTGCGCACCCGCGTGGCGCAGATGAACAACAGTGGCGCGACGTGGTTGCACACTTTGTCATAGTCGAACCGTTCCACGATATCGGCCAGCGGATTGCGATAAAACGGACCATAGGCGTAGGGCGACATCTGGTTTGACACCGCATCGGACAGCGCGACCGGCCAGCTGTATTCAATGGCCTGGCTCAGCGCCCCGATGCCAAAGGGGGCCATCCAATGGGCCAGACGCATATCGGTGACGCCCGCGACCTGTCCCCAAAGCCATGACAGATTGTCCCGCGCACCGTCTTTGCCGCCTTGCACCATTCCGGCCTTGAGCGCGGCACCGTTCAGCGCCCCGGCAGAGGTACCGGAAATGCCGCAGATCTCGACCTCGTCGTCTTTCAACAACCGGTCAAGCGCCCCCCAAGTGAAGGCGCCATGCGCCCCGCCGCCCTGAAGCGCCAGATTGATGCGTTTCTTTGCCATGGATTACAGCGCGGTCCAGCCGCCATCGACGCTGATGGTGGTGCCGGTGATTTGCGCCGCCGCAGAGGAGCACAGAAACGTCGCCGTCCCGCCCATCTGTTCTACAGTGGCAAATTCCTTGCTTGGTTGGCGCGTCAACATGACGTTTTCGATGACCTCTTCGCGGGTCATGTCATATTCTTTCATCGTATCGGGGATCTGCTTTTCCACAATCGGGGTCAGCACGTAACCGGGGCAGATCGCGTTGCAGGTGATGTCTTCCTTGGCGGTTTCCAGCGCGGTTGTTTTGGTCAGGCCGACGACCCCGTGTTTCGCCGCAATATAGGCGGCCTTGAACGGCGATGCTGTCAACCCATGGGCCGAGGCAATGTTGATCACCCGGCCCCATCCGGCCTTGCGCATCATCGGCAGCGCCACGGCGGTGGTGTGGAAGGCGGATGACATATTGATCGCGATGATCGCGTCCCATTTTTCAACCGGGAAATCCGGGATCGGGGCAACATGTTGAATGCCCGCGTTGTTGACCAGAATATCACAGCGCCCGGCCTTGGTGATCAGATCGCGGCATTGATCGCCCTTGGACATATCCGCCTGAATGTAGCGTGCAGTGACGCCCGTTTCATCCGCGATGGTCTTGGCCAAAGCGTGATCTTCGTCATTGTCGGTAAAGGAATTGAGAACGACATCCGCGCCTGCGCGGGCCAGTTCCCAGGCGATCCCGAGGCCAATGCCCGAGTTTGAGCCAGTGATGACGGCAGTTTTGCCGGACAGATCAATCGTGAATGCCATGGGATGTCTCCTTGAATATGCTGCGCGCGCATCTTGCCGTGCTGCGACTGCAAAGGAAACGCCCTATTTCTGATTTGGTTCCGGCACGCTCCGACCAAAGCGCGACCCCGTTGTTGCCAAAAAAAAACGCCCGCACGAAGCGGGCGTTAAGTTATTGAGGCAGGTTTCATACAGGCAAGAAACCTATCGAGCAGTGACCCCTTTATAAGCAATTCGATGCCTCAGGCCAAGCTAAAAGTTGCAACTCCCCGTTAACCCCCGCTATTCATGGCCTCAATAAAACAAGGGCAGATCGGGATTGTTGCGAAAATGGCAATGGAGTTTTTCCAAAAGTTGCGGGGCGTTGCGGGCGCTTCTTCACTGATTCTCTTTGCCGCAATCGCGCAGGCGGAGCCAAAACACGGGATATCTATGTATGGTGCGCCTGCGTTGCCACCTGATTTTGTGTCGCTGCCTTATGTGAACGCGGATGCCCCCAAGGGCGGGCAGATCACGTTGGGCAACAATGGCGGTTTTGACAGTCTCAATCCGTTTGTCCGCAAGGGCAACAAGCCATGGCAATTGCCGTTTCTGACCCACGAAAGCCTGATGGGCCGGTCTTGGGATGAACCGTTTACGCTTTATGGCCTGCTCGCCGAATCGGTTGAGACCCCTGATGACCGGTCTTGGGTTGAATTCACACTGCGGCCCGAGGCGCGGTTTTCGGATGGATCGCCGGTAACCGTTGAGGATGTCATTTTCTCATACAACCTGCTCGGCACGCAGGGGCATCCCAAATACCACGGGCTGCGCAAACAGATCGAAACCATCGAACAAACCGGCCCGCGCAAGGTGCGGATGACCTTTAACACTGACAACCGCGAATTGGCTCTGCTGGCTGGGATGCGTCCGATTCTGTCCAAGGCACAATGGGACGGCAAGGATTTTGCAAATGCCACCTTGCAGGACATCCCGATGGGCAGCGGCCCTTATGTGGTCAGCGATTTCAAGGCCGGCGCACAGGTGGTTTTGACCCGCAATCCTGACTATTGGGGCGCTGAGGTGCCGGTGGTGCGCGGCACCAACAATTTTGACCAGATCAAAATCGACTTTTATGGCGATGCCAATGTGCTGTTTGAAGCCTTCAAGGGCGGCGAGATTTCGGCGGTGCGCGAGTTCAACGCCGAGACATGGGCGACGCAATACAGCTTTCCGGCGATTGATCGCGGTGAGGTCGTGAAATCCACCTTTGCCCATCAAAAGCCCTCCGGCATGACCGGTTTTGTGATGAACACCCGCCGCGCGCCTTTCGATGATTGGCGCCTGCGCGAGGCGATGATTGAGGCCTTCAACTTTGAATATATCAATGATGCGCTAACGGGCGGATCGCTGCCGCGCATCTCTTCCTATTTCTCCAACTCCGAACTGGCGATGCGGCCCGGCCCCGCCACGGGACAGGTTTTGGAAGCGTTGACGCCCTATGCAGACCACCTGCTGCCCGGCACGATCGAGGGGTATTCACTGCCCGTCTCGGATGGCACGGCCCGCAACCGGAAAGGCATCCGTGCTGCGATGAAGTTGTTTGAGGCCGCCGGATACGCGCCCCAGAACGGGGTGATGCAAAGCGCCGATGGCACAGCGCTGAACTTTCGGATCTTGCTGTCCAAGAACAACGCCGAACATACCAAGATTGCCGAACTGTACATTCAGGCGCTCAAACGTCTCGGTGTTGCGGCCTCGGTTGAGGTGGTGGACAACGCCCAACTGGTGGCGCGGACCTCCGAGTTTGATTTTGATTTGGCCCATTTCCGCCGCGCCCTGTCGCTCAGCCCCGGCAATGAACAACGCTATTACTGGGGCAGCGCTGCCGCAGATCAACCGGGTTCGCGCAACCTGATGGGGGCCAGGAACCCGGCCATTGACGGATTGATTGACCGGATGTTGTCTGCCCGTGACCGCGCAGGGTTTACCGCCGCGACCCGCGCGCTCGACCGGGTGCTGACCGCAGGGCGCTATGTCATTCCGTTCTGGCAATTTAACGAAGGGTTGATCGCCCATGATGCGCGGATGGTCTATCCAGAAACACTGCCGCTTTATGGGGATGGGTCCTATTACATGCCGCAGGTCTGGTGGTGGCAGGATACGGTCAACTGACCTGTCTGTGTCATAAAACCGAAACATCGTTCTTGTAGGCAAGGCTTATGAATATACTCGTTTTATGCACCGGCAACTCCGCCCGCTCGATCCTGCTTGAATCCATCCTCAATGATCTGGGCAAAGGCCGTGTGCGGGCCTATTCCGCCGGAAGCCAGCCTGCGGGCCGCGTGCATCCGCAATCCATCGCTCTGCTGGGCGAAAAAGGTATGGATGTCTCTGATGCCCGCTCCAAAAGCTGGGATGAATTTGCCTTGCCGGACGCGCCCGTGATGGATGCGGTGATCACGGTCTGCGGATCTGCTGCCGGTGAGACCTGCCCAATGTGGCCGGGTGCGCCGCTGCGGGCGCACTGGGGTGTCGAAGATCCCGCCGCCGCGCAAGGAGACGCCATTACCGGCGCGTTTTCAGAGGCTTATGAGATTTTGCACCGCCGTGCCGCCGCATTTCTGGCCGAACCGGTTGAACAGATGGACACCGCAACCCTGCGGGCGCATTTGAACGCTTGCGCTCTGATCCTCTAACCCTCAAGCCAGCGACGTCACCCAAAGGATCATCGCATCTTCGGCGCTGGTCGAAATCACATTGTGTCCCATCGTTGCATCGTAATAGGCGCTGTCGCCCCGGCGCAGCTCAACCGGCTCATAGAACTCGGTGAACAGCTGCACAACGCCGGTCAGCACATACAAAAACTCTTCGCCGTCGTGGCGTACCCAGCCGTCAAATTCATCCATGCTGCGGGCGCGGATGCGGGCGCGATAGGGCAACATCTGTTTTTTGCGCAATGTATCGCCAAGCAGTTCATGTTCATAGGTGGTGGTCGCCTTGGCCGCCCCCTCGCCCGATTTGGTCACCGCCATGCGCCCGTTGATCTTGTCTGCGGCGGGCGGCGTGAACAATTGCGGCACCGAAATTTCCAGTCCGACCGCCAGCTTTTTCAGCGCGTCATAGGTCGGTGACATCTGCCCGTTTTCGATCTTGGACAGGGTGGACCGGGCCAACCCCGCCTGCTTGGCCGCTTGTTCCAGCGTCCAGTTGCGCCCCTTGCGCAGCTCGCGGACCCTCGCGCCCAGATCAACGGGCGGGGTTTCGTCGCTTTCGCCGCTGGCGCGGGCAATCTGGATCAGGCTTTCGGGGGCATCTTTGGTCATGGATCATGCTATATCGGCAGGCTGGCCACCTTGCAACGGCGGCGCGGACGCGGTAGCGCGGATATATGGAACACGCCACCGATACCGCAGGTTTTCCGCCCTGCCCTGCACCGTTTAACATGGCCGAATACGTGCTGACCTCTGGCGGCGCGACAGCAGATAAGACGGCCCTGAAGATTGTGTCCGGTGCTTATGAGGACAGCTGGAGCTATGGTCGTCTACGCGCGGCGGTGCGCGGTACGGCGACAGGGCTGCAGCAACTGGGGTTGGTGCCGGGGGACCGCGTTTTGATGCGTCTTGGCAATACGCCGGATTTCCCTTTGGCGTACCTCGGCGCTTTGGCCGCCGGATTGGTGCCTGTGCCCACCGCCGCCGCATTGACCGAAGCGGAAGTGGCAAAGATGTTGCCGCTGCTCAAGCCCGCCGCGATTCTGCGAGACCCGAATGTGGCAAGTGCCGCAACCTCTTTGGAGGTTTCATTGGAAAGCCTGCGCGGGATGCGGGATTTGCCGCCTGCCGATTGGCACCGGGGCGATCCTAACCGGCTGGGCTATATCATCTATACCTCTGGCACCTCTGGCAAACCCTCCGCCGTGATGCATGCGCATCGTGCCATCTGGGCGCGGCGGATGATGTTTGACGGCTGGTACGGGCTGCGGGCGCAAGACCGCGTGCTGCATGCCGGCGCGTTCAACTGGACCTATACTTTGGGCACTGGTTTGATGGACCCATGGACCTGTGGCGCAACCGCCTTGATCCCCAAGGCAGGCACAGATGCATCTGGACTGTGGCAACTCTTGCACGATCATGATGCCTCCATTTTTGCAGCGGCGCCGGGGGTTTACCGGCAAATGCTCAAGTCAAACAAGACACCCATACTCCCGCATCTGCGCCACGGGCTCAGCGCCGGAGAGAAAATGGCGGATGCGGTGCGCGGCCATTGGAACGCATCCACTGGCACCGCGATCTATGAGGCTTTTGGCATGTCTGAATGCTCCACTTTCATTTCGGGCTGCCCGAACCATCCGGCGACCCCCGGCGCCTTGGGGCGGGCGCAACCGGGGCGGCAGGTATGCCTGATGGGTGCAGAGGGACCGGCCCAAAACGGCCAACCCGGCACCATCGCCGTTCATAACTCCGATCCGGGCTTGATGCTGGGCTACCTTGATGCGCCGGACCAAACCGCCGCCCGATACCGCGGTGAATGGTTTCTGACCGGCGATCAGGCGCAAATGGATGCGGACGGGCAAATCACCTATCTGGGGCGCAATGACGATATGATGAACGCGGGCGGCTTTCGCGTCTCGCCGCTTGAGGTTGAGGCGGCGCTTGCAGGCGCACCGGGGATCACCGGCATTGGTGTGGCCGAGGTCACGGTCAAAGACGGCGTTTCTGTGATCGCCGCCTTCTATACCGCGCCCGCCCCACTGGACGATCAGGCGCTGGATGCGTATGCCAAGGACAAACTGGCGCGTTACAAACAGCCGCGTCTCTTTCAACACGTGCCAGAGCTGCCGATGGGCGCGAATGGCAAACTGCTGCGCCGGGCGTTGCGGGCTGATTATGAGGGCAAGAACAATGCGTGATCCGATCAAACTGGACATTATGTCAGACCCGATTTGCCCATGGTGCTATATCGGCAAGGCCCATCTGGACAAGGCACTGGCAGAACGGCCGGATCATCCCTTTGTGATCGAATGGCATCCGTTCCAGCTCAACCCCGATATGCCTGCGGGCGGAATGGGCCGGCGCGCCTACCTTGAAGGCAAATTTGGCGGCAAGGAAGCTGCGGTGCGGGCCTATGCCCCTGTTGTTGAACATGCAGAAAAGGCCGGGCTGAACATCAATTTTGAGGCGATGCAACGCACACCCAATACCCTCAATGCGCATCGTTTGATCCATTGGTCGGGCATTGAGGGGCGACAAACCGCTGCCGTTTCGGCCTTGTTCAAAGCCTATTTCGTGGATGCACGGGACATCGGGGATGTGGAGGTTTTGGCGGATATTGCCGACAGCATCGAAATGGATGCGGCGGTTGTGGCCAAGCTGCTGCAATCTGACGAAGATGCGCAAGCGATCCGGGACCGCGATGCGCACAGCCGTGAGATGGGCATCAACTCTGTGCCGACCTTCATTGTGGGCAATCAACATGCGGTTCCGGGCGCACAGCCGCCTGCGCTTTGGCTCAAAGTGATCGACGAATTGACCGGTGTTGATCCATCCTGACTGTGGCGTTTGGGGTACAGTTGCGTGGCCCAGCGGCCCCAGCCCTTTTGCCTATCTGCCCAAGCTGACGTAGAGTTCACCCCATAAGGGGCGTTAGACCCCGGCAAGAGAGCGGGTAAAATGGCAGACAAACAGGCAAATGCGCCTGCCCCAAACACAGTGCAAGTGTTTGGCAGAGCAGGGCAAATTTTCACATCACTGACCAGAGTGGACACCACCGGCATCAAGGCCATCTGGCGCAATGAAAGCGATGGCGCAGCGCCCCCGCAATTGGAACGGCCAGCGTGATAAAGCTGCGCCCTGCCCGCTACCGCTCTGTGTTGACCTATGGCGCATATGACACATTTGGCCCCGATCAGATCCGGTTTCTGCAACAGCTGACCCGGCTGGGCACTGATGTAATCGTAGGTTGCCGCACAGACAGCTTCAGCGCCCATTGCGGCCTGCCCTGCACCCGCGATTTTGCTCAGAGACGCAGCATGCTGGAAAGCTGCCGGTTTGTGTCAAAAGTGATCGCGCAAGACAGTTTTGCGCAGATCCGGACCGACATTGCGAACCATGACATCTGCGCCCTCATTGCCGCCCCGAATTGCGCAGGGCCTTTTGAGGGGTTGCAGGATATTGCACAGATTTTGCGCCACGACGGGGCGGAGGTGTCGCGTTTCGACAATGTGATGTCGCTTACAGCCTAATCACACATCAAACTTTGCACAATTTGGAATACCGATTGCCGCTATTGCAACCTTGAGTTATGCCTTGTGCACTTTGAGGGAGCATTTCGTGACAGAGCAATCAGACCGGTTTGCCATGGGCCGCGCCGAATTTGTTGCGCTCATTGCGATGATGTTTGCAACGATCGCGTTTTCGATTGATGCAATGCTGCCCGCCCTGCCTGTTATGGGGGCCGAACTTGCCCCCGATGCCCCCGAAAACGCGGCCCTTATTCTGACCAGTTTTGTCCTCGGCATGGGGCTTGGGACCTTCATCAGCGGCCCATTGTCAGATGCTTTTGGCCGGCGGCGGATCATCTTTATCGGCGCAGGTCTCTATATTGTCTCAGCGGCGGTGGCCTGGGCCAGTTCCACGCTTGAGGTGATGCTGGTTGCGCGGCTGTTTCAGGGGCTTGGCGCCTCTGGTCCGCGGATCGTTGCGGTGGCGGTTGTGCGTGATCTCTATGCGGGGCGCGAGATGGCGCGGATCGTGTCGATTGTTATGCTGATCTTTACGCTGGTTCCTGCGTTTGCGCCCGCCATGGGTGCGGTGATCATTGCCGGCGTCGGATGGCGCGGCATCTTTGTCGCCTTTATACTTTTCTCCATTGTTTCAGTGGTTTGGATGGGTTTGCGCCTGCCGGAAACGCTGGCTGAAGAAAACCGCAGGCCGCTGAGATTTCACCTGATGCGCAGCGCCGTTAAGGAGATGTTCGCCCATCCCGGTGTGCGCATTTCGATCTTTGTCCAGTCGCTGGCGATGGGCATTTTGTTCCTGACGCTGATGCGGGTGCAATCGATTTATGATGTAACTTATGACCGGGCAGAAACCTTCCCGTTCTGGTTTGGCGCCATTGCCCTTGTCGCGGGCAGCTCCAGCTTGCTGAACGCCACGCTGGTGATGCGATTTGGGATGCGGCGAATGGTGACGATGACCCTTGGCGCACAGATTATCATCTCGGCCGCGCTGCTGCTCAGCGGGGTTGCAGATATGGCCGAACCCTACGGCTTTGCCGCGTTCCTCTTTTGGCAGACCTGCTGTTTCTTTCAGGCCGGGCTGACCCTTGGCAATCTCAACGCCATCGCGATGGAGCCGATGGGCCATATTGCGGGCATGGCCGCCTCTGTCATCGGGTCTTTTTCGACGGTGATTGCCGCTGTTGTGGCCTCACTGATCGACATCTACTTTGATGGCGGGGTGCAGCTTTTGTTTGCCGCTGTGATGGCCATGGCGGTGGTCGGTTTCGCGTTGATGCTGCAACTGGGGCGCATCGAGACGCAGATGCAGGCGGCGGAGTAAGCCACCCGCACCTTAGGCCTTGGCCTTTTTGCGCTGCTTTTCCTTGGCGATGACATGTTCGGCCAGATCGCGGGCGATGGCAAAAGCGCCTTTGATTTTGTCGCTGTCTTTCTTCCAATCGCGCCGCACGACAATCTTGTTGTCGCGCACCTTGGCCAGCCCGCGCTGATCCTCGATGAACTTCACCAGACCTTCGGGGGATGCATATTTGTCATTGTGGAACTGGATCGTGGCCCCCTTCGGCCCGCCATCCAGCTTGGCAATGCCCGCGCGTTTGCACATGGCCTTGATCCGCACCACCAGCATCAGCGTGTTCACCTCACGCGGCAATTTGCCAAAGCGATCAATGAGTTCGGCGGCAAACCCTTCCAGCTCTACCTTGGTGCTCAGACCGGACAAACGGCGATAGAGACCCAGACGCACGTCCAGATCCGGTACATAGGCCTCGGGGATCAGGACAGGCACGCCCAGATTGATCTGGGGCGCCCATTGATCGTCGGCCTCTGACAGACCTTCCAGCTCACCAGCTTTGATCTTGGCAATCGCCTCTTCCAGCATGGATTGATAGAGCTCAAAGCCGACATCACGCATCTGGCCGGATTGTTCTTCGCCCAAGAGGTTCCCTGCCCCGCGAATATCCAGATCTTGGCTGGCCAGCGTAAAGCCCGCGCCAAGCGTATCAAGCGATCCAAGCACGCGCAGACGTTTCTCGGCTGTGGTGGTCAGCCGCGCGCGCGGTTTGGTGGTCAAGTAGGCATAGGCGCGGGTTTTGGAGCGGCCTACGCGGCCTCGGATCTGATAAAGCTGCGCCAAGCCAAACATATCGGCGCGGTGCACCACCATGGTGTTGGCGGTCGGGATATCGAGACCGGATTCCACAATCGTGGTGGCCAGTAGTATGTCGAATTTACCATCGTAAAAGGCATTCATCCGGTCATCGAGTTCCCCCGCTGCCATCTGCCCATGCGCAATCACATAAGTCAGTTCAGGCAGTTGGCTTTTGAGAAATTCTTCGATTTCAGGCAAATCGCTGATGCGCGGCACCACGTAAAAACTTTGCCCACCGCGATAATGTTCACGGAGCAGCGCCTCGCGCAGGGTCACGGCGTCAAATTCGCTGACGTAGGTGCGGATCGCCAGACGGTCCACGGGCGGCGTGCCGATAATGCTCAGATCGCGCACGCCAGTGAGGGACAATTGCAACGTGCGCGGGATCGGTGTTGCGGTCAGGGTCAGAACGTGAATGTCAGACCGCAGCTGCTTGAGCCGTTCTTTGTGGCCGACACCAAAATGCTGCTCTTCGTCGATCACCAACAGGCCAAGATTTTGAAACTTAATGCTTTTTGCCAAAAGAGCATGGGTGCCAATCACGATATCAACCGTGCCCTTTGTCATCCCATCACGGGTCAAGGCGGCGTCTTTTGCGGTGACAAAACGGCTGAGCTGCCGAACATTGATCGGAAATCCGCGAAACCGCTCGGCAAAGCTTTTGTAATGTTGGCGGGCCAACAACGTGGTCGGCGCGATCACCGCCACCTGCACACCCGACATCGCCGCAACAAAGGCCGCACGCATCGCCACTTCGGTTTTGCCAAATCCAACATCGCCGCAGACCAAACGGTCCATCGGGTTGCCGGATGTCAGATCGTCAATCACATCGCCAATGGCGCGCAACTGATCATCGGTTTCGGTATAGGGGAAGCGGGCCGAGAATGCGTCCCACATGCCCTCGGGCGGCTCCAGCACCGGCGCTTTGCGCAGGGCGCGTTCGGCGGCGATCCGGATCAGCTTGTCCGCCATCTCGCGAATGCGCTCTTTGAGCTTGGCCTTCTTGGACTGCCACGCGCCGCCGCCCAGACGGTCCAGCAACCCCTCTTCATGGCCGTAGCGCGACAGCAGTTCGATGTTCTCAACCGGCAGATACAGCTTGGCCTGTTCGGCGTATTCCAGCACCAGACATTCATGGGCGGCACCGGCGGCGGTGACCACCTCCATGCCCAGATATCGCCCGATCCCGTGATCGACATGCACAACCAGATCAGCGGGGCTTAGGCTTTGCGCTTCGGTCAGGAAATTCTCGGCGCGGCGTTTGCGTTTGGGGGCGCGGATCAACCGATCGCCCAGCACGTCTTGCTCTGAAATCACCGTCAGGCCGGGGGCCTCAAACCCGTGTTCCAGCGCCCAAACGGCCAGATGCAGCCCACGTTTGCCGATCCGTGTGCCATTGGGCACCGGGATCGCTTCGGCCAGACCTTCGTCTTCGATCAACCCAGTGAGGCGCTCGCGTGCACCTTCGGAATAGCTGGCGATCAACACCGGCCCGTCTTGAAGTTTTGCTTTCACATGGGACGCCAACGCCCCGAAAAGGCTGATGGATTCCTGTTGGCGTTCAGGTGCGAAGTTGCGGCCAATCCGTGCGCCCGCGTCCAGAACATTTGGCCCTGTCGGTTGCGGCAACGGATTGAATTGGATCATCCGGTGATCCTGCGTGGCCATGAGCCAGGCGTCATCTGTCAGATAAAGCCCCTCTGGCGGGCAAGGCTTATAGACGCTGTCCATCTTGCTGCGGTTGGCCATAGCCAGACGGCGCGTTTCATATTGATCTGCGATGCTGTCCCAACGGGCAATGCGTGTGGGTGTGACCTGATCATCCAACGTGATCGTGGCCTGCGGCAGATAGTCAAACAGGGTCTCCAGCCCATCATGAAAGAACGGCAACCAATGTTCCGCGCCCTGATGTTTGCGGCCTGCGCTGATCGCCTCATACAGCGGATCATCGGTCCCCGCCGCCCCAAATTCGATCCGGTAGTTTTGCCGAAACCGGGTGATTGCTGGCTCGTCCAGAATGACCTCGCTCACGGGGGCCAGCTCCACCAGATCAAGCTTTTCCGTGGTCCGCTGGGTGGCTGCATCAAAGCGGCGCGCGCCGTCCAGCACATCACCAAAAAGATCAAGCCGCACCGGACCCAGATCACCGGGCGGAAAAATATCAATGATCCCGCCGCGCAACGCATAATCGCCCGGCTCCATCACTGTGGGGCTTTGCACAAAGCCCATGCGCACCAGAAAATTGCGCAGCGCGGCTTCGTCAATCCGGTCACCAACGCGGGCCGAAAATGCCGCATCGCGCAGGATGGCACGGGCAGGCACCCGCTGTGTTGCGGCGTTTAGGGTGGTCAGCAGAATGAACTTCTCTGGCATGCCATGCACCAGCGCCGCCAATGTCGCCATACGCTGTGCCGAGATATCAGCATTCGGCGAGACCCGATCATAAGGCAGGCAATCCCAGCCGGGGAATGTGACAACGGGCATATCGGAGGCAAAAAAACTGAGCGCAGCCTTGGTGGCAGCCATGCGTTTGTCGTCGCGCGCCACGTGCAAGACCGGCGCATCGCTTTTGCCGATTTCGGTCAGGATCGCCTGAGCGTCAAATCCTTCGGGAACCCCGGACAGGGTGAGTTTGCTCTTTTGTGCCATACCGTCTCACTTGGCGCGGGCGGGCGCGCTGTCAACCGCCAAGCGCGCCAATGGTCATGTTCTGGTACATGCCCCAAAGCGCGGTCACGAAAATCGAGATCATGCCAATAATCTGTGTGTAAAGCCGGTGCCGCATCAGCCGTTTGTGCAACAGATCGCCAGCGGCGTCTTCCACCTGGATCAAACGGGCTGTCGAGAGGCTCAGCAATCCGATCAGCGACAGAGGAAAACCCAGCAGAAACACCGCTTGGGCAAATTCCATACCATAAACAAAACCCATCAAGACCAGCAGCGTCAAAAAGAAGCAGCCAAAGCCCAGCAGCCAAAGCCCGGACACCCGCCCGATATAGAGCAACCGATTGACGTTGATCCGCACCATATCTTCGAGATCAACCTCGGCCTGCCCTGCGTGCCGCCGTGCCCGCAGAACCATGTCATAAGGCACGCCCAGCACCCAATGGCTGGCCGTAGACCAGACCACAGCCAGTACAATCCAGAACCATAGGTTCGAGAACGACCGCATGTCAATCAATTCAAAGAGGGTTTGATACCAGTCCAAGGCGCTGATCCGTTTTGGCAGAATGGGCAGGACATACCCAAGCCGCCCGGCAATTCCTAGCCTTGAGGAGGCAGATTTTTCATGGCAAGCCTTGGGGAAGACAATCTGAGGTATTTTTGCATGCACCCTGTCCACGCCCCCTTCCCCGCCACGCGCCTGCGCCGAACCCGCGTCTCCCCTGCGATGCGGGCCTTGGTGCGGGAAAATGCGCTTGAGGTTGGTGATCTGATCTGGCCAATTTTTGTGCGGGCTAGTGAGGGCATTGTAGAGCCTGTGCCCTCTATGCCCGGTGTGATGCGCCGCAGCGTGGACAAGGTGCTGGAGGCCGCTGCCGAGGCGGATGCACTGGGGATCGGGGCGATTTGCGTGTTTCCCTATACAGGGCTTGAGGACCGAACAGAAGATTGCGCCGGCGCATGGGATCCGCAAAACCCGGCCAACCGCGCCATCGCGGCGATCAAACAGGCCTATCCCCATATCGCCGTGATGAGCGATGTGGCGCTCGATACCTATAACATCAGCGGCCACGATGGTTTTGTTGAGGATGGCATTATCGTCAATGACCGCACGGTTGAGGCTTTGGTGAAGATGGCGCTGTCACAAGCCGAAGCGGGCGCAGACATCATTGGCCCTTCGGATATGATGGATGGCCGGATTGGCGCGATCCGGGAGGCGCTTGAGGGCGCGGGTCATTCCTCGGTCGCGATCCTCAGTTATGCCGCCAAATATGCCTCGGCCTTTTATGGCCCGTTCCGCGATGCGGTGGGTGCCTCCGGTGCGCTGACCGGGGACAAGAAAACCTATCAGATGGATCCGGCCAATTCCGATGAGGCCCTTCGGCTGGTGGCGCGGGATCTGGCAGAGGGTGCCGATATGGTCATGGTCAAACCGGGCCAGCCCTATCTCGATATTTGCCGGAGGGTCAAAGATCAGTTTGGTGCGCCGACCTTTGCCTATCAGGTCTCGGGTGAATACAGCATGATCAAGGCGGCCGCGCAAAACGGCTGGATCGACGAAGAGCGGGTTATGCTTGAAAGCCTGATGGCGTTCAAACGGGCCGGTTGTGACGGGATATTAACCTATTTCGCCCCGGCAGCAGCGCGGATCCTGAACGGCGGGTGAACATTGGCCTCGCGGCCTGTTTCCGGGCTATCAAGCTTCGCGGTGATAGATGTAAAGTGATGATGAAATGATGATTGCTGCGCCAAAAATAGTATATTTATCAGGCACCTCTGCAAAAATCACCCAACCGAGCAACGCCGCATAAATCAATTTGGAATACTCGATGTTGCCAACCACACTGGCCTCTCCCAGTCGCAAGGCTCGCACGCCGATCCATTGACCTGCGGTTGCCAATACGCCCATCGAAACCAAAAGCGCCAGCCCTGCAAGATCCGGTGTTTTCCAATACCAGAACATTGGCAGAGCCGCCGCCGCGCCAATAAAGACAGATTGGTAGACCAAAAGCGTCGCGGTTGTCTCCGTCTTGGAGAGGCGCCGCACGGCAATAATGGCGACGGCTGCGCCAAATGCCCCAATGACAGGGATCAGGGAATTCAAATCAATCAAACCGTCAACGCCGGGCCGCATGACCACGATCACCCCGACAAATCCGACCATGACGGCCCCGAGCCTGTGCACTCCAACCGGTTCTTTCAAGAACCATGCCGCTAGAACCGCCACAAAAAACACCTGTGCAAAGGTAAGGGTTGTTGCCGTTGTCAAAGGCAAAACAGCCACGGCCCAGATGCCGGTGGAAAGGGCCACAAATGCGCCGATCAGGCGCAAGGCATGCAGACCCGGCTGTTGTGTCTTAAGGCTTTGGGGAAAGGCCTTCAGGATGTCAGGCACTGAAGACATAAACACAAAAATCTGGCGAAACAGCAGGATTTGCAAAACGTGATAGTCAACCACAGCCACCTTTGCCAAAGCGATCACCGCAGAAAACAAAGCCGCGGCCAGCAGAGCCCATAAAATGGCTTGGGAATTCGTGGACATGTTGAACCGCCCGATCTTTTGGATGCAGTCTTGGTGTCATGATCCGCATTTGAGGTAAACTCTCGTCTTTCTGGCCGTGCATTTGGCACCATTTCGCCCATGAGGCTAAAGCGCATGACAAGGGGCGAAAACCCGCCTATGATTGCGCCTAAGTCGGGAAAACCGGCAACAGGCAACAAACAGGCAAATCAAATGAGCAATCCGATTTTTTCACGGCGTGCGTTTACCCTCGGCGCAATGGCGTCTGTCGGGGCCGTCTCGGCCTGCGGCAACGGCATTGGCGGGCGCGGGCCGCAGACCATTGACGCGCGGGTCGACGCCACGATCAACGAAATGTACCGCAGTTTCCCCAACACACAGCAACTGGCGGCCAAGGCCAACGGGATGCTGGTGATGCCACTGGTCACGGAGGCCGGTTTGGGCCTCGGCGGGGCCTACGGGCGCGGCGCATTGCGGGTCAATGACATCACGGTGGACTATTATTCTGTCGCCAAGGCATCTGGCGGGTTGCAGATCGGCGCACAGCAATACGCGCATGTTTTGTTTTTCATGACCGAAGAAGCGCTTGGCGATTTCCGACGTGCGCCCGGTTGGGCCGCTGGGGCGGATCTGGAATATGTGATCTCTGACAAGGGCGACAGCGTTGCGGCAGAAACCACAACGGCACTTGCGCCAGTGTTGGCAGCGGTCTTTGGCCGCGCCGGTCTGCGGATCGGGGCCACCCTTGAAGGCACAAAATACACCCGCATCATTCCCTAAGGGGGCGCTTTGGCCGAACAAACAACTGGCAATGGGCGCTATGCCGCCCGTTGCCGAGATTGCGTCAGGCGCTCGGCGGCCTCAAGGATCTGTTGAACGGCGCCGTCCATCTTGCTGAGCAAATGATCAAGATCAGTTTGCGCCTTGCCCAGCTGTTGAACAATCTCGTCCAGACCATCGACCCGTTCTGCGATGCGGGATCGTTCGATTTTGCACATCACCCGAGTCATTTCCAGACCGGCCTTTAGCCGTCTGACATCATTGCAGATTTTTGAAAAAGCGCTGACCCGATCAGACACTTCCACCACGGCTTTATGGGCCATGCTGACAAATTCCATTTGTTGACGGGACAACAGGGCTTTTTCCTGTGCCTTGTCTTGCCCGTCAATCACCGGTTCCAGCCCGAATGATTGCAAAAGGTCATACTGCACCCGTGAAACCCCATGCAAGAACTCTGCCTGCATCAGGTAATCATTCCCGAGCAACGATTTCTCGCTAAATGTGGCGACTGCGTCGGCCAGTGATTGGGTCATTTGTCGGTGATTGTTCGAGATCACGCTGATCGGCCCGTCTGTCCCCTCAAGCCGCCCGGCCTGAAGGCGCATGTTATAGGGGATCTGGTTGGTTTGCTTAAAGATCCGCACGACATCACCGGCATGATCTTCGATCTCCTTCACACCCTCCTTGATGGAGAGGATCGACCTGAGCCGCCAATCCGCAGGCCGTTGCAATGCAATGTCGCGATGTTTTGTCTCTTCGGTCAGGGCCTTGGTCATGAAACTGGCGTAATCGCTGTAACCTGTGCTTTCGAAAGCCTGCAAAAGAGCGTCGCTGCTTGCCTCCGGCGGCAGGTTTTCGTTGCGCTCGCGGTGGCGCAGATCGGTATAAATCTGCTGTGCCTGGCGAAACATCTCGGTGCCCGGTTTGATCCGCACAGACAGAAACCCGTCTTCCGAAGGACAGGCCACTGCAAGCACCCAATAATGGCTACCGTCCTCCGCCTTGTTCTTGATATAGCCGCAGAACGGTTTGCCGTCCCCCAATATTGACCACATGAGGTGAAACACGCCGCGGGGCATGTCGGGATGGCGTATCACATTGTGCGGCGCGCCAATCAGATCGGACCAATCATAGACCGAGACCCGCTGAAACACCGCATTGGCCGCCAGAATGATCCCGCGCCCATCGGTGCGGGAATAAAAGATATCGTCGATGCCTAATTGCCGTGATTCAAACCCGCTTGGGTCCAGCGAAGCGTGAGTGGGGGCAGCGGTCATGGATCATCTCCCGAAACTGCCCCCGTGATGTCAAAGAAACCTTTTCAAACAGTTAAGTGTCTTGCGATCCATCCAGCGCCCGCAACCGCTGGATCAGGCTGGAGGTGTCCCAACGCCCGCCGCCGATCTTTTGCACGTCTTTATAAAACTGATCGACCAGCGCAGTGATCGGCAGGCTGGCCCCGGTTTCATCGGCTGTCGCCAGACAGATCCCAAGATCCTTGCGCATCCAGTCCACTGCAAACCCGTGGTCAAATTCGTTGTCCAGCATGGTCTCATAGCGGTTTGCCATTTGCCAGGATCCAGCGGCGCCCTGGCTGATCACTTCGACCACGGCCCGCCCGTCCAGCCCGGCTTTTTCGGCAAAATGCAACGCCTCAGACAGGCCCTGCACCACACCGGCGATGGCAATCTGGTTGCACATCTTGGTCATCTGGCCCGCGCCACTGTCGCCAATCCGGCGGCAAATCTTGGAATAAACCTCCATCACGGGGAGCGCGCGATCAAAGGCGCCCTGATCGCCACCGCACATGATGGACAGCTGGGCGTTCTCCGCGCCTGCCTGTCCACCAGAGATCGGCGCATCCACAAATGAGATCTGCGCCGCATCCGCCGCTGCATAAAGCTCTCGTGTCACGGCCGCGGAAACGGTTGTATGATCAACAAAAATAGCCCCCGCACCCATTCCGGCAAAGGCCCCGTTTTCGCCCAAACAAACAGAGCGCAGATCATCATCATTGCCCACGCAGGCCATCACAAAATCTGCCCCCTCGGCGGCCGCACGCGGGGTCGCTGCCGCCTGCCCGCCATGGGTCTTGGCCCAATCCTGCGCCTTGGAGGCTGTGCGATTGTAGACCGTCACCTCATGCCCGGCCTTTTGCAGATGCCCCGCCATGGGTCCGCCCATTACTCCAAGTCCCAAAAATGCGAGCTTTGCCATCTGCTTTTCCTTGTCTGTCAGTTGCGCTATTGCGACAAGATACCTAACACCTCGTGCGCCTTGGTCAATCGGTGCCGCCATATCGGAGCGTTCAATGGCCCTCATCTTTCGCTGGCTGGTCCGGCTTGCTGTTTTGTTGATCGTGATGAGCGTGCTGAGCGTGACCTTGATCTATTGGATCGCGTCCCGATCCTTGCCCGATTACGATGACAAGGTGGCGGTGCGCGGGTTGGGCGCAGAGGTTGAGATCGTGCGCGATAATGCCAATGTGCCGCATATCTTTGGTCAGTCCGATGCGGACGTCTTTTTTGGTCTCGGCTTTGCCCATGCCCAAGACCGCATGTGGCAGATGATCAACCTGCGCCGCACCGCGCAAGGGCGGCTGAGCGAGGTCTACGGCAGCGCGACGCTCAACATTGATAAACTGCTGCGACGCTTTGATATCTATACACTTTCCGTGCAATCGGTTGAGGCATTGGCGCCCGAAACCCGTGCCGCGCTTGAGGCCTATTCCGCTGGGGTCAATGCCCGCCTGGCGCAGATCAATACCGAAGCTTTGGGGCGCGGCGCCCCTGAGATGTTGTTGTTTAATGCGCCCATGGCCCCATGGCGACCGGCTGATTCCGTCGCCATCGGCAAGCTGATGGGGTTGCAGTTGTCGGGCCATCTGGAGGCCGAAGTGATCCGCGCGCGCAGCTCGCTGGCCTTGCCGGACGCGGACCGGTTGTCCGATATCCTGCCCGATGCCCCCGGCACCGGCGTGGCGGCCCTGCCCGAATATGCGGCACTGGTGCCCGGCACCAAACGATATTCCGCCAATCTGCCGCTTGATCCGCACCCGCTGTCTCCGTTCAAGCATATGGCCTTTGCCGGCGCGTCCAATGCTTGGGCGGCCGCGCCCTCCCGGTCGGCCTCTGGCGGCACATTGCTGGCCAACGATCCGCATCTTGGCTTTACCGCCCCGGCCATCTGGTATCTGGCCCGGCTTGAGCTGCAATCGGGCGGCGTGATCGGCGGCACCATCCCCGGTATGCCCGCGGTGATGACCGGACGCAGCGCCGAACTTGGCTGGGGGCTGACCTCCGCCTATGTCGATGACCAAGACGTTTATATCGAAGAGCTGAACCCGGAGAACCCGCAGGAATACCGCACGCCAACAGGGTTCAAACAATTCCGCACACGGTCCTCCATCATCACGGTCAAGGATGCCGATCCCGTCACCCTGACCCTGCGCTGGACAGACAATGGGCCGCTGTTGCCGGGCAGTCACTACAATCTGGCGGCCATCACCCCGCCCGGCCATGTGGCTTCTGTCAACTGGACCGTGCTCAGCGGCCGCGACACGACGCTGGACGCAGCTATGGGCGTGATGGAAGCCAAAACCGTAGGGCAAGCGATTGATGCTGCCCAAAGCTATATCGCACCGGCGCAAAACCTGACCTTGGTGGACCGCAAGACCATCGCGATGAAAACCATCGGCGCGATGCCACGCCGCGATGCCAACCATCAAAGCCAGGGGCGGATGCCTGCCCCCGGCTGGATCGGCGCAAACCGTTGGCAGGGCATGCTGCCTTACACCGCCAACCCCGAATTTATCGCCCCCGCTGGCGGTATTCTGGGCAACACCAACAACAAAACCGTGGACCGCCCGTTTCCCAATCACGTTTCCTTTGTCTGGGGCGACACACAGCGGGTGCAACGCTGGAACCGGCTGATGCAAACGCGGCAGGTCCACACCCGCGACAGCTTTATCGAGGCGCAGCTTGACACCGTGAGCTTTACCGCGCGGTCGCTTCTGCCGCTGATCGGGGCCGAACTGTGGTTCACCGGAGAGGCCGCCGCAGATGGCACCGCCGAACGCCAGCGCCAGCGGGCGCTGATCCTGTTGGCGGCCTGGTCCGGCGAGATGAACGAACACCTGCCAGAACCGCTGATCTACATGGCATGGCTCCGGGCGCTTCAGGACCGTCTGATCCAGGACGAACTGGGCCCGTTGGCAGCGGAGTTTGACCATGTGGAGCCGCTGTTTATCGAACGGGTGTTCCGCGACGTGAACGGCGCGGCGGCATGGTGCGACGTGCTGCAATCGGCACAAACCGAAAGCTGCCCGGAAATGGCCCGCCTTGCCCTCGATGACGCCCTGCTGTGGATCAGCGAAACCTGGGGCGGAGAGCTGGAAAGCCTGCGCTGGGGTGATGCGCACCAAGCCACCCATGACCATCAAGTGCTGGGCGATGTGCCGGTGCTGCGCTACTTTATGAACATTCGCCAATCCACCTCGGGCGGCGATAACACCCTGCTGCGCGGCCGCACCAAAGGCAGTGACCCAGACCCGTTTCACAATGTGCATGGGGCGGGCTATCGCGGGGTCTATGACTTTGCCGATCCGGACAGCTCGGTTTTTGTCACCTCCACCGGACAATCGGGGCATTTTCTGTCGCGCCACTATGACGATCTGGCACAACTCTGGCGGCGCGGTGAATATATCCCCATGTCATTGGACGCCGATCTGGCCCGCGCAGCCTCGGTTGGCATCACAATCCTGACGCCGGAGACCCCATGAACCGCGTGATCCTCTTCAACAAACCTTTTGGCGTGCTGTCCCAATTCACCGACAAAGGCACCCAAGGCAGTGCCCGTCCCACGCTCTCGGGTTTCATAGATGAGCCGGGCTTCTACCCCGCCGGACGCCTCGACAAAGACAGCGAAGGGCTGCTGGTTCTTACCGACAACGGCGCCCTGCAGGCCCGCATCGCCCATCCAAAGTACAAACGCCCCAAAACCTATCTCGTTCAGGTCGAAGGCACACCAGACGCCGCCGCCCTGGATGCTCTGCGCAAAGGCGTAACGCTCAAAGACGGCAAAACCGCGCCAGCCACCATCACCCAGATCGATCCGCCCGCAGACCTGTGGGAGCGTGATCCCCCTGTGCGCTTTCGCAAATCCGTGCCGGATGCCTGGCTGGAAATCACCATCCGCGAAGGCCGCAACAGACAGGTGCGCCGGATGACAGCCCATGTAGGCCTGCCCACATTGCGGCTGATCCGCAGCCGGATCGGTGACTGGCGCCTCAACCAGATGCGCCCCGGAACATGGCGTTGGGCCAGCGAAACAGGCGCCTGACCCCCGTTCCCTTTTTGGCCCAAAATATTCCGGGGGAGTCCGCAGGACGGGGGCTGGCCCCCTAGCCCGCTCTCACCTTAAAACGTCAGAAAATCTCAAGACGCCGGAAAATTTCAAATTTTCCGAACAAGAATTTTCAAAATTCTTGGCTCACAAACGCTGAAACTGCGCCTCTTGCTGGGCCGACCAGCGCACGGTCAACTCAAACCCGTCATCGGTCTGGCGCTCTTCTTGCACCACGTCTTGCGCAAACAGCCAGGCGCGTTTCTTGCCCTCGGCAAAGCCTAGCGTCAGGTCTGCATCGCGCACCGCCCCCTGCAGGGCCTCGGCCACGGCGGCTTGCAACCCCTCAAGACCCTCACCCGTGATCGCAGAGATCGCCAGAACATTCTCGTCCCGCTCGGCCCGCTGGCGCATGGCGTCTGCGGCCTCGGGCGTCAGCTGATCAATCTTGTTCCAGATCTCAAAGGTTCGGGTCTCTTCCGGCACGCCAAGTGAGGTCAGGATCTCCAGTACATCGCGGGCCTGCTCTTCGGTTTCGGCATGGGAAATATCGCGCACATGGCAAATGATATCGGCGGCCAGAACCTCTTCTAGCGTCGCGCGAAAGGCCGCGACCAGCTCGGTGGGCAGATCGCTGATGAACCCAACCGTGTCGCTGAGAATGATCTCCGGTCCATCGGGCAGCACCAAGGACCGCATGGTTGGGTCCAGCGTGGCAAAAAGCATGTCTTTCGCCATCACCTCAGCGCCAGTCAACCGATTGAAAAGCGTTGATTTTCCGGCGTTGGTATACCCCACAAGCGCAACAATTGGATAAGGCACCTTGGCCCGTGCGGCACGGTGCAATGCGCGGGTTTTCACAACCTTCTCAAGCTGGCGGCGCAGGCGCACCAATTGTTCGTCAATGGCGCGGCGGTCCGCCTCGATCTGGGTTTCGCCGGGGCCGCCCACAAAGCCCAAGCCGCCCCTTTGGCGTTCAAGGTGGGTCCAGGCCCGCACCAGCCGGGTGCGCTGATAGTTCAGCGCGGCCATTTCGACCTGTAAAACACCCTCTCGGGTTGCCGCACGGTCGCTGAAAATCTCCAAGATCAGACCGGTCCGATCAAGCAGCTTCACGCCCCAGGCTTTTTCCAGATTGCGTTGCTGCACCGGGCTGACAGGACCGTCCACCAGCACCAGCTCGACCTCTGCGGCCTCCAGCAAGTCATGGACTTCTTTGATTTTGCCAGAGCCAAACAGCATCCCTGCACTGACACTGCGCAGCGGCACAACATCGGCGCCCACAACTTCAAGCTGGGGCAAGGCGCGTGCAAGCGACACCGCCTCTTCCAAGGCGGGTTTGGGATCACGGCGATCGGGATTGGACCGGATGTCCGGGTGCAGCACCCAAGCGCGGGTCACCCGCGGGCCATCCGTGTCGTCAATTTGAAATTGTGTGCGGCTCAAGAAGCGTCTTCGCCCTCATAAAGGCTGATCGGCTGGCTGGGCATAATGGTCGAAATCGCATGTTTGTAGACAAGCTGCGACTGGCCATCGCGGCGCAGCAGCACGCAGAAATTGTCAAACCATGTGATGACGCCTTGCAGTTTCACACCGTTGATCAGGAAAATGGTAACCGGTACTTTGGTCTTGCGTACGTGGTTCAGGAAAGCATCCTGAAGGTTCTGTCTGTCTGACGCCATGGTTTTTCTCGCTTTTTTTCTTGCTGGCGTCCACGCATGGACCCCCCCATTCGGATCAGTATGAAGCGCCCAAAGCGGAGATTCCAGCCCCATATCAGGGATTTTTGCCTATCACGCGCATTGCCGTGTCACGTGCGCCACAGGTGGGCCGTCAGGTGCGCCACAAATCCGGGGTCAAAAGTGCAATAATCGCAAGGGTTTCCAGCCGCCCCAAAACCATCGCCCCGCACAGCACGGCCTTGGCCGTCAGGCTCAGTTCAATGAGATGAATGGGTGTATCGGTGGCATATTGCACCAAAGGTCCGGTGGTCGAAAGGCTGGCCACGGAAAGCACAAGCGCGGCCTCGAATTTTGTACCTGCCAAGGTCAAAAGCAAGGTCACTGCGGCCAGCGACAGGGCAAACAACATGAAAAAGATCCAGGCGATGAACGCGCCGTTGCTTTGCAGCCGCCTGCCCGACAGCCCCGCGCCGCTGACTGATGAGGGATGCACCAGCCGCTCCATCTCGCGGGTGCCATTTCGGTAGAGTGCAAAAACCCGCAAAAGTTTCACCCCGCCTGCGGTTGTCGCGACCCCGCCGCCGATCAGGGCCAGTCCCATCAGGATCAACCCGGGCGTGGCGAGCCCCGACCAGCTTTTGGCCTCGCCCCAGTATTCAGAGACAAACCCCGTCGTGGTCAGGAAGGACATCACCGTAAAGACCGCCCCCCAAAGCGCGTAACCGGCTTGGGTCAGGTTTTCCATTGCGGCCACATCAAAGGCGCCCAGAAAGTGCCGGCCGAACAGCAGCAGCGGGACCGCAATCACCACAAAGATGCCGATGCGAAATTCCGGGTCGGTCAGCAGCCCACCTTGGGTGGCCGTCACTGTGTCCTTGGAAAAGGTCAGGCGCGACAGGGCGAACAGCATAAAAAGCACCATCACCGCCTCGCCGGACAGGCCGGTTTGCGCGTGCTCTACACCGCCCACAGGCGAGATGCCCGATGTCGCCATCACCGACATCGCATGGCACAGCGCGGTCAGCGGCGTGGCACCCCCGACCAGCAGCAGCACCCACAACAGCAAGGTCAGCCCGGCGTAGATCGGCAACAGCGCCCGCGACGCCCTGAGCAGCCGCTCGCGCGGGTCGATAGGGGCCATGCGGCCGCTGGCTTCGGGGTCTATATGGCCCGGCTCTGCCTGTGCCGTCACCTCAAAACCGCCCAGATGCAGCGGTGCCAAAATGGCCGATGCTGCCACCCACATCAGCAAACCACCCATCCAGCCCACCTGCGCCCGCCATAGGTGCAATGTCCCGCTCAGCCGGCCCGGATCATCAAACATCGTCGCGCCAGTGGTGGTAATGGCGCTGACCATCTCAAAATAGGCATGCAGAAACCGCGTGGTGGGCAAGGCTTCTATGAAGGGCACGGCAAGGACCAAGGGCAGGAAAACAAAGGCTGAGAACAGCGAGATCAGCGGCCCCAAAGCGGTGGAGCGGGATGGCCGCCCGGACAGGGCAACCGCCAGCAACACAAAAACAACTGTGCCCAGCAATCCTGCGTAAAAGAATGCCCGCGACGCCTCGTGATCATGCACCACAAGCCCATGCAGGGCCGGCACTATCATCGAAACCGAGGCCGCCCCGAACAACAACAGGAACAGCGGCAGTTTCAAGAGTTCAGCGCGGATGTAGCTTTGGCGGCGCAAGGGCGTTCTGTCCTTTTGCGGTTAGAAGAAGTCGATGGAGACCTGCATCAGTTGTTCGACCTGCGGCACGTCCTTGGCCAAGGCAAACAGAACGATCACGTCGCCTTCGTCAATGCGGGTGCTGCCTTTGGGCCGGATCACCTCATCGCCTTTGCGAACCATGCCCATCAGCACCCCTTCGGGGAAGTCAATCTCGCTGACCAGCTTGCCCGCCATGGGCGATGTGGACAAGACTTCGGCCTCGATCACCTCGGCCTCTGCATCACCGATGGAATAGACCGCACGGACCCGGCCATGGCGGATATGGCGCAGGATCGAGCTCACGGTGGTGGCGCGGGGGTTGATATAGGCGTCAATGCCCAGCGGTGTCATCAAAGGCACCAGCGTCGGATCATTGATCAGCGCAATCACGTAATCGCACCCTTCGGCTTTGGCCCGCACACAGGCCAGCATGTTGGTTTTGTCATCATCGGTGACGGACAGCATGGCATCGGCGCGGGCAATCCCGGCCTCAGCCAACAGCGCCGCATCCAGTCCATCGCCATTAAGAACGATGGTGCGTTCCAGCGCCTCGGCGGCTTTTTCGGCGCAGCGGCGGCTTTTCTCGATGATCTTTGTGCGGATGCGGCGCGCGTCGGATTCGAGATGTTGCGCCACGGTCAGGCCGACATTGCCGCCGCCAACCAACACCACCCGTTCCTGTTTGGAGGTCTTCTTGCCAAAGATTTCCATCGTGCGCGGAATGTCATCACGGTGGCAGAAAAGATAGCAATCGTCGCCGACAAACAGCTGATCTTTGGATTCGGGCGCAAACAATGTGCCATCGCGGCGCACCCCCACAACCACGGCCCGCAGTGTGGAAAAGAGATCTGTCAGCTGGCGCAACGGCGTGTTGACCACCGGGCAATCGCCATCCAGCGTGATGCCCAGCAGATGCGCCTTGCCGTCCATGAACACCTCGGTGTCGAAAGCCGCCGGGGCCGAAAGGCGCAGCAGCGCGGCGTTTGCGACTTCCTTTTCGGGGCTGATCACCACGTCGATGGGCATGTGATCGCGGCGGTAGAGATCGGAATAGATCGCATCAAGGTAGGATTGGCTGCGCAGGCGGGCAATCTTGCGGTTGATGCCAAAAACCGAATGGGCAACCTGACAGGTCACCATGTTGACCTCGTCCGAATGGGTTGCAGCGATGATCATCTCGGCATCGCGTGCGCCGGCACGATCCAGCACATCGGGATAGCTGGCAAAGCCCGCAATCCCCTGCACATCAAGCGTATCGGTGGCGCGGCGGACCAGATCTGCGTTGTTGTCCACAACGGTTACATCATTGCGTTCGCCGCTCAGATGGCGGGCAATTTGCCAGCCCACCTGCCCTGCACCACAAATGATCACTTTCATGATGGCGTCCTCACGCTGTTTGTGCGGCCCTTGGGCTGCACAGGTCTAATGTCGGTTAGAGGGCATGACAGCGCCCAAAGCAAGGGTCAAGCGATTGTCATGACGCGCGGTCCGGTGCAAACTGCACAGATGCAACGTAAAACCACCCTTCTGGTGATCGCGCTGGCCGCTGTGGCGGGCTGTGCGCCGCTGAACACCTATTACCGCGCTGGCGTGAGCGTTGAGCGGCTGAACCGGGACACCACGACTTGTGAGGTAAAGGCCCTGCGCGATGTGCCCGCATCGGTGCAGGTGCGGCGCATTCCGCCGGAGTTTGTGCCCGCCTACAAGAGCTGCGATTCTGCGGGCAATTGTACGATTGTGCCCGGTTATGTGATCCCCGGTGAGACCATCACCTTTGATCCCAATGATGGGTTGCGCAAACGGGTCGAAGGGCAATGTATGGCCGACAAGGGCTATGCGCCGGTGACGATCCCGCCCTGCCCGGATCATGTGGCCAATGCCGCGCCGGTTGGCAAAACGCGGACCCTGCCGAAATTGACGCCAAAATCCTGTGTGATCCGCAACCGCGATGGCAGCTTTCAGATCGTCTCGCGCGGGTGAGTTTCTAGAAATGTGAGCGCTTGGGGCCGATCGGCGGGGGGCCAGCCCCCCGCACCCCCCGGAATATTTAGGGCCAAAAAGGGGGAAGATCAGTCCTCTGTTTCGCCGTCGTCATCCACATGGGCCACGCGCACCCCGGATTTGGCGGAGGTGACCACCCCCAGCGATTTGAGTTTGCGGTGTAGTGCGGAGCGTTCCATGCCGACAAAATTTGCCGTCCGCGAAATATTGCCGCCAAACCGGTTGATCTGGGTCAGCAGGTATTCGCGCTCAAAGGCCTCGCGGGCCTCGCGCAGCGGCAGGGTTGCCAGAGCGCCGGACAGGACCACGCGGCCGCCATCCTCGCCTTTGTCCTCTTCGCCGGGCAGTTCGCGGGCCTCGATCGGGCCGGTGCCATCGCCCAGGATCAGCACCCGTTCCACGAGATTTTTAAGCTGGCGCACGTTGCCAGGCCAGATCATGGTCTGCATCAACGCAATGGCATCTTCGGACAGACTGCGCAGCGGCAGACCTTGGGTGGCGTTGCATTCGGCGATGAAATGTTCGGCCAAGAGCGGGATGTCCTCGCGCCGTTCTTCCAATGACGGAACCGCAATCGGCACCACGTTGAGGCGGTGATAGAGTTCCTCGCGAAAGGTTTCATCACGGATCGCGGCTGCTAGGTCGCGGTTGGTGCTGGAAATGACCCGCAAATCCACGCGCAGTTTGTCATTGCCGCCGACGCGGGTGAATTGCTGGTCCACCAGCACCCGCAGGATTTTGGATTGGGTGCCCAGCGGCATATCCGCCACTTCGTCAAAATAGACCACCCCGCCGTGCGCCTGTTCGAGCAATCCCGGTTCGATCCCGCGATCGCCGCCTTCGCGGCCAAAGAGCATCTCTTCCATGCGGTCGGGTTCAATGCCCGCGCAATTGACGGTGATAAACGGCGCCGCCGCGCGGTTGGAATGGGCATGGATATACCGCGCAGCGATTTCCTTGCCTGCCCCTGCCGGGCCGGTCAGCATGACCCGGCCATTGGATTTGGTCACCTTGTCAAGCTGGCCGATCAAACCGCGATAAGCGGCTGAATTTCCAAGCATTTCGGCGCTGGAAACGTCGCGTTTCTTGAGCGTCAGGTTCTCGCGGCGCAGGCGCGAGGTTTCCATGGCGCGGCGGATCACCACCAGCAGTTGATCAATATTGAACGGCTTTTCGATAAAATCGTAGGCGCCCTGTTTGATCGCAGCAACAGCGATCTCGATGTTGCCATGCCCAGAGATGATCACCACCGGCACATCGGGGTAGTCCCGTTTGACCGCCTTGAGAATATCGATGCCATCCATCTGGCTGTCTTTGAGCCAGATATCGAGGATCATCAATGCGGGCTGCTCTGATGTGATTTCGGCCATGGCATCATCGGAATTGCCTGCCAGCCGGGTCGCAAAACCTTCGTCTATCAAGATGTCCGAGATCAATTCGCGGATATCGCGTTCGTCGTCTACAATCAGAATGTCACTCATGCGTTGTCTCCATTCTATTCTCATTACTGTCACGTGTTGGACCGATGGGCAGAGTAATCACCGCCATCGCACCAAAATGGGTTTGTCCGTCAAATATCGGGGCGTTTTCGAGAGTTAATGTTCCGCCATGTTCTTCTATGATCTTCTTAACAATGGGCAGGCCAAGGCCGGTGCCTTCGCTGCGGGTGGTGACGTAGGGCTCAAACAGGCGTGCCCGATCTTCGGGCAGGCCGATGCCGTTGTCGGCGATGGTCAAACGGGCGCTGTTGTCTGTTTGGCTCAGGGTCACTTCGATCCTTGGGATCAGATCATCCTGAGTGCCCTTTTTAGACAATGTTTCAATGGCCTCTCCGGCGTTCTTAATCAGGTTTGTGAGCGCCTGAGAGATCATTGTCGCATCAATTTCCGCCACCACTGGGGCATCTGGCAGGTCTGATACGATCTTGACCTCCGGTTGCCCTGCCTGCTGCAAAAACACGGCATCGCGCACCAGTTGGGTCAGGTTCTGATCAGAGGTTTCCGGCTCTGGCATGCGGGCGAATTTACTGAACTCATCGACGATGCGGCGCAGATCGCCGGTCTGGCGGATGATCACCCCTGTCATTTGTTCGAGCTGATCGCTTTCTTCGCCCAGTTTGGGAGCAAACTTCCTGCGGATACGTTCGGCGCTGAGCTGGATCGGGGTCAGTGGATTCTTGATCTCATGGGCAATCCGGCGGGCCACGTCGCCCCATGCGGCCATCCGTTGCGCGCTGACCAGATCGGTCACATCGTCAAAGGCAACCACATAGCCCTCAAGACGTCCGTCGTCGGACCGGCGCGGTGCCATGCGCACCAGCAGGTTCTCCTGCGCGCCCTGCCGTGAAACTTTGACCTCGCCCTGTACAGCTGTGCCGGAGCCGGAGGTCAGCGTCTCAAACAAGGGGCCAAATTCAGGAACGGCGACGGCCAAGGCCAAGGACTGCTGATCCTCGTGCCAATCCAGCAGACGTTTGGCAGAGCGGTTAACAAAGGCCACCCGCCCCTCGGGATCAAGGCCGACCACCCCGGACGTGACCGAGCTGAGCACAGAATCAAACAACCGGCGGCGGCGTTCGATCTGGCGGGTGTTGTCGAGCAGGGTTTCACGCTGACCGCTAAGCTGGCGGGTCATCTGGTTGAAATACCGGCCCAGCATTGCGATCTCGTCGTCGCCCTCCTCTTCGCGGACCTGAACGGAGAGATCCCCTGCGCCGACCTGCTGCGCCGCCCCCGTGAGCCGCCCGACAGGACCAGAAAGCCGTTCGGCAAACCACAGCCCAAGCCAAACAGCGGCCAATATCAGGATCACCGCAAAGCCCAGATAAACAAGGGCAAATTCAAACAGGAGCCGCCCGCGATCTGCTTCGAGCTGTTGATAGAGCCGCACCGTCTCTTTGGTTTCGTCAAGCAGTGACAGGATCTCTCCATCGACCTCGCGGCTGACGTAGAGATAACGGTCGACAAAGCTTTCCATTGGGACCAGTGCGCGAAACTCGTTGTTGGTCCAGTCTTCGATAATCAGCACGCCATCCGCGCTGGCGATCTCGATCTGGTCTGCATTGGGCTCTTCGTAGTCAAACAGGTAAGACCGGTTTCCGCGGGCCCGAATTTGGGCCGTTCCATCAATAAGATAGGCCTCGCGCAGACCCCTTTGAATTTGTCGCTGGCCTTCCCCAAGCAGGGCGCTGTCGCTGAGGTTGATGCCATTCTTGCGGGCGTTGTCGATGCTACGGGCCAGACTGCGTGCGTCCTCAACCAGATCTTCGCGTTGTTCGGTTTCATAGGCCTGAGCGGCGGCCAGCGAATTGCCAACCACACTGCGCACACGGTCCGAAAACCAGCCCTCGAGCCCGACATTCACTGTAAGACCGGCAAACACCGCAACACTGACGGTCGGGATCAGGGCCATCAGGGCAAAAACACCGGTGAGGCGCAGGTGCAAGCGCGATCCGGCGGATTTGGCCCGCCGCGCCGCGATCAAACGGGCGACTTGCGACAGAACCAATGCCGCGACCAGCAGAACATAAACCAGATCGGTCAGCAGGATGAGGCGCAGCCCAAAGGTATTGGCGCCCTGCCCCAACGGACCCAGCGCCAGATAGGTGGCCATGGCCAGAACCGGCCCCAAAACAACCAAAGACAAGGTTGCGAGGTTGCGCACACGGCGCATTCGCCGGAATCGCCCCAGCCTATCCAATGTGAAACTGCGTGACCGGGTTGCCACCCGTTGCCCTCACTCATGATGTGGTGCGCAATGGCACCAACCGCCATATTTTGTGGTCCTGATCAGGCGTGATACCCGATGGCCACGGTTATGTGGCGGTTTTACATCATTTTGCGACCCCGTGTCACCTCTATATCGAGGTCGGTGATTTTCTTGCGCAATGTATTTCGGTTGATGCCTAGCAAATCTGCGCATTTTGCCTGATTTCCGGCGGTCGCACCGAGGGCAATTTCGATCAACGGCGCCTCCACTTCGCGCAGGATCCGCGCATAAAGGCCGGGCGGCGGCAGCATATTCCCGTGTTGGTCAAAATAGCGCCGCAGATGCCGTTCCACGCTGGCGCCCAGACGTTCGGTGCTGGCATGGGCCTGCAACGGCTCGCTTGTGGGCTGTGCGCCCAGTACTTGTTCGGCCTCGGTTTGGCTCACTTCGCTGGCGCGGCTGGTCAGGGCCAGTTGCCGCATCGCATGTTCCAATTGCCGCACATTTCCCGGCCAAGCATAGTTCGACAGAACCTTGGCTGCCGCATCAGACAACTGGCGCAGGACGCCCAGACCGCTGTCTTCGGCCTGTTGCAGGAAATGGTCCGCCAGCAGCGGGATATCCTCAACCCGGTCGCGCAGGGTTGGCACGTGCAAGGTTGCGCCCGACAGACGATAATACAAATCGCGGCGCAACTTGCCCTCTTTCATGGCGGCCGCCAGATCCGATTGGCTGGTGGCCAGAAAACGCGGGCTGTATTCCCCCGGCGCATCCATCATCCGCGAAATTCGCGCCTGTACCTCAGGCGGGATATCGGCGATTTCGTCAATCAACAGGGTACCGCCACGCACCTTGGCCAACAGACGTGCAGGCGCATCAATATCCACCAACTCGGTGCCCGTGACCGTGACAAAGGGCAGATTGCGGCGGTCTGAAAAATCATGAATGGCCTTCCCGATCAATGACTTACCTGTGCCACTTTCGCCCCAGATCAGAACCGGTAGATCGGTGTTCATCACCCGCGCCACAAGCCGATAAAGCGCCTGCATCACCGGCGTGCGCCCGATCAGCGGTAGATCATCACGGTCTTCCTCCGGCGCTTTGGCGGCGGACGCCCGCGTGGCGGTGCCCCCTTTTTCCAATGCCCGTGCGGTGCGTTTCATCAAATCCGGCAGGTCAAACGGTTTGGGCAGGTAGTCAAACGCATCGGCCTCTGCGGCCTTGATCGCTGTCATAATGGTGTTTTGCGCCGAGATCACGATCACTGGCAGTCCGGGCCGGTCGGCGGATATTTTCGGCAGCATTTCCAGACCGTTACCGTCCGGCATTGCCACATCTGTGATCACCACGTCACCCTTGCCTTCGCCCACCCAGCGCATCAGCGTTGTCAGGCTGGACGTCGCATGGACCTTGCAGCCTGCACGGGTCAAGGCTTGGGTCAGAACCGTGCGGATTGTGCGATCGTCATCGGCGACCAATACCGTGCCATCCATGATTATTCCTCTTCTTTTTGTGCGGCCGCGCGGGGCAGTGAGATGCGGAACACGGTTTGCCCCGGAACCGAGGTGACCGAGATCCAGCCGTCATGTTCGGAAATGATCTTGCTGACCAACGCCAGCCCCAGCCCGGTGCCATTTTCGCGGCCCGAAACAAAGGGATCAAAAACATCCCCCTTGATGTGGTCAGGCAGGCCCGGCCCGTCATCGATGATCTCAATTTGCAGCGGCAGTGCCTGACCCGTCCCATCAGCGCGGCGCAGACGGAACGAATGTTCGTAATAGCTGCGCAGCCGAATGGTTCCACCACCCTCGCCCGCGGCTTCGGAGGCGTTTTTCAGAAGGTTCAGAACCACTTGCAGCAATTGATCCTTGTCGCCTAGCGCCATCGGCAGTGATGGATCGTAATCTTCGATGATTTTCATCTGGGCGCCGAAACCCAGCAAGGCAGAGCGCCGCGCGCGGTCCAGCACATCATGCAAGTTGACGGCTTGGCGTTGTGGCGGGTTGAGGTTGCCAAACTGCTCCACTTGTTCGAGCAATTTCACGATCCGGCGGCTTTCCGCGACGATCAGATCGGTCAGCTCCAGCTCATCAGCGGGCAGGTTCATCGACAACAGCTGCGCCGCGCCGGTGATCCCTGCCAGCGGATTCTTGATCTCATGCGCCAGCATTTCGGCCATGCCGATCGCCGATTTGGCCGCTGATTTCACTGAGTGGTTCTGGGTCATCCGCCCCGCCAACTCCCGCGGCGAGATCATCATCAACATATGCCCCTCCGCCCCGCTGAGGGGGGCAATTTGCAGGGCCGATTGCAGCGGCGCCCGTTGGCCTGATCCCACATCAACGTCATTGACAAACAGCGGCGTGCCACTGGCGCGGGCGCGGTCGAATGCATCCTCAAGTGGGTCGTTGACCGCGATAATGTCCCAAACCGGCACACCGATCACCGATTTGGCCGAAACGTTCAAAAACCCTTCGGCGGCGGGATTGATGTCTTCGATGCCATCGTCCGGGGCGATCAGAATGGCGGGCACCGGCAGGGACACCCAGATGTTGCGATCATGGGTCATGCGGCTTGTGCCCCTGCGCCATATTGCATGGCCTGCCGGATCAAGCCTTTGGTTTCGCTCGGGTCTTTGCTAGTTAACACATCGCGGCGCAAGCCGGTTGGCGTTGCGCAAGTGTCCATGTACCAGCCCAGATGTTTGCGGGCTACACGACTGCCCAGATCCGCGCCATAAAACCGCAACATCTCATCGTAGTGCTCTTCAACCATCGCGGCAAAGGCATCGCCCATGGGCACATCCGGCGATGGGGTGCCAAACAGCGCGTGACTGATCTCGGCCAAAATCCACGGTCGCCCTTGCGCCCCGCGCCCGACCATCACCCCATCCGCGCCGGATTGATCCAAGGCCTGCTGCGCCGCATTGGCGCTCACGATGTCGCCATTGGCCACCACAGGAATATCGACCGCATCGCGCACGGCGCGGATCGCCTGCCAATCGGCGGTGCCTTTGTAGAACTGGCATCGGGTGCGCCCGTGTATCGTGATCATTTTGATGCCCGCATATTCGGCGCGGCGGGCAATATCGGCGGCGTTGAGCATCTGATCATCCCAGCCCAACCGGGTTTTCAGGGTGACAGGCACATTGACCGCCTCCACCACGGCCTCAATCAGGCGCAGCGCGTGATCTGGGGTTTTCATCAGGGCCGAACCGGAGGCGCCTTGGGTCACTTTCTTGGCCGGGCATCCCATGTTGATGTCGATCAGCCGTGCACCCTGCGCTTCGATCATCCGGGCGGCTTCTGCCATCGGGGCGGCTTCGCGGCCCGCGATCTGGACGGAGGTGCCTTCGACGCCCAGACCCAGCTCGGCCTTTTCGCGGGTGCCGGGACGGCGCGACAGTAATTCCTGACTGGCAACCATTTCAGACACAACCAGCCCCGCACCAAAACGGGCGACCAATGTGCGGTAGGGCAAATCGGTGATTCCAGCCATCGGCGCGAGGAAAACCGGTGGGTTGAGATCAATGGGCCAGACCGGCGGGCGCATGTGCTTAATCCTTGTGCAGTTACGAAGGGTTTAGCGGTAACCCTGACGTTACTCAATAAAAACAGACGTATTTCCCCTGCGGCACGAGGGTATATGCCTAATTTTTGTGCATCCACCTGAATGATTGCCTGTGCCGCTGCCATTGCCTAGACAGGTGCTAGAAACTGCGGACAAGCCTATGACCATCACTGCCCTTATCGTTGCCGCCGGGCGCGGCACCCGTGCTGGCGGGGCGCTGCCAAAGCAATGGCAACCGCTGGGTGCTGCGCGGGTGATCGACCATACGATCGCCGCCTTTGACCGCCATCCCAAGATTGATCAGATCGCTGTGGTGCTGCACCCGGACGATCTGGATCTGGCGCAGACCTTTGATGTGGCGGGGCTGATTGTGGCCGTGGGCGGCGCAGATCGGGCGACATCGGTGCGCAATGGGCTGGCGATGTTGCCCGAGGCCGGTCAGGTGCTGATCCATGATACAGCGCGCCCCTGTGTGCCGGCGCAGGTGATCGATGATGTGTTGGCCGCCTTGAGCGATACCCGCGCCGCAGCGCCGGGGCTGGCCGTGACCGATGCTTTATGGCGCGGCGCGGAGGGTCACGTGACTGGCCCGCAGGACCGAAGCGGTCTTTTTGCCGCGCAGACCCCGCAAGGGTTCGATTTGGCGGTGATCAAACAGGCCCATGCGGCCTATCAGGGCCCTGCCGCCGACGATGTGGAGGTCGCCCGCGCCTTTGGTATTCCGGTGCGGATCACAGCGGGCCACCCTGATAATATCAAGATCACCACCGCCACCGATTTTGCCCGCGCGGCCCGCATATTGGAGAACACGATGGACATTCGCACTGGCAACGGCTTTGACGTGCATGCCTTTGGCCCCGGCGATCATGTGATGCTTTGCGGCGTAAAAATACCGCATGATCATGGGCTTGTGGGGCATTCCGATGCAGATGTGGGACTGCATACCGTGACCGATGCAATCTATGGGGCCCTGGCGATGGGCGACATTGGCCAACATTTCCCGCCCTCAGATCCGCAGTGGAAAGGCGCAGAGAGCCACGTGTTTCTGCGCCATGCCGTGGGGCTGGCACGGGAAATGGGCTTTGATCTGACCCATGTGGATTGTACGCTGATTTGCGAACACCCAAAGGTCGGGCCTCTTGCAGCCAAGATGCGGCAGGTGATGGCGGATATACTTGAGATCGACGTGACCCGCGTATCGGTCAAGGCCACGACGTCAGAGCGGCTTGGCTTTACCGGGCGCGGTGAAGGGATCGCTTGTATGGCCACAGCAACATTGGTGAAATCATGACACTTGCAAAACTGATCGGCACATTCATGGGCGTCGGATATATCCGTCCTGCACCCGGCACATGGGGATCGCTGGCGGCGCTGCCCTATGGCTGGCTGCTGCATGTGATTGGCGGCTTGCCTTTGCTGTTGGTCGGCATCGTCGTTGGCTTTCTCAAGGGGTGGTGGGCGACGGCGCAGATGACCAAAGGCAGTGATGATCATGACCCATCCGAGATTGTGGTGGACGAGGTGATCGGCCAATGGATTGCGCTGATCCCGCTCAGTTATGCGGCGGGATCTATGGGCATCAGCATTCTGAACATGTGGCCCGGTTGGATCGCGGCCTTTATCCTGTTCCGTTTGTTTGACATCACCAAACCCTGGATCATCGGCTGGGCCGACCGGCGCGGCGACGCCTTGGGCGTGATGCTGGATGATGTGATTGCGGGTGTCTTTGCGGCCATAGGCGTGGTGGTTCTTGCAGCGCTGTTTCACGGTGTAACGTAGATGAACATCGCCGCTGAACTCCTTACCTTATCTGTAAAAAAACAGATTATGCTCACCTGCGCAGAAAGCTGTACGGGCGGCATGGTGGCGGCCGCCTTGACCGATTTGCCGGGGTCTTCGGCGATGTTTGATCGGGGGTTTGTCACCTATACCAATCAGGCCAAAATGGATCTGCTGGGCGTGCCGGAACAGGCGTTGATTGACTTTGGGGCGGTGTCCGAACCAGTGGCCGCCGCCATGGCAGAGGGCGCGTTAAATGGCTCCGAAGCCGCATTGGCGGTCTCAATCACAGGCATTGCCGGCCCCGGCGGGTCAGAGCGCAAGCCCGAAGGCCGCGTGTGCTTTGGCGTGGCAAGCCGCCGCCGCACCGCAACACAAACCATTGAGTTTGGACCGCAGGGCCGCGACGCCGTGCGGCGTGCAGCGCGGGACCATGCTTTGGCCTTGTTGCTCGAAGAACTTCAAAAACTGCCCGATTAATGGGCAATTGCCCCGGCGGCGCGCTCAAATCCTCATCAAAAACCAAAACTGACCGAATTTTCCGCAGCCAGCGCTGTTCTGGGCGGCGGGGCTGCGCAATCTGCGGGCAGAGCTGAAATTTCTGTTGGAGAGCCCGATGAACGCCGCTGATTCCGCCTGGATCATGACCGCCACCGCCCTTGTATTGTTTATGACCCTGCCGGGGCTGGCCCTGTTTTATGGCGGGCTCGTCCGATCGCGCAATGTGCTGAGCGTGTTTATGCATTGTTATGCCATTGCTTGTCTGATGTCGGTGCTGTGGTTCTTTGTCGGCTATTCCATTGCCTTTGGCCCCGGTGAAAGCGGTCTCTGGGGCGGGCTGGCTAAGGTCGGTCTGGCCGGTGTCTCCGCTGAAAGCCTCTCTGGCACCCTGCCCGAGGTTCTGTTCTTTGCCTTTCAGATGACCTTTGCGATCATCACACCGGCGCTGATCGTGGGCGCCTATGTCGAGCGTATCGGCTTTGGCTTTATGCTATTGTTTTCGGCTCTTTGGATGCTGATCTGTTACGCCCCTGTGGTGCATTGGGTCTGGGGTGGCGGGATGCTGGCCGATGGCGGGATCTTTGGCGAAACAGGGGTCAAGGACTTTGCGGGCGGCATTGTGGTGCATGAAACCGCGGGTCTGGCCGCGCTGATTCTTGCGGTCGTGCTTGGCCCGCGCAAGCATCAAACGACACCGCCGCATAACCCCGGCATGGTGATGATTGGTGCTGCGATGCTGTGGGTTGGCTGGTTCGGATTTAATGGCGGCTCGCAATTGGCGGCTGACGGCGGCGCGGCGATGGCAATCACTGTGACCCATATCTCTGCCGCCACGGCATCGCTGTCTTGGGCGCTTTGGGAGCGGATCAAATTTGGCAAAGCCTCACTGGTTGGTATCGTCACAGGCACCATTGCGGGACTTGCCTCGATCACGCCAGCGTCCGGTTTTGTTGGTCCTTGGGCGGCGCTTTTGATCGGTGCGGTGGCTGGTATCCTGTGCCAAGAGGCCGTGGTTTTGATCCGCAACCGGGTAAAAATCGACGATACATTGGATGTCTTTGCCGTACACGGGGTTGGCGGGATCTTCGGGACGATCATGATCGCGGCTTTGGGCGCAGGCTCTTGGGCGGCGCAGCTCGGATCACTGGCGATTGTTGGGGTGTTCACCACCGTGGTAACCGTGGTTCTGATCTACGTTTGCAAAGCGATCTTGCCCATCCGCGTCGATCTGGAAACCGAAACCAATGGTCTTGATCTCAGCGTTCATGGCGAACGCGCCTACGACATCACCAGTTGATCACAAAGCGCGCGCAGGTCATCACCCTGCGCCGCCTTCCACAACATCTCGCCGCGGTCCTGCCCCAGCAGGTCCGCGGTTTTCTTTTGCAATTTGGCACTGCGGTCTTCGAAACTCATCGGTGCCATCAGGTCATGACGCAGCCGCCGCATCCCACCGCCCGTGAGGCTGACGGAAATTTCTGTCTGGGTTTCGCTCAGCCGTTCTTCTTCGCTGATCCTTATTTTAGACCGCAGTTCAACCACTTGTGGGTCTTTGGTAATCTCGTCTGTAAAATTTGAAATAGCGCCCGTCGCATGGCCAAGCAGTGCCATCGCGGCGGTTTGGGCATAGCTGAACTTGGCGGCAAGACCGGTGGTCGGCTCGGCAATGTTGCACACCGACATCCAGCGCGGATGGGTGCGGATATGCACCGATGCGATTTGATCTGGGGCCAGTTCGGATGTGCCAAGCGCCTCAAGCATCGCGTGAAGGCCATGACAGCATGCATGAAACTTGTGACTGATGCTCAGCAAATGCCAAGTGCCTTTGCCCGGTTTGATCTCTGCCGCCTCGCCATGATGCGTGGCGCCAAACCCAAGCGGTCCGGCCAATCCGTCCTGCGCGGCGGTCATGCCCCCCTGCGCCCAAAGCGCGGCCTCAACCCCGCTGCGGGCGGCCAATCCGGCGTTCAAGGGTTTGCCCATCGTGCCAAATTGCGCCTTGATACCAGAGGCCATGCTCGCGCACAGGCCAAGCGCATGTCGCAATTCATCCTTGTCCAGCCCAAGCAGCCGCGCAGCCCCCATTGTGGCCCCAAATGACCCTGCTGTTGCGGTTTGGTGGTAGCCGATTTGATAATGGGACCGACCCAGCCAAAGCCCTGTTAAGATGGAGCTTTCTACACCAATTGCCGCGGCATCCACGGCGACATCCAGCGGTGCGCCGACGTCTTCGGCCAAGGCAATGACCGCCGGCAGAACCGCCACGGAGGGATGGCCGATATGGGCAAAATGCGTGTCGTCATAATCCAGCGCATGGCTGAGCGTGCCGTTGATCAGCGCAGCTGTCGCCGCAGGGGCATGACCGCCTCCAAGAACCGAGCTTTGGCCCGTGCCAAGCCGTTTCTGCATCTTCACAAAATCGCCAAATTCCGGCTCCTTCGCCCCCGCGATCCCGCAGGCGGCCCAGTCGAAAAGTGAAAGACGCATCATCGCCAATGCGTCATCAGGAACGGTGGCCTTGCGAAACTTCAACAGCTGGTCCGTGATGGTCTTGTCCATCACCCCTGCACCCCATAAAGCGCCTCTGCCCGTTGTTCGAAAGCCCGCACAACCCGTTGCATGGCCTCATTAAACACCACGCCGATGATCTTTTGCAGGATCGCATTGCGAAACTCGAAATCGACATGGAACTGAACGGCACAACCGCCCTCAATGTCTTCAAATTTCCAGTTGGAATGCATGTATTTGAACGGCCCATCCAAATATTCGGTGTCGATCTTGTGCTGCGCGGGCCACAGCACAACGCGGCTGGTGAATCGTTCGCGGAACACTTTGAAACTGATCACCAGATCGGCGTCCATCACCCAGTGATCGCCGCGATCCTCGTTGGACCGGATCCGCGCGGCGGCAGTCCAGGGCAGAAATTCTGGATATTTCGCCACATCTGCCACCAGATTGTACATCTGCTGGGCGCTATAGGGCAATTGGCGGGTTTCAGAATGGGTTGGCATTGCTATCCGGGTCTTGTCACGTTAGCCCTATGTCTCTGCTTGAGGCTGTAAATTCAAGGGCGAAGCCATGACAGATCGTCGCTATGTGATTGATGAAATGATCTCTGCCAAATCGATCGCGGCGCGGATCGAGGATTTGTGCAAAGAAATCCAGAAAGAGTTCAAAGGCACCGATAAACTGGTGGTTGTGGGGCTGCTGCGCGGATCTTTTGTGTTTATTGCCGATTTGGTGCGTGAATTGGACCTGCCGATCGAGGTCGATTTTCTGGAGGCCTCCAGCTATGGCGACGGCATGGAAAGCAGCAGAGAAGTACGCATTCTCAAAGACTTGCGCGGCGCAATTGAAGGGCGCGATGTGTTGGTTGTTGAAGATATTGTTGATACCGGGCACACGCTTCATCACGTCACCGCATTGCTAAAGTCCCGCGAGCCGGGGCGGCTGAAGTCGATTGCATTGCTCGACAAACCCAGCCGCCGCGAGGTTGATCTCAAGGCCGATTGGACCGGCTTTGAAATTCCGGATGAATTTGTTGTGGGCTACGGTATTGATTTTGCCCAACGCAACCGGAACTTGCCGTTTATCGGGAAAGTGCGGTTCGTGTGAACCCAAATTGGCTGTTTCGCATGTCCAGATGGGCGCGCAATCCGCCCTCGGCCAAGCGGGTCAAACTGGTATTTGGTATCATCGCATTGGCGTTTGTGATCTGGGGTATTGAATGGCTGGGATACTGGCCGGATTGGGCCACGGCAGAGCGTATTCCACGCAAATTTTAACTGCGGGTTTCTGCCTGTTCACAAAAACTTTAGACACGTCTGACGGGTGCTGTGTTACGCTGTTTTTGTATAAGGGAGAACACCATGAAATCGCTTAAAAAACAAACACTTGTTCTAGGTTTGAGCGCCGCTTTGATCGCAACGGCGGGATATGCCGCCAGTCACGCGGCGAAATCAAGCAACAAGGCAGTCGCGGCGCGGCATGCCCAGATGCAGATGATCGGCTATCACACTGGCGTTCTGGGCGCGATTGCCAAGGGTGAGGCGGAATTTGATGCCGCCACGGTCAAGGCGGCCGCTGGCAATCTAAATGCGTTGGCCAAGATGGATGGATCCACGCTTTGGCTCGAAGGCACCGCGCAAGGTGAGGTAGACGGTTCTCGCGCCAAGGCGGAAATCTGGACCGATGCGGCAGGCTTTGCCGCCAAGTTTGCCGCGCTTGAAAAGGCCAGCATGGAGATGATGAACGCGAGTGATGCCGCCGCCGTTGGCGCTGGCATGGGCGGTATTGGCGGTGCGTGCAAAGCCTGCCATGAGACCTATCGCGGTCCGAAAAACTAAACTTTTGCGGGGGTTGGTAAAAATTCTTGGGGCCTGCGCCGTGATTGGCGCGGGGTTGGGTTGGTTCCTAACCGCACCTGATCCGCTTGATCCCGCTTTCGGGGCAAGGCTGACAGCCGACCCAGAGGCGGGCGCATTGGTGTTTGCGGCAGGTGGCTGCGTCTCTTGTCATGCGGCGCCGGGCGCGGAAGGTGATGATAAACAAGTGCTTGCCGGTGGATTGGCCTTTGCTAGTGATTTTGGGACATTCTATGCGCCCAACATTTCGCCAGATCCCAATGCCGGTATTGGTGCATGGTCCCTGCCCGGTTTTGCCCGTGCCGTGACCCGCGGCGTATCTCCCGAGGGACAGCATTATTACCCCGCCTTTCCCTACGCGGCCTACCAACACATGCAGGATCAGGACGTTGTGAACCTGTTTGCCTATATGCAAACGCTGCCTGCTGATCCGACGCCCAGCAAGGCGCATGACGTCGGTTTTCCGTTCAACATTCGCCGGTCTTTGGGCGGATGGAAGCTGTTGTTTATGAAGGATGAATTTGTGCTGTCCGGGAATCATTCGACCGAAATGACACGCGGGCGATACCTGGCCGAAGGGCTGGCCCATTGCGGCGAATGCCACACGCCGCGCAACGCCTTGGGCGGTTTAGACCGGTCGCAATGGCTGGCAGGCGCGCCCAATCCCTCGGGCAAGGGGCGCATTCCCAACATCACACCGGGCAAGCTTGACTGGTCCGAAAGTGATCTGGTCGCCTATTTCGCAACCGGTTTCACCCCAGATTATGACAGCGCGGGCGGCGAGATGGCCGAAGTGGTCAGCAACCTTGCCCAATTGCCGCAAAGCGACCGCGAAGCCATCGCAGCCTATCTCAAGGCAGTGCCTGCGATCCCTTAGGCCTTTGCCAGCTTTGCGTTGCGTGCGTCACGCAGCTTCGCAAAATCATCGCCTGCGTGATAGCTGGAACGGGTCAGCGGTGTGGCCGAAACCATCAGGAAACCCTTGCCATAGGCCGCCTTTTCATAGGCGGCAAATTCATCAGGATGCACAAAACGATCCACCCGGTGGTGTTTCGGGGTTGGCTGCAGATATTGGCCGATGGTCAGGAAATCTATGTCGGCGGCCCGCATGTCTTCCATCACCTGAATGACCGACTGACGATCTTCGCCCAGTCCCACCATGATGCCGGATTTGGTAAACATCGAGGGGTCCATTTCCTTGACCCGCTGCAACAGGCGCAGCGAATGGAAATATCGCGCACCGGGGCGGACTTCCGGGTACAGGCCCGGCACGGTCTCAAGGTTGTGGTTGAACACATCAGGCCGCGCCTCAACCACTTGTTCCAGAACTTTCGGATCACAGCGGATGAAATCAGGCGTCAGAATTTCGATTGTGGTGTCGGGGCTGCGATGGCGCACGGCGCGGATGGTCTGGGCGAAATGTTCGGCGCCGCCATCCTCGATATCGTCGCGGTCCACGGAGGTGATCACCACGTGATTGAGCCCAAGCTTGGCAACAGCATCGGCAACGCGCCCCGGCTCAAAGCTATCCAGCGCCTCGGGCGGTTTGCCGGTTGCGATGTTGCAGAAGGTACAGGCGCGGGTACAGACCTCGCCCATGATCATCATCGTGGCGTGACCTTGGGACCAGCATTCGCCCACGTTCGGGCATCCGGCCTCTTCGCAGACCGTGACCAACTTGTTGTCGCGCATGATCTTTGCGGTGTCGGCATAGCCTTTGCCGCCCGGTGCCTTGACCCTGATCCAAGCCGGTTTCTTGGGCTGGGCATTGTCAGGCTTGCGCGCTTTTTCGGGGTGGCGCTGTTCGGGTATCTTCAGATCACGCATGATGTCCTCCGGGCATTTTGCCTTATGTAACAGAAAATTGGGCGTGCAAAACCCCACCCGCTGCAAGGCTGCCATGCACGCGGCGCGTCATGATGGCGCAATTATTGCCACCAACGCGGCCCCATCCGGCGGCGCAACCAACCGCCCAGGGACCAATGATCTCGGGCGATCATCAACAAAAGCGCAACAAAAGCCCCCATCACCGCCAGATCAATCACCTGATTGCGGTGGATCGGAAACCCTTTGCCGTTCAGGGCAAAGGGGTCAAAGAACCCCTCCCAACGGCGGGTGATGGTGTAGAAATGCATCACCGCCAATGCGCCATAGCTGGCAAAGCGAAAGATCCCCAAGGCCGCCAAGAGGCACAGCAATATTTGAACCGATCCTGCCAGATAGATCTGGCTGATCTCTACCGTCACCCCGTCAAAGTGTTTGGCAAGCTGTTGATATTGCTTGGGTGTGATCAGTTTATGCGCGGCCCACAGAAACATGAACCACGCCAGTCCAAGGCGCAGAACCAACAGTGCGGCGGCGTCGCGCCGGTCTTGTGATGTCATGCCAAGGTTCCTGCAAGAAGTTCAATTTCCACGGCCACACCCTACAATTCTACGCGGTTTTGGGAAATCACATTAAGTAATGTCCGGACCCTATGTCAGATCACCCGGCGCATCCGCGATCAAGCGGTGCAGCAGGTCAGAAAGCTGGCAAAGGTCCTCATCCGTCCAGCGGTCGCGGAACACATAGCCCGCTTGTTTTGCAAAGGTCATACGCGCCTCGGCCACCCTTTCAAGGCCCGTTTGGGTCAACACAACAAAGGCCAAGCGTGCATCCCTGCTGTCCGCCTGACGCGCCACAACGCCAATTTTTTCCAAAGGCGCGGCCATTCTTGTGACGGTAGAGGCGCTGACATGCATACGTTTTGCAAGTTCGACCCGCGACAGACGGTGCAGCGGTGCCTGCTCCAGATGCATCAGCAAAAAGACCTCGTTCACGGACAAGCCGTGGACCGATGAAAAATCACCTGAAAGGCGGGCTTTGATCTGATCTGCCGATTGTAAAAGGCGCAGGGTGTTCTTGAGGCATAAATCTTCCATGTTCCAATTGTATCCGAATCGCTTGCGCATGCAAGTTGTTTGCAATAGATCGGGCCAATGATTATAATGTGAAGGACGCGCGCGATGGATCTGGAACTCATTTTTTCGCTGGCTGGCGTGCTGGCCATGGCGGGCTGGGCCATATTGCTGGTGTCGCCGCTTATTCCGGTTTGGTCGGATCGCATCGCCGGGCTGATCATTCCGGCTTTGTTGTCTGTGGGATATGTCGTGCTGGCCGTCTTCTTTCCCTCACAAGGCAATGGCGGGTTCAATAGCCTTGCCGAGGTCAGCGCCCTGTTCTCCCAGCCGAGCGCATTGTTGGCAGGCTGGATCCACTATCTTGCCTTCGATCTTCTTATCGGCGCGTGGATCTGCAAAACCGCCAGACAGGAGAACATCCGATTTTGGTTTGTTATCCCCTGCCTGCCGCTGACTTTTCTGTTCGGTCCGGCCGGATTCCTGGCGTTCTTGCTGTTGCGCCTCATTGTGCGGGGCAAACCGAGGGCGGCACATTCATTGTAGGGCTCTCTCGCCTAGCCGATCATAGGGCCGCCTGCCCCAATCGTTTCGTCATAATGCCTGCGCAGGCGGATCAAGGCGATCCGCAACACCACTTTCCCCGACCGCGCGGACCACCCAAGACGTTTTTCGGTGGTCTCCAACCCTTCGAGGTAGCAACAGCAGCGCAAAACAACATCTGACAGTCCGGGCCCCAAATGCGCCAGTGCCGCCGACACACGGGCGCGGGCCTCATGGGGGGCACCGTCGCCGCCCTGAGGGGCGCTGCGGCTGGTCGATGTTCCAGCGGTCAAGAACCCCTCCCAGTTCTGGGTGACTTTGCTGTCCATCTGCGCCAGCTCAAAATCCTCGCGCAGGCGCTCTCCGGCCTGTACCAAGGGCTCGCTCAAAAACGGTTGTCCGTCTTTGTCTTTGCGCCGCGATAGGGCCGACAGCGGGCTTTCAGCCAGACAATACCGGATGCGTTGGCGGCGTGGGGCGTCTTGCTCGGGATCATGGCTGTCTTGCCAGCCGGGACCGGCATGTTCGAACGGGGCCTGCGCCTCGGCCAAACCGTTGGCGGCCTTGGGCGGATGTTTCAGCATCGCGGTCAGCTTGGCCCGTCCGGCGCGGGTGATCTGATACCGCGTAACGCGCCCCGTGCTGATCGATGTGATCCAGTTTTTCAGCGCCATTGCCTGCGCCACACCGCTATCGACCACCGCAGTGCGGGTACTGCCACCCCCTGCGATATCGCGCACCACAACAGCCTTTTCCATCTCGGGTGCCACCGCCAACACCGCACCCGTCTCCGCCAATCGCCGGAGCACCCGCAACGCCTCACGCTGCAAGGTTGGTTGATCAGGAATTGGGGTCATCTGCGGTTGCGCCATTGCGGTTGTATCCTTTTGTCTGGGTCTGGTCGTCGGGCGCTTGGCACGCACAGCGCCAAGCCTGCAAAGAGCCGCATCAATGAGGGGGTCATCGCGGCGCATCTCGATCTTGCGAATGCGGCGCAAAATGGTCGAAGCATGGCAGCCCGCCTCACGCGCCAAAACGCGGATCGGGGCGCCCTCTTCGGTATGGGCCAGATAGTTACGTGCGCCGATTGGCACCCACTCTGGCAGTTTCCGTGAAACCCGCAGATTGCCCATCTCGTTTGATGCACTCATGCCATCCCCCTCCATGATCTCTGGCAGCAGATATCCACAGTGTTATCCACACAACTTAAAAGTGCATTGGTTACACGATCGTTAAAATCTGCCCGTTTGTTAAGGATTGTCTCCAAATCGTAAACAATTGGAAACGCCCCGTCCGGCGCTGGTCAAACCCGCGCAACACATGGGTTTTGCCGTCAATATGCGCCCCGCGCGGGCCTGATTGTCAGCTGCGCCGATCCCGGAGGACATTAAGAATGAGAGATCCCCTATCCATCCTGGCCACATTGCACCGCCCGGCCCTATTGATGCGGGCGGCGCGGATTGGTGCGCAAGATTACAAACGCCAGATCCACCTGCCCCGATTGCTGGGCTACGGGGCGTTGCCGCGCCATGGGGCGGCGCTTTTTAAACTGATTGAGCTGGAGGCAGAACTGGATGAATACCGGAAAACATCCGATGCCGGCTATCACTTACTGCGCCATATAGACGTGTTGATCGCCGTGGTGGGTGAGGCGCAAATCTTGCGCGCCTCACTTGATCGTTCAGCGGCCCAAAAGCCGGACCCGGATCACATAAAGCTGTCAGGCTCCGCTGCTTTCTTTTCCGCGACATAGGCCTCAAGGGATTCGCGGATCGCAGGGTCAAGCGCAGGCTGCTGGTAGTCGGCCAGCATCTTTTCGACCCGCAGGCTGGCAAGGGCTTGGGTGTCCCGTGCGCCTTCATCTTCCCATGTCTCGAACGGTTTGTAATCGAGCAAATCTGATTTCCAGAATGCCGATTTGAAGTTCTGTTGGGTGTGGTCACAGCCAAGATAATGGCCGCCCGGCCCCACTTCACGAATGGCGTCCATCGCCTGGGCATTGTCATCTACCGACACGCCTTTGGCCAAATGGTGCAATGTGCCAAGCTGATCGGCATCCATGACAAACTTCTCGAATGAGCTGACAAGCCCGCCTTCGAGCCAACCACAAGAGTGCAGCATAAAGTTCACACCGGACAGCAGACCCATGTTCAGGCTGTTCGAGGTCTCATAGGCCGCCTGCGCATCCGGCAGCTTGGAGCCGCAGAACGACCCCGCTGATCGGTAAGGCAAGCCCAGACGCCGCGCCAATTGGCCCGCACCATAGGTGATATGCGCAGCCTCGGGCGTGCCGAATGTCGGTGCGCCGGAGTTCATATCAATCGAGGTCACAAAGGCCCCCATGATCACCGGGGCGCCCGCACGGATCAGCTGGCTATAGGCAATGCCGGCCAGTGTTTCGGCCAGAACCTGCGTCAGCGTGCCCGCCACAGAGACCGGCGCCATCGCGCCGCCCACGATAAAGGGCGAAATGATACAGGCCTGATTGTTCTGCGCGTAAACCTCGAGCGCCCCCATCATCACATCATCAAAGGTCATCGGAGAGTTGATGTTGATCAGCGAGGTCATCACGGTGTTGTCTTGGACAAAATCCTTGCCAAACAACAGTCCGGCCATATCCACCGAATCCTGTGCGCGGCTTGGTTCTGTCACCGACCCCATAAACGGCTTGTCGCTTAGCGTCATATGGGCAAACAACATGTCCAGATGGCGCTTGTTGACTGGCACATCTGTTGGCTCACAAACCGTGCCGCCCGAATGGTGCAACCACTTGGACATATAGGCCAGTTTCACAAACTTGTTGAAATCCGCCATCGTCGCATAGCGGCGCCCGCCCGCGGCATCGCGCACGAAGGGGGGGCCATAAACCGGGGCAAGCACCAGATTACGCCCGCCAACCACGACAGACCGCTCAGGATTGCGAGCATGCTGGGTAAACTGCGACGGTGCTGTTGCGCACAATTTCCGGGCCAGACCGCGCGGGATGCGCACGCGCTCCCCGTCTACGTCTGCACCTGCATCACGCCAGCGTTGCAAGGCCGCCGGATTGTCGAGGAAGTTCACGCCGACCTCTTCCAGAATGGTCTCTGCGTTCTGTTCGATGATCTCAAGCGCCTCTTCGGTCAGCACTTCGAAGTTGGGAATGTTGCGCTCGATATACCGTGCTGTCTCAAAAGAAACCGCGCTGCGCTCTGCCCGCCGTGCTGCGCCGCCGCCCCCACGTGTCCGTCCGCGCCGTGCTTGTTCCGCCATTGATTTTATCCTTCACAACGATTGTTGAAACAGTGCCTATCGGATTCCCGACAGGACCCTCGCGCAGATAACGTCCCGCTCGGGCAAAAAACGACATCTGCCTGTCTCTCCGCGCCCCTTTTTGGCCCAAAATATTCCGGGGGTTTGGGGGCTGGCCCCCATCCGCCCTTGCCACGCAGATCAACCGCGCCTAATCAGGCGCTATGACAGAGATCGTATCCCCCACCGACCATGACCGCCTGCTGATCATTGATTTTGGCAGCCAGGTAACCCAGTTGATCGCCCGGCGCCTGCGCGAGCTGAACGTGTTTTGCGAAATTCACCCGTTCAACAGCGTTGATGACGCCTTTCTGGCAGAGTTCAAACCCAAGGCCGTGATCCTTTCGGGCGGGCCATCCTCGGTGATTGACGACGGCTCTCCGCGCCCCCCATCCAAAGTGTTCGAACTGGACGTGCCGATCCTGGGCATTTGTTACGGCCAACAGGTGATGATGGAAGTGTTGGGCGGCAAGGTTGAGCGTGGCCACGGGACCGCCGAGTTTGGCCGCGCCTATGTGACCCCCGGCGCGGAAAAGCTGGCGCTGCTGGAGGGTTGGTTCGAAGACGACCGCGAACAGGTCTGGATGAGCCATGGCGATCACGTCAGCCGCATCGCGCCCGGATTTGAGGTTTTTGGCACATCGCCGAATGCGCCTTTTGCGATCACCGCTGACACCAGCCGCAACTTTTATGCGGTGCAATTCCATCCCGAGGTGCATCACACACCCAATGGCGCAAAGCTCTATGAGAACTTTGTGAAACTCGCCGGGTTTGAGGGCGATTGGACCATGCGTGCCTACCGCGAAGAGGCCGTGGCCGCGATCCGAGAACAGGTTGGCGACAAAAAGGTGATCTGCGGGCTGTCCGGCGGTGTTGATTCCTCTGTGGCCGCCGCGCTGCTGCACGAGGCCATCGGCGATCAGCTGACCTGCGTGTTTGTCGATCACGGGCTGTTGCGCAAGAACGAGGCCCAAGAGGTCGTCACCATGTTCCGCGATCACATGAACCTGCATGTGATCCACGCCGATGAAGTCGAATTGTTTTTGGGCGAATTGGATGGGCAATCAGACCCTGAAACCAAGCGCAAGATTATCGGTCGTCTGTTCATTGACGTGTTCCAGAAATACGCCAATGAGATTGAAGGCGCGGAATTCCTTGCCCAAGGCACGCTTTACCCGGATGTTATTGAATCGGTGTCCTTTTCCGGCGGTCCTTCGGTGACGATCAAAAGCCACCATAATGTTGGCGGGCTGCCTGAAAAGATGGGTCTCAAACTGGTCGAGCCGCTGCGCGAATTGTTCAAGGACGAGGTCCGTGCATTGGGCCGCGAGTTGGGTCTGCCAGACAGCTTTATTGGCCGCCATCCTTTCCCCGGTCCGGGTCTGGCGATCCGTTGCCCCGGTGAGATCACCCGCGAAAAGCTTGAGATCCTGCGCGAGGCCGATGCGGTCTATATCGACCAGATCCGCAAGCACGGTCTTTATGATGAAATCTGGCAGGCCTTTGTGGCGATTCTTCCTGTGCGCACCGTTGGCGTGATGGGCGATGGCCGTACCTATGATTTTGCCTGCGCATTGCGAGCAGTGACCTCGGTTGATGGGATGACAGCGGATTATTACCCCTTTAGCCATGAGTTTTTGGGCGAAACCGCAACTCGGATCATTAACGAAGTGCCGGGTATCAACCGCGTCACCTATGACATCACGTCCAAACCTCCGGGCACCATCGAATGGGAATGATCACCCCGTGACACTGGCCGCATCTGCCCCGCCAACCCGCGTATTGGGTGCGGCCCTGTGGATGCTGGGCGCTATCGGATCGTTTTCGGCCATGGCGGTTGCGGGGCGCGAGCTTGGTCCTGTCCTAGATACTTTTGAAATCATGATGTATCGCTCGTTTTTTGGCGTGATTATCGTGGTGGCGCTCGCCTTTGGCAGCGGCACATGGCGCGAGATCAAAACGGACGCTCTTGGCCTGCATTTCATCCGCAACATTGCGCATTTTGCGGGGCAAAACCTGTGGTTCTACGCGGTCACAGTGATCCCCATGGCGCAGCTTTTTGCGCTTGAGTTTACCAGCCCGCTTTGGGTGATTGTTCTGGCGCCCTTTATCCTTGGCGAACGGATGACGCGGGTGCGTGTGACCGCCGCTGTGATGGGGTTCATTGGTATTTTGATCGTCGCGCGGCCTGATATGGACGGGATCAACAGCGGCATGATCGCCGCCGCCAGTTGCGCGATCTTCTTTGCCCTCGTGGCGATGTTAACCAAACGTCTGACCCGCAGCCAATCCATCACCTGCATCCTGTTCTATCTCACTGTTATGCAACTGGTTTTTGGCATCATTTGCGCCGGATATGACGGCGATATCGCCCTGCCCGGCTGGTCCAACATGCCGCTTTTGGTGTTGATCGGGATCTGCGGTCTGGTGGCGCATTTCTGTATCACCAAGGCGCTGACCATCGCGCCAGCGACCGTCGTGGTGCCGATTGATTTTGCCCGCCTGCCGATCATCGCAATTGTTGCTATGCTGTTTTATGGCGAGGCCTTGGATATCTGGGTATTTGTCGGGGCTGTGATCATTTTTGCGGGCAATTATTTCAACATCTGGCACGAGACCCGCAAAACCGCGTGACAATGCGCAGGTTTCGGGTCGATGACAGTCACGCAGGCGGGCTAGATCAAAGCCATGAATGAACAAAAAACAGTCTCGTCACGTGCATGGGCGGAAATGCTTTTGCTGGCCGCCATCTGGGGTGCGTCCTTTGTCTCTATCCGCATCGCGCTGGATGAGGTCGGCCCGCTGACATCGGTGGCGCACCGTGTGGGCTGGGCCGCCTTGGCCCTTTGGGTGGCAGTCATTGTGATGAGGCTGAAGATCCCCCGGGATCCACGTGTTTGGGGTGCCTTTTTGATGATGGGGCTTTTGAACAATGTGATCCCCTTTGGCCTGATGGCTTGGGGGCAATTGCACATCGAAAGCGGGCTGACCTCGATCCTGAATGCGGCCACAGCGATCTTTGGGGTTCTGGCCGCGGCGCTGTTCTTTGCCGATGAACGGCTGAGCCTGCGCAAGCTGGTCGGGGTCGGTCTTGGCTTTGCCGGGGTGGCCACGGCGATCGGATTGGACAACTTTCGCAGTTTTGATTTGCGTTCGTTGGGTCAGCTGGCAATCATCGGCGGCACAATTTCATATGCGCTGGCCAGTGTTTGGGCGCGCAAACGCCTTGCTGGTCATCCACCGCAAGTTGCGGCAGCGGGCATGGTCACGGGCAGCACATTGATCATTCTACCTGTCGCTTGGTTTGTTGAGGGGCCGATCACACTGGCGCTTGAGCCGCGCACATTGGCCGCTATCGGGTATTACGCACTTATCGCGACGGCGCTGGCGTATCTGCTCTATTACCGCGTCCTTGCCATGGCGGGCAGTGGCAATCTGATGTTGGTCACATTGCTGATCCCGCCTTTTGCCATCGTTCTTGGCGCGGCCATGCTCGGCGAGGCCCTGCGCCCGGCGGCCTATGGCGGATTTGCCCTTTTGGCGATAGGATTGCTGGTATTGGACGGGCGCGTCTGGCGTTACTTAAAAGGCTCCGTTAGGTAAGGAAAAACACTGAACCACGGACGCGAAATTATGCTGTATCCCACCGCCCAAGCATGGCGTGACGCCCCGCACCGCAAAGTGCTTATCTTTGGTATGTCCGGTCTGGGCAAAACCCATCTGTCCGGTCTGTTGCGCGGATCGGGGGATTGGTTTCACTATTCTATCGATTACCGGATCGGCACCCGCTATCTGGGAGAGCTGATTGCCGACAACGCCAAAGCCGAAGCCATGAAAGTGCCGTTTCTGCGCGATCTGCTGCTGAGCGACAGCATCTATATCGGGTCCAACATCACCTTTGAAAACCTCAGCCCGGTTGCAACTTGGCTGGGCAAACCGGGTGATCCTGCCAAGGGCGGTTTGCCCATGGCCGATTATGCCAAACGCCAGGAAGCGTTTCGTCAGGCCGAGATTGCGGCCCTCGAAGACACCGCGCATTTTGCGGCGCGGGCGCAGGATCTGTATGGTTATGATCATTTTATCTGTGACACTGGCGGGTCGATCTGTGAATGGGTTGATCCCGAAGATCCTAACGATCCGCTGCTGACCAAGCTGTCAAAGGAATGTCTGCTGGTCTGGATCAAGGGCGATGAGGCCCACACTCAGGAATTGATCCGCCGCTTTGACCGGGCGCCCAAACCGATGGCCTATCAGCCGGAATTTCTGGCTGAGGCTTGGGCGCGTTACCTGAAAGAAAACAACATGGTAGAAGGCGACGTTGATCCGGATGCCTTCATCCGCTGGACCTATGCGCAGGCGCTATCGCATCGCCAACCGCGCTATGAGGCGATGTCAAACTGGGGCGCCACGATCACGCCTGATGACATCGGCGCATTGCGCATGCAGCAAGATTTTGTTGACCTGATCGCGGGCCGCCTGCCGTCCTGACGATAGCCCTCGATCACGGCCCCGCGACCGCCCCCTTGGCACCATGCCTTGGTCGGTCTATCTAATCGTCTCTGAGTTACGGAAGTTTCGCCATGCCCATCAAGATCCCCGCCACCCTGCCCGCCTATGACGTGCTGACGCGCGAAGGCGTTATGGTGGTTGATGAGGAACTCGCGGCGCGGCAAGACATTCGCCCGCTCAAAATTGCGCTGCTCAACCTGATGCCGAAAAAGATCCAGACGGAGAACCAGTTTGCCCGTCTGATCGGCGCGACCCCTCTCCAGATCGAGCTGAGCCTGCTGCGCATGTCCGAACACCGCACACGCAACACTGCCGCACAGCATATGGAGAGCTTTTACCGCCCCTTCGAAGAGGTCGGCGATGAAAAGTTTGACGGGCTGATCATCACCGGCGCTCCCATCGAACATATGCCGTTCGAAGAGGTCACCTATTGGGAGGAACTGGAGCGGGTGATGAACTGGACCCAAACCAATGTGCATTCCACCTTTGGTGTCTGCTGGGGCGGCATGGCGATGATCAAACATTTCCATGGCGTTAAGAAACACATGTTGGATCACAAGGCATTCGGCTGTTTCCGGCATAAAAACATGGCCGCCGCATCGCCCTATCTGCGCGGGTTTTCCGATGAATGTGTGGTTCCCGTATCCCGCTGGACCGAGGTCAAACAGGACGAGGTTGATGCAGTGCCTGCGCTCAACACCCTGCTGGCCAGTGACGAGGTTGGCCCCTGCCTGATCGAAGATCCCGATCATCGTGCGCTTTATGTGTTCAACCATTTTGAATACGACCGGGACACGCTCAAGCAGGAATACGACCGCGATGTGGATGCCGGAACGCCGATCAACGTGCCGTGCAATTACTACCCGCAAGATGATCCCAGCGTGATGCCCACCAACCGCTGGCGCAGCCATGCGCATCTGCTTTATGGCAATTGGATCAATGAGATATACCAATCCACGCCATTTGAGATGGACCAAATTGGCCGGTAAACTTGCCCTCCTCTTGATCCTGCTGGCCGGGATCGTGGCGCTGACCCAATGGCGCGCATCCGTGCAGGAACGAGGCGCGGTTGCGGCGCATCCCCCAACCGGCGAGATCGTGGATGTGAACGGCGTACCGGTGCACTATCAGATCATGGGAACCGGCCCCGATCTGGTGATGATTCACGGGGCCAGCGGAAATCTGCGCGACTTCACACTCAGCTTTGCCGCTCGCCTGTCAGACAGATACCGCGTGATCCTCTTTGACCGCCCCGGCTTGGGCTGGACCGGTCGTTTGCCCGTTGCAAAAGGTGCGTGGAATGCCCGCGCCGAAAGCCCGCAGGAACAGGCCGCATTGTTGCAAGGTGCCGCAGATCAGATCGGCGTCACCAATCCCATCGTTCTGGGCCATTCCTTTGGCGGTGCGGTGAGTTTGGCCTGGGGGCTGTCACGCCCTGACGAAACGGCGGCGCTGGTGCTGGTCTCGGCGGTGTCCGAACCTTGGCCCGGCGATCTGGGCTGGACCTACAAGGTCACCGGATCGTCACTTGGTGGCGGATTGGCTGTGCCCCTGATCACCGCCTTCGTGCCCGAACCCTATATCGCCAGCAGCATCGAAAGCATTTTTGCCCCGCAATCGCCGCCCGCGGGCTATGCCAGCCATCTGGGTGTGGACCTCAGCCTGCGCCGCAGCACCCTGCGTGCCAATGCACAACAGGTCATGTCATTGCGCCCCCATGTGGTTGAAATGCAAAAAGAATACCACAACCTGACCATGCCGATCGAAATCATCCATGGCGATGCCGACACCATCGTTCCGGCGGTTGTGCATGCAGAGGTGTTGATTGGCGATGTGCCGCAAGGAAATCTGACCATTCTGCCGGGCGAAGGGCATATGCCGCAGCACACACAGCCAGAGGCCGTGATCGCCGCAATTGACCGCGCGGCAGCCTCTGCGGGTTTGCGTTAAGCCTGTTAACATCCCATATTAAGATCAACAGTGATCAGGAGGCCCCATGGACCTGCCCTTTGACGGCGCGATCAGCGCCTATTTCGAAAACGACGCGCCCGAGGCCATTCGCAACGCGATCCGCCGCGCCGACAAGGACGATATCATAACCGCCAGCTATCCGCATCCCGAACGTATGGCCCGCAAGGTTTACGACCGGCAGATGGAAAAATTACAGATCGAAGTGGTCAAATTGCAGGCCTGGACACGGGCCAGCGGCACCCGCATCGCCTGTCTCTTTGAAGGGCGCGATGCGGCTGGCAAAGGCGGCACGATCGGGCGTTTCCGCCAGCATCTGAACCCGCGTTCCGCCAATGTGATCGCCCTGTCAAAACCCACCGAAACAGAACAGGGTGAATGGTATTTTCAGCGCTATATCAAACACTTGCCGACCAAGGGCGAAATGGTGTTCTTTGACCGGTCCTGGTACAATCGCGGCGTGGTGGAACCGGTGTTTGGCTTTTGCACCCCGGCTCAGAACGCGCATTTCTTCCGGCAGGTGAACCCCTTTGAAGCACAGCTTGTGGATGACGGGATCCATCTGTTCAAATTCTGGCTGAACGTGGGGCGCGGCGAGCAATTGCGCCGGATGCTGTCACGCGAGTCCGATCCGCTCAAGCAATGGAAGCTCAGCATGATTGACGTCAAAGGTCTGGCAAAATGGGACGATTACACAAACGCCATCGAAGACACCCTCGCCCGCAGCCACACCGACATTGCCCCCTGGACCATCGTGCGCTCTGACGACAAACGCCGTGCGCGTCTGAATGCCATCCGCACCGTTCTGCATGCCTTTGAGTATGACCGCAAAGACAGCAAAGCGATTGGTAAAATTGACAAAAGTGTATGCGGCGGTCCGGACCTCTGGGATGCCTAAACGCGGCTATCACCACGGCAATCTGCGTCAGGCCCTCATCGACGCTGCGCTCAAGTTGATTGAGCTGCGCGGGCCTATGGGATTCACCCTGTCAGAGGCCGCCAAACAGGCCGGTGTGACGCCCGCCGCAGTCTATCGCCACTTTGACGGACGCGAGGATCTGATCGCAGAGGCGGCTCGGCAGGGCTATGAAATCTTTGCTGATTTGATGGATTTTGCCTATCAATCCGGTCAACCTTCGGCGCTCAAGGCGTTTGAGGCGACGGGCCGCGCCTATCTGGCCTTTGCCCGCAAACACCCCGGCCATTACATCGCCATGTTCGAGAGCGGCATCTCCGTGAACCGCACGCCGGAACTGGCAACCGCAGCCAATCGCGCCAACGGCGTGCTGGAAAAAGCTGCCGAAGACCTCAGCCAGCACATCCCCGCAGACAAACGCCCGCCCGCCACCATGTTTTCGGCGCATATTTGGGCAATGAGCCACGGTGTGGTCGAATTGTTCGCGCGAAACTCACCGGGCCGCGCCTCGCCGTTTCCGCCAGATGATCTGTTGGAAACAGGGATCGGGATTTATCTGCGCGGCCTCGGGCTGGTGGATGGCGATAGCTAGGCCAAACTGTCCAGTGCCTCCGCTGCCATGGCAAAGCTTTTCACCCGCGCGGCATGATCATGGATCTGCCCGGTCAGGATCACTTCGTCCGGCGCATAGCGTTCAATCCACTCCGCCAGCTGCCGCTTGATCGTATCAGCAGACCCAACTGCCGACACCCGCAAGGCCTGATCCACAGCGCGGCGCATGCCCGCCCCGATCACCGCGTCAATGTCGCGGACCGGTCTGGGCAATTTGCCACGCTGCCCGGTGCGCAGCCGCGCAAAGGCCTGCTGCATGGTGCTGCGCAGATACAGACCCTCTTCATCCGTACTTGCCCCGAACACATTGATCGCCAACATGAATTTCGGCGCATCCAAATGCCCGGAAGGCTTGAAATAGCGCCGGTACATCTCGGCCGCCTGATCCAGCGCATCAGGTGCAAAATGTGAGGCAAACGCATAAGGCAGCCCCATTTGCGCCGCCAATTGCGCCCCATAAAGCGAAGATCCAAGGATCCAGACCGGTACATGGGTGCCTTCACCGGGCAAGGCCCGCACTGGCGCATCGGGGTGTGGATCGCCCAGATAGCCAATCAACTCCGCCACATCACCGGCAAAATCGTCACTGCCCGCCCGCCGCAACGCATGGTACACTGCCGGATCACCGCCCGGCGCCCGGCCCAGCCCCAGATCAATGCGATCTCCACAGAGCGTGGCAAGCGTGCCAAACTGCTCCGCCACCGTCAAAGGCGCATGATTGGGCAACATGATCCCGCCTGCCCCCACACGTATGCGCCGGGTCAATCCTGCAACATGCCCGATCAGAACTGCGGTCGCCGCAGATGCGATTCCGGGCATATTGTGATGCTCCGCCATCCAATAGCGGTGATACCCAAGCGCCTCTGCCCGCTGCGCCAAATCGCCAGTGTTCTTCATTGCCTGAACGGCATCTGTCCCCTCTGGCACCGGCGCCAGATCCAAAACCGAATATTTCATCACATGCTCCTGCTTTGCCTCAATCTAAGCACCACGGTGGACAGGTAAAACCGCCGCTCCCCTTTTTGGCTGAAAATACTCCGGTGGGGGTCCGGGGGAGGCTGGCCTCCCCCGGCGTGTCGCGGCGCGCAGGCGCCGGGACAAATGAAAAAGGCCGCACCCTGCGGCACGGCCTTTCCCAAAAATCGTTTCGATAAACTTAACGCTTGGCTAAGCTGGCATCTTCATTAAGTGTTGCACAGCAATAGCTTAGTTCTGTAAAAAGCCGCTTGTAAAACATATGTAAATCACGCGCAGCGTATGCTGGCAAACGCTGTTAGCTAACTGGAACGCGCTTTCGTTGCCAACACAACAGCTTTGTCCAGTTCGCCACTCTCAGCAGCAGCTTTGAACGCTTCAAGCACTGCCGCAACGCCTTCAAGCTTGTCCACAAAAACAGCGTTGCTCTTGCCGTTAATATTCAAAATCCTGCTGCCATACCTGCACTGCACATACCAGCCATTGTCCTGCTCAAAAAACCAAGCGCGTACCCGTTTGTCATGCTCAACAAGTACCCGCTCACCCGCATCATTCGTCTGCCAGCGTTTTGTCTTCACAGTATACTCGTCAGCGCTCAAAGCAGCCGCCAGCACCTTTTGCTGTTCTGCAACGCCAGCCAGTAGCTTTTCACGTCGCGCAATGACGGGATCTTTTTGAACGTTACGCTGAACAGTTTTTAGGTTCAGTTTTGCAAGATGTGACATAGCTTCATAACTCCATATGTTACTGTTTTTATGAAACTATTTTCAAACTAAACGTAGGACGACCGAAAAACATTCAGCCTTTGCCGACAAAGGATAAATAACTGCGAAAGGTAAGCAGTTATGAAAATAGATTGGAGAAGCACGACGCACGAAGGTTGGATTGATGCACTAGATGCAAGCAACAACGATATTTTTGGGGTGCTGAAATTTTACAACGGACGCACAATTGGCAAAAGCAAAGCTAAGGCACTACTCGGTGCATATTGGCATAAAGTGGATAGGACGCTTTTTGGCAAGGCTGCTGACAAAGGTTACGGCATAGAGCGATGGTGCTTTACGGAGTACGGCAGCGATGGGCGCAACTTGCACATACACTTTGTAGCAACCTCACCTATCGCAATTCGACCGTGTTGCGCTGTGCTTAATGCGCTTTGGGCAGACATGCACAGGAGCACAGCTGGCGTTGCGCACAACTGGATTACACCGATACAAGACAGGCGTGCGGCATTTGCTTACACGACAAAAGGCACACGATACTTAAGCACAGATTTTATAGGCGAGAAAATTTCGCACACAGACGCAGCAGGCACGGACTTAGGCAAAGATTACACTGAGGCGCAGATTAAACGCATAGCGAACAGGATTTCGAACAGGCAACTAACAGAGGCTTACGAGGCGATGGAAAGACAGATTGTACAAACTGCATTAAAGCGAAAAACACGATAAAGGCACAACACTGCTGAATTGCGAGGCATACGGCAGCTTACAGGCACAATACATTTTTGGACGATACGAATAGCACAGTTTGCGCAGCTGCTGCTACTCGTAAGTATGTTCAAACACAAAACAACAAACACAATCACTCAAACAGCAACATTGAAACAAACAACGGTAAATACACAGAGGCACAACACAATGACACTACTGGAAAGCACATACAGGCAACTACACAACGCAGGACTTGTACACTGCGCTGAGGCATTTAGCAGCACGTACTTGAACAAGAGCAAAAACTGGTACGCGTATCAAAAGCACACGCGACGGGATTACAGCATTGATGCAGCTGTACAGTGCTTGCGCAGCATACGCGATCAACAGCAAACGCTGGAACTGACACAAGCGCAGCGACACGCGCTAAGTACAGCTGAGCTTGATCTACTAGCGCATTTGAACGCACAGCATTGCGTGGCAGATGTATGCTAATGCGAAATGTTATAGAACAACAAATCTATAACATTTCAGCTCAACCACCAATAAAAACAGTGGCTTACTTCAAACGTAAATTTCGGTCGTTATCATAAATGTGTGAATTTACAATCACTTACAACAGAACCACACATTTAGGGGATGATGAGATGAAACAAGCAAAGCTACTAACGACGCAGGAACGCAAGCGGCTGGCAGCTGTTATCGACAGCAAGCGCCACGCAACGCGCAACCACACAGCTGTCGCACTCAGCTTTTACGCAGGACTTAGGGCATGCGAGATTGCAGCACTGCGCATTGGCGACGTTTTTGACGAAACAGGCGAGGTGCGTGACACGATACACTTGCGAGCGGCACAAACGAAAGGCAATGAAGCGGCGACTGTGCTTGTGAACAAGCGTTTGTCGCAACAGTTACGTAAATATGAACCGCCCCTTGTTTGGCGGAGACCCAGAAGTAAGGATACTGGGTTATGGAAAAGAAGAACTTTGGGAAGAGATATCCGGACGAACTACGTGC